>CAWCTR010000013.1:0-35866 GCA_963798485.1 uncultured delta proteobacterium | reverse complement strand
ACCTTCAGCCATTCTGACAAGTGCTTAATAATCTCCTGCGCATTGGGCCTCTGGTCGGGGTTGTTGTTGGTACAGTCCATCAGCAAGTCATCAAGCCCTTTGTAGTACGATAAGGAAACATAGTTTCTCAGAGCTAATACAGTATTAGGAAGATATTGACCGTCAAATCCCTTGTTCTCGTTGGTCAACATAATCCAAAGGGTCTTTGCGAATGAATAGGGGTCAGCTTTTATCCCGTCTGCGGATTTGGGGTCTCGACGCATTTCCGGAGCCATTGTCCATCTGGGACCTACAGCCTCGTTTTTTGCTGTGATGTCTTGCTTATCAGGGAAATCCGCGAGTCCAAAATCGCTAAGACAAACCCGGTCATTGTAGAATAGGAGATTGGCGGGTTTTATGTCACGATGCGAAATGCTTCGATTGTGTAGTTGAACCAACGTATGGGCCACTTGACACATGTATTCCACGATCTCTTGGGGGTTCTTGGTCTTGAGAACTTGAATCAATGGTTTAGCCAGGGGCATTACATAATAGGGAATATCTATTCTATCCTCTGGCGTAAAAGAGTATTCGAAAATCGGCAGTATACCAACTATATCAAGGTTTTTGCTTACTACTTCTGTTTCATCGTAGAATCTGCAACGGCCTTTTCTGCTCGCTCTTGTCAAGAATTTGATAGCAACTTTTGTATCCTTGTCGTTGGTAGCGCTCCACACTTCTCCGTTCCCGCCCCTTCCGATGCACCTTATTAGCGCATAGTGTCCTATTTTAAGTCCTTCAGTGAGTCTGGCGGTTGTCTTCATATTTGATCATCTAACAATAACTATACTGCACTTTTGATACGCCTCGATAATTATCCGTAGCATGCCTTCAGCATATTCGGACATTCAGTGCACACTATTTTGCCATTACAGTGGTATGTGTTGCGGGATCAGAGGTGAGTTACCATTCCACAAAGAATATAATACGCTATATTCTTGAAATTATCCAGTGAAAAATCAGGTTATTATCCGGAAAATCAGGAGACACATTTACTTGTTCCCCATGACGATAGGGCAGCCACAAGGGCTGCCCCTACATGTTCGGTATTCCTTGATGTCGCTCGGAATGACATCAAAGAGAGGTGTTTTTCTTTTCCCCCCTTGAACCCGGTGAGCGAGTGAAGGAAAATTCAGGGGAAAAGCGGCCCATGTCTGAGCGGAGTGAAACGGAGCGAGTTGGCCGCTGCCTGAATTTTACGAACGAGCGAACGGACCCGAAGGGCGGGGTCACGGGGTGCCTTTTCTTTGGTTACTTTCTTTTAGCACTAAAAGAAAGTAACAATAAAAGATGGGATTGCCGCGTCGCCTTCGGCTCCTCGCAATGACTGGGTTGAGAACAGAAAGATTGGATAGAACTGGTATGCTTCCTGGATTCGAAGCCTTCGCGGGAATGACACAGAGGGGATAAGAAAGGGCTGCCACGAGGGATGCCCCTACGGAATTTTAATGACAATAAGCATGCAGTCTTCTTTCATGCACCCCCTCACCCTGTCCCTCTCCCCCAAGGGGCGAGGGGATGTTTACACCACGAAGTATTCCTGAATGGACTGGATTGCGACGTCGGCCATGAGCTCGATATCCTTTTTCTCCACGACATAAGGGGGCATGAAGTAGATGACATTGCCCAGCGGGCGCAGACAGCACGCCTTTAGCCAGTGCTATCTTGAAGATGCCGTATCCTACCCGTTTCTCCCATGCGAATGCTTTTCGCGAGAGCTTGTCTTCAACGAGTTCCAGGGCGCCGATCATGCCCATTTGGCGAAACTCGCCGACATACGGGTGGTTTTGTGCAAACCCGCCCACCATCTCGGCAATAAATTTTGATTTAAGATCATTTTTCGCCAGCACATCGTCGTCTTTGAATATGTCGAGCGATTCACAGGCAATGGCACAGGCTATGGGGTTGCCCGTGTAGCTGTGGCTGTGCATGAAGGCCTTCTGTTCGATATAGTCGCTGTAGAAGGCCTGGTATATGTTATCCGTGGTAACCACGAGGGACAGGGGCATGTAGCCTGCGGTAAGGGCCTTTGACAGGCACATGATGTCCGGGCTAATGCCCGCATGCCCGCACGCGAACATATGCCCGGTCCTTCCGAACCCGACCGCGATCTCATCGGCGATCAGGTGTATATCGAACTGCGTGCAGAGCTCTTTGAGCCTTTTCAAATAGGCGCCCGGGTACATCTTCATGCCTGCAGCGCACTGGATGAGCGGCTCGATGAAGACAGCACAGATCTCGTGGTGGTTTTGCAGCACCATCTTTTCCATATCCGTAAAGCATTCGACATCACAACTCATCTCTGGTCTTGCCGTAACGGCAGCGATAGCAGTCGGGCCCGGTGGCCTTGAAGGTGTTCATCAGGAGCGGGCTGTATATCCTGCTGTACAGGTCGATATCCCCGACCGATAAGGCGCCCAGCGTTTCCCCGTGGTAGGCATCCGTTATGGCCGCAAACCTGGTCTTGTTTGTGTTGCCCGTTTGCTGGTGGTACTGGAAGCTCATCTTCAGCGCGACCTCGACCGCAGAGGAGCCGTTGTCGGCAAAGAAAACCTTGTTCAGGCCTTCGGGCGTGATCCGGACAATCCTCTCTGCGAGCTCGATGGCCGGCTTGTGGGAGAAGTTCGACGAAGATGACATGCTCAAGGTCTTCGAGTTGTTTTTGTATCGCCCGGTTGATCCTCTTGTTGCTGTGCCCGAACAGGTTTACCCACCATGAAGAAACGGCATCCAGGTAGGACCTGCCGTCCACATCGTAGAGGTAGGCCCCTTCGCCCCGTTCGATCACTATGGGCGGGAAATCCTCATAGTCTTTCATCTGAGAACAGGGGTGCCAGATATACTGCAGATCTTTTTTCTGCCAGATGTTCATGAATGGGTTTCCTTATACACCCTGGCCGGTTTCAGTTGCCCGTTTCTCCACCAGGCCCAGTTCCCGTCCGGCCTCTTCGATCTTTTGCAAGGCGCCTTCCAGATCTTCCCTGGTGTGCGTGGCCATCAGGGTGGCCCGCAAACGACTCGTGCCCACAGGAACGCTTGGCGGCCTTATGGCCGGGATATAGATGCCTTGATCCATCAGATAGCGGCTGAACCTAACAGCCGTACCGGCCTCGCCGATGATTATCGGTATTATGGGGGTTATGCCTTCCATGACACGAAACCCCGATGATATGAGCCTGGCCTGGAACCATAAGGAGTTGGCGATCAGGGTTCTCCTTGGTCCGGGCTCATTCATCACGATATCCAGGGCATTCAATGATATTGCAATCGTGTGAGGGGCCAGCGCGGTTGAAAAGATGAAGCTCCTGGCCTTGTTCCTCAGATAATCGATCAGGCACTGCTTTCCTGCCACATAACCGCCTTCACTGGCCAGGGCCTTGCTCAAGGTCCCCATCTGGATGTCGATTTCACCTTTCAGGCCGAAATGGTCCGACGTCCCGTTGCCGTTCGTCCCGAGCACCCCGGTGGCATGGGCGTCATCCACCATGACAAGGAGCCCATAGCGTCCGGCTATGGCGACGATCTCCGGAAGCGGTGCGATATCCCCGTCCATGCTGAATACGCCGTCGGTCACAATCAGCCCCGGCGAACCCTGACATTCCTTCACCTTCGCTTGAAGGTCTTCCATGTCGGCATGCCTGTAGACATAAGTTTTCGCGCCGCTCAGCCGGCAGCCGTCAATGATGCTGGCATGGTTGAGGCTGTCGGAAAAGATCACCCAGTCTCTGTCCGCTAGAGCTGCTATGGTCCCCAGATTGGCCATGTACCCGGTGTTGAATACCAGCGATGCCTCTGTCCCTTTGAACCGTGCGATCTTCCGCTCCAGTTTCCGGTGAAGGTCATAGCTGCCGGTGGTCAGCCGGGAGCCGCCGGAACCCACGCCGTACTTTTCGATTGCGCTTATGGCGGCCTGTTTCAGGCGTTCGTCGGTGCAGAGGCCCAGGTAGCTGTTTGAAGAGAGCAGAAGGACTTTCTTGCCGTCAATAACACTATACGGGCCTTGGGCGGCCTCCAGATATCTCAGCTCCCTGTACAATCCCTTTTCCTTGATCGTCTCCAGGCTTTTTACGATTCTCTCCATATCAAGTTCCCGCCAATTCAGGTCGATTCTCCCGTGATTCTAGAGATCGCCCATTCCTTTGATGAATTCTTCGATGTTAATAGTTTTTTCAAACACTTCCCTGAGATTGCCTATCATCAGCTTCTCGACATCCACACCTTGCAAAGCCGGGACAATTGCGAATACAGGAAGGCCGGCCAGCCTTCGCAGGGTTTCACAGTTGTCATCCTCCAGGGATGACTGTGTATAATTATTCATGAAGATCCCTTGTATCCTTATGTTTAAACCTTGTGCATAGTTCACGCTAAGGAGGGTGTGGTTGATGGTTCCCAGGCCGGTCCGGGCTACAAGGGCGCAATCAAAACCCAGGTCCGCTATGAGATTGCCGAGCAGGTAACCGCTATCGCTAAGCGGCACGGCAAGGCCGCCGCACCCTTCAGCAACGATATAGTCATACCGGCATTTCAGGTCATGCAGTCTCTCTTTGATTACCTTCACATCAATGGCCCTGCCCTCCATCCGGGAGGCCAGGTGGGGGGACACGGGCGCCTTGAAGCTGAACGGGTTGATGGTGTGTTCCTCCTCTCTGAGCCCTGATGCGGCCTTCACGAACAACACATCCGTTGGGCCGGTGTTGTTTCCCCCATCGACCATGCCGCTCGATACCGGTTTGAAGTAACAGGCATTGTATCTTTTAGACAGGAACAAGTGCATAAGGCCTGCTGAGACTACAGTTTTGCCTACGCCGGTATCCGTGCCGATAATGAATATCCCTCTAGCCAATCTTCATACCTCGAAACCAAGCCCCTTGATCATCTCCAGGTCATCCGAGATATTGTTCCCCGGGGAATTACCCTCAAACAGCGCCTCCACTGTCTTCACAAAATCCTGCATAAAGCCCTCTCCATCGACGGACAACATCCGATGAATGATTTTCCAGCCCGAATCTGATGATGGAATCACAAGGCTACTTCATTTTAGAGAACTTGGGAACCTCTTCTTTAATGATAAAGCGCCATCACGCCGGCGTGGGTCGCTCATTGCTTCACAAACACCGCGAAGCCATTGGCAGGGATCACCACGTTGAGGCAGCCCTGGTTGGAGTAGATAGTTGCGCCGCCATTACCCATGTTCCGGCCGCCATAGACGGCAGCATCGCTGTTGAAGACCTCTTTCCATAAGGCATTGGGAATGGCCGTCAGATCTTTTGCAATGACGTACCCGTTAGCGAACGCGGAGTTGTTCAGGCTCGCGGCGATAATGATTTCCTCATCCCCACTCCAGCGCTTGAAGGCGATGACTCGATTGGCGTTTGACTGGTGGAGGATATCAATGTTTTGGCTGCGTATCGAGCGCAGACGGCGGCTGAGACTGATGAGCTCCTGATAAAAGCGAAAGAGCGCCTTGCCGTTTGCGGACCGCTCGCCAAGGATATCTTCACGGTTTGATAGAAAATTATTATAGGTATAGGGCTTCTGCGCCCCGATCTCTTCGCCCATAAAGAACATGGGTATGCCTGCCGAGAGCAAAGACAGGCCGAAGCACACGCGCGAGCGTGCCTCTGCCCAGATGCGCGTGTCGCCATAGATAGCCGCACCATTGACGGCAGTCACCATGGTCCGTTCCGTGCCGCTGGAATTGCCGGCCTCGTCGTGCGATTCATGGAAAACGACTTGGTTGTAGTAGCTCCCGTAGAGGGTGCCGGAAAATTGGTCCATCCCGAGAGGATCGTTGCTGCCGAGTCCGGCTTGTTTCAAGAGCCGCGCCTTACCTCCGGCCATGTCGGAATCGCCGATCAAGTTGTGGTAAAACTCCACCGCCCATCTGGCGTTAAAGCCAAGCCCTCCCTGGGCCGGCAGTTTTGTTACGGCATCCCATCCGGTATGGTCTTCTGCAATCAGCATGACTGTGGGCCGGATCATGTTAAGCGTACGGCTCCATTCGCGGAGCATCTTCTGCCCGAAGTTGTTGGCGCTGCCGATCGACCGCCCGTCTGCATGGAGCACGTTGTCGCGGTGGATCGCCTGCGTCAAGTCTACCCGGAGGCCATCGACATGCATTTCCTCGATGAGGAAAACGGCACTGCTGATGAAAACCTGGCGTACGATTTCTTCCCAAAAGCGCGGGGTATATCCGGTGGAGCCGTTGTCGAGGTAGCCCCCATCAGAAAACTTGTAATCAGTAGCACGTCCCTCATACCAGTAGTAGATGTTCTCTTCCGGAGCGGTAGAGTCATACTGCCACTCGGCGCGCTCAGCCTCGCCGTCGAAGTGATTGTAGACCACGTCCTGAATGACAGCGATACCCCGCCGGTGGCACTCCCGCACGAAGTTCCGGTATTTATCGCGCCCGCCGGCACTGGATTCAATACAGAAGTGGTGCGTGTCACCATAGCCCCAGCCGACATTGCCTGAGAACTGGGCCATGGGCAGGAGTTCCACTGCGTTCACCCCGAGGTCTACAAGATGATCCAAGAAGTTCAGCGCGTCGCTCAAATCACCGGGGCCGGCCTTGCCAAACCCCAAAGAGCCGACATGCAACTCATAAATCACGAGATCTTCCAGACGGGTGGGCACCGGCAGGCCGGACGTGAATTCCGTAGCCCAGAATTCCGTTGCCGCTATGAGGTCCGGCTTCTCTCCGGGGGCAGGGGATTCGAAATTCCGGCGCACCACATCAGGGTCAATGACCACGCTGCAACTAACCGTGCCGTCCAAGTCATCGATTTTTCCGGACCATGCGTTCCCCCCGGGGTTTGTGTCGCCTTTGCCGATCTGGCTGCGGGAGAAGATATCGGTGTGATACACAGGTTGGCCCTGCGCATTTTCGATGCGATACAGGTAGGGTAGGCCCTTGTATGTTTCAAAGGTTCCCTTCGGACCGCCTTCCCACATGCCGTCAGCTTGGCGGGTAAGCGCCACAACCGGTTTCGCCGCATCAATACCGCTACCGTCATTGGCAATATACCCGTTTGCCGGGTTTCCGAAGACGACTTCCACCTTTTGCGCATTGGGTGCCCATACGGCAAAGTGCAGGCCTGGCTCGGCAATTCCCGTAACGAAGAGTTTATTGGCCCCTAGGCGGCGGCAATAGGTAAAGTAGTAGCGTTCGACCTGGAGCGCAGTATCACTGCTGCTGAGCTGAAACTGTCGGAAGCGCTCGGTGGACGTTGCATCATGTACTTCAGTCGGAATGCCCCAGAAACTGCTACCCTGCGGCCCATCGAGGACCACCCCCCACTTGAAGATCTTGTCCCGGTCGGCAAGGTCAAGCAAGACAGTGGCGTGAAAGATCGGGCACCCATCAGCCCCGGCTTGTTTCTGCATGGGGGATTCCATCCAGGTATCCGAATACCGGCCCTGTGCGTCCCAACTGCCGCGCAAGCGGGCATGGCGAAAAATCGAGCGCTTCAGCCCGGTTATGAATTGAAACTCGACTTTTTGAAGTGGCATGTTTCCCCTCCTTTACCCCTTCCACGAACCCTGAGGTGAGGCCTATACCTACTCGTTACTGTTTTCCGGCAAACAGTAACGGCAACCGTCATACCCACGTTTCAATGCCCGCTCTGGACCCTGAGGTCATAAAGGGGTCTTGTTTTTTGCTTTTCATAATCCGGCAGGCAAAAGGCAAGGTGATACCCATTCAGCCATTCAGTTTCTCATCGCCGTGCCCCGGGGGAAAAATATGCTTTCTTGATGGACTTAGTGGCCAAGGCTTTTCGTCGTAACTCCTTGGCTTCGCTCAGAGAGCTATAGTCGCCGACGATGACTGAATAAGGATCGTTTGGTTGAGATTTTGGCCCGACCCTGGCGTTCAATGTCCTGTCCTCGGCATTTATCTTATCGGCAAACTGTTGAGCAGCGTCCATGTCTTTGTAGGAGCCGACTATGACCCGATATTTTGAGGGTTGATTGCCGTATCCGAAGAAAACGCCGATACCGTTCTGGATTTGATGAAAAGTGTTTTTTTCCGTAATGACGTCCGGGTTTTCGACGTTGATGATCTCCTTGGCAGGATCACGCGACTGCGCGTAAGCACTAGGGACAAGAAGGGCCTGCAACGCAGACGTTGATTCAACTTTTTGACCTCCCGCCCAAGTAGTGATCATCGCGGGGGCTGCAACCGCCAGCGCTACTATCTTGAGACGCTTTTGTTCGTCTGAGATCCAAGCGATAAAGCCGCCCAAGAACATGAGGATTGGGGTAAGAAGTCCATAGCCGATTTTGTATGCCAGCAACTGATCGGCTGTGAGGTTCGATGCGTGAGCGACCACGTTCGCATAGTCCTGGCCGAGAAACTTAATCAGTACTGCAGAGAACCCTCCCAGAGCCCCCAAGATTGCTTTCTCAATGTTCGACATACGTTCCTCCCATCAAAATAAAAGTCGTTCAGATGTGCCATGTGAAACGTAACAATAACGATACTGGATTTTTGCTTCGTCTATGTAATTATCCAAAGCACATCTGCTGCATATCCGGGTATTCGGTGCACAATCTTTTGCCGTTCAAGAGGTATGTGTTGCGGGATCAGGGGTGAGATACCATTTAATTAAAAAAGAATAATTACGCTATATTCTTAAATTTTTCAAGTGAAAAAACATCTTATTATCCGCGAAAAGCTGGGTTCCCCATTCTCTAAATAAATACAGCAGTTATCGATTGATCTTCTATTAGGTTCAAGATTCCTCAAAATATGATAAGGGCAGCCACTAGGGCTGCCCCTACGGGTTCAACAATAGCGTTCAGCGCCTACAGTCCTGACCTTGATGTGGATCTTGCAAGTGTTTTTCCATAACCCCATCCCCACCCTGACCCTCCCCTTGAAGGGGAGGGAATATAAGTTTCTGCCCCTGCAAATTACATCCTCGCGATGATGGCCTTGCCGAACTCGGAACACTTCAAGAGCGTCGCCCCTTCCATCTGGCGCTCCAGGTCGTAGGTGACCTGCTTGTCAGAGATGGCCTTTGCAATGCCCTTGCGGATGAGCTCAGCCGCTTCGGTCCAGCCCAGGTGTTCGAGCATCATGGCCCCTGACAGGATGAGAGAGCCGGGGTTGATCTTGTCCTGCCCCGCATATTTTGGGGCCGTTCCGTGGGTGGCCTCGAACACGGCAAAGGGGATGCCGATGTTCGCTCCCGGCGCCATACCGAGCCCGCCCACTTGGGCGGCCAGGGCGTCCGAGATGAAGTCGCCGATGAGGTTCGGCACGGCGAGCACCTCGTATTCCCCGGGCCTTAAGAGCACCTGCTGGAACATGGAGTCGGCAATGCGGTCGTTGATGAGGATCTTTCCCTCGGGCAGCTTGTGGTCATAGTTCTTGTTGAGGTCGGCCTCACTCACCGTCACGTCCCCGAACTCCTCTTTTGCCAGCTCATAGCCCCAGTCCCTGAAGGCGCCTTCGGTGAACTTCATGATGTTGCCCTTGTGCACGAGCGTCACGGTCTTCTTGCCATGCTTGACGGCATACTCGATGGCCATGCGCACCAGCCGCTTGGTGCCGTGCACGGATATGGGCTTGATGCCGATGCCCGAATCGTCCGAGATTTGGGTGCCCATCTGATCGTTCAAAAAGGAGATGACCTTTAACACCTCGGCGCTGCCCTTTGACCACTCGATGCCTGCATAGAGGTCTTCGGTGTTCTCACGGAACACAACGATGTCCACGAGCTCGGGCCTTTTCACCGGTGCCGGGGTGCCGGCGTAGTACTTCACCGGGCGTATGCAGGCGAACAGGTCAAGGATTTGCCGAAGCGCCACGTTCAGGCTGCGGATACCCCCGCCAACGGGCGTGGTCAGGGGGCCTTTGATGCCCACGAGGTACTCCTTAAAAGCCGCTATGGTCTCGTCCGGCAGGTAGGTTCCGAATTTGGCATTGGCCTTTTCACCTGCATAAATCTCTTTCCAGATTATGTGCCTTCTGCCGTGGTAAGCCTTTTTTATTGCTGCATCAAAGACGTTCTCCGATGCAGCCCAGATGTCAGGCCCGACGCCGTCGCCCTCGATGAAGGGGATGATGGGGTCATCGGGGACATTAAGCCTTCCTTCCTGAAACCGTATCCTGGTTCCTTCCATTGCAATCCTTTCTCTTAGAACGAGTTTCTGTGCAACTCCTCCCAGAGCAGCCGCTGATAGTGCTGAAGGTCTTTGGGGCTCATGCTCGTCCCCCTGGCCTCGTACATGCTCTGAATGGCCTTGACCACGTCCTCGAACCTGATGTCCAGACCCAAGACCCCCACCATGTCTTCCTTGTCATTCAAAACAGGCGCGGAGACCGTTAAAATCAAGGCCCCGGTGATGCGGGATGTGTTCACGGAGGTCACATGGAGCCTGCCCGTCTCCACGGTCCTGATGAACCATTCCCGATCCGAGCAGTCTTCATCTTCCTTCATCTTGTTCATGAACTGTCCGCGATACTCGGGCTGGGTGATATTCTTGGTTATCTTGATGCCGTTCATGTCCGTGACATAGGCAAACTGCACAAAGGGATATTCCTTGATGAATTCGGTGATGACCGGCTCCTGCTTCTTGGGCTTCATGCTCTTCATGTCTTCGTTTTCCAGGAGCTTCTCGATGAGCTGGCTGGCATACTCCTGGGCCTCATACTTGATGAGGTCGAAGCCCGACAGGAAGAGGTGGGGGATGAAACGCATGGTGAGCTTCTCCAACTCCTCGTCCGTCATGGAGGTGTTGCGGCCGTCTTCGAATTCCTTGGCGATCTGCTGGTACATACGGGTAATGCCGGGATGGCGCTTGTCGATCTTGTTGGAATCCTCAAGCTTGAAATTGGAATTGACCCAGTGTGCGATGCCCGCCTTGCCGGACTTGTCGGTGATGGCGATCCCGATGGGCCGGTTCAGGAACTTGTCCGTGTTGAAGATGTTGTAGATCTCCTCGTTCTTCACCAGGCCGTCCGCATGGATGCCCGCCCTGGTCACGTTGAAGTTCTTGCCCACAAAGGGGTAGTTGCCCGGGATATGGTAATTGATCTCCGAGCTCACATACTCGGCGAGTTCGGTGATGGCCCTGGTGTCTATACTCTTGTCGTGACCCCGTAATGAAAGGTACTCAAAGACCATGGCCTCGATGGGGGTGTTGCCCGTGCGCTCGCCGAACCCCAAGATGGCGCAGTTGACCGAACCGCACCCATAGAGCCAGGCCGTAGTCGCGTTTGCCACCACCTTATGGAAGTCATTATGCCCGTGCCACTCCAGCAGGTGCCCGGGCACGCCCGCGTCGTCGATGAAGGCGCGAACCAGTTTGTCCACGGCCCTGGGTAGCGCCGCCCCGGGAAAGGAAACACCATAACCCATGGTGTCACAGAGCCTTATCTTCACGTCGATCCCTGATTCTTCCCTGAGCCTCATGAGCTCGCGGGCAAAGGGGATACAGAACCCGTATATATCGGCCCTGGTCACATCTTCAAAATGGCACCTCGGGATGATACCCCGGCTCAATGCCTCCTTGACGATGGCGAGGTAGTCGTTCAGCGCCTTTCGGCGCGACCACCCGAGCTTGAGATAGATGTGGTAATCGGAAACCGAGGTGAGGATGCCGGTTTCATTCAGACCGAATTCGTGCACGAGCTTAAGGTCGTCTTTGTGGGCGCGGATCCATGAGGTCACCCTTGGAAAATTATACCCCTTGGCAAGGCAGGCCTCACAGGCGGCCTTGTCCTTTTTTGAGTAGAGGAAGAACTCGCTGCCCCTGATGAGTCCGGAATCCCCGCCGATGCGGTGCAGGAAATCAAAGATGCGCTCGATCTGCTCCACGGAAAAAGGCGTCATGGACTGCTGCCCGTCCCTGAAGGTGGTGTCGGTGATGAAGATGTCTTCTGCCGGCTGGATGGGAACCAGCCTCATATCAAAGTCAATTTTCGGAATTTCGTCATAATTGAAGATGGAGCGGTAGTAGTTGCCGCGCTCGATCTCCTGGATGCCTGATTCAAAGTTTTTACCAGGGGTGTAATAATAAACCCTCTTTTCCGGGTCCCATCTGGCCATGTTATTTCTTCTTCCCTTTCGGAATGTATGCGTCCTTTGGTATCTTCTCCGGCTCCGGGGCGCCGGATTCCCTACGGGCCTCGATGATCTCTTCGACGGACATCTCCCTGGGGATCTTCAGGTCCTGACCGGAGTAGAGCACCTTGGGGTCCTTGATCTGGTCGCGATTCGCCTTGTATATGAGCGGCCACATGTAAGAATCGTTATAGATCTCGTACTTAGAGGCAATGCTCGGCAGGGTATCCCCTTTCTTTACTGCGTATATGGTTGGGTTGGTCTCCGGTATCACAGGCTCTAAGCTCTTCTGGATCTCATCGCGTTTTTGGGTTATCTCGGTGTCGAGCTCTTCGATGCGTTTCTGCTTTTCTTGAGCGGTCTTGGCCTGAACGTCCAGATAGGCAGTGTTGAAGCTCAGGGCAAGCGAATGCAGGGTTTTTGCATCGTTATCCATATAAGCCTTAAGCATATCCTGGTAAAGGAGCAGCAGGGAGAATGATTCCTTCTTTGCATACTCGAAACCCGAGATCTCTACGACGTTCTTGAGATTTTCAGATGCAGAGCCTAGAATAGCCTTTCCTTCATCATCAAAGGCCCGAAGCGCTCTGAAGGCCTTGATGAAGGCCTCTGAGGCCTTTACGTCATCTTTGTGGTTCAGCGCCTCAAGGCCCTGCCTGATGTCTTGTGCCAGCACCTTCATGGCTTCTTTTTTAGGGTCGGGCTGCGACCCTTCCTGCGCCGTCTTGGTCGTGGCGCAACCGAAGAGAAACAGCACCAGGAAAAACAAACTGCAGTATCGTCTCATTATTTACCCTCTATTATCTTCAGGCCTAGCTCGGCGAGCTGCCTGGGATCAGCGTCAGAGGGGGCCTCTGTCATGGTGCAGAACGCCTTCTGTGTCTTGGGGAAGGCAATGACATCGCGGATGCTCGTTGTGCAGGCAAGCAGCATGATGAGCCTGTCGAGTCCGAAGGCGAGCCCTCCGTGGGGTGGTGCGCCGTACTGGAGTGCATCCAGGAGGAACCCGAACTTAACTTTTGCCTCTTCCTCACTCATCCCGATAGCCGTGAAGATCTTTTGCTGGAGGTCCTGGGAGTGTATCCTGATGCTGCCTCCGCCCACCTCGCTGCCGTTGATCACCATGTCATAGGCCAATGCCTTGACCTTGGCCGGGTCGGTATCCAGCAGGGGGATATCTTCCAGGACCGGCGAGGTGAAGGGATGATGGACCGATACCAGCCTGCCCTGCTCCTCGCTCCATTCGAACAGCGGGAAGTCAGTGACCCACAGCGCGCAAAAGGTATCAGGCTCTATGAGCTTCAGGCGTTCGGCCAGATGCAGCCTCAGGGCCGACAGGCTTGCATTTACCACATTCTTCTTGTCTGCAATGAACAACGCCACATCGCCCGGCGCCATATCGAGCCGCTGGGCAATACCTGCCAGGTGGCCTTCCTTGAAAAATTTCGTCAGGGTGGACTTCCACCCATCCTCATCGATGCGGGCCCAGAGCACTCCCTTGGCGCCATAATCCGCAATGATGGGCAGTAAAGAGTCCAGGTCCTTTCTGCTGAGATTATGCGGGGCCTTCACCGCTATGGCCTTGACCGCCCCACCCTCGGCCACCGTGGCGGTGAAAACGCGGAAGTCGGATGTGGCTGCGATATCAGAGACATCAACAAGCTTCATGCCGAAGCGGGTGTCAGGCCTGTCGTTGCCGTAGTCGGCCATGGCTTGGCTATAGGTGAGCCTTGGAAAGGGACGCTTCAGTTCCACGCCTTTCGTCTCTTTGAAAAGATCTGCGATCATGCCCTCGGTGATGTCGAGGACATCATCCATGCCCACAAAGGACATCTCGATATCGATCTGGGTGAATTCCGGCTGGCGGTCAGAGCGCAGGTCCTCATCGCGGAAGCATTTGACGATCTGGTAGTAGCGGTCAAAGCCCGAAACCATGAGGAGCTGTTTGAAGAGCTGGGGAGATTGGGGCAGGGCATAGAACTTGCCCGGGAAGATCCTGCTGGGCACGAGGTAGTCGCGCGCACCCTCGGGAGTGCTCTTGGTCAGCACAGGGGTTTCCACGTCGATAAAGCCGTGCCGGTCCATATACCGTCTCACCGCAGATGCGGCCTTGTGCCTTAAAAGCAGGTTCTGCTGCAGGGCGGTCCTACGCAGGTCAAGGTAGCGGTGTTTGAGCCTCAAGGTATCGTTGACCTCGGCGCCGTCTTCGAGGATAAAGGGAGGGGTCAGCGCCTCGTTGAACACTACCATCTCATGGGCTGTTATCTCCACATCCCCTGTGGACATGGCGGGGTTCCGCATCTCTTCAGGCCGCATCATAAGCTCTCCCGTGATGGCGATGCAGTATTCGGGCCTTAAGGTGTGGGCTACTGCGTGGGCCTTTGGCTGGTCTTCCGGATTGCAGACCACCTGGGCAACGCCGGTGCGGTCGCGTATGTCGATGAATATGAGGCCGCCCAGGTCCCTCCTGCGCTGGACCCATCCGAAAAGTGTCACGGAGGTACCTTCCGGGACTTCGTTGATCTCGCCGCAGTAATGTGTCCGCTTCAATCCTTTCATGCCGCTCGTCACGCGTTATCTCCTTTATCTATAAGCATGGGTTTGATCTCTTCAACGGCGTCTTTTCTCTGAATAGTGCGCTGGGGCACATCATTGATCATGTCCTTCACCGTAAGGGTGGACGAATCCACCTCGGTTATTCCTATGATGATACAGACAGGGTATCCTGCCTTGTCGGCGCGACGCATCTGGGCCTTCATGCTCTTGCCGAAGGCGGCCTCGGCCCGGATGCCTGCCGCCCGGAGTTCGGTCATGAGGCCCAAGGCCTCCTGCTCCACCCGGGGCTCGGCCTGGGCCACGACAAAGCACCCCTTGATCCGCTCTTGGCGCTCGCCCATGAGCATGATCATGCGCTCCATGCCGAACGCGAAGCCGATGCCGCCGACCGCCGGACCGTCCAGGGAGCTCAAGAGGTCGTCGTATCTGCCTCCTCCGGCGATGGCGTTCTGGGATCCGAGCCCTGTGGCCGTTATCTCAAAGGTGGTCCTGGTGTAATAATCAAGGCCCCTGACCAGCCTTGGGTTCTTCTCATAGTTAACGCCGAATGCGGCCAGCCCTGTCAGTACTGTGGAGTAATGAGTATGGCAGTCTTCGCAGAGGTGTTCTTCGATAAAAGGCGCACCCTGCACCGCCTCCTTGCATGCGGGTACCTTGCAGTCCAATACCCGTAAAGGGTTTGTGTTCATCCGCCGCTTGCAGTCGCCGCAAAGGGTGTCCTGCCTGGAGGCGAGGAACCGCTGCAATGCCCCCTGGAACCTTGGCCTGCATTGCTTGCAACCGAGCGAGTTCACCTCCATGAGCAGTACATCGCCGCCCAGGATGGAACTCGCCAGGTTATAGGCCATGGCAAGCGTCTCGGCATCCGCCAAAGGGCCATCCTCGCCCAGGCGCTCGGCATTGATCTGGTGAAACTGGCGGTATCTGCCCTTCTGGGGCCGCTCGTAGCGGAACATGGGCCCGATACTGTAGAGCTTGACGATGGGGTCTTTGTTCAACAGGCCGTGCTCGATGACAGAGCGGAGCACACATGCCGTGGCCTCGGGACGGAGCGTCACCGAGTCGCCCGATTTGTCAATAAAGGTGTACATCTGCTTTTCCACCACATCGGTGTCGTCGCCGATACCCCGGAGGAAGAGCTCGGTCCTTTCCATCACGGGCGGCCTCAGCTCGGAAAAGCCATAGAGCGAGAAGATAGTGCGTGTGGTGTCTTCCATAAGGCGCCACTTGGCCGCCTCATCAGGAAGGATATCGTTCATGCCGCGTATTGCATTGATCACCTTTCTTTAATCCCCTTTGTCATTATTTCTTAACAGAACCATCACAGCCCCCGGGCCCACTCGGGCCTGATCATCTTTGAGGAGCTATCGGCAAGGGCCTTGTCGATGAGAGCGAGGATCTCCTGTTTGTCCCGGGGCAGGGTCCCGCTGATGGGCAGGTAGTTGGATGCGTGCTCAGAGCCGAACTTGCAGTCGGTGAGATCAAGGTCCTCTACGAACCACCTGAGCTCCTGCAGGGACTGCTTCTTGTCGATGAGCTTGAACCCGCCGCCCATGATCTCCTGTTCGTAGAGTTTCTCATAGGGTCCCAGCATGAGGGTCAGCGTTGCCAGGAAGTCCGGGTCGATGGCATTTGCCACCCGGGCCGAATCCTTGGCGTGGTCATAACTGCCCTCAAGGCCGCCCAGACCCAGGATGATGAAGGTGGACATGCGCAGGCCGGCATCTTTTGCCTTCCTGCAGACGTCTATGATCTGGGAGGCCTTTGCCCCCTTCTTGATCCTTTTCAGGAGGGGGTCATTCCCGGTCTCGATGCCAAGGTAGAGGACATCGAGCTTACGTGCCTTGAACTCCCTGAGTTCTTCTTTTGACTTGTCCTTAAGATTGGTGGGGCCGGCATAGGTGCTGATGCGCTCAAGTTTGGGGAACCGCTGGTTCATGAGGTCGAGGACCCTGATAAGGAACTCGCTTGGCGCAGCCAAGGGATCGCCGTCGGCTAGGAAGATCTTGCGTGTCTGCGGGTAGAGCCTCGCCATCTCCAGGACATCCTTCTCGATCTCGGGTAACGGCCTTACAAGGAAATTTTTGGTCTTGTACATGGCGCAGAACATACATTTGTTCCACGAACAGCCTAATGTCACCTGGAAGATGAGAGAGCGCGCCTCTGAAGGCGGCCTGTAGAGCGGCATATCGTATTCCATTGATTATCTCCTTGAACCCCTTATCATGATGTAGGTGCTTCCGTTGTTATTAGAATATATTACACAACCATATAAGGGAAAAAAATTCAATCCATATTCGGGTAGCTCAGGGCTTCAGTCCTTTGTACCGCTCGGGTAATCCTGCGGTTTGTAAGGTTTTATATCGAGGATGGGTGTGCCATCAAGCAGATCTACGTTCTCCACATGGAGTATGTTCCCCTCTATTTTTATTAGCTTAAGGATCGACATACCGATGCCATTGGGCCGGTTCGGCGAGCACAGGCTGAACACACCGCGCAACTCCCCCACGCCCCGCCGCTTCTGCATAAGGCTGTAGCCCGCAGAGCGGTGGAAGTGGAAGAAGACCATGATATGGTCGTATTCATTAAGCCCGGCAAGTCCTTCCCCATACGCCTCGAAGATCTCGATGGTCCCTTTGATGGTGGATTCGGTATAAAACTTGGGCGCTGTGTCCGAGTCATAGAGCTCACAGTGCATGAGGCCGATTGCAGTGTATAAGATTTCCATGGGTATCTTGTAACTCATATTCGGATAGAAATTCACCATGCATTTTTTATGAATTTAATTTAAAAAATCCCAAGTGAAGGACTCCGATGGGAGTACCCTCGGTTCGGATTACACCATTAGCTTCACCACAGGTGATGATTCCGCTTAGGGTTTATAGCTTGCCGCTCTCAAATCCTTGACCCAGGGGCTTCCTCGCCCTATAACATCATCATGCATGTCCCCGAACATCTTGTGATTAGACCGCCGAGCGAGGCCAGGAGCCTTCTTATCAGGATCGTACGTGGGTGTAATTGGAACCGGTGCCTCTTCTGCGGCATCTATGATTATTTTGACACCCCATACTCCGAGCGCACTGTTGATGAAGTCATCAAGGATATCGACGCCCTGCATGATATGTATGGAGGCATCTTCAAGACCGCATTTTTGGGCGATGCGAACCCGCTCGATTTGCCCACGGAATTTCTCGTTGAAGTCCTGAAACACCTCAGGGCGAAGTTTCCTTTAGTGAATCGGGTTACGGCTTACGCCAGGGCCTCGAGCCTGGCCAAGAAGACTCAAGAGGAGCTCATTGCCATCCATGATGCGGGCCTTGACCGGGTCCACGTGGGTATGGAGAGCGGTTCGGATGCGGTGCTAAAGCTCCAGAAAAAGGGTACGAGCCAGGCCCAGCTTATCGATGCCGGGAAAAAAACAATGGCCTCGGGCATGGAGCTGTCCTATTACTTCCTTCTGGGATTGGGCGGGCAAGCACTCTGGGAGGACCACGTAAAGGGCTCTGCCTTTGTGATCAATGAAGTGAAACCCCATTTTGTCCGGGTGCGACGGTTGTGGATCCACTCCATGTCGAAACTCATGGAAAAGATACATGCCGGTGAGTTCACTGAACAGACCCCGGAAGGTGCGGTTATCGAGCTGAGAGACCTTGTTGCCGCCCTTGACCCAACGCCTGCCGTGCTCGCCTGCGATCATGCGAACAACTACATCCAGGTCTTCGGCAGGCTCGATGAAAACAGGGAAGAGATGCTACGCCTTATCAACGCCTTCCTCTCTTTACCGGAAAAGCAGCGCCAGGAGCACTACCGCTCGATACCATCGGTTATTTAATTCCAAGTCATGAAAAATCACACAAAACTAACTCCTCGATCTTAGGTCTGATTTCCCATAACTACCTAAATCCAATAGATTTATCAATTCTGCCTATTCCCACACATTCTATCTGCTTCCATACTTTTCTATTGATTCTATCACAATTTTATCACATCAACCCCGTCGGAGTTTTAGTACGCTGACCCTCTTTTTTACCTCACCTTACACAACCCACACAACAACGCCCCAGATCTCGACCTGATTACTGTCCCCCCAAAGCAATCCCTATTATAGAATCACTTCTTGCATGGAGCCAGAGTGTAATTCCCCCCCCATCTTTGTCATTCTGTCAATTTAATGGTGCCTTTTAGGGTGTTTTGTCATTTATTGTACCTGTTAATGTCCTGGCAGCAGTCTTTTTGCCAATATGGCAATGCCAGGGAACCCCTGTTGGCAAATGTTGTCTGTTATCAATAAGTTAAAAATCGCTAAAACATGGCACGCCCCTTGCTCTATATGAGATAGAAAGAAAAAAACAAACCCCAGGGAGGGAAAGACAATGATGACATTATGGTTAGTACTCGGCGCACTGTTCATGACCGGCATTGGTATCAGGTTCACCTACAGAGTATTGGGACTCACCCCGGTAGAAGCAACCGCAATATTCGTCCTGGTTGTGACTTTGGTCACCATCAACACCGGCCCGGCACGCGAAATCCTCATGAACCTGTTCTAGGAAGAAGGATAGGAACTCCTGAAAGGAGAAAGGCCATGAAACGCACTAAGAAAGACAAACTACCCCGCGAAGTTACCAACAGACTCAGCAGGATAAGCGCATACAGCTTAGTGCTCGTTACAATGACCTTCCTCGGACTCTATGGCGGCATGTACCTTGACAGGGTTCTCGGCATGGCACCCAATTTCACGATGATAGGACTGGTAGCTGGCATCGTGCTGGGCTTCAAAGGGTTCATTCATGAAGTCGTGATCGAGAGAAAGATAAAGAGGGCTTAGCCATGATAGCCATCATCATAGCAACCGGCATCTTAGCATTCCTGGCCCTGACTACAAGGTTCCTGAAACATGCAGGACACGCTCCCAGGATAGTGCACAACAGGTAATCAACTAGGACACACCTCCTGGGGTACTCTCTCACCTCAATTTATGCGTCGCTCTAATGACCAAACCTCAGATCTCAACCTGATCACCCTCTTCCCTAATCTCAATCCCCTCTCAAAATCCAGATTGTCCACTCCATCTCCGCCCCGCACCCGCCATCAAAGACTTCACACCACATTCATTAACCGGCTTCTTCACCAGGAATTCTCCCAAACCACCTATCACGGCGAGCAGATGCAGTGACAGCGATGGCGATCATAATGGGGTTGGGAAACGGGGAAATGGATTTGTCCATGGGAAGGATATCATCGGGATGAATCCCGGCATCGATCATGGATGTACCCTCAACCCTGACAAAGAAGGTGGCGGTAGGGTTCTTGATCAGGAATTCGTTTAGGTCAATGGATTGTTCTATGATGCTGTCTGCAGGCGAAAGGGGTCCTGCGCTGATTGGAGAGGCGAAGAGTGAAGATCATTTACAAAGATCATCGGTTTCTGGGCCTTTCAAAACCAGAAAGTTATCGCATTAATCTTCAGTCAGAATCAATTAGGTTATGAGTAATAATTTCTATAGTTGCCAGAAACCACCTAAATTTATTATAGTCATTTAATAATGCTTTTCAATTATTGGGTCATAATTTTACTGCTTGCAACACTCCCGATATACTATTCCTTATCGAGATTATGGCAGAATATATTCCTTATTGTTGCGAGTTATCTGTTCTACAGTTACTGGGACTATCGTTTTCTCTCACTTATAATTATTACTACTTTATTAAACTTTTACTTTGGTTTGAAAATCCACGCAGCAAAGGATCAGACAACAAGAAAAACCCTTTTAACCATCAGCTTAGTGTATAATCTGGGTATTCTGGGATTTTTCAAATACTACAATTTCTTCGTCACCTCATTTATAGATGCTTTTCAGTCCTTTGGATTTGTTCCCCATGTGCAGATATTGAACCTCATCTTACCCCTTGGAATCAGCTTTTTCACCTTCAAGATCATTGGATATCTTATGGATGTCTATAGAGGCGAATATGCACCTGCAGATATCGTATCATTTGCTTTATTTGTTGGCTATTTTCCGGAAATATCTGCCGGACCCATCGGGAGGGCCGACACCTTTACCCCGCAGATTAACAGGAAGAGGGTTATGGGAAAAGAACAGATCTTTGCTGGCCTACAGCTGATTCTCCTGGGTTTTTTCAAGAAGAAAGTGATCGCAGATGCAGTAGCCTCTCATGTAAATCTGCTTTTTTCTTCTCCTCAAAAATTTATGTGCATTGATCTTCTCTGCGGGATGTATCTCTATACCCTTCAGATATATACCGACTTTTCAGGCTATACCGATATTGTCAGGGGCACCAGCAAGCTTCTGGGCATAGAGATAATGGAAAACTTCAAACAGCCATATCTGTCAAAAAACATCAGGGAATTCTGGACAAGATGGCACATATCCCTGTCAACTTGGCTAAGGGATTATCTCTACATTTCACTTGGAGGCAGCCGGAAAGGCACTGTCCGAACATATATAAATCTTCTCGCCACCATGCTCCTCTGCGGTCTCTGGCACGGCGCTTCATGGGTGTTTGTGGCGTGGGGGGGCATCCATGGGTTATACCTCGCTTTGTCCAGATATTTCAGGGACAGCCTCAGAAAACCAGGGTCAACCACCCTGCAAGTTCATGGCACCATGAGGTCCCTGCTCTCAGTCTTCATTACCTTTCACATCGTAGCCTTTGCATGGATATTCTTCAGGGCGCCTGATTTCGGGACTGCATACAGCTATATATATTCCTTATTCAATATATCCCATCTCGGGTATTCATCAGCTTCGCTCATTTTCATTACGCTTTTTTACATGGCTGTTGTCTTGGCAATAGATTTACCACTATACAGATCCAACCGGGAGTTGCTGTTAACGGCTGAAACCCCATGGCCCTGGCGAAGTGTAGTGTATGCCCTGCTCATTCTAAGCATCTCCTTCTTAGGGGTAACGTATGTCCAACCATTCATCTACTTCAATTTCTAATCCACAGAAGAAAATGCCCCAGGCCATAAAGGTCGCTCTGTTTGCCTTTGCAATACTCTTCTGCACAGGCATATCTTATTCTATCTTACGGGGTTCATTGGAGATGAGAATCGGGAGATCGAACCTCACCCCGATCTCTTTGCCAATCTTTTAGGAACAACACCGTTATTTGTTCTCAATCTTGCAACAGACTCAGGTGGTGCCTGGGAAGAACTGCTGATTTGCAGGAAGTACCCTGACCTGCTTGATGCTTCACCCCTTCTCATCATTGAGATAGAGCCATGGATGTTCAATAATAATGGTATTCACCCTTTTTACAAGATACCCTATCCATTTGAACCTCATTTTTATACATGGGCCACGTTTCATGAAAGACTCGAGTACCCTGACCTCAAGACGAAGTTCTTGCTGCTGGCAGATTATTTGTTGCCTTTTTCCGAGTGCCGCTCACTTGAGGAGTGGGGTTCTGTCATTGATAAACTTCTACAAGGAAAGAAGGTAGAGCCTCACCTAACTGTACCTGCATACCATTATCGTGCAGAGGCCTATAATGAGCTTGCCACTGATCCAAGATTCTCAGCTCCCTCGATAGGACAAGACCACATGAACAATTTTGAGTTTGCTGAAAACAAGGCTGAATATCTAAAGAGCCTTGTTCAGTTGGCTGAAAAGAAGACCAAGAAGATTGTACTTCTCCAGCCTCCGGTACGTAAAGAATATATGGATGTGATTTATAATAATCCGAAATATCTTGAAACCTATAAAGAAGTCTTACAATTCATCCATAGTTTAGAGAATGAAAAGGTACATTCTATAATCTGGGAGACACCAAAGGACTGCGGATTGGATGATTCTATCTTTATCGATTATGGTCATTTCAACATAAAGGGAGCATACACATTCACCCATAGATTATACCATGAACTGAAAAAGATGGGAATTCTCGAACCTGAAGCTTCGAATAAGAGCTGAAGGCATCCCCTCAAGATTATGGGGATTCTATCTAGACAAATTTAAATAATAAACTGATAGGCCATATTGATTTATTGAATCATAGATGACGCGCCATTCACAGCGTTTCCTCATAATGAATATCTATAACCATTATCATCAAAAAAACGGTTGAAATGGTATGGTTGGTTGTATCGTTGGAAACAACCCTACAAATCTTGTCTTTAAATCGATTTCAAATCGAGAAGCTTGATCTCAGTCTGTGGTTGGTATTTCTTTATCAACAAGCCAATACCTTCATTAACAAGAAGAGAGAGCTCTTTACCCGTTAATTGCAGAAAGTACCGAGAGAGCCTTTGTATACCGTTCATCAAGATAATAGTTCCTTTTGATGAGCTTTGATGCCTTACCATCACTCCTCAAACTTATCGGTTTCCTTCCGCGAGTAGCCATTATTATCATCCTCCCATAATTATATTGGTTACTTTTTGAGATAGTTTAATTGAATTAGATTCATGTTTTATAAACATATGATTCATGTCTTCTTAGTAAATAATTTGAGGTCATTGTCAAGGTCTCTGCATATGATTTACTCAGAGAGCCAACCCACACTATCCCTGTGCAAGCTGACCCTCTGTCTCTTCCTACTTCACTATTCCCAATATCGTCCCACCAACCTTCTGGAGCTTGTAACTACTGTCTGCCGACAATCCCCTGAACTGTGCCGCCTTGGTAAAAATGTTGATCACATTGAACATCACAAGAAAAAAGATCGCCTAATTCGAGCAGAAAAGGTTTGGGTATTCTCCCTCATCTATGAGGTGAGTTCATGAACAATCTCTTGCTCAGGATGATTATAGACAGGTTATTTAAGCTCTCAGGTATCAATTGTATCCTCGTATCTCCACAAAAATCGCAGAATTCTGCGAATTTCTCCTCAATCGAATAAAGAAAGCCAGTGCGTATTCCGACGCAAAGCGGCCACCATTATGACGCAAAGCGGCCAGTGAATATGATTCAAAACGGCCAGTGATCCGATGAAAGCGGCCACCTGTAGGAGCCTGAGACAACGCTGGATAAATCATAGGGACAGCCATGCTACATCCCTGAGCAAAACGATCGGGAGTGGTTATGGCGAATGTGAGGTTATCCATGCGGAAGATCAAAGAAGTACTGCGCCTGTGCTTAGGTGGCGGGATATCAGCCAGGCAGGCAGCTGAAAGCTGTAGCATTGGCCGTACCGCGGCCAGGGAGTATCTGGACAGGGCCAGGAAGGCCGGCCTGTCCTGGCCCTTGTCCGATGACCTGGACGATACGGCGCTTGAGAACCTGCTCTTCCCCCGCAGCGCATCCCTTGAGGTCCAGGGAAGGAACATGCCTTCCTACGATTATCTGTACAAGGAGCTCAAGAAAAAGCATACCACCCTGCAACTGCTCTGGCATGAGTATCGTGAAAACAATCCTGAAGGCTACCAATACAGCCAGTTCTGCCAGCGCTACCGGGAATGGGCAAAAACCCTGGATGTCTCGCTGAGACAGGACTACAAAGCCGGTGAAAAGCTGTTTGTCGACTTTGCCGGCGATACGATCCCCATCCACGATGAGATGACCGGCGCCATCAGCCCGGCCTATCTCTTTGTGGCGACCATGGGCGCCAGCAACTACACGTATGCACAGGCGTCGCTCTCCCAGGACCTCTACGCCTGGATCAGCCTGCATGTACATACGTTCCAGTTCCTGGGTGCGGTTCCCCTGATCACGGTCCCGGATAACCTGAAAGCCGGCGTAAGCCGTCCCTGCCGGTACGAACCGGAGATCAATCCCACCTACCAGGAAATGGCGACGCACTATGGCACGACCATAATCCCCGCACGGGTGGCGAAACCAAGAGACAAAGCCAAGGTTGAATCGGCCGTGCTCATTGCCGAGCGCTGGATCATCGCATCCTTAAGGAACCATACCTTCTTCAGTATCGAAGAACTGAACAAGGCCATCCGTGATAAAGTAGCAGAGTTGAACAACCGGCCCCTGCAGAAGATGAAGGTCCCACGAAAAGAGCTTTTCGAGACCATTGACCGGCCTGCCATGAAACCCCTGCCTCAGGATCGCTATGAGTATGCCGAGTGGGAGAAGCCTAGGGTGAACATCGACTACCACGTCGAAATAAGACGCCACTACTACAGCGTCCCCTATCAACTGAAAGGCCAGGTGGTAACTGCGAGGATCACGGCCAGGACCGTGGAGATCTTCTTCAAAGGCAAGAGGGTGGCCTCCCATGCAAGGAGCTATGAACCCTCCAGGCACACCACCGTCACCGATCATATGCCCGAGTCCCATAAGCGCTATCTCGAATGGACTCCTTCCCGTATCATCAGATGGGCGGAGAAGACAGGACCCTCTACAGGATTGCTTTTGAAAGAGATAATGGAGAGCAAATCCCACCCCGAGCAAGGCTTCAGGTCATGCCTCGGCATCATCCGTCTGGAAAAGCCTTACGGACAGAAGAGACTTGAGGCCGCATGCACCAGGGCTCTTCTCATGAAGGCCTATTCGTATAGAAGCGTCAAGTCGATCCTTGAGAACAATCTGGACGGCAAAGAGTTGCCTCCCGATAGGCCGTCATCACCCATAACCCACGAGAACATCCGTGGCAAATCCTACTATGTGAAAGGAGAAAATAATGCTCAATGAACAGACGTATGAGAAGCTCTACACCATGAAGCTTAACGGCATGGCAGAGGCAATGAAGGACCAGATGACAAGGGCCGACCTCGACGGGCTTGCCTTCGAAGAACGTTTCGCCATGCTGGTGGATGCCCAATACCTCTTCCGGGAGAACAAGAGGATGAAGCGTCTTCTTCAAAGTGCCAAGCTGAAGCTATCTTCCTCAATGGAAGACCTCGATTATCGAACACCGAGAGGCCTGGACAAATCGGTAATACTCTCTCTTGGAACCTGCGAGTGGATAAGGAAGCACCGTAACGTGATCATAACAGGACCGACGGGGTCGGGCAAAACCTACCTCGCCTGTGCGCTGGCTCACAAGGCCTGCAGGGAAGGATTCGGCGCCTTCTACGTGAGGTGCCCGAAGTTCTATTACACGTTATCCATCGCAAAAGCGGACGGGAGCTACGCAAGTATATCATCAAGACTGGCAAAAGTGCCTGTGCTCATCCTTGATGACTTCGGCCTTGCAGTTCTCACCGATCCGGAGAGGAGAGATCTCCTGGATGTGATCGATGACCGGTACGAAGTTGCCTCCACCATCATCACGAGCCAGCTCCCGGTGGAACACTGGCATGAGGTCGTAGGAGACCCCACCATCGCCGATGCCCTTCTTGACAGGCTGGTGCACAACGCCCACAAGATAAACCTGACAGGAAAAGACTCGATGAGAAGGAAAAAGGCATTATTTACACAGGAGGAAGAAACAGTGTAAGGAGAAAAAACCAGCGTCGCCTGACGGCTCCGACGGGGTGGCCGCTTTCATCATATTGGTGGCCGCTTTGAATCGGAACACGTGGCCGCTTTCACCGGAATACGCAAGCCAGCGACCACCCTATCTATAAAGATCCCCCTCCGAATCCCTCAATAGGATGAACGCTGACCTCATGGTTAATCCTTAATTTTCAAAGCGCCCCGGGCGTCTTGAAAACTTCCCCCACCATCCCTCCTGGTTTTAACAATATATCCATCCGTACTGAGGTGAATACCTTCTATTGCCTTTGGTCATGTATGGATGAATATCGTCTTCAAGCTGGACATCATACCGTGTCTGCCGAACCCATTTCGTTAAGTAAGATAGAATTGCGTTATGAGCAGCCCACCAGTACCCATATCGATCATTGTATTTCTTGGTGGCTCCTTTCCTGATCTTTCCTGATTGCATGAACATGAGGGCAACTGCTTCCTGGATGAGATCCTCCTTTATAGTCTGGACAACAGGATTTTTCCTGAAATTCTTGTAGAAGACCTGCTTTGCAATGGAATAGGATGTCTCCGGATTGAAATGCTCACGGTCAATGATTATCTGGTTCCTTCCGTAGTTCTTCACAAACCAGCCTCTCTTCAGGGATTTTCTGGCGACACTGTCTGAGAGATCGTATTTCTCCATGATCTCTTTCACCGTCATAGTAATGGGTACAAGGACTTTCTCACGTCTAATTTCAATGTCTTGCTGAATTACTGGCTCCATGCAGAAAACCTCCGTTTTTTTGAAGGGGGAAAAGCTTGAACTGCTTTGGGATGGGAGGAGTAATAGACTTGTTGAGGGATAGGGATTATTTTGTTACGGAATGTCCCATCATAAGGTAGTGAAATAAACCTTGACAAGTGCCTCTTGCCTATTATAATGTATGGGCAAGAGGTAGATGATATGAATATTGTAGAAATCTATGAAACGTTCCCAACCAATGACGATTGCATAGCTCATCTTGAGAAAGTACGCTGGAATGATAAGCCTACATGCCCTTATTGCAAGTCCACAAAATCAACTCCAATGCCCAAAGAAAAGAGACATCATTGCAATAATTGCAACACCACATTTAGTGTTACAGTAGGCACAATATTCCATCATACTCGCATACCCCTACAGAAATGGTTTCTTGCTGTGACACTCGTTTTGAATGCCAAGAAAGGCATTGCAGCAAGGCAACTCGGAAGGGATCTCAAGGTCAATAAAGACACAGCATGGCGCATTGGTATGAAAGTACGTGAGGCCATGAATCAGCACGAACAACGTGAGCTTTTAACGGGGATAGTGGAAGCTGATGAAACATACGTTGGAGGAAAGCCACGGAAAGGTAATGCACCGGAAGGTGGTCATAAACGTGGACGCGGAACCAAGAAGACTCCCGTTGTAGGTGTGGTTGAAAGAAATGGAAGGGTAAAAGCAGAGGTCTTTAAGAATAAACCAATGACAGCCAAGAATCTCAATGCCCTTGTACGTAAGAACGTAGACATTAAAAACTCTATACTTATGACTGATGCTTTCAAGGGATATCTTGGTATCAAAACCATGATGCCTCACATGAGCATAGATCACGCTGTATGGTATGTTAATGGAGACATTCATACCAATACAATAGAATCTTTTTGGGCTCTTTTGAAACGTGGAATCATCGGGCAGTATCATAAGGTCAGCGTTCGCCATCTTCCAA
Organism: uncultured delta proteobacterium; assembly: GCA_963798485.1. Classification (GTDB taxonomy): domain Bacteria; phylum Desulfobacterota; class Desulfomonilia; order UBA1062; family UBA1062; genus MWEI01. Next base: position 8,119 of record CAWCTR010000013.1, on the reverse strand, counting down.
AATATATCGATGAGTTTTGCTATCGCTGGAACCACAATAAGCAAGATAACCTGTTTGACTATACCTTAGAAAAAGCAGTGAGGTGCTAAAATGAATGACAAGATTTTAAAAGCTACACATCCAGGAAAACTAAAGATAGGAGATATCGAATTACCTTGTGCAGTTCTTGAGGATGGGACCAGGATTCTATCAGATCATGGTGTAACAACAGCCATGAAATCAAGAAGTGGTGCGGCTAAACGCCACAAGAAGAAAGCTCAAACAGAAGGCAGGGCCCCCCTGCCTGTTTTTATGGCATCAAACAACCTAAAACCATTTATTTCTGATGAGTTATATATAGGGCTCACTGAACCAATACGTTATAAAGTAGGAAGACGAATTGCTCATGGTTATAAGGCAGTATTGTTGCCACAAATATGTGAGGTCTGGCTAAAGGCCAGAGACTCTGGTGCCTTGAATAATCAACAACTGAGCAAGTGCTCGCAGGCTGAAATATTGATGCGTGGGCTTGCCCATGTGGGAATTATAGCCTTAGTTGATGAAGCTACTGGCTATCAGGCAGACAGAGAGCGCGATGAACTGCAAAAAATACTATCTGCTTATATTTCAGATGCATTAATGCCATGGACGAGACGATTTCCTCCTGAGTTTTACAAAGAGATGTTTAGATTGAAAAGGTGGCCCTATCCTATCTCAATCATAAAAGGTGCTCCTAGAGGCCCTAGGTATGCAGGCAAGCTTACAAAAAAACTCGTCTATGAGCAACTACCTCCAGGAGTTTTAGAAGAACTTGAATCCAAGAATCCGCCTAATGAAAAAGGCAGACGCAAATTTAAACATCATCAATGGTTAACAGATGATATAGGCAATCCTCACCTCGAAAGACAAGTAGCTGTTATAACAACCTTAATGAAGGTATCTTCTAATTGGAAAAACTTTGAACGATCCTTTAAGCGTGCATTTAGTCATGAGCCAGAGCAGATGGAATGGATTGAAGAGGATGATTGAATAATCCATCAAGGCTTAGGAGGTATTGGACAATGCAGCAATACACTAGGCAATTGTTTGCCTATAGTATATTTTTTCTTGATATCATCAGGTAACATCAACTTGGAATCACCCCAAGTAAAACCATATAGACTCGCAAGATAATTAAAGGTAGGTGGATCAGGAATATGAGAACAAACATCCCTCTCGACAAGGTATTGATAACCTTCTGGGTTGTGTATTACCTCAATAGACCGAGTGTTAGATATTATTGATTCCATCGTCGATAAGTCATTTTTTTTACATCTGGTCTCATTTGCCCTCAATTTCCATCTCCATACTGAAAAGAATGCAAAACATAGAACCAGAAAGAACATGACTTGCCAAGGCGTCAGATGATTCCAGAAGAAATATAAGCTTTCCATATTTTCTCTCCACGATTTAAAAAACAAACCTATTGCGATAAGCGCCGCAGTATTTCTTGCCCATTTCCAAAAATTTTCCATTGCACTCCCCCGATAGAAGATGCACTAATAATATCATAAAATGGTTTTTAATGGGAAGTTTAATGTGCGCTACCGTTAGATGGGACATTCCGTTTTGTTATAAGAAAGAGATTCTAAGCATTTTATTATTTCCTTGTAAACAAATGCTGTGCTTCAGACGTCATATAACTTAAAGATACTATGCAGGTGTATAAATACTTGATTGTTCACTTCACTCTTTGAGCTTTATAAAGCTTAACGACAATAGAATCCTCCCACTGACTGGGCAAATTTTGGTTTAAAATTTCAAAAGATATTTTTTGGATGGGGAAACGCGGAGTGCCTTTATACATATATAATATGTCATCGTTATTTAGGATAAGTGGATTCAGGAGAAACGGAAGATTTCCCATTATCGGCACGAATTGTAACGATCCAACTGAGTCCCCAACATAGCAATTCATGCCAATGGGAAATTGCTGAAACAGGAAGGTGATAACCCGTCCTAGGACCGTTGGCTTCATGGATACTGAAATAAATATCAGGTCCTTGTTCCATCTTGTGATATCGAGTTGCTCCCCAAATTGGAGTGTCTGTTCATGAATAGGTTGAAACACAAACTCTTTTGTTAGAATCTTATGCATCAGAATAAACCCGTTCTCACTTTCAACTGGCACATAATTACATAGAACATAGTTAAATGATGCTGAATCGTTGATTGTTGGAAATCGTTTATCAATGCTTTGATGACAAAACAGTATATAGTTTGGAGAATCTAATCTTTTGAGATAAGCTTTATTAAGTTCCTGCAGATAGGGAGTATATGCTAAATAGCCTTGAAAGACAGGCCTGGGTTGATAGTTCATTCCATTTGCCACTGCCGCCCACTGAAGATAGTTCATGACGTCAACTGGATGGTTGCCAACAATCTTCTGTGTAGTTGGGAGCATCGCCGCTCTTCTATAATCGTTCAGCTGCTCATAGTCAGGAAAAAGGGATTTCCCTTTACCTGAAATGGCATACCAAGCACTTTTGGTTTTAGAATAGATACTCACTGGTAAATAATTTACTGAGTTTAAGACGAAACCATTATATTGCGAATTAATAGCTAAGAGACAACAGAGAATAGTGCCTACTATAAGGGAGATCAGAAGTTTACTAGGCTGAATTGAAAACCAGGATGTTCTGATGAACATAATGCAAAATGCAAGGGGGAGAAAGCATAGATACAATACTACATGACCGTCAGCACGGGTGAATCCTTCTTTCCACAATAGGAATGTAAAAAAGAGAAGGGCTAAGAGGAAGATCAGAGATTTCATATTAAGTTTCGACTTATAGATGATAAAAACAACTGCAACGATATAGAGTAATGAAGCAATTATTGCAAAGAGAAAAACCCCTGGAAGAGGTAATTTACTCATTGCCTGAACATGCCCGAATGTTAGCTCGAGGCTTCCATAAATCCATCTTGGGAAGTTCACAATCTCCTGACCAAGTGCTTTCCAGAAAAGGAGAATGAATAGAATTGAACATGTTACAATGTAAACTGCTTCCACAAACTTTTTTTCAACAGACTTTAATAAGATGCATAGTGTAAGGCTAACGCATGCTGCCAAGAAATAAGTGAATTTTATAAAGGAGAATAAAGCAAAATTAGCTATAATCAGTGGAGTAACCCAAATTTGTTTGCAATCTTCGTCAATGAGAAATATGGTACCGCAGATCATTGCCAAGGAAAGATATATATCAAAAAGATATATATCAAATGCTGGACCGAGTATATCAATATCAGTTACGAAGACAAAGAACCAAATTAGAAACAAATATCGAGGGAATCCATTTATCTTGCTGATAAACCAAGTTACTGACGCAGCAATGATCAGGCTTAAAAGTAAGGCGAAAAAAATGCGTTGTCCAATGAGATGACCCTGGCTGACTAAAGTAGCTATGAAGCCGAGAGGGCCATAATTGAAGACAATATCCTTGCCAAACTGAAATTGATGCTCGACAGCGTATTCCAAAACGACCTGCCAGGAATTGTCCAGATCTAAGGAAGGAACGTTGCGTCCGCTTAGGATAAATATTGCAATATATGTGACACAGAAACAGGTTGAAAAGTAAAAGTATTTTAGAGGTTTACTTAAAAGAATGTCTTTAAGATGTATTATTATATCTTTAGAAAGTAAATAATAGGGTTTTCTTTCATTATTTTGGACAGTTATTTCCGAAGCCTCTGATTTTTTCGACATATAATTAAACTAACTAATTATATTTAAGGGAATAGTCAACAGTAACTATCCTCCGGCAGCAGAGCCGGAGGCTTTATGTTTGCTGGCCCTTCAACGGGGCCTTTTCGCAAACGATAAAAAACAAAGACACAACACCTCCACGCTTATGCTGAAATATCTAAGCTTAACTTCATTTTTATAAGATACTGATCAAGCTCAACTGCTTCTTGGTAAACTTTCAAACGCCCGTTGACATAATCGCAAGAAGTGTGACCATATTACAGCAACCAAGTATGATAGTAATATCGTTATCGGCAATGAAAGAATAATATTTCCATGTGATAATGAATATGTAAATGGGACAAAGAATATATGAAGGCAATATAGTTCCAAACTGTAGCGTGACATAAAATCAATTATAAAATTAAATTTTGGCCTTATTTTTATTGAGAAATACAATACCGCCATGGAAATAAATATCAAGGATGATCTTGAATATGCTGGAATTGCGTAAGAATTGACCTTGAAAAAGCCAGCATCAATATATGCCCTCCAATCTATAACTATCATAAGAAAGCAGATTAAGAACCAACCGACCATCAAATAAGTTTGCTTAAGCTTATTTAACTTTAAATCAATAAGCCTAGAAACCAATATTGCAGCAAATGGATAAGGAAGAAAATTCAAAGGATTCCAGAAAATGCTAAATAAATAATTTCCTGTCGTCATCGATAGGAGAGGTAGAGAAGATACTAACAAGGTAGTTAGTATAAAAAATATCGCAATGTAACGTATGCGGATTGATTTGGAAAAGTACGTGATAATTGTTAAGCCAATTAATGAGACAAAATAAAAATAAATAGTTCGAGACGCTGTGAAAATAAAATAAATCATTTCAAGTCCGTTTCTAGGTATCCTAGGCCAAACCTGAAATACCAAAATTCCATATAATGAATAGAATATAGGCCAGATAATGGCTAATTTTATAATACGTTTTAGATATTTATAGCATACTTCCCACCCAACGGGCTTCCTGTAAAAAAAATAATTTGAGATTATAAAGAAGACAGGTACAGCGAGTAAAAGAATGTAGAAATTGACAAAATCAGATAATGTAAACCTGTGATTCATGTATAGTTCTCTATTGAAGATACTTGAAGGTGAGATATATCCCAAATGCACCGCAACCACACATACTGAAAACAGTGCCCTCAAGTAATCAATACCTATATATCTTTCTTTACTCGTCACACTATGTACCCTTTACAGCTAAAACTTATATTCAATAATATTATTATAGTAATTTATTGTTAAGGTGCGACTAATTAGTATTAGACATTCTTTATTAAAGTCAACATGAAATGGGCACCGAGCTTTCCCTTAGTAAATTTTTCTAGAAACGATTCGATATAGATAGTCGATCCTGAATAACTCGTTTTCATCCTGGTGACTGAGGGACTGGTCGATTGTGGCCCAGATACAGCAAGGTAAAAATGAAGGTAAAAAATCGGGCGATGGCCCGCAGTAACTTCCGGATGTTATACCCACAGGCGCTCAGCAGGGCATTGATGAAGTCCTCGGCTTTGCCTTTGAGCGTGTTACGATCCATCCTGTGCTCTTGCTTCAGGTGTCCAATCACCGGCTCCACTGCGGAGCGCCGCTTTAACCATTTCTTGATAGATGCCGGCACTGACTTACGATAGCGATTGGCAATCAGTACCCTGCAGCCTCCTTCACAATTGTGCCCCCGATACCCAAGATCACAGACCGCCTGGCTAGGTGCCAACCCGGTTACACGTCCCACCCTGATCAAGGGTTTGCTTCAGGGTATGCCCGTCATACGGATTGCCATGAAAAGCGAGCGATGCAACCAACCAGTTCTCTTTCGCCGTCGTCGCTATTCCCACCTTGCAGCCAAATTCATACCGCTTATGGATCTTGCCTTTGCTGATACATTCCACATGAGGCTCATGAACAGAATACAGCTTGTCCTTGTCATGCCTCTCCTGGACAAGCAACTGACGAGACAGGTCCAGGAGCTCCATCAGGCCATCATCAAGAGCCCCGGCCTTACGTTCAATATCCCTCACCACACGCCCCAGGTAGGTCTTCAAGGCCCTCGTCTGTCTCCGTGCACGCTTGAATTGCTGGGCTCGTGCATACCCGCTCTGCCGTAGCAAGGCCTTCTTCCCTTTCCGGGTATACGTCTGTCGAAGCTCAATACCCCGATCCCAGGCCGCTTCCACCAGCCGCTCTCTCATGCGATCGTACAGCCTTGCATCCGTGGGAAAGCGTACATCCTTCTCCTGCACTGTCGTGTCTACATTCACCCGCTTCAGTTCGGCCTCTCGGATAAACCCTCCGCGCAGGCCGGTCCGTATCGTCTCTCCAAGCAACTCCTCCAGCCCGGCACCATGGAGGCGTTCCCGCCACCTGGTCATGCTCGACGGATCGATGGGCAACTCATGCTCAAAGAAGATCCCCCCACAGAAATACTGCCAGTACGGATTCTCTATCCATCCCTCCACTACTGCCTCATCACTCAGTCCGTACGTGTATTTCAAATAGTGCAGACCCACCATCAGCCTCACCGGCAATCCGGGTCTGCCATTGTCATCGCAAAACGTCGGGGCCAGCTCCTTTTCAAAGACCTCCCACTCCACCATGTCAGCCAGCTTTACCAACGGGTGACGATCAAATACGAGATCTTTCAGGAACACTTTGAACAGCTCACTCTGGATCGATCCTTCAGGCTTTTTCCTCGGTTTCATATTGCAAGGTTTCTCCTCTCTTTTCAGGCTTTCCTTGCAATAATATGTACCACAAATAACCACTTATACTCAATAATATTACTATGTTAATCTATTATTCAGGATCGACTAAATAGAAACCTTAAAGATAACCTAGGCAGGAAGTTCGAGATAAATGTTTACTATACAACATCTTCAAAATAGAGCATTGGAATATCGACATTCTGGAGATTCAGATTCTGGGCGGAGATCCTCAACTTAGTGCTAAGTTTTACAGTTCTTCATCAATCCAAGTACATAAGAAGTGTTCCTAATGTTAGCAAGGTCAGGGTCGTTCTTGATCTGATCCCAATTCCGGAAACCTTTATCTACTGCCTGCTTGAGCCAAATGATGGATTCAGCATCCCTATTCTGCTTTGCATAAATGCATGCAATGTTGTAACAGATCTCGGGATTCTCTGGTTGAATCTGTCGCATTCTCTGCAACATATCAAGTGCCTTTGCATAATCCCCCTCCCCGATGGAATAAACAAGCACAAGGCCATACATGGCCTGGATGTATTTGGGCTGAATAGAGAGCGCCTTTTGATACTGGGCAGCGGCCTTATCGTATTCTCCCATGAGCCTGTTGACGTCACCGAGTTTTGTATAAAGCATTGGGTTCTGAGGATTTACCTTTATTGCATCTTGAATCTGCGGAAGTTGCTTTTCAAAATTTATCAGGTTCATTTGTGCAGTTTTCAAATTCGCAGCCGCTGAAGCATAGTCCGGTTTCTCCCGTAATGATTCCTGGAAGTATTCAATGGCTTTCTTGAGGTTTCCTATATTGCAATAAGCTGACCCCAAATTGTTGTAAACCTCAGCCTGATGAGGATATCTCTCTATTACTTCAAGATAATAACGGATAGCTTCATCATAATTCCCCTTGCTCAGCATTAAATTTCCAAGATTTACAAGTGCTTCTATATAACCAGGGTTGTTTTTTAATGTTTTATTATAATTCTTTATTGCCTCATCGTTACTTCCCTTTCCGATAAGGATAGTTGCCAATCCAAAGTAAACATTTGCATTGTTGGGATCAAGCTTCAGGGCTTCATTGAAAACTCCAATTGCTTCACTTATTTTTCCCTTTCCTGCCAGGACAGATCCCAACCCTATATAAGCAATGACATTCTTAGGATCATTCTTGGGATCAATCTCAAGGGCTTTGTTAAACTCCTTTTCAGCCTCATCATATTTACCCATTTCTGCCAGCGTTCCTCCTAATCCAACATGGGCAAAGGCATTTTTCGGATCAAGCTCTAGGGCTTCACTGTACTGTTTTGTGGCTTCATCATATTTACCCATTCCTACCAGCATTCCTCCTAATCCAACATGGGCAATGACAAACTTTGGGAAAATCTTCAGCGCTTCATTGAAGTGATAAATTGATCCCTTAACATCCCCCTTTTCAGAGAGAGCTGCACCGAATCTTTCATGTGCAAGGAAATTATCTTTTGTCACATCAAGTGCATGGCCAAAGAGGGTAATACTGTCCTGCCAATAGCTGACTTGTACCCAAGTCACAAACATCAGAATCGGGATAATTAAAATAAAGAATACTACCAAGACATTTTTTTTACGTATCTGCCATTGCTCCAAAAAAGCGGATATACCCCAAACAAGT
>CAWCTR010000012.1:0-12216 GCA_963798485.1 uncultured delta proteobacterium | reverse complement strand
AGTTAGGTTTTAGTGTCCACTTTTTCTGGGGAAGTCCTCCGTCCGGTGGATTTGTTGGTTAGACATTTTTAAAATTTAAATCTGTCCCCATTTTCTTATTCAGTTTGTTCAGCCCTGTTTGGAATCTGTCAACTGCATCGTAGGTATCAGCTTTCCTTCGTAGGGAGGCTTTAGCCAGTTCCCGAAGGGCGTACCTTTTTTTACATGGAATTTTGCAGTGTCACTCTTGAGCTCGTTTACAGAGCCTACAGTCCAACGATAACCGAGTCGGCTTAGGGTAAAAAAGGAAGACCATTGATTTTGGAAGCTGAAGGTTTTTGCCGCCAACATGTCCTCCTCATTCCGCCAATGATATCTTGCTGCCATTCTCTTATTCAAATCTTTCCACTCAACAAAGGCCTCCGTTATCTCATCACGCAGTTCTCTGCTGGCACCTTCTGGGGTCCCATGTGCTCTAAGTTCACGGTTTTTTCTCAGTAAAGCGAGGCGCAGTCGTCTTGTTTGGTCATGATGCTCACCCAATAAATCAGCTATGGCTTCAAGTGGTGCATCCTCGAAATACGGTATTATAGCCACCGGAAAATCGGAAGTTACAGAACCTCGGTTAATTAAAAGCGATGTCCCCATTAAGTCAACGAGTAGATTTTCGCATGGCCCATGATGAGGTTGCCAGCAGCCAACTGCTGGAGCTGGGAGCAAAACGAGCCGTCCTTGTTTTAGTAAAGGCGCGGCTTCCGTTGCTAAAAATACGCATACCTCTTCAGGCAGGAAAGCTCCCATTCCGATTGCCGGAAACCATGGACCAGATGACGGTGATTCAAATGCGATGTCAGCTAAAGCAAACAGATACCCCGAACCACCTTTCACATGATCAAACGGGACTATAGAAAGAACTTGGCCTGAGTTAACCGGGCCTTTCCATAGCAGCACAAGAGTGTCGGAGAAGAGAGAGAACATGCGAACAGCACGGCGAATTTCTGTTAATGAGCGAACTTCTATGAATGGAGAAAAGTGGTCTGGAGCAAATCGTCGTAAATTTGCCATTACTTCGACCGCGCCGCCGCAGCCCCAGTAATCATAGAGGATGTTTAAGCCAGCACCATCCTTTGACTTGTCCGATTTTCGAGCCTTAATTTCTTGCCACCAGTCAAGAAGAGGCTTGAAGGCGGCTGCATTTGATTCCAGCAAAGTTGGTAAAAGTTCTTCTGGCTGCAATTGTCTAATTTCGTCAATGCGTCGCCGGATTTCTTTGCTTCCTTCAAGTTGTTGTTTAAGTCCTTCAATTGCATTATCTTTGAATTGCGCGGGGCGGGGCAGAGTACCAAGTTGTTCAAGCAAACTTTCTGCTTTTTCCCAGTGGCCCAGAAGCATTTCGGATTCACACCAAGGAGCTATAACATCGAAGAGGAACTCCCCCGGAGCATCGCACTCTTTTCCGATCTGAGCAGCGGTTTCAAAGGATTCACAGGCTTCCTCGACACTTCCTATAGACTTGAATTTGTTGGCAAGATGGAAGGATGAAGCTGCTAGATTGAAAGGGTCAGAGCTGGTATAGGAAACGACTTGCTTTTGGAGTTCCACTGCTTGTAAGTGGTCCCCCTGCCTAGCTGCTAACTCTGATGCCAGCATGAGAATGGCTGCCTTCATTTCCTTGGGGAATTCGTCGGAATTCAGCAGAGGCCAAAGCATTTGAAGGCGCTTCTGTGCTTCTGCAATTTTGCCAAGCTGCAAATAGATACCAGCAGCATTATACTGAGCTACCCAAAAATCTTCTGTCAACTCTGCCCGTTTTGCCATGAGAGATGACAAGTCACAACATGCCTTTGCAATATTCAGTGCCCCAATAAGCCCCGCTCGTCCTGTTAGCTTTTGCAATACTCTTGCCGCAGCACTTGCTGATTCATGAGTCATGCAGTGTTCTTCCAATAGCTTGAGTGCCCTGCTTGCACGCTTCAGGTTGCGCATGCGAGCAGCTAGCGAAATTAGAGCATCTGCCACGAAGGGCAACAAGTGTCCATCCTGGGCTTCGGGGTGAGCCCGAATGTACGACTCCGCAGCATCAGCGTGCGCGCGGGCCTGTTTTGTTTGATTAGTCTGTGCAAAAAATAGAATGAGCTCGGCTCTAATTCCGCACTGTAGCTCCTCTACAGGCACGCCCTTTTCCTTTTCGGGTGATGGAGGTGCTTTGATTTTCAAGCCTTTCATAAATGCATCTACGGCTTCTTCAGCACGCTGCTCACGAAGAAGCAGCGCCCCTTCCAATTGAAAAAACTGAGCGCGGAGCACAGGTCGAATATTTTCACCTAAAAGATCGGCAGATAGTGAAAGATATTTTCGCGCGCTTTTCTGATTCTTCTCCTCAAGCGCAAGAACTACCATGTAATTGCATGCTTCAAAATATTCCTGAAGCAGCCCCCCGTCGTTTTTTGACGAGTTGAGAACATCTTGACAGAGTTCTTTGGCTAGCTGCAAATCGTCCCGCCTCAATGCTTTTCCAGCCAACCGGAGCTGTGCACCTTGGGCATCAGACGAAGTGGGAATCTCCCCAAGCAATTCATCTAAGTCGGATTTTGTAAATTTCGAAACCACCTCATCCCACAACTTTTGCGGTCCAAGTTGTTCAATGGTTATCTGTCCTTTGTTATTTGCCGAAAGCTCCGCGAGTGCAGCGACCACTTGAGGAGGAAGAGCATCTGAGTTCCAAACAAAAGTCCACTGTCTCATCTTTTCAGACCACTTCTGCACTGCACCCTGAAAATCTTCATGAATTTTCCGAGTAGTTTTGCCACTCTTCAACTCAATTGGAGCATAGCATTGATAAACGGTCTGACTTGCGGCGGAGTAACCATCACATTTCCAGTCCCCATCAGGACCTGCCGGCTTTACAGGCATAAATGTTTTGTCATGGATCGCCATAATACGCTCAAAGAGCTTCTGGAAGTCATTAGCTTTTGAATCAAGGCATTTTAGGCGGAATAATAAATAATGACCGGAGTATTTCATATACGTACAATTCCTCCTCTGACATTGCCCTACTTTGGGTAATGGCGGGCTATTTTGATATTCAGTATTTTTCTAGATAACGTGCGGATCAGCGGCGGCTGAAAGCCGTCCGCTGGATTTGCTGGTTCGGTAGCTCTTTGCCTCACTTAATAGCACTCTGGCTAAGACGGAGATACGGCTTGCCCCTCTGACCTTTGACTTCCGATTGAGATGGGTAACCTATGAAAAATCAAGCCTATGGACACCAAGCCTATCGACGACGTAAACGTGCAGTTTCTGCTTGACGATAGTATCATCAGTGTCACGAAACACGTACTTGGATGAATTGCTGTCAAGCAGACTGTCTTCGATCGCCTTCGGCCCTCTGTAGTAATACAAAGCAAATGCCCTGTGCAAGTAATGGCAGTTCTTGGCAAGTCTTATAACGTCTTTCTTGAAAGCCTCAATTTGCTCCGCCTTTCCGTATCGCCCTTGTTCATCATCAACCTTGTATTCCGCAGCGTAGTATGGCAGATTGTCCGCGAAGCACTGTTTTCGGTGAGCATATGGTTTTACCCATTTCTTGACAACAACAAGATCAAACCGGTCCCTTAGCGTATTCTTGATCCTCCATTCAGTAGAAACAATGAAATCGTCATGGTCTTGAATCGCGGCATCAATGAGTGAATAGTGTTTAGCCAATACATCGGTCTCGCTCACGATGAACTGCGACCTTACGCACACATCCATCAACACTCGTTCTTTTGATATCAGAAAAGACTCCAACGTTTCTGACTTACTATTCATATCCTGTTGACCATTGCAGAACGACTGGGCCCTGCGATATGGCGAAGCGGCGTCCGTAGCAGCCCCTTGTTCGATTCAATATCCATATGTGCTGTCGCTTTCACAGGTAGCACAACCTGATCTTAATTCATCAGAATGATTATCTCTGCAATGATCTCTTCACCTCTTTTCACGCAGAACCCAAGCCTTCCTGCAAGATTCTTCCAACTATCAGGATCTGTAGAAAAATACCATAAGCGATCTCCTTCTTTGAATTTACCATCCTTACGAAATTTCCAACCATCCCAGGCCTTCCAGTTCCATCCATGCATCTCATAGCGTTTTCCTGCTTCCTTTTGCAGTTCTTTTTCGTTTTGCATGGTGAGTTCTTCGTAATAGGTTTCAATTATTCCATCCTTTATGTATTTTTTTTCAGGTGCCTTGCTTGGAAGTCTATTTGAGCCTGATTGGAACAACTGGCAAGAAATAGCCGGCATCAAAATAGATGCGAAAAGAATCACTCTCATAGCGCTCCTCCTGGTATCGAACGGTCGCTGTTGAGCCGCGAGACTCGCAGGCAGGGGGTGGGAATGGGTTTTTATTCCCACCCCCTGCCGAGAATCGCAGACGGCTCTAACGCGCTTGATAGGCGGAGCGCGAAGCGCGGAGCTATCAAGTGTGTTAGAGCGAAGCTCAACAGCGACCGATAAGCGGATGACCGAAGGTCAAGCGAGCGTCAGCGAGCGGTCCGCTTATCAGTGCAATAAGCAGAATCTTGTCCGTCATATTACCACCTATAGATGGACGGTATTTCCGCTTATTTTTGTATTAATCTCCAAAGATGGAAACAACACCAGATTTATGTACGCTTATTACATTTTCTCTGGTCAGTTTCCACATATTAAGATATTGTGCAATAGGTTATGGAAAGTCAAACGAAAAACAAACCGAAATTTCGTCCGAATCCCAGCCTCAAGCTCATGGATCAGGTGCGCGAAGTGCTTCGCTATCATCATTATGCTTACCGCACCGAGCAGACCTATTGTCAGTGGATGCTCCGCTATATCCATCATTTCGGCGGCAAGACCCATCCGAACATGCTCGGGGCGAAGGATGTCGAACGATTTCTTTCCCATCTCGCAACCGAAGGCAAAGTGTCCGCCTCCACCCAGCGGCAGGCCCTGAACGCCCTGGTTTTTCTCTATCGGGATGTCCTTGACAAACCTTTGGCCGGAGAGATCGCACCGGCGCGCAGCAAACGGCAGCAAAGGCCGCCCACCGTCCTCACTCAGGCAGAGATTAAGCGTTTGTTGGCCGCCATGACGGGTAAGCACGCCCTTATGGCAAAGCTGCTCTATGGCGGCGGCCTGCGTCTGCTTGAATGTATCCGCCTGCGTGTTCAGGATGTGGATTTCGGCCAAGGCCTCATCTTTATCCGGGGCGGTAAGGGCGGGAAGGACAGGACCACCATCCTGCCTAAAAATCTTAAGGACGAGCTGCAGAAGCAGGTGCAGGCGGTGAAAGCTCTTCATCATAAGGATTTTGAACAAGGATTTGGGGAGGTATATATCCCTGAGGCCCTGGCCAGGAAATATCCACATGCCGGACGGGAAACCGTCTGGCAGTGGGTGTTCCCGGCAAGGGAGCGTTCCATTGACCCGCGTTCGGGCCGGGAGATGCGCCATCATGTGCTCGAATCCGGGTTGCAGAAGGCGGTGAAGCGGGCTGCGGAAGAGGCCAGGATCGACAAAAAGGTCGGCTGCCACACTCTGAGGCACAGCTTCGCAACCCATATGCTGGAAAACGGGGTGAACATCCGGGTGCTTCAGGAACTCCTCGGTCATGCTGATGTCAAGACCACCGAGATCTATACCCATGTCATGGCCCGGGACATCCGGCAGCTGCAAAGTCCGCTCGACCGCATGGGCTGATATCGCGCAGACTCCGTCTGATAAGGGTGGATGCGTGTGGATGATCCGGGCCCTCCTCTCAATACACTCATATCTGCTGTCATTCCATTTCATGGTGCGTTCTTATACTGCATTTATAGCAGGAAGAGAGGAAAGTTGTCAAAGGTTTGGATGTTTTGGGCAGGATCGGGTGATGAGTGGAGTAATGAGATCCAGCACAAGGGCAGGCACAAGACCTGCCCCTACAACAGGGCGGGGATAAGCTCTGCCCCTACGATCATGGCGGGTTACGCTGCGCTCCGCCCACCCGCAGTGCTGGAAGGCTCAATGCATTGGCGGCTAAAAACAAAATAGCAAAATGATCAAGGCCGCATTGTTGATGCCTGCGTTATTCTATGGTAGGATTGACATAGGAGACATTTATGAAATGTACATACATGGATGAGCAGTGTTACGAGTTTCACGAGAAAGACATCGCTGAAAAGTGTTTCCTGTGCAGCCAGAATTGTCAAAAGCTTTTCATTGTCCGGCAGGTCTCCAGTATGAAGATGGTGCATATGTGCGGGGAATGCATGGTGGGTAACCTGGAAGAATACCTGCTGGATAATACCAGACCATGGGAAGGCATAAAGGGAAAGAGCGAATAGGCGTTTAAAGCTCGTAAAGCCTGGGAAATTTCAGAAGAAAAGACGTTCCGACACCTTCTTGCGATGTCACGTCGATATTCCCGTTGTGGGCGTCCATAATCTTTTTGACGAAGGTCAGCCCCAGGCCTGAACCCTTCTGGCGCTCTTCCTTGCCTTTCACCCTGAAGAACGGTTCAAAGATGAAGGGCAGCTTGTCGGCGGGAATGCCTAAGCCGGTATCTGCGATATTCACATAAACATAGTAATCATCATGAGTCATGGTTACGGTAATCTTCCCGCCGGGCGGGGTATATTTTGTTGCATTGCCTATCACGTTGGTGAATACCCTCATCAGGCTCTCCTGGTCGCCCATGGTCTTGGCCGAGGACTCATTTATGATTGCCTCAAGGGTAATCTCTCTCCTCTGGCACAAGGGGGTGAGCTCTTCAATAGCCTTCTCCAGGATTTCAGTGAGCACAATCGGCGTCTTGGCCTCGGAAAAAGAGCCGTCCTCGATCCTGGCAAGATCGAGCCAGTGCTCCACAAGGTCGTGGAGCCCCTGAAGCCTTTTCTCACAGCGGTCGATAATATCCTTTGCATTCTGTTCGAGGCTGTTCTCGTAAATCACCTTCAGTGTCTCAAAATACTGCATGATGGTGACCAGCGGGGAACGCATCTCGTGGCTGACAAAGGTTATGAAGCTTCTCTCCATGCGTTCTTTTTCTTCCCTGAGCCGGTCAGCCTCGATCTTGAGGAACCTGTGTTCGAGCGCCCTCTTGGTAACCGCCCTGATCTGGTCAGGGGTAAAGGGCTTAGGCAAATAATCATAGGCGCCCTTTTTCATGGCCTCCACCGCGGAGACGATGGAGGCATACCCGGTAATCACGATCAACACGATATCGGGCATTTCTTTGGAAAGCAGCTCGATGATATCCATGCCGGAACAGCTCGGCATCTTGAGATCAACAAAGGCCAGGTTGGGCTTTTCAGCCCTCGAGAGCCTTATGCCGTCAGGCCCGTTCGATGTGGTTATTACCGTATAGCCCGATTTTTCCAGGGCCTGTCTGCAACCATCGAGGATAGACTCCTCGTCGTCGATGATGAGAATCCTGGCTGAAAAATCAGCCTTGTCATCCATTGAAGTATTACCTCAGGAGCTGACCCACGAATTTTAACAGTTCATCAGCCTTGATAGGTTTGTGCAGTACAAGGTCCACAGTGGGGAGCTCGTCAGGCGGTTCAAAGGATTGGTAAGGACCCTGCAGGTCAACGGCGCTGAGCATGATAAGGGGTATCTTCTTGCCCGTATCCGAGGTCCTCAGCCTTGATACCACATTGAAACCCTCACTCCAGGTCTCCATCATCATATCGATGATGGCAATGTCAGGGTAAAGTGATTTCGCCATGTCCACTCCTGCCTTTCCATCCTCGGCCAGAAAGACCTCATAGCCGCCGTTTTCGAGGATAAGTTTGGTTGCGAGCAGGAAGTCTTTGTCATCGTCAATCAAAAGCACCTTTTTCTTTGCATCCATAGCCTACACCTCCTTAAAGGATCTCTGGCATGAGAAAAGCAAGTAAAGTGCCATGTTTCATCCCATTGAAATTACTTTACTTAATTCTTTGAATGAAAATCAGGGGAGTTATCTTGGGTAAAATCTCCCCAAGGGTGAGGAAGATGTCCCCTAGAACCTAATCACCGGTTTCATCCTTGATATCGGTGATAATACCATAGGTCCTTATCTTGGTGCGCAACGTCTTGCGATCGATACCGAGAAACTTTGCAGTGTTGTTCATGTGATAATTATAATGCTTCAACGCCTTTTCAATGTGTTCCTTTTCCACATCCACGAGGCGCATCTTGCCGGAGAACGGATCGATAACCGGGGCCTTGGCGTGTGTGTCCTGCCCATAATAGAGGATATCCGAGAGGCTCACCTCTTCATGATCGCACAGCACACACAGGCGCTCGATCGTATTCTTAAGCTCCCGGATATTCCCCGGCCATGCATAGGAGTTCAATGACTTTACCGCATCAATCGAGAAGAAACCGGCCGCGGATTTGTGCCTTTCCCGGAAGACATCAAGGTAATGCTTGGCAAGCTCGATGATGTCCGATCGGTGATCCCGCAGGGGCTTGATGTGTATGGGCACCACCGAGATGCGATAGAAGAGGTCTTCACGGAATCGTCCTGTATCAACCTCGCATCTTAAGTCTTTGTTCGTGGCGGTAATCAGCCTCACGTCCACCTTTTCGGGTATGGAACTGCCCACCCTGGGGATCTCCTGTTCCTGAATAACCCTCAGCAGCTTGGCCTGGGTTTCGAGGCTGATGTTCGAGATCTCATCAAGAAAAAGCGTACCCGTGTCGGCTATCTGGAAACGGCCGTCGCGGGAGTCTGTTGCGCCGCTGAATGCCCCGCGTATATGGCCGAAGAGCTCACTTTCCATGAGGTTCTGCACCAGGGATGAACAGTCAACCGGGATGAACGGTTTGTCAAAACGCCTGCTCATGTTGTGGATGGTTCGTGAAACCAGTTCTTTGCCTGTTCCGCTCTCGCCGGTTATAAGCACGGTACTGTCGGTCTGGGCGACCCGTCTGATTGTGTCTTTCAATTCCTTCATGTAATCGCTGCTGCCGATCAGCATGGACAAGGTATCTTCTTTCTCATTACTCACCGCGGCATCAAGACTCTCATGAATTGCATTTCTGAGATCTTCAGCGCCGAAGGGTTTGGTGAGGAAATTCATAGCGCCTAAACGCATGGCCTCAACAGCCAGCGGGATGGTACCGTAGCCCGTAATGATGATTACCTTGGAGGTTATATGGTGATCCTTTTTGAGGATCTTCAAAACATCGAGCCCCTCTATCTTGGGGAGGCGCACATCCAGAAGGATGACATCAAAGTGGTTATGCAGGGCCAATTGGATACCGTGTTCAGCATCGCCCGTACTCTCCACTTCATGTCCTATCCTGGCCAGGATCTGCTGGCATCCGTCCCGTATGGATTCTTCATCGTCGATGATCAGGGTGCGCCTGGTCTTTTTAGCCAATGCTGCATTCCTCCTGTCCGCTCTCGGTTTTATCATTGGTATTCAACGGCGGCAGCGTAATGGCAAATGTCGTCCCTTTGCCGGGTTCACTCTCCACATCGAGTATACCGCCATGCTTCTGGATGATGCCATAGGTTATCGACAGTCCGAGCCCTGTACCCTGGCCGGGCTCCTTGGTGGTGAAGAAGGGTTCGAAGATGTGGGGCAGGTAGGCCTTATCAATGCCCTTTCCCGTATCGGTTATGTAGATCTTCACCATGCCCGTACTGGAAATCCTGCTCGAAACCTTGATGGTGCCCTTTCCCTCCATGGCGTCTACTGCATTGATGAACAGGTTCAAGAAGACCTCTTCCAGTCTGGACAGGTCGCCCATCACGTAAGGGAGGTTTGGTGCAAGCTCGGTCTTCACCTCAATGCCATGGAATATGGACTGGTCCTTCACCAGATTGAGCGAGGTAAGGATAACCTCGTTTATGGAAAGGGACTCCATATCTCCGGAAGGTGTGCGGGCAAAATCGAGCAGGTTCTGGACTATCTTCTTGCATCGCTCGGTCTGATAGATGATCTTTTCCATGTTATTTCTGGATGAATTGCCTTGGGTCATCTCCTCGAGCACCAGGTTGCTGTAGAGGAGGATGCCGCCTAACGGGTTGTTGATCTCATGGGCCACACCGGCCGCCATCTGGCCTAATGAGGCAAGCCGTTCGGTGCTGGTGATGCGCTGGAAGGCCTTCTGGAGCCGGTCATCCCTGTCTTTGAGCGAGCGCGCCATGTTGTTGAAGGCCTCATCGAGCACATCGAAGCCCGATGACCGGCCCGGAGGGAGCTGGTAATCGAGGTTGCCTGAAGAGATGGCATCCGTTGCCTGCTTTAGGATCCTGATCCTGCGGATAATGCCCTGTCCGAGCCGGAAAGAGATAAAGAAGGCCATTACCATGCCAAGCGAGGTGATACCCAGGAAGAGGAGCACGGTCTTCATCCGCATATCACGGTATTTCGCCTCCAAAATACCGGTGTAGAGCATGCCGATGATATTGTTGTCGATATCCCAGATGGGGGTATAGGAGCTTATGTACCAGTCATTTACCACAAAGGCCCTGCCTATCCAGTCCTTACCCCGGCCTATGACCTGGTCATAGACTTCTTTGGACACGATGGTTCCGACTGCCCTCTGGTTCTTTTTATTCATCACATTGGTGGAGATCCTTACACCACCAAGAAAGATCGTGGCAAACCCCATGTCCCGGCCTTTGTACCGCTCGTCACGGTACACGGTCTCCTTGATGGTATCTACAATGCTGTAATCGTAGTTCAACAATACCCCGCCGACAAGTGCGCCGAGCAGGTTATGGTTCTTGTCCACAATGGGGTAGGCTGCCCTGAGAACCATTCCCCGGGAAAGGACCTTTTCTTTGATCTCCACTGACTTTTCCGTCTTTACGATGGGTATCTTTATCCGTTCGGCCAGGTTGGGGTTCTGGGCCACAATAACTTCATAAGGCATGATTATGGCGGAAGACGTGGGTTTTTTCTCTTTGAGACAAGCCCTCACCACCGAGTCCCAGAGTATTACATCTCCCTTTGTGTTCGGATTTGCCGCGCGGTAGATAACCTTGCCATTGGTGTCGACCAGGGTGAGCATGTCAAGGGCCATATGCTCCGGGGACTGGTAGGTGCCGCTCCTGATGAGTACTCGTAAATCTTCCAGAGGCTCGAGGTTGCCGGACAAGATAGCCTCGTGGATGGGGGAACGAAGCGCGATGAACTGGAGCTGGTATTCGAGCCTCTCCAGGTTGTGGCGGTAGACAAGCTGGGCGGTGTTGATGTCCTGCTGTACCTTGCGCTGCACCTCGTCAAGGGCTGTTTTGTTTATCAGCTGTATCCCCACCACCGAAGCAACAACCCCTGTGAGGCATGTGGCGATCAGAAAACCTATGACGAGGCGGCTTTGTAGTTTCATCTAAGGTCGTTAAGAGAACTCATCCTCCTCTGTCAAAATGAATGCTACTAATGAATGCTACTATAATAGCACTTCGATCGAATCCGATCAACGGATCAAGAGGAATTCTTCTCCTTAAGAACCAAAAGGGAAGGGGAGTGCCTTATCAGAAGGCCTTTCCCTCGCTCAGGAGCTTGTTTACGCGGGAAAGGAGAACGGATACCGTAACCGGTTTTGAAATGTAATCATTCGCCCTCAGGTATTCGCCATCCGTAACAGGAGAGAATTTGAAGCCTGTCTTCTCGGTAACGGCCGTGACCATAATGATGGGATCATGGAGCAGGCCTGATCATTCTTGAGATCGGCGCACAGGTCGAACCCGTCGTATGCTTTTCCATCATCACATCAAGGATAATGAGGTCCGGCGGGTCTTTCTCAACCGAAGCCCTCCCATCGGCGATATTCAATGCGTGTATCACGGCGTATCCATTGTTTTCCAGTACGATCTTCAAGGCGTCCCCCTAATCATTGTCGTCATCTATAATGAGTATTTTCTTGTTCTTCACCTCGGGCATGGAATACCTCCTTGCAATCAATAGATGTGCTCCACAATGGCCTTTGTTACCTCAAGGGTGCCGATGTGGACAGGGCAGTAATCGGAACAGCGGCCACAGCCCACACACCCGCACAATGCCTCCTGAATGTCGGTTTTGTTACAATAAAGGAGCTTATGCTCGTGTCTCCTCTTGAGCCGTAGCGCTGAGTTGACCGGGGGTTGTGCCCGGACGCCTCGCGGGTGAATCCGCCATAAAGACAGGTATCCCAGGCGCGTATCCTCTCCCCGGTTTCTGGATTAACCGTACGGTCCATGACATTGAAGCAGGTGCATGAGGGGCACACGTATACACATCCACCGCAGGCA
>CAWCTR010000011.1:0-19544 GCA_963798485.1 uncultured delta proteobacterium | reverse complement strand
CGACGCTCTATCCAACTGAGCTACGGGCGCTTCCCTTCAAACTGGGGTGAGTGAAGGGGATCGAACCCTCGGCCACAGGAGCCACAATCCTGCGCTCTACCATCTGAGCTACACTCACCATATGCTCTGGCACGCCTGAGAGGATTCGAACCTCCGACCTACGGATTAGAAGTCCGTTGCTCTATCCAACTGAGCTACAGGCGCCCACTTAGCCCCTGCTATGGTCGGGGCGAGAGGATTTGAACCTCCGACCCCCTGCTCCCAAGGCAGGTGCGCTAGCCAAACTGCGCTACGCCCCGTAGTGGAGCCTTATAGCAGAGGGTCTTAGGGCAAGGCAAGCACTTTTTCCGCAGGGAAGATGACAGGCAACTTATTAATTTAATTCAATTAATCTTCCATGATCTCTAGGCTTGGCAATCGTCAAGCAAGGCAAGCACCCGCTCTTCTACGGCCTCCATCTCGCGTACCATCTCTTCGGAGACACCTTCATGATTATACCCGCAGAGGTGGCAGATACCGTGGACCATCAGCGCCCTGATGCGGTCCATTGTCTCCATGCCGGCTTCGTCTGACTCTTCTGCAGCCCTTTCCACAGAAATGACCACATCACCCAGGTGGCTCCCCTGCGGGCCGACTCCTTCCTGTTGGGGAAAGGAGATGACGTTGGTGGGCATGTCGCGGCCAAGGTATTCCCGGTTCAAGGCCTGGATATCGGGGTTGTCGGTGAGGACCACGCACAGTTCCACTCCCTGCCTGCCGAGGATTTCAAGGATCCTGACCGCCAGCCGGCCTATGAGGTCGACATCGATCTCAATGATCTTCTGTTCGTTGATGATATCGATGAGGTTCATCTGCCGCTTTTGTCATAGGCCCTTATGATCTTGGCCACTATCTTGTGCCTGACCACGTCATCCTCTGAGAAATACACGAAACCAAGCTCGTCGATGTCCTTGAGGATCTGTGAGGCCTCCACCAGGCCTGATATGGTGCCCTGCGGCAGGTCGATCTGGGTGATATCACCGGTTATGACCGCCTTGGAGTTGAACCCGAGCCTTGTGAGGAACATCTTCATCTGCTCGGATGTGGTGTTCTGCGCCTCATCCAAGATGATGAAGGCGTCATTCAAGGTCCTGCCTCGCATGAATGCCAGCGGCGCTACCTCGATATGGTCCCTGGCTATGAGCCTCAGGACATGGTCGCGCTCCAGCATATCGTACAGGGCGTCATACAGGGGCCTCAGGTATGGGTTCACCTTCTCCTGCAGATCGCCTGGCAGAAAGCCGAGCCGTTCCCCTGCCTCCACTGCGGGCCGGGTGAGCACGATGCGCTCCACCTTTTTCTTCAGCAGATAGTGCACCCCCATGGCAAGGGCCAGGTAGGTCTTGCCTGTCCCTGCCGGGCCGATGCCGAAGAGGATATCCTTGAAACGCATGGCATCGATGTAACGCTTCTGTTGCAGGCTCTTGGGGAAGATCACCTTCTTCGTGGAGGAAATATAGATGTTGTCCTTAAACACCTCCTCCAGGTCCACGTTGTGGTCCTTGGCGATCATCCGCACGGCGTACCAGACATCATCAGGATAGATGGGGAACCCGCCTTTTATGAGCTTATAGAGGTCTTTGAGGGCGTGCTCTGCAAGCTCCACGTCAAGGCTTTCGCCTGAAAGATCGATGGTGTTGCCCTTGAGCGAGCACTTGACCCCGACAGATTCTTCAAGGATCTTCAGGTGGGAACAATTATCGCCGGCAAGCTGCCGTAGTATGTACGTGTCTGAGAAATCGATTGTGGACATGTAGTTGTGTGTGGCCTTTTTCCCTCCCTGAAAATTATTCACGGCATATACCAAATCCTTTGGTGTTACAAGGTCATTTCCTGTGTTGCAGATCTGCATGTGTTGTACTATGTACTCCTAAATGTTTACGGCAAAGGTCATAGATGGCTTCAGCGCGGCCCACCGCCTCAGGGGCTACCAGGGTGACTGCGAGAGGCTGCACGGTCACAACTATCGCGTGGAGGTCGCCGTGGAGTCGCCGCAGCTTGATGCCGCAGGTATTGTCATGGACTTTCGCGATCTCAAGCAGATCCTCAAGGATGTGCTTAAGGGGCTCGACCACCATTATCTGAACGATCTCGATCCCTTTACACAGAGTAACCCTTCGGCCGAGAACATAGCGGAATATATTTTTCACGCTGTCTCAGGATCTATCAAGACGCCGGTATTACTCAAAGGAGTTACGGTCTGGGAGAACGATTCCTGCTGCGTGACCTATTCAGGTTAGGAAGGTACTGCGATGAAGGACGTTCAGAAGCAGAGGCCGGACAACCCGCTGTACATCAAGAGGGTGGGGGTCAAAGGCATCAGCTACCCCATCGTGGTCTCCGACAAGAAGAAAGGCTCCCAGCATACGGTGGCTTCCATCAGCCTTTCCGTGGATCTGCCCCGGGAATTCAAGGGCACGCACATGAGCCGTTTCATCGAGGTGCTTAACGAACATAAGGAAGAGATCCATATCAAGAACTTCGAGCATATTTTAAACGAGATCAAGCGTTCTCTTGAGGCCGAAAGCGCCCACATGGAGATCGAGTTTCCCTATTTCATCGAGAAGGAGGCCCCGGTGACCGGGGCCGTAGGCCTTATGGAATACACGTGTTCGCTCATGGGCATGGTCGGTGCAAAGCGGGAGTTCAAGGTGCGCGTGAAGGTCCCCATCCAGACGCTCTGCCCGTGCTCGAAGGAGATCAGTGATTTCGGCGCCCATAACCAGCGGGGCATCGTAACCACGGTGGTGCGTTACGTAAAGTTCTTCTGGATGGAAGACCTCATCGAGCTCATCGAGGGCTGCGGGTCAAGCCCGGTTTACCCTGTTCTCAAGCGGCCGGATGAAAAATTCGTCACGGAACATGCCTACCAGAACCCCAAGTTCGTGGAAGACGTTGTCCGGCAGGTGGCCTCCAGCCTGAGCGTCAGGGACGAGTTCTCCTGGTTCTCGGTGGAAGCGGAGAATTACGAGAGCATCCACAACCACAGCGCATACGCATATATCGAGAGCGAACAGACACATGGCTGAAGATGTCCTGCCCGTCGGCAAGCTCCCCGTGGATCTTCTGAGGCGGTTCCTTCAAGGGCTTACCACAACTAATCCGGATGTGATCGTGGGGCCCGGCATCGGCATGGATGCAGCGGTGATCCGCTTCGGAGATGAACTGCTTGTTTTCAAGACCGACCCCATCACCTTTGCCACGGATGACATCGCCTGGTATCTCGTCACCATCAATGCCAACGACATTGCCTGCATGGGCGGCATCCCGAAATACCTGCTGGCGACCTTCCTCCTGCCCCAGGGCGCAACGACGCCCGAAAGCGCTTCAGCCATCTTTTCGCAGCTTAAAGAGGCATGCGCGGCAGGGGGCATCACCCTGGTGGGCGGTCACACCGAGATCACCCATGGGATCGACCGGCCCATTGCCATCGGGTTCATGATCGGCACCATATCCAGGCACGGCATCATCCGCTCCAGTGGTGCAAAACCAGGGGATGCCATCCTGTTGAGCAAGGGCATACCCCTTGAGGCAACTGCGCTCCTGGCGCGCGAGTTTGCCCATAGGCTCGACCTTGATGGAGATACCCTGAAACAGGCGCAGGACCTTATTTATGCCCCGGGCATCAGCGTGGTGAAAGATGCACGGATCGCGCTTTCGACCGGCGGTGTTACGGCCATGCATGACCCTACCGAGGGCGGCCTTGCCACCGGGCTCTCCGAGCTTGCAGGCGCCAGCGGCTGCGGTGTGGAGGTGCACCTGGAGGACATCCCTGTTATCGATTGTGCAGAGAGGATCTTGAGCGTCTTTTCTATCGACCCGCTGGGCGCCCTGGCATCAGGCTCGTTGATCGTGTGCTGCAAACCCGAAAATGCCAAGGCCATACTTACAGCATGGGAGGAGGACGGCATTATAGGCGCACTCATCGGGACCATGACCTCATCGCCTGAGCTCGTCCTCTACCGGGATGGCAAACCCGGCCTTTGCCGGAATTCAAAGCGGATGAGATCACCAAGGCCTTTTCTCCTGAGCCCGTCTATTCTTGCCCAAGTCCCCTCTCCCCTTGCGGGAGAGGGACAGGGTGAGGGGGATGATTGACTGCATTTGGATGTACTTTACCTATGTCCCTTCAGGAAAGTGTTCCCTAAGTTTATAGACTGTACCAGTTATTTTTTTGTCCTTTCTTTTGGTGCCAAAAGAAAGGACCAAAGAAAAGGCACCCCGATGAAACAGCCCCTTCGGGGTTCACTGCGGTGCTCGGAAAATCCTGAAGCAGGCAACTCGCTTCGCTCAGACATGGCCTGCTTCTTAACGGATTTTTCCTCCGCTCCTCGTCTGTTTCAAGGGAGAAAAGAAAATTTAAAGACAAAAGAGAAAAACCTCATGAAATTTTATGTCCTTGATACCATCAATCCCATGATGTAAACTGCAATATATGAAATGCAATAAATTGAAAGGGTATGGTCATATCACCATATCTTTTCTGCATTATGTGCCTATTAGTCCCTTATCCCGAAGTCACATATATCCATATTCGTGGTTTCGGTATAGTAATTGTTGTCTAAGGAACCTGTATGATTGAAAGGTGTGTAATTTGTGGTTGTGAGCTTCATAGAACAAAGGACACATATGCTCTCCCTACAGCTGAAGGCTGTTCACATGCATCAAAACATCATTTTGTCGCAGAGAGATTTTTCGGGCGCTCCAATAATCGTCGTGGAACACAGAGAGATAAAGTATTTGAAAAATGCCCATGGGGTGTTGAGGGACAGACAGCAATCTTCTGCTATGACTGTCACGAAGAATTACTTCACAATCCTGTATTCCTTCCGGATGATATTTTAAGACTTGCAATTCAGGTCAAAGAACGAGGTCTTAATGAAGATAGGAAGACAGAATCAAAAGATAAAATTGCGGGCAGAATAAAACTGCTGCATGAGATCATCCAGCTAGGACTTGAGGAATTGAAAAAAAGGTGAACAGCCAACCAGCCCATCCAGACGGACCGCGGGCTGCCGCCCGCACCTCTGATACTGGCCTTTAATGTGTTTGCTGACTCATCTTTGACCCCCCCCTTGAACCCGGTGAGCGAGCGCAGAAAAATCCGGGGGAAAGCGTCGTCTGTCTGAGCGGAGTGAAACGGAGCGAGTTTAGACGCGGCCCGGATTTTTCAAGCGAGCGAACGCACCCTTTAGGGCGGGTTCACGGGGTGCCTTTTCTTTGGTACTTTCTTTTGGCACCAAAAGAAAGTACATAAAAAAATATTAAGTTATGCCCCAGGACAACCCAACCTACATTCTCGTCGTGATAACTATATTCACTTACTCAGGAGCTGGGTAACCAGGGATGTGTCTCCGTTGCCGGAGAGGAAACTGTCATGGTTGAGCAGCCTGTAGAGCAGATCTTTGTTCGTTGTCAGGCCGTCGATGATGGTCTCGTCAAGCATCCTGCCCATCCGCCGGAGCGCCCCGTCCCGGGTGGTGTGGTGGGCAATGAGCTTTACCAGCAGGGGATCATAAAACGGGGTAACGATACATCCGGGGAATAGGTGTGTGTCCACCCTGGTACCCGGACCGCTCGGCAGCCTCAGCTTCGCTATGGTCCCGGTGGTGGGCATGAAGTTCTTGGATGGATTTTCCGCATTGATGCGGCATTCAATGGCATGCCCTGTGGTTATAACAGGTAAGGGTTCAATGTGGGCGCCCGCTGCAACCATGATCTGCTCACGTATCAAATCTACCCCGGAAATCATCTCCGTGACCGGATGTTCCACCTGGAGCCTGCCGTTGATCTCAAGGAAATAGATGTCACCTTCCTGATCCATGAGAAATTCCACAGTGCCGAGCCCTTTGAAGCCGATGGCCTGGATTATCTCTTTCGACCAATCCCACAGGCTCTGCCTGAGAACTGCATCGATAGAGGGAATGGGCGCCTCCTCGATGATCTTCTGATGGCGCCTCTGGATGGAGCACTCACGGTCTGAGTAGATCCTGATGTTTCCGTATGCATCGGTCAGGACCTGGACCTCAAGATGACGGGGAGAGGTGATATAGTGCTCGATGTAGACCTCGCCGCGACCGAATGCAGCACTGGCCTCGCTGCTCACGCTGGCAAAGTGCTGCCGGAGTTGGTCATCGCTGAAGGCGACCTTCATCCCCCTGCCGCCTCCACCGTAGAGCGACTTGAGGATCACAGGGAAACCGAGATCCTGGGCCAAAAGGATTGTCTGGTTGATGTCGGCAACCACCCCGTAGGAGCCCGGTATGGTAGGTATGCCCAGCGATCTGGCCACCTCTTTTGTCCGGGACTTGTTGCCGATGGTCCTTAAGGTCGTGCTCGTGGGTCCGATGAATTCGATGCCGTTCTGCTCGCAGACAAATGCGAATTGGGGATTCTCTGAAAGGAATCCGTAGCCGGGATGGATGGCATTGGCCTTCCAGGCAAGGGCCGCAGAGATGATGGCATCGATGTTGAGGTAACTCCTGGAGGCCTGCTCTGGCCCGATCATTACGGCCTCATCGGCGAAGTTCAGATATTCCATGTCTTTGTCCGCCTCGGAGTAGACGACGATGGTTTCCAGGCCCAGCTCACGGGCTGTCCTGAGCACCCGCAATACCACCTCGCCCCTGTTGGCTATGAGGATCCTTTTCATAGAAGTGGTTGTATGATGCCGCTACATACAAGTCAAGACAGGCGTTGGGGACAGAGGCATTTTACTTGTAAATCATCTTTTATCGATATAGCATCCCTCGCAATGAAGGCTCATGGATTCATAATCATCACGATCTTTGTCATGGGATTAAGCCTGATGAGCTCATGCGCGCACAAGGAGCCTCCGGTAGAATCAGCCGCCAAGCCCGAAGTCCAGGCAAACGGACAGCCCGTGTTACCTCCTTTGCCGGGTAAAGGGTTGGTAAATGACGCCCATGCAAGAGGTTTTGTTGAGGAATTGCTGGTGAGTAAAGGCATTGACAAGGGCCGGGCACATGCCATGGTTGCTGATCCCCGGGTGGTCTTTGATGAAAAATTCATCGAGAAAAACCTCAACTTCGTACGCCCAAAGGCCTCTGCTAAAAGCCCCGGATGCATGGAATATGACAAGAAATATATAATCAAGGGCAGGGCCTTCATCGAGGAAAACAGGCATATCTTTGACGTGGTTCAAGAAAAATATGGGATCTCCCCCGAGATCATTACCGCGATCCTCATCATCGAAACCAGGTTGGGGACATACCCTCAGAAGTACTACGTATTTAATGTTTACGCAAACATCTCTCTCCTGTCCGACCCGGATATCCTCGCACAAATGAAAGACTTTACCGGGGTGGATGATATCCCTCTTAATGACGAGGAGGGAGTGAAAAAGACCCTTGCCCGGGGGAGATGGGCGGCAGGTGAGCTTTACAACCTGATCCTGCTTGCCGATTCTTTAGGGCTGGACCCCCAGGAGATCAAGGGCTCCGTTGGGGGGGCAATGGGTCCGGCGCAATTCATCCCTTCCACCTTCATGAAATGGGGTGCTGATGGCGATGATGACGGTGTAAGAAATCCCTTCAGTATGTCGGATGCCATTGCCAGCATAGGGAATCTCCTTACAAAATCAGGCTGGAGGGAAAACGGGGATGAAAAAAAGAATCGTAGCGCCATATGGTTGTACAACCACAGCGACGTCTATGTGAACACCGTTATGAAGATCTATGAGGAACTCTCAAAGACATAGAGGGTAAAAGCCTTTCCGTTATCTTTTTACGCTGTTGAAGATTGTTTTTGGCCGTGGTATTGCCTTTAAAGGGGTAAAATCGTGGATATTGGCCTATTGATTACGACCAAGAAGGAGGTCTTTGATGAATACCTTGCCGGCTACCTTCTTGAAACGAAAAGCAGCTCGGGAGTTTTCGAGGCCTTCTCCTACAGCCTTAAGGCAGGCGGAAAGAGGATCAGACCCATCCTTGCCATGCTCGCATCCGAGGCCGCAGGAGGTCACGATAGGACCGCTCTGCCTGTAGGGCTTGCCATCGAGATGATCCACACCTTCAGCCTCATCCATGACGACCTGCCGGCCCTTGACAATGACGACTTGAGACGGGGCTTGCCCACGTGCCACAAGAAGTTCGGTGAGGCCACGGCCATCCTGGCCGGTGATGCACTTATCTTCCAGGCCCTGTCCGTTATCTGCACAAGCCGGTATCCGTCGCAGGTCAAGGTAGACCTGTGCGCTGCGTTTGCCGATATCTGCGGAACATCGGGGCTGGTACAGGGGGAGTATGAGGATGTGATGGCCGAGGGCAAGGACTTGTCACCCTCTAAGATTGAAGAGATCTATACCCGGAAGACCTCGCGCCTCTTCGAGCTGTGCATGTATGCAGGTGCGAGGGTTGCCTGCGATGACGACGTCCTGACCAAGTCCCTGGCCGGTTTCGGCACGCACCTCGGACTCGCATTCCAGGCCATTGACGACATCCTGGATATAACATCCGACAGAGAAACACTGGGCAAGAGCGCAGGGAAAGACCTGGCCCAGAACAAGGCTACCGTGGTGAAGGCCCTTGGCATCGATGCAGCGCGCTCATGGGCGCAAGCCGCTACCCTTAGGGCCATAGAGTCGCTTGATGGCATACGCCCGGATAAGGCGGAGAACCTGAAAGGGCTGGCCTTGTGGATGCTCAAGCGGGTAATGTGACCATGGATATACTTCAGACCATCTCATCACCAACAGACCTTAAGGGGCTCGGCATCGGCCAGCTTGAGACCCTGGCCCATGAGATAAGGGAGTTTATAATCGAGAGCGTGAGCAAAACAGGGGGACACCTTGCATCAAGCCTCGGGACCGTGGAACTCACCCTTGCCATGCACTATGTGTTCAACTCGCCTCTGGACAAGATCCTGTGGGACGTGGGTCATCAGGGGTATACGCATAAGATCATAACGGGCAGGAGGGATGCCTTTCACACCCTGCGCCAGCATGGCGGCCTGTGCCCATTCATGAATCCTGCCGAAAGCCCTTATGATGCCTTCATCTCAGGCCATACCGGTAATGCCCTGCCTGCCGCCAGCGGCATCTGCGAGACTCTCCGAACGGCCGAGAGCAAAAACCGCGTGATAGCGGTTATCGGCGATGGGTCACTGTCCAACGGACTCACCTTCGAAGGTCTGAACTTTGTGGGCATGAGGAAACAGAACCTCATCGTGGTCTTGAACGACAATACCATGTTCATCTCCAAGCGGGTCGGCGCCGTGGCGGACTATTTGAGCAGGATCATGACCTCAAAACGTGTCCGGGAAGTAAAGGAGGGGATCAAGCACACGTTGAAGCGCATTCCTATGGGGGGCAACGCCATCTACAGGGCAGCCAAGCTCATCGAGGGGAACCTCAAAGGCGTGGTGACGGAGGGGCTGCTCTTCGAGGAGATGGGATTCAGGTATGTGGGCCCCATCGACGGGCACAACATGGCGCACCTCGTGGAGGCATTCCAGAATATCGCCACTATGGAAGAGCCCATCTTTCTCCACATTATCACCCAGAAAGGGCGCGGATACCATCCGGCAGTGAAGGACCCCGAGCACTACCATGGCGTGGGCAAGTTCGATCTTGAAAATGGTGACGGTCCCAAGGCTCCCGCTGAGCCGACTTATTCGGACGTCTTTGGCGATTCGCTTATAAAGCTTGCCAAGAGGGACCCGCGCATCATTGCACTGAGTGCGGCCATGACCACGGGCACAGGGCTGAAGGAATTCGCCAGGCGCTACCCTGAACGCTTCTATGATGTCGGCATTGCAGAAGGCCATGCCGTAACCATGGCTGCAGCCATGGCCCTGTTCGGACTGAGGCCGGTGGTGGCTATCTATTCAACCTTCCTTCAGCGCGGCTTTGACTCCATCATCCACGATGTGGCACTGCAGAACGCACCGGTCATCTTTGCCGTCGACCGGGCAGGTCTTGTAGGCGCTGACGGCCCCACCCATCATGGCACCTTTGACCTTGCCTACCTGCGGAGCATACCCAACATGGCCATCATGGCGCCTCGGGACCAGATCATGCTGGAGAAGATGCTCGAATACGGCTTAAGCCTCCACAGGCCTGTAGCCATCAGGTACCCCAGGGATAAGATTGTCCCCAATCCCATCAAGCCTGCGCGATTGAAGCTGGGAAGGTCCGAGATTCTGAAAAAAGGCGGCCACGCGGTGGTATTCTGCGCGGGTCCGCTGTGTTATACGGCGCTGGAGGCTGCCAGCGACCTGGATGATGTGGCGGTGGTTGACCTTATTTTTGCCAAACCCATGGATGTCAAAACCATCAGGGAGCAGGTGATCTCCTGTAGTGGCAGGTTTGTCGTGGTGGAGGACGGGTGTATCCATGGGGGCATCGGCTCTGCCATACTCGAGGCGCTGCAGGACATTGGTATACCCCTTAAGTTCAGGCTCGTAGGCATCCCCGACAGGTTCATCGAGCATGGATCATTGAGCGATCTCAAGAAGATCGTGGGACTGGATGCACAAGGCATTCACAAGGCAGTCAGGGATATCCTATGAAAGTGCGCCTGGACAAGCTTCTGGTGGACAAGGGGCTTGTTGAGACCCGCTCCAAGGCCCTTGGCCTCATCATGGCAGGCCAGGTCCTGGTGGACGGACAGCCCGTGACCAAGGCCGGGAGCGCTATCGACGATGATTCCCCCCTATCCATAAAGGCCGGCAACCCCTTCGTAAGCAGGGGCGCACTGAAGTTGGAAGCCGCCCTGGATGCATTTTCCGTGGAGGTTCAGGGCATGGTCGCCCTAGATGTAGGCTCGTCCACCGGGGGTTTCACCGAGCTCATGCTGAAAAGGGGCGCACAGAAGGTGTATGCCGTGGATGTCGGCCACGGCCAGCTCCACTGGAGGCTCAGGAAAGATCCGCGGGTAATATGCCTGGAGGGCATCAATGCACGCATGATCAGCCGCGGGCATGTACCCGAGCTGTGCGACATGGCTACCTTTGACGTGTCGTTCATCTCTTTAAGGCTTGTCATACCGCCGGTGCTGAACCTCCTGAAGGACAATGCGCACCTCATAGCGCTCATCAAGCCCCAGTTCGAGGCCGGCCGGGACCAGGTGGGCAAGGGCGGCGTGATCCGTGACCCGGTTGTCCGTGAATCGGTCATCACCGGTATCGGTTCCTTTCTTTCCGGCCTGGCCTTGGACGTGGACGGGGTTATCCCCTCTCCGGTCAAGGGGGCTAAAGGAAACCAGGAATATCTTATCCATGCAATGAAAAGGGCCTTGCAATGAAGATAACCATCGCGCGCCATGCAGGGTTCTGCTTCGGTGTCCGCAGGGCCATCGACATCACCTTCAAGGTGCGGCAGAAAGATCCCGGTAAGAAGATATACACACTCGGGCAGATCATCCACAACCCCCAGGTCATTGAGGCGCTTACCAAGCGGGGAATAGGGATCGTCCACGACATCAACGACCCGAAGCTGAGGCCAGGCGACATCGCCATCGTGCGCGCCCACGGCATCTCACCCGATAAGAAGGCGGCCCTGACGGACCGCGGCGTGGAGGTCATCGACGCTGCATGCCCCATGGTGCTCAAGCTGCATACGGTTATCAAGAAGGCCGCAAAGACCGCAGATCTCATCGCCATAGTGGGTGACAAGGACCACCCTGAGATGGACGCCCATATGGGTGTGGCAGGCAGCAAGGGGGTCATCATCCAGACCGTTGCCGACGCACAAAAGGTCCCCCGTGTGAAGAGGCTTGCCGTAGTGGCGCAGACCACCTTTGATGTGGCCCTTTATAAGGAAGTCATCGATATACTCCGCGAAAAGGCTGAGATCCTGGACGTGTCGGACACCATCTGCCGTTCCACCGTGGACCGGCAGAGCGAGGTGATGGACCTCGCGAAAGACCATGACACCTTCATCGTCATCGGCGGCAGGACATCGGCCAACACCAAACGTCTGGCAGAGATCGCGGCCAAAGAAAACCGCTATGTCATCAAGATCGAATCACCTGATCAGCTCAAGGACATCAACCGCTCCCGGATGAACAAGATCGCGGTCATAGCAGGCGCGTCAACGCCTCACTGGGTAATCGAGGAATGCATCGATGCGCTCAAGAGCATTCACGCATCATCCGGCATCGAGAACGCCATGCTGGACGCCTTTGCCGAGTCACCGCTCATGCCCTCGCTGGGTTGCCTCGGCGCAGCCATGGTGGCGCTTGTATTCTGCGGCCAGACATACCGGTGGGACGTGCTGCTTGCCGTTTTCTTCCTGGCATTCTCATCAACGGCGCGCACCATGAGGCCGAGGCAGTGGCCTACATGGGCCATTTCCACGGGCATTGCCATTTCGATCAGTCTTATCTCGAATGAATTGACCGGAGCCCTTGTAATCGTCGGCGCCTCGCTGCTGCGTCCCCTGGTGGATGTAGCCGGGGTGCAGGATTACCTCAAGAGCATCTTGGGCGCTGCCATTTTCATCCTGATAGCAATCGTGGTGCCGTTGATCCTCACCCGCACCGTGGTCCAACCCAATATTATCCTGCTTACGGCCTATGTGGCCACCCACTACCTCACGGCCGAGGTCCTGCTGGGGCTCAAGAATATGGAGAAGGACGCCATTATGGGCCGCATGAGCCTTGCCAGGTACATCAACGAGGACAAGGCCGCCATGCTGCTGGAATATACCATCATGGGCCTGTCACTGGTGCTCTTTCTGAGTTTCCCCCTGAAGGTCGCCCCGGCGCTGGCCTATGGCTTGTTGCCGCCGCTGTTCTTCCTGGCCAAGGGCATAGACTTCTATACGGAGCAAACCATCTTTGACAACAGGATGTACACTATCTACGTGATGGGGCTGTGGGCCATTGTCCCGGCCATGGGCCTGCTGTGGTTGGCAACCATGATGTAGGCTTTGCCGGCTTTTGTCATGTCTTTGACTGTCCGATTGAAAAAAGGATAACCGCAGCGATAGCAAATGCAATGGCAACCTTGTGAAAAACATTGACCGGTTCTTTCAACCAAAGGATGCCTACAACAATTGTTGTTGTGATGATGGACAGCACGGCATAGAGGACATACTGAGATACGCCGTACCGTGCATAGAGAAGATTGAAGCCTAGATAGGTAAGAAAGAGACCGACCCCGCTCAAGACCACGGCCCTCTCATTACCTTTCCACGTGCTCCCTACATCAAATGCCCCGACCAGGGGTGAAAAGAAAAGGGCGAGGAAGACCGCGACAAGAGCAGACATGCTGATAAACAACAGGCCGTTCTCTACACCGGCAGACCTCTTTTGTCCGAGGGCGAACAGGGCATTCCCGACAGCGGCTATTGTTGCAAAAGCAATGGCAAGCAGGCTCTTCATATCAATGACAAAGCTCAGCGGCGCGTCTTGCCGTCATCCGTCGGAGCGCCTTGTCGGGCGGTCCCTCTCTTGATTGTCTGTTTCTTTTGATTTGTCATGGTATCGGCATGGCCCTGAATTCCCAGTTGCTTTATTTGCATAATGCAAGCGGTGCGATCGGATCGAAGGACAAAGCCGATGACCTTGGAGATGATGTTGTTGAACTTCTTGCATGATCGCGCCTCGATACACTCCTCACATTCGGCGCAGGAAGAGTAATCATGTTCCATACAACAGAGTCCGAACCTTGCACCATGAAGCCTTCTTATTGTCATGGCATCCCGGGCATCGGTCCCTTAGATAAGATCCGCATGCGCCGCAATACAAGCCGCAGTATGCCACCAATTCTGCGTTTGAGACGATCTCCTTCATTTAATCCCCTTTATTGCCGACCAACGTATAACATAAGCGGTGCGGCACCCGCTCCTCGTCCGCCCGGACGCGCGGGTTATGTGATGGTTTGGTTCTCTATGCAACGTCAAAATTCTCGGATTTGAAATCGCTGTAATACCTTCCATCTTGAGCCGTGAACCTGAGTACGCAGTAATCGGGATCGGTTACCCCCTTTGGATAATACATTTCGTCGCCGGACTTCCAGATCATTTCCTTGGATGCGCTATCATTAAGGACTTCCATAGCGCCCCTGAGCATAACGCCTTTGAAGAATCGTTTATCAAAGAAATATACGCACGCCTTCGGGTTATTGAGATAGTGTCTTACCCTCATTGAGGATGTATTGGTCGTGAAGAAGATATGCTTAATACCTTCCCTTTTCCGAGGGGGAAGCATTGCCTTTGAATTAGGAAAGCCGTCTTCATCAACGGAACTGATAATAGAAACACTTGCCTTGTCGATCAGATTGCCGATTGTCTTGCTCGCATCTCTCATACTTTATCATCTCCTTCACATAACACAAACCATCGACCTGGCGCTTGCACGGGTGCAGCGCCTTGTTGGAAGGTCAGCATATTATTCTTCGCCAAGTGATTCAAGGTCAGCCAGATCTTTTTTCCGGCCGATTGCCCGTTTATTGGCTATGTATTGTTCGCGGCCAAGGAAATGCACAGGGACATCCCCATACAGACCTTCTCTCTTCCCTTTATCCGCTTCTTCCCATGAGACTCCTGTTATTGAAGTAATGATGTCAATGCGGACAGGTGGGACGCCAAGCTGAAGTACAGAATCAGGTGTCTGAAAGTCATCAACTTTCAAGTTTAGTGATCCAAAACCAAAATCAGCCAAGGCTGACAAGATTTTCTGTGCGTTCTCGGGCGAAGGATGAACAAAGATATCAATATCACCGGTAAATCGTGGAGCTCCATAGTATGCAAGGGCATAAGCCCCGACAATCATGTATTCAACTTTATGGCCGTTGAATAACTCGAGCAACTCTTTGAAGTCTTTCTGTACTTCCATAATATTGTTTTCTCAGATAATCGACGGTTGCAACACGTTCTTCCGCAGGACGGCTCAACCAGTACGAGAGATCGTCTTTTGCAGAGTGGAGATTATGAAGACTGCTTTTACGAACAACTTTTTTAATCATAACTAATGATTATCATGAACTCATTCATATTGATACAATTCTTTCGCCGAACGTCGGCATTGAGGTCCGGCAAGCTTGCGAGCCGTAACCTCTAATGCCCGGTTGGAATTGGTCATTTAGTTCGTGAAAGTAGCGGCGACACGCTTGGAGGTCCTAAAGTATGGAATCCAGATCGCGGCACCGATCACTTGTTTTACCAATGCCTTGATCTCTTCAACCTCGAAAGCCTCGGCGTTTGCACCAAACGCGACCATTGTTGTGAGGATTCCTGTTGCAATTCCGGCGACCATCAACCCAATCATCGTGCCGGGGGCGGACTTCTTCTTTCCGAAAAATCGGGAGGCGGCGACGATCAAGTAAATGAACATGCCAATCTGGATGACGATATTCAGACCGAAGTATCCGCCATATCCTGCTTCAGCAACTTTGGCGAATGTTGCAACGCCCATGATTATCCCGACGATGGATAGGATGCCGCCAAGCACCAATCCAATCGAAAGGAAAATCAACCATCCCCCAATTCCAACGAGTTTCGGATCAACCACAGCCGCCGCGTTCTCACTGCTCATCTCATTATTCATCTCTTTTCTCCTTTTTTTGCTCCAACGCAGGAAATAAAGGGGTCTTGTTTTTTGCTTTTCATAATCCGGCAGGCAAAAGGCAAGATGTCCCCTTTTTTCTCGGCAAAGATGCGAGCCACCAGAGATCTCCTCAGGCGGCGCAATCATCTGGTGAGGAAAAGAGCAGAGCTCTTTGGTCATATCCAGAACACAAAAAGCCAGTACAACCTGCCGGACCCTCTCGGCCGCATCGCCAAGCCGAAGAACCGAAAAGGCGTTGCAGAGCGGTTCGACGATCCCAGCGTACAGAAAAACATGGAAGTGGATCTTAGAATGATCGAAGTGTTCGGCTTGTATTTGATAATGGTTATTTAAGGCTTTCAATATCTGCCAGATCTTGATGACGACCAGATGCCTGCTTATTCTTTTTGAGATTTTCCAGATCAATGAAATTAACCATTACTCCTTCTATATCGATCTGAACGCGTGATGTATAGCAAGTCGCGAAATCTACGCCTGAAAGAGTATTTATGAGATCAATACGACTGGGCGGATACCCCAATTGTATGATTTGATCAGGAATTAAAAAGTCTTCTTCTCTCAATCCAAGAGTACCAAAGCCAAATTGCTCCAATGATTTGACAACTTTCTCTGCATTCTCTTGGGTCATTTCAACCCAGATATCAATATCTTTGGTGTAACGAGGATGTCCATGGAAAGCTACAGCATAGCCTCCCACAACCAAATAACGAACTTGGTTATCGTTTAAAGACTGAATAAACTCTTTGAAGTCTCGGTTCAGCACCGTACCTCCATCGATGGTACTCCTGCCGGATTTGTTCAAGGGCGTCGAGTCGTGTTGAGTATGGTTTTGAATTCCAATATGCGAAATCGCTAGGCTGATTCTTTAAGCTTACCTTGGTTACAGCTTTTTTAATTTCAGTTCTATACATATTAAAAACTATACTATTCAATAAGTAATCTTACAACCGTCATGTTATTGTTGCATATCCATAAACTTGAGAGCCGAACGCTGCGCATCAGCCGCGCGGGCGGCAGCCCGCGTCGGTCTGCATGTGTTGGCTGTTACTCATATGGCTCTTCTGGAAGACGCGACAAGTTTTTGCGATACCTATCCAGATTAAAGCTCTCATTATGTTTCATCACGTTGAATATTTCTACGGCAACGGCTTGTCCAATATATATTTTTGCATCTGCTTCTGATATTCCCTCACCGATTAAACGATTGAAGGTTTGCCTTGTTTCAGGTGGATCACCTGCCTTGAGTTGTTTGTTAACAATTTCAAGAATTGACGCTTTTAGTATGTGTTTTGATTTGTTCATCACTTACTCCATCATGAAGCCAACGTAGGCATCACCGGCGGCTGAAAGCCGTCCGCTGGATTTGCTGGTTCGGTTTTTTAGCTATGCGTAGGCGAGACGACGACCCTTTGGGGAAGGGATTGGATCATTGAATTCTTTTGCTGTTTCAATCCAGAGAGCTATTGCTTGCTTGGCATTTGATAAAGCAGATTCGTACGTTTCACCATGCGCAGAGCAACCTGGCAGTTCAGGTACTTCTGCAACATATGCCTGGTCCTCATCGCTCCAATAGATAATTACCTCGTATCTGTCCATCACTTTTCTCCACCAAGCTTATATTTAAGAATAACGGCCCGGGCTTGTTTAACTTGATAAGGCTTTGCTTTATTCCCATCCTTTTGTAGGTTTATCTTCTCTTCAATACCAGACTTCCTAAACATATGATGGCTTCCTTTTGTTCTTTCTTCAAAACCAAGATGAATAAGAAGCTGACATAGATCTCTAAATGCTATGTTCGTATCAGATGCACCGCTCAGAATCTGGAATATCAATTTCTCAATTTGGCTCATGATGGATGTTAGATTACTCGAACAAAATGCATTCTGCAATATGTAACAAGCTGAAACTGAACGTGCGGATAAGCGGCCACTGGGGACAGGTGTGCGTTAAGTTATGCAAGGCCGAGCGGCCCCAGTGGTCCGCTTGATTGGCTTGATCGCTATAGGACTTTCTTCAAATCTTCTGCGGTTATCTCACAATCACGCATTATCTGAGCCATAAGCCCTCGACCTATATTCTCACCTGTGTGTAAAGGAACTACTGTGCATCTGCCATCTGGGTGTTTGAGGAAATGATGGCTGCCCTTTGTGCGAACAACATCAAAGCCCAATTTCTTAAGGGCTTTGATGAGACGATTACCTGTTACAGCAGGAAGGGTACTCAAGCATTGACCGCCACGCGTTGAACACCGATGAATTCGGTTTGTGCTGGTTCTTCCACTTCAAGACAGAGTTCAATTGCCTCTTTAACTCTTTTCATGAGTATATCAAGTGATTTTGCTTGCGTATGACACCCTCGCAAAGAGGGAACAGAAGCAACAAAGTACCCGTCCTCATCTTTTTCAATAACTACGCTGAACTCTCTAGTCATCTCTATAACCCTCTAAATTACATGATAACATAAATGAAGAATTGCTTCACCTCCAATTTAGAGCGAAGCTCAACAGCGACCGATAAGCGGATGACCGAAGGTCAAGCGAGCGCTAGCGAGCGGTCCGCTTATCGTGCGGATCAGCGGCGGCTGCAAGCCGTCCGCTGGATTTGCTTGGCCTATTTCTAATGAATACCAAGCTGTATCTTGATGGCCTCCTCAATTCTACTCATATCTTCTTGAGAAAGAATTCCGACTCGTTTAAAAAGCCGCAGCTTACTAACAGTCGCTAACTGATCCGTCATGGCCTTGCTCTCTTTACCATCCAAGACCACCAATGCCTCACTGGGATAGAGGCGATCAGTCTTGCTCGTCAGAGGGACAACTTGAACTCGATTGAGGAACTTGTTTGATGCATCATTGCTGACGATGACAGCCGGACGTTTTTTCTGTATTTCTCCCCCTATGGAAGGATCAAAATTAACCCACCAGACCTCACGCCGTTTCATGGGCAATGTCCTTGAAAGTTGTCTCGGCCCATTCCATGGCTTCCTTTTCCCTTTTTTTGTCCTTTGCCATTTCAGCATAATCCGAATCGAGATTTGGGCGCACTACGTGTGGACGGACTAGTTCTTGAACGAATTTACTTATTTTGCGAGGGCCTATTGTTTTACGGAGTCCCTCGTAAACTTCCTCGTCAACCGTTATGGTCAGTTTTTTCTGCATGGCGGCACCTCCTTATACGTGCACTATACGTATAACTAGTCTATCTGTCAATGGGTGCAACTGGTCATTAAGGTTTTAGAATGAAATGTATTTTATGGAGGCGACCGATAAGCGGATGACCGAAGGTCAAGCGAGCGCTAGCGAGCGGTCCGCTTATCGTGCGGATCAGCGGGCGCAAACATAGCGGGCCACTAAGACAAGATGTGCCACCCAATGTGAAGCGGGGCTGGAACTGCGGAAAGCCCGAACGCTGTTTGCGGTCCGCTGGATTTGCTGGTTGGCACGTTTCATAATAGATTATTGAAACCTTCAACTGTCAAATTAGCTTGTTTAAGAATATGAGAGAGCGTAGATCTTTTTATGGGATGATGAGCAGGGATTGTGATTTTCAGAGTTTCTCTAGCTGTATGTTTTTGTAATCTGATGTGACTTCCCTTTTGTCTGACGACAACCCAACCGTCTCTTTGAAGAGCGTGTATGAGATCCTGGTAAGATACACTGGGTATCTTTGTCATACTGCAACTTTGACTATTTCAGCTTTGGGGCCGATCACTGAATCGTCTTCGACTTCTTCAAGATACAGTTCAATTGCCTCTCTGATATTTTTAAGAGTCTCTTCTTTAGTGTTACCTTCACTTATACAACCAGGCAGAGAAGGAACAAATGCCGTGTAGCCGCCCTCATCACTCGGTTCGAGAACTACCTTGAGATTCATTTTGTCCTCCGCGACCCGAAAATATCTTATTTCATATTAATATGCAATATTTGCGAATATGCAAGACCAGGTAGGTCGGGGGCGTTACCGCCCCGTTCCCC
>CAWCTR010000010.1:0-125410 GCA_963798485.1 uncultured delta proteobacterium | reverse complement strand
CAGAACCGGACGTGAGCCTCTCAACTCATCCGGCTCCTACTGTCCAGCCGATGGTTTAATGCCCAGGCTCCACAGAACGAATAAATCCACATTCCGCTTTGCAATACGTCCCAACCAGTGGGTCGCTGCTCGTTGCCTGCGTTTAAACCGCTTGTATTTCCTCATCACCCATCTTACGAGAACTCTGTTCAGATGCCTCAGAGTACACACACATCTCGAACGGTAAAACTGGCCATAGTAGTTCATCCAGCCCCGCACAAACGGATCTATGAATCGTGCCAATGCTTCCAGTGTTTGATTATTCCAGTTCACAGACAGACTCCATCCTCGAATGGTTTGCCTGATCGCTGTGGCCGCCTTGTTGCTCATCGCTGGCAGAAAACTAATGAAATACCTGCCTTTGTTGCTTTTGGCTTGCCTCGGTTGAAAGGTGTACCCGAGAAAGTCGAACGTATTTGGCTCAAAATTCTCTCGTCGGCTATCGTCTTTGCAATAGACCATCTTCGTCTTGGTTGGGTGTAATTCCAATCCACATTGCTTCAGGCGATTCCTCACGGCTTCAAGCACCTCTTTGGCCTGCCTCAGACTTACACAGTGGATTACCACATCATCAGCATATCTCTCGAACTGGACACCGGGCTGATTCCGCCGCATCCAGTCGTCAAACGCATGGTGCATAAAAATATTTGCCAGCAAGGGGCTGATCACCCCTCCCTGTGGCGTTCCAGTTCCCCGTTCCTTTACCGTCCCATCCGATAATTGAACCGGTGCTTTCAGCCACCGCTCCACATAAAGATGTATCCAGGTTAGGTCCGTATGAAACTTCACCGCCTTCATTACCAGGTCATGATCCAGGTTATCAAAGAATCCTTTGATATCGAGATCTATCACCCAATCCATGCGCCAACAGCGCTCTCGCGCCATTCCGATTGCATCTAATGCAGACTTTCCAGGTCGATACCCGTATGAATCCGGATGAAACTTCGGCTCCACCACGGGCTCCAGTGTCATCTTGACCACTGTCTGTGCAATCCTGTCCGCTACCGTCGGTATGCCTAACGGCCGCATCCTCCCATCCCCTTTCGGGATCTCAACAAGCCTCACCGGCGGCGGTAAATAGCTCCCAGATGACATCCGATTCCAGATCTTATAGAGGTTGTTCTTCAGATCCTTCTCAAACGCCTTCAGTGACTGACCATCAACCCCGGCCGCACCACGATTCGCTTTGACACGTTTGTATGCTTCCCATACAATGCGCTTGGAAATACAAAACGACTTCGCCTTATCCATAAGCTCCTCCCATTGCTGGTTGACTCATGAACAAGACCGGACAGTTCAGCCCCTTCGCTCCATCCACATTACCGGACTTCATCACTATTACGGGCTGATCCGTCCCTGCGCTCTGCATCGGTACTCTCGTCTTCGTGGGGCCTCCACTTCGACTTCTCCCTTAGCATCAGAGCGCCAGGTTCCCACGTTCCGCATGGAAGCCTGAACCAGGCTCGCGCCACCTTTCTGCCGGTCACCATCTGGGCAGTAAACAGGTTCCCCCCAGACTCTGTCCCGGACCCGATAAAGTAGCCCGGTTTCGATGACGTCTGTATCTTTTCGACAGCTCATCAGTGGTTCACTTACGTTCGCCTTCCTGGTCCTCACCTGACGAGATCTTGCCTCGCCTTTTCCTGGTCCGCTTACCACCTGGGATCTTATCCCCACGCAGCGCCAGGCGGTTTGGGATCTGATCCTGCAACCCGATCCCGAGGGGCCTCCCCTCATCTTCCATGCAGCATGGCTGCTCCAATGTAGCCTTTTCAGACTACCTCTTCGCGCCTTCGTGGCGCACGAAATCGCAGAAATATTTAATCTGATATGGAACTGAAATAATGATCATGATATAGAATATAAATTAAGTAATTACACACCTTTGATTCCACATCACAAAATAGCTAATCTAGTTTATGAGGAGAACTACAAAATGAAAACATACGCGACTCTTATCTTTTGCCTGCTTTTCATTTTAAGCCTGAATCAAGTTGCAAGCGCCGACAGAGAATTTCCATATGCCGATGCCGTACCTTTCTTGGGGATTGAAGACGCATCAAAGGCTCTCAAAAAAGCAGTATGTGCCGTACAATTTCCCAGCGAGATTACAAAAGATGGAAAGATCGTTTGGGCGCCTCTTGGGACGGGATTCTTGATTAATGGTGAGCCCAATGTTTTACTGGCAGTAACATGCAAACATATTGTTCAGTTAGCAGAGAAATTGGAGAAGCCTATATATATAGGAATCGATACTGACAAAGGTTATCACAGAGCTCCATGCGACATTGCATATGTTGACCCTGCACTCGATATCGCTATTTTGGTACCGAAGCGTGACCCAAAAGAGGATCTA
Organism: uncultured delta proteobacterium; assembly: GCA_963798485.1. Taxonomy (GTDB): domain Bacteria; phylum Desulfobacterota; class Desulfomonilia; order UBA1062; family UBA1062; genus MWEI01. Next base: position 123,015 of record CAWCTR010000010.1, on the reverse strand, counting down.
AAATTACAAAATATTAGTTTTCCTAAAGAAATATTTGACGATAACAGCTCTCTAGTCGAGGGAAGAAGTGTAATAATACCGGGTTATCCACTTGCCCTTGGGATAGAAAACGACGAGAATCATCCGGTCATACGATTCGGCATAGTTGCTCAGTTTACGGGAAAGGACTATTTTTTATTGGATGGGGTAGCTAGCCATGGAAATAGCGGTTCTCCAGTGTTCTCTCTCAAAGCTAAAGAGAATAAACTAATTGGCATGGTTACATCATTTCAAAATGATACAATTACTCTTTTCGATGATAATGGAAAGCTAAGCGCAAGTTTACCATATAACGCTGGGTTAGCACGATGTGTTACGATGAAGGCAATCTTGGAGGCAGTGAAGAAAGCTAAGTATTGAAGATAACGTGCTCTCAGCTGGCTATATGTTAGACCTGCAAAAAAATGTGCGATGGTGAACTATGTTTTTATTGACAGGGGCCTTTTAATGGGTGCCATGAGTGGCGCTTTGAGCCTATTACCCGAATACCATATATCAGAAAACATTATGTTCAGTTTTCCGGTTTCTCTAAACCGTGATGAAATCGAATGAATCATCATAAGGTATAATGACAAAGCTCGGCAACATGGTTAACTGTACCCAGTGGAGCGCTCTTATTAGACATTCTTTTCAGATATAGGGTAACTTGCAGCACAATTATAATTACAGATAAACGTAAGATCACTTTAAATTCAGTAACGCAGATAATCGATCCCCCCTCATTTTACGTATCGTTCTCTCTACCTTTTCTGTTGGGTGTCAGTCACAACCGTAAGCTGTTCCTTGTTATGTAAGATAAATGCATATATAATATATTTTTACATTACATTGTCTTAGCGAATTTCCAAATCAACTCAATGAAGGGGGATATATGAAAGATACAACCAGTGATCTTCATAAGCGTCTTCGTGCCCTGGCTGATAATCTCTGGTGGACATGGCACCCTGAACTTATCAGCACCAGACTCAGCGACCTGGATCCCCTTCTCTGGCGCCAGGTGGAGCACAACCCTGTCGCCTTCATAAATCAGATTACATCTAAACAACTTGAGGACCGCGCCTCTGAACTTGTCCTCCACAGCAGGATAAACTATGCGTTCAGGCGACTGAACGAGTATGTGGAACAGCAAAATACCTGGGGGGCCATCCATTGCGGAAATCTTAACAACCGCCCCGTTGTCTACTTTTCCGCAGAGTTCGGCCTGCATGAATCAATCCCCATCTATTCGGGGGGCCTGGGCATACTGGCCGGCGACCATCTGAAAAGCGCCTCAGATCTTGGTATTCCACTGATCGGGATCGGCCTGCTCTATCACCAGGGTTATTTCATTCAGCGCCTGAACAAGGACGGGTGGCAGGAAGAAGATTACATCAACCTCGATGTCCACAAGCTGCCGCTGCGGCCGGTTATGGATTCTCGCGGATCGCAATTGGTCGTACGGATTGATACCCGGACCAGTCCCCTCCAGGCAAGGGTCTGGCAGGTTCAGGTAGGCCGCATCCGTCTGATGCTGCTCGATTCCAACATAGACGGCAACTCTGCAGAAGACCGTGAACTAACCTCCAGGCTTTACGGCGGAGACCATAAAAGGCGTATCCGCCAGGAACTGCTGCTGGGAATCGGCGGAGCGCGAATCCTGCAAAGGCTCAATATTTCCCCGGGCGTGCTTCACCTGAACGAGGGACATAGCTCCTTTGCCATCCTTGAAGAGGTAAGAAGGGTTATGGAATACGACCACATTCCATTCAAGCGCGCCCACCGGCGGGTTTCACTGTATACCGTCTTTACAACACACACCCCGGTTGCGGCCGGTCACGACCGGTTCTCTCCGGATCTGATTGAGGAGCATCTGGGTCTCTTCAGGGATAATTTAGGTCTGTCCCATAGAGACTTCATGGCGCTCGGACGGGTCAATCCATCCGACAATTCAGAGACCTTCTGCATGACAGTTTTGGCATTGAAGAGCTCGCGCCGGGCCAATGGTGTTTCTGCAATCCACGGGGATGTGAGCCGTCTCATGTGGAACTGTCTCTGGCCGGATAGAACCGAATCAGAGGTACCCATAGGTCACATCACCAACGGAGTGCATATGTTATCCTGGCTTGCTCCCCAGATGTACCAGCTGTTTCAGACGCGCCTCGGTGAGGACTGGGACACACGCATGATACACCCGGATGTCTGGGAAAAGGTGGCTGATATCGACGACGCAGAGCTATGGGAGACACACCAGACCCTCAAGATGCGTCTCATCCACTTTGTGAGGCGACGCCTTAAGATACAGGCAGAGCGCCTGGGACAAAAGGATATAGCAAAGAATATAGACCATATCCTTGACCCTGATGTGCTGACCATCGGCAGTGCCCGAAGGTTTGCCACATACAAGCGGGGAGACCTCATCTTATCACAACTCGAACGCCTGACACATCTGGTCAAGGACAAAGCGCGTCCCATACAGATCATCTTTGCCGGCAAGGCGCACCCCCAGGACAACGAAGGCAAGCATCTCCTGCAGCGTATCGCCCAGTTCAGCTATTCGAAAAAGTTCAGGAGCAGTATCGTATTTGTGGAGAACTATGACTATAATGTAGCACGCCATCTCGTTCAGGGGGTGGATGTGTGGTTGAACACCCCGAGGCGGCCGTTGGAGGCTTGCGGCACCAGCGGCCAGAAGGTGATCCTCAACGGGGGCCTCAATCTCTCAGTGCTGGATGGATGGTGGAACGAGGCATATGACGGTAAAAACGGATTTGCCATCGGCCATGGCGGAATGGACAATGACCTGGCGGTGCAGAACCAGAGGGATTCCGAATATCTCTATGAAACACTCGAAAATGAGGTGATCCCCCTTTATTATCAGAGAGACGCCCATGGTGTACCATCACAATGGGTCAAGCGGATGAAGCATGCGATGCTTACCCTTGGCTGGCGCTTCAATGCAGATCGCATGGTGAAAGATTATGTCGAACGCTTTTACCTGCCGGCAGCAAACGCGACTTCAACGGAGACAGGGATGTTAGGTTGATGGTCGGCTGTTGAAGGAATGAAACGATTGGAGATCAGAGTCTGCCGGATTTCCTGATCAAAATAATAAGCCACAAACATAATATGACTGCAATGGTATAGCCGAGAAGGCCAAGCAAGGGAAGCCCGTCAAGGGTCGGGCCTGTATGGGTCGTAATGATCAGAGAGGAACCTATGATAAGGGATGCGATAATAAATGAGAATGCGATGCGGTTGGAAGAACGGTTGATACCGAAAATCAGCGGTTCAAGCCCTCTGTGCTCGATCCGTATCTTGCCTTTCCCAAGTCTAAGCTGTTTCAGAAGGTCATGGAGATCAAGGGGGAATTGCCTGAGACTGCTGCTTAACAACATTAAATCGTCTATGAAGCGACCGGGATGTATCCGCTCCTTCTGGATTTTCTTAATGAACGGAGTCACTTTAGTCACTATATCGAAATCGGGGTCCAACATGAGCCCGATGCCTTCAACCTCAGATACGGCCTTTATCATGAAAAAAATATCCGGCGGCAGCCTTAAGTTGTGCCTTGCAAGAAGTTGCAACGACTCCCGGAGGATATCGCCCAGATGCATGCCATCAAGGGGTTTGTAGAGATAACGATCAATGAACCCTTCGATATCACTCTCCAGGGCCTTTCGGTCCGGATCTTCATCCCATTCAACGATCCTCATTGCAGCATCGGTTATGGTCGCTTTATCACGACTTACATAGCCGCTGACGATATCCAGGAAGGTATCCATGGACCTTTTATCGACATAGTCCATCATGCCGAAATCAAGATAGCATATGACGTTTCCCGGCAAGACACAGATGTTTCCAGGATGGGGATCGGCATGGAAAAACCCATGTTTGAAAAGCTGTTCAAAGGTTAGGTATGCGCCGCGGGAGGCTATGGTCTTGCAGTCAAGGCCCGAATGCTTTAAGAGGGCTACATCTGAGACTTTTATGCCGTCAACATACTCCATGGTCAGAACACGCTGGGTCGTCGTAGCCCTGAAAATCTTCGGGATGTATATGAGTTTGTTCTTGGAAAATTGCCTAGCAAAACGCTCTGCGTGCTGAGCTTCAATCTCATAGTTGATTTCTTTCGTAATGCTGCGGGTAAACTCATCAACGATCTTGGTCGGCTGGTATATTTTGGCCTCTTCCAGGTGTCTTTCCATCAGTAATGCTATGTGATTGAGGATCTCAAGATCCACTTCGATCATCTTTTTGATTCCCGGCCGCTGGACCTTCACGATAACCTCTTCACCGGTAACCAGCTGAGCACGATGGACCTGGCCGATGGAAGCGGCTGCCAGGGGGGTATCATCAAACCTTGCAAAGAACTTTCCCATGGGTGCGTGAAGTTCCTGTTTTAATATCTCTTTTACCTGGTCTATGGGAAACGGAGGTACATCATCCTGCAATTTACTTAATTCATTGATGAGACCGAGCGGCACAAGATCAGACCTTGTGGAAAGGATCTGGCCCATTTTAATGAATGTCGGGCCCAGTTCTTCAACGGCCATGCGAAGACGTTCATAGTCGCTCAGATCTTCTATTTGCTTGCGGTGGTTTCGGGAAATTTTCTGTAGGCCGGTCCCGAGATAAGAGCCAAGGTTGATCCTGTCGAGCACACTGTCAAAGCCGTACTTGAAGAGAATCGTGATAATCTGCCGATAGCGGTCGAGGTTATGGTATGTTCCGGGGATAATACCTATTTTGCGAAATCGCATTCATATGTCCTTACGATGCTTTTTAGGGGTTTTCTCTGAAGGCTTCTTCGCTTTCCTGTTCCGGCTGTTATGACTTTCATGTTTCTGCTGTTCAGAGACGAAATGCAAGGCCATCTCAAAGGCTGTCCGGGTAAATTGCAGCACCTTCTCAAAACCGTTGTCAGTCAATTTCCGTGCAGCATCATGAGCACGGTAGATGTTGATGAACTGCCGCTCTCTCTCAAAGTGAACAGGCAGCCGGCCGACACCCCATTTTTCCAGAACATCCCAGACCTCTGGATTATAAGTTCTTGTGAACTTTATGATAAACGGAACAGGATCGTGCCTGGCGAGCAATGCAGCCAACCGCAGGATCAATTCAAACGACAATGTAGCCGTACCCTTCTCGACGGCTGCCAAGAGAGACTGGTCCGACAAATGAAGCGCTTCAGCCAGTTCAGCCTGGGTTAATCCTGCAAGTTCGCGAACATCTTTGAGATAGGCCCCACTTTCCTGCATCAACTTGGTATCGATGGATGAAGATGTAATCAATGCCTTGCCGACTTTTATCGATGCATCTCCAGCCTTTGCCGCAAGCCTAAAGGCCTTTGCCGCCAATGAGGCTACCTGTAATACAAGGGATCGTTCTTCATCAGGCAGCTGAGTCATTTTCTTATTTGCAGCATTGCGAGACATTACCGGCTTTGTGCCGATTTTTTTTCCGCGCTCTTTTACCATACAACAATCACCTTATAATCGCGCATTCCCAGATTAGCCGAGAGATGTCTGTTTTTGCGAACCATCTGCTGTTTTAGGTTTAATAATATCTATCACGGGCTTGTCCTGAATGAAGGCATCAATCAGGTTTGCCGTGAAATCCGGATATTCCTCCTGCGGCATGTGACCACACTCCGGTATGATTACAAGGGTTGCGTCCCGGAGTTCTGCCTTGAACCTGTAAGCGCTACTGAGGGGAATCCATCTGTCATGTTCGCCCCAGATGATAAGGGCCTTGGTTTTTATTTCCGGTATTCGATTGACATATTTCTCAACACTGGAGAACTCCAAGGCCCTCACAACGGCAATCTGGGCGTTCAATGCATTATCTGTTTGCAGTCTGTCGTAATAAGCGTCCACCTGATCTCTCGTGATCCAGTCCTTATGATGATAGACTTCGCGTAATGTTTGCCGGACCACCCAATGGCTGAAGAACAGTTTCGTCATTTCGGCAGACAACGGCAAACGGGCCAGTTCCATAATAAAAGGAAATTCTGTATTGTAGGCTGCAGCATCAATAAGTACCATGCGGCCGACTTTTTCCGGATGCAGGAGGGCCATAAGTGTTGCAATTCCACCCCCGAGGGAATTACCGACAAGCACAACATCATCTAAACCAAAAGCCTCCATCCATTGATAAACCTCTTCAGTCAATGTTAAAATATCGTATGATGTATCCTTTGGCTTCTCAGACCAGCCAAAGCCTTTTATGTCCAAGGCCCAGACATGATATCCCAGCTTATTGAGTACCGGGGCCACTTTCTCCCATGTGTAGGTTGATGAGGCAAAGCCGTGTATGAAAAGGAGAGCCTTTCCGGTTGCCGGATATTCCGTGTAGTGGTAGCAACTTCGGCCAATCTTCACAAAATGATCCTCGGATGTCGGCGCAATAATCTGTCTTTCCGGGATTGCTCCGGCAAAACGGCGTAAGCGCCGATGTAACCACATCTTGAGAATGAGGCCGCAACCTGCGAGGATAATGAACCACAGCCCGTATATCAAAAGATAACTATATTTCCTTATATGATCCATCGTCGAGTCCCTTTTTGATAACGGTTCCATGAAATTGTATAGGGTATAAGATGAAAGGAAGTGACATGGGCCGACAATGTCACTTCCCTTTCATCTTAATTTTTAATTGCATGGCACAGCTTATTTCTTTACAGAAGGCCTCTGAGGATCTCCTCTCAGTTCGTTGACGGCCTTTGAGATTGCATCGATCTTCCTTTTCAGTATATCAATCTCCTTATGCGTGGCCACCCCAAAGGTTTTCATGACTGATGTGAAGGCATCTTCTAACTTCAATACTTCCCAAATGCCTTCCTTCTGATCCGTGATGTCATCGATTTTACCCTTTACGGACCCTACGCCCCCTTTAATAATCTTACTCACCTTGTCGAGCTGCTTCTGGCTTCCCTTCCTACTTGCGTTCTGAAAATCTTCACCCTTCTCCATAAGGGATTTGAAGATCCTCGAGCCCTCCTCCTCGGCTGTACGCAGAGCACCAAGGCCGGCCTTCCAGATCTTGTTTGCCGCATCAGCTACATCTTCTCTCTTGGTTGTAGGTTTTGCTTTGGTTACAGGTTTTGCAATAGTTCTTGGTTTTGCTTTGGTTGATTTTTTTTTGTCAGCCATAATCCCCCCTCTCTTATATTTTTTTGTCTAACAAGGATCAAGAACAACTCAACAATCTTTCATGATTGTTCTGAAGCATGGTCGCTCACAGAAGATCTGTGCAGAACGTCCTCCTTCGCCAGATGAAGCAACTGGGAAAATTCTTCACTGAAATAATCCGTAATCTTTTCAGGATCCGGCGCAACACGCGTATCAGTGGCAATTCCGAGTGTTACATCACCGGCATAGCTGATGATACTGATACCGATGGCCACATCCCCTGAGCGGGGGACCCAGAACATCATATTTTTAATCCTTTTATCGGTGAAATAGAGAGGTTGCCTGGGCCCGGGGACATTTGAAAGAATCCCGGTAAATTTACTTGCAAAGAATCTGGCACCCTTCCTCGAAAGGGCTTGGGGAGGAATGCCCATGATCTTCATGACCTGGAACCCTACAAAGGCCTCGGCAGACTCCTTGATGGATCGCATTCTCTTTCTCGTCTCGCGCAATCTGCGAACGGGATCAGCCATGCTGACCGGAAGAGACAATATCACAAGACTGAATTGATTACCCAGTTCAATATCCGGACTTTCGGGACGGACATTGACCGGTATGGCCACCCGAACCTCCGCATCATCCAGATCATCGCCCCGTTCCAGGAGATATCTCCTGATCGCTCCGGAAACGGCCGCCATCAGGACATCGTTGATCGTGCACCGAAAATATCCGCCGATCTCCTTGACGCTGGCAAGCGGCATTGGGGACGACCAGCAAACACCTTTCTGGACACCCAGCTTTCCTTTAAGAGATGTCTTCGAATCGGAGGGCATCAGCGCGAGTTTTGTTAAAACCGTGGTACTTTCCAAGCCTATTTCCCCATAGAGCTTGGCCAACTTTGTCAGATGAGAGGGATATGCTATGGTCTTCGTGACTTCATCGTACGCGAACCCGGTGGTCTTGATGAAGGTGTTCACTGCCGCCCGCATGAAAAGATTTAACGACCCTGTTACTCCCGACTTGCGCTTTAACTGTCTCATACGCTCTTCTTCGCTCGTGTCGTCCGCACCTAAATAGGTCAGATTCGGTTCCGTGTCGGCCATGGAAAGCAATAGACGTATGAGTGCAATCCCATCGGCGATGGCATGGTGTATCCGAATGAATAGGACACATCCCTCGCCATAGTTTTCAATAATGTGAATCTGCCATAATGGTTTTGTCTTATCCAGTGGGATAATAGAGAGATCGCTGATCATGCGCTGCAGGGTGGCTTTGTCCCTGGGGGTCGGCAGGGCCACACGGGAAATGTGGTTTCGGATATCGAAATTGGGGTCTTCATCCCAAAATGGCCTGCCCAACTGTGATGTCGGCCATACAACCTTCTGCTTGAAACGGTCATAACTAAGTAGGCGTTTTTCTAAAAGTGCACGGAGCGCAGAAAAATCGAGCATTTCATCAAATTCCATAACACCCGTAATGACCATGAGATTGGTCGGTTCGTCCATGCTTAACCAAAAACTGTCGATACTCGACATTGGTTCAAGCTTTACAGTGCGCCCCATACAGATACCTCCAGCAAGCATGTGAAAAGACTTTAATATTAAAGGGTGAAAACCACTCAAGTCAAGGATTAAATGTTAAAAGTCAAATATTAAAGCATGCCTATCCATTGATGAGTGGTTTTCGCAATTTCCCGGACAGTCTTTGGATTCATGACCAGTCCGATATGTCCTTGTCTGAATTCCTTCAGATGCTTATTGGTCGATGAAATTACGTCGTAACCATATCTGATGGTCTCGGGAGGGGCAATTATATCGAGACTGCCCATGATGTGAAAGACGGGTAATTTGATGTTTTTCAGATTTTCCGTATAATTGATTTTCCCGTCGAATGACATGATGCTGTTGCCGAAAACCTGAGAGCGTAAGAATTGTATCATCACCTTGGTGGATTCCTCGCAGATGATGTCTTCCATCAACAGGTAGACCTCTGGGGGCGTAATCTGCGGAAAACCGATAAGGTCTTGAAGAGAACGGACTCGGGTGCTCAGATCGAATGTAAGTTGACGTATCGATTCATGGAAATCAAAAAGGTGGGAAAAAAAGCTTTTCAGGTTAATCGTAGGGACTACCTTTGATATGGACAGGGCAAGAAGCTTGTTGAAGGCATTACCGGTCATAGTATGTAAGTTGAAGCTTTCCGGAATAAGCTTCGTAAAATATCTCATGAGATGAGTACCGGGAATCCCGAGCTTCACATCCACATAATCCGGTGAGGCAATAGAGACAATACCGGCTATGTGGGTCTCTGGGTCGGGCAAATCATAGCGGTTTGTAATCTGTTGAATTGCCTGATATGAGCCCGTGTAACAACGGGCGATGAGTCCGCCCATGCTATGGCCGTAGACCACTATACGCTCATCGGGATACTGTTCATGTATCCAGGCTAATGCCTTCGGAAAGTCTTCGTTAATAAAATCGTCAATTGACCAGGCCTTATTGAACCAGCCGGCCGGTAGTGTACTCTTGGCCCTTCCTCGGCAGTCAAGGGAGATGACCTTATACCCGTATTTGAATGCCATCTCCCTGGCCATCTGATCGAATATCGAACGATTACAAAAGAATCCGGGGATCATGAGCAGTGTTTTCCCTGTATTGTTTTCACGTTCGGGTAAAAACCGTTTCAAGCTGATGGAATAACCACGCGATGTCGGGACGATGTAGCTTGCATCCAGGCGGAATTTTGAATTAAAAAGATTTGACCTGCCGATGATCGTACGTACCGGCGTAGACTGGCCGGCTTTCTTTGTATAGAAGAGATTGAGGATGCTGGAGTTGGTATCGATCTTTTCGATGGTTTTCCTGACAGATCTGAAATTATATTTACCCCTGTTGAATTCCAGGGCCATAATAGTTGAGATACCACCACTCAAGGAATACAACTGGGGAAACAAAAGCGCTTTCTGCTTGGGAGTTAATGGGTCCCGGCGGACACCCCACAGGACTCCGATCGGATTATCGCCGAAAAAGAGTGTGATCCCCACACTATGGTTCATATCTTCAGTAATAATTTCCTTCAGCTTGGGGTGGATTCGCTTGTCTTTTCTCAGATCAACCACGACTATGGGAGGTTTTTCTCCTTTTCCCCTTTTGATGATTGCTTCCCGCAGGATATTCGATGTTAAGTTGGTCTGGTAGCTTACTGGTGTCGAACGGGTCATCTTTTTGAATTGAGCAAACTCCTTCGGTATCTTTTGTTTCGCGATGTCACCAAGCCGGACCTGGCTGGATACAGCGGCTATACGGGTTGCTTCACCGTCGATAACCTCGAATAAACCATAGTCGAAACAATAATCCCTTTCAGTGAAGGTGAGGGACACGGTCTTGTTGACAAAGGAGTGCCAGATCTTGCTGATAAAAGCAAAGACCCGTTCTTCCAACTCAGGGATGAATATTAATTCTTGATCGGGAAGGAATGATTGTTCTGAAAGGGTCATTGGAGATAGGTTATAGTTCATCATGCCCTTTTGCATCGGAATATTTCATCTATTCCCTTAATTTCACATTATATGGTTCTCTCTTGAGATATACCAGAAGCCGGTTTACGTTTTATCGCCGCTTTATTGGCAGTGGCCTTTGTCTTGCCGGATAGTTTATTCGGTGGGGTAGCCCCTTTTGTCGCAACTTTCTTCAAGGAAGGTTTTTTCTCTGCCTTTTTCCCCTTGGCTCTCTCTTTGAGGGCTAGTGTTACTACCTTTTTGATATCTTGGTCGCTGTAAACCCCGTTTACACCTGATATGGCGGCCAGTTTCATGCCGTGCTTAAGACCCATTTTATAGATTTCCTTCACCTTTTGCCATTCGATCTCACGACCTATCGTGAAGACCTCAAAACGACCCTCAAGGGCAAGGACTATGGTTTCAGCCAGACAAGCAAAGGCAACCTTGGGCGGCAAGCCTATTTCCTTGAATTTCGGATTACCCGGCAGGAGGATCTCCCCGGATTCGATGTACAACACATCCGGTCGCTTGGCCACATCCTCGGGAGACAGGTCCAACGGCCTGGCCACGTCGGTGATGACACATCCGGGTTTGACCTTCTCGATATGAAGTATCTTCTTCCCTGCAGCCGATGTAGCCGTCACAATCACATCCATATCCCCTACATACTTGTCGGCCCTCGTGGAGATATGGATATCTACATCCGGGGTCTCCTTCAATATCGAATCTCTCAGCGAGAGAAGCCTGGCATCACGGATGTCGACCATGTAGACACTCTCAAAGGCAAGAGCGAGCAGTCGGCAGCAGACTGACCCGATGGCGCCTGTCGCCCCTATGACCATTGTCTTTGCCTTGATCTTCTTCCCCTCTTCGATCTTTATCAGTCCCATACGACGCACGGCATCAGCAGCGGCCCAGAGTGCTCCTGATGCGCTGTAGCTGTTCCCGGTGGTAATAGGGATATCCGCAAGCTTGGCCACCGTAACACCCGCATCACCCACGACCTTGGTAAAGGCACCCAGACCCATAATCTGTGCACCCATCCTTTTAGACATGGCCGCCGCTTCTAGTAATCGCTTGTAGGTGAACTCGGGCGGATGGGAGAGCATCTGTTTGGGCGTTCCGCCGACGGTAATAAGCCATCCTTCCGCTTCTACTCCGGTAGGGGATTTGATCCCGGTCACCTTGGAGTAGACAAAAGGCGGGGCGTAGGCGATAATCTTTTCGACAGCGTCCATGGTTACGCGAGGCGTCATGCTGGCGATCAGCTCCACGGCCTTTTCTTTTTTTAAGTGTTCCTGGGACAAAGGGTGAATAACGAAAGAGAAGCGGTTCACACGACGGACCTTGCCGGAAGGATAAACAATCCTCGGATGGATACCCTGTTCGCTGATCACCTCCAGGAGATCATCATTGTTTAACTTGGCTTCCTTCTTTCCCAAGGCCGCAATAACCATTGCCTCAAGAACATCCACCTGGACCATCCGGTCAAGGATCTGCGGCGTGGCATCGACTATGACATCCACGCCTCTCTTCTTCAGGAATTCGACCCGATCCTCATATGCAGTAGAAGTAAGGATGATCTTCCCCCCCAGTTCCTCCAGGGTGCACTTATCCAGATACTTATAGAAACCCTCATAGGGAACGACGATAACCGTGGCCTTCTGCATGGCCTTCCGAAGGATGTACTTGTTCCACTCATTCACCAAGGGCAAAGAGGTGGAAATCACCTTGGCCGGGGACAGGGAAAGCACGTCATGAATTCCCTTGCCATAGAGTTCCATATCCTTCAAGGAGTTGATAAATTTCGGAATTCCATGATCATAGATCGGGTCGGCAAACTGCAGATTATCCGTATACCCGTTAATGACAGCGGCAACACTGTAGTCGGTCATCCCGGAAAGGACTAGAACCCTGGCATTCGTGAAAAAATTCTTCTGTGTTTCCTGAACATAGCGGGCGACCCACTCCTGGGCTACATGTCTGAATGCCTCTCCTGTGGTAACGGGTATTTTGAGTTCCGAACTTAATTCTTTGATCCGAACATCACGTTTTTCAGCTTTACGCTTGAATCCAAGTTCACTGGGAAACTTTATACCGGCCAGTCCGATGGCATCGGCATGCTGTTCCCAGTCATAAAGCAGCTCGACCATTTCATTCGCATCTCCGTCCGTGCCCATCCGCTTGATGAAGAAATCCTTACCCAAGAACTTCGTGGTGATCTCGTAATCCCGTTCGCTTGTTCCAAGGCTGATGCTGATGATCTTTTTCATGATTGTCCCCCCTTTGTTATTTCACAGGTCCACGTCCGTCATCACTATGGCGTCAGCAGGACAGGATTGCATGGCCTTCAGGCACGATGCTTCCTCCTCCTGCGTATCAGGCTGTTTGAATACGAAATCATACCCTTCATCCAGATTCATCCTGAAATTCCTCGGGGATAATTCATAGCAGAGCGAGCAACCGATACACTTCTCAATAGTAGAGTACTTGCCCGGGACATTTTCTTTGATCCTCTTTATTATTACTGAATATGTTGCCCCCTGTTTCATTGATCCTCATCCTCTTCCTCGTCTTGCATCGAAAACATGATGAGGTGCTCAAGACCTTTAGCCTTGAGGAAACGCGGATACTTTTCATAGGCCGGCTTCAAGATCGGCAACAATTTTATTGTCTTCGGAACATTCCCCTTGGCGCTGACCTGTCTGAGGGTAAGGGCCGTCACAAGGTTGGCCCTGCCATGCCAGAATTTGTGCGCGAAATCGGCATTCATGGTCATGCTGACCTCGGGTTTTCCATCAAACTCACCCTTGTGAATGACAATATCGTCTCCGGTACTATCAATGGTAATTATGGCGGAAGGATTTTTATAAATGAACTGTATCACCATTTTGGTGCCAGCCAGAGCCGGTCCGATGTCCGGGTCATCTTTAAGTTCTTCGTAGAATCCAACAAGAACGTCGTAGAGCATCTTTGAGTCTTTAAAGACATTGGCCATATCGCCTCCCCCAAGGGTCGTATCCTGGGGATGCAGATCCTTTTTTGAAACATGCTGCGGTCTGTCTTCTGCTTCAAATATCTTTCTGATGATATCCTCAACCGCTTCTCGTGTCGGTTCGATGGGGTTGTAGAGCATGGAGCCGTCTTCCATGGCTGTTGCTACAACCTGATCAAGCTTTGCCAGGTCGTCGTCGACGCCGGCCTGTTCCAGGTTAAGCGGCATCTTGGTCAGGTAGGCGAGCTGACGGTTCAGCATCCTGATCTTTTCAATCCCTGCCCGGGCAGCCTGGTGTCGAAACCAATGGTCAATAAATTCAAGGTTACCGACAACATCGGCCGCTGAGCCACGCAACCAGGAGGATGCGCTGATTAATTTATCCCTCAGGTAGGTAAAATCCATTTTCCGGAAGAGCTTAATAAAGATGTCCATGGAGTCGGCCTTGAGCAGATTCCTGCTTTCCGTGACCACCTGCGGAAAATTGATACCCAGCGCAATTGCGATATCGGCAAAACGCTCCGGTTGGGATTCCAGGTTGTACTCCATAACCTCAGGCAGTACCAAGGCATTAGCAAGCCCGTGCGGTATATGATAAACACCTCCAAGGGCATGGGCAATTCCATGGGTCATTCCCACCATGGAATGAGAGAATGCCACCCCTGCCAGGAAACTTCCGATCAGCATGCCCCCCCGGGCCTGTAAGTTTTCAGGGTGAGCGCATGCCAAGAGAATATTGTTGATGATGAGCTTAATGGCATGCAGCGCCATCGCATCCGCTGCAGGCGACCATTCTTTGTCGACATATGCCTCAATCGCATGAGTAAGGGCGTCCATTCCTGTAGTGGCTGTGAGCATCGGGGGCATGGACACCGTGACCTCGGGATCGAGGATAGCCAGGGCGGGCAAGAACTGATCTTCTGCAAAAGGAAGCTTCACGTCATGGTCGGGGTCTGCAATGACGGCGACCTTTGTTACTTCGGATCCTGTTCCGGCGGTCGTGGGTATGAAAATGGCGGGCAGCAATACTTCATTCTTGTCAAGGAGGTAGGCGCCCATATGTTCCTCGACACGCCCACCTTTTACCATGAGGATGTTTGCTACCTTGGCCGTATCGATAACACTCCCGCCTCCGACGGCAATAATCATGTTGCAGCCGTTCTTCCCGGCCATGAGAGCGCAATCCTCTACGGTCCTGATGGTAGAATTCGGGGGGACCTTGTCATAGGTGCATACGATATCTATGTTGCTGCCCTTGAACCCTTCCTTGACCTTACCTACAGGCCCAGCCTTGGCCAGTATTTTATCTGTCACCAGTATGGCTTTACGCAGACCGAAAGGCTTGATGAGATTTTCGAGTTTGCCCAGTACCCCAATACCGTAGATCAGTTTTGTCGGAAGGCTGAATTCAAAATATTCAGGAAACATGGCCGATACTTATCCCCCAGCAGAGCAAGGTCAACGACCTTTTCTCGTACACTATTGAACTTGGGGAGCGAACTGTATTCATAACTGAGGTCAGGGAGGAATAATAAAGGCTTTTTAAGCCTCACTTGCTGACTCAGAGGTCATACCCCGCTATCTTACCCCCTTTATTATAATGGAAAAGTACGAGTCAGGTCAAGGTCAAATCCTTTTGAGAAAGGGTAGTTACCGCCACAACTATAGGTTATTTTATTACAGATATTATGTTCAAACCTTCTTTTTCGTTAGTTCTCAGCAAGGGATGTCGAATAACTCTAAAAATCAATTTCCCTGTTCATTGCTGAACAGACGTAAAAACTTCTTAGGCGTCGGGGTCTCAAAACGCAGTTCCTTGCCGGTCACGGGGTGACGGAATACAAGGACCCGGGCATGGAGGCCAAGCCGGTTGACAGGGTTTTGGGTTGCGCCATATTTTTTGTCGCCTATTATGCTGTGACCAAGGTCTTTCATATGGACACGTATCTGATTCTTACGTCCTGTTTCCAGCCTTACCTGCAGCAGGGAGTACTCATCATTCCTTTTGAGCACCCGGTAGTGGGTAACGGCCTTTTGACCGTCATCAGGCGTAGGGCTTGAGTACATGAGGCGGGCCTTGTTTTCCTTCAACCATGAGGTGATGGTACCCTGGTCCTGTATTATCTTGCCTTCCACCACCACGACGTAACTGCGTTCGATAACATCCTTCTTCCATGCACTCTGGAGTATCTGCTGTATCTCTTTGCTCTTGGCGAACATCAGTATTCCCGAGGCATCTCTGTCAAGACGGTGGACCACAAAGATCCTGGCAGTCGGGTCAGTTATTTTCAACTGGTCGCTTAATATCCGGAATGCCGTCCGTTCCTTTTCTTTATCAGTGGCTATGGAAAGCAGGCCGGGTTCCTTATCGATTACAATGAGGCAGGGGTCCTCAAATATGATCTTCAGCCCTTTGACCCGATCTACCTGAATCACCTTGGAGAAGTTTATCCCGACCTGTTGACCTGCCTTAAGGGGATGGTTGAATTGTGAGGTTATTTTATTGTCTACGGAAACCTGGTTGTGCGCCAGGAGAGATTTAATGGTCTTGCGGCTCTTATCCGGCATCCGGGCGATCAGGAATTTCATGAGCTCGGTTGGTCCGGTTACCTTCAGAAGGGTCTGCCTTCCCTTCCCTGCTTCAGGCCTGATCTCATTTCGTGGATTATGCATGCCCTTTTCCTTATGAACCTTCCTTTACAGGCCTAAAGCTTCTACAGCTGCGCCAGGCTGTCCGCCACGGCCATGCCGGACCTTGTGGGACGAATAAAGCCGTCCTTGATCTCGATGAAACCTGTCTTTTCCAATTCCCCCAGCACCCGGCCCTCTTTTTTTGTGAGGTCAAAACCATAACGGCCCCGGTACTGCTCTATGTCGATGCCTCTTTTGGTCCTCAGGCCCAGGAACAGGGCCTCCATGCGCAGCTGTTCGCTGGTGAGGGTCTCCGAACCACTGATGGGCCTCTTCAGGGCATCGAGATCACGTATGTAATCCTTTACGGATTCATGGTTCCACCAGCGCGTTGCCTTATTAAAGGAATGGGCGGAAGGGCCGAGCCCGAGATAAGGCGTATGGTCCCAGTATTTCCGGTTATGCCTGGATGCCTTTTCCATGCCAAAGGCAAAGTTGGAGACCTCGTAATGGATGTATCCGGATCCCTCCAGGAATTCTGAAGTGTTCATGAAAAAATGATATTGGGAGTCTTCCATGCGGACAGGGAATTCGCCCTGCTCGTACCTGATGCCCAGGGGGGTGTGGGGTTTCAGCTCCAATTCGTAGCAGGAAAGGTGCGCCGGCTCAAAGCGCAAGGCATCCATGAGGGAAACATGCCAATGCTCAAGCGTCCGGCCCGGCAGGCCGTAGATCAGGTCTATGCTGATATTGCCGAAACCTGCATTGATGGCGTCTTCGAGGGTGCGTATGGCCTGTGCCCTGTTGTGCCTGCGGCCCAGGAAGGTCAGCTCGCTGTCTTCAAAAGACTGAACTCCAATGCTGATACGGTTTATGCCCAGGCCGCGAAGCATACCCAGTTCTTTGCGTCCCCAATCAGCCGGATTGATTTCAATGGTTATTTCCGTATCGGGCAGGATACGATAGGCACGGTAGATCTTGTCCAGCAGGGCTTCAATCTGGGCAGGAGAGAGCAGCGACGGGGTCCCGCCGCCTAGATAGATAGTGTCGAATTCCGTGAATTCTTCTTGGCAGGCGTCGATCTCTTTGGACAGTGCATGGAGAAAACCATCGATGCGCCCGGTGTCCGTGATGGAAAAAAAGTCGCAATATCCGCACTTGGTTTGGCAGAACGGGATGTGGATGTACAACCCGGGGACAGGGGTTTTATCCACAATCATCAATCCGTGTCGGACTTCAGCACCGCCATGAAGGCGCTCTGGGGGATGCTGACAGAGCCGATCATCTTCATCCGTTTTTTGCCCTTCTTCTGCTTTTCCAGCAATTTGCGCTTTCTTGAGATATCACCGCCATAGCACTTTGCCGTGACGTCCTTTCGGAAGGCCGAGATGGTCGAGCGGGAGATAATCTCTCCACCGATAGCACCCTGTATGGCGATCTTGAACATCTGCCGGGGTATCTCATCTCTCAGGCGGTCGCATGCCAGCACGCCACGGGCGCGGGCGCGCTCCCGGTGGACGATCTGGGAAAGGGCGTCCACCTTCTCGCCATTGACAAGGATATCCAAAAGCACGAGGTTGCTTATCCGGTAATCGATGAGGTCATAATCGAACGAACCGTAGCCCTGGGTCACGGATTTAAAGCGGTCGTAAAAGTCATAAATCACCTCGGCAAGGGGCATCTCATAGGTGAGCTCGGCCCTGCCAGGGCTTGTGTAGTGCAGGTTTGAGTTGACGCCGCGCTTTTCGATGCACAGGGTCATGACCGTGCCGAGGTAGCGGTCGGGCATCATCATGGTGGCCCTTATGTATGGCTCTTCAGAACCATCAATGCTTATGGGGTTGGGGTAATGTGCCGGGTTGTCCACATAGAGCATTGTCCCATCCTTGAGGGTGAACCGGTAACGGACGCTCGGCACTGAAAGGATGATGGACAGATCATATTCCCGCTCGAGGCGCTCCTGAACGATGTCCAGGTGCAACAGGCCCAGAAAGCCGCACCTAAAGCCCTGTCCCAGGGCAACCGAGGAATCCTTCTCATAGATGAATGCGGCATCGTTGAGCTTGTACTTTTCCACGGCCACGGCCAGGTCCTCGTAATCATCAGAGGCTATAGGGTAAATGGAGGCGAAGACAACGGGCTTCACCTCTTTAAAACCCGACAAGGGCTTGTCGCAGGGCCGGTCCTGCAGGGTTATCGTGTCGCCGATGCTCACGCTCGAGACCGTCTTCACCCCGGCGAGGATGTAGCCCACCTCGCCTGCGGATAGCTGATCTCGTTTCTCCCGGGAAAGGAGGAAGTGTCCCACCTCTTCCACGCGATAGATTGAATCATTGAACATGAACCGGATCATATCGCCGCTCTTCACTGTCCCTTCGAAGATGCGGCAGTTAATGACCGTCCCACGGAAGGAGTCATAGTGTGCATCAAATATCAATGCCGCCAGCGGTGCTTCAGGGTC
The DNA here is from genome assembly GCA_963798485.1 of uncultured delta proteobacterium. Taxonomy (GTDB): domain Bacteria; phylum Desulfobacterota; class Desulfomonilia; order UBA1062; family UBA1062; genus MWEI01. Next base: position 104,281 of record CAWCTR010000010.1, on the reverse strand, counting down.
GCCCTTTGGTGGCGGGACCCTCTCGATAATGGCCTCAAGTATTTCGTCAATCCCTATCCCTTCCTTGGCAGAGCATTCCAGGTGCGTATCCGGGTCGAGCCCCAATTCGGCATCGATCTGCTCGATGACCCGTTCCACATCCGCTGAAGGCAGGTCGATCTTGTTTATGACAGGGATGATCTCCAGATTGTGTTCCAGGGCGAGGTAGAGGTTGGCAATGGTCTGGGCCTGAACACCCTGGGCCGCATCAATGAGCAGCAACACCCCTTCACAGGATGCCAGCGAGCGTGACACTTCATAGGAAAAATCCACATGGCCCGGCGTATCGATGAGATTCAGGCAATATGTTTTCCCGTTCCTGGCCTTATAGGGAAGCGAGATGGCCTGGCTCTTGATCGTAATTCCCCGCTCCCGCTCTATATCCATGTTGTCGAGCATCTGGTCCTTATAGGTCCTGATGTCACAGACACCGGTCCTTAAAATCAGACGGTCGGCAAGGGTCGATTTCCCATGGTCTATATGGGCAATGATGCTGAAATTACGTATGTCTTCCATGGTTGGTGTCGTAGTCAATGCCGTGCCTTTTGTCAATGCCTGCTTCATCATGGTTATATAATGGAATATGTGATCTAATATTAAGCCATGATGAAAGGAACCAGACGGAAGTGACATACAACTATCAGATGAGTAACAGGTTTTTCGCCCAGATCGCTGACGGGATGGATGAACTGGGTGTTGAAGAACTGACCGGTCTCGGTGCAACGGACGTAAAGCCCACATTCCGCGGGCTGTATTTTTCCGCTGACAATGAGGCGCTCTACCGCATAAATTACACTGCCCGGATCATAAGCAGGGTGCTTGCACCTCTGTTGACCTTTGACTGCCACAGCACCGATTACCTCTATAAAACCGCCCGGACCATACCCTGGACCGAGCTCTTCTCCCTGGACAAAACCTTTGTAATCTCTGCAAACGTATCCAACAGCATAATCCGCCATTCCCAGTATGCAGGTCTCGTCCTGAAGGATGCCATTGTGGACAGCTTCAGGGACAAATATAACGACAGGCCTAATGTGGAAAGGATCAACGCGGATATCTGCTTCAACCTCCACATATCCAAGAACAAGGCCACAATCTATCTCGATACATCCGGCGGGTCGCTGCACCGCAGGGGATACCGCCAGGAGGCGGTTGATGCGCCTATGCAGGAAACCCTTGCGGCCGCCATCATCCGTTTGAGCGGTTGGAACGGCCTCACACCGCTGTATGACCCCATGTGCGGCTCAGGCACGCTCCTGTTCGAGGCCCTTATGCATTACTGCACGATCCCTTCGGGATATTTCCGGGAGTCATTCGGATTCCGCTTCATGCCCGACTTTGACGAGCACACCTGGAATTCGGTTAAAAAAGAGGCGGACGAGAAGATACGTCCCCTCGAAGATGGCCTCATTGCAGGCAGTGACATCTCTTCGCAGGCCATAGAAATGGCAAGGATGAACAGCCGTAACCTCCCCTCGGGCAGGAATATCCGATTTTCAAAACTTAAGTTTCAGGACATAAAATCCATCAAAGACACAACCATTGTCTGCAACCCGCCCTATGGCTTGAGGATGAAGAACAGCCAGGACATAGGGGCGTTCATGACGGAGTTCGGCGATTTCCTCAAGCAGCGCTGCACCGGGTCAAGCGCATATGTGTATTTCGGCAACCGGGAGCTTATCAAGAAAGTAGGGCTCAGGACTGCATGGAAAAAGCCGTTGAAAAACGGCCAGCTGGATGGAAGGCTCGTTAAGTACGAACTGTACTGAATATACCTTATTTAAACATCCTGGCTATTATGCTGCCTTGTGGTTTCCCCTGAGTCTTGATCTCTTCTTCCTCATATCCCACACAGGTGAAATAGATGGCACGGTCAAAGAACCACACAACCCGGTTGTTGAATTCAAGCGCCTGCATGAGCTGGAAGGAAGAATCAAAGTAATTCACCTCCTGCACATAGAGCCACAGATGCCTTTTGATGAGCTGCAGGGCCATGACAACATCACTCAACGAAATGCCTTCATGAAACCTCTGTTTTCCCAGTTTCATGTAATGATCCTTTATCTCGCCACGCACCTTGTCCCCCACGAGCCAGGAATCGAGCCTGCTGTAAACATCGTACACACGCTCGTAGACACTGTCTTTATTCAGTTTCCTATAGCCCTTGGTCTCCTCCCTGCTTAGCAGGTCCTTGCAGAGACGGTTGGTCAATGTTTCAGCGTTTTCCTTGATCATTTCGACAAGCTTCTCTGATATCATATGGTCTCCCCGGATAATCCGGGCTTACTTCTTCTTGAAAAACTTGCTCAACAGGCTCTCTGAGCTCGACTTCACATATTTGACAAGCTCTTCTTCATACCCGATGGTCGATGCAAGGATGGCGCGGTCAAAGAAAAGCACGATACGGTTGTTTATCTCAAGACTCTTCATGAGTTCATAAGAAGACTCAAAGAAGTGCTTCTCCAGCAGATACAGCCAGAGATGCCTTTTAATGAGCATCAGGAACATGATTACCTCATGCATCGGGATGCCGTCGTCGAAGCGCTTTTTCCCTATTTCCTTGAAGTGCTTCTGGATCTCCTCTTTGGGTCGGGCCCTATCGAGCCAGTAGCCCAGGGTGCTATACACATCATATACCCGCTCATACATAATATCTTCGGAATACTTTTTATGGTAATCCGTCTCGCCCCTGTTCAGCAAATCCTTGACAACCCTTCTGGATAACATCTCTGCGTCTGTCTTCAATACTTCCATGACCTTCAAATACAACATAACTCCTCCATTCCCTTGTATGCTAGACGTGTGCCTCTTTTCAGACCCGTCTTTTTCTTCTTATAATACATTGATTCTCTGCAAAAGAGCAACGGTCAAAAATTCCATGCAGAATCGGGCATACTACCCTGCAGGAAGGTACCTATGCACCCTTTACTCTACTTATGGTAGGGCTCACCACGTATGATGGTGAAGGCCCGATAGATCTGTTCCAGAAGCATAACCCTTACAAGCTGGTGATTGAATACCATGCATGACAAGGACAATGACATATCCGCGTTTTCCAGCACATCCTTCGGGAGCCCTTCAGGACCGCCGACATAGAAGAAGATGTGCTTGGTGCCGGAAAGCTGGTAACGGTCCAGCAGTTTGGCGAACCCTTCAGAGGTCAGCGTGCTGCCTTCAGGAACCAAAACGATGTGTTTGCCTTCCCTGGTCTGCGGATGAAGGTCCTTGGCCTCAATGATCTCCGTAGGGACATACTTCTGAATCCTCTTGTTATATTCATCTATTGATTCCTTGATAGGTCCCTGATGGGTCTTGTTGGAAAAACAGAAGACGATCTTCACTAACGGATCCTTTTGGCCTCGTACCACATGCTTTCCATGTCATAATAGCGCCGTAATTCATCCTGGAAGATGTGTATGACCACATCCACATAATCGAGCAGCACCCACCGCCCTTGCTCGATGCCCTCCTTACCAAAGGGCTTTCCGAAGGCACCCATGATATGATCGGCCATGGCCTTGATCTGCCTGTCCGACATGCCGGTCGCTATGATGATATAATCCGTGAAGGAGCAAACCCCGTGCACATCCAGCACTGCAATATCAGTTGCCTTTTTGTCTTCCAATGCCGCAACATAGGCATTCCAGTCAGGTAGCTTCTTCGCTGTAGATCCTTTCTTTTCTGATATAATCATGCACCTCCTCAGGTACGAGATATCTGATGGATCTCCCCTTTTTACACAGTTCGCGGATCCTGGAAGATGATACCGTATAGGCCGTGACTTCTACAAATAAAATTTCATTGCCGTGCTCATTAATGAACCCTCTTGGGGTTGCCTGGAAGCGGGCCGCATCATCACCAAGCACATCACTCAGCGGGCAAACAGGTGCACCTGGGCGTGACATGACGGCAAAGTGGGTGAGGCCTAAGAGCCTTTGCACCTGATACCAGCTTGATATCTCATTGAATGCATCCCGGCCGAGGATGAAATAGGGTGTACACCCGTACAACTCCCGGATATGCTCGATGGTCTTAATGGAATATGAGTTCCCGCCGCTGTCTACCTCAAAGGATGACACCTCGAAAAAGGCATACGACTTCAGGGCCATCTTCACCATCTCGAGCCGCCTTGCACCTGTTACATTATGGGAGAGTTCTTTATGCGGAGGAAGATAGGAAGGCACGAAGATGATCCTTTCCAGCTCAAGCGACTCCCTTACCTCTTCTGCAACGCGCAGGTGCCCGATGTGGATCGGATTGAAGGTGCCGCCGAAGATTCCCAGCCTCATTGCCTGATCTGACCATCCCCGAAGCAGACGAATTTCCGGATGGTGAGGTCTTCAATCCCCATGGGCCCGTATGCGTGTACCTTTGATGTGCTGATGCCGACCTCCGCACCCAGTCCGAACTCGCCCCCGTCGGAGAACCGTGTGCTGGCATTCACCAGGACCGTGGAGGAGTCTACCTGGTTTATGAATTCCATGGCCCTCGTATAATTTTCCGTTATAATGGCCTCGGTATGGTTTGAGCCGTATTTCTCGATGTGGTCAATGGCCTCCTGAAGGTCTTCCACAATCTTCACGGCAAGGATCAGGTCGAGGAATTCCGCATACCAGTCATCCTCTGTAGCTGCCTTCATTTCCGGGAAGAACGCCCTGCATCTTGGGCAACCCCTGAGTTCTACTCCATGCTGCTTGTAGATCTGGGCCATCTTGGCAAGGAAGATACCTGCAATGGGCCCATCGATGAGCAGTGTTTCCATGGCGTTGCATACGCCGGGCCGCTGGACCTTTGCATTGAGGCAGATGGAAAAGGCCTTTTCCAGATCGGCCTGCCTGTCAACGAAGATATGGCACACGCCCTTGTAGTGCTTGAGCACGGGGATCAGCGAATTCTGTGAAACCGTCCTGATGAGCCCCTCCCCTCCCCTGGGGATAACCAGGTCGATAAAATCTTCCAGCTTGAGCATGTCCAGAATGGCCTGCCGGTCAGTAACCGGGATGAAGCCGATCATATCCGGGTCCATGCCGGAATGTGTCAAAGAAGCTTTCAAGACTTCTATGATTGCCGTATTCGAGTGAATGGCCTCGGAGCCGCCTCGGAGGATCACGGCGTTTCCCGACTTCAGGCACAGTCCTGCTGCATCGGAGGTGACATTGGGCCTTGACTCGTAAATAATCGCCACCACCCCGATAGGGATACGCATCCTGCCCACCATAAGTCCATTAGGCCTTCTGACCATGTCCGTGATCCTGCCCACCGGGTCGTCCTGGCCGGCTATATCTTCAAGCGCCAGGGCCATGCCTTCAATGACATTGTCGCTTAAGGTGAGCCTGTCCATCATGGCGCTGCTCAGGCCTGTTTTTTTGGCCTGTTCAAGGTCCTTTGCATTTTCTTTCTTGAGAAATCCGGCCTTTTGCCTCAATGAGTCTGCCATGTGCCTGAGGACCTCTGCCTTCTTCAGGCTGGACAAACCCGCCAGAGAGCGGGAAGCCCTCTTGGCATTGGTTGCGATATCGGTTATCTCCTGACTCGACACTACAGAATCTCCTTTCTCAGGATCATGTTATTGCGGTGCACCACTTCTTCATCGCAGTCATATGCGAGGATGGAGGCAAGGTCTTTAGTGCTCTCGCCCTTGATCTTGATAAGCTCCTCGGTGGCGAAATTGCTCAGTCCGATGGCGATCACCTCAGAGCCTTTCTGAATAATTTCCACAGGGTCGCCGGCATGGAAGCTGCCCTCGACACCCACCACGCCCACCGGTAGCAGGCTCTTGCCCTTGTTCAGGACCATGGCGGCTGCACCGTCGTCCACAAAGACCTTTCCTTTCGGCCTTGATACAAAGCCAAGCCAGTGGTCTTTCTGGGTAAGCATGGCCTTTTTCTTCGGATGGACAAAGGTGCCGATCAGGCTGCCGTCAAGGATCTGGCTGATGACCTGGGGGATGTAGGCAGATGCGATTATGGTGGGCACACCCAGCAGGGAGGCCCTGTATGCGGATTGTAGTTTGGACTTGATACCGCCCCTGCCCATGGGATTGGCGACATCGCTGTATGCCTTCAGGTCTTTGAGCCTGAGTTCAGGGATCTCATGGATGATGGTTGCATCCTTGTGGGCCTTGGGGTCTTTGGAGTAAAGGCCTTCGATGTCTGTGAGAATGATCATGAGGTGCGCCTCCACCAGAGGAACGATCATGGCGGCGAGCATGTCATTGTCCGTGAACTGGATCTCATCCACGGATACCGTGTCGTTCTCGTTGATAATCGGTATGGCGCCGAGCTCAAAGAGCGAGGAAAAGGTATTGCGGATGTTGAGGTATCTGCGGCGGTTATCCAGGTCTTCCCTGGTAATAAGGATCTGGGCCGCAATGTGTCCATACCGCCTGAAGGCATCGGTATAGGCACGCATGAGGCTCCCCTGGCCGATGGCAGCCAGGGCCTGCTTTTTCGACAGGGCGGTCTTTTTGTCAGGGATACTCATGATGGCCGTGCCCTCGGCAATGGCGCCAGAGGACACAACAGCGAACTCCTTGCCTTTATCCATCATCAGGGACAGGTCATCGCAGATCCTTTCGATGACCCTGTTGTTGAGACCTTGACCTGTACTGAGTACCTGTGACCCGATCTTGATAAGGACCCGTTTACACTTCCTGAGCCCTGCCCTCGTGCCTGATTTCATACAATTCCTTCGTAATAAAATCGAGTATTTCATCCAGCCCCGTTCCTACAAATGCGGAGGCCATGAAAAAAGGATACCCCTTGCTTTTTACAAAGGCAACAGCTTCTTTGGCGCGTTCCTGCGCCCCTGTAAGGTCGCACTTGTTGAAAACAACTATCTGTTTTCTCTGGAGCAGGTCCGTTGAGTATGAACCCAGCTCGTGGATAAGCACCTCGAATTGATTCAGGGCATCCCTCTCGCAGTCAGGGGAAAGATTGATGAGATACAGGATAATCCTGGTGCGTTCAATATGCCGCAAGAATCGCAACCCCAGGCCTGTGCCGGTATGCGCCCCTTCTATGATGCCCGGAATATCGGCCACGACAAAGTCAGACCCCTTCCACCTTACCATGCCGAGGTTGGGGACCAGCGTGGTGAAGGGGTAATCGGCGATCTTGGGCCTGGCGCTTGAAACGTGAGAGATGAAGGTCGACTTGCCTGCGTTCGGAAAACCCACAAGGCCGACATCCGCCAGAAGCTTCAGCACGAGCCTAAATGACCTCTCTTCCCCCGGCGTGCCCGGCTCGCAGATCCTGGGCGCCTGGCGGGTGGACGTGGCGAACCTGGCGTTCCCCCTTCCACCCTTGCCGCCTTTTGCTACAATGACACTCTGGTCCAGCTCCACCAGATCAGCCACCAGCTCGCCGGTATCGGAGTCCTTTATCTGCGTTCCCACAGGTACCGGGATGATAAGGTCTTCTCCGGATTTTCCGGTACAGTTCCTGCCCATACCGTGCTTGCCGCGCCTGGATTTGTAATGAGGGTGGAACCGTTGATCGAGCAGCGTATGATAATGAGGGCTCGCAACGATTATGACATCGCCGCCATTTCCGCCGTCACCGCCGTCAGGCCCCCCCTTGGGGATGAATTTTTCTCTCCTGAAGGAGCAACAACCGTTGCCTCCGTCACCTGCCTTTACGAAAATCCTGGACTCGTCAATGAAGTCCATAGGCCTAGGCGGCTATTGAGACTACCTTCACCTTCTTTTTATTGCTCAGCAGCGTCTCGAACTGTACCAGACCATCCTTTAAGGCGAACAGGGTGTAGTCTCTTCCGCACCCTACATTCGCACCCGGATGGATCGTGGTTCCCCGTTGACGCACAAGGATGCTCCCGGCCGTGACACGCTGACCAGCATATCTCTTGACGCCGAGACGTTTCCCGGCAGAGTCCCTGCCGTTGCGTGATGTGCCGCCGGATTTCTTATGTGCCATGGCTCGACTCGCCTCCTATTCTTTCGCTATCTTGGTGATACGCACTTCAGTCAGGTTTTGCCTGTGGCCTATAGTCTTGCGGTATCTCTTCCTGCGCTTCATCTTGAACACGATGATCTTCTTGTCCTTGAATTGCCGCACCACGGAAGCGCTGACCTGGGCACCCTTGACCGTAGGTGATCCGATTGTGTAGTCTTCCCCGCCGATGAGCAGGATATCGCCAAAGGTGACGGTATCACCCTTTTGGGCCTCCAGCTTCTCAACGCGGAGAGTATCGCCTTCTTCAACCTTGTACTGCTTGCCGCCTGTCCTTATAACCGCATACATGATGCACCTCGAAAACATGGTCGTTCTAAGAATGAAGAGCTATTAATGAATGTACCGGGTGTTGTCAAGGGAAAAGGCCGTAAAAGATTGGGTTTTCGAAACAAAAAAATATGCCAGAAGAATTAGGTGTGGGGGACGGTTGCGGAATGGAGTGTCCCATCTTCTGGCATTAAAAGGAGGTTTCAGTTAAGACTTTGTTTTTTAGTATTGACCTTCCTATTCTCTTGAAATTTATTCTGGCTCCCGTTACCATTACTGTCTTTCTTGTTACATGTATTGCCAGATGCATGCCATCGGGCTCTGTGCTTATAATATGCTGATTATATTTTAATTTACTATTATGCCTTCCATCTGTTTGGTGGCTTCACCCAATAAATCATGTGTTATTTATGGTCAGCAAACCATACCCTTATGGTTTTCCTCTCCTATCTGATCTTCAGTCTGATCTTGAATTTGTTAAACTTGAGCTGTTCCTGGTTGACCATATCCGTCACCCGGCCGAGGCCGAAGACCTTGCCCCCCCGGCCATGCGGATTCACTTGAGGATTATCCCGGCACTCGCGGCAAAAGGACTTGATGGTGACCTCCTCATCTGCAGTGCGCCATATTTCAATACCCCTGCATTTCTTGCACAAAGGCCTCAGGCAGCCATCGCACTCTATGATGGCCTGTCTGTCATTGCAGATGCCGCACAATCTCAGGCCCTTGCTGTCTGCTTCCATAAGAGAACCCTGCATTGTTTTTTCTGAAGGTAATTGCGAATGCCATGCCACGTTTCATACTAGGCTTAGGCATTATAATATCAACATATTGCGTGGTCCAATGAGAATTTACCCGGCCTTGTTATGCCTTTGATGCCTTATGCCTTTGCACCATAGTTTGGTCTTCGGGCCATAATTGACAAGGCATACCAAATCCTCTATGCAGCTATTATCAGCATACAGCGAGGATCATGCTTCTATGGATTTCTTTTTCAATCCCAAGGGCATCGCCGTTATCGGTGCCAGCGACAACAAGGCCAAGGGCGGGTTTCACCTCTTCAATAATACCCTTCAAAGCTATAAGGGCGAGGTCTACCCGGTCAACCCTCGTTATGGATCCCTGTTGGGCAGGCAATGCTATCCGGACATATCATCCATCCCAAGGGACTTTGACCTTGCCATCTACTTCATCCCTGCACCTTCCCTTCTGAAGACCATCGAAGAATGCGCTAAGAAAAAGGTAAGGGGCATCATCATCGAGTCCGCAGGATTTGCTGAAGTAGGCCCTGAGGGCGCCAAACTGCAGGAGGAGTGTGTTGCCCTTGCGAAGAGGCATGGCATAAGGCTCTGGGGGCCAAACTGCATGGGCTTGCTGGATGCCCACAAAGGTCATGTTTTCTCTTTCATGTATACGGATGCCTGGAAGACATTGATGAAACCCGGTGATGTATCCTTGACTGTTCAGAGCGGCATGCTCTCCGCGGGTTTTCTCATGATGATCCTTGAGCGTGGCGGGCTGGATATAAGCAAGATGTGCTCCATCGGCAATAAATGCGATGTCGATGAAACCGAGCTGTTAGAGTTTTTCATCAAAGACCCCTCTACCAAGATTATCGGACACTATGCGGAATCCATCGCCGACCCGAGGAGATTTTTCAAGCTGGCGTCCGAAACCGATAAACCCATCGTGCTGCTCAAGGGCGGCCGCAGCCCCGGAGGGGCAAAGGCGGCCATGAGCCACACAGCGAGCATGGCGGTTGATCATACGATCATGCGCTCGGCCATGAGACAGGCAGGCATTGTCGAGGTTACGGATGTGACCGAGCTTATGGACTTCCTAAGGGGTTTCTCCAAGACCAGACATTGTAGGGTCTATGACAATGCCGGTACTGCTATAGTAACCTTTTCAGGCGGCGGCGGCATCGTCACATCCGATTTGCTGTATGAGTCAGGCCTGAGCCTCGCAGAATTGAGCCCTGAAACCCTGACCGCCTTAAAGGCAGTCTACCCCCCATGGATGGACCCGGGAAACCCTGCAGACATCTGGCCTGCTATCGAGCATAGCGGCTTACAAAAGGTTTATAGCGCCGTTTCCGAATCCATCATGCACGATGACCGTGTGGATTCGGTCATCATCCACATCTTTGCCAGTATGCCTGAGGCCTCTATGTTTGAAAACCTCGGCAGGCTGAAAGATGAGCTCGGGAAACCTGTAGTGGCATGGCTTGCCGGTGTAGGAGACAGAATGAAGACGCTAAGGGCCGGCCTTGAAAATCTGGGGATTCCGGTCTTTGACGAGATGGGACGCTGCGTCTTATTCCTGGCTGCCGCACTACACCATTTCCGCAAACGCGGCAAATGAAAACAGGCACTGAGCTGTAGGATCTATGCATATATTCTGCCTAAAGATCTTCAGTTTTCCGGCATCTTAAAACTGATAAGAAATCGGAGTAATATTCAATATAGGGAAGAGCCAATTGCAAAACTCCCGGAACGTCATTCCCGCGGAAGCGGGAATCCAGTCTTTTCATGGATCTCTGGACCCCCGCCTTCGCGGGGGTGACGGCTTTTTTCGAGTTTTGCAATTGGTTCGGGAAAGCTTTGATTTTGGGTCGAGGGACCAGGGAGATTACTCTCCCCGGCCCCTCCACAGATCCGGACGTGCGGATTTCCCGCATCCGGCTCCTCAGGATACAGATTCGCTAAGGACGTAGATACAATCCCCACCCAATTTCCGAGGAACATAGGCCTCTGGCCATTTCCGCTATCTTCTGAAGTCTCGTTGAGACGGTTGTGGGACTCGATGTTCCCGCCATCTTTCCCTCCAAAAGCTCTGTATCCAGGTATCCCCTTCCCTCCAGAGGGTCGCCTGGGGTGACTTCCCCTCCTTCTCAAGTACTATGAGATACTCCGACTCCTCCCTGCCCGTCACCGGCACCTTGGTTACCCTTGGTGCCAGTTTCCTGCACTGAATGCTTCCGTTCGCTCCTCGGGTTGGTGCATCCATACCACCCCTCGGCCTGGTCCTTTGTTCACCCGGTGAACACATTCCGGGATTATGAAGGCTGAAGACTGTAGATCTTGGGTTAAAACATACGAACCTATCTCATCATACCAGATTGTAAAAACTGGCACGTGGTCACATGAGTAATTCACAAGCTTAGATTATAGTAACCCTGAGATTCGCACGATTCATTCAATCCCTTTGAACATTCCATTGAATGGATCAAGGTTTTGGGGAGGCACAGTCATTATAATCTGTGAGCTGCGATTCAGTTTATAATCAATATTAACAAGATACTATATGGTTAATTTCGATCAGTCCCCATAGTTGGCACACTGTATGCGTTATAGAGAGCATCAAGTAAACATGAAGGATGAAGTTAAAATGAAAAGGACAATCCAGACAATGATCGTGGCAGTCTTCGTAGTTCTTATCACTTCAACCTTTGCCATCGCAGCGGCGACAGCTTCCGGTGCCGAGAACTTCCCCTTCCTCCATCTTGGCTGCCTGGCAATAGGCGGGCTCACCGTCATCTCTTTAAAATACCGTTATCCGAAGATATACCTCACCGAGGCAGTCGGTTCTTTTGCCCTGTATGCAGTCCTTGTTGCCCTGTTCACTGCACCGGTCATCGAAGCCGTGAAGGGTCTGGTGAGCTGAGGAGATTATAGTCATGAGAACCTTGTTCTTAGATACTTGTGCGATCCTAAAATACTTCCTACCCGAAAAGGGGAGTGAGGTTGTAAGCTGGCTATGTTCAAAGAAAGCCCTTCTATGTGGAATGTGTTGTACATCAAGTCCAATGGTTAGACAGGAATTTTTTGACGTAATAGACATGAAATGCCGGTCTGGTCAAATTTCACAGGATCAGGCCGATCAAATAAATATCATGGCTACAGACTTGTTTAAGCGATTGATTCATGTTCGTGGAGACACCTCGCTTCCGGGTTTGCCAGATAAAGACATTACAGAGGATGAACTAGTAGAACGCCACAAACTCACAATTGGCAAAAATAATTGGGATATGGATTATATTAAAACGAAAGTTAATCACCTCCGCTTTCTTAATGGTATATCAAAAATACAAGTTGTCACTGCTGATAGAGGTTTTGGGGAGCTTCTTGAACTCGAAGGTTATGTTAGTATAAACCCCGAAGTGAAGAAACTTGAGGATCTCTTAGCAGAATGGTCAACAGCGAAACCTATGAGTACTTTTGAAGATAGACCTAATGACATTTAGTAACTTGATATAGTTAAGTTGTCTAAGGCAGAGATTTCTGCAATAAATTGGCGTTTTCGAAAAGCCCTAAAACCGAAGATTTTGGTTCGAAACATACGAAGCCTATCACTTCAAGCCAGAGCGTTGCACCTGGCACACACCTATACTTCGGCCTACTTTAAAAACAGCACTCTATTTCCATATAAATGGTAATATATTACTTCTCTGCACAGAAGGTTATTATTGCTCGTTCTAACCATATGATATCTCGTTATTTTTCTAATGGCATCGACATTGCAACATATTCAGAGGGCCATTACTTTATATGATAATTACTTAAGCCAATATTTTTAAAGTACTTCAAGGAAAGACCTATACAGAAAGTGGGTGGAGATTTCAGGATGGAAATTAATAATGTTGTTCATGAGCGAAGGAAACAGGAGCGGAAAAAAGTTAAGATCACATTTTTGATCAAAGTAGGAAGGTTGTTTAACAGTCGTGGTTTTACAAAAGATATCAACCAGCATGGCATGTGCCTTATGTGTCCTCAACTTTTTAAACCAAGGACCACAATTCAGGCCATAGATTACATAGGCGGATCACTCCAGTTTATGATCCCCTCTGATGGTATTACAATCAACGGAGTTATTGCTTGGGTAGATCTTAAAAAAGGTGAAGGGGCAATTAAGATCACTAGCACATCCGATGATAACCGCTGGCAGAAAATCTACGAAAAGGCTCTATAAATAATTTTAAATGTGTATAAACAGATGATCTCCACAAATAGGTATAGCATACCAGAGCGCCGATACTGGCACCCATTAAAAGGCCCCTGTCAACAAAAACATAGTTCACCGTCGCACTTTTTTTTGCAGGTCTAACGTACAGCCAGCTAGGACCATTCCAATGACTCCCTTTCTGCGCCCTATTTTTCACGATACTCAGGTGACGGATAATGATCCGCACCAGGCACCCATCCGGCTTTAGACTGTACACTGAGAGGATGAAATCAGAAGAGTAGCCCTCTCCACCTGTACGTCCCTGACAGCATCTACTGTCCCAGAAAAATATCGGTTCCTTGTCATGTTCAATTGTAAGTGACACGATAAAAGGCTCTTCCGGCCACACCATACAGACTCATGGCAAAGGCAGATCTGAATCATAGCAACTTCCCCGCTGGATTCTTGTTTATATGAGAGGGGTAAACGGCGGAGCAACCACGAAAAGGGTTCTTAGCCACCAGAATCACTGTCTCGCCGTTTTCCCCTGCTCAGCAAAAGAGCAGCTCTTCCTTGAATTCAACCCCATCCCTGAGGATATAATAGCAGGCCCTGGCCAGCTTACTTGCTATGGTCTTGACCGCTACCATCTTGTGAGTCTTCGAAGCCTTCCTCTTGTAGTAGCCGGAGATCTTGGGGGATTGCCTCATTGAGAGATACGCCGCCTCGATAAATGCCCAGGCCAGATACCGGTTCCCATTCTTTACATTGCCTTTGCCCTTGCTCTTCCCATTGGATAACCTGCCGGTAGGGACACACCGGCAATACGAAGAGAAGTTACCCACTGATGAAAATCGTGAGATGTCCCCCACCTCCAGCATGATCGTCATGGCTAGGATATCACCGATCCCGGGAACCATGTGCAGCTTCTCAAAAGCATCTCTTATCTTCACTTCTCTCTTGACCGTCTTCTCGATATTCCTGATGTTCTTCCCGAGAAAGGTTATGGTCTCAAGGCTCGTTGTCCCAAGGAGCACGAGGTGTTCTTCCTTCAGTATCTGCTGAATGTCTTCTGCCTTGACCTTCCTCAAGGCATTCGCACTCATGTGCACGCCAGTGTTTCGCTCGATCATCGACTGAAGCGAGATGATATGGGCTGTCTTTTGCTTTACCAGGAAGGATCTCTTCCTCAGCAGGTCCCGAACCGGTCGCTCTTCCTTGGGATAAATATATCCTTCGGGGAGGATCCCAAGAGACAGCATCTGCGCCAGCCAGAACGCATCGTGCCTGTCATCAGCGTACTTGAGTCCTTTGTACTGTTGTATTGCTGCAGGATTGGCCAGATGCACACAGTCATATCCAGCCTCATTCAACCCATCTACTAACCAATACCAATTAAAAGTGCTCTCGACAGCTATCCCCCTGATCTCCTCACGGTAAGGGGCCAGGGTCCAGACAACCTCGTCCAGGTTATTCCTTACCCGCTTCTCGAAAACTCGCTTCATTGTCCCTTTCTCGATCAGTCCGATGTAAGTGTTCCCTGAATGTAGATCCAACCCGGCATGCAGCTCTCTCATGACACACCTCCTATTGACTTAGTACTTGTATTATAGCCGTGCGATGTTGGCGGAGGTGCCTTTTAGATGATTATCACGTTATCTTCAGTTTTTTACCAACTCAATATCACCACAAGCTAATATTTCCAGAGATAATATTCATCAGGCCATGTGCATTCATAACAATCTAAATCCACCAGCCTGTTTATGAATAGAGTGTTTTTGGTTTGTGTTGTTTAGCCCTGTTTCAATCGGTACTCGTCCGAAATTTTTCTCGATGTCAGAATATCCGATGTCAACATGTGCCACTACCTGATGGCCGGGAAGTTGCCTTCCAGGCCCCGCGAGGGCGCGATGTAATGGCACCCGATGGAGGTGCGATTCCTCAGAGCGGCCTCTGCCACCATGATGGCCGACTGGGTGCCCTGGAACAGGCTGATGATGTCTTTGGATACCGGGGTCTCCTTGTAGAACTCCTCGATCCTCAGGTACATGTGCCGCATGTCTTCAATGGCGCGTTTAAGCCGGGGTGGCGTTCGGACGATGCCCACATAATTCCACATGGTGTTTTTGATGGCCATCCAGTCCTGGGCGATGAGCGCCGGGTCTTCATTCTCGACGTTGCCTGCAGGGATCCAGTCACGGGCCGAGCCGAGCACGGATGCGCTCACGGTCTTGCCTGCATTGATCCGCTCGGTGATGTCGATGGCCGCATAGTATCCCCAGGTGAGGCCTTCGAGCAGCGAGGTGGAGGCAAGCCGGTTCGCGCCGTGGAGCCCGGTGCAGGATACCTCTCCCACTGCGTGAAGCCCTTTCAACGATGTCCGTCCCCTGATGTCCACATGCACCCCTCCGCAGAAATAATGGGCCGCAGGGACTACGGGAACAGGTTCCCTGGTGATATCGATTCCCGCCTCTTTGCATGTGGCATATATGGTCGGGAAACGGGCAGGGATATCCTCATGGACAAAATTCGCAACATCCAGCAGAACATGGTCTTCGGAATTGTGGAGCATCTCTTCCCAGATGGCGCGGGCCACCTCGTCCCTGGGCGCCAGGTCTTTAAACTCGGGATTATACCGCTCCATGAAATATTCGCCGCGAAGGTTCTTGAGCCTGGCCCCCTCGCCCCGGACCGCCTCGGATATGAGAAACCTCCGGGCTCCTGGTATGTAGAGTGTGGTGGGGTGAAACTGCATGAATTCCATGTTGATCATGCGGGCGCCTGCGCGCTGTGCCATGACCATGCCGTCGCCCACCGTTCCCTTCTCGTTGGTGGTGTGCAAATAGATGTCCCCAAGACCGCCTGTGGCGAGCACGGTGTTCTGTGCCAGGATGGCCAGAACCTCCTTCTTCCGGTTCAGGAACACATACGCGCCCAGGCAGCGGTTATCGAGCTGGTAGGATGCCTGGATATCAATAGAGTGGTGGTGGAGCGTGATAAGGTCGATAGCAGTGGCCTCGGTGATGATCTCGACATTAGGATGCGCCTTCACCGCCTTGATAAGGGCCTTTTCGATCACCTCACCCGTGTTGTCCGCCGAATAGAGGATGCGATTAACCGAGTGCGCCCCCTCCCTGGTGAGGTCGAAATCCTCGTCCTGCGCGCCGGTCAAGTGTGTGAAGTCCACCATGAGCTCGTCGATGAGCACCTCCTTGACCACCTCCGGGCCCCTTCTCGCCAGAAATTCCACGGCCTCCACCGAGTTGATATCCCTGCCCGCCCGCATGATGTCGTCCACGAGCAATTGAGACGAATCGCCGTTCCCCTTATATACGATGCCCCCCTGGGCGCGGTTGGTGTTAGTGGCATAGATGTCGGAACGCTTGGTGATAAGGCAGACCTTGATACCCATCTTTGCGGCCATGAGCGCGCACGTGGTGCCGGCAATACCCGTGCCGATGACAAGGCATTCGGTCTCTTTGCGTTTGGTGCTCATAGCTATATCCTCAACATGGCATCCAGCGCCTTTTTGGCCTCTGCCGCAACGGCCTTGGGCAGCTCGACGTTGCCCTGCCCGCTCGTCATACCCATTAAAGACACGGCCAGTTTCGAGAGAGTAATCTTGGCCATGTCGTCACAGTATACCTCTTTTAAAGGGATAATCTCAACACGACCGGCATTTTTCTTTGCAGCACGCAGGACCATGTTTGCCTCGGTGCCCACGGCCAGGCGCCCCCCCTTGGGCAGCGTTGCTATGTATTCCAGGATCTGGGATGTGGAGCCCGATGACGCGGCCGCCTTGAGGGTTGCAGGGTCTGTCTCCGGGTGCACCATGATCGTGATGCCGGGGTATTCAGCACGCACCCTCTGAACATCCGCCACGGTGAACACCGGGCAATGCACCGGACACCAGCCCTTCCACAGGATCATCCGCGCCCTTTTTATATAGGCTGCCTGGAGCCCTCCGCTTGGCAGACCAGGGTCCCAGGTTGCTATCTCTTCATCTTTTATACCCATGGTTCCGGCCGTGTTCCTGCCAAGGTTCATATCAGGCATGAAGAACACCTTCGCGGCCTTGTCCAAGGCCCAGGCAACAACCTTTTTTGCATTGGCCGAGGTACAGACAGCGCCATGGTTCCGTCCGCAAAATGCCTTGAGCTCGGCTGAGGAATTTACATAGGTGACAGGTATCACGTCAGGGCTTATACACGTGATGGCATCCCATGCAATGTTCACGTCTTCGATCTTCGCCATATCGGCCAGGGGGCAGCCAGCCGCCATTTCCGGGATAAACACGGATTTTTTGGGCGCCAGGATGGCGGCCGTTTCAGCCATGAAGTACACACCGCAGAGCATGATGTACTCGGCCGCATCGATCTGCGAGGCCTTCCTGGCAAGCTCCAGGGAGTCGCCCACATAATCCGCGAATGCGATGATCTCGTCTTTCTGGTAGTGGTGGCCCAGGATGACGAGCCTGTTGCCGAGGTCATGTTTCACCTTGATTATTATATCGCGGGCCTCCTGGTCCGTCATTGTCCCACCTCGATGATCATGGATATATCAAGGGCCTTGACCGAGTGGGTGATTTCGCCCACAGAGATATAGTCCACCCCGGTCAGGGCCACTGCCCGGATGGTCTCCAGCGTGATGCCGCCCGAGGCCTCCAGCGGTATGCGGCCTGCTACGAGCTTGGCGGCCTGTTTCATCTCTTTGATGGAAAAGTTGTCCAGCATGACGCGATCGACATTCAATCCCAGCAGTGTCCTCACGTCATCAAGATTCCTGGCCTCTACCTCGATGGCAACACCAGGGGAAGCCTTTCTGACCCTGTCAACCGCCTCTGTAATGGACCCGGCCGCATCGATGTGGTTGTCTTTGATGAGTGCCATGTCAAAGAGCCCCATACGGTGATTATTCCCGCCCCCCATCCGTACGGCCATCTTGTCGAGTACGCGCTGACCCGGCGAGGTCTTTCGTGTGTCCAGGATACGCGCCTTGGTCCCTTCGAGGCATTTCATATATCGTGCCGTGCCGGTGGCAATGCCGCTCATGCGCTGTAAAAAGTTGAGCGCCACCCGTTCCGCCTTGAGTATGCCCCTGGCAGGCCCGGAGATAACAGCGATCTTAGAACCTGCAACCACGGATTGTCCATCGTGGACCTCGAATAAGCATGCAATGCCGGGGTCTACAAGGCTGAAGACCCTTTTTGCCACCTGCACGCCGGCAATGATGCCGTCCGCCTTTGCCTTCATGACGGCCTGTAGCGTGCACTCTTCGGGAAAGATGGCCTCGGTGGTGATGTCTATTCCATCTTCATCCAGCGCCAGTTGAATGATATCATCCATCAGTTCGGCTGTATCCACAACAGAACTCCTCGATCAGAGCATCTATCATCCGGGCGGCCTTGTCCAGCTCAACCTTGCTTTTAAACAGGGAGGACAGGCTCACAAAGATGGCGTCATAGACAGAGACAGGGGCAGAGAGCGATGCATAGTCGATGCGGGCGATATCATATTCCTCTCCCACGAAGTAATACTTTCCGAACCGGGGCCTACTGTTATCCCGGAACGGCCAGGTCACCTTCAGGCCGCAATAGCGCCTGATAATGCCAAGGAGCCCTGGCGCAGACCTGACCTTTTTCACGTCCAGCGTCCCGCCCAGGCGGTCCTGGATGATCTTGAAAAAGGTCTTCACAAAGTCGATATCCGTAATGGCGCTGCCGTAGAGGTACCAGTCATCGAGCGCAGCCAGGAGGATGCGCGCCTCATGGGCATCAAGCTTCTGGTAGCTGGGACAGAAGTGGCCTTCACAGATATCCCTGCCATAGAAACTGATAATGCGCAGGTCGTCCCCGTAATTCATCAGGGGATGGAGCATGCACCCTACCCGTTTGAAGCCCTCATCCAAGAAACCCACAAACTCGCAGGTGTAGATGGTGGAATAGATGCGCTTCGAGTTCTCCTTGTGACGGATAATGGCCTGATAGTCTTTGATGGCAAGCGTGTTTCCCCTCACCCGGGAGAAAAGATTCGTGCGGGAGAGAAAGCGTTTTTCCAGGGAGTCCCTGGTGTTGTCCGTGTAATTATAGATCCCGCAGCAAGCAGCGCATGATTTTTGGGCGTCAGGCTGGCACAGGTGGATATCGACCATGGACCAGACCGCTATTTTACCGCAATGATGACATCAGTGCCGTCAACGCCTATAGTATAGCACATCTCTTCGTGGGTCACATCATAAAGATCTGCACAGCCTTCCTCTGCAGGGAAGGCCCCCCGGCTGATGAGATCGTCAAGGATGGAATGCAGGGCCGTGAAGGCGATGTCATCCTCGATGATGATGTTATATGTCTTCTGCCGGTGCATGAAGGGGATCTTTTCAATCATGGAGGCATTTATTATCACACTCTTTCACGGTGATGAATACTGAATAAATTATATTTTACCGTTTCCTGTCCCATGCCCTTAATGCTAAATACTACCTATGATGCTTAAAGTATGTTTAAGCTGTCTTACCAGATTTTCAACACATTAACTTTTGAGGGGTTTACTATGACAGACACAAACATCAATCTCCATAAACGTCTCCGCACCCTGGCCGATAATCTCTGGTGGACATGGCATCCTGAGGTCATCAGCATCTTCACCGACCTGGACCCCCATCTGTGGCGACAGGTGGAACATAATCCGGTTGCCTTCATGAATCAGATCACCCCTTCACAGGTGGAGGACCGGGCCTCGGAGCTGGTACTCCACAGTCGTATAAACTATGCCTTCAGGCGGCTCAATGAGTATATTGAGCTGCAGAAGACCTGGGGCGCCATTCACTGCGGCAATCTGAACAACCGGCCGGTGGTCTATTTCTCTGCCGAGTTCGGCCTGCATGAATCCCTGCAGATCTATTCCGGGGGCCTGGGCATCCTGGCGGGCGACCACCTGAAAAGCGCCTCTGACCTGGGAATTCCCCTGATCGGTATCGGGCTCCTCTACCAGCAGGGCTATTTCAGTCAGCGCCTGAACAAGGAGGGATGGCAGGAAGAAGAATACCTCAACATCGACATAAAAAAGCTGCCGCTGCAAGAGGTTATGGATTCAAGCGGACAGCCGTTGGTTGTACGGGTAGATACCAGGAGCACCCCTCTGCTGGCCCGTGTCTGGCAGGTTCAGGTGGGACGCATCCGCCTGCTGTTGCTCGATTCCAACATGGAAGGAAACTCAGCCGAGGACCGCGAATTGACCTGCCGGTTGTACGGGGGCGACACTAAGCTCCGCATCCGGCAAGAGCTGCTGCTGGGTATTGGGGGCGCACGCATACTACAGGGGCTGAACATCTTCCCCGGTGTACTCCACCTGAATGAAGGACACAGCTCCTTTGCCATCCTTGAAGAGGTGCGCCGGATAATGGAGTATGACCAGATCCCCTTTAATCGCGCACACCGGCGCGTATCTTTGTATACGGTCTTTACCACGCATACCCCTGTTGCTGCAGGCCATGACCGCTTCTCGCCCGAACTGATCGATGAGCATCTCGGTCTTTTCCGGGAAAGGCTGGGGCTGTCCCACGATGATTTCATGGCCCTTGGCCGCGTTGATCCTGGCAACAAGACAGAACCCTTCTGCATGACAGTGCTGGCGCTGAAGAGCTGCCGTCATGCAAACGGCGTCTCGGCCATCCACGGCTCGGTGAGCCGCCTCATGTGGAACAGCCTCTGGCCTGGGAGGTCTGAGTCAGAGGTGCCTATCGGCCACATCACCAATGGGGTGCATGTCCTGTCTTGGCTGGCGCCCCAGATGTACCAGCTGTTCCAGACACGCCTCGGCCAGGACTGGGCCACGCGCATGGTGCACCCGGATATCTGGGAGGGTATGGAAGACATCGAAGACGGGGAGCTGTGGGAGACGCACCAGAGCCTGAAGATGAGACTGATCCGATTTGTGAGGCGCCGCCTGCGCATACAGGCCGAGCGCAGAGGAGATCTGGATATGGCCAAACAGGTCGAGCACATCCTGGACCCGGATGTGCTGACCATAGGCTGCGCACGCAGGTTTGCCACCTATAAGCGCGGGGACCTGATTCTCTCGGACATGGACCGCCTTACCAAGATGATCAATGACTCCCGCCGCCCCATCCAGATCATCTTCGCAGGTAAGGCCCACCCCATGGATAACGAGGGCAAGCTGCTCCTGCAGAAAATCGCCCAGCTCAGCTATACAAAGAACTTCAGGAGCAGCATCGTGTTCGTTGAGAACTACGACTACAACGTGGCACGCCACCTCGTACAGGGGGTGGATGTGTGGCTGAACACCCCGCGCAGACCGCTTGAGGCATGCGGCACCAGCGGGCAGAAGATCGTCCTGAACGGTGGCCTCAACCTCTCGGTGCTGGACGGCTGGTGGAACGAGGCGTACGACGGCAACAACGGTTTTGCCGTAGGCCACGGGGGCATGCACAACGACCTGGCCGTGCAGAACGCAAGGGACGCTGCATATCTCTATGAGACACTCGAAAAAGAGGTGATCCCGCTCTACTACCATAGGGACATCCACGGAATCCCCTCCCAGTGGGTCAAACGCATGAAACACGCCATGCAGACCCTTGGCTGGCGCTTCATTGCAGACCGCATGGTCAAGGACTATGCCGAGCGTTTCTACATGCCCGCAGCCAGCGCGACATCAACCGAGACCGGGATACTGGGGTGAGGGTTTATTTTACAAGTGATACAGCCGGCTGAATGGAATCAGCCGGCTGTTTTTTGTTATGGTAGATCGCATAGGATTTGAATCTGTTCAGTATCTTGCTATGCCATGCTATACAAGTGCCGCGCGAACGATCCGCGAATGTTATTGGATTACTGAAGATTTCAACCTGAAATCAACGATTGATCTCCTGAAGATAGGATTGATGAGTTATCGCAGGAATATTCACAATAAGTATTGTGATGATTTTGAGTTATAATCTATGGTGCGTATTATCCAAACTTAGTTTTAGGAGTTGGCACAAAAAATCTTAGGTTTATTAACTTAAAATTACTTTTATATCTAATGATATCATTTAGATCTTTACAACGTTTTGTAGCTAATGTAATGATACGAAAGAAAAAGGGGACGTTTCTATTTTTCCTCCTTCCGAGGGCGTCCTCGTCTGAGTCTTGTATTTTTAAGGTGAAACCCTGCCTCATTCATTTGGATAAAACCTCCTGTCCCAATAAATCTCTCCATCCCTAACCGGATTTTGATATTTTCCGGCAAAACAAAATCTATATATATTTCTCTTCTCCTCTTTTCCGTTGATCCAAGCTCTCGATACAAAGGGTTCTCTATTAATAGTTTATCCGGGGTCCCCTTTGAGTAATACTCGAAGGATGAATACTTATACTGCTCTGGTGATTCTACAATCCCTGCCCTTACTGGATTCAGCTCTATGTACTTGCCACATTGTAATAGATAATTGTTCTTCTCTATTATGCAGCTCTTGTACCTGCCCTGCCATAGATGTCCGCTATATGAGTGCTGCCTCTTGAAATAATAAAAATAACTCAAATTTACTTGCTTCATGGAAAGAAAAAGGGAAAGAAAAAGGGGACGTTTCTATTTTTCCTCCTTCCGAGGGCGTCCTCGTCTGAGTCTTGTATTTTTAAGGTGAAACCCTGCCTCATTCATTTGGATAAAACCTCCTGTCCCAATAAATCTCTCCATCCCTAACCGGATTTTGATACTTTCCGGCAAAACAAAATCTATATATACTTCTCTTCTCCTCTTTTCCGTTGATCCAAGCTCTCGATACAAAGGGTTCTCTATTAATAGTTTATCTGGGGTCCCCTTTGAGTAATACTCGAAGGATGAATACTTATACTGCTCTGGTGATTCTACAATCCCTGCCCTTACTGGATTCAGCTCTATGTACTTGCCACATTGTAATAGATAATTGTTCTTCTCTATTATGCAGCTCTTGTACCTGCCCTGCCATAGATGTCCGCTATATGCGTGCTGCCTCTTGAAATAATAAAAATAACTCAAATTTACTTGCTTCATGTACTTCGGCAATGTGCTGCCTGCACGGATTCTCGCTATTAAATGAACGTGATTGCTCATCAAACAATAATGATAGATTTCTATTTGATTCTCTTCTTTCAATTCACAGAGTTGTTCACAGTAATATTGAAAATCTTCATCAGAATTGAAAATGAGCTGCTTGTTGTTCCCTCGGCACATAATGTGCAAACAACCATCTGGCGGAATAGGTCGGTGACTCCTTGGCATAACTTCCTCCATTCCACATCATAACAATCATCCCATGTATCCATGAAATCAGTCCTTCTGGCAAGTTCATTTCATCGCCAAGATACACCACAAAATCATCTTCCAAGAAAAAATAGAAACGTCCCCTTTTCCTTTCCCTTTTCCTTTCCCTTTTCCTTTCTTTCCTTTTCCTTTCACCCTTTTCCTTTCTTTTCCCTTCGTGATAGATTGTGGTGAAATTCCTCGGGTCTGTGATTGCAGATGTCCGGTCATTCACGTTCGCGTCATTGTACGCTAAGCTCGTTGTGCGGCTGCCGCTCGTAACGGCAACGGGCCTGCCCCTGTTGTCATACTGGTAGGTGGTGTCAGTGAGCCCCGGCACGTGCAGCAGGGTGGTCAGCAGGGTGCCCGGGTCATACATGAACGTGGTCGCCCTGCCTTCAGGACTCGTGAGGGTGCGGGTGTGGTTGATGGTGTCGGTTGCAAGGGTTGCGCTCTTGCCGTTCACTGCTGTAGTCTCGGTGACGAGGTCGGGCACGCCGTCGGCATTGGTGTCGTTGGGTATGCCGTCTGCGGAAAGCGAGGGGGCAGGTCTTGTTTTTTGCTTATTGGTACATACACAGTTTATAAAAAAGCAAAAAGCAAGACCTGACCCCGTTTCCCCGGGCAATGGAGCACCTGCCGTGGCATGGCACCCAGGGGGCGGAGGTGCTGCGGTAGGGCGGGCAATTGTCGCAGGGCGTGGGGTTTGCACCCCGGGCGTGCTACGAAGTACCGAGCGGGAGACTGGGCAAAAGCCCGCTGGCGCGGGGGCTGCTGTTTTTTGCATAACACGGGTTAGCGGCCGGCATGGGCGTGGCCTGTGCGCTTCCTTGCTCCGGCTTCCTTGACCTGCACAGGGCATGACCGTGCCGGATCGATAACTGAGCTGTGTTATGTAAATAACTTGCAGCACACGTGACAGCGGGCGAGCGTCATACAGGCTTCGGACGTCTTTATTTTTATTCGTCTCTAAATCCGTTTTCTTCCCTCGTTTTCCCTATCGGTTTTCTCTATCTCAACCTACTTAAAATGAAAAAAAGAATACCAATGGTTGATAAAAACCATATTGTTAGAAATATTGATGCACTCCATCTTCCACCTGCTTTTAATACCGTTAACATTTTATTATCACTCTGTAGATTATCTTGATCTATTTTGAAGATACTAGCAGAAGGGTTAAACCATTTACAAACTAGGAATAAACCCCAGCCCCAAATGATGAGTAATATACCTATTCCAAAAATTAAAAATCCGTTTGGAACGGTTTTAATAAACACAGCGGAAAGAAGACATAAAATGATGCCCATGACAAAGCAAGTTGTAAAGTAGGGTATATATCGTTTCAATTTAACGGCCACATTTTCATAAAATAATGGTGTTGGCATTTTACAGCCCCCTTTAACTTGCTTTAAATCAGAACAATCTCATTACTGTCTTTTCCGGAAATATTATCAGCATTACAGCTATGCAAAAGCTGATTAAGCCGAGCAATATTGAGAGATATCCTTTAATATAGGTAGACGGAATAAAACCTAGATACCCTAAGCCAATCTTTTTTTCTCGAAAAATATTAAATGTAAAGAAGAGCTGATATATACCCACCAATCTCCATCCAATGGATTGCCCGAAGATGATAAAGCTGGCAACTATGCCTAAAAATATTAGAAGGTCTACGAAAGAGTATTCTTCTGCTCTCATTATTTCACAAAGAGGTATCCTCATAGATAAAGGATACCTCTTCATTTCCAAAATAATCGTGCTTGAAAGCATACAATTCTTGTTTATGGCCTGCAAAAAAGACTATCACCATGCAACTCCGACATCTACAATATTGATTCCACCTCCCAATTTGACCCCCCAGCCTGATTTACCTACTAAACTTCCATATGGTCCACTCTGTTCTATATAACTCATATCCGGGCGCCCATCGCTTTGTTGATAAATTGATAATCCTGCTAAGGAGTTATACCCACCAGATATGGGACCTAATGAGGCACCTGCCCAAGCGCTTGCGCCAATAAATCCAAGAGGTCCACTACATGGTGCATCGGGAGATTTTGGAAATTTTCCAGTTGGTTTAAAACTAATTCCACCTCCAACACCAAAGCCACCGGCTACCCTTAAGGAAAACCTTCCACTATCATGCCCGAGAGTTAAAGACCCACCATATCCATAGTAAACTGATAGGCTAAGATTCCATAATCCAACTGGATCAATCAGGTTCACCGGATCATTGAGACAATACCCATACAGATCCATATCCCCGCCATTGAAGAGGATGGGGTCTTTTGCCGTCCATCTCCCGGTGTCAGGGTCATAGTCGCGGGCACCGAAGCGGATGATTCCGGTGTCACCGTCATACAGACCGCCTGCAAATCCAAACGGCATGGTCATTGATGGATTCGTGTCATTCACCACATACCCGAAGGTGTCATAATCCACCCTCTTCACCACATGCCCCGCAGTATCCGTCACCAGCCTCAAGCTCCCCACCTGGTCATAGCTCAGGTAGTATCGAGTGCTGCTGCCGTCGGTCATGGCTACAGGCATCCTTCCGTCTGCATACTCGGAACGGTATCTTAAGGTGTTATCTCCATTGTACACAGCAAAGAGACGAGTGGAACTCTGCCAGAGATATTTCTCGGTGATCGAGCCGTTGACCTTCTTCGTTATCCTCCGCCCCAGCGGGTCGTAGTCGTATTCTATCACAGTCCCACCGGGCAGGTTAACCCTCAACAGCTCACCACGGCTGGAATATGTGTAGGTCGTTGTGGAAGAACCCTGTGTCTTTGTATGCAGGAACCCGTCCGCATCGTATGCGTATGATGATCCTTCAGCGGTGATCACTTGGTCGTCATTGGAATAGCTCAGGGTCCTTGATGTTGTGATGCCTTTGTACACATTCATCTCCGAGATCCGGGCACCATTGTTGCCGTAGCTGTAATCCTCCACCACGCTGTTGTTCAACGTTACGGTGCGGAGCCTGCCCAGCGAGTCGTATGCATAGGCATACGTATTCGTGGTACCGTTCACGGTCTCGGTCTTTCCTGTTATCCTGCCTGTGTTATCGTAGGTGAGGCTCCATGAATGCCCGCTGCTTCCGGCCGAGAATGACAGGCTTGCCTGCTCCCCGTAGCCATTGAAGGTGCGGCCGATGGTGAGAGTTCCGTCGGATACTGCCGTGGGCAGGCCGTTGCCCGCATCACGGGTGATTGCATATGCGCCTGCCTGTTTGAGCAGGCGGTCCTTGTCATAGGTGAGGTTCATGGCGCTGCCTGCATAGGTCACTGCGCTCATGTCAAAGTCGTTGTTGTATGTGTAATTCAGGCTCTGGCTCAGGGAGCCGCTCATGGTCTCGGAGCTCAGCAGCGAGCCGTTGTATCCATAAGAAATACCCTGTGCGCCTCTGGTCAGGGTGCTGATCTTGGACGGGCAGGAATACGTGATGTCTATGTTACCCTCGGGCGCCTGCACGCGGGTGAGCAGGCCGAACGCAAAAGTGTTGCTGATCTGTTTTCCCGAAGGCATGCTGATGCCCAAGAGCTGCCTGTCCCTGTTGTAGGTGTAGGCATAGGTGTTGTTCAGCGGGGTCTGGTACGATGCCGGCAGGTTGACGCGGTTGTAGCCGAAGTCGTGATCAACCATGGCGCTTAAAGTCGGCCCGGGCTTGCTCAGCACAGTCATGTTGCCGTCGGCGTCATAGTCAAAGTTTATGCCGCTGCCATCCGGACGGTCCACTTGGAAGAGGAGATCGCGGCTGTTGTAGTGATAGATTGTGGTGAAATTCCTCGGGTCTGTGATTGCAGATGTCCGGTCATTCACGTTCGCGTCATTGTACGCAAAACTCGTTGGGCGGCTGCCGCTCGTAACGCCAACGGGCCTGCCTCTGTTGTCATACTGGTAGGAGGTGTCAATGAGCCCCGGCACATGCAGCAGGGTGGTCAGCAGCGTGCCAGGGTCATACGTGAACGTGGTCCCCCTGCCCTCCGGGCTCGTAAGGGTATGGGTGTGGTTGATGGTGTCGGTTGCAAGTATTGCAGTCTTGCTGTTCAGCACCGAGGTCTCGGTGATGAGGTCGGGCACGCCGTCGGCATTGGTGTCGTTGGGTATGCCGTCTGAATTTGAGTCAGCATAGATCCTGGCAAAGGTAGTTGTACGGGAGAGACTGCCCGTGTTCTCCACAAGCTTATTCATGAATTTGAACTTGTATGCCGCATCCAGGCCGTAGTCGCTCGTGAGGCCCATGCCGCACGAGAACGTCTTCTCCACATGCAGACCGCTTGAGGTCTGGAAGTAGTTCGTCTGATCCCCTGCAGGGCCGGTGATGACGGAATGGAACCCTGCGGAATCAGTGGTGTCTGCATAGGTTGTTGTGTTGTTCTCGGCCGAGGTTATGGCATAATCCGTTTCCCCTGTTGCCTGGTTGACCTGCCGCGTGTAGACCCAGTGGCCTCCTTCAGGGTCGGTCACGTCCATGACCTTGCCTGTGTCGTCAAAGTTATGAATAAAATCGTTGCCCCTCGGATCTCGTTCCCGGGTCATGAAGCCACCGTTGTTGTAATCGAAATGATACCCATTGCCGTCGGAGAAAGTGAGATCCGTGATATTGCGTCCCTCATCGACAGCCAGCGCTGTCCTGATGCCGTCGTATGAGACTATGGCTGAAGGAACCCCGCCTGCATACTCGATGGTGGTTGTCTCGGCGAATCGGTTAATGACCGAGGTGAGGTTCCTGTTGCTGTCATACCCGAAGGCATAGAGCTGGGAGCCGGTCTGCAGATCAAGAGTCTTTTTATGATAACCGGCATAGTCGAAGATATAACCCAACCCCTCTTCGACTCCAGGGATATCATCCTGTGTCATTTGGGATAACAACAAACTGATACTGGTATTGGTAGTGATCCTCCGTACCCGGTAATTGCCCTGATCAGCAACATAAATATTACCCAGGGGGTCAATATCCAGTCCCTCCGGGTAATTGAACATTGCGTTAATTGCAGGACCACCGTCTCCGATAAAATCCTGGTGTAACACCGCCTGCTATAGTTGATATAATGCCTCTGGAATCAATTTTCATGATTCCAGTCTTATAACTACTTGTTTCTGAAAAAAAGATGTTCCCGGATCCATCAATCTTTAACCCGGCAGCTCCTACAATTGCGCTTGTTGCAGGTATGCCGTCATTAAAAGATGATGCATACCTCCCTCCTGCAATACAGGTGAGCCACCCGCTTGTATCCACCTTGAAAATTGCTGACCCACCTGAAAAATATATGTTCCCGTGTGCGTCAAGTGTGACAGCATAAGCACCTTCAAGATCAATCCCCCGGGCCGGCCCGGGATAATTGTAATTTCCACCATGCATCCAAGTCCAGCCGCTTCCCGCTACTGTTGAAACAATCCCGTTTGTATCAATCTTACGGACACGAGGTCCTGCCTCACCTGAGTAGTTATAGAATGCTGCACCGAAATAGATGTTCTGATCTTTATCAACAGCCAGGCTTGTGATGGGCAGATAGGCCTGTGTTGCTGGTATATTATCCGATTCACTCCCGTTGCCATATTGCGTCCCTGCAACATAGGCTGGTATTCCATCAGACCCTATTTTATAAATCATATCCCCGCAGTCCGTGGAAATGTTCCCAACGCAATGGCCCGGGTGTACCGAATAGTAGATATTATCATGACTATCAACCGTTACTGCAGCTATAGGTCTTGTATCCAACGTAGTGCGAACACCATTCTTGTCAAATTTATAGAGCCCCCAAGATCCGCTTAAAAGGGCTACATAAACATTCCCTTGAGAATCGCATGCAACATCTCTAATGCTTCCGGGGCTGCTTGAGAAATTTGCAAAGGTGCTGATCATCCTCACACTCTCATTATCCACAATAGACCCATCACCTTTGTAAATTATGTTCGGATCATATGGCGTCACATGGTGGTTAATGTTGGCCGACCATCCATGTGCAATGGAATTATCGAGTGATTCCTTCTGAATAACAATCCTGAACTGTTTCCATACAATCGTCTCCAAACGTGTGGCGGAGCCAAGCGTCCAGGTTGAGCCACCACCGTTTCTTCCAAAGACCATGAGGGAAGGATTGTTTACCGCTTCTGCAATGGAAGCATAGTGTGCGGGGTAAGCGAAACCTATTTTAATATCTGCCAGAATTCTCCCACAGGCCTGGTTCCCCCATGCATCCAGCCCGTCCCATACAAATGTTGCAACGCGGTTAGGCCCTGCGGTTAGTGTATTGGAATACACCTTCCCGGCAATGCTCATCTGGACACTAATATATGAGAGACTTGACGATACCGTATCCCCGCTCGCAGGAACGGTGATGGTGTACCTGTTACCCTGTGCCCTGCTGCTTGCATAATGAAGGCTTATATCCGTACCGGGGACTGGGATGTCCTCATGTACGCTCTGTGACCTGTCCTCTACGGAACATGCTGCATTAGGGACCTGATAACACTGATGAACATTCTCTTTATTGTATTCTCCTCCCTGCAGCAGAGGATCATACTTCGGATTAGGCTCTTGGGTATCATTGGGGACAAGATATGCTAAGTTAAAATCCATTGTGCTGAAGTGAGACATCTCCACCCGCCAGTATGTTTTACCGACCTGGAACCTGGATGTGTTCTGCTGGAGACCCGCCACTTCGTCTGAAAAATCACCATTACCATTGAGGTCGGTGGGCTGACCACTCCCTTTGGCATCGATGGCATCCACAATGCCGTCGCCATTCGTATCGAGTAGTCTGACAACCACACCATTGGCATGGGGTACCCATACACCCTTATCCCGGTCATAGTAACCTACCGGGATTATGGTGCCGACAGGTAACCCGAGGAAGTTATCCTCCCATGCAACCACGGGCTTGCTGAACCTGACCCTCTCGACGCCGTCTACCTGGAACTCGGCGCAGAAGGTGTATGCCGATTGGGGCGGAAGCTCAGCGGGCATGGCTGGGTTCCCATTAGGACCCACGGTGAACTCGGTTACCCTGACCGACATCGTGCTTGGCAGGGTCTTGGTGGTGTTACCTGCGGCATCTACGGCTGTTGCAATGGCGTCTCCCTTGAATACCAGGGTGCATGACCTTGTGCCGTCCTTATCCGATGAGATACCGCTCTGGTGAACAAAGGATGCTTGAGGGTTCCCGTCAAGGGTGATGGTAGTCGCCGCCGTATCCCGTGGGATCATCACGCTGGTCTCGGCAACAGCTATTTCATTCCACGGTACATTGAGATTCCGGTGCACTATGAGAAAGCCATTCCTGCTGTATACCACGGTCATGAGGCTGCCGCCTTCAACAGGCAGTGCGAATCTCCCCTGGCTGTCTGTCTGTGCCGTGCCGTACTCGGGGTGTCCGAGGATCGTGACCGATACCCCGGGCAGCGGGGCGTTGGTATTGTCCTGCATGATGCCGGTGATCACAGAAAACCGGTTGGTATTATATTGCTGCACTGTAGAATCAATGGGGATGAACCCTTCATACTGTTTCCCGAAGGACCCGTCGGGCAGCGGCGTACGGGGAACCGTTACCTTCACGATGACCTGCGCGCTCGCAAAACCCCACTGGTTCGAAACCGTGAGGTTATAGGCGGTGGTCACCTGGGGGGAGACTGTAAGAGGAGATGCGCTGATATTAATCGAGCCTACAGGTTCGATGTAGACTGTTGTGACATTATCCACATTGGAGCAACGCCAGCTTAGTGTAGTGGATGAACCTCTAAGGATAGGGTTATCGCCGCAGGCGGCAGTAAAACTGTCGATTCTGGGAGGGCCGTTTGCAGGCGTTACCGTGACTGCAGCGCTCGAAGTAGCAGTCCCGCCAGGGCCAAGGGCAGTGATGGTGTAGGTGGTGGTCTGAGTGGGAGTTACAATAGTGGAGCCGTTCGGGTTGACCGGGCCGATGCCGCTACTGATGCTCAGGGTGTCGGCATTGGCGGAGGTCCAAGTGAGGGTGGAAAATGCGCCTTGGATTATGGATGTGGGGTTTGCAGTTAAACTTACTGTGGGAGCCGGTGGAGGGCTTACCTTTACTTCGACGCTGGCAGTGGCGGTCCCGCCGGGGCCCTGGGCGGTAATGGTATAGTTGGTGGCTGTTGCCGGAGATACCGACAAGGAGCCATTCGGCATAACCGAGCCAATGCCTTGGTCGATGGTGATGGCAGCCGCGTTGGCGGAGGTCCAGGTGAGTGTTGCAAAATGGCCTAGGATAATGGATTTCGGGGAGGCGTCTATGGTTACAACGGGCGGCTGGTTCACGATCACCGTAACGGACTTTGTGGCGCTATCACAAGGGCTTGCGGCCATGATGGTGTAGGTCGTTGTGCTCTGGGGGTGTATTGTCATGGTTCCCGATGCATTGACAGGCCCGATGCCGTCATCGATGCTTACATTCTGTGCGTTTACCGAAGACCATACGAGGGTGCACGGGTCGCCTGGGCGTAGGGAATTCGGGTCGGCTGAGAACTCCACCATGGGCTGTTGACAGGTTACTGTTACAGTTGTGGCATCGGTTGAAACCCCGCCTTTGCCGTCCGTGACCACGAGTGTGACCTGATGCGCACCTACGGTGTTATAGGTATGGCTGAGAGATACACCGGTTCCATTATTGCCGTCACCAAAGTTCCATGCATACTGCAGGGTATCACCGTCCGGGTCGTATGTTGCAGAGCCGTCGAAGACCATTGCCTTGCCGACATCCGCGGTATACGGCCCGCCTGCATGGGCGACGGGAGGTCTGTTGGGGGCCTTCAATTCATCAGCTTCCACAATGAAGGTCTGGATCATGTAGGTGTTCTTCAAGTCCTTGACCTTGACAATAACCTCGTAATCGCCCATGGCGGGCGGCATCCATTGGATGAGACCGGTCAGGTTGTTTATGGTCATTCCCGGGGGTGAGCTGAGGAGGCTGTAGGTGAGGATATCGGGCAGCGGGTCGATCGCCAGGACATTGTAGGTATACGGCACGTCCACCGTAGCCGGGATGACGGGCTGCGAGTATATGACCGGTGGATAGTTCAGCTTGGGGAGGCTGGTAAACGGGTGCGCGCTAGCTATGTGGGAAAAAGTCCACTTACCGTTCACCAGTGCGCCCAGGACATACAAGTATGTTGCATCCCTGAGATTGGGGTCAGTGTAGGTGATAGAGCTTGATGGGAGATCAGCTATCTTTACAAAACTGGAGGGGGTTGTCTCAATCGCCCGGTATAGCTGATACTGCTGTGCATCTTTTACAGGCAGCCAGCCGACAAACACTTTACCTTTCAGGGCGATGGGCAGGATGTAATACTCAGGGTCAACTGCAAAATAGAGCGTAAACGGGCCGGAGCGCTGAATGCCCTCATAGGCGAACAGTGTTATGGCATGGGTGCCTT
Source organism: uncultured delta proteobacterium (assembly GCA_963798485.1). Taxonomy (GTDB): domain Bacteria; phylum Desulfobacterota; class Desulfomonilia; order UBA1062; family UBA1062; genus MWEI01. The sequence goes on along the minus strand of CAWCTR010000010.1, from coordinate 71,385 downwards.
CGGGTAGGAAGACAATCGGTCCGGGGTCCATCACCGTGGAGAAAGGGCCGCACCATTGATAGAAGAGGGGGTTGCCCGAGACATTGAACAGCGTGCTGTTCAGCGTGATCTCGCTCCCCAGGGGCCGGTCCTTGTCGAAAACCACATCCCCTTTGAGGTCCGGCGGGCAGGCTGCGACATTATTAATGAGAGGGATGGATGCAATGTTGAGCAGAATCAGGAATAGAAGTACTCTGCATAGAAGAGATACGGATATTAAGCCATACAAAGACCCACTATAAAACCTTTTGCAAGTGTTGTTCATCACAAGAAACCTCCTCTAAACTATGTAGAGTTATAAAGGAGGAAAATCATAACAAAGAATTAATTATTAAGATATTATTGCATGCAAAACTTATGCAAATATCTGTTGCGCATGATTTCAATAAATTAGAAAATTGAAATGCTTTGCAAGAGGCACCTTGGTATAAACATTTTCTTCTTCAGCGGAAATTGAATTCCATTTCTGGTCTCATCTTTGTATGTTATTTCAACATACCACCCCTCCATGCTCTCTCATATTCGTTCGACAGTCGTATTGACCTCCCGGGCGTTCTCCCTTATCCTACCGTCCATGTCTACCAGGATATGCGGCGGAAGATACCGTTCTATTCGTCTTGAATGCCCTGCTTCAAAGGTGCGGCCGACAACCGATCGCGTGAAGGAAGCGATCTTCTCTACACTGATCCATCATCTTCAAGATTCCGTAGTCTTAGACCTCTTTGCAGGCAGCGGCGGCCTGGGGATTGAGGCCATAAGCAGGGGTGCGGCCCGGGTCACCTTTGTCGAGAATGCCAGGGAGTGCATCACTGTCATTGAGCGGAATATCCATGTCATAGATGCGAATCAGCTTGCGATCATCATCAAGATCGATGCCCGCACCTATATCAATACATGCAGCACCTCCTTTGACCTCATATTCATGGACCCTCCCTACCATAAAGGTCTTGCCTCGCAATTGGCGCCTCATGTATATAACCTCCTGAACCCTGGAGGGATATTGGTGGTGGAACACTCAACGAAAGAGGAGATCCCATTGTCTGCATGGAAAACGAAAAGGTATGGGGACACCGCCGTTTCATATTTTGTGAGGAGTGAGGAATGAAAAGGGAAAAGATCGCCGTCTGCCCCGGCTCCTTTGACCCCATCACCAATGGACACCTTGATATCGTCCGCCGAGGCCTTTGTGTCTTCGACAAGGTGATAATTGCAGTGGGTCATAACCCCCTGAAGCAGGATCTGTTCACCACGGAGGAAAAGATCGACATGATCAAGAAATCCGTAGAGGGGAACCCAAGGATAGAAGTTGATTCATTCGAGGGTCTGCTCGTTGACTACATCAAGAAGGTCGGCGCCTGCGCCATCCTGCGGGGCCTCAGGGTCATCTCCGACTTTGAGCTGGAGATGCAACTTGCCCTCATGAACAGGAGGCTCTGTGATGAGGCAGAGACGTTTTTCCTTATGACGGATTACAACCATCTCTTTGTCAGTTCAACCATCGTCAAGGCAACAGCCGCAGCAGGCGGATGGGTCGAAGGCCTGATACCGCAGCCTGCATTGGATAAACTCCTTGAGAAGTTCCCCCATATGAATACCAAGCACCACGACTAGGGAGGATTTGCTATGAAGATATCTAAACTCGTTTCCAAGATCCCAGGTTCACCGACCCTCGCCTTGACCGCCAAGGTCAATGAGCTCAAGGCAAAGGGAAAGGATGTTATCGGATTCACTGCAGGAGAACCCGATTTCGATACCCCTGAGAATATCAAAACCTCTGCCATTGAAGCACTCAAAAGGGGAAGCACGAAATACACACCGGTCGGCGGCACCCCCAAGCTCAAGGAGGCTGTCTGTGCGAATATCAAAAAGGATTACGCCTTGAGCGTTTCCCCTGAAAATGTGATTGTCTCTTGTGGGGCCAAACACAGCCTCTATAACCTATTCCTCACCCTGTTCGAAAAAGGGGATGAGGTAATCTGCCCTGGTCCATACTGGGTATCATACCCGCCCATGGTGGAGATGACAGGCGCCACCCCAATAACCATCGACACCAGGCCTACCGGCATGAAGCTCCATGCAGAAATGGTAGCCGAGGCAATCACCACGCGCACAAAAGGCATCATAATCAATTCTCCCTCTAATCCCACAGGAGGTATCATCGATAAGTTGGAGCTTGAGAGGATTGCCGAGTTATGTGTGAAGCATGATATTGTGATCATATCAGACGATATCTACCGCAAGATCATCTTTGATGGGCTTAAGTTTTCCAGTACCGCCATGATCTCCCCCGAGGTCGCCCAAAGAACCTTCATCGTAGATGGGTCTTCAAAAACCTATGCCATGACCGGGTGGCGTATCGGTTACTGCATAGGAGACAGCAAGGTTATCAAGGCCATGGAGAGGCTACAAAGTCAGAGCACATCCAACCCTACCAGCTTCGCCCAGGATGGCGCCATTACCTCTCTCACAAGTGATCAAACCCAGTTGGTTGTGGAGGAGAGAAGAAAGATCTTTGAAAAACGACGGGATCTTATCGTTGCCAAGCTCAGAGAGATCCCGGGGATCGATATCATACCCCCGGACGGGACCTTCTATGCATTTCCCTCTATTAACGGTTACATGGAACGGTTCGGCAATGCAACCGCCTTCTCGGAATACCTTATCGAGAAGGCCTTGGTGGCTCTTGTCCCTGGTGGAGAGTTCGGCGCGCCGAACCATGTAAGATTATCATTTGCCACCTCGGAAGAAAACATTACCAAGGGTCTTGCAAGAATCAAGGAAGCCCTTTCTTCACTGAAGTAATCCATGAAGATCTTTAAGAATACTCTAAAGAAATATCTGACGACACCGATAGTATTAGTAGAAAAGGAGTTGGGGGGGGCTCTTTGATGAATATAAATACAATCGGTTACCAAGCATACAAGAAGACCCAGATCCAGACATCTGACCAGGGAAATCTTATCCTCTTGTGCTATGACGGCGCCATAAACTTCATTAGACAGGCTATTAAGGCTCACAAGGAGGAGAATGTTGATGCCATGAGCGAATTGCTCACCAAGAGTCAAAACGTCTTGTGGGAGTTGATTAACGGCCTGAACTTTGAGGCAGGTGAAATCGCATATAATCTCGATTCACTTTACAACTACATGATCAGACGGCTCATAGACGCCCAGTACCATAATACTATCGACCCTCTCAATGAGGTAATCGGTTATCTACAGGAGCTCAGGGAATCATGGCAGACCATAATCCTGAAACAGCACTGAAACTCCTCAAGTCGTGGCGGGTTATCCTGAACAAAGGAAGTGAAGCCCTATCCCAGGGAAACATCCATGAGTTGGAAAGGCTTTTTCAAATGACCTTAACAATTCAGCAACGGCTCAGCCATGTGTTTGCAGCATCAAACTCCCTTGTAAAAGACAAGAATATCTCTATCATGATCGGGGGGCTTCACAAGGAGCAGGAAAAGCTCATCGAGTCCCTAAAGACCCAGACTGAAGAGCTCGCACAAGAGATCGGCACTTTAAGAAAAAGCCAAGTCTCACTCAAGGGCTATAAACAGAAAAATTCCACTTCGCCCCGTTACATGAATGAACGCACCTAACACACCTCACCTTCGATGCCCCTCACCCCAGATAAGTTGACAGACGCAATAATTTCTCTTAGTCTGTGGGGCTATGCAGATGTTACTCTCATCGGGCTCTCCGAGGCGAAAAGAACTGCTCTCGCTGCTTGGAATACCCTTCCAAGTAGTAGCCCCCAACATACCTGAAGTTCAGCTACCGGATGAAACACCGCGATCATTTTGCTTGCGGGTCAGCAAGGAAAAGGCGATTCTAGTGTCGCAGAAATATCCTGATGCACTGGTCATCGGGGCAGACACAATTGTCGTGATTGATGGAACGATCCTTGGCAAACCTCGGGGCCCAAGTGAAGCTTATGATTTTCTCATGCTCCTTCAAGATAAAATGCATGATGTTCTCACTGGGTATACTATAGCATCAGGGAATCGTTCTCTATCAAAGGTGGTAAAAACAAAGGTCCGTTTCAGGGCCATGACTGTAAAAGAGATCTCCTGGTATGTCTCAACCGGTGAACCCATGGACAAGGCAGGGGCGTATGCAGTACAAGGCATTGGATCATTGTTCATAGAAAAAATCCATGGGTGCTACACCAATGTCATTGGCTTGCCGCTTTCTCATCTCTACAAAGACTTGAAAAAATTCGGAGTACAATTGCAAGGCGAATGAGTTAGAAGGGGGCTCGATTCATGAACGGCTATGTACTGGCAATTGATCAGGGGACAACAGGAAGCAGGGTTATGATCCTTAACCACAAGGGTCAGGTGGTGGGATTGGCTTACTCTGAATTTCCCCAGATCTTTCCCCGGCCAGGTTGGGTTGAGCATGACCCTGAGGTGATTTGGGAGACAACCTTGGGTGTCATGAGAAAGGCCCTTGATGCTGCCTATGTCCAGCCCAAAGAGATTATATCCATTGGGATCACAAACCAGAGGGAGACAACCGTTTTATGGGACAGAGACACATTAAAGCCCGTGCATAACGCCATTGTCTGGCAATGCAGGAGATCAGCACAGATCTGTGATGCATTAAAACATGAAGGGAATGAAGGCCTTTTCCAAGAAAAGACAGGCCTCGTTCTCGATGCATATTTTTCAGGCACCAAGGTCAAATGGCTTCTTGATACGATCCCGGGCTTAAGGTCCCGTGCGAAGTCCGGGGAGATCGCCTTTGGTACTATTGATACCTGGCTTATAGCCAAGCTCACCAAGGGTAGGCTCCATGTAACGGACTACACCAATGCATCCAGGACCTTGATGTTTAATATCCATGAAAGATCCTGGGATGATCAACTCTTAGAAATTCTCGATATTCCCCGCGCCATGCTTCCCCGCGTTGTGTCATCTGCAGAAATCATCGGCAAGTCCGATCCTGATGTCACGGGGGTTGCCATACCCATTGCGGGCATTGCAGGCGATCAGCAGGCGGCACTGTTCGGCCAGGGGTGCTTTAATGCGGGACAGGCAAAGAACACCTACGGAACAGGCTGTTTTCTCCTGCTGAATGTCGGAACTCAAAAGATTGAGCCGAAAAACGGTCTTATCCTCACACTGGCGTGCGATGATACAGGAAAACCCTGTTATGCACTCGAAGGATCTGTGTTCATTGCAGGGGCTGCGATACAGTGGTTGCGCGACGGGCTTGGACTGATTGCCGATGCTGCACAATGCCAGGAGATTGCCGAGAGCGTGAGCGATTCTCACGGGGTATACATGGTTCCTGCCTTTGCAGGATTAGGTGCACCCTACTGGGATATGTATGCACGGGGCGCCATCATGGGGATTACCCGAAGCACCACAAAGGCGCATATTGTACGTGCAGCCCTTGAGGGCATAGCCTATCAGGTAAAGGATCTCATCAGCGCGTTCGAACAGTGCACGAGTACATCATTCTCAGACATGAAAGTCGACGGGGGTGCATGCAGAAACGATTTTTTGATGCAGTTCCAGTCCGATATCCTGGGTTGTCCGGTAGACAGATCCAATCATATAGAGTCAACCGGTATGGGGGCGGCCTATCTTGCAGGCATAGCAACGGGCTTCTGGAACCCGGGAGATGAAATCAGGTCTTTAAGAGGTTCTGATCATATCTTTTTACCAAAGATCGATGGAGACACCAGGGAAAAAATGTATTCGGGCTGGAAGGAGATTGTGGCTAGGGTGATATCCAACCACAGGAATACATGAATATCTTAGAGTACATCGGCAAGATAACAATCTCCTTTGTGGAGGAGTTGGGCGCCTTTTTCATCTTCTTCTTCCAGGTAATAACCCATATTGTAAAACCCCCAGTGTTTATTAAGCAGCTCTTTAAACAAATGGAGTTTATCGGCATTCGTTCAACACCCGTTGTAATGCTCACAGGCATATTCTCCGGCATGGTGAGCGCGTTGCAGACTTATCATGGGTTCAGCCTCTTCGGGGCAGAGTCTCTTGTCGGATCTACAACTGCCCTGGGCCTACTAAGAGAACTCGGACCGGTTCTTGCAGCTTTAATGGTGACAGCCCGAGCCGGCTCCGCAATGACTGCCGAGATCGGGATCATGCGTGTGACACAACAGATCGATGCGCTGGTTGTTATGGGTGTTAACCCTTTTCAATACCTTATCATTCCGAGGATTGTCGCTACTATCATTACGATGCCCATGCTCACCCTTATCTTCGATAGTATCGGGATGATCGGATCCTACCTTGTTGGAACAGCAATACTTGGTATCGATAAAGGGGTATTCATGTCCCGCATTATCGAGTATGTCGGGTACACGGATCTGTTTTCCGGATTGATCAAGGGCGCCTTCTTCGGGGCAATCTTGGCAATAGTCGGATGCTACAAGGGATACAGCACAAGCGGGGGCGCGGAAGGCGTCGGGCAGGCTGCTACACAATCAGTAGTACTCTCTTCGGTAAGCATCCTGATTGCAGATTACGTTCTCACCGCTATCATGTTCTAAGACAAATTCTTATTGACATACGGATCAGGATTATTTATACTCGTGTTAGTTTGATAATTAAGTCAATTTTATCTCTTTGTAATTATTCGTATTACCTAGGTGTACATAGTAAAAAATGAGACCATCTACCAAAGGAGAATGACAGCCATGACAGCCTTCCGAGAGATCACCATGGGTAAACTCATCAGAGAGACCGCATCGAAATTTCCGAACAACGACGCCCTCGTATATCCGGATATCAACCTCAGGCTGAGCTATCAGGAATTGCTCGAAAAAACTATAGGGGTCGCAAAGGGGTTCATGGCGCTGGGTATACAGAAGGGTGATCACGTCTCAGTGTGGACGACAAATATACCTGAATGGGTATACATGCAGTTCGGGCTCGGGATGATAGGTGCCGTACTTGTGACCGTGAACACCAATTATAAATCCAATGAACTCGAATATATCCTCAACCAATCCGATTCCACAACCTTGGTGCTTATGGAGGAATACAGGGACACCAACTTTTACAGAACCGCCCATGAGGTTATCCCTGAGTTGGATACTGCCAAGGCGGGGAAACTGGGCGTACCGAAATTGCCCTATCTCAAGAATGTGATTTACATCGGTAATAGGAAAGAGATCCCCGGGATGTTTTCATTTGATCGGATATTTGCCATGGGCAAGGATATATCTGATGATGAGCTTGCAAGGCGCGAGAACATGGTTCACTTCAATGATGTTGTGAACATGCAGTATACATCCGGTACCACCGGCTTCCCCAAAGGTGTCATGCTCACCCACTACAATATCATCAATAATGCACGGATGGTCGGCGATGTCATGGGTATGACCGAGAAAGACCGGTTGCTTATACAGGTCCCCCTCTTCCACTGCTTCGGCTGCGTCATGAGCTCGCTTAACTGTATGGTGCACGGTTCAACCATGGTGCTTGTGGAGTATTTTGATCCTGCAAAGGCATTGAGATACATCGAGCAGGAGAAGTGCACTGCGATTAACGGGGTCCCCACCATGTTCATCACTATCCTTGGTCATGCGGATTTCAGCAAGTATTCAATGAAGTCCCTCAGGACAGGCATCATGGCCGGGGCACCCTGCCCGATTGAGACGATGAATCAGGTAATAGAGATAATGCATTGTCCTGAAGTCGTGATCGCTTTCGGTCAGACCGAATCCTCTCCGGTGATGACCATGACAAGGAGGGGTGATCCTATCGACTTGAGGGTTGCAACCGTTGGGAGGCTGCTGCCTGACATAGAGGGCAAAATCATAGACCCGGCGACAGGAGAGGATCTTCCCCCCAATGTTCAAGGTGAAATCGTCACCAGGAGCTCATGCGTAATGAAGGGTTATTATAAGATGCAAGATGAAACTGCCTATGCAATTGACAAAGATGGATGGCTCCATACCGGCGACCTGGGCACCCTTGATGAACATGGTTATTTTAAGGTCACCGGCAGGATCAAGGAGATGATCATCCGTGGCGGTGAAAACATATATCCCAGAGAGATCGAGGAGTATCTCCGTAAAAACACAAAGGTGATGGATGTCTATGTAGTCGGCATCCCTGATAAAAAATATGGTGAGCAGGTCCTTGCCGCCATTATGTTAAAACCGGGAGAGAAGGCCACGGACAATGAATTTATCTCCTTCTGTCAGGGAAAGATAGCCCGTCATAAGATACCAAGATATTGGGAATTCGTGGAATCAGTGCCCATGACCGCGAGCGGCAAGGTGCAGAAGTATAGGATGGTGGAACAGTACGCCCGGAAATACGGGGGTTGATCAAGCGGATGATGATTTTCTGATTCTCATTCGTGCATCCAGCGCAAGGAGACCTTTGCCTCCGGAGAACACCCTGACCGGATTGACATCAAGCTCTTCTATCCGGGTGAATCTGCTCATAAGATGGGATACCCTCACCACACAATCAACAAACGCATCGATGTCATAAGGATCTTGTCCCCGGTATCCCTTGAGCAAAGCGAAGGATTTCAATCTTTCCAGTTTTTCCATCACCTCCTGTGGCGTTGTCGGGCACAATGCAGATGCAACATCTTTTAAGATCTCAATATACACACCACCCATTCCGAAGAACACAACCGGCCCGAACGATGCATCATATTTCGCACCGATGAACATATCGCATCCATCAGGCGCCATTGGTCCGATCCTTACTCCTTTGAACCGTGCATCCCTCTTGTAAGCATAGAGATTATCCCGGAGCCCCTTATATGACTGCCTTACCTGGCCCACATCACTGACATTAAGCACAACACCCCCTGCTTCGGACTTGTGGAGTGCATCCGGAGAGACAACTTTCATCACAACAGGAAATCCTATCTTCTGAGCATACTTTGCAGCCTGATTGGCATCCTGAATCACCATGCTTTTTGCTACAGACACCCCGAATGTCTCCAAAAGCTCTATAGTCTCTTCTCCTATGTCACCGGACTTGTCCTGAATCCACGAGTCGGCTTTACGCAACCGGACCGCTGTCGGCATCTCAGTTTTAAAAGCAGGCCGCGACCTGTGCTCATAAAAATTCATCTGCATGGCCATGACCCGGACCATCTCCTCAGCGCTGTTGAAAACCGGGAAGTTCACTGTCCGCTTTGTCTGCAGGATCATCCTGGATGGTCCAAAAAGGCATATCCCGAGAGGCTTTCCCGAGGAGAGGATCGTGCCCCAGGCCTCCTTCGACATATCGGTGAGGAACATACGGTAAAAGACATTTTCCCCGGCCGGCATCTGTGGGCGTTGACCGACAAAGAGCACGCCATCAACCTGATCGCTGTGCATTACGGAATAGATCACATGGGCTGAAAGCTGCGGATCATAGATATCCCCCATATCCAGCGGGTTTGAGAACTTTATGACGCCTGCATTGGAAAACTTCTGCAAGCTGTCATAGAAATCGCGGCCAGGGTCTGCAAAGGTAAAACCCGCCTTCTCACAAAGGTCTGTAGTTATGACGGAAAACCCTCCGGCAGGGCTCATCACCATGACCCTCCTTCCCTTCATGGGAGGGAGCTCGAATGCCTTCACTATAGCAAAGAAATCATGGTAGTCGTGGATTCGGATAACACCAGCGCGCTCAAAGGCCGTATCGATGATTGCATCATCATTGCTGAGCGCAGCGGTATGGCTCATGGCGGCCTTTCTTCCGGCGCTCGTCGTATTTGATTTCAGGACAACAATGGGCTTGGGGCTCTGCATGGCAACCTCGATGAACCTCTGCCCCCTTTCGATGCTCTCCAGATACAGACAGATGATCTTCGTATCCGGGTCGGAAATGAAATATTCGAGGAAGTCTACTTCGTCAAGATCGAGCTTGTTCCCGATGCTCGCAAACTTGGCCATCCCGATATTCTCGTCTACAAGAAAATTGAACATCATGAGGGCAACCCCTCCGCTCTGGGCTATCACCGACATGCCGCCCTCAGGCGCCTTGTGGAGGGGGACGAAAGGCAGACACAGGCCATTGGCTGTGTTGGCAACCGTTACCCCATTGGGCCCGACGAACCTGATCCCCCATTTCCGGGCCGCCCCGAGTGTCTCTTCTGAAAGCTTCCTCCCCTCTTCGCTGAACTCGGAAAAGCCTCCGCTCGAGATCGCCATCCGTTTGATGCCGAACCTTCCGCATTGCTCGACCACTTCGGGTACAAACCTGGCAGGGATAAGGCAGTATGCCATGTCCGGCACTTCCGGAAGGTCCGTAAGACTGCGGTATATCTTTATGCCGTCGACATGAATGTCCTCGCCTTTGGGATTGATCCCGAAGATCCTACCCCGGTATCCCCAGCGGAGCATGTTTTCCAGGGTCATCCGGGGAATATTGCTGGATTTTGAAGAAAGCCCGAAGATCGCTATTGATTCAGGATAAAAAAGCTTTTCCATATGTACCCCCTCCACATGGTTACGAGGCAAAACTCTCTTCCGGTATCTCGATGATGGACATGTCTTCGTTCTTGATGGCCTTCACTGCGGCCTCCACCTCTGGGAGCACATTTCTGATGAAATACTGGGCGCCGGCAACCTTACCCATGTAGAATGCGGCATCCTTGCTGGTTTTTGCCAACCCGGCCAGACCCACCTTATCGGCAGGATCAATACCGTTCTGCCTGGCAAGCCCATCAAGCTTTTGCTTGGCAACACCCGCTTGCCAGAAGAGGAACCAGCCGGATACCACCTTGCCCATCATCATAAGGAAGGGGTAAGCGCTGCTGATGGGCACGAAGAACTTACCTGCCTTGCCACAATTCGCCAAGTAAAGACCCATATCGGCAAGGGCATTCACCCCGGCCTGAACACCGTCGGCAAGATCCTTCAAGCCGCTCACGTCTTTATATTTCGTCACGGTAGAACCCATGAGGCCCAGTATATTCATGAAATAGGCGCCCTTCTTCATGCCCAGCTTTCTGCCGATGAGGTCCAGGGCCTGGATACCGTTCGCCCCCTCATAGATGGATGCAATCTTTTCGTCCCGCATGAACTGCTCCACCGGGTATTCGCTGCAGAAGCCATATCCGCCATAGCACTGCATGGCAGTCTCTGTAACCCTGAACCCGATGTCTGAACTGTAGGCCTTTACGATAGGGGTAAGGATCTCTGCATACCCGAGCCATTTGTCCTTTTCCGCATCATCCGCTGCAATCTTATGCATGTCGAAACAGTATGCCGTAAAGTAAGTTATGGCCCTCAGGCTGTCCACGTTGGACTTCATCCACAGGAGCATCCTTCTCACATCCGGGTGCTGTATAATGGGGACACGCGGCGCCAACGGGTTCTTCATTTCCATGAGGGATGATCCCTGAAGCCTCTGCTTGGTATACTGCAGCGCGTGCAGATAGGCGATGGATGCACTGCAGAGGCCCTGCATGCCAACAGCAAGCCTGGCCTCGTTCATCATCTGGAACATGATCTTCATGCCCTCGCGCTCCTGACCCAGCAGTTCGGCATAACAATTGTTGCTATCACCGAAATTGATCAAGCATGTCGCGCTGCCATGGATGCCCATCTTCTCTTCGATCTTGGCTATCTCATAATCATTGCGCCTTCCCAGAGTGCCATCCTCGTTGACGAGATACTTGGGAACTATGAATATTGAAATCCCCTTGGTGCCGGCCGGGTCACCCTCGATCCTGGCAAGAACCGGATGGATAACGTTCTCCACCAAGTCCTGGTCTCCACCGGTGATGAATATCTTGGTGCCTTGGAGCTTGAACGTCCCATCACTCTGTCGGACCGCCTTGGTGCTCAGGTTCCCCACATCGGTGCCTGCACCCGGTTCGGTCAGCGCCATAGTCCCGCCCCAGACACCCTGGATCATCTTCTCCATGTACTTCTTTTTCTGTGCCTCGGTCCCGTAGGTCAGGATAAGGTGGGCCGCTCCTTCGGTGGCAAAGGGATATGCAATAAAGGCGAAATTATGGTAGAACCACTCAATAGCTGCATATTTCACGCTCTCCGGTATCCCCTGCCCTCCTTCCTCAGGGGAGAAGGACATCCCGATCCATCCGCCTTCACAAAAGAGCTTATATGCCCGGTGAAAGCATTTAGGCACGCGCACATTACCGTCAATGAGCTTGCACCCTTCCTTATCACCCTCCGAGAGTATGGGAAGGATCTCTTCCTCTGCGATCTTCCTAGCCTCGGTGAGGATCATGTTAAAGGTCTCTTTGGAGAAATCCGCGTACTTCGGTTGTTCACATACCTCCTCCACCCCAAGCATCTCATAGAGAACAAACTGCTGATCCCTTTCATCCAAAATCAAGCTCGCCATCTTAATCCCCCTCCTGTTGGTTTATTATACACCGCATAGTGGTGTGATTTTCTTATCTTGTCGTCTCATCATACAAATCTAATACTTCTTATTATAGGTTTGTAATACAGTGCGTAGTATTCTAGTATTCAATTATCTGACAAATGAATCAAGAGTTCTTTTTAATACGTAGAAAATTTGATTAGTTGATTTTACTGAACGCCTTGAAATTGAATAACGCTCAAGAGGGCGCGGGCCGTGATTTCCAGTGTCATGGCAACACTTCAACTCAATGATCGATATCCCATCCGATCCTGGGGCGCCCGAGTCCCGTGTACACCTGCTTGACATACAAGGGTTGTTCCAGAATAATTACTTTCAGGAGGACAAGCCGATGATGCCTGATAAAGAACGATATTGTATTGTTTTCTGCTCATGTCCAAACGATGGTCATGCAGAGATGCTCTCCCGATCCCTTATTGAAAGCAGGCTCGCTGCATGTGTACAGATAATGCCCATTAGGAGTTTTTACGAATGGAAGGGGGAGATCTGCAAAGAAGAGGAACGGCTCCTCCTTATCAAAACAAAGAGTTCCCTCTATAACAGTATCGAGGATTTCATCTCAAGAAACCACCCTTATGAAGTGCCTGAAATTTTAATGGTCCCCGCAACCGGGGGGCTGGAAAAATACTTAAACTGGATTGAAACCGTATGCAGATGAACCACATGACAAAGGCCTATACCATCCTTTTATTCAATGCGTATTGTTCCTTGACACCCATGGGGCTATCTCGTAAAAGTTGAGGTGGGTATAGTGCGGTAAGATAATCATGCAGGGGAGATCATGATCATCAGCTTTGTCCAGACCAAGGGCGGAACCGGGAAAAGCACGCTGGCGTTGAATATTGCATTCTCAAAATATATTAATGGAATGTTTCGTTCCATTGCGCTGGTAGAATTGGATCCCCAGGGAACTCTTCGGGCATGGTGGGATGAGCGCACAGAACTCGGGAGAAAATCGCCGGGCGTGTCATTCCATCATATATCCAGCACCCAGAAAGAGGTCTTTGCAGATGGGATCAAATCCATTTCAGCCCACAACGATCTCATTGTCATGGACATACCCGGGGAGAGCACAGGCAAGCTTCATACCCGTTTTGCCTGTGCCGTATCTGACCTGGTTGTCATACCCATGAGGACCTCCACCAACGATGAGGCGGCCTTTGCAGATAATCTCTACCCAATCATCAAGGAGGTCATCAAGATCGATCCGAAAAGGAAGGGGAATTTTTTTGTGCTCCCATCCTTTACCCACCCCAAGGCCAATACGAAGACAATAGCGGATTATTTCACTGCAATCCTTCCTCCAAACGTGGGATGTCTGAACATAACCTATCCGGCTAGAACCGTTTATGAGAATTTCAATCGTGAAGGTATCACGTTGGGTGAATATTCCCTGTCAGTCAGCACAAATAAAAGGCATCACAAACAAACCCTCATTGCAGTTCATGATATGGAAGAGATCGCAAAAACCATTACCACCTTGATGGAGAATGACTATGTCACTGCCAAGAAAAAGAAAAAGGTTGAATGAAAATCAGGCCACGGTTAAAGAAAAACCCGACGAGATTCTCTCATCAAGCCAGGACCTCAGATCAAACGAAAATACAGATAAGACCCCTGCGGACTCAGCCAGGAACAAACAAATGATCAAGGCCTTCGAGATCGTTGAACATATAGAGCACATCCAGGGAATTAGCGGCAACGATGAGCAGAAACCCTCCACTATATCCTTGATCTCCCCGGTGAATAACCAGGTATCGGCCGGCACAAAGAGGCTCCAGGTGAAGGTTTCTTTCAGCTCTACGCCCGAAAAAGGAATTGGGGCCCATGACGGGACTGGTGAGGAGAACATGCCTGTAATTGAGGTAAAACTCAAAATCCCATCCTTCTTCCGGAAGGTCCCTATACTTAAGGACATAACAGATAATCTCATCAGAAGATTTGCAAAGGAGTAACAGCTGCTGCTTCTCTTTTTTGGCTGCTCCAGGGCATCTCCGGCATCAAGGCAACCTTATTTATATGATTTATATGATTTATATGAAAAATCTCATCTTCCCAGTGCCTGTATCTAACCTGGCATTGTGTTTTGCCGATAGAGTTGCTATATAAGCGCACACACTATGCACTCACTGGCTGAACTCACATGAGCACAAAATCAAAATACATATATTTACTTATAATCACGTGGCTTATTGCTATATCTGCAGTCGGCAGCGAACCGCTGGCATCCGATTCCCTTAAACCATCGGACTATATAAAAGAGATTACACCCTTAAAAGAGTACCAGCGTGTTACCACCGAGATCCTCAGGGATCTCAAAAAGAACCACTACAAGAAGGTCGCTATAGACGATGCGCTCTCCAGCAAGGTCTTTGACCGATATCTGTCGGATATTGATCCTTCACATATGTATTTCCTTGCATCTGATATCAAAGAATTCGAACCATTCCGCTACCGGCTGGATGACGGTCTCCTGAAGGGAGATTTAACCCCTGCCTTCACAATCTTCAACAGATATGATGAAAGGATTGCACAAAGACTCGTCTTCATCATCAGCCGGATAGAAGGCGGCCTCAAAGATATAAACTTAGAAAAGACAGACTATTTAGAAACAGACCGGGATAATGCAGCATGGCCTGCTTCCCGCTCCGAGCTCGAAGAACTGTGGACCAAGGCTCTCAAGAACGACGTTATCAATATGAAGCTTGAAGGCAAGTCCATGCCCGAGATCACCACCACCCTATCGAAACGCTACTGGAGCCAACTCAAGCGTCTCCGCCAAAACACGAGCGAGGACGTATTCCAAGTATTCATGAATTCATTGGCAACAAGCTATGACCCTCATACCTCGTATTTCTCCCCGAGATCATCCGAGAACTTCAATATTAATATGAGCCTTTCCCTCGAAGGTATCGGCGCCATGCTCACCACGGAGAACGAGCACACCAAGGTTGTGCGGCTTATTACTGCCGGGCCTGCCGACAAATCCAAACAGATCAAGCCTAATGATAAAATCACCGGGGTGGGCCAGGGGCCGGAGGGAGAGATTACAGATGTAGTCGGTTGGCGCCTTGATGATGTCGTTGATCTCATCCGTGGCCCTAAAAATACCTTGGTTCGCCTCAAAATCATTCCAGCCGATGCAAGTGATGACCATCAGACCAAGATCGTAAAGCTCATGCGGGGCATGGTCCGGCTTGAAGACCAGGCTGCCAGCAAGGATGTAATCGATATAACCAGAGGCGGCAAAACCTATAAGGTAGGCATTATCCATATACCCACCTTTTACCTCGATATCAGGGCAATGCAATCCGACAGCGAGGACTACAAAAGCACAACAAGGGATGTAAAACGTATATTAGGCGAGCTCGAAGCGCTACATGTGAATGGTGTTGTCATCGACCTGAGAGATAACGGCGGAGGATCACTGCAGGAGGCCAACACGTTAACGGGTTTGTTTATTAAGCGCGGTCCTACTGTTCTTATACGCTCAGCTGATGGCGCGACAGAGACCCTCTATGACCGTGACCCCAAAGCTTATTATTCAGGCCCCCTGGCAGTTATTATCAGCCGGTTGAGCGCATCCGCATCCGAGATATTTGCAGGCGCAATCCAGGATTATGGTCGCGGGATCATCGCAGGAGACAGCACCTTTGGCAAAGGAACGGTTCAGACACTGCTCAATCTCTCTCGCGGGCAGCTCAAAGTGACCACAGCCAAATTCTATCGGATCTCCGGGGAAAGCACCCAACACCGTGGTATAGTCCCGGATCTCTATTATCCGAGTCTTTACGATAAGGACACAATCGGCGAAAGCTCGCTCAAGGATGCCATGCCATGGGATGCCATCAGCGCCGTACCTCACTACGTTTTTGGGGATATCTCGCCTTATAAGGCTCAGCTTCGTTCCATGCATACCACACGCATGCAACATGACCCCGACTACACCTATACCCTCGGTATGATGAAGTACCTGAAAGCTGCGCGGGATAAAAAAAAGATCTCCCTGAGGCTTTCTACAAGACTCCAGGAAAAGAAAACAAATGAAGTACAAAGGATTGCGCTTGAGAATAAGCTCAGAAAGGCCAAGGGGCTCAAACCCATAACAAATCTTGATCAATTGAATGAAGACAAGGATGAATCTCAGCGGACCAAACCCGCAAAGGATGATGCCGAGCTTGTTGAAAGCGGGAATATTCTGGTGGATTATCTCGTGATTAAGAACAAGTCGAATACTTCAAAACAAGCCCAAACAGTGGCCCATTAAGATTCCTTTTCCACTTGGGAGAACCCATTGAAGATACTTGTAACAGGCGGAGCCGGATATATCGGGAGTCATACCTGCCTCGAACTCTTGGAGACAGGCCATGAAGTCGTTGTCGTTGACAACCTCATGAACTCCAAGGAAGAATCCCTCAAACGGGTGCAAGAAATCACGGGGAAACCTCTGATATTTAACCCTGTTGATCTCCTTGACAGACACGCCCTTATAGACATATTCACACGGCATCACATCGATGCGGTGATTCATTTTGCAGGGCTTAAGGCCGTGGGTGAATCAGTCCGGGTACCCTTGAAGTACTACCACAACAACATTACCGGCACCCTCATCCTGTGTGAAGTAATGGCCGAACACTCTGTGAAGAATATCGTGTTCAGTTCTTCTGCTACGGTCTATGGCGACCCGGCTGCTGTTCCCATCCGGGAAGACTTTCCGGTTGGACCAACCAATCCCTATGGCCGCACCAAGTTAATGATCGAAGAAATCCTCAAGGATCTGTTCGTGTCCGACCCATCATGGAACATAGCCCTGCTAAGATACTTCAACCCAATAGGTGCGCATAAAAGCGGACGCATCGGCGAAGATCCGGATGGCATACCGAACAACCTAGTCCCTTATATCTCCCAGGTGGCGGTGGGAAGACTACAAGAGTTGAAGGTCTTTGGGAATGATTACCCTACCCCTGATGGTACGGGTCTTAGGGACTACATCCATGTTGTTGACCTGGCACAAGGCCATCTTTATGCCCTTGACCGACTCTTGGCAGGCAGTGGTGTTATGACATACAATCTCGGTACGGGTCGCGGGTATAGTGTTCTAGAGGTAGTGAGTGCCTTTGAGAAGGCCTGCAGCAGAAAGATACGCTTTCAAATCGTGGGGAGGAGAGATGGAGACATTGCGGCCTGTTTTGCAGATCCCTCCAAGGCGAACAGGGAGCTCGGCTGGGCTGCCAAGCGAGGGATTGAAGAAATGTGTATAGATACATGGAGATGGCAGTCAAACAATCCTCACGGATACTAAGGCCACCAGGGGTTTTGTTGACTTGGAAGAGAATACAAAAGGTGAATTATGCTCGTAAAAAGTATCCTTAATAATACGGGGCCCACATTCAGTTTTGAATTCTTTCCACCCAGGAACGATGCCGCATGGGAGCACCTTTTTCATACTATATCCGACCTTACGCCTCTTAAACCTTCATGGGTAAGCGTCACGTACGGCGCCGGCGGATCAACCCGCGAGAACACGCACCAACTGGTCATGCGCATAAAGAGAGAAACTGACCTCACCGTTGTTTCCCACCTTACCTGTGTGGAATCCACCCAGGAAGATATCTTAAAAATATTAACCCGTTATACAGACAACGGCATAGAAAACATCCTTGCACTCAGAGGGGATCCTCCTGTAGGCTTCTGCACCTGGTCTGCACCGCCTAATGGTTTCGCTCATGCCTCTGACCTCGTCACATTCATCAAGAAACACTTTCCCTTTATAAGCATCGGGGTTGCAGGCTTCCCTGAGGGCCATCCCGAGACACCCAACAGGCTCAAGGAGATCGATTACCTAAAGGCCAAGGTGGATTCCGGTGCTGACTACATCATAACGCAACTTTTTTTCGATAACAGGGATTTTTATGATTTTTGTGAACGATGTGACCTCGCAGGTATTAACATCCCGATCATTGCCGGCATCATGCCCATAATCACGAAAAACGGCATGATCCGGATGGCCGAGCTGGCAGCAGGGGCGCGTTTTCCTGCAAGGCTTATGAGGGCTGTCAACCAGGCCGAATCCACAGAAGTTATAGAGAAGATCGGTATTGAATGGGCAACCAATCAAGTCCGAGACCTCATCGAGAATAAGGTCAGGGGTGTTCATTTCTACACACTCAACAACGCCTATGCGACCCTGGGGATATACAAGGCGCTTGGAGTAAAGGACTCTTCCCAGATCGGACCTCCCTTAAAATTGCCTTGTTTTTAACCTATGCCCGGGTTTAACCGAATGGAAATAACTACCAGGGCCGTTCAACAAGGTGCATGTGTTTCCTTCTTGATAATAATTGCAGTATCGAGGTATTAAGAATACATGCAGTATGGGTATTGAGTTTACTATACTCAAGCCCGTTGCATATGTGCTATGTTGACGCTTATCCCGTAAGCGGTAATCCCAATATAACGAGGAGGGTAATATGATTCTAAGGAAAGCTTTTGTCATACTGTTCGCAATGCTCTTTTTATCCACATCGGCTTTTGCCATAGATGTGGCCGGTATCAAGATGCCTGACACCATCAAGGCCGGAGGACAGGATCTTGTTTTCAATGGCGGCGCCAAACGCACCAAGTTTATGATGAAGGTGTATGTGGCAGCCCTGTATCTCAAGCAGAAGGATAATGATGCCCAGAAGATCATCGATGCTGACGAGCCTATGGCCATCAAGCTGCAGGTTACATCCGGACTGGTAACCGCCGACAAGATGAAAAATGCTATCAATGAAGGTTTCGAGAACTCCACCGGCGGGAATGTCGCCCCGATCAAGGCCAAGATTGATGCCTTTACCGCTGTCTTCAAAGAGATTGCCTCTGGCATTGTCTATGATTTTGTCTATGTGCCCGGCAAGGGTGTAGAGATGTATAAGAATGGGCAGATGGTTTCTACGATCCAGGGACTTGATTTTAAAAAGGCCCTGTTCGGCATCTGGCTCTGCAACAAACCTGCCCAGGAATCGTTGAAAGAGGCTATGCTCGGCAAGTAGGTTTTGAAACTGCCTGCAGAGGGCTCGAGGGGCTGCTTTGCCCCCGAGCCCTCTGCATACTATTCTCCCTTCCCAATTTTGAATACTCTACATTATGTTTTCATCACCTTAGAGATTTTTAGCGTTGAGGCAAAATGAAGCAAGTCCTACGCAGATGGCATAATCAGTATTTTTCTGACCCGCAGTTCATGATCCTCATTATTTTTATCCTGGTCGGATTCTTCCTTATCTTTATATTCGGCAAGATGCTCATGCCGGTGTTTGTGTCCATCATCATAGCGCTACTGTTGGACAACATAATTGAATGGCTAAAACGCTATCATGTGCGTCGCCAAGCAGGTGTCTATCTTGTATTTTTGCTCTTTCTGGCCCTGTTCCTGGACCTGCTGGTTATCCTGCTCCCCCTGATCTCCCACCAGATAGGCCAGCTTGCACACGATCTGCCATCCATACTATTGAGGATAAAAAGCGAGTTGCTCTTCCTTCCACAAAAATTCCCTGGTGTCATCTCCGAAGAGAGGATCAACCAGGTCATTGCGCTGCCGGATACCGGGTTCGACAATCTTGGAAAGAGCATCATTCAGATATCCGTTTATTCTGTCCGGGGGATAATCGGAATCATTATCTATTTGATCCTAGTACCCTTCCTCGTATTCTTCTTCCTCAAGGATAAAGAACTCATCCTAGATTGGATACGGATACATCTCCCAGAGGAACGCGGATTGGCAATAAAGGTGTGGGAAGAGGTCTACAAGCAGTTTTTCAACTACCTCAGGGGTAAAATACTCGAGATACTCTTTGTATGGAGTATTAATTATGCAGCCTTTGCACTTCTCGGATTGAAATATTCAGTGATCATGTCACTGTTCATTGGGTTGGCCGTTCTGGTCCCCTATATAGGCGCCGCAGTCCTGTTTATTCCAACGATCATGATAGGATTTTTCCAGTGGGGCCTCGGGGCAAATATGATCTATCTCATCATAGCTTATGCCTTCCTGCATGCACTTGACGGGAATATTATCGCACCACTTCTCCTCTCAAAAGTCGTTAAGATCCACCCTGTAGCGATCATCATCTCAATCCTTATCTTTGGTGGACTTTGGGGCTTCTGGGGCCTGGTCTTTGCCATTCCTCTGGCGACACTTCTCCATGCCGTCCTCAAGACAAGGATAGGCCAGACAATACCCCGGGATGTATAAACATTGACTCCTTACAACGGGCACTTGCCTGCCGGACCTCTATGGATGTAAGAAGAGGCGGTCTTTCTCTTTATAAGTCTTTTTCATTAAATGACTTTATCTCATGAAACCGCATTTTTTTTCCGATAGGGGAAAAGAGGTGTGGATAAATTGTGCCTCTATAAGGTTTGACATGAAAAGTATAGTGATAACAAGTGTCTTATCAGGTTTTTGAGATGAGGATATGACGAACAACCTTGACCTACCGAAGGGTATCCATATCCTCGTTGCAGATTCAAGTGCAGTAGTCCGGAGGTTCCTTTCAGGAGAACTCGGTAAGTCAGGTGCGCTCATAACGCTAGCCGATGATGGCGAACAAGCATTTGGCTATATATCATCGGGGGATATCGACCTTGTGATTGCCGAGGACGACCTTCCCAAGATCGGCGGTATCGAGCTGTGTAGAAAGATAAAGACAAACCAGAAGACCCAACAGATACCCGTTATCATTCTCGACTCACTCAATACCGAAGACGGCATCCAGAGAGGATATCATGCAGGGGCAACCGCCTGTATTCCAAAATCGCAGACAAAAGAGGCCCTGCTCGATGCAATTGGGAACGTGCTCCTCAAGGCAACCTTCCAGAGGGGACGTTTGATACTGGTCGTGGATGATTCTCTTACGGTTCGTTCCCTGGTCAGCAAGAGCCTCAAAGATGTGGGGTTTACCATCATCCAGGCAGAAAACGGTAAAGTAGCCTTAGACCTCCTTCGGCACAAAAAACCCGATCTTATTCTCAGCGACATCGTCATGCCTGAGATGAATGGCGAGGCCTTCTGTCAGGCCGTTCACGCCGACCCTGTACTCGCCACCATACCCTTTGTGGTTATGAGCGCAAACAACCAGCGACCTATTATGAGGCGTATGCTCCAGCTCGGGGCTGATTCTTATCTCGTGAAACCATTTAATGTTGAACAGCTTGTAATAACGATTGAAAAACTTCTCTCTGACCAGCTCCTGCTCCTCCAGAAGGAGAAGGAGCGTCTCGAAATCGAGCAGAGGCTTATCCTGGCAAGTATTACGAGCCTATGCAACGCACTGGAGGCCAGAGATTCCTACACCAGGGGCCATTCTGAGGCAGTATCCGATATCGCCACCAAGATTGCATTTCAGATGGGCATCTGTGAAAAGGAGATCGAGCTTATCCGGCTTGGGGGCAAACTGCACGACCTTGGCAAGATCGGTGTTATCGACAGCGTGTTGCTCAAGCCCGGCAAGCTCACGGATGAAGAGTTCGCCATTATCAAAAAACACCCTGTCATCGGTGCGGAGATTCTAAGGCCTGTCCCTTCTCTTGCACCGATCATCCCGATAGTTCTCTATCACCATGAACGTTTTGATGGGAAAGGCTATCCGGAGGGACTCCAGGGTTCATCGATACCTCTTTGGGCAAGAATCACCGCTGTTGGAGATACATACCATGCGCTTACAAGCGACCGTCCATACAGGGCAGGTATGCCAAAGGACCAAGCCCTGGCCATCATCCAGCAGGTAAGCGGCAGCCAACTCTGTCCAGACTGTGTGGATGTATTTATCAAGATGGAACTCTGGGATAAGGCAACTCCTTCGCAAGATAATAATTCTGTTGATAAGGATTTAGTGCCTCTCTTGCCATCTATTACCCGCTCATGAGAAATCTTGTTTATACTCTGTCATATGGAAGACCAACATGGAGGATTATGTTTAAAGAAACACATTGCATTTGCCGGGTCTTTTGTTTATGTATCGAAAGAAAGATACCCCCTGAATAGGCTTATCGGCCTGAAAATTCAGGCTAAGGGGAGACAACGACCATGAGAAGAAATATAGTACATGAAGGAGCGGAACAGCTCACCTATGAAATCCGGCAGATCGTTGCCGTAGCCGAAGACCTCCAGAGGCTTGGTGTGGAGATCACTTGGGAGAACATCGGCGACCCCATCGCCAAAGGTGAGAAAATCCCCCAGTGGATCAAGGATATCATTATCAAGCTGGCCTCTGAGGATAAAACCTATGGGTATGTGGCCACTCAGGGTGTTGCATCGTCACGCCAGTTTCTCGCAGAAATGGTGAATAAACGTGGCGGCTACCAGGTAACCAAGGATGACATCATCTTCTTCGACGGTATCGGCGACGCCATTGCCAAGATATTCGGCTATCTGAAACGCGAAGCGAGGGTGATCGGCCCGTCTCCCGCTTATTCCACACATTCCTCCGCCGAGGCGGCCCACTCGGGGTATGAGCACCTCACCTACGAACTCGATCCGAACAACCGATGGATGCCGGACCTTGTTGATCTGGAGAATAAGATTAAATACAACGACTCCATCGCAGGCATTCTCATTATTAACCCGGACAATCCCACCGGTGCTGTTTACCCCAGAGAACTTCTTCGCAAGATGGTGGAGATAGCCAGACGCTATAAGGTGTTTATGGTCTGCGATGAGACCTATAACAAACTCGTCTATGGCGGCGCCGAGACAGCCCATTTGAGTGAGGTTATTGCAGACGTTCCGGGTATTGCCCTTCGGGGCATATCCAAGGAATTTCCCTGGCCGGGGGCCCGGTGCGGGTGGATTGAGGTTTTTAATCAGGATAAACTTCATTTCAAGCGATATATCAAAAGTCTCATCAATGCCAAGATGCTGGAAGTCTGCTCCACGAGCCTGCCTCAATATTCCATCCCTCTGGTCATGGGTGACCCTCGCTATGAGGGGCATCTCACTTCCAGGAGGTTAATGTACGAGAAAAGGGCACAAGAGGCATGGGATATCTTTTCACGAGTCGAAGGGATAAGGGTGAACAAGCCCCAGGGGGCCTTCTACATGTCGGTCCTCTTCGATGATGGAGCACTGAACAACCGGCAGACGTTGCCCATCTCTAACTCTAAGGCCTTGGAATACATTGAGAACAAGGTCAAGGGGGTAGAGGTCGACAAGCGCTTCGTTTATTATCTCCTGGGCTCTACGGGTATCTGTGTAGTGCCTCTTACCGGATTCTGCTGTGATAGAAAAGGCTTCAGGATTACCTTGCTTGAAATGAACGATGAAAAACGTCTGTGGACCTGCCAGACTATTGCAGAGGGTATCAGGAGTTACATCAATTCCACAAGCAGCGCTGCGACCTCCAGCCAGTCAGCGGTCTAGTCTGAGTGTGTCTTTGAAGCAGGCGGATCTAATATATATTCACCTGCCCTCATACCGGTGATTGACGATGAAGCTCATGCGCAGAACTGATGTATCATTCCTTTCAGGCCCTGATACAATCTCCGGAACCATGTTTATTCCGGACGCAGACATACCGTTACCGGCGCTCATCATTTGCCATGGGGCACTGGACTTCAAGGAAAACTACTTCGATCTCTGCGAATACCTTGCAGGCAAAGGCATTGCCTCCCTGGCCATAGACATGCATGGTCATGGTGCAAGCGGGGGGAAGCGCTTTCACGTCAATATCAAAGACTGGGTAAAGGATATCAGGTGCGCCATAGACTTCCTCGAACAGATGCCGGAGATTAATGGAAACTCCATCGGCGTCTTCGGCCTCTCTTCAGGGGGGACGGCCGTTCTCGAGGCGGCACTCCTCGACAGCAGGATACACTGTATCATTACCTTGGATGCTACCGTGAGAAATACATTGTCCCGGGCAGAACATCTCGGGATGAATATCCTTGATGTCCTCGGAAGGATCAAACGCCTTATCACGAAAGAGGATCTGAGGCTCTCTATGGTGGGGCCATTTTCGAAGGTAGAGGTGGCATCAGACCCACAAGTCAATCGAAGGTGGAAGGAAAACCCAAGGGTCTTGGAAATGTGGTCTGCCTTCCCTGTCCCGGGTGCCACCCCCTCACTCATTGTGGATACCCTAAAACGGGTTCACCTGATAACAGTCCCCACGCTCGTCATCCATGGTGAGGATGATAAGGTGGACCCTGTTGAGACAGCACACCTGCTCTTTGGCGCGCTGAGGTGCGTAAAACATATCTGCATCGTCCCGGGCAATGGCCATTTGGGGCATATGGACAGAAATAAAAATGTCGTGATGGAGCTTACCTCGGACTGGGCACTCTTCCACTTGGTTTGAGAAATTAAGGCCCCTGTGCTATCCTTTAGCGCAATCATATGTTTCTCCCTACAACCATTCAGGAAATGAAGACCCTTGGCTGGGACGGACTCGATGTCATCCTGGTCACCGGAGACGCCTACATCGACAGCCCCCATATCGGGGTCGCGGTGGTAGGCAAGGCACTGCTCAAGGCTGGGTACCGCGTGGGTATCATATCCCAGCCGGACACCACGTCTTCGATTGACATCATGAGGCTCGGGGAGCCGGCATTGTTCTGGGGCATTACCGGTGGCAGCATCGACTCCATGGTGGCCAATTACACCCCTTTAAAAAAAAGACGGAAATCCGATGACTATACCCCTGGAGGTTTGAACACAAAAAGGCCGGATAGGGCGGTTATCGTATATGCAAACCTCATCAGGCAATGCTCAAAAAAAAAGAAACCCCTCGTGCTCGGCGGAATCGAGGCAAGCCTGCGACGCATTGCGCACTATGATTTCTGGTCGGACAGTATCAGGCGCTCCATCCTCTTCGATGCAAAGGCCGACATCCTGGTCTACGGCATGGGGGAGTACCCGGTCGTAGAACTGGCCCGCGCTTTGAGTTCGGGTGAAGGCTACAAGGATATGAGGGGCATCTGCTTCATCAGTAGAGATAAGCCCCAAGACGCAATCGAACTGCCCTCATACGAAGATGTTGTAAAGGACGTGAACGCCTTCATCGAGATGTTCCACTGCTTCTACCAGAATAACGACCCCCTCACAGGCAACAACGTCTGCCAGAGACATGGCGACCGATACCTGGTTCATAATAAGCCGTGGCCTCTTTTGACAGAGAATGAACTGGACTCTGTCTATGAGCTCGATTTTGAGCGGGAGGTGCACCCTCACGAACAAGCCCTTGGCGAGGTGAAGGCAATAGAAACCATACGGTTTTCCATCACCACCCACAGGGGCTGCTTGGGTCAATGCAACTTCTGCGCTATCTCCATGCATGAAGGCACATGCGTGATCTCCCGCAGCGAAGTATCCATCATTGCCGAGGCCAAAAGGCTTACATCACACCCCAAGTTCAAGGGTTACATACAAGATGTGGGGGGGCCGACAGCGAACATGTATGGATTTGCATGCACAGTGAACAAGCACAGAGGTATATGCAGCCGCCGGAGATGCCTGTACCCGGATATTTGCACCCATCTGGGCATAAATCATAACCGGCAGCAACATCTCTTAGAAAGACTCAGGGCTATCCCGGGCATTAAAAAGGCATTTGTGAGCTCAGGCATCCGTCATGACCTGGTATGCGCAGACAAACACTATGGGGATGCCTATTTGAGAGAGCTTGCAGAACATCATGTGTCCGGACAGATGAAACTGGCGCCCGAACATACTGTTCAGGGTGTGCTTAGCAAGATGGGCAAGGCGGGCATGGCCACGCTGCTTGATTTCAGGAATCGTTTCTTGAAGGTTTCAGGCCAGAAAGGCAAGAAGCAGTTTCTCACCTATTACTTCCTCGTAGCGCATCCGGGCTGCACCGAAATGGACATGAAAGGGCTCAGATCTTTTGTTGATAAGAACCTTAAGCTGAACCCTGAACAGGTGCAGATCTTCACTCCCACCCCATCCACCTACTCCACCCTCATGTACTACACAGGGTTGGACCCATTCACCGGTGAAAAGATATTTGTAGAAAAAGACCCGGTATGCAAGAAGAGGCAGAAGGATATCCTGACCGGATAAAAGAGGAAGCAATTACCGTGAAACGCGAATACGATCCCATTCATGAACAGATGCCGCCTGAGCTGGAAGCACCAAAGAGCAAGACGAGGCTCAAAAAGGAGATGATGGAGCTGCAGAAGCTTGGAGAACAGCTCGTGACCCTGCCTAATGCCTATTTAAAGAATGCCGGCATCCCACATGAACTCGTAGATGCAGTCATATCCATGAAAAAAATGAGTACCCATGGGGCCAGGCGAAGACAGAAGCAGTATATCGGCGTCATTATGCGGGAGGTGGACCCGGTGCAGATCAAAAGGGTCCTCGATGAATTCGGACAGTCCAGGTAAAAAATTGAATCTTTGAAAACCAAGCGACAAGGGAGGTAAGCATGAAAGACCTGTTCGGAAAGACTTTTCCCTATATGATTGTGGTCCTTGCCTGTATCTGTGCCCTTATCTTTGCAGCCTGCGACGGCAGCGATGCAAAAAAGACGATCGCCGACACCATTAATAAGGCTATGGGCGGCGAGGCGGTTAAAAAGGGTGAAGAGATGAAGAAAAACATCGACCAGGCCATGAAGGAAGAGGCCAGGCGCCTGCTTAAAATGGATAAAGAAACAAAAGGTGATACCGCCAGCGAGGGTAAGGGCACTCAGGGAGAAAAAGAATCAGACAAGTAAGGATCTCGATAAAAGGAGGCCAGTCCATGTCTTTCAACGATAAAGTCATCTGGATCACGGGGGCATCTTCAGGGATAGGCGAGGCCATGGCCTATGCCTTTGCCGGCAAGGGTGCGCATCTCATTGTTTCTGCACGCAACACAAAAAGGTTGAATGAGGTGAAAGACCGGTGTTCATCCCCTGAACATCACCTCGTGCTCCCTTTGGACCTTGCCGATTCCTCGATATATTCCGATTCCGTCCGAACCGTTCTTGATAAATTCGGCCGCATAGACATGCTCATCAACAACGGCGGCATATCTCAGCGGTCATTTGCCCTCCAGACCAGCCTTGATACTGACCGTAGGATCATGGAGACCAACTTCTTCGGTACGGTGGCCTTAACCAAGTCAGTCCTGCCGTCCATGCTCGAAAGAGGTTCCGGCCATATCATTGTCATCAGCAGCCTGGTGGGCAAATTGGGTACGCCCTTGCGCTCGACTTATTCCGCATCCAAGCACGCATTACACGGTTTCTTTGACTCCTTGCGCGCCGAGTTATCTGCAAAGGGCATCAAGGTCCTCATCGTATGCCCGGGATTTATCCGCACCAATATCTCAATAAACGCCCTGTGTGCAGACGGGTCCTGTCACGGGGTCATGGATGACGCCCAGGCCGACGGAATGACGCCTGAGGTATGCGCCGAGAAGATAATCCAGGCCGTAGAACAAGGCAAAGACGAGGTACTCATTGGGGGAAAAGAACTGCTCGGTGTATATCTTAACCGTTTTGTGCCCGGCATCTTCAACCGGATTATTGCCAGGGCAAAGGTCACCTGAGGCATTCTGCGAGGAATCAAATCCTTGTTAGAGAACTTAAACTAATAACACCTGACGCTTTGTCCCTGTCATGTTTTACCTCCTTAATGACGATGAAGAGACTATGTCATTCTCAAGGGGAACAACTATGAAAAACCGCACCTTCCTCCTCTCTATCCTGATCGGGATCATCCTCTTTGCCTGCGGTGGTGGAGGCGGGACTAGCGGTGGAGGGGCCGAGACAATCTATTCCCCGGATTATCTCAGCGATGACATGAACAAGACCTACACCTTCACGGAGACAGAGGTGGATACAATAGGGGGACAACAGAGTTCGCAGACATCCACCTTAGTATATAGCTATGAACCGACTCCTATTGCCACGATCCCCAGTCAATATGGATATTCCGGTGCTATTGCAGGACCATATTCTATTGAGACACTTACGATAAATGGCACACCCAATACCGTTACGTATAAAAGCCCTGCCGGTAATGCCGTTATCAGCGATAATTTCAGTATATTCACCAGTAACGAGCCCGTTCACACCACCCTAACCGGCAATGTACCCTCGGATTGGATTGTTGGCGAGGAATATTCACAATCCAGTACAGAGGATCTCCTCAATTCCGACCCGGATCAGGGCATATTTGGCGAAAAGCTCGGTAGCATGACCACTGAATATACTATCAAGGTCCTTGGAGTTGAGAATGTAACAGTTACTGCCGGTATATACGAGACCATAAAGACCCTGGAATCATTTACCTGCACCTTTACCCTGAATAGTCAGACCAAAACCAGCGATACCTCAGCAACCTCATGGTACGGCAAAGGTACAGGGCTTGTGAAGAAAGTCTCTAACTCTACAATTGTTTATTCCAACGGCACAGTGACGAATACAGTCACGGACGAGCTGATAAAAGTGGGCCAGTGACCTGTTATGATAAGCTCTATCCTTCTGCCACACCGTAGTTCTTCATGATCCGGGCGATATAGTTCCGTGTCTCTTCAGGGAGGTTCCCGGTGCTGCGCTCCAGGTTCCCCATGCCCCAGTTATAGGCGGCCAGGGCCAGTTTTACATCCCCGTTATATCTGTCCAACAGACTTTTCAGGTAGCGGGTGCCTGCCATGACATTCTGTTGTGGGTCGTAGGCATTACTCACCCCCAGACCCCTGGCCGTGTCAGGCATGAGCTGCATGAGCCCCATAGCGCCTTTAGGCGAGGTGGCATTCGGATCAAAATCGCTCTCCGCCTGGATAACCGAAGAAATGAGGCCCTTATCGACCCCATAGGTTGCAGATGCCTTGTCAATTATGCCATCCATATCTGCAGGCGGCTGAATTGATCGGGTAGGCGGTTCAGGCTGTCGGATATTTGACTCTTGCTGTTGGGTACCCTGGATATCAGTCAAGCCGGACATGAAATGAAAACTGTCCCCGTCATCCTCACCATCATTACCTCCAAATGAGTTCAGGGCCGACTGGTTCATCTGCATCTTAACGAGCTCAAGCATAACAGTGATCTTATCCTTATCGATCTTTGTATCCGGGCCTTCTGAGGCCGCTTGCACTACTTCTTCCAGAAGCTGTGAAAAACCTTCCGGGCCGGCAGCAGTTTTTTGGGCGGAATGTGCGGGGCCCGCAGAAAGCCCTTGGATTAATCTCCCCAATACATCCCCTGAGGCAATTTTCATCCTGTCCCTCCCCTGATATCTCAGCAATAACATACAAAGTCCATGCCAGGGAGACAGAGTTGAGAATTCAGAAGTCAGAATTCAGAATATTCCTGACTTCTGAATTCTGACTTCTGGCTCCTAACACAGTTACGACAAGACTTATCTGAAAAAAATAAACCAGATAACCACAAAAAGCGGGACGAGCACGGGGATTGAAAAGAAAATGATATACTCCATAAAGTGCGGCATCTTCACATTCTGATGCTCTGCAATGGATTTGACCATGAAGTTCGGGCCGTTTCCGATGTAGGTCATTGCCCCGAACAACACTGCCCCGGCCGATATGGCCTGGATATATTTCCATGATTGCATGGTCAGGGGCTTAAGGTGGGCTGCCTGCAAAAACCGCAGGTGGTGGATTTGAGGAGCGGAAAGCATACCGAGCATGGCCTGCATATGGAAGGGGTTATCAACACTGAGGCCGTGCAGGCCAAAGGAGGCACTTAAAAAATTGAGGTAGGTCGGGGCGTTGTCAAGGATGGAAGAGAGGATTCCCGAGCACCAGTAATAATGGCCCGGCTCTGAGATTCCGAGGCTGAGCGCATTCAGCTCGAGCCAGTCCAGGGCCGGTACCATGGTGGCAAAGATGGCGGCAAAGAGGATGGCAACCTCCTGAATGGGTATGAAGGTGAACCGGTTCTTCTCGTGGATCTGTTTTTTTGTCGCGAAATAGCTCATGGCGGCAGCAAAGATCATGACCATCTCGCGCACAGGCTCCTTCAGGAACACGGCACCGATAATCATTATGAGGAAAATGCTGTTATGCAGGCCTTCGACATAGGCGTGTTCGCCCTCTTCTTCAACCTCGTGTTCCATGTCATCCGGGAGCTTCTTAAAGTTGTAGTAGTCTATGAGGTAAAAAACAATCAGCACGAATGAGACGGCAATAATCCAGATCAGCCAGACACGGGAGATCACCCAGAAGAACGGGACACCCTTCAGATAGCCGAGAAAGAGCGGCGGATCGCCGATAGGGGTAAGCAATCCGCCAATGTTCGATACAATAAATATGAAGAAGACGATGTGGTAGCCCGAGATACGATACCGGTTCACCCGGATATAGGGCCTGATGAGCACCATGGAGGCGCCGGTAGTGCCCAGGAGATTCGAGATGAGGGCCCCTATGGCAAGGAGGATGACATTTGCATGGGGCGTCGACCTCCCTTTTATCCTGATATGGATTCCTCCGGATACGACGTAGAGCGAACCGATCAGGGCGATAAAACTGAAGTATTCGAAGGCCGTACTTATCATCCTCGGGGCGTTCCTCAGAATAATGAAATAGTAAATCAGAGGGATTGAACTGAGAATCAGGCAGACATAAGCGTACCTCTTTTCCCACCAGCCGGCACTGATAAAGGGCATGACCGCAATCGCCAGGAGCAGCAGGACAAACGGGGCAATCATGGCCGGGTGAACAGGGACAATGGCGTATTCAAGGGCATGTGCAGAAAGCGCCGGGAAGAAAATGAGGAAACCCGAAAGAAGGGTAGCAGGCAATAAACCCTTCCTCATAATAGTTTTTGCCACAATAATCACATGGTTTCTCCTCAAGATCTTCACATTTGTATGACACATATGAGGAAGAATCAATATTCATGAAGGAGAATCATGATGAAAAGGACATCCGTGATCATGGCAACCATTCTGACAGTAAGTGTCTTATTCTTAAGTCTCGCCTTCGGGGCTGAATTACCGGGCGGCCCTTCACAGGAACCAGGACCTTCCATAGCGCTGCCGCCCCCGCACTGCGGACCGCATGAACCTCCTATGCCCCCCGGCATGAGACTTCTGCTCATGTACCAGCAGATTGATGTCCTCTCCGAGCTCACGGGCCTGACCCAGGAGAACGTCAGGCAACTGCTCATCAGCAGTGGGCCCCCTGCGATTCTTGAGGCGTACGGGGTCCCGCTTGATGCCCTTATTACGGCAATGGACAAGCAGTCCGAAAAGCTTGTCAAACAGGCCGCTGTTGCGGGCATAATCACAAAGAAGCAGGAAGAGGATATCCTTTTACGGGTTCATCACACGAGAAGCTTGTATCCTACCCCATAGATGGAACAGATGACCTCTTGTTCCGGCATGAAGGCAGCCATCTTCCTGCGCAGATTCTTGATGTGGGTGTCCACGGTTCGGTCATAGCCTTCATAGTCATAACCCTGCACGTGGCTTACCAGTTCACTACGTGAAAAGACACGCCCCGGGTGAGTCAGGAGGATCTTGAGCAAGCCGAACTCGATGGGCGTCAGCCTGAGATCATGCCCATTTATTGAGACATCACGCGTCTCTTCATGGAGCACGATATTGCCGGCCTTAATTGCCTGATCTTCCATTGCCGGATGAACACGCCTAAGAACCGCCCTTACCCTGGCCACTACCTCCCGAGGGCTGAAGGGCTTGCAGATGTAGTCATCCGCGCCAAGCTCAAGCCCGAGGAGCCTGTCAATCTCTTCGACGCGGGCGGTTATCATGAGAATGGGGACAAAGGAGAACCTCCTGATTCCCTTACATACCTCCATACCGTCCGTACCGGGCAGCATGATGTCTAAAAGGATAAGATCGACCGGGTTGTTCTTCATGAAAAGGATCGCACCATCACCTCGATCGAGCCGGGACGTCTTGTATCCCGCCCTCTCCAGGTAATCCCGAAGGAGAGATGCTATCTTATCTTCATCCTCGATAATAAGGACATGCTGTTCAATCATGATAGTATCCTCGCGGTTTATGTGTTCCGCACCAGCGGCAGGAGTATTTCCAGACGAAGTCCTCCGATGTCGGAATGATCGGCCCTTATCTCTCCTCCGAACGCCTCCACGATGTTCTTGCAGATAGCAAGGCCCAGACCGCTTCCCCCATTCTTACGGGACCTTGCCGGATCTATGCGGTAGAGCCTGTCGAACAGCCTCTCAAGGGCGCTGTGGGGCACACCGGGTTGTGTATCCTTAAATACAATGCACACATCGTTGTCCGTCTTGACCCAGTGAATCCTGAGCTCCCCGGGGCTTTCGGTATAACGCAGGGTATTCTCGAGTATATTGGAGAACACCTGGGCCAACCGGTCTTTGTCACCCAGAACGATTGTAGGTTCTCCCGGCTTTCGATCATAATGAACTATAAGTGATTCCTTGGTAAATCTTGAGGAGAACATGCCTACAGTATCCTGAAGTACCTTGATGACATCGACAGGTTCCTGTTTGGCCGATAATGCACCCGTGTCCGCCATGGACAACTCATGAAGGTCGCCCACAAGCTTGCCTAAAAGCATGATCTCCGAATGCAGTGATTCCATATTCTCCCGGGTCATTTCATGTACGCCGTCCTGTATGGCCTCTATCTCGCCCCGTAGTATGGCAATGGGTGTTCTCAGTTCATGGGAGATATCGGAGATCCATTGTTTGCGCAGTTCTTCGTACCGTTCTAGGGTCTGGGCCATACGGTTGAAGGCATCGGCCAACTGGCCCAACTCATCTCCGGAGCTCACCTTGATGCGCGTATTGAACTTCCGGGAAGCCAGGGCATTCGCACCCTCGTTCAGCCGCCTCACCGGCAGCAGCAGGTGCCGTGAGAACAGCAACGAGACCAATGCAACAAGGACAAGCACAGCGCACCCGGTGATAAAAAAGGCCTCTAACTGCCTGGAGAGAAACCTTTCTTGAAGGGGGTCCGGCGGCCGTCTTCCCCTGTCCAGTCCGAGCCGGCCTACAATTTTCCCGTCAACAATAATTTCTTTGAAGATATGGTCTTTGGTGAGAAAGGCGCCACCTGCCACGAGCCGCTTTTGTGCATCATAGAGAGATATCCTCTGCTCCATGAAGGGATGAGGTTCCGGAGGGGGTAATTCCCGATCGAAATCATTCCCGGGCATCCGTGGTCCCGGGCCGATGTCCGGCCGGATCGGGGCAGGAGGCATTCGCTCATGGCCTTCTCCCGGAAAATCCTGTTGCAGAATATTATTAAAAGCCCCCGGGTCCCTTATTATAAACCCCCATCCTTTATTTTCATGGTAAGCCGCACCAAGCCTTTGGGCTATCTCACCAAGCCTTTGCATTTCCATCTTATTGATGAAATCCTCAAAGTTCCGTACAACAAAGTACTGCATGATACCCACCATCATGACGATGCTCATCAGGCTGGTGATCAAAAATGCAAAAAAGAGCTTATAGGCAAGTTTCACCTTCATGCCTGAACTCTTGAACGGTTTTTCTCCGGGAGTATTATCATCATCAAGCATACCAGTAATACACCCTTGGCAGCATTTCAAACGATTTTGATAATCCACACAGTCTTCACATCCTTTATCCACATTTTCTCCACAAATGCCTGCTATATTTCTTTCCAGCATGATCATCCGTCAAAAAGAGGGGCTTTCTATGAAAAGAAAAATATGGCCGTATGTGTTTATTGCTGCCCTATGCATGTCAGGATGCAACACTGATGAGACTACAAGCACGGATGATACTTATAAAGACATGACCTCAAAATACACATTATTGACGGTGCCCGAACTGTGGACGGCATTGGGAAACAGCAACGAGGATTATAATGGAACATATATCCTCCTGAAAGGCGTACTTCTCAGTGTAGGGACCAATTCGGTCACTGTGATGGACTCTGATACAAAGAAGTCCGTGAAATGCTCTTTTGATACCAGCATTGATCTTACCGATCTCTCAGATGCACTCGCTAATGACTCCGGCAGTGATGAGGACATCGTGACAATTGGCGGGGTCAGTTATTACTATACCGATACCAGCAGTTATCCATACCTCGAAGATTGCGATTACTTCTATGTGAATGACGATGCATGATACATTGAATGAGGTAATTATTTCCCCTGAAACAGGCAAAAAGTTTCCCGAATGTCTTTAAGAACAAGTCGCGGCATAGGTAGGCACAATAAATATTATTCGTAGATAATAAGTTACTGCTTGAAAAGGAAAGAGGATCGATGAAGAATCGCAAACGATATTCAGGAGACTTCAAGGCCCGGGTGGTGGCTGATTATATCAGGGGTGAAAAGACATTGGATGAAATTGCCGATGAGCACCATGTCCACCCCAACCAGATCAAGAACTGGAAATCCATCCTGCTCAAGCGCGCCCATGAGGTGCTTGATGACCGGAGATCTCATACAGACCAGGGGCTATAGGTCCGTAACTTAAATAATCCGACAAAACCAGCAGCAGACTGCTTTCTTCCCTTTTCTGGCATGGATCTGGCCTATCTAGTCAAGGACAGACTTCGCGAATCTGTACAAACTTAAAACAAGGAGGACTAGTATGGTTAGCGGAATAAGTAGTTCAAGCACCAGTTACTTGAACTATCTGCAGACCCAACAGGCAAAACATAAGCCGGATCTTGCAGATTTGTTCAGCAAGGTTGACACCAATGGCGACGGCAAGATCTCCCAGTCGGAGCTGGACGCCTTTGGGAAGAAGATCTCACAGGTCACCGGTACAACCCTTGACACCACCAATGCCATCTCCACCTATGACACCGACAGCGACGGCGGACTGAGTACTGCGGAGTTTAAGTCGTTCCTTGATGCCAATGGCATAACGCCGCCTACCTCTCAGGATTCATCGGACAGTTCTGCATCCACGGATCTCTTTAATGCCATCACCGGCGGCAGCAGCCAGATGACACAGGCACAGCTGGACACCTGGGCGGCGAACATGTCTAAGGCAACCGGCAACACCATTGACACCACCAATGCCATCTCCACCTACGACACCAATGGCGATGGAACACTGAGCGCCACGGAGTTCAGTTCGTTCCTTGATGCCAACGGCATATCGGCCCCGCAAAACGCGGGGATGGCACCTCCACCACCGCCTCCTCCCTCGGGATCATCCGAGGCGGGCAGCTCCACAACCAGCGCGAATAGTATCCTTTCCAAGTATGATACCAATGGTGACGGGGTATTGAGTGCATCGGAACTACAGGCCTATCTGGATGACATCGGCTCTACGAGTTCGACAAGCTCGACAGACTCGACAAACTCGTCATCCTTAAACAGTCTCGTTGCAAAGGCCTTGTCTGCCTATGCATCGAGCCAGGCATCCAGCCTGCAGAATCTCTTCCAGACCATCACCGGAAGTACAGACGACTATACATCGATCAATTACTCCGTATAGTCTGATTATTTGATATGATACGGGGTCTTGTGTCAGAGGGCTTGGCCTTGGCCCCGTAATTTTCAGGGAGACAAGTGACCAGAATACTGGATTCACTTTATCCCTGTAATATTCTATACTTTATTTATTAGGTTTATCATCAGATATACAAAGGGAAGTAATTGAAAACATGAAAGCCGGCCTTATAATAAGTTAAAGGCCGATCAGTTATTTCAAACCGATCCGTATAAAAGGAGAACAATTGTATGGATGTTTTTACCGCAATTAGTAACAGAGGAAGCGTCAGGGCCTATAAAGATACTGAAGTGGAAGACGGGAAGCTTAAAAAGGTGTTGGATGCCGCCAGGCTTGCCCCGTCTGCCAGCAATCGCCAGGAATGGAAGTTTGTTGTTGTTCGGGACAAAGACACCAGGGAAAAACTGTCCAGGGCGGCTCTAGGACAGACATTTGTGGCCCAGGCACCTGTTGTGATCGTGGCATGCGCCACGGAGACAGAGCGTGTAATGGCCTGCGGCCAGAGTGCATACACGGTGGATGTATCGATTGCATGTGCATACATGACTCTCCAGGCCTGTGAACTTGGTCTTGGAACCTGCTGGCTCGGGGCTTTTCATGAACATGAGGTCAAAGATATCCTCAAGATTCCCGGCCGGATCCGGGTTGTGACTATGCTGCCTCTCGGTTATCCTGACCAGCCGCCTCCCATGAAATCGAGAAAGGACCTGGATAAAATAGTATGTTATGAAAAGTATGAATAAGGATATAATGAAGGCATCAGACAATTGACACGAGACCAGCGGACTAACAACGGCTGCAAGAGGGCTTTGTAGATCAACAGGAGGATTTATGAAATCGAAGGTGTACCAGATAACTGCACAGTCGAAGTCTTTCACCTATGACTCAGGGCTGATGGGTAAATTCGAAAATTTCTTGGAGCGTTTCGACCTGAAAAGATACATACCTGAAGATGAGCTCGTTGCATTGAAAATGCACCTCGGCAATCACGGTGCCTTCAAAACTATTCGCCCGCAGTTTGTCAAGAAGGTGGTCGATGCAGTAAAAAAGGTGCCTGCAAAACCCTTTGTCACCGATTCGGTAAGGGTGCCCGGCTATGAATATCTGGAGATTGCCAAAGAGGCCGGATACACGCACCTGACACTCGGCGCGCCCGTGATCATGGCAGATGGGATCTTCGGGAACGATTCCATCAAGGTGTATGCAGGCGAGACTTTAGGTGAGATGGCCATAGCTTCCGCCATTCACGATGCCAAAACAATGGTTGTGCTGACCCATGTAAAAGGACACATCCAGGCTGTACTGGGGGGGGCCATCAAGAACATATCCATGGGCGGTATATCTGCAGCCCCGCGGGGTGGCGACTGGCATCAGGGAAGGGGAAAGATGCACTTTCTCATGGGGGAGATCATGCAATGGGATGAGACGAAATGCACCTTATGTCTCGATTGCATGAATGTATGCCCAATCGGGGCCATCACCTTCCCGGACAGTGTCTACACCGTTGACAAAGGCAAGTGCTGGCGCTGCGGGAGATGCGCACGGGTATGCCCGGTGGAGGCCATCGAAGTCCCTGTATCGCATGAGATCTTCATGAAGGCCGTTGCAGAAGGGGCGAACGCGATTCTGAAGACATTCGAACCGTCAAGGGTGCTCTACATAAATTTCCTCCTTGAGATGCAGCCTGAATGTGACTGCATGCCCCTTGCAGACCCGCCCATAGCCCAGGATCAGGGGATTCTGATCTCCGATGACCCTGTTGCCATCGATACGGCGACGCTCGACATCTTGAGCAAGGTAAGCCCTCTCCCCGATTCCAGGGCCTCAGGCCTTGTCCTCAAAGAGGGGTGGGATATCTTGAGCCTTCTTCATAAAAAAGACGGCAGGCTCCAGATTGCCGAGGCTGAAAGGCTTGGCCTCGGGAGCTCTCAATATGAACTGGAGATAGTGGGTTAGCTATCGACATGGCGTTTTCTCCTGTGTTCTTCTTAGAAGAATAGATGGGAATTCTTCCCTCTTTCCGGGCCAGATCATCTTCGAATCTTCTCAAGATATCCGGATTTTGGACCATTATATATTCCTTAATTTTCTTAGTAACCAAGTAGAGCATGATTACGGACAAATGCGAAACAAAGGCATTGACTCTGTTTAGGGTATGATTCATCTAGGGATGGATGAGAGACCTGAAATTATGTATACTACACGCTGCATCACCGTATCTATTCAGGGCACATTCACTTCATGAAAGGGGATCTACCATGGCTGAAAAATTCATCTCTGAGAGAAATCTGAGATTCCTGCTGTACGAGATGTTCGATGTTGAGTCGCTCCTTGGCTATCCCCGTTATGCCGACCACAGCCGGGAGGTCTTCGACATGGTCATAGATACAGCCATGAAGATGGGTATCCTTTCCTGCAGCCAGGGGCTCCAGATCCTGGGCGGGTACGGCTATTACGATGAGTTTCCTCTGGAGCAGTATTACCGCGATGTGAGGATCCATCCCATCCACGAGGGGACTACCGGCATCCAGGGTATGGACCTTCCGGGCCGCAAAATGACTATGAAGAAGGGCCGGGCAGGCCTGAACGCACTCGGAGCTGTTCGGCATCATCGCCATCGCCTGGCAGTGGCTCCTGCAGGCCTTGATTGCCAACAAGGCCCTCGAAAAGGGGAGCCTCCTGGGTGGCGACATGAATTTCTACACCGGCAAGATCTATGCGTGCCGTTATTTCTATGGCTATGAGCTTCCCAAGATCGAGGGGCTTGTAAGACGCCTCATGAACAGCGACGGCCTGACCTTGGAGATGAAGAACGAGTATTTTGAGGAATAAAGAAATATCTAAGGCCCGGGGGCTTTTCAACGCGAAAGGGGGGAACTTCTAAGAAATGTCTTCTGCAGTGAAAGTGCTCTCGGTAACGTCACTGTGCAAGCTCTACGGTGAAACGCCGGCCGTAGACGGCGTCTCGTTCGATGTAGGCACAAATGAGATCGTAGGCCTCTTGGGCCCCAACGGCGCCGGGAAGACAACGACCATCAACATGATCCTCGGTGTCTTGGAGCCGAGCTGCGGGACTATCCTTATCGAAGGAATGGACATAGGGACAAGGCGGTCCCATGCGCTCGAACGCACGAACTTCGCGGCCGTGTACGCGCCCCTGCCCGGTAACTTGTCCGTGTATCAGAATCTGCGTATCTTCGGTCTTATCTATGGAGTAAGGGATCTTCGGGTACGCATTGAAGAACTCCTCATGCAGTTCGATCTTGGGGCATTTCGAGAGGTGAAGTGCGGGGTGCTCTCTTCGGGAGAACAGACACGGGTAGGCCTCGCCAAGGCCTTGCTCAACAGTCCTCACCTCCTTCTCCTCGACGAACCGACGGCCTCGCTCGACCCTGCAACGGCACGTGAAATCAGGGTGAAAATAAAGGAGTTCACTGCACAGGGAACCGGGGGTGTTTTATGGACCTCGCACAATATGTACGAGGTTGAAGAGGTATGCGACCGTGTGCTTTTTCTTTCTCAAGGAAAGATCCTGCTTGAAGGTAATCCCAAGACCCTGCCCCGGGAGCACGGGAAGAAAACGCTCGAAGAGCTTTTCATAACCGTGGCGCGTGAACCGCTCACGCTTGAGGAGCAATGAGCACCATGAACTACAACCGCATCTTTGCTATCGTGCTCCGCCAGTTCTATCTCATACGCGGGAGCTTCTCGCGCGTTATGCCCCTTTTTGCCTGGGTGACTATCGACATCATACTGTGGGGATTCATCACGAAATATCTCAATACCGTCTCCTCAAACGGCTTCAATTTCGTGCCGAGGCTCCTGGGGGCCGTGCTCCTGTGGGACTTCTTTATCCGGGTTATGCAGGGCGTGACCATGGCCTTTTTCGAGGATGTGTGGTCGCGCAACTTCCTCAACTTCTTTGCCACTCCCCTTTCCATCACCGAATACATAACCGGCCTTGTGCTGTCGAGCATTGCCACAAGCACGATAGGGCTCATAGTAATGCTCGCCCTGGCTTTGATAGTTTTCGGCCTCTCCTTCTTCATCTACGGGATCACGCTCTTCGCGTTCCTTCTTGTGCTTTTCCTGTTCGGCATTGCGCTGGGCATCTTTGCGTGTGCCGGGGTGCTCCGGCTCGGGCCTTCGGCAGAGTGGTTCGTGTGGCCCATTCCTGCACTCATCTCGCCCTTTGCGGGGGTGTTTTACCCGCTTTCCACGCTCCCTCATTGGATGCAGTATGTATCGTATCTGCTCCCTCCTGCGTACGTGTTTGAAGGCATGCGGTCTATCATCTCAGGCGGATCGGTATCCGGAGCCGTTCTTCTCTGGGGCGGGAGCCTTGCCGGTTTATATATCCTTCTTGCGGGCTTTTTCTTTACCCGCACCTACCGTCACGCTGTGCGTACCGGCCTCATTGCCCGCTACAGTGCAGAGACCGTGAGCTGAGAAGAAAACCGTGCGATTGTTGGCGTATGTCGTGATCCCTGTTATTTATTTTCTTTACAAAAGATACCGATCGGTATATTTAATGGACACTGGTCGGTTGTCATGAGAAAAGCAGACGATACTAAAAGATATATCATCGAGAAGGTTGCACCTGTTTTCAACATGCATGGGTATGCAGGCACTTCCATGTCGCAGTTGACGGACGCCATCGGGCTCACAAAAGGCGCCCTTTACGGTAATTTTAAAAACAAGGACGAAATTGCCCTGGCTGCCCTTGAATACAATATCTCCAGGATATCAAACGAAATAGCAAATACTCTCAAATCCATAAAAAATAACTGTGACAAATTGGTGGCATTCGCCCAATTCTACAAAGAAGCTTTTGATACCGTTTCACAAAGCGGCGGGTGCCCGATCCTGAACGCCGCCATAGACTCCGACAACAGCGAGCTTCCGTTGCGGGACGTCGTAATCCGGTCGCTCGAGAGCTGGATGAACTCCATAAGCACGATCGTCAAGAGGGGTATAAAAAGAAGCGAGATCAAGGCGGGCGTGAATCCTGATGCCTTTGCAACATATTTTGTTTCCCTCATCGAAGGCGGCATCATGCTCTCGAAGGTCACGGGTTCGAGGATTCATCTGGAAAGAAATGTATCTTACCTTGTAGGCAAGATCAATGATGAGCTCAGGGAGTAAATTTTTTTCAGCAGAAATATACCGATTGGTATTATCTGCGCCAATGAAGACAAAGAAGGGAGATTGAACATGAAGGAAAAAATAAAGAAATTCGTGCTGGACCTTGGCGTGGAGGATGTGGGGTTCGGAGCCGTATCCGATTATAACAGCCCCCTGTCCCCCAGTGTCGATTCGATCTTTCCCAAGGCAAAAAGTCTGGTCGTCATGGCCTACAGGGAGTTGTCCAACTGCGAGAGCGACAACCAGCGGATCGCCATGGGCGGCAGGCTCGACTCAATGGAATTCGCCAGGTCATGCAACTATAAGGCCTCACGGTTCATCGAGAAGGAGTGTGGTACCAAGGCAATGTCCACACCGTTGTCATACCCTTTGAACATGCAGCCTGAGAACAGGTTCGGCCTTGTAGCCGACTTCTCCCAGCGGCATGCAGCCGTAGCGGCAGGATTAGGAAATTTCGGGAGGCACAACCTGGTGATCCATCCGAGGCTGGGTTCCCGGGTGATCTTTTCAACGATCCTGACCGAGCTGGAGCTGCCTGGTGACCCGAAAGTGACCGAGGATCTCTGCATACAGTGCAATGTCTGCGTGGAGAATTGTCCGGGCCGGGCCTTGGATGAGGAAGGGAAGACCGATGAATTCAAATGCATGAAACACTCCCAGCCGAACGGCCTGGGGGGCAATATCAGGTTCTGGATGAAATTCATCGACAGCAGTCCTGATGAACAGAAGAAGATGATGATGAGCCCCAAGTATATGAGCCTGTACCAATCGGCGTTCATCGGTTTTGAATACTATTGTTTCAAGTGTTACCTGTCGTGTCCTGTGGGCCAATGACAAAGCGCAGGCCATATAAGATAATATTCCGTTGAGATAAACTCGAAGAAACCATCCATGCAGACAGCATGCACAAGGTCCTTCCCTATGAAGATGTTGCCAATGTGATGGACTCTCAGGACTATTTCTGCGTCGCTGTCTGTCCCTGCCGCCATCGCAAGAACCTGGACCCTGCAACGCCTGACTACACGTACTCCACCGAGAACTGTCTCCATTTCGGCTCTCGTGTACATTATATGGTAACCAACGGCCTCGGAATGGAGATCTCCCGCGAAGAGGCGCATACCATCCTGCGCCGGGCGGCTGACGAAGGGTTGGTCCATGGGGTCTCAAACTGGGTCAAAGGAGTGGATACGATCTGCAACTGCTGTAAGTGCTGCTGCATGTGGTTCGAGAGCTTCCACGTCCTGAAACACACGAAGAGTATGGATGCATCAAATTATCTGATCCGGACCAACCCAGAAACCTGCAAGGCCTGCGGGCTTTGCGTAAAACGATGTCCCATGGAGGCCCTGCGCCTTGAAGATTCGGGGCAAGCCGGGAACAAGAAAGGGAAAGCCGCTATTCCGGACACAACCTTGTGCATCGGATGTGGCGTCTGTGTGTACAAGTGCCCGACCCACTCGTTGAAGCTCGTCCACCGCGGTGAGGTCAATGACCCCCCCTGCAGACCCCCGGGACCACGTAAAGAGGTTCTTTATGGACCGACAGTCCGGATAAAAAACGTATCCCCTCAAGAATACATGGCACTTCTTAAAAAATGAATACTAAGGGGAATCTTGGCACCACGGATTTCCTTTGAACAATTTAAAAACTATTCATTTCTTTTCAACAGGATAGCC
The DNA here is from genome assembly GCA_963798485.1 of uncultured delta proteobacterium. Classification (GTDB taxonomy): domain Bacteria; phylum Desulfobacterota; class Desulfomonilia; order UBA1062; family UBA1062; genus MWEI01. The sequence goes on along the minus strand of CAWCTR010000010.1, from coordinate 28,765 downwards.
GGAATCATACCACTCATTCCAGCCTCCCTTTAGTACGTAGACCTTATTGTAGCCCTTTGATATCAGTATGGGTGCCAGCCTGGCACTCGTGGCTTCATGCGGTCAGGCACAGTAGAGGACAAGGGTCTTGTCCTTCGGATACGTTACCCCGGCCACTTCATCGACACTCTCCAGACGTACAGCCCCTTTTATCTTGAATGCGCTTTGTTCCCACTCAGACTGGATGCGCACATCAAGGACGATCACATCGGGATTGTCCAGCAGCTTCCGTAATTCCTCCTTATCGATGCGCGGGACATTTGCAATAGTGAGCCCAAAAAGCACACCCGTGGAAATACCTACCATGGAAACCGCCAGGCAGAGACATCGGAACATTTTTACCATTGACATGTTATCTCCCTATCTTCATCCGGATTACACCGGAGTTACTGTCTGCAGTTATTCCTGATAATGCTCTCCACCAACCACGACTGGCCCATGCAGATCACGGAGACGGAGTTCTTCAGGCGGATCAAGGAAATGCCCAAGGGGAAGGTGTACGGATTTCTTTCACGTTGATTAAGAGGGAATCGGGAACGGTTTTGGTGAACTCGACAATATAAACCCAGTATGGTGTCCCCGGATTTAGGCATTTTCTCCCTTGTCTTTACTATCATTAATATCTTTAGAGTCCTCTGGAATATACCCGCCCGGCCTCTTGCGAATACTGTGGACAGTATGTGCGTGTGCAACCTTTTCACCTGATTCATTGAAGATATCCGCCTCAAGTACTGCTGAATTCCTGCCGCGCGAGAGCAATCTCCCTTCAGCACGCAATATGCCTTTGGTAGAGGGCTTAAGATAACTTACATCAAGGTGCTGGGTCATGGCATATTCATTACGTTCGAGTGCCACTGCAAGCGATATTCCACAGGTGGAGTCTGCCAGCGATGCAACAGCCCCACCATGAGTGTTGCCATAGAGGTTTGTATGCTGGTGCTCTACGATCATGTTCATGATACATCCCTGCTGAGTGAACCCTACTACCTGCATCTGTACATGACGATAGTAAGGAGAGCTGTTTGCAAGCTCCCTCACCATTTCCAAAAGCTCGGTGCGCTCTTCTGTTGTGACCATAGACTCAATTCTCCTGCATTATAAATGGACCCCATTTCCCCGCCAGTCATACCAACCTATCACAAAAAATGGGGACAGATCAAAATGGCCTCTTACACCATTATTACCAATGTAGACAACAAAGGTGCTTCACTCGTCATCTAAATTATAAAACAATCGAAAATTACACGGAGGAGAAACACATGAAAAAACTATATCTGTTAACAATATTGCTGGCATTAGTGATTATCACCCCTATCCCTGCAATGGCAGGGGTAAGGGTGGGTATAAACATCGGTCTGCCTCCTATAGTAATCGGAGTCGGAGGAGGACCTCCGGGACCTCCGGGACCTCCGGATCTGGTGGATATACCGGATACAGACCGAGTTTACGTGGCCCCTGATGTCAACGTCGAGCTGTTTTTCTGGAACGGCTGGTGGTGGCGTCCCTATGAAGGTCGCTGGTATCGCTCCCATTATTACGATCGGGGCTGGGCCTATTACAACAGAGTCCCAAGGTTCTACAATCATGTGGACCCAGGCTGGAGAGGCTATTACAGAGCCCATAGCTGGCACGGCCGCTCATGGAACTACCAACGCATCCCCAGCCGTCACTTCCAGGGACATGGACAACAGGGACGCGATAGACACTAAAGGAAGGACCGCGTAAGGAAAAGAAGGGGTGATAATGGAAATAGGGGTCAGTGCATAAATGGCCTCTGACTCCTATTTCTGTAAATGGCGTAAATGGTCTCTGACCCGATAAATACTGTATCTCCTCAAGGGTTCCGGCACTCCACAAAAATTAAACCCGGGAGAATAGACCGGAAAATAAATCTGTCCCCTTTTCTTGCCCCTTTTCTTGCCTTTCTTGCCTGACCCCATTTATTCAGATGGATATGCCCGCGCCACACATAAGTTCCGGACTATAAGTACGGCGTGAGCAATCGCGCGATACCGTCGCGCAGGCGGGCGGGCAGTGAGCGGCCATCGACCTCCTCTAACGTCACGGGACGGGCGCTCTTCCGTTTCGTCTCAACCCACTGATCAAGCCACGTGGCAAGCTTGACGTCGTAACATTCCACGTTGAACTCGAAGTTGAGGCGCAGGCTCCGGGCATCCCAGTTGGCCGAGCCCAACAGAACCCAACAGCCATCCACCAGCATGAGTTTGGAGTGATCGAATGGAGGCGGGGTCAGCCATATCCGGCATCCATGCTGGAGCACTTGCCACCACATCGCCCGTGAGGCCCACAGGACGAAGGGCAGGTTGATCTGTGCAGGCAAAATGATATCGACCTGAACACCCCGCATTGCTGCCAGATTCAGAGCGGAAACCACTGCAGGGTCGGGCAGAAAATAGGGAGTCATGATACGAACAGAACGGCGGGCAATCGACAATGCTCCCAACAGCGTCCAACGAAGTTTCTCGAAATTCTCATCCGGACCGTCGGTAACGCCCCGCGCCAACACCTGCCCCGCGCTTTCGGTTTGTGGAAACCATTTTTCACCGCGCAAAGATTCACCGGTCGTGAAAAGCCAATCATCAATGAATACTTCCTGGAGCTGGGTCACCACAGGGCCCTTCACGCGGAAATGGATGTCCTGCACCGGGTTTTTCGGTCGGGCTTGAAGGCAGTTCCCCACTCGAATATTCATGCCGCCGGTAAATCCCACGCGCCCATCCGCCACCAGGATCTTCCTGTGTGTGCGCATGTTGACCGACATCGGATGCAACAAAGCAAAAGGCGGGAGAAACCGTGCATGCTTCACCCCCTCCCGCTGCAGCGTGTGGAGAATGGAGGGCCAGGAATAATGAGTCCCCGTTGCGTCAATCAGCACCCTCACTGCCACGCCCCGGCGCACAGCCTCGCCGAACGCATGCGCAAAGGCCATCCCGACTTCGTCCCGATCAAAGATATAGGTCACAAAAGATACTGTCTGCCTCGCGTTTTGGATCGCCTCAAGCATGGCCGGATAGGCTTCATCTCCGTTCACCAACGGATCGATCCGGTTCCCCGGCAATAAGGGCCGCTCCACCACACCTCCAACGACCCGGGCCAGCATCTCGAGATATCCTCCGTGATCCGGCAGATGTCGCTGCAACTCTTCCGGCATACATTCCAGTTGAGTGGCTTCTGCCCGGTACCGCTCCAGGTCTCTTCTCAGCAGAAAGGCCTTACGGCGAATGCGATTCACTCCGAAAAAGAAGTACATGACAGCCCCGATGAGGGGCACGAGCCAAACGAAACCCACCCACGCGATGGCGGAGCGCGAATCGCGTTTGTAGAGAACTACGTGTCCGGTCGCACATACAGAAAGAAGCAACCCAAGTCCGATAGCAGCGATATGCCAGACATCGTGCACCAGATGAGCAGCGGTCATTGTCATTGCAACCTGTCCCTGTGGTTAATCCTCTTTCTCTTCATGGCACATTTTCCCTGAAATCTCACGAAAGATTTATGAGAAAAGAGAGGTTGGAGATGACACCAGTCCACAACAGTAGATGGATCGGTTGACTTCTGCGTTGCAATGAAGAGACCGTCCCCAGAGCGACTGCATGGAAACCTTTCCGTTCCCCGCCGACATCAATGCCCACTACCATCATACCCAACCAGCTTATCACAAAGAAAGAGGAACTCTTTGATGTGCCAACCAAACGTTTTAATGAGCAGGTCAAACGGAATATCTCAAGGTTCCCTGAAGACTTTCTATTCCAGCTCACATCAGAGGAATTTGAATCTTTGAGGTCGCAAAATGCGACCTCAAAGGCAGGCCGTGGAGGCCGCCGTTATCTTCCGTATGCATTCACTGAACACGGTGCGATCATGGCAGCAACCATCCTGAACACACCACGGGCCATAGAGATGAGCGTGTTTGTTGTACGTGCGTTTGTGCAATTGAGGGAACTTCTTTCGACTCATAGACGGCTTGCAGCCAAGCTTGACGAACTTGAGAACAAGGTTATGTCTCACGACAAGGATCTTTCAATGCTGATCCATGCAATACGGCAGCTTATGACCCCGCCAGCGCAGAAGAAGAGGCAGATAGGGTTTCTCTCAAAGACGGATGAGGAACAATAAAATGGGGACTCGCAGAAAAATAGAACCGTCCCCTTTTTCTTCTTTTTCTTCCCTTTTCCTTTGATAAATGGTCTCTGACCCCATTTTTCCGATGGATTTCTTCCGGGTGTTGCCTTCGCCCGAAGGGATTCCTATATAGTTATCAAAAGCAAAGGAGTGATTGATGAAACGGAAAGCATCAGACGCCGGGATGAATGGGGTAGCGGGCATTCTTGGAGCCATCATATTTCACAAGCATGTCCCCATGCTTTCTGTTGGGTCATAGGAGGCGGCCCCATCAGCCTGAAAGGAGAACGAAAATGGCATACGGGATCGTACATTACTTTCCGGGCGGCACGAAGGAGCAGTATGAGGCGTCAATTGCAGCAGTGCATCCCGGCAGAGACAAACTGCCGAAAGGCCAGATCTTCCACGCGGCCGGCCCATCGGCCGGCGGCTGGACGATCGTGGCGGTCCATGAATCCAGGGCGAGTTGGGAGGAGTTCCGCGACGGCATCCTGATGCCCCGGATGAAACAGGGCATCAAAGGAGGCTTCACCACGCCACCCCAGGAAACGCCCTTTGAGGTCCACAACCTGAAGCCGTAACGCCTGTTTGGGATCGTTTGCGGCATTCGTTCAGACTGCCGGTACAGTGATCGGCAGAGTGAGAATAATGCTGCCGTGGTGGGTAATAGGTTAGCATGGGTATGGAGGTTTCCATGAAAATATTTATCAAGTGGCTTCTGATGACGGTGTCGATCATGATCACTGCCTATCTGCTGCCCGGGGTTTCGGTCCAGAGCTTTGGGACAGCACTGATGACGGCCCTGGTGCTCGGGCTCATCAATGCCGTGCTGCGGCCCATATTGATTGTACTGACCTTTCCTTTCACCATCCTCACCCTGGGGCTCTTCATCCTTGTCCTGAACGGACTACTCGTGCTCCTGACAAGCGCCATCGTGACCGGGTTTTCCGTCATGAATATCTGGTGGGCGATCCTTTTCAGTATTGTCTTTTCAGTAGTAAGCTTCGTGTTACACCAGATCTTCACCTGATAGCATCTGAGAAGGGGCGTCATGAAGAAATCCGCCCCGATAAGTTCCGGCGATATTCGACTTGCAGCCAAATGGAAATTAAGGTATCCTTACTGTAAGGAGGTAAGATAGTATGCTTGCCAAGAAAACCTCAAAAAACCAGCTGACTCTCCCCAAAGAAATTGCCGATAAGTTCCCGGGTGTTGACTTGTTCGACGCCAAGGTGAAGGATAATCAGATTGTACTGATGCCTGTCAGGATAACCCCCATCACCTCTTCCCTGGAAAGCATCCGGGACAAGATGGAGAAACTTGGTATTACAGGGGAAGACGTAAGCGATGCAGTCAGTTGGGTAAGGAAAAAGAAGAAGTGATGAAACGGGTCGTCCTGGACACCAACGTCCTGGTTTCTGCAATCCTTCTCAAGGGGTACCTTGCAGAGTTCGTTGATCTCTGGAAGAAAGGCGCCATTTCACCTGCCATCTCGAAGGAAACCTTTTCCGAGTTCAGAAAAGTGCTCAGCTACCCGAAATTCGGCCTGAAAGATGAGGAGATGAAAAGCATCATTGAAAAGGAAATACTTCCATTCTTTGAAGTGGTCGATATCGAGGAAGAGATACATGGCGTCTGCCGTGATCCCGACGATGAAATGTTCATCTCAGTTGCGTTTAATGCAAAGGCATCCCACATTGTCACCGGCGACAAGGACTTGCTTGATCTGAAGAAATATAAATCGGTAAGAATCATATCTCCGCAGGAATTCCTGATGATTCTTAGGAAGTAGATTGACCTGTGAATTGATGAGTACAATCCCTTTTACCCTGACATTATCCTTATTCGACAGTCTATCCACAACTCAGCAGATCATTATCTTTGTCCTGCTGCTGACTACCATCAACCCGTTACGCAACAGCATTGCCTATCTTGCCGGGTTGAGCGGGGCTTATTTTTTGTGCGGTGTGGGCGGGTATTTGGCGATTGACCAGTTGCGTGTTTTTCTTGCCAGGTATGTTCCTTCCACCGAGAGCATACCCAATGCCCAATACTATCAGATCGAACTGGTGTCGGGGATCGTTATGTCCCTCATCGGGGCCTGGTATTTTTACCGGAAAAGACATGCCCCTGTCGACCGTGCTCAGAATATTATGGTTGTGAGATTCAAGTCCATGAAAGGTATTTTCGCCTTTTCCCTCGGAACATTTATTTCTGTGTCGTCTTTTCCTTTGTCCATCCCGTACATCATCGCACTGGGAAAGTATGCGTCGCTTCATCTGGGCATGCATTCAGCACTGGGGAATATCCTGCTCTACAACATCGGGTATGCCCTGCCCATGATTGTTGTCCTTATTCTCTACCTGTATACCCGCGAACGGACCGATGACCTTTCCGATACCCTCCACGAAAAGACTCGTGTGCTGAACGTTCACCTCACCACCTGGGCCTGGGCCGGTGTGGGCATCTTTTCAATGATCGATGCGATGTGCTATTTTCTCATGGGACAAGCTTTGGTAAAGGGACGATATTTTTAAGCACACATATAATTTTCAGATGAGTCAATAGAAGCCCCGGCACTCCAGTAATACCTGGTGCTTCTTATGAAATTAATTTAATAGAAAATGGTCTCTGACCCTATTTAACAGACCCTATTTAACAAACAAGGGCTGTCCCCGCGGCGTATGCCTTTTCCATAACTGCACTGTCCTTTTTTGCATCATCCATGTTTCTGTTGCCGCCTGCCACGACCCGGCCCTGTACATTGAAGCCGATGAAGCTCAGGGTGCCGTCCATCTGGTTGAGATAAGACGAGAATAGATTGGTATCAGGCTGGCCCTGCGTGTACACCGTCACTGCCTTTTTTCCGCCCAACTTGTTCCTGAAATTGCCCGAAGTGGCATCCACCGGATAGAGGAAGGAAAAGAACCTGTCCAGGAATACCTTGGTTTGGCCGGTCACCTGCATCATGTAGAGAGGCGTGCCGATCACAATGGCATCGGCGCTGTAGATCTCGTCAAGCAGCTTTCCCATGTCGTCTTTCTGTATGCATTTTCCATCCGGTGTCTGGCATTTGTAGCATGACTGGCATCCCCTTATATTGAGCTGGTTAAGATTATATACGCTCGTTTCTGCACCCGCTTCCTGTGCGCCCCGAAGGACCTCCTCCACCACTGCAGCAGTATTCCCCGATTTCCTCGGACTTCCCACAAATCCCACCACTTTCATGTTCCGCCTCCTATATGGTTTTATTAGTTCGTAGCCGAACCTTATCTGCAAAATTTTTTCAGAAGTTCTTCCGCATCTTTTCCAGACTGCTGATCAATGCCTCTTTTTCATCATCGGAAAATCCTTTATATGCAGTCGTAATGAGCTTTTTTGATATCTTATCGAAATCCTTCTGGACAGCCAGGCCCTTTTTGGTCAGCATGACATAGGTGCAGCGTCCATCCATACAGCAGGTGGCCTTTTCCACATAACCCAAGTTTTCCAACTTGTTCACCAGCTCTGTTACCGTGGATTTGGACCGTCCGATGTTCTTTGCCAGATCGAGAACCTTCATGCGGCCTTCGTTCTGGAACAGGCAACCCAGAATGGACCCGTGCGACCCCACAATGCCTTCTATTCCATTTGCCTTGAGCTCTTTTTCAAGGAATTTGTTGTAGCCTTCGCGCAGGCTTCCTATCAAGGCTATTACTGCATTTCTCTTGTCCAACATACTACGATTAATAGTTCGTCGTCGAACCTTTGTCAAGAAATATTGATATTCATTGATGAAGTCGAAAGGCGAATCAATAAGGATTGATTTCAGAGGCCAGGGGCGGCCTTAAAAAATAAATCTGTCCCCTTTTTGTCCCCTTTTTGTCCCTTTTTGTCCAACCATGATGGCAAACGTTCTGGATTCCTGAAATTTCATTTCCAGGTATTTTGCTTCGGTATCGGGGTCAAAGCGGTATGGAATCTTCATTTTCGGATCAAAGAACCTTTCATGAATTCCCGGGAAATCCTACTAAATCCATAATCCACACATATGAGTCTTTTTCACCTGTGCGGTTTTCAGTGACGCCCTTTATCAGTTCATTATTGAATCAACCCGAATCGTCGGGCTTGCCCTTTCACAAAACCACCTCACTAATGTAGCATTTTACGTCGTGAATGCAAAGGGGGATAACCACACGGGGGATATGATAGTTCCTCAGATACGGAAGTATTGTCTTTTTTGCGACTTCATATCAATCGATGCCTGCTGCCTTGCTTCTACGTTCAACTAGGTTCTCTCAGGTCAGGGTCTGTGTAAAAACTAGTATGGTGTCCCCGGATTCATGATCATCTTTGGGTATAAAAATTCTCAAAAATATGGTGTAATGCCTAGGCATCAAGGTTCGAATAGCATTTTCTTGCTGCGGAGGTTTCTATGGGACGTGAAAATTACCAGCTGTTTTCCAAGGGCAGCATTGCCGGATTGACGCTTAAGAATCGCCTGGTACGCTCTGCCACATTCGAATCATGCATGACCAAAAACGGCAGGTTTACCCAGAAGATGAAGGACCTCTACCAGAACCTCTCACTTGGCGGAGTCGGCATGATCATTACCGGGCATATGGCAGTAATGCAGCAGGGAAAGGCAATGCCGACACAGATGTGCATCCATGATGACAGCTTCATCGGGGAGATTGCCAAGGTTGCGGAAACTGTCCATAATACCGGAAACGAATGCAAGGTGATCGGACAGCTCAGTCACACAGGGAGACAGGTCCTCCATGAGAACAGGGAAGCTGAGTGTGTAGGCCCTTCTGATGTGCAGTGTCCAATATTGAAGAAAACCCCCAGGGTACTCTCGACAGATGAAATTGAACACATCGTCAAACGTTTCATAGATGGAGTTGTGCGAGTCAAGAAAGCGGGATTTGACGGCGTTCAGCTCCATGCTGCCCATGGATGGCTTCTGAGCTCATTTCTCTCTCCATACACGAACAAACGTCAAGACCGATACGGAGGAACCCTCCAGAACCGGCTGAATATTCTGCGGGAGATCATTTCAGGCGCCAGGGAGCACGTAGGGGACTATCCCATCCTGATCAAGGTGAACTGCGATGATTTTGTACCAGGAGGCATCACCAACCATGATTTTCCTGAACTGGCGGGTGAAATTGCCAACCTGGGGTTTGATGCCATAGAGATCAGTGGTGGCATGTGGGACTGTCTTGCACGAACAGAAGAAGAGCTCGGATTTTTCCCCTTGCCGATCCCAGAGGCACGGACGCGCATAGGCAGCAAGGATAAACAAACCTACTTTATGAAATATGCAGAGAAGCTCGATCTTCCTATTCCTGTCATCCTCGTCGGAGGCAACCGTGATGTGGAGGAACTCGAGGGTATGATGGCTAAGGGACCAGTCAGTTTCTTCTCCTTCAGCCGGCCTCTCATCAGTGAGCCGGACCTGCCGAACCGCTGGCTCGAAGGCAGAGGAAGCTCAAAGGCTGATTGTGTTTCATGCAATGCCTGTCTTATGACAATAAAGTTCGGTTCATTGCATTGCATGTTCAAACAGAACAGGATGCAACAGAAGGTCGTTCACAAACTGACACCTTATCTGTGGAAGATGCTCCTTAAATAACGAACAATAAAGCTTCAGCTTTTCGGCTTATAACACAAAAAGGGGACGGTTCTATTTGTAATAAAATGGCCGCTGACCCTGACTCCAAAGACAAGGAGAGGTACTATTTCACCGTATGAACTGGTTGAAACGGCTGGGGCTTCACCTTACCAAGCCTGCTCGCCGCACTGCATTTAAAAGGACGAGATCATGTTTAAGACAAGAATGACAGAGATGTTTGGGATTAAGCATCCGATTATGCTCGCCGGGATGAATTGGATAACGGAACCGAAACTGGTGTCGGCGGTATGCAATGCCGGCGGTCTGGGCATTCTGGCCATTGCGCGCTGCACCCCGAAAGAGGCGCGGGAACTGATCCGCCAGATCAGGGACATGACGGACAAACCCTTCGGGATAAACCAGATCCTCATCGGGCCGGGGGCCAGGGAGAATCTCGAGGCGGCCATCGACGAGAAAGTCCCCATTATCAACTACTCCCTGGGCAAGCCATGGTTTGTCGATGCGGTTCACGCCTACGGAGGCAAGGTCATCGGCACCATCGCCATCGCAAAGCACGCTGCAAAGGCCGTGCAGGCCGGGTGCGACGCCCTGGTCGTCACCGGGCACGAGGCAGCGGGCCATGGCGCTGCAGCCACATCAATGGTCCTCATCCCCATAGTGGCGAGCATGGTCAAGGTACCGCTGATCGCAGCCGGAGGATTTTACGACGGCCGGGGCCTTGCTGCGGCTCTGTCCCTGGGCGCGGACGGCATCTCCATGGGAAGCCGTTTCATGGTGGTCAGGGAAAGCATGGTTCATGACAACTTCAAGCGCCTGTGCATCGAGGCGACCGAGCAGGATACCCTCTATGACACGGTTTTCGACGGGCTTGAAGGACGCGTGCTGAAGACTGAGGAGGCCCTGGCCATGACCAAACAAGGTTTCCCTGTGGTGGAGGCCTTCAAGGGAGCGCTCCTGCTGAAGAAGCTTATGAACCTGTCATGGCCGAGGTTCGCTGCCATCACCCTGGAAATGCTCAGGGCGGAAGAGGGACACCCCTTCTGGGTGCTGGCCCGCCAGGCCGTGGCGAACATGAAGCACCTCAAGGCCATCAACGAAGGCGATGTGGAGGGAGGCATCCTCTTTGCCGGCCAGTGCTGCGGCGGCATTATGGACAATCCCACAACCGAGGAACTGATCAACCGCATTGTCGTCGAGGCGGAGGCAGTATTGTCAAAGCTGAACAGCCTGAAAGCATGATCACCCCATTCCTGCTGCACCTTTTTACTTTTTGAACAGGTGAATGACACAGACACCGCCCGCGCCGACCATTTGGGTCAAGGCATAATTGACAGGCTTTACGATCTGCCGTTTGCCGCACTCCCCCCGCATCTGCCAGAGGATCTCGGCCACCTGGCCGACACCCGTGGGTCCGACGGGATGCCCCATGGAAATCAGACCGCCGCTCGTATTGATGGGATGCTTTCCGCTCATGGCCGTCACGCCATCTTCAACCAGCTTTCCTCCCTGCCCCATTTCACATAAGCCAAGGGCTTCCAGATAGATTATCTCTTCGATCGTGAAGGCGTCGTGCAGTTCGATGAGATCCAGGTCTTCCGGACCGATGCCGGCCTTTTTATAGGCTTCCTGGGAGGCCAACCTGGTCAGGGTCATAAAGAAATCGCCATCTTCCGGCGTACTTTTGTTCACAGACGCGGCGACAGTCGGACACAGTTTGTCAGTATATTTTTTTGCTGTTTCCTTTGCGCAAACTATGACCGCTGCAGCCCCATCATCCATTGGGCAGCAGTGCAGCACCGTCAGGGGATCTACAACCATGCGGGCATTATTGGCCTGCTCCAGTGTGCATGGCTTCTGAAAGTGCGCATAGGGATTCAGGCTGGCGTTGAAATGGCTCTTGACCGAAACCTGGCCCAGCTGTTCCCGCGTGACGCCGTATTCTTTCATGTAGTGTTGGGCGAGACCGGCAAAGTATTGGACCGGCAGCATCTTTCTGAACTTCGAATCTACCCTTTCGTCATTTCCCGGCTCCGGCTGAGACTGTTTGGACTCGGGCGGTACCACATTTTCCGGCTTCGGCTGCGGCTGTGTGGATACGGGCGGCACCGCCTGGAGCTGCGAGCCGAGTTTATCGATGCCGAAGGCAAGCACGATATCGTTCTCTCCGGAGGCGACGGACAGGTACGCCTCCCTGAATGCGGATGATCCACTGGCGGACGCATTTTCCACAATAGTAATGCCTAGGCCCGTAAATCCCATTTTATTGCAGATGGCATGCCCCCCGGATGCACCGGGCTGCACCGTGCCGCAGTAAGCGGCCTCGATGTCTTTCCAGGCCATGCCCGCATCGTTGAGCGCCAGGGAAATCGCCTCCGTGCCCATATCAACAGTGGTTTTCTCAGGAAACATCCCGTAGCGATGAAGCCCGGCTCCGATGACAACAACATCTCTCATGATTAACCCCTTCCTGATGCAATGATGTTTACGTTAGGTATATACAGATAATTTTTGTATGACAATAGTATCTGATGATTATATGCCAAGATCATGGATTTTGGAATAAACGGTCTCTGACCCTGTTTTTCATGGTTTTAAACCTAAAAAATAGAACTGCCCCCTTTTTCTGTTGTCGGTCCGGAAAATGATTTCGTAAGAAAACTGTCTCCCAATAAAGCAGGGAGACCGAAAAAGCAAAATTAGTAAGGTGGTCCCAGATATACAGATTTACTGCGGATTTTCCTCCAAAAAAATCTGTCCCCTTCTTCCCTTTCCCTTGATGGGGAACGGAAATTTATCCTGGTATACTTTATGTTAATGAAATTAGATCGTTAAATCGATATAATATTGCAGGAAGGATAGAAAGGATGCGATCACTAAACAAACTCAATAAAAATCGTCCTGAGAAAAAGAAGACTGGGCCGGCAGTTAAGAAGGAATCTCATAAAAGCGGTGTTTCATTAGCCGAGAAGAAGAAACCTAAAAATAAAAAGGTTTTTGGAAAAGCAGAACTGCAGCACAAGAAAAAAGAAGCTCCGATAATCAAAGGGAAGCCATCCAAGAACCCTGTGCATACTGCTGCAGTGAAGAAACAACCCGTCAAGGGTAAGCCGGCCGGAAAAGCAGCGCAGCTGAGCAAGAAAAAAGAAGCCCCGAAAGTCAAAGCGAAGCCGTCCAAGGGTCCTGTGCTTCCTGCTGCAGTGAAGAAACAACCCGTTAAGGGCAAGCCGGCCGGAAAAGCAGTGCAGCTGAGCAAGAAAAAAGAAGCCCCGGTAGTCAAAGCTAAGCCGTCCAAGGGCCCTGTGCTTCCTGCTGCAGTGAAGAAACAACCTGCCAAGGGCAAGCCGGCAGGGAAAGCAGTGCAGCTGAGCAAGAAAAAAGAAGCCCCGGTAGTCAAAGCTAAGCCGTCCAAGGGCCCAGTGCCCCCTGCTGTTGTGAAGAAACAACCCGTCAAGAGTAAGCCGGCCGGAAAAGCAGAAAAGCATGGCGAGAAAAAAGCTGCTCCGGCAGCGAAAGAGAAGACATTCGAGACAAAGGTAATTTCTTCTGAGATGGGTCAGCTGTCTGAAAAAAAAGATGTCATTGTGACTGAAAAGATTCAAACTCAGAAGGTTATGGTTCCTTCTGTAGACCTTGGGAAACGGTACAAGTGCTATAACTGTAGCATCAAATTTTATGATTTAGGTAAACCGCAACCTCTTTGCCCGTCATGTGGAGCTAATCAGCTTGATGGAGTGATCAAAGCGGCTCGCAAGCGCAGGGGGAAACAACGTTCAGCTTACGTGGCAAAAACAGAACCACTCAATATTGCCCCGGGTGAGAATGAAGACCTGCACGAGGTTGTCGATGAACTTGATGCTGAATTTGTTTTAGATGTGGATGACATTGTTCTGGAAGAGAATGAAGACGCAGAGGATAAAGAGTAACTAAGGGAGGAGGATTTTATGGCAAAAACGGCAGTTGCTAAGAAGGAAGTAAAAAAGAAACCCCCAAAGGCTGCAAAGCCGAAGGTAGCAGCAGCAAAAGCTGCGAAACCTAAGGCGGCGGTAAAGGCTGCAAAGCCAAAGGCAGCAGCAGCAAAGGCTACGAAACCTAAGGCGGTGGCAAAGGCTGCAAAGCCGAAGGCCGCAGCGGCAAAGGCTGCGAAACCGAAGGTGGCGGTAAAGGCTGTAAAGAAGAAGGCCGCAGCGGCAAAGGCTGCAAAGAAAAAGGCAAAGTAATCTCTTTAGGTAGAAATATTAATAACCTGGGGACACCATACCTATTTCCCAGAATTAATGAGGATGGTGTCCCCGGATTCTCACTGTCTATTTTTAAAAAAATAGAACCGTCCCCTTTTCCCTCCAAGGATTAAAAACCTTCAATAAATCCTGAAGGAGTGGATAAAGGAAATGGGACAGATTTGTTTTTTGTCCCCTATTTCTTTTGAAAGCGACGCCGCTCCTCACCCGCTTTGGCTAGGGTCTCCCGGTTGCTTTCATCGACGAGCATGAATTTTCTCCGCCACTCCTCGTCCGGCCACTGAAAAGGCGTCTGGACCGTTGTACGCGGCGTCCAGGCATGTTCGAGGAGATCAAGGGCTGCACCTGCCATCGCGCGTTGCATGTCGGCATCCCAGGGTCTGCCGCAGGGGTTTCCCAGTGGAAAATCCGTAAACAGAAAACGGGCCACGCCGCATTCCTCAACGATGTCGCGGGCCGAACCCATGATAACGGTAGGTATGCCGTTTTCTTCCAGATGACGGGCAACCAGACTCACGGTCTGATGGCACACCGGTCAAAGCGCCGACAGGAGCACGGCATCCACACTGTCTTCCTGCACCCATCCCAAGACCTGCGGCGCATCCTTGGTTCTCGTCCGGCCTTGGCTGTATTCGGTGGGTACGCCGTAAAAGCGCGTCGAAGCTGAACCGATGCGCCCCTCTCCGGCAAATTCAGCGAGGCGCTTCAGCGGCAAAAAACTCTCTACATCGTCCGTATGGGTGGCGTCCCTGTCCCAAAAGAGATGCTCGGTGTAGAGGCGCTCAGGCGGAGGGTCTGAAGGTGCAGCATATGGGGCCCTTCCTTTCTTAAAGGCTTCGTCATCCGCGAGGAGATCGATAAACGAGGCCGTTGTGATCAAGCCGATTCGGGTTTGCGCTAGAGGTTTCTTCAGAGATGCGAAGGGGGCGCTGCTATGGTAGGCCCATGTATATGGCTGGTCATACCCTTGGGCGGCATAGTATTCCCGGCTTTTGTCTATATAGCTGACAAAGGAACGGAATGGCCTGCGTTCATGCATGACAAACCTCCACCATTTTTTGATTTTATTATTCAGGGAATTGAATATCATAAAAGAAATAAATGGAGATAGATTTATTTATTTGAAGGGGGTATCTATGAAACTCAAGTATCATGTCCCACTGATAGGATTTCTTGTCCCTACGTTTTTCATCTCAACATTGATGTTTGTCTACAGAGAGTGTCCGACCATGGATCAGTTGATCGGATTCTATGCCTGCGTGATCGGCGCTACCATCACCTATTATGTGGGTATCCACACAGTAATGGACGACAAGACATAGTTCATGGCCCTAGGTCTTAGGATTAAATGGGATCGGAGATGATTTGTTAGTGTTGTGAAAATGGTCTCTTGCCATTTATTTAGAAGCTCGAATACAGAGGCCAGGGCCGACCCAAAAAAATAAATCTGTCCCCTTTTTTATTCCCTTTTTTATTCCCATTTTCCTTTTTAAGTATGGTGTCCCCAGATTTCCATGCGGGTTATCCACTACAAGCTTCGCTTATAATTGGTGACATTTATCATGACCATGATCAGGCAGTCTTCCCCCCCGTACTTCATGGGGCCTGACGAGACCATCACATCGGCTACGGTGCCGTCCTTCTTCTTCAGCCGCTGCTTCCTGAGATCGGCCTGGGAAGAACCCGCATCGGGTTTGCCATTGGAAAAGAAATCGTCGAGCCCCACCGGGAGCTTCAGCTCGACCGGGGTCTTCCCGATGATGTCGCGGATCTCGTGGCCGCTCAGGGCGCAGAAAGCCTGGTTGGCGAACGTAAACCTGGTATCTTCGGCCTTCAGGATGCATACTGCGCTGGGCAGGGAATCGAGGATGTGCAGGTAGCGCTCCGAGCTCTCGCGCAGGGAGTTTTCCGTGTTGATCCGCTTGGTTATGTCCCGGGCCACATTGATCACCTCGACGACCTGGCCGTCGCGGCTGAACGGGATGCTGCTTACCTCGCCGATCACGATATCGCCGTTTTTGGTCACGAACTGGAAAATTGATGACAGGGATACCTTTCCGGCAAGGACGAGCTGGGCTTTATCCACCGCATCCTGCATATCGTCGGCATGCAGCAGGTTCGCCTCTGCAATAGTCTTACCAATCAGTTCCTCGGGCTTGTACCCGAGAACCCGCTCGATGTTCGAAGAAACGTTCAGGATCGTGAGCTGCCGGTCTAAGGAAAACATGACATCGTTGGTCAGGGAAAAATGGATCCGGTACCGCTCTTCGCTTTCCCGCAGAGCTTCTTCAGCCGCCTTGTTCTTGTATGCCTCGTCCGCAAACTCGGCTACCAAATCCTTGGCTTCGGCGAGCACATCCAGCAACCGGCCCACTGATCTGCTTTCGTCTTTCATAACCCCATCCTTTTTCAAAGCTTTCATATTTCGAGGCTGTATTTCCTTAAAATCGGAGTTTTTGCATTGAAGGTTTAATAATCTTAATCTGGGGACACCATACCTATTTCCCAGAATTAATTAGTATGGTGTCCCCGGATTTAGGTCAAGGGGCGAACTCTTCTTGTAACTCGGATGATCCCTGCTTATCTTTTCCCCGTGGAGGCTTTTGTTCCTTGATCCTGGAAGAGTGTTTCTTCTTGTTGGCCGTTTTCCCGACCAGGGTCGAGGCCACCCAACCTTCACGGTTAGTGGCCTTTACTCGTACATTAATCCAGTCCTTTTCCTGTCCCAGCTTGATGACTTCATCGCCCAGTTTCAGCACTGCGGCAACCTTGCATTTTACAGACGGGCACTTCCGCAGGTTAAGCCGATGAGAGACAACATAAAGAATCACTGGTTTTGGCGTCGGGGCAGGCTTGGTGGTTATTTCTGTCCCGGCACCACCAGCGGCGGTTGGAGCCGGGCCGGTCGTTGCGGGTTTGGTGGTTGTTTCTGTTGCGGCACAACCAGAGGCCAAGAGGAAACAAAGCAGCAAAATCAGGTTACGTGTGAAAAAATTGTGTCTCATGGTCTTGTCTCCTTTCCCTGTGCTGCGCCCATCAGCGTCGCGGCTTTTTCTCTGGCGGTGCGCGCATCTGCAGCGGATTGATTCAGTTCAGCGTATTTCAGATAGGCGTGGGCAGCCTCTTTCTTCTTGCCCATTTGCTCGAATACGATGCCGAGATTCTTGTACACCAGGGCGAAGTCGGGATTTATGGTAATGGCGCGTTGGTAGGCCTTGACGGCTTCCTTATTCTTACCGATCTTGCGCAGGGCCAATCCCAGGTTATTCCAGGCATTGAAATTATCCGGACGGGCTTGTACGGCCTTTTCAAATAACCCGGCTGCTTCTTCCATGTTCCCGGCCTTGGCTTTTCTCATGCCTTCGGCATTATAATCGATTGCCGCTGATGTCGCGGGAACCGACGGCTTCTGTGCTGCGCCGCCTGCTTTTTGAGCCACCAGCGCTGCATGCGGTACGGCAACGGTCTTGGGTTTTTCAGCAATAGGTGTTTCCTTCACCCCCTTTGACAGTATTCCAACCAGCGCTGCAACAACCACGAGGATGACTGCCCCCGCCAGAATCGCGGGAATCCATCTGCTCTTCCTTGAGGTATGGGAGGGAAGCACCGTTTCCATGGGGGGGGTGACGTCCATGACAGGTTTGGACATGGACAGTTCGAATTGCCAACCCTGCTCGTTCGCAATGGCCTTCACTACCCGGTGCAGTCTGTCGTAGCGAAACCCGTAAGGGCCGCCGAACACGAGGTGCCCGTGGAACTTCTGGTTGACATCAATAGATTTCTGGATGGAGCTTGCTTGAGAAGAGACAGCGTCTATACCCACCAGAGTTTCCATCATCTTTTCCCAGAATAAGACCTGGTATTTTTCCGGCACCAGCTGCGCCACGGCCTGGTATTTTATCGTGACCTTCTGGCCTGGAACTTGTGCTCCTGGCCGGGATGTCAGTTCAAACCACTGCGGGCCTATTTTGCTCACACAGAGGAAGTCATTGGCCAACGACAGGAGTTGCGCTCCGATAGAGCCCTCCCCCTCGCTGCTCTCTCCGTTTTCCTCAAAGAGGGCTCCACACTTCGCGCAGATGTCATCATCAGGCTCCAGCACTTTTCCGCAGGAGGAACATTTTCTTATGGTCTTATCCCCCATCGGGTTCCCCTTTCTTTTAAGCATCAGCTTTTTCATTTACGTATAATTCCAGACGATCTGGCCATTCATGGCCAGATTCAAGCCTGTGTTGAGCACCGTCAACTTGAAAGCGAACTGCGTGCAGACGCTTTCAGGTAATGCATAGAACTGGAGTCGAGTCATATTACTGCGCCCCATGATACCTGATAAATCGGAAAAACTGCATACATACTGTAGAAAGATGTCTTTCCCCTTTTCCAATCTGGGGACACCATACCTATTTTTCAAATTAATTAAGAAAAAGGAGACAGATTTATTTTTTGTCCTTTCTGGGTCGTCCTCTGCCACGCAATTCCACCCTGATCTTCAGACGGGATTCCACCTCGTCTGCGAATTTTTTCGGACCAGTCAATTGCCCTCTCTGCACTGCCTCTCTGATCAACTTCCATTCCCAGACAGGAACCGTCTCACAAATCCATCTCCGATAGCTCTTCTGTCTTTCCTGTGATTTCTCCCCCATCGATAGGTATCCAGGATGAAAGTCAATTATATTCCCCGCACCGAATCCAGCCTTATGCCGGTAACTTGACCAACGGTAGTCCTCCGGCTTCTTTACGACCCCTGCCCGCACCGGATTGAGCTCTACATAACGGCAACACGCCAGCAGATGATCTTCATCCCCAATGGGGCTTGACTTATACCTCCCCTCCCATAGTGTCCCACACCTCTTCTCAAGAACATTCACATACCGCGTCTGCCGGCCGGCCAAGCGCTTCATCAATAACGATAGGCCGCTGGCCTGTGCGCACGGATCTATAACCAAATGAACATGGTTACCCATCAGGCAGTATGCATAGACCTTGCAGCCAAGCTTCTCTTTCCATTCCTTGAGGTTGGCAAGATAATAAAGATAGTCCTCATCACTGATGAACACGACTGACCTGTTGTGACCTCTCTGTATTACATGATGAGGATACCCGGCTAGTACAACCCGTCCTCTCCTCGGCATAGTTCAAATTATTACTACCTTCTCCTCATTTGTACAACTCACTCAATACTCATAATCAAAAAATAAATCTGTCCCCTTTTTCTCGCCTGCTCGATACGCTGTTCATAGCCATGTCCAATTACTACTACGAAAATAAGACCGCCTACCTGAACGCTCTGAACGAGACGGGGGAGAAAGACCACGATCTGACATCGTTCCTAAAGTTCGCGCTCAAGGGCATAGAGAGTCAATGCCGCAGGTTGTTCGGCGAAATACGGCAGCAGGTCGCCAAGGCGCTCTATCGGGACACCATGAACGATCTCTTTGGACACCTGCAGTCACCGCTCAAGAGGGTGATGTCCTCGCGTCATGTGCAGATCCTTAATCTGATGCTGTACGAAGAGGAGATCTCCCTCGATGATATTATCGATAAGATTTGGCACTTATATATGGTTAAAAATCCTCGCAAGGCCTTGATCCGTGATATCGGCTACTTGGTGGAGCTCGAGGCGGTGCACGCGATAAGGCCTGCGGAGGACCAGGGAGTTGTGCTATCCATCAACCCCGACTGGCCCATGCAGATCACGGAAACGGAGTTCTTCAGGCGAATCAAGGAGATGCCCAAGGGAAAAGTGTACGGATTTCTTTCCAGATAATTGAGGGGAATTAAGGACAGGTTTAGGGGAACCTGACAATATAAAACTAGTATGGTGTCCCCGGATTTCTCAAGCTGAATATTTTAATTGATTATGTATACTAATTTTTGTATACTTGTGTTTCATCTGTGACTTCCATCACTGCTTCATAATCGAACTTAGACTTTTGATGACATAAGGATCAGTCATAATAACGCATAACCAGCAAATGCAGAAACAGCTGTCATCCGCCGCTGATCTGCAAGTTGGGCCATTCTGATTAATAGAAGGTGATTTATGAAAAAACATGAATACTTAGAGTATAGGGATGAGCCATTAGAAAGTATATTAGATTACAAGGGATTAAGAAAATCAATTAAGGATTTTAAGGAAGATAAGGCTCTTGAAGTATTATGGAATTTCGTTGATGAAGATAATAGATTTTTACCAATATCCCCAAATGAAAAAGGTGAAGCAATAGATTTAGGTATTCATAATATAGGAATATTTTCAACTGCAGTTTGTCTCGAGACTATAGCCGCATATAGAAGAAATGTAATTGAGTGTAGAAAAAAAATAAGAGGGGTAGATTGGGTCTGGGACAAAACTAATGATAGAAGAACTGGAAATAAAGATAGAAGAACTAAAAATATTGATAGAATATTACCAACAACAGAGCGTAGGGGGGAAGTAGACGACAGAAGAAGTCAAATGAGTAAAGGGTACGGGTATGAAAAAGCAATTAAATATTTTGAATTCATTATTAACGGACTTAATGGAGATCGTGATGTTAAATATGGATTTTTAGCAAAAATTACATCTTTGGTTAGATTTAGCAATTATCTGAAGCACTGGGATATAAAAGACAATTTTATTGATAAAATTTATAATGAAGAAACTAAAAATAAGTTTTATCAAATATGTTTGGATTGTATACTAGAATCTTATGATAGGTTTTCAACAAAAAAAGAAAGCATTCATCCCTTTGAGATTTATAGATTTCTTCAGTTTGTTGATAACTGGGGAAAAGAAATATGGAATATTTTGGAGACTGATAAAATTCTTGATGTATACCTCTCAAATAAAACTGAAGAAAACAATTTTAAAAATCGACTTGGTGAAATAAACAACAAATTATTAATATATTTGAAAAACAAGATAGGAGCTACTGACACAGATAAGGTTAAAGATATAGCAATAAACATTAAAGCAATAATATCAGATGTTAAAAATATTACTGAAATAAATAAGTTAAAAGATATTAATGGCATCAGTAAAGTTATAAATATACACAAACTTTTATTTGATTACATTTTTGATGAAGTATACTTATTTGCTAAGTATGAGTTATACAGGCAAATGTCTTTAAAACAATCAGGAGATTCTAAATTATATGATCCCAAAAGACTTATCTATGCACTTCTTATTGTATACTTAGATAACAAGTTCTCTAATGTATTAATTAGAAATAAGGCCTTAGAAATTATATTTTCTCAATATAAAAACGATAAAAATGCCATTTGGGCTACTGGTCAACAAGTAACTATGAGTAAAGATGGATTAATGATAATTACAGATAATGAATGTGTCTGTGACTTACTTGGTTGTGAAGCTCTTAATCTATGTATGCTTGGTTTTGTTAAAGAATTGAAACATATTTACGATGGTTATGCGAGAACTAAGAGGTTGGAGAAAGGAAAGATTCTTGGTTGGTATCCAATTCATCAGCGTGATAAAACTCCTACAAGTTGGACCACAGCTTTTACATTAAGTTTTATTAAAAGATTCTGCAAACTGATATCGTTAGAGCTTTCGAGAAGGGCTAAAGAAAGATTTCGCAGCAACTATAGAAAACCTAATATTCTGTGGAGTGATATATTTGACAGCACAACTGTTAAGGCAAAAATCAGATTGATGTTCCCAGAAGGCTATCATACTAATGAAGATAGAGATATTACTAATGAAGATAGAGATATTGTCAAAGAATGTAAATATAGAACTGCAATTTTATTTGGTCCTCCCGGCACAGGTAAAACAACCTATGCTAGAGCTTTAGCAACAAAACTGGGCCTTGATTACCTAGAATTAACTCCGGGAGATTTTTTTGCTGGAGGTGAGGATTCCATATTAGTTACTATAAATGATATATTCGAGCATTTACTACACTTAAAAAACACCATAGTATTCATTGATGAAATAGACGATTTAGTAAAAGATAGAAACCAAACCCCGAATCAGCCTTATGACCGACGAAGCTTGTTTGTCAACTCACTCCTACCAAGATTCCAGGAATTGCATGATA
Organism: uncultured delta proteobacterium; assembly: GCA_963798485.1. Classification (GTDB taxonomy): domain Bacteria; phylum Desulfobacterota; class Desulfomonilia; order UBA1062; family UBA1062; genus MWEI01. The sequence continues at coordinate 6,680 of CAWCTR010000010.1, read as the reverse complement.
ATGAAAATATCATTCTCCTTATGGCTACTAATAATATTGAGGGTGTAGACGATGCTATAACAAGAATGGGAAGAGTTGATTTGGTAATACCTGTAGGGGCGATATCTCCACATGGAAGGTTGAAATATTTACATGATTTTTATAGGAAATATGAGGACGTGTTTAGTAAGCTAGGATTTTTATCATCCGAGGTCAATGATGAATTAATAAATCTTGAAATAGAATATATAAATGCTACAGAAGCCTTTAATTTCATCACCCTTAAAAGTTACACGGATAAGCTATTAGAGGAAATAATGAAATATGAAATGAATGATCAGATTTCTATTATAAATATAATGATAAATTTATTTAAAGATCAAGTAAATAACAAATCAATAGGCAATTCACTTTTAATTTGGGAAGGAAATGTCATAAAAGAAGGACATAACTACGATACAAGACCAATATATTCTAAAGGTGATTTTCAAGACTTCGGTCATTTTAATATTGATGGCTACTATGATGCAAAAAGGGAGTTTCAGCAGGAATTTGTTTTATTATATCATAATCTTGAAAAGCCTATTATTAATAAATCTGATGCAAGTAAGATTAAGCAAACCGTTAATAAGTACTGTAATGAATTTGAAATGAAGCAAGCTAGTGCTGGGAAAGCCGATCGTTGTCGAGAAACTTTCTATAATATAATGACTCCATTTTATGATGATATAGAAGAAGCTCTTTATAAAACTGAGGATGAAGAAGCGAATAATGATTTAATTAACTCTAAAAATGAGATAGAAAGGTTAATATATAGCAGAAACATGTTAACGATTGAGAAAAAATAGCAAGAGCAGAATATTATTATCGATTGCCCACATCAGGCCTTATTACCTCGAAACTGAAGGCTGATCTTGTATTGGAGAGTTGTTCATGGGCATGATAAATCTTACCAATAATGGGCAAGTGAAAGTGTATACCACCCGGAGGTTTTTAGGGGTTAGTTTTTAGAGGGGGGTAAACAGGTCTTTCAAAGGGGCTATAGTGAAGGTGTCAGGATAGGAAACAAGCGATAACAGCACAGCGCATCGACCCTGCCTTTTTTTTGCAAATTGGGTAGATATAGTGATAAATGAAGACAGTTTTATTTTTAATTTTGCGGTAAATATATCTGTCCTTTTATCTTCCTATTTTTTCCTACTCATAATCAAAAAATAAATCTGTCCCCTTTTTCTCGCCTCCCCTTTTCTCCCTTTTAATATTAAAGTTTCATTTTCCCAATGGTTCAAATATCTCGATATTCCTGAAAGCTAACATTCTTATGAGGGCTTCTTCAGATTGCATTAAACTATAATGATTGATGTTAAATCTATCTAGATATGTAAGAACCTTCATCCTCTCGCTTATAGGAATTGTAATCTTAACAATTATATCTTGGCGATCTAAGCCTTTCTCAAAAACCTTTTCGTGACATTCAAACTTATAATTTTTATTATCTTTCTCTTTGACTGCTGATATCGTATACCTAGATTGTTGGAGAAAATGTCGCGCATGTCCCCTAGTATGAGGACCCATTACACGTATCATTGGTTCTCCTTCCCATCCACGCTTAATACCTATTGTTGTACTAATATATGCAAAAACTGCGGCCTTTTTTGTTTCTACTTTTTCTGAGAAGGCAAAGAATGCGGCTAAATATGGAGATTCACTCCAATCAAGTAATGGTGAAGGAAAATTATGATGTCTTAAATAGACCATCAGTTCATAGAATTTGGGTGGAATATAAAATCCAGTCTTAGAATTGCTTTGTAAAATTGCTTCTAAGCTCTCTTCTTCCGGTAGATTCCACGATTTTCCAGTAAGTTGTTCAAGTTGGGGAATACATAAAAACATTTCACGGCAATAGTCATAGAGTGTCCAAGTTCTTTTACTGAAACGCTCTAAAGTTGTTTCAAGTGCCCACTTACTATCTGCTTGGCCACGATATAATATTGGATTTTTGTAAGATTTTCTATTAATGGTGTACTCACCATACTTTGAATTAATTTTCTGCAAGCATTCTGGAAATTCATCCCATGCCTTAAGATTATACGTTTTCATAAAATCCCCTTAGAAAATCCCCTAACATAGCTTCCCTGTGTGGCGTATTTGGAGGCAAAGACGATTTAATCTCAACAAAAAATAATCTCTGACCCCATTTATTCTACATACCACCTCTAAGTACCTGGAGAGACTGGTCCACCCCAGTGAACTTGGTAAATGCTTTGCCTATATTGGAACGCCTCGCGGCCGCCTTCCATGATCTCCGTGAGATCAGTCACCGTCTTAGCTGAATCAAGGTCACCTTCAGATTCCAAAATCGCCTGCTTCTCTTCGACTGCACGCAACACGATAGCCTGTTCTACATCTCCAAGCACGGGTAGGTTGGGGTTATGGGTTGCAACGATCACTTGACGACGCAGCTTAATACTCGCCAGGATGTTCACTATGACCTGACGGATCAAGCGGTTATCTAAATTGTCCTCCGGCTGATCAATGATCAGTGGACTCCAGCCATTGAGCAGAAGGATGGGAAGAATAGCACTGCATCTTTGGCCGTTTGAAAGCTCCCCTATAGGCCTTGGTTTGCTCCTAGGATCTTGAGGGCGATCATTCAGCAGAATTTCAGGTCGATCATCGAAAACAACTTCATCTAGACTCAACACGGCTTCGAGCGTCAGGTGATCCGATTTCAAACCATCCTTCGGGAATGTCCACAGCCCTTCTCGGATTTCTGAGGGTAAGCTGTCAACGAATTCTTTTGTGACTGCCTCTGTCATCGTGTTGTGTTCAGACTGGAGTCTAACCTTCCCTGAACATCGCTGAACGATTATATCAGCGAGTTCTTTTTCCACGCGGCCTTCACCAGCCTTTTCTTTCTCAACAATGAATACATCAGAGCAGTCTGTAACCTCTCCAAGCAGACTGTCCCTTATTTCTTTGGGCATAACCTGTTTGTCCAGCAAAGCAGAAATCCTGGCTTCTTTTGATTTGGAGATACATGGACTAACATATTTAGAGAGCCAAGATCGTAAAGAAGACCGGTCTTCCATACGATGGACTTTAATGCGAATAACAAGAATAGATGGATCTAAGTCACGATCTAATTGCATGCAGATGCGATTAGCCGTTTCCATACGTAATTGTGTGCGCTTTTTACATTCTGCAACCAGGACCTCAAAAAGATCGTTGCGATTATTCAGAAGGTCTATCCACTGCTTGATAAGTTCCCGGTATGCTGTCAACTCCCGCTCCGCGGCTTCAAATTCCAACTTCTTAGATTCACGATCCTTTGCTCCAGGAGGCAGACCCTCCTTCGTGAGTATTTCTCTAGCATTTTTGTGTTCACTTTCGGTCTGTGTGACCGCAAGCACAATCATTTCCTTAATCGAATCTAATTCTTCTCTCAGATGCTTAAACCCGTACTCAATATGATCTCTCGCTGATTTGCCCTCTCTATCCTTCTCGAAAAGCTTTGCAATTCCTTCACAGTAAGGCTTGGTGACGCCCTCCTCATCCCTTATGTTTTTTCCCACATCGTCAAGTATACTGAGCAGATTTGATATATGTCCTTCAAAATCAGCATCATCCTGCACTTGATTCCATTTCTTCTTAAGCTCTTGGGCTATACCTTCAGCGGCAGCAGCCTCATCTAAATGCTTGTAAAATGGCTGTACTTCTGGTCGATTTGCAGACTTGTAAGCTTTCTTCCTTCTGACGTATTCGCGGAGCGGCGTGTCTTCTTGGGTCAATTCTGCGATTTGTGATGCTATAGTCACCATTTTCTTCCTCTGGGCGGTCAGTTGCTTAACCAGATCATCTATTCTTTCAAAGATTACCGGAATCTGTTCACCAACCAATCCGTCGAATAACTGTCTTAAACGGCCGGGATCGGCCGCGTTCTCAATATCCCGCGCCCTAAACAACTGTGGAGCCTCCAAGGAAATGGCACTTCCCAATATTTCCTTGTCTTCAAGATTTGTGTAATTGACTCGTCCATGCTCACCAGCAGTGTTAAAGTAACGAGTACAAAAAAGGGCTCCTTTGGGCAAATCATCGGTTTTACCCGCGGCTTGCCAAACCAAACGAACTTGGCACCCCCACAGGGTGGCTCTAGCCCGCTTGTACCAGTCATCAAGATCTTCTTCTTTATTCCGATATTTACCTTCGAAATCCGCAGGCGCAGTGATGAAAGCCAAAGCCTCAATAACTGCGCTCTTCCCCGACCCACGCCCACCAACAAGGCAGTTTAGATTCCTGGACAAAGATATTACGAACGAATCTCTTTTCTCTCCGTCAGGGTTGAAAGGCCAGAAACGAGAAGCATCTTCCGCATCGGGGACGATCTCCAAACCGGCAATCCATCTTCTCACCTGTCCTGGTGTGCAATAACTGAATCTTGTCTCCCCGTATCGTATGGCATAGCGCAGTTGTTTGAGAACCCGGTCAGGGGTGGTGGTTAGTGACTGAACCGGCAGTTTCAGGTAGGGGATATTGTCTTCGCAGGTGAAAACATCAGCAACTCGGTGTGCGTCAGATGCTACGAGAGGTACCGCTCGCCCATCGTTCTCGCGGAATCTATGTAGGCGACGGTAATGAATTTCGTCCTGTTTGCTGGAAACCTGTAATGCATCGAATCCGCAAGAGCCCACGAGCTTTAATACTTCCACGGATATTTCCTCGGCTTCAATCTTTCGTTCGTTCTCAAGCTGCTGGAGTCGAGATTCGAGAGTTGCTATGTCCGCGTTAAGATTGTGTTCGATTTCACCCAAGGTCCTTGCTATGGCGGCATCCAGAGCAGTGAATTTCAGATTCTCATGCCCTCTTCTTGTTACCTCACGGACCCCTTTAGCAGAAGAGATATGAGCTGCAATCGCAATGGCAGGATAGTTGGGATGGTTCCGCACGGCAGAAACAAAATTCGGCAATTCTAAAACATCGGCTGTTTGGTAGAATGTCCAATTGTTAGTGGTTAGAGGCTGAATCGCAACTCTGATATCGGACGACAGCGTTCCCGGCTGAAAAATAAGGATAAGATGGGCCGTTGCCTTCTCACTGGATGTGATAGGGAACGACACATCTAGCTCGATCCCTGGCAAGATAACAAGTCTTGAGTCACTGCGATGCTCCCAGGCGTATTTGGATAAAGATGCAGCGTATTCGCAGACATTGTGGTCAGTAATCGCTATGAAGGCCCAATCTTCACCTTCAGATATTGATTCTCGGGTGGTTATAATGTTGCGCCTTTCAACCAAAAGCTCGTAATAGCGCTCGACGGGAAAAGCGGATAGCACCTTCTCTTCATAATGGATAGGCTCTATCTGATTGTTGGAAGCGATACCTTGAAGGAGACTCTTCTCTACGTCGGAGAGGTCATCGAATCGTCCCCCAATAATAACATCCGAGGAGGCAGGGCTATGCACATGTAAATCGCATAGGTAAAAGTGAGCCTTTGGAGCCTTCTTAAGAACCTTTAGTAGATCCGCATTCCTAGTCATATTTACCCTCGGGGGAATAGATTAAAAATTTCACATCATTAATGATTAAATACCTCTTTTTAGATTTTGCTTTCTTATCCAATTCAGAACACACACTCAAGACAAAAGCAGGTAAGCTTCTGAACAACATCCCATTCCACACAAGTAGGCCCGTTCTTACATTGTGGGCACAGCTGAACAATTGAATTCTTATGTACTCCTAAAGTTCCTTTTTGATTATGGAGTTCAAATAATTGCTTCAAATATTTTCCAGCAACCAAACGGTGGAGATCGTCTTTTTTCTTTAACCCAAGCCATTGGAAAACCCCTTTATTCCCACGTGATAAATTGCAGCTATTGCATGACCAAACAACGTTGTCTGCCGAATCACTGCCTCCACGACTTTGTGGAATTAGGTGGTCAACCTGCAGATTATCAGATGAACTACAAAACACACATTCCTGTGGTAATTCTTGTTCCTTTTGCCATTCTCTATATGTACCTGAAATTGTGATCTCACCATCTCTGAGGGTTTTGAAACGATCAGATACAAAACGATAGTTTATTTCGCCTAATGCACTCCTAGATATCAACTTCGCATATTCGTAGTAAATTTCTTCTTGAATAGTCTTCACATATGCTGGAGGCAAAATTGATTCTCCCTTTAGATCCTGCTGAGATTGATTCTAGATGAATTACTGACAGATCTTTAATTAAAATCTTAGCATAATATCGATAGAAAGGAAATCGGTGATGCTTTACTAACTTATAGGGGTGCTAGAGCTCTGTTCTTGCTTTTAATCCCCCTTGAAACAGACGAGGAGCGGAGGAAAAATCCGTTAAGAAGCAGGCATTGTCTGAGCGAAGCGAGTTTGCCTCAGGCCTTCCATGGCCTTCGCCCTTCGGGCGCTCCTTCGGAGCGTCAATTTCTTCTGTCCTGAAGAAATTTGTCCTGCTACAGGATTTTTCCGAGCACCGCAATGGACCCCGAAGGGGCTGTTTCACGGGGTGCGTTTTTTTGGTCCTTTCTTTTGACTCAGGCCATCCCTGGCCTTCGCCCTGTCGGGCGCACGTAAAGTGCGTCAAATTCGGCTATCCTGCCGAATTTTGACAGCAAAAGAAAGTAACAAGAAAAAGGAAAAGACTTGATTCCCGCTTCCGCGGGAATGACATCTAGGTAATACG
>CAWCTR010000009.1:7500-112720 GCA_963798485.1 uncultured delta proteobacterium | reverse complement strand
CATCTGACTGATTCGGCGTGATATGAAGCCCTGATTTTCAACAGTATGGGATCTGCAGTAAACATGAATCCTGAATCGCACAGAGCCTCATATCCAATTTTGAATAAGGTGTTCGTTTTAGCAAGGCATGAATCTATTAAAGATCGTATTTAAAATTACCCTGCACCACTAGAAACAACCGTTATTTAGACTATTAAGGTTTTCGTTGTGATGGAAGAAAGTAATGATTTCGTGAATAGGAGCTCATACTTCATCAGGTTTTTTATAAAAAGAGATTCTTGTGTGTCCCAAATAGCTTATAATTGTGCAGCATAAGAAAATAACACATGCACCTGCTATTTTAGGCTGTATATCCATAACCTCAACAAAAAAAGGAAGTAAAAACAAGCTTAAACAAAACGAGACTAGATAGGTTAATGAGAATTTTATAAACTCAAAAATGATTCCAATCCCCTTAATTTTTGATTCAAAAGTCACATACTTATGAAAAATGTAGGCATTGATGATAGCAATGATGTTCAGACCAACAACAAGGCCCAACATATCACCTAGATGTCTTTGAGAAAATAGATGGGAAAAAGTGAATCAAGACTAATATAGACAAGATACCCAAATATTGTATTCCAAATGCCTACGATGATAAACTTGATTTTGACATTGTGTTTTACCATGAATTCGGCCTTTAAACATGTATTAGCTCACTCAGATATGATCAGTAGAATATATTCCCTTCAAATTCTATAAGATTACATGTGAACTGGCAAACTCCAAAGCCGTGATTTAAACCAAAGGGCTACTCTGAGTCATTAAATAAAAGCACTCTTCATCTAACCTAATAAGTAGCTTTCCATTCCTTATTGCTCACTCAGATTCTCTTCTCAATAATGTAGGGTTGTCTGTTTCAAACTACGTTCTAGGGCCCTCCACAAATATTCACCGATTATACCAAGCATAAGCATCTGGATACCTGATAGAACAAGGATAATGATCATCAATGGAGCCCATCCTTGGACAGGTACAGAGCCAAATATGCGACCTATTAAAATGATTAAAGCATATAAAAAACCAAGTAAAGCTACAATGAGTCCAGTAACCGACATAACTCTCAATGGGAAGTATGAATAACTTAAAAGGCCATCTATGAGGTATTTCAACTTCTTGCTGAAAGTCCACCTAGATTTACCGATGGCTCTTTTCTCACGTTTATAGGGAATAAATTTAATATTGTATCCGGTCCATAAAACCTGGCCTTGAAAGAACGCATTAGTTTCTTGATTTTCAAGAATGATATTTTTTACAGTCTCGCTTAATAATATGTAATCAAACCCTTTTGTAGGCATATTAGGAAAACTTAACTTCTTCATGAGAGAATAAAATATTTGTGAAGTACTTCGCCTGAAGAAGGATTCATCACGGGATTCTCGACTACACACAACAATAGGATATCCTTCATTAAAGTGATAATTTAGCATGTCATTGATCATTTCGGGGGGGTCCTGTAGGTCGGCCGAAATTGAGATAACACATTTACCTCTGGCAATTTTATAGCCCGCTATTACAGCCTGAAGTTGGCCGAAATTCCGTACAAACTTGATTACCTTCACTAGATGAGGGTTCTCATTTCGGATTTCCATGAGTTCATTAAAAGAGTTGTCTCCAGATCCATCATCCACAAAGATGATTTCACATGATTTATCAGTGTTAATATTGATAACCTTTTCTTCTAAAGCCTTATAAATTAGTTTTAGGCTTCCTTCGTTATAGTAAACCGGAATTACAATCGAGAAGTCCACCTGCTTTTCATTCATGTGGTAGTTTCTCCTTGATCTCTTGGTCATGAATAATGATGTAATGTAATAAATTGCATATTGAATCTATGTCATCGAGGGTTACTGATGTGCCTGTAGGGAGGCTTATTATCCTAGAGAAAATCTTATCTGTGTTGGGTAACAGCATCCATGCATTAGGGAAATACGATTTGTAGGGTTCCATCCGGTGGCATCCAGGAAAAAAATAACGCCTGGCAAGAATATTTTCTGCATGAAGTATTTTAACGATCTGGTCCCTGGATAGGGATACCTTACTATCATCTATGTCGATAATTACATACTGATAGTTTGGCAGGTTATTTTCATGGTATTCAATACAAGATATGCCTGGGATGGGTCCAATTATGTTTTTATAGTGCATGAAATTAATACGATTATTTTCGATTACTTCCTTGATGCATTCAAGGGATGATAAACCCATGGCTGCTGATATTTCACTCATCTTGCCGTTCGTGCCTATATAGATTACATTGTCATATCCTTTGAATCCAAAATTCTTCATCAATCTAATTTTTGAGGCTAGATCGTCATTATTTGTTACAACGGCTCCACCTTCAAAGGTATTTATAAATTTTGTAGCATGAAAGCTGAACACCTCGGCATCACCGAAATTACCTATCATCTTGTCATTGTGTTTGCATGAAAAAGCATGAGCTGCATCGTATAGTACCTTAAGGCCATGTCTCTTTGAAATTTTATCGATCGATTCAGTATCACAGGGGCGTCCCCATAAGTGTACACCAATAATCCCGGTAGTCCGGGGAGTTATCATGCGTTCGATCATATTAGGATCGATGTTATGTGTTTTATCATCTATATCACAAAAAATAGGCGCGATAGCCTGCCACTGTAAAGCATGAGCTGTTGCGATAAAGGTCGCTGAAGGGATGATCACTTCACCAGTCATACCAAGCGCACGTATTGCGATTTCAAGTGCTATAGTCCCATTGCACATGGCTATGCAATGTCTTACTCCAACTAACTCCTCAACATTTTTTTCGAATTCCCGAACAAAAGGTCCATTATTTGTAAGCCAGTGATTGTCAAAGATCGTATTGATACGATCGAAAAATCCTTTTCGGTTTACAATATTGGGACGGCCTACATGAATTTTGTTTGAGAAAGCCGGGTTACCACCGAATATTCCAAGGTCTTTTATACTCTGTTTGATACAGTTAGCTCGGGACAAGGTTTTATTCCTTTCAATTAATTCAGAATACTTGATTCTCAATTATTTAACTTGTCTTAAATAACCTCTCATAAAGACACATTTATAAAATAATGTAGTAATCCTACCTGATTAATTTCGAATAATATACACTCGTCTTCTCAGTATACATACTAACCACAAATGATTATGCATAGGTGCTAATCTTCCATCAAGAGCAAAATATTAATTCCCCTTCTTTATTATCTGATTCTGCTTTCAAGCCCATAATGACCTCATGATGGACTGTACCATTAAATCAGCACTTGGGTGATTCATTTTGCAAGAAGCTCTCTTGTCTTAAAATACCTTTTGGGGGTAAAATGATATTTAAGCGGTTAGCAATAAAACGATTAGTTTGAGGTAGGCATATTATGATTAAGAAGCTTCCGTTAGATTTTGTTTGCTGTAGTATCCTTGTAATATTAATAATTATTTTCTTTGGAAAAAACATCTTTAATCCTGATGGTAGCTTCATGGGTGGTGTTGATATAATCGGTTATTCCTATTGGACTGAAGGATTTACAAAAGAAATGCTACTTTCGGGTACGTTACCTCTTTGGAACCCTTATATTTATTGCGGTCATCCTTTTCTCGCAAGTCCAAATTCTGTTTTTTACCCTACTACATTACTTTATGTGTTAATGCCCCTTACCTTGGCTTTCAATCTAGACATTCTTCTTCATGTTATCATTACAGCTTTTGGAATGTATTTTCTCGTAAAATTGATAACACAGTCCCGATATGCAGGATTAGCCTCTGCAATTGTGTTTAGCCTAAGTGGTTATTACTTGTGGAGAATCTATCTAGGACATACTGCATATATTTATGCATCTGCTCTTATCCCCTGGATTTTCTATTATATAGAAAAAGCCATGATATCTAAAAGAATATATTTTCTATTTATTTCTGGTCTTATTTGGGGGATTCAGATTCTGAGCGGAGCTGTTCAAAGCAGTTATTATACATCCTTGTTCTTTACCTTATATTTTTTTATCAGATGGTTCTCAGTTTCGAAGCCTTTGCACTTCAATAATGTCATGAGAGCGTTTGGATTTTATATAATAATTCCCCTTGTTGCCTTGGGCATAAGTGCAATTCAGATAGTTCCCACTATGGAATTTAGGTCTCTCAGCATACGAGCAATGAACACATATGAATTTGTTACATTTTTGTCATTCAATCCTTTAAATTTATTTCATTATATTGCTCCCTACTTTGTATCTCCATCAATAAAGTTGGCACCTGAATTTGCATGTTATGTAGGGATATTGTCAATTATCCTTGCATTTATTGGCGGGGCATTTTCAAGACATAGACAGTATACAATTCCCCTTATCATTATGTTGCTTGCAGCATTTACCTTCATGTTAGGCAACAATACTCCAATTTACTATGTTTATTATAAATTCCTTCCTTTATTTTCATCATTCCGTATCCCCGCCAGATGTAATGTTATATTTGATTTTTTACTTTCTATTTTAGTTGGTTTCGGGCTCCAGCATATATGTGAGTTAGGGCTTAAAGAATATCAGCGATTATATGCTATAGCTGGGCTGGTTATTATTTCGATCTGCATATTTGTTGCTATCTCAGCTTATCAGGATCATGGAACTATACTTCCTAATGTACCATTAAGCTCAACATCACTTGGATATGCATTGTTATTCACCTTTTTGAGTTTTGTAATTATAAGCACATTTCATTTCATTCACAATAAACATATAGTGGCAGGATTGTTTATAAGCGTTTTATTTCTTGATCTTTATTTAGTCTGTTCACCTCTCATACCAGAGCTAAAAGAAAAAGATTTGGTTCAGGAAAAAAACTTTGAGCATGTCTTTAAAAATGACAAAGGGTTCTATAGGGTGAATATACCAGGATTTGGCCCAGATGAAATTAATAATCCAATCTGGGGTGTCCCAAACCGTGCGATCAAGTTCCATTATTATGGCATAAGCGGATACACACCTCTTATATTGAAAGAGTATTTTGACTTTATTTATGGCATGGCCGATATTCCAGAGCCTGAGCAACATACACACACCTTCATTGAAAAATTGTTCTATCCCGATAAAGTATTTAGTTCAAAAATCCTCAGTGCCAAATATGCTTATGCGGTAACACCATCAGGGTTTCAGTTGTTAACTGCCAAAGAAATCCAGCCTCGTGCAATACTTATTAGGGATGTAAAGTTTACATCTCAAATTGAAGATCAACTTCGTATCTTGAAACAATCTAATTTTAATCCACGCAAGATAATACTGCTTGATGAGTCTGAGAGAAACTACGTACTTTCAAATAACATCAGTGCAGGCTCATCAGATCAGGATAAGGTTGTTTCTACTAATTATACCCCTAACAGGCTGGACCTTAGGTCTGATTCCCCCAGCAGTACCATTCTTCTTCTCAGTGAACTCTATTACCCTGGTTGGAAAGCATATGTCGATAACAAGGATGTCCCGATTTTACGAGCAGATTACCTCTTGAGAGCTGTTAAGTTGGATGCTGGTCAGCATTCTATAACCGTCATCTATCGGCCTATGAGTTTGTATATTGGATCAATCATCACGATCTTTACGATCCTACTCCTTATACCTATATCTCTATTTCTAAGAAGAAAGAGCCAATTGCAAAACTCACAATTTACGATAATATTGTAAAAAGGATGATAAGTAGTTGAAATAATGAAGAGAGTACTTTATCCTTTTATTCTACGACAAACAAAAGGAAGGAGCAACAATGAGCACTCTCTTCGATATCTGGCATACCCACAGACGAGACTTTTCCATGGCTGGAAGAGAGGCTCGATCCATTAAGCGAGAAGGAGGAGAGGTTTGTGCAGGTAGTTTCTCTTATGGATCTGAGCAAGCATATGCATGAGTATCGGTGGATCGGGATAGGGAGGAAGCGTGAGGACAGGGCATCTATAGCGAAGGCATTTATTGCCAAGGCGGTGTACAATTTCGAGACGACGAAGGTGCTCATTGAATACCTCCATGGCTGTAAGAACATAAGGCGGTTATGCGGATGGGAGAGCCGGGGGGACATTCCATCGGAGTCGACCTTTTCACGAGCATTTGCGGAGTATTCGCGAGGGTGTCTTCCGCAGAAGATCCACGAGGCCATGGTAAAGACGCATTGTGGGGGCAAGCTTGCAGGGCACGTGAGCCGGGATGCGACGGCGATTGAAGCGCGAGAGAAAGCAGTAAAGAAGCAGGAGGATGAGTCGGAACCTGGGCCGAAGAGGAAGCGGGGTCGCTCGAAGCAAGGGGAAGAAGTATCCCCCAAGGCTCCGAAGAGGTTGGATCTTCAGGGCGGGCGGAGTCTTGAGGAGAACCTGTTGGATCTGCCTTATCATTGTTAAGTTGGTACCATGAAGGACAGCAAGGGATACAAAATGACATGGAGAGGTTACAAACTGCACATCGACTGTATCGATGGGGACATTCCGGTGAGTGCATTATTAACCTCGGCATCATTGCATGATTCCCAGGCTGCGATACCGCTCATGCAGATGACCTCCGAGCGGGTAGTCAGCCTTTATGATCTTATGGATTCTGCCTATGATGCACCGCAGATCAAGGAGTTCAGTGAAACACTCTTTCATGTGCCGATTATCGATCCCAATCCTCGGCGAGGGGAGAAGATACCGCTTGAGCTTGCCAGGAAGGCCCGGTTTGTGCAGAGGAGCAGCGTGGAGCGGGTGAATTCGTATCTGAAAGATAATCATGGAGGGAGTCATATACGGGTGAGGGGAGCCTCCAAGGTCATGGCACATCTTATGTTCGGACTCATTGTCATTACTGCAAACCAACTCTTCCAGATGCTTTGTTGAAGGATGAATGAACAGAGCCTGTATATATTCGTAACATCTTTTGGACACTAAGCTGGATAGCTGTGCTCGGAAATCGAACTATGGATGGCCTTGAGAATAGAATCACCGGGTAAATGGTGCTTATGATCTTTAACATTGAAGTATACAATGGCATTATGTTTCAATATCTATAACGGAAGAGAGTTTTGCAATTGGCTCTATATAATAAAACGTGGGTTCAGTTCATTAACAAAGGAATGATGAATAAGAAGTATCAGCAATTAAGGAGGGCTACAGATGAGGGCCATGAATTTTCCTAGGAGATTCGGGAACTACAGGGGCATCTTTGTTGCTTACATATTCTGCTCTGTTCTTGTGGCTGGACTACTTGTCGGAGGCTGCTCCTATCTCACTTTTGAACACTTCCGAAATTCCATTGATAATCCTCAGGGCTCAGTTAAGATACCTATTCTCTCTAAACAGGTGATTGTTAGGAGAGATAATTTTGGAATCCCCTTTGTCGAGGCACAAAACATGGAAGATATGGCAAGGGCCATCGGCTATGTCAATGCCTCGGATAGGCTCACACAGATGGTAGGACTCAAACTCGTGTCACAGGGTAGGCTTTCAGAAATGGTAGGGTCCTCAGCTCTAGATCTGGATATTTATATCCGTACGATTGGGCTGCCACGTATTGCAGAGATACTGTTAAAGAATATGAGCCATGAGAATCAGACGTTGCTTGAGCATTACGCTGAGGGGGTAAACGCATACCTAGAGCAGCATAAAGACAGGCTTCCTCCAGGCCTTGCGCTATCTGGCTATGTCCCAGACAAATGGAGGCCTATTGATTCCATCTCAATCTTTGCAATCGTGAACCTGGCACTATCCTTCAATCTACATGAGGAAATCGCTACACTTTCTTTAGCAAAGGCCCTTGGCATCGAGAAGACGGCATGGTTGCTGCCCCTCTACCCAGATGAGCCTATACCCCTCGACGAGGCTGCCAAGCTCAAGGATATTGATCTTAACAAGGCTGTTGAGGCATCTACCAGGCTTACTGAAGCTCAGTCTCTCCTGAACATGCTGGGACTGGATGGTATTGTAGCCTCTAATAACTGGGTTATCTCCAAGGAGAGGACAGCTCGTGGATCAAGCATTCTGGCGAATGACACCCACCTCATGCTTAGCATGCCCTCTCTGTGGAACATAATGCATGTCAAGTGTGGATTGTATGAGGCAGCAGGAGTTGGCATTGCAGGCATACCAGGGATTTGTGCAGGGTACAACGGCCATATTGCCTGGGGCATGACTATGGTCATGGGCGACAATCAGGACATCTTCCTGGAGCAGTTGAAGAATGTTGACGGCAAACTTCACTACCTCTATAAGGGCCAGTGGCTTCCGGTGACTAGCCGAGTAGAGATCTTTAATGTCCGTGGCAAGAAACCGGTGCAGGTCACTATTTCCGAGACACGTCATGGACCTCTGATCAATGAAAGCCTCAAGAGAGATCCTGCAAACCTTATCCAGCCTTCACCCGTTGATCTGCCCTATGGTATAGCGCTCAGCTGGGCTGCAAACAATGAGAACGACCACAGCATGGATGCATTCTTTAAACTGAGCTCTGCCACCTCGGTAGAGGAAGCAATGCCCATCTTGAAACAGATAAGAGCAATGGCCCTGAACATGGTCTGCACAGACAAAGATAACATCGCATGGCAGGTGACTGGGAATTACCCCATCCGGTCAAAAGGACGAGGTCTGATGCCTTCACCGGGATGGACCGGCGATTACGATTGGAAGGGGTTCCTAGATGTAGCAGCGCTCCCTTGGGCCAAGAACCCCCCAGAAGGATTCATCGGCACAGCAAATAACCGGACCATACCCAAGAATTATCCATACATCCTATCATCGTCATGGTATTGGCCGGAGCGTGCTGAACGCATTTCACAGATGATTGCTTCCACTAACAAGCATACATATCAGTCAAGCATGGAGATGCAGCTCGATACCCACTCACTACTGGTACCCAAGTTGAAGGAGGTCATCCTCTCCGGGAAGCTCTTCGGTGAAATCTCACAAGAGATCAAATCATGGAAAGACGAGAGCGCAAAGAAAAAGGCTCAAACTGCTATTGAGATGCTCTCCCGTTTCGATGGGAACATGACCACTGATTCACCAGATGCAGCCATTGTCGGGGCTTTCTTATACTGCTCTACCCGAAACATTTTCCTTGGTGAGTTAGGCCCTGAGGATTCAAATACGTGGCAGGCATTCCTCACCATAAACAATATAAGATACAACGCCACCTGCGATCACCTCCTGGTCAGGGGTAACGAAAGTCCGTTCTGGGATAAAGCAAGAAACTCTTCAAAAGAGTCCAAGGCTCAAATTATCTCACGCACTTTCAAGGACGCTTATGAACTGTTGGAATCCAAGTTGGGCAGTGATAGATCTCGCTGGCGCTGGGGAGATCTCCACACCTACGTATGGGAGACGGAGAGCTCAAAGATGGCACCCCACATGGGCATAATCAATCGATTTGCCTTGTGGTCGCTGTGGTCATACTTTAACAGAGGCCCATACCCAGCACCTGGAGACCATACTACACTGGATGTGTCCGCCTATCACATAGGAAAGGACTTTGACACCTGGTTGATTCCTGCCATGCGCTTAATTGTCGATTTCAGTTTGAAGGAGCCTATGTATATGATGAACAGCTCTGGTCAATCGGATAACCCTTCTAGTCCTCACTATGACGATGCTATCACCGCATGGCTCAAGGGTCGTTACATCCCCATGCCCTTCGGAGATAAGGCAGCTAAAGATCAGTATATGGACGTCCTCTTGCTCACACCATGAATAATCAAATCGTTAAGAGGCAGAATTTCTTAATGCAAACCCATCTCTGTTTAAAATCGATGGTATTGAAAACAGATCTCTGGTCAACAGGCAGCACAATCAGAGCACCAGCCATGGCAAAAATCCATCTTTTTAGAGGATCTGCTATTAGGCCAGGACCATAGAGGTGGCCTCTTATGCGAATTCGCCCCGGAGATGAGAAACAGTCTCATGTAAATACTCGGCAGTTACCTTCTGAGGTTCTATAGGATCACCGGCAACAACTTCGATTTTCGATCTGAAACGTCCGGACAAGTGAGGTATGGCAGCTCCGAATTTTCTGCTGAAAAAGCTTCCCCAGAGCCCTCGTAAGGCCAGGGGAATAACCGTGACAGGATCTCTGCTTAATATCTTTTCGATTAACGGCCTGAACTCATCGATCTTTCCGTCTCCGGTAAGCTTGCCCTCGGGGAATATACAAACCAGTTCTTTGTTTCTTAAGGCTTGTGAAATCAGATCGAATGCCATTTCATAGACTTCCGGGTGTTCTTTTTTCGAGGCGATAGGGATGACACCACTTTTTCTGGAAATATAACTCAGAACGGGCATCTTGAAATAAGAGTGATCCATGACAAATCGGATACGCCTCTGTATTGATCCGGCAATAAAGAGCGAATCAACAAATGTTACATGGTTGCTGACAAGAACCGCAGCGCCTTCCTCCGGGATAATATCCAGATTGTACCTGGTGACCCGGTACATTATCTTGGAAAGCACCCACATGAAAAATCGAATTACAAACTCAGGCACAAGGGAATAGATACAACAAGCGACAATCAGATTAAATAATGCGAGGAACAAAAAGAAGTGAGGGATAGACAACTTCAGCATGCCAATCATTAAAGCCGCAATGACAGAGGAGGCCACCATAAAAAGTGCGTTCAAAATATTATTCGCGGCGATAACACGTGATCGAACTTCCATCCTTGTTCTCACCTGTATCATTGAATAGAGCGGAACGATATAGATCCCTCCGGAAACACCAATCATAACCAGATCAAAAAGAATCCTCTTGCTCCCGGCTATACCTAGCAACGGTAAAACGCCCATTGACAGGTGGCTAGCCGGTATTGCAGAGGAAGCGAAAACAAGGTCGATCCCGAAGAGACTGAACCCAAAGGTTCCAATAGGCACAAGTCCAAGCTCGATCTTCTTCTCTGACAAGCGCTCACACAACAGTGACCCGATACCAATCCCCACGGAAAACATGGTAAGCAAGAGGGTTACCACTCCTTCAGAACCGTGGAGTATGTTCTTGGTATAGTTGGGAAACTGACTCAAATACGCAAGTCCCAGCGCCCAGAACCATGATATGCTCAGGATTGCGAGGAATATGGACCTTCTTTCCATGGGGATTTTGATGGTTTCCCAAGTCTGAGTAATAGGATTAAAATCAATTTTCAAACCCGGGGAATCAGCTGGGGCATTAGGGATCATCCTGCTTGCCGACCACCCTATCACGGCAAAAACGATAAGGCCTGCGCCGACCCAGATTTCGCCGTTTTCAACCTGGGCAAAAAATCCGCCCGTGATTGTGCCGAGAAGTATCGCTACAAAGGTTCCGCTTTCAACCATGGCGTTGCCGCCGACTATCTCTTTGCCTTTCAGATGCTGTGGTAAAATGCTGTACTTTACCGGCCCGAAAAAGGTAGCCTGTGTCCCCAGAAGGAAAAGAAGGATCATGAGATACGTAACGTCTTTAAAGTAAAATGCGAATGCGGCAAAGATCGCGATGATAATCTCAACCACTTTGATATAACGGATCAATCTGGATTTTTCATATTTATCAGCAATCTGCCCTGCCGTTGCAGAGAAGAGGAAAAACGGAAGGATGAGAAGGCCTGCAGCAAAATTAATCAGAATGTCGGATTTTGCAGCAAGGGTATTCCCCATCTTAAATGCAATGAAAAGTACCAGGGCATTCTTGAAAACATTATCATTGAAGGCACCTAAAAACTGTGTCCAGAAGAAAGGTGCAAACCTCCTTGTAGCGAGAAGGCCGAACTGACTCTTCTCTTTTTCATTATTCTCCTGTTCTGACAGAACAGTATCATTTTCCAATCCTGCCTCCATATATATTCATTTCATAAAAAGCATATACTGCTTGGAGTTTTATTATCCATTATGCCCTTTGAGCTTATTTAATATTTTGTCATGATAGAGATAAGCAATAATAAAGACCAGACAACAGAGAAAGATGATTGCAATGAGACCGTGGTAATCCCTATTTTTCGCGAAGCTGCCAATGAGGGACAATGAGATAGTACCCAACAGACGGCCTACAGTGGAGATTATAATGAAAGGCCATGCACGCATTTTACTCAGCCCCAAGATGTAACAGAGATAGTCTTTAGGGAACCCTGGAATGAGAAAGAGGAAGAAAATGACAAGCCCTCCCTTATGTTCCAGAAAAGCATCAAACTTGTTAAGTGTTTCTGCTTTAACAACCTTTTCCACAAGCGGCTCACCAAAAGCATTGGCAAGGCTAAAAGCCAACCATGATCCTACAGTTAATCCTACAGTGGAATAAAGAGTACCAAGGATCGGCCCGAAAAGATAACCACCGATTATTCCTGTAACCTCTCCCGGAATAGGTGCCAAAACGACTTGAAGAATCTGAAGAAATATAAAGACTACAATGGACAAGGGTCCGAAGGATTTGATGAAGGTAATTGCTTTATCCTGATCAGTAAAAAAAATACTAAGATGATAGTGAAAGAACATATAGGTGCAAAAGACGAATATGGAAAAAAGGATAATAACCTGAACGATTGTCTTTTTATTCATTGATATTCCTAAGACCAATGATTCGATACATCTTTTAAATGGAAGTGGTCAAGCATTACGCCTTGTATTATTGATTTTATAATAACCTCTAACCTTATTACTGCAGACTACCTAGACTATCCTTCAGAGTGAGTATCCTTAGATAAATCGTCAATTTCGTTTGTAAACAAGTGACCAATGATATCGAAATATAATCTATCCATCTCAGGCCAGGCCAAGCCAGATGGACGTTATCCAGGATGAGGAAGCATGAGTGATCCAGAAGGTGTAGCAGCCAACCTATCTGTATCTGACTATCTTTCAAACTTTATCCACCAGATATTTTGATGTTAATAAATGGCAGAGGTGATTATCATGTAAAATAAAAAAAGATTGTAGCCTGTTCCGAAACTAGAAATCAGGAGAGCAATGAAAGAGGATACCGCTATTGAAAGAAGAGGGTTTTTAAAGTATCTATTCTCAGCTGCTTTTTTCGGTATTGCCTCCATACTTACATTTAAATTTAATCAAGTTGAGGGTTTTAATGTTGGTACCAACAAGCTGGATGTTTCGAAGATGAGCCTGTGGGATATTGCCAGAAGTAAAGTCCATCATGGTGATGGACATTTCATTAACCCTTTCAACCCCTCCTTTAAGAAGAGAAGCTTCTGGGATATGATCAAATGGCGATTCTTATCAAGAAACTCCTTCGAGCCCTTTTATAAAGATGAAAAGATCGAGCCTGTAAGAATCGATTGGGGACAATTAAAAAAACATAGGAGTCTGAGCATCACCTATATCACCCACGCCACCGTTCTCATCAAAGACAACAGCACAAGTATTATCGTAGACCCGGTGCTGTTCGGTCTGATCTGGCCCATTAAGAATTTCAGTCCCATTGCCTTTTCGCCCGGAGAGATGCCGAAGATCGATGCCGTGCTCATAACCCATGGGCATTATGATCATCTCGATCTAAAATCACTACAGATCTTCAACGACCATGCACGTTTTCTCTGTTCTCTCGGCTATGGCAGCCTTCTCAAAGAGAATGGATCGAGTCAGGTCCAGGAGCTTGATTGGCTGGATAGTACGACAATAGGATCTTTTGAGATAACATTCCTTCCATGCAACCATTGGACTATGCGTAACCCCTTCATAGGCCCGAACACTGCATTGTGGGGTTCGTATATTATCAAGACCTCTCCAGGCCGAACCATCTATGTCTCGGGAGATACTGCCTACTTCAACGGGTTCAAGGAGATCGGGGAGCATTACAACATAGACCTTGCCATCTTTAATCTCGGAGCCTATGAACCCCGGTGGTTCATGAAGACGTCCCATATGAACCCTGAAGAAGTTGTTCAAGCATTCCGGGAGATTGGGGCAAAAAAGCTGCTTGTAGTCCACTGGGGCACATTCAGGCTGGGTGATGAGCCGGTCTATTTTCCGCCTAATGACATCCGCAGGGAAATGAAAAAGGCGGGGCTTCTGGATAAGCTAGTAGAACTGAAGCACGGGCAGACGATGTTTATAGAGTCGTGATAATGAAGTTAACAAAGGGAGTATGCAAAGTTGATTCAGAAATCTACCGAAAAGAGCCCGAGACTTGGTGAGGCAGCTCTTTACTGAAATAATCCCGCCTCAAGGGATATGCAGCTGTTCTGATAAAGGGAATAATAGAACAATACCCACTTTCCTGTATTAATTCATCGAGGCTAATCCAAGTCAGCCAGCAGATCCTAATCCACTTTATGATCAGGGACCAATTTCTGAAGGCTATCGCTATTCCTCAATACTTTCCTTGCCTTCATGAGGGCATCGATGACTTTGTCGATACTCCAATCATTAAGGGCAATTCCTTTTATGATCGTTCATGAGAGAAGAAACCTGGGAACGATCCTAACGGCTTTCATTAATAAGATGTTTTATTAATAAGATCTTCTTTCAATTTTTTTGCCACTTCGCGGAATGCATCGGCCAACTCTCCTCCAGACTCCCCTGCACTCCTATTATACATCGTGAAAGTGGATGTATTTGAAGCGCTCTCTGTAAATTTGCCGAGGAGCATCCCGGATTGCGCATTCTTTACTTCCAGAGTTATTTGTACTGTTCCAGTTGCATGTGCCGAAGGAACACCAAAATAAACAATCAGATTAACTAATGGAATGACCGCATAGGGTTCCGGTGTATACTTCCACATGAACTTGTCAATAGATCCTTCAATTATGACCATGTCACCTGACCTCGAAGGGTAGTGAATATCACTATAAATCCTGGATGAGTTAATATCTGCAAGCAGTCTTGCTGAAATTTTCTCAGGCACATCCGAGATACGAATCGTGTTTTCTTTATCTTCCTCTGGACGATTATCTGTTAACAATTTCATACCGACAATTTTATCGACAGGACTCTGAAACGTTACGAGAGAATTCGGGTATTGAAAAGGGGCATTCCCATTAAGACTTGCACAACCTGTTAATATTATTGTTATAATACAACAAAGAAATACATGAAGATATCTTTTCATTGTTAAGCCTCCTCGAAATATTCTTCAAAATCTACCACGAGTACTCTCTTCATGGTTCCTCCTGGATATATAGGATGCATTACTCTAAATATAAAACAATAGATCCTCTTTAGCGTCATTTCCCTTGAGTATTATGACGTTCAATTTGAGAGTTTAGTCTACACGACTGTTTTCAATGGAAACGAGAATATGCTGCCTGAAGCTCTATCTCATGAAAAGTTTAAAAATAAGGCCCCTTGAGAGGTAAAGGGGCCATCTAAATTTAATGAAATCTTCCGGCAGGGTAAAGCCCCATGCTGATTGACAAGAACGATTGTCTGTATCACACTATAGTTTCCATGAAAACGCGAGGTTCTGTTATGACAGAAATATGTGCTGGGATAGGGCATTAAGTATGATTGTAAAGGAAATTCGGGCAAAGTCTATTCTCTCCGCGTCGAAGGTCTACGATTATGTCGTCAATCCCTACACTGGCTGTCAGCATGCTTGCACTTACTGTTATGCTCGCTTTATGAAAAGGTTTACTGGACACAAAGAACCTTGGGGTGAATTTGTCGATGTTAAAATAAACGCTCCTTATTTGCTGCGGGTGGAGATCAATAAGAAAAAGAAAGGAAGCGTTTGGATGAGCGGAGTATGTGATCCATACCAACCGCTGGAGGCAAAATATGGAATCACCAGAAGATGCCTGGAAATACTGGTACAGAATAGCTGGCCGGTGATAGTGCAGACACGATCCCCTCTGGTGCTGAGGGATGTGGATATACTTCAGTAAGCGAGCGATTCTGAAGTCGGACTTACTGTTACCACAGCGGACGATAGTATCAGGAAATTATTCGAACCCTATGCGCCGCCAATTAAGGATCGACTAGATGCCCTTGATGAATTGCACCGAGCCAGAATTAGAACTTATGCCATGATTGCCCCCATGCTTCCTGGTGCAGAAGGTCTCGTGGAGACACTTAATGGAAGGGTTGATTATGTAATAGTTGACCGAATGAATTACAACTATGCCGATTGGGTTTATCGGAAATACGGTCTGAATAACAAACTCAGAGGCATTCCTTTGCAAGTCACCTTGTCATGGCTGGGGTAGACCTTACAACGATTAAAGAGCTTCTACGGCATAAAACCCTTACCATAACCCTTAGATATGCTCATCTTGCCCCAAGTCACAAGGTCAAAGCGGTCGATATATTGGATGGTGTTTTGAATGAAAAACCAAGTGCAGTTGGGGTAAAACTATAGATAACATACCATTATCACGCTCTGGTGAGAAGTGATAAGCTCCGTATGTTTCAAACCAAGATCAACGGTTCTTGGTCTCTGCAAAAAGTACATATCTATCGCAGTTATCTACGCTCTGTGTAGTGTTTCGATCTTGGCACATTATATTCGATCTGAACCACATTAAGATAATCATATAGTTTGTAGTATAATCAACAGTATGATATTATTGTATATTATTAACAATCTATATTCATTGATGTGCCAGATGAAGTACACACATCTACAAAATATGACTGAGGTCCAAAGTACAGGTATTCAGGTGCAATCGATACTCAGGACTTTGCTAATCACAGTGCATATAGCGCGAGGAACTCTGCACAATTCTCGATAGGAACCAACTTATGAGGTAAAACGCCAAAAAGTGCAGCCAATAAGCCGATTGCGCGCTCAAAGGGTAAGCACGCATCGGCCTGATGTCTGACGCAGAAGCTTATGTAGCTTACTGGAATGTATACGTGATGTTGTACGCCGTCGTCCCCGCAGTGCTGTTGGCATTGCCACCATCATTGGACCTTGAAACAGAAACCAGCAAGACGTTTCCAGACGTGTCCACGCTGTACGTCATATCTTCCTTTAGGGTGTGAGTATTGCTCATGTCGTACTCGTCGGTAACAAACGTGACCAGCAGCGACGACGTGCTAGAGCCGTCCGCGGCTACAGAATACGTCATCGTTGCAGTCCCGATCTGGTCTGTCATTGTGCTGTCGGTATACAGCTTCATGGTTCCTACTTGGCCGCTATCACCTGCCTTAACCGTCGTCGGATAGGTATCGGCCCCAGGCGTATGCTCTATGAAATATCCTGAGCTGCCTGAAATGGCTGAGTTAGCCGAGACGTCCTCCGCGATGATCTCGTAGTTATTAGTCGTGTCGAAATAGAACTTATTGGTCTGCGAGATCGCCACATTGTAGCCGCTGACGGTGATGGTCCCGCTGAACGTTGCGGATTGCAACAGCACGTCTGTCCCGTTCAAGGTGGCCGCAGTCGCCGGTAGTGCTGTTTCGTTGCCGCTGCCAGTCGCTTGGTACGATGAATATGTTCCCCCGATAGTGAAGTTCTGGTTGAGCCCCTTTGTCGTAATCGAGGTTAACGCCGTCTGTACGTTTACCGTGACGCCATTCGTCTGGTCGCCGCTACTACTACCGCCGCCGCCGCCACCGCAGCTGACTAAGAGTGGAAAGATGGAAAGAATGAGAAATAACCTGCGCATACACGAAACCCGTTTGGTAGACATAGAGACCCTCCTCTCTAAATGCTATTGTTATCTTCTCAGAAGCATTCGCTTCATAGATGCAAAGGCTTTTCCCTTTTCCCCTTGAAGGATTCATAATCAAGATGGAAAAACTATCTACTAAAATATCATAGAATAATACGTTATTCAATATTGATTATTTTGAACATCAAAACACATTCCCCGATTCAAGATTTTCCATTGCAGGGCATTTTACGAGATCATTTTTTTGTTAATTTTTATCCTTTGACTTTTTCGACAGTCTCATAAGGAATATATACTTCCCATTTCGAACGGTTTACCATTGATTACGCAAAGAAGCATCGGTTTTATTAGCATGGAAATATGGAAATATTGTATAGTTCGTGCCAGGATCGGCGCTCTGAGCCGATAGCCTTAATACCATAGATTTGGAAACAATATATTCAGTTTTCAGCTATCTTAAAACCGAAAATAAATCGAATTTATATCCTCCCGATCCTGTTTTTTATATAAGTCACTCCACTCCTAATCCTTCGTCCACTCCCCATTTACTCAATGGAGAAAAACGCCGATTCGGCGTTTTTATTGAAATGTAAAGATGTGTAGCATACCTGACAGCTCAAACAACCGGCCTATATTCGTCCTGAGTAAGAGATCGATCGTAACCTCACCCTTTGGATAGTGGAAGCAATCAAAACTCGTCCTGCTCGAATAAGGCAAACTTATGTTGATGAATACCTGGGCACAACCTTCATCAACTGTCGGGTATACACGAAGAATGCTCAGGGGCAATTGTTTCCTACGGATAAAGGAATTGCCATTAATAATTGGAGTATCGACAAAGTCATTGATGCCCTCATGAAAGCAAGGAAAGTATTGAGGAATAGCGATGGCCTTCAGAAATTGGTTCCTGACTCAAAGGTGGATTAGGGCTTGCTGGCCGATGATTTGTTATTGGTCGGTATCGAAAGCCAATCTACCAGGGCAATTAGCGATGCCTCTTCGAGCTTGCTCATAGTGCTGATGAGCTTTTTAATCTCGCGGTTGTCCTGATCCATGAACTCAATACCCATCCCTTTCCTAGGCGCACAGTGGACGACCTTACCTTCCACATAAATGACCCTTCCCTCGTCAATCAAATCCAGGGTCATGCGTATGATCTCGCCGCTTTCTAAGACGTGAGGAGTTTCAATGTATAGACCATTGATGCCAATGTTTGTCACCGTGCCCTTCAGAACTTTTCTGTTAGAGTCCTGATACCTGGCCTCGATCTTTATTGGGTTCCTGGTATAACGCCGTTTATCTTTTACTTCCATGTGTACACCTTTACCTGAATTCTATTATCACTTATGATTTTCGTCAGAACCCTTCCCATTCTTTAACAACATTTATTTATAAGAGACTACAGGTGGAAAAGTTTGGAAGATGGTCAGATACAGATAGTTGGCTGCTTATTTCTTCAGGATCACTCATGGTTATACAACCCAGATAACGCAAAGTTGGCCTTTCCTGAGACAATAGATTATATTTCGATATCTCTAGCAGAGGGTAGGGAGATGGGACCATTGAATTATCGTAGGGATCTTCAATATCTCTATCAGGGATATCAGGGATGGTTGAGCTCCCATTAAAGGATAGGTCAATTCAGCAAGTAATCGTCTTGGGCTTATGATGCAACTATCATTTGTCCATTGGGCATCATGTCATCAGAGGGAGGTTTACCATTTTGTTGGCGGAACTCCTTTGAGGGTTTCACAAAGTAAGAAAAAGATGGTGGTGCAGGCAGTCAAGTGCGAACCATTCTCTACACCAAATTCCCTGTTTATCAGGGAATTTACAGGGAATTTTATCGTTTCTGGGACCTTTATTAAAGAAATTGCATCGATATGATCTCTCATTCTAGTGAGTTACAACTAAATTCCCTACTCAACATAACAGGGAAATTTTTTAACATATCAGGGAAATAAAATCGAGGAACAGGGAATTATCAAACGAGGCACATGTGGCGTTGTCCCGGGGTAAGAGCGTGCCAGGATCGTTACTTTGTGAATGCCACCAGCAAAGGATAGATCTCAACTCAAGATATGTACATTTTAGATGATCAAGAAAGCGATCATCTATCGAAGAGATATTCAATATGGGCAAAGCGATGATTATCATGAAATCTATGGTTTTGAAAAACCCAACTCAGGTCGTTGCTTCTGACACAAATCTTCAGTTCGTTTTTGGTGTTAATGATTTTGTTTCTTTCGTCTCTTGACTTAGAAAGAGAGGCGATTAGTTATGCTTATGACAGTGCTTGTTCATGCTGCCGGATACCTTCAGGAGGTGAGTTATGGTTCATTCAAACTCAAATATAATGTTTTTTGAACGTCTTTTACTGGGCTTTATCGCAGGGTTTCTTGCCACTTTGATCTTTCACCAGTTATCATTGGCCGTTCTGTGGGGCATTGGTCTGGCGCCGTTTCCTCCATTCTCTTTTGCAGCAACCAAGCCATTTAATC
Organism: uncultured delta proteobacterium; assembly: GCA_963798485.1. GTDB lineage: Bacteria > Desulfobacterota > Desulfomonilia > UBA1062 > UBA1062 > MWEI01. The sequence goes on along the minus strand of CAWCTR010000009.1, from coordinate 92,663 downwards.
TTCCAGCGATGTTTTCGCTTTCAATCTGGGGTGGGGTATGGGGCATCTTATTCGCCCTTATAGACAGGTTGTTCACACGGTATGGTAACTATTGGGTTATAGCCTTTTTGTTCGGGGCAATTCTGCCGTCCCTAGTAGCGTTTTTTGTGGTTCTACCACTCAAGGGTAAGCCAATGGGGGGAGGCTGGCATGTTCCGCTCCTTGTGACAGCATTGATCATCAATGGGGCCTGGGGCGTTGGAACAGGCCTCATCTTAAGAATGATCTCCTCTTTGTTCGGGCTGAAAAAAAAGGTTCAGTCATGACCCATCACTCTTCTGGGGTTCAGGCAAAATATGTTCAAGTTTGCTATTTAAATCTTTCTCTTTTCCACTTCCAGGGTACATCAATAATTGTTCCGGGTGTTTTAATTTCCATCAGGGCTTCAAATGCCTTATGCATAACAGCACGTTGTTGAACAATGTGATTTGGCTCACCCAGCGGGTGCCCGAAGGGCCACTTGAGGAAGATTGTCCTGGGCGGTTTAACCTTTTCAGTATACTGCCTGACAATAGAGATTCCGATGGTGGGTATACCGGTAGCCTCAATACCCCGCTGGATCAGTCCCACGGACTGATTGCAGATAGCTCAACCCGGTGTTAACAGTACATAGTCCACTTCCTTCTTCTTCAATCTGGCAGCTACCTCCGGGACACTCACTTCAATGAGCGTGTAGATGTGCGGCCCCATTATGTGACCCATGAAGGTGTAATGCGCATCCGCCATCTTTCCAATAATACCCTCTGAAACGAATTCCTGCAGACGTTCTATAGGGAAGACTATGTTCAAGTCTTTCCCGGCATCGGTATGGTCATAATAGTCATGGGTGATCATGAGATCTTGTACAGGAGTATTGCCGTCGATCTCTCGAAAAGAAGGGTCACCATTTTTATCATGCATGTAGAAGGGTTTTTGGTCTTTACGATGTACACCTGCAGTAGTGACGATGGCAACAGTACTCTCTGCTAAAGGCTTTTTCACAGGAGTCCAAGGGATATCCTCAGATTCCCATGGTTTATATGCTTCGATGAATCCTTTAGCCAACGCAGGGAAACTTGTAATCACCTTTGCAATGACCCTGTTCCTTAGCCTCGTAATGGAGAACATCATACACTCATCTTCTCTTGCTTATGCTCATTGTATAAACCCTTTTGGGTATGTAGATTGCTGACAACTAGTTCTTCCTATAGAGGAAGAGCATGGGTGATGACATTACATGTAACTTTAATTGCCTCCTTAATAAGATCTTGGCATGAGCACGACGAGTGCAAATGAGTTTGGAAATCGTCCCAGCTTGAGAAAGTCTTCCCTGTTATATGGGAACACTCCAATGAGGTCTCCATACCCCGGAACCGATTCATAATATCCTTGCCGATAGCAAATGTTTCAGGTTTTTCTGAGGTATGCTTCCTGAGAAGGTTCACATGCCCCCGTACGAATTCCTTGATGGTTGTAGGATAACTCATCTTGCGGATGTTCCATCCAAAAACAAGATTGGCCGCCATCACAGCCCCTGCCATGGCCCCGCAGAGACCACCGCTCAGAGCAACTCCACCATCCAATACAAAGGTGATCTTCTCCACGATTTCATCACCAACCCCGCATGATTCACGCACACCCTTGAGGACCTTTGTCGCACAATGGATAGTTTCTGCATCAAGGTTCGTGGAATTTTTGATTGATACTTGAAGCGGGGACGTGCTCAGAGAATTTAGATAGCTCGTAGCCTTACCTGTGTGCCACAAACATCTTCCCACTGCATTCGGGAGAAAGTACCGAAGCTGGCCAAAAGTCTTATAAAAATCAACACTCGTCCTTTCCCTGCAGAGGGTGGTTTTAAATCCGTTCTGGAACCAGTCGATATACTCCCTGGCCTCCTGCATAATGGCCTTTTGTGCAGCCTCTCCACCTTTGTCAATTTCATTTACCCTCATAAGTGCAATACCCAGTGCCCCTCCCGTCACTACACCACAGGTAGATCCACGAGCAACGAGCCCTCCTTCCAAGCCTGTGACAGACCTCAATACTATGTCTTCTTGCTTGCCGACCATATCCTGGACGACCTCCAGGGTGGCAAGTGCTCAGTTAAGATCCTTCAAAAGATATGTGCTGCCTTGGAGGCCATATAAAAGCTTATTATGGGACATAGTACACCCCCTTTATGAAAAGCTATTGCTGAAATTATAAGCCATCTATTACCTTTTTCAGTTTAGCCTGAATCTGTAAAGCGATCTCTCCTAGTGAGGGATTCTGAACAGCCTGCATGGAGGCGATAGGGTCGATGGCTGCAACCTCAACCTTATCACCATCAGCTTCTCGTACTATGACATTGCAAGGCAGCATTGTGCCAATCTCGTTCTCTGCAAGTAATGCCTTATATGCAAAGGATGGGTTGCAGGCACCTAGAATTCTATACTTCATGAAGTCGACATCAAGCTTGTTTTTCAATGTCTTTTGAACATCGATATCAGTGAGAATTCCGAAACCTTCTTTCATCAGCTCATCTATAACTTTTGCAACGGCTTCATCAAAGCTCATATCTAAACTCTTACTGAAATAATATTGCATACATTCAACTCCTGTCTAATGTTCTACTTGATTCCTGGAGTTCGAGAGTTCCGGGTAATAAAATCTTATAGGCCAAGGTTTTTTTTCTTCTGCTCAAACTCCTCTTTTGTGAGCTCTCCCTTGTAGCAGCCTAGATACCGTGCTCCTATCATTCTTTTCATCGAAACCAGCGTAGGGGATTTTTCTCCACCCATCATCCGGTCCATGAATTCATGTTCAGAAGAATCTGGATGCACGACATCCATGAACGCATCGCCAAGATCTTCCATCTGCTTTTCCGTCACCTTGCTGCAATCAATGGATTTAATCTCATTGACACCTTGGGCCTTCATGATCTCCTGAAGTGCCTGATTGAGCGATAAGGTGTTGTTTCTTTGTTTACCTCAGCTGCAGATGCCGAAAAACACCACAGAAGGAGTGTCATGAGAGTAAGAATGATTGGAACTCTTTTCATAAAAACTCCTTTGAGATTAATTGTAGTATGTTGACAGCGTAAATAGCCTGCAGATCAACATAGTCAAGACCCTGCTTTTAATGCCTTCATTGACTTCAACCTGGATATTAATGATCCCGGGTCGCTTGCTCTGTTGGGCGATGATCTGCGTAAGGGCAGTATAATCGGCATGAACAGTTATGCCGGTTACGGGGCGCCCGTCCTGTGAGGTTCCACGCACGATGCCGTTGTGACAGAGGATCATTCCGACCTTTTCAAATCCGGAAGGGCCTTTATCCTTCTTATAAGAGCATTGATATCCATATTCTTACCCATAGTCGTTACCACCACGCCCTACAACAACAGTACTCGATTGTCAAACCGGAGGAACTCATTAGAGCTGCAGGTAGAAACGTGACGACCCTTCCCAGCACCCCCACCCGCATTCGGAAAATATGGTCCGGCAACGCTGCACGGTCTCGCCCCTGCCTTCCTCGGTCTTTTCCTCAATATCCCGGGGGTTGGCGCCCACCTCGGCCCAGAACAGGCCATCAGTCTCTCCCCTATATTTTATAAAGGAGGAGGCGATATAAGCAAAGGGCTAATCCCCCTGGGATACAAATCTCCTTTGATTCCATTGGATTCATCACCAGCAACCTGAACACCATGGGGAAATATTCCCAGTGGATAACCGAGTACCTGAAATACCAGGACGATATTCTGGCTTCATGCAGTCAGGACAGCAGCAAGGACCTTATCGAAAAGAGGAAATCTCTCAAGATTGATTACATCCTCAAGGATATCCTCGACCTCATCTCCGAGTCCTTAGATGGTGCGGACAGGGTGAAGAAAATCGTGATCGACCTCAAGAGCTTCTCCCGCAAGGACGAGCCTGAGCTTGTCTTTTCTGACATCAGTACCTGCATTGAGAGTACTCTTACCGTTGTCTGGAACGAGCTCAAGTACAAGGCCGAGGTGATAATGGAGCTGGGTGATATCCCCAAGCTCAGATGCTTTCCCCAGCAACTTAGCCAGGTATTTATAAACCTCTTAGTGAACGCCGCCCATGCCATTGATAACCGTGGTAAGATCACCATCAAAACCTGGGAATCTGATGGCTGTATCCATATCAGCATTGCAGATACTGGTTGCGGGATATCTCCTGAGCAGAGAGAAAAGATTTTCGAGCCCTTCTTCACCGCCAAGGAAGCGGGGAAAGGGACCGGCCTCGGTCTGTCCATCTCTCTTGGCATTATTATGAAGCACAAAGGGGCTATCAGGGTGGAGAGCTCTATAGGGACAGGGACCACATTTATTGTCGATCTCCCCCTTGAGACGGATATCTCTTCGGTATGCCTGGACGATAGAGGAGAGCAATAGGATGATGCGTAGCAACTGATCAGAACTATTCATATAGGCTAAAGCGATGATTATACAATAAAATCATCGATCCCACACGTCCCAAGAAACCGATGATAATGTGCCATGAGCGGCGCTTTGAATCTGTAGCCAGAATACCATTGATTTGAAACCAAGATCATCAGCTTTTGGACTTTTGAAAACCGTGATGAAATCGAAGTAATCTATGGTTGATACTCAAAGATTGAGGCAGATGAGTTATTACAGAGATCAATCATATTAGAAAATCATCTTTGACCCCTACTTTTCTAATAAATCTCTGGTGGGATTTCTGGAAAATTGTTTTTGAGTGGAAGGTCATGGAGAGATCCAGAAGTCTTTCTCTCTGCTCTTTCCGAAAAGGCATAGGAGCAGAGAGATTTTAAGTGTCATCTCCCTTTTAATCTTTCAGGACTTATATAAATAAGAGCCGTTGGGAGAGAAAATTAAGAAGGTATCCCATAGGAGGAAGATGAATGGCCAGTGATGCAGATGTAATTATAATCGGTGCGGGTCTTGCCGGTCTTGTAGCCGCCTGTGAACTTGTCAGTGCCGGACGCCGGGTGATAGTGCTGGATCAGGAGCCGGAGACCTCATTGGGAGGGCAGGCCTTCTGGTCTTTCGGCGGCCTGTTCTTCGTCAACTCGCCAGAGCAGCGCAGGCTCGGCATAAGGGATTCCTACGACTTGGCACTGCAGGACTGGCTTGGAACAGCAGGGTTTGATCGGGACGAAGACTATTGGCCGCGTAAGTGGGCCGAGGCCTATGTGGGTTTTGCTTCAGAAGAAAAGCGTGCCTGGCTTAAGGGCCTGGGTGTGCGCATATTTCCCATTGTGCAGTGGGCGGAACGGGGAGGTTACCTGGCGAACGGACCTGGTAACTCGGTCCCCCGCTTTCATGTGACATGGGGTACAGGTCCGGGGGTGCTGGAGCCATTTATCCGTCGTGTTCATGAGGGAGAAAAACAGGGCCTTGTGACACTGCGGTTCCGACACCGTGTCACAAGTTTGAACATGACCGGGGGCGTGGTGGAAGGCGTCTATGGCGAGGTGTTGGAACCGAGCAGTGCGGAACGCGGTACCCCTAGTTCCCGAGTAGTCTCACGTGACTTTTCACTTCGTGCCCAGGCGGTGATCGTCACCTCCGGGGGGATCGGAGGAAATCACGACCTGGTGCGCCGTAATTGGCCGAGGCACATGGGTGAGCCACCGCAACGCATGATCTCCGGCGTGCCTGACCATGTGGATGGGCGAATGCTTGAGATCGTTGGTGCGAGCGGCGGCCGCATAATCAACCCGGACCGGATGTGGCACTACCCCGAGGGCATCCAAAACTATGCTCCCATCTGGACCCGCCACGGCATCCGCATCTTAAGCGGGCCATCACCTTTGTGGCTGGATGCAATGGGGCATCGCTTACCCATTCCACTGTTCCCCGTGTTCGACACCCTGGGTGCGCTCAAGCATATCTCCTCCTCAGGGTATGACTATTCGTGGTTCCTGCTCAACCAGCGCATCATTGCCCGCGAGTTCGCCTTGTCCGGCTCCGAGCAGAATCCTGACCTCACTGGCCGTAGCCTCCTCATGATCTTAGGCCGTGTCCTTCCCGGGGCGCCGGGACCTGTGGAGACTTTCAAAAAGCGAGGGGTAGATTTCATAGTCCGTAGCACGTTGCCTGAGCTTGTGCAGGGTATGAACACCCTGACCGGTGAGAACCTGATCGATCCGTCCGAACTTGAGCGGGAGGTGATGGCCCGCGACCGGGAGATCACCAATGCCTTCTGCAAGGATGCCCAAGTAACGGCCATCAGAGCGGCACGGGCCTATCTCGGGGACAAACTGGTCCGAGTGGCAAGGCCGCACCGGATCCTTGACCCGGCTGCAGGTCCCTTGATTGCGGTGCGGCTGTGGATCCTCACCCGCAAGACCCTGGGCGGCCTTGAGACCGACCTCTCAGGCCGCGTCCTTATGTACGGCGGCCGACCACTTCCTGGTGTCTATGCCGCAGGCGAGGTTGCGGGATTCGGTGGTGGGGGCATGCACGGCTACAGGGCGCTCGAAGGCACGTTCCTTGGCGGGTGCATGTTCTCAGGACGGACCGCAGGCAGAGCTGCTGCGGGAGATGTAATCTAGTGGTAAGTTGAATTCATAGATTCACAACCTGGCCCTTCAGACCAAGCTCGTCGAGTTTGGCAGGATTATCATGAAATACGAAGAACCATGGGCAAGCCTAAAAGATTTGCCTAAGCTGCCCGGAGAAACATGCTATAGAGTATATCATACAATCTGCCAAAGAAAGAAAAGGTGACAGATTCATTTTTAAGGGAGTCTGATGTAAGTATAAATCTCGTTACGTCATGTGTCATGCTTTAGTATGAAATGATATGCTCTGTATGTTTCAGCCCAAGATCTTCGGTTTTCAGACATCCTAAAACCGATAAGAAATCGAAGAAATCACCCATGAGGATGGTCCAGAAAATCTTTGCCCGAGTCTGACTTTATAATGGTGTTCCTGGATTGCAAACGTGCACTGTAAAGACCTTGGCTTTGTTCCCACCACACTTTCGTAATGCTTAAGTTCCGGCACTTTTTAACCGACCTTAAATATCATGTGGGATTAAACAACAAGGATGAGTTACTTGAACGCCTCACAAAAAGGATATTCCACTTATGGAATGGTTGGTATTAATATTATTTGCAATTATCCTCGGGATATTTGTAAGCGCCGATTTAACCGCACTTTGACAGGTGGGGTGATTGAGCGTGATAAAAACTGCCTGTAAAAAATGAGCGTTTAAATTTTCCACCCCATGTGAATAATCTGTTGATCCTGTGCCAGAGGCAACGAACTGAGTTGGGATTTCCAAAACCATAGATAATGTGATAATCATCTAAAAGGCACTTTCGCCAAGATCGCACGGCTATAATACAGACAATAACTCAGGAGGAGGTGTGTCATGAGTGAGCTGTATGCCGGGTTGGATCTCCATTCAGGGAACACGTACATAGGGCTGATCGAGAAGGGAACAATGAAGCGAGTTTTCGAGAAGCGTGTAAAGAATAACCTGGAAGAACTCGTTTGGACCCTAAACCCTTACCGTGAAGAGATCAGGGGGATAGCTGTCGAAAGCACCTTTAACTGGTACTGGCTGGTGGATGGGCTCAATGAGGCAGGGTATGATTGTGTACATCTTGCCAATCCTGCAGCGATACAGCAGTACAAAGGGCTCAAGTATGCGGATGACCGACATGATGCCTTCTGGCTTGCGCAGATGATGTCTCTCGGCATTCTCCCTGAAGGATATATCTATCCCAGGGAAGAGCGACCGGTTCGAGATCTCTTGAGGAAGAGATCATTCCTGGTAAAGCAAAGAACAGCCCATATCATCTCGCTGCAGTCCATGATCGAGAGGAACACCGGTGTGCACATGAGTGCGAATGCACTGAGGAAGGTTAAATCGGAAGACATCAAAGGGATATTGAAGGAGGAGCACTTAGTTCTCCTTGGTACAACGAGCCTTGAAACCATAGCCTTTCTCGGGAAGAACATCAGGAATATCGAGAAGACGGTAAAGAGAGAAGTGAAGACGAGGGATGCTTTTGAGAAACTGCACATGGTTCCTGGGATCGGTGACATCCTTGCCATGACGATCATGCTGGAAGTGGGAGATATTTCGCGGTTTGCAAGGGTGGGAGACTTCTCCTCTTACTGCCGTTGTGTTCCTACCGGGAGGTTTTCGAACGGGAAGAGCAAGGGCAAAGGCAATGCAAAGAATGGGAACCGGTATCTGGCTTGGGCATTTGTTGAAGCGGCGTTTATCTCCCTAAGGCAGTCCCCGAAGATTGCCGGCTACTACAAAAGGAAGGCTTCGAAAACTCACAGGATGGTGGCAATCAAGACCATAGCAAGCAAGCTTGCCAGGGCCTGCTACTATATGCTCAGAGATGGCGTTGAGTTCAAGGAAGAGATGCTCTTTTGCTGAGCAGGGGAAAACGGCGAGACCAGACGTTTGGTGGCTAAGAACCATTTTCGTGGTTGCTCCGCCGTTTACCCCTCTCTTATAAACAAGAATCCAGTGGAGGTAATTCCGATGGTTCAGATCTGCCTTTGCCATGAGTCTTTAAGGTGTGGCCGGAAGAGCCTATTGTCGTGTCACTTACAATTGAACATGGCAAGGAACCGATATTTTTCTGGGACAGCAGATGCTGTTAGGGGCGTACGGGTTGAGAGGGCTACTCATCTAGGTTCATCCTCTCGCTGTGCAGTCTAAAACCCGATGGGTGCCTGGTGCAGATTGTAATCTGTCACCTGAGCATAATGAAAAACAGGGCGCAGAAAGGGAATCGTTGGCATGATCCCAGCTGGCTATACGTTAGACCTGCAAAAAAAAGTGCGATGGTGAACTATGTTTTTATTGACAGGGGCCTTTTAATGGGTGCCAATCGTCACGGTTTGCCCATACCGAAGATTTCGAAACAAAACATCTACTCTTCCTTGTCCGTTTGGAACCACCGATTTATCGCAGTTATCGACACTTTTTTGAAGGATAGTTTCCTTCTGCATAGATAAATATATCTACACCAGAAGGAACTAAGAAAAATTCGATGCTATGCCCGAATCACCATAACTGGGCATTTAGCAGCCCTGACAACCTTGTCGGTAACGCTACCAATGAGGTGCTTCAAGATGCCAGTCTTTCCATGAGATGCAATAACTATCAAACCGATCCCATTTTTCATCTGCTCATCCAATATAACCTCAGCAGGAACCCCCTTCTTAACTACAGAGGAGACGTCAACCTTTGTTGATCCCTTCAATAGTATTAATTGTCTTATTAATCTTATCTTCTGATGTCTTCATACTTTCTTTTTTTAACTGTTCAACAGCATCATTGCTGATACAATAATCTGCTGCACACTGTAGAAAGTTCTCATCTATGACATGCAAGAGAACAATCTTTGCATTAAATTTTTCTGCAATGTCCACAGCTTGTTTGAGTGCATTATCTGAATATCCTGAAAAATCTGTCGGAACGAGAATCTTCTTGGGTTCAAACATAAATATAAATCTCTATTCAAAGTATTCTTCTGGGGAATAATTCAGAGAAGATACTTCTATAATAGCAATGAAATATGATGAGTCAAGTAGAGGTGGGACATTTAAAACTAGGGGAAATTTCTGAAGACCTTTGACACTTTCACCATCTCTACTTGACTTTCTGAAAGTGTATATTATCCGGGAGTGGTCTTACGAAGAATTCTATGAACCTGGCTCCTGCGTAATAAGGCAAGAGCCAGGTAATCTCGGTATCTGTATGGTGTTTAAAGTTTTTTAAGGGCAATAATAAAAGGCTGTGAATATTTCATCACGACTTTATTCCCAATTTCTACAGATACCGGGAATGCCTGTTCACTGGTGTTTACCCATTCTTCCTTACCATCTGATTTCTTAATTAATAAAAAACCAAGGTCAGGATCAGACTCTTTTACAGTTACAACTTCTCGAAACATCTTTATCTCTGATCCTGGAGTTGCCCTGGGTGGCAATGGACAGGTTTCATCGAGTTTTACAAATGGAGTCTTTTTTTCCTCAGGAGTGGGCTTGCGGACTTCTGCTGCTAAAGACATATAATATCTTGCCTTGACTTTATTACCTACAGCGAAGGTGGATAGATCCTTCACACTTTTATCAACAGCAAAAGTGATCAATTTTCCACGGGAGGTTTTCAAGGTTATTTCCATGGCTTTCACATTAATAGCCGTGACTTTGGAAATTATATCCCTCGGCACCCATTGGCAGAGACCAGCTTCAAATTCATCGGCAGATAAGCAAGCAGATTGAAAGAAGAGAGCTATTAAAAACACCATGATTGATGAAAATATTTTACCTTTCATATTTCCCCCTATTCTTAATTTTTTACTACAAATATGATATCTTAATGCAGTAACCCCAAAAAACAAGACCCATCATATTGCAATGTCAAAAAATCTTTAGATAATGACCCCTTACATAATCTGTTGTAACTATTTTATTGCTCACATCATAAACAAACATCCTGGGATGCATGAAGTCGAGTTCGAGTTATTCAGGAAAACGTGGAGATAATTCTTCAAACGCCTTAAAAGCTGCTCTTGGGATGAGAAGGCGTTACTTATTCAGCTTCTCCAGCTCAGCCATGATGGTTTCCAGGGGAGGTCTCTTGTTGATGTCGTGGACATCGATGTACCGGACCAGGCCCTTTTTGTCGATGATGAAAATCGCCCTTTCCGCTGTTCCGCTGGAACGTAGGACACCATAGGACTGGGCCGTTTTCCCGTGGGGCCAGAAATCCGATAACACCGGAAACCACAGGGTACCCATGGCTTTTGTCCACGCATAGAGGGTCGGTATGTTGTCCACTGTTATACCGAGCAGAACCGTATTATAACTGTCGAATTCATCCTTTGCGATATTATATCCCGGCCACTGATCTGAACAAACCGGGGTCCAGGCTGCCGGCACGAATGACAGCATGACATTCTTCTTCCCCAGGTAATCCTTCAGGGATACGGCCTTGCCGGAAAGAGACATAAGGGTGAAATCCGGCGCCATCTCACCGACTTTCACCTTCAGTGTACTGTCGATAGGTTTGAGCGTTCCCACCTGGTAAATTTCATCCTTCAATGCATCGGATGCATGCAGGACAGGCATGCCGAAAAAGACAAGACAGAAGATGGATATTATCTCAACAAGTAAATGATGTCGTGGGTTCTTCATTGGTTTCTCCCGGGTAATTGTTTGGACTTGTTCAGCACGGTATTGAGGAATTTCTCGGGATCTTCAAAGGCCCCTTGTTGTGTGAAAAAAACATTCAGGGATCTGCCTGTTTTTCTAATGGCGAAATAATATGGCGTTCTTATATCGGGAAGAATGTTCAGGACTGCTGAGTTTGCATCATCAAACAGGGGGAATTGAATGCCGTACTTCTTCTTGAAAAACTTCACTTCATAGGGTGAATTGCCAACACCGATGCCCAACAGCCTGACCTTGCCTCTTGTGTCGCTGCGTGTTTCTATTACTGTTTGCAGCTTGTTAGTCATGGGTGCATGTCTCTGGCAGAAAGGGCAGTACATGCTGAAGATCTCGATGATGATTACCTCGGCATCGATATCATTAAGCGTTATTTGCCCGTCCTTCTGCGTGATGCCCAGTGAAGCAGCGGCGACAGGATCGTCAGGCAGCTTGAGTTTAACTTTTGTTATGGCAGCAAGGCAATCCTGCTCCGATGCAGCCGCATAGCTAGAAAGGGGTATGATGCCGAACAGGATCATGCAAATAATCAGGCTTCTCATTATTTTTTTCATAACAGAATAATAATATATGCAAGAGCTCATTCCAAGTACCTTTAAGAGAAAAAGGGCACTCATGTGAGGGCCCTTTTCTAATGTCTTGAAATAATGAGTATCAGCGGGTTGTACCGGGTTTCTTATTTCTCTCGGCAAACCATCGTGTGCAGTGCGTTTCGCACTAGGCATTGCTCACCCAGCAGGTGATCATAGCCGATACCGTACCCGGGTTGCCGATGGTGCCGAAGGCCAATGGTTATTCCAGAGCATAGATTTCGTTAGTGCCAGTGGCAACGGTATGATATGAAGTGCCTTGCAGCATAGGTTTCAAACCAAGATCATCGGTTTTAAGGCCTTTCGAACGCGTCAATTTATCGCAGTTATGTTCACTTTGGACAAAGCGATGATTATGGTTAGAAACATTTAGTAATCAGAACCCGTATCTTCTGGCATGGAAGCTATAATCTATAATTTCCATGCCCACCATTTGCTATGATTACCAAAAAATCTATACTCTGGAATACCTAAGCTTGAAGGGGTAGCAGAAGCAGATCTCTAGCCAGTGCGCAACCCCTTTTCCCCTCTTGATACCCATCATAAGACGCTCAACCTCAATCCATGATGCCTGTTCTATCAGATCCAGCTCGGCTGCCTTATCAATGATGAGTGCTACATCACATCCCTTACCCCATCAACCACGCCCACCCCCACATTTTATGGTCAGCTATTTATTGACATACAAGAATAATTTTCCTATACTCCATTCCCTTGAAAGCAAGTTCTTATCAAAATAAATTTCCTACTCTCCATGCAGGCAAGATCTCATTCGACGGTATCGTTTTATCAGTCCGATCCGGGCAGAGATTCATCGCCCCGGTACCAGTCGGATCGCCTGAGCTTCCCCAGGTCTCGCGGCCAGATATCATTCAAGGAGGAAGAGATGAAAAAGGCGCTGCTCGACATGCTCATCTGTCCCCTTTGCCTTCCAGAGGAACATCGACTGCGGGAAACCCTCGTGGAGGCCTCTCCGGAGAATATCGTGGAGGGAAAGCTCCGGTGCGAACATTGCCGTACTGATTATCCGATCCGGGACGGCATTGCCTTTTTAGACCCAAACCACTCGGAAGCGGACCTTGCAAAGAATCGATATGAAACGCTGCCGCTTCTGTCCTCCTACCTCTGGAGCCACTACGGAGATCTTCTGCAGGACGAACAGGCCTCCGACGCTTACCGGGCATGGGCGGACCTGATGAAGCCGCATACCGGCGCCTGCCTCGATACCGGCTCGGCAACGGGACGGTTTTCATTCGAAATGGCACAAAAATGCGACTTTGTCGTCGGCATCGACAACTCCGTCTCCTTCATACGGGCATCGCGGGAACTCATGGACCGCCGAGGAGCGAGCCTCGCACTTCCGGAAGAGGGATTACTGAAACGGCAGGTAACGCTCACTTTTCCGGAAGATTGGAAAACGCAGAACACCGAATTTATCGTGGGCGATGCGCAGGCGATGCCCTTTCGATCTGGATTGTTTTCCTCGGTTTCCTCCCTCAATATCGTCGACAAGGTGCCGAACCCCTTGACCCATCTGACTGAAATCAATCGTGTGGCAAGAGTAAAAGATGCGCAATTTCTGTTTTCCGATCCCTTTTCATGGTCGACCGAGGTGGCCGATCCGGAAAGCTGGTTGGGTGGCACGCTTGACGGAATCTTTTCCGGACGGGGCAAGGAGAATGTCATTGCTCTTCTTGAGGAGAAAACTAGTGTCCTTGCCCCCCTTTGGCAGGTCGAACGCCACGGTCACGTCTGGTGGAAAATTCGGACACACAGCAACCATTTCGAGCTGATCCGCAGTCATTATGTCTACGCTATACGATAGGAGGAAAAAGATGATCTATGATACAGTCTGCCGTCTCTGTTCCGCCTGCTGTCCCATAGAGGCCGAGGTGACTGGTGGCCACCTTATATCGGCCCGGCGGAAATCCTTCCTCCCCCCTGAAAAAAGGCTCCAGTGCCCCAAGCTAGATTCTGCCCCTGATATCGTTTATTCACCCCGGCGCCTGAAAACTCCACTGATCAAAAAGGGTGAGGGTTCGGGCTTCCGCGAGGCAGGCTGGGATGAAGCCCTTGATCTCGTGGCACAGAGGTTTCTCCGTCATCGGGAAGAATCCGGGTCGCGTTCGGTGGCCTGGCTGCGGGGCATGGCCGCCGACTGGGGCGCACCCTGGGATTATCCCAACCGTCTAATGAATCTCTTCGGCTCCCCCAATACGATCGGTAATGGTTCCGTCTGCTTTGTGGCAAGGGATTTTGCCCATTCTTTTACCTATGGGGCCATGGCCTTTCCGGAGGCGAAGAACTCCCAGTGTATCCTTGTCTGGGGTAAGAACGATCGGAACACTGCTCTGGGCGCGGCGGAATCTATCCACTATGCAAAAGAGCACGGGGCAACACTAATAGTCATTGACCCGGTGAAGACCTCCCTTGCCCACATGGCCGACCTCTGGCTACAGATCAAGCCAGGCCACGACGGCCTGCTGGCCATGGCCATGATCAACGAGATCATCAGGGAAGGCTGGTATGACACTGAGTTTGTCGAGCGCCATACCATTGGTTTTGATGCGCTCAAAGAGGTGGCAGCACGATATCCCACCGATGAGGTTGCCGGAAAAATCTGGCTGACAGCGGATCAGATCAGGCAGACTACCCGTCTGTATGCCACGTGCGGACCCTCCTCAATCATCGATGGTAATGGCTTGGACATGCACCGCGAGGTCTTCGACACCACCAGGAGCATCGCCATGTTACGTGCCTTGACCGGAAATCTTGACAAAACAGGCGGCGATGTTCTACCGCAACCGATACCGGTGAGAAACATCCAGTTAAAGGACCGACTCCCGGATGGCACTGTTCCCATCACCCGTGACTATCCCCTGTTCAACACTTTCAGCGACACCTGGGGCAACCAGGTTCAGGGCTGCCTGATCGATGCAATTCTGGATGGATACCCCTATCCGCTGAAGATGGTGGTGGTCCAGTCAGGAAATCCCCTCGTAACCATGGCCGATTCCATCCGGACTCGAGCTGCCTTCGGCAAATTGGAAACCCTGGTGGTGATTGACATGTTTCTGACCGAGACGGCAAAACTGGCCGATATTGTTCTCCCGGCCGCCAGTTGTTTTGAAACGACCCAGCTCAACCGTTCCTCCATCCGCAACAATCCGATGTTCCTGCAAAATGCAGTCATCGAACCGGTTGATGATTCGTGGCCGAACTGGCGGATCATCTTTGAGTTGGGACGTAGGCTCGGTTTTGCCGCCGAATTTCCCTGGGAAAGTGCAGAGGATGCCATAGATTATCAGCTGGAACCCGCTGGGGTGACGGTGGAAAAACTGCGGCAGAACGGCAATGGCTTGCGGATAGAGAGCTTGCGCTACGAAAAATACCTGGAGGAGCCATTCAGGACTCCATCGGGCAAGGTCGAATTCTTCTCAAGGCGCCTGGCTAAGGCCGGATTACCGGGTGTGCCGTTCGAACAAGGCCTGGACGGTGACCCCATTAGCTTTTCAGATCAGAGCGAACACTATCCCGTACTGGGAATCAGCGGAAGCCGCGACATCTGCTTCACCAACTCGCAGTTTCGCACCATCCCCTCCCTGCTTCAGGCCGGTCCGCGCTGTGTTATCGATATCCATCCCGATGATGCCCAGCGTTACAACCTGACAGAGGGCGATTCCGTGCGGATTGAATCTCCGAAAGGCGCCATCGAAATGGCAGCGAGAATCTCAACCACTGTGCGGCCGGGCACAATTCAGCTTGCCTGGGGATGGGGCGATCATGACATGCGATGCAACCTTAACACGCTTACCGAGGATGACCGGAGGGGCAGGGTTACTGGGACATCCACCAGCAGAAGCTTCATGTGCCGTTTAAGCAAGGCGCAGCGACAATAATCATGAGCTTATCACCAAATACAAGCATGATACCGCTCAATTTCTCCGGACAAACCTGCATACAAGCATTGATAGCAAGACCGGATGCATTCTTTTGAGTTCATGAGACTGATAAACATGATTGAAATAAACCAGAGGTGGATATGACAGACCAAAGCAGAATCAAAGACCGTGCTGCCGGTGCAATCATGGGGGCCTTTATAGGCGATGCCATGGCGTTGGGTCCTCACTGGTATTACAGTCTCGCTGAACTTCACCACGACTATGGTGACTGGATCACTGGCTATACCGATCCCAAACCCGGTCGATACCACGACGGACTCAAGGCAGGTCAACTTTCCCAGGAAGGTTTCATCCTGAAACTCATGGTCCGCTCCCTTGTCGATTGCGGTGGTTACGACGAAGCGGATTTCTGCCGCCGGATGGATGAGGAGCTCTTTCCTCTTCTTGACGGGACACCGGTGAATGGCCCGGGGCAATATACCAGCCAGTCAATCAGGGAGGCATGGAGGCGTCGTGTGCAGCAGGGCCTGCCCTGGGGGCAGACCGGAGGCCATGCGGACACCACTGAAGCACTCGATCGCTGCCTTGCCATTGCTGTGCGTTATGCTTTTCAACCTGCCCGGCTCGCATCTGCCGTAACCAGCAATACCATCCTTACGCAGTCAGATGATATCTTGATCTCCTTGACAGTTGCATTCTGCGCCGTGCTGAGTCTAGTGGTTCAGGGGCATACGCTCGACAGGAAACTGTCAATGAAACTCATGGAAATGGTTCATAGCGGGGAATTGCCTTTTCATGCAGTGACCCGAGAAAACCTCCAGCCGCCCCTCCCCGGTGATCCGGACCCTCCCCGTGCGGGTCGGTTTGCCTCGCCGGATGCCCTGCTTACACCATCTTATATGGCCGAAGCTGCAGCAGATCCGAGTATATGTATAGAACCTGCGTGGAAGGTGTCAATCGTTTACGGTATGCCCTGCGCTATTTACCACCAGCTTCCTGCAGCCTACTACCTTGCTGCACGGTTCCACAACGATTTCGAATCTGCAGTGCTCCATGCTATCAATGGCGGGGGACAAAACCAGGAGCGTGCAATCCTCACCGGAGCCCTTGTCGCTGCCCAAACAGGTTTTTCTGGCATCCCTCAACGCTTTATCGATGGTCTCGAAGAAGCAACTATACTCAGAAAACTGGCCATGGACTTGGCTTCAAAGGTCGGAAACCCCTAACACTGATAAGTAATTCTGAATTCATCATTAAATCGCAAAGTGGTATCAGGAGCTAATCATCTGGACTGTAGATTATGCGATAAAATCAATCGGTTCCATATGTCCTGAGAAACTAATGATAATGGTGATAATCGTCACGCTTTGCCCATACCGAAGATTTCGAAACAAAACATCTACTCTTCCTTGTCCGTTTGAAACCACCGATTTATCGCAGTTATATTCAGTCTGGCTGGAGCTTCAATTCCTTATAGATATATTCAGTTTGGAACTGTCACCCACTCGTTGAGATCGGCAAATGATATCTTCTATGGAGCTAAACTAATTTCAAGACTCTCTGATTGCTAAAATATCTCAAGATGCAGGATTGTTCGGTTGAATATAGCTCATAGGAGATGCGAGTTAGAACGTCCACACCCATGAAGCCTCCGCGCCCTTGAGGGCGAGGGAAAGGACAGGCACCCACTTCGGAACTTCATTGCCGAAGAGACGCCAGGCATCAAGAACTGCTGGTAGGGCAGCGAGGAAAACAACCTGATTGACGTTAAGGCCGCTTGCTGAGGCTATTCCAACGGTATCGCCTTCTGGGTGGTTCCTGAGCACAACGATATACGCAAGCGTTATGGCGAGGTGCCCACTTATAATCCCAGACGTAAAATTACCCTCTTTCCCACCAGCTGCAAAGGCAGCTTCGGATGCTATCCACTGTCCCTGAAGACCTGCTGAAGCGATGCGGAGATGATCGGCACGAGATCTAAATTCCGGCGAATAGGTAATCGATAAACCATCATGATGGATTGTATATCCGCTTTCTAGAGCAACCAAAACATGTGACAATTCATGAGCAGCAATACAACTGACCATGCCACTCGTAAACTTCATCCAATCGGTTGTGGTCTCGGGAGGAGACCATTCACTTGATATGGCAGATGTCGGATCCAACCAGAGTACAACTGTTATAACAATCAAAAGATTCCGGATACTTATTCGTACCATTTAATATCCCATCATCATATGTGACCGGCCACCAATACTTGTACCACTTTTTAAGTTAGAGTTCAGCCGTTTTGAGGCTATCCAAGGTCTTGATGAATTGAATATATCATCGGGCGACGTTAACCATGCATCTATGCTCTCTGAATATAGCTTTTCATAGTGACTCCAGACGACAGGTTCTCACGTTCCGTGTAAAAGCCCGTATCGGATTCACGCCATCTATACACCGGATGCCACTCAGACAGTAAACAGGTTTCCTCTGAGCTGTTCCCAGAGTTGGTTTGGGACCCTGGTTTTGACATCATCCATGATCTTTCGATGCCTCATCGATTGGTTCGCTTTCGCTCGTCTCTCCGATACTCACCGTGACGCATTTTAATTCTTGTGCCATTTCCCCTAACGCTCACCACCATGGCTCTTTACCATCGCAGCTTAAGGCGGTTTGAAGCCTGCTCCTGTAAACCGGCGCCGAGGGACCTTCCCTCATCTCTTACACAGCATTGCCTCGCGGCATTCGTGACACACCAAACCAAGATCATCGATTTTAGGGCCTTTGGAAAGCGCCAGTTTATCGCAGTTATCAATGGTTCATAATCTATGTTTGGGGTTACCTATTTTAATCGAAGAGATCTCTATTCTAATATTCTATATTTTAGAAAATTTGATCTACTGTGAATATATGCCTTCGAACTTTTGAAACAAGACTTAGTTCTTGTTCGCTTGAATTATAAAAGGTAGCCTATCTGGAGTGTAATGAAATTTTCACCGTTATTATTAGATGGATCTGTCCAATGGAAAACCTTTGCACCATTAGAGAAGTGTCTATAACCAATCGAGAAATCAATTTTTTCTGTTCTCATACCTAGAGCAAATCTGAATGCAAATTGAAGATGTGTGCCCAGATTGTTTGATGTCTTTACCATGTAGGCACCACCAGGCTCAAAGCTGAAATAGGTATTCTTAGGCAGATCCCACCACATTCCCTTGGCAAGAATGATCGCATCATTGTGATTCTGTCCATTCCAGGAACCGAGTTCTAAATCATAAAAGCTCTCAAGCCCAAAAATTGGGGATGAGTCGATATGATAGTTGAGGAACATGGCTTGAGAATCCGTTGAGAACTGGAAACCAAGTCCACCTTCAAGAAATACACCATCTGCATGTGCTGATGTTGTGGCAAAGAAGAGTACAGGGATAATGATCACTTCCCAAGGTTTTATACCAGCCACCTTCATTGAATTACTAATAAGATAGAAAGTAGTTTTCAATATAATAAGCTCTTGAAATTTTACATATAGGTTTTATTCATATACAATTATGAAACTCCATTTGAGTTATCTATTTATTGCTGGTCTATTCATCCTCGGATTACTCCCTGCCTGTGGAACTCTTAACACTGGTCGGGGGTGGGGACAGGATGCTACCATAACTCCAGGATGGAAAAAGGCAGGCAATTCAGCCTTAGATGCAGTGACATCACTGGATGTCTGGTTGCCTTGTGTAACGGCCTTAGCGCTTCAATACCGTGACTTTGACCGCAGGATTTCGCATTATGCTTCTGAACACAATCCCGTTTTCGGTTCCCAGGACAGTGCTGCGAATGCGAGTAACGTGCTCGCAGGGATCGCCACTGGTGCTTATGTGGCAAGCTTTTTAGCTACACCAAGCGGCGATACGTCACAGGAGTGGATGAGCAACAAAACAAAGGGCTTCGCTGTGGATGCCGCAGCCATTGGAGCGACTAGCCTGTCCACCACATCTTTCAAGGATGCAACACATCGCCTTCGCCCGGATGGATCCGATTACTACAGCATGCCCTCAGGGCATGCTTCCCATGCTGCTGTTTCCACACGACTTGCAACTCTCAACCTTAAATCTATCGACATGCCAGATCCGGTCAGGTGGATAGCTGATGCTTCCCTGTACACCGTATCGCTTGGCACAGGCTGGGCTCGGGTGGAGGCCCAAAAGCATTATCCTTCGGATGTGCTGGCGGGTTTTGCTTTAGGTAATTTCATGGCAGCCTTCTTCCATAATGCATTCATGGGCTTGGATAACGATATTCAACCTGAGGTCAGTATAGGACATGGCAATATTGCTCTCGGGGCTCATATCCGTTTTTGAATTAACTACGTGAAACTAAAAAAACACTAACAGACATTACACAAATAACACTCTTTAAGTGAAGATTTCGTGCCACGCTTGATGCTCTGATATAGAGCGCCTGCTGCATAGGTTTGAACTTAAGATCATCAGTTTTCAGCATTCTCAAAACCGTGATGAAATCGAAGAAATATAATCTCTGAAATAGATCTGATACAAAGCTCATGATATAATGGTCCCCCAAAACGACTGGCACAATATTACACCAGATTATAATTGGAGGTAGACCATGCAATACAAAATTCTCACCACATATTCTGGAAAAGATTATGAAGATGCTATTAAAAGACTAGAAGGACTAGTAAATGAAGAAATAAAGCAAGGCTGGGTTCCTCAAGGTGGTATAAGTATAAGTACATCTTACTCCACTTGTGCTCAAGCAATTATAAAAAAATAAAAACATAGTCCCTCTGAGTCATGCTTTTGCATTAAGCAATAATGGTTAATCGACCTTCAACATTATAACATTATGATCCTTGTGCAATAATTGGAATGAAGTAATAACTAGTTGACTCTAACTGGAGATAATGTGCCAGAGGCATCGAACTGAGTTGGGATTTTCAAAACCATAGATCACGTGACAAAATCGGCACTCTGAGTATTCATGCCCCTTGGCATAGATTTATTTCCAAAATCATCAGTTTCTGAGCATCATATAACTGGGAAGATATAGCAGGAATCAACTTTCCTATCGTATGTGATTGCTATAAAGAAAACCGATTACCCTATATCTTAGCTATCTTTTCATGGGGAGACATTTCTAACGAGTTCAACAAAGGACATTATCAAAGAGTCAGGTCATTCATTCCTGGATTGACTCGAGGGGTCTCATCAATTATTGATAAAATTAAATAGATTATTGCTTCGGCAATTAAAAACATCAATGAAAAATGATCGAGTCATATGACAAGGCTAGCCCTTAATCTCCAACGCTCTGTTCATATGTTTACATATTTACTTGCCTGAGCAATAATATGAATTGTATTAACATATAATATTTATTAGGTATATTTATTTGTTATTTTACATGATTAACAATCGAGGGAATCAAAATGAGACACACAAAACCAACTAAAGATCAGCTCATGATCGAATTGGCTGAAGCACGACAACTGATTTATGAATTAAGAAAATCAGCATCAGATCATAAAAGAATTGAAGAGGCAATCAAGGGGAGCGAAGAGCACTTTCGCAATCTTGTAGAGAATGCACACGATGTAGTCTGGGTCTTTGATCTCAATCTAGGCTACACTTATATAAGCCCATCGGTCAAACGCTTAAGAGGATACAGCGTTGAGGAGGCTATGCAACAAAAGCTCGACCAAATCCTGACGTCCGATTCCTATAAGAAGGCCATGGAGATGTTCGAGAGAGAGCAACATTTGGAGATGAGCGGCCATCGGCACGGCCCTGATTGGTCAATCACTTCTGAGTTTGAAATGATCCACAAGGACGGTTCTACTTTCTGGGTCGAAGTCACCATGAATCCTCTCCATAATAAGGCAGGTAGGATCAAGGGTATTATGGGGATCACCAGTGACATTTCTGAGCGTAAGAGAGCTGAGGAAGCGCTGCGCAAGAGCGAGGCCAAGTACCGGTTTCTTACAGAAAACATGAACGACATCGTCTGGACGGCGGATCTGGATTTCAATGTCACCTATGACAGTCCTGCAGTAGAAAGAGTCCTGGGGTTCACCGTGAACGAGCGCATGACACAGGAAGCCCACAAGATGCTAACCCCTGATTCTTTTGCACAAGCGCTAGAAGTCCTGAGTGCAGAACTCAAGCGCGAGCAGGAAGAGGGTGTTGATCCAGATAGAACTATCAAACTGGAGCTGGAATATTATCACAAGAATGGTTCCACCGTATGGATGGAATGTGTTGTGTCTGCAATACGGGACGATTCAGCCAAAATCATTGGAATCCATGGAGTATCGCGTGATATCACTGACCGCAGGCGTGCCGAATCAGCCATGCGGGAGAGTGAGAAACGCTTTCGTTCCCTCATTCAGAAATCTTTGGATATGATCATAATGCTGAACGCGGACGGGGTTATTACCTATGAAACCCTATCCTTGGAGAGCATCCTCGGTTACCAACCTGGTTATCTTATTGGCAAGTCGCCATTTGAATTAATCCATCCCGATGATTTCGAAAGGGTTACAAACGATCTAAACGAAGTCTACCTGAAGACCAATCCCGGTATACCTACTGAATTCCGTTGCCGCAAGGCTGACGGCACCTGGGTTTACCTGGAGGCCCTTGGGCAGAATCTCCTCGAAGATCCTGCAATCAATGGCATTGTAATAACTGCTCGCGACATCACTGAGCGCAAACGGGCTGAAGAGGAACTGAAGACTTACCGTGATCATCTGGAAGACCTGGTCGGAGAACGCACAACCAAATTCATTCAGGCAAATAAGAGACTGAAACAGGAGATCGAGGCGAGCAAGCGGACGAAGGATGCGTTGCGCGTAAATGAAGAGATATTCCGCATCCATTTTTCACTCAGCAACGATGTCATGTTCACAAGTGATGATGAGTTCAGGGTCCTAAGTGTCACACCGAACGTGGAAAGGGTCCTCGGATACAAGCCACAGGAACTGGTCGGCAGGACCTTTCAGGAGATGGACGTACTCCATCCGGACGACATGGGCAAGGCCTATGACGATGCTAAGCATGTGCTCTCAGGAGGAGAGACTCACCATCCGACTTACCGATTCATCACGAAAGATGGAAAGACGAAATTCGGCGAGTTGAGCGGTGTCCCCCTCATAAAGAAAAGTAGTGGCGCCACTTTGATCTCTGTAGCCAGGGACGTTACCGAGCGCATCGAAAAAGAACAGGCCCTTCTCGAAACCCTGGATAGGTACCGTACCCATTTCTCACTCACTGATGATGTCATGTTTTCCTTTGATCACAAATTAAGGATCAAAAGTGTCTCACCGAACGTAGAGAAAGTCCTTGGGTACAAACCTGAGGACCTTATTGGAAAACCCGTCCATAGAGTTGGTGTGTTATCTCCTGAATACATGGATGAGGCTCTTGATGAAGCTTTGCATCTACTCTCAGGACAGACAATCAATTCTTCCATCTACGAGTTCATCGCCAAAGATGGAAAACGAAAATTTGGCGTGATAAGCAGCAGCCCCCTGAAACGGGATGGCCGTGTGGTGGAGGTAATCTCTGTTGCCAGAGAAATCACAGAACGCATCAAGAAGGAAGGGTTACTGCGGGAGACTGAAGCAACAGCCCAGGCGCTAGTGAATGCATGCACAGATTTCATGGTTTTGATCGACATCACCGGTACAATAATTTATATAAACAAAGCTGCTTCAGAGAGTTTAGGCAGAAGTGTTAACGAATTGTTGGGGACCTGTCTTTTGGATTACCTGCCAAAAGAGGTGTTGAATAGGAGAAAGATTTACTTCGAACAAGTCATCAGCTCAGGGGACCCTAGACGTTTTGAAGATGAGAATCGAGGAAGATTAATGCACACCAGCTTGTTTCCAGTTCTTAATGAACAGGGTAAGGTTACCAGAATTGCTATTCATGCCCGTGACATCACAGAGCTAAAGCAGGCTTTTTTCAAAGGCAAGATGTGATAAAAAGATATATTTGGACTAGAAATCTACTTAGTTGCTGACTTGAAGATCGCAAACTGAAGATCACGTGTAATTGCTAGGGTGATGACTCCGGCTCAAATTGCCGAAGCACAACGACTGGCCAGTGAATTCATGCAGAAGTTGGAAAAATCAAAATCACAGAAATGATGTCTTTATATTATAGATAATGCACCATACTCAACAGTTGAAGGCATAACGCAGGCGGTTGTATACCCCGTCTTTTTTTCATGAAGTGAGGATTTGACCAAAGAGTAAAAACTGTATCCAGGTTAGCAATAGGTTAAAAATTAAAGATCGAAAGAATTGGTGAATCTGTTTAAGTAATTGATATTCCTTATGGAGCCGAAGGGAATCGAACCCTCGACCTCTTGAATGCCATTCAAGCGCTCTCCCAACTGAGCTACGGCCCCACGTGAGCCTCCCTTGGGTAGCACACAATATTTTATGAGTCAAGGTTGGAGGAATAATGGATGAGTGAAGAATAGCCTTAAGGACATGGCCAATATCCTTACAGCTTTGATTGCACTGATGGGGAATACGGTATACAGAAAAAGAGTTCTTAAGGGTATAGTGTTTGAAAAGATTCTTCATTGCAGGGGAGGGTGAAGATGAAGGAAACCCGAGTTGGAAAATCCAGGCTCCAGTTCATGAAGGGGGATATAACGGCCCAGGACACCGAGGCAGTGGTGAATGCAGCGAACAAGAAGCTTGCACCGGGCGGCGGTGTTGCAGGGGCCATTCACCGGGCTGCGGGGCCCGGGTTGTGGGAGGAATGCAAGATGCTCGGCGGCTGTGAGACGGGCCAGGCCAAGATCACAGGCGGACATGGTTTGCCGAATACCTATGTGATCCACACGGTAGGGCCGGTCTACAGCGGTTCTAAGGAGGATGCGGTATTGTTGAGTTCGTGCTATGTCAATTCCCTTCAACTTGCCGACATGCATAAGGTCAAGTCCATCTCCTTTCCTGCACTGAGCACCGGGATCTTCGGTTACCCGGTTGATAAGGCCGCCTATGTTGCCATCAAGGCCATCAAGGAGTATCTCGAAGGCAATACGGGCATCGAGCTTGTCCGTATGGTTTTGTATGATGATGGTTCCTATAATGAGCACTTGCGTGCCCTTGACGCCGTCAATGCCGGCGTGGATATAAGCTGATATGAGCGTTGTAGCCGTTATCCCCGCCCGTTACGGTGCATCGCGTTTTCCCGGCAAACCGCTTGTGGATATCGCAGGCAAGCCCATGATCAGGCGCATCTATGAGCAGGTGGCAGCCTGCGAAGATATCGACAAGGTGCTTATAGCCACTGATGATGTAAGGATACAAAATGCCGCTGAGGCGTTCGGCGGCCAAGTGGCCATGACAAGTCCCGAGTGTCCTTCTGGCACAGACCGTGTGGCACAGGCCATCTCCGGGATAAATGCAGATTATATCGTGAATGTCCAGGGCGACCAGATTATCCTTGATATCGATGCCCTTGCCCGGCTCGTGAAGGAGCTTAAGGCAGGCGCTTCCATGGCGACTATAGCAACAAAGGCCTTGCCCGATGATAGGGATGACCCGAACTGTGTAAAGGTGGTATGCGACCTCGCCGGAAATGCCTTGTACTTCTCCCGTTCCCCCATACCCTTTACCCGCAATGCCGGAGATGCGACCATGCTCAAGCATATCGGGATCTATGGGTTTTCAAGGCAGACGCTCCTGCGGTTTACCTCTCTTCCCCCTTCCTCCCTTGAGAGCACCGAATCGCTGGAGCAGTTGAGGGCCCTGGAAAACGGCATACCCATCAGGGTTATCATAGCCCAGGGAGAATTCTACGAGATCAATACACCACAGGATTTAGAAAGGCTCCTTAAACAATGGCAGCGCTAGCGCTCTTCGTCTACCGGCTCCTCGGTGCCATCGGCGTGTGGCCTCTGGCCTTCTTCCTTAGGCGTCATCCGAATTTCAAGGGCACTATTGCCCAGAGGCTTGGATTCGTGCTACCCGAGGCCCCTGCGCTCAGAAAGGCCGTCTGGATTCATGCGGCCTCAGTGGGGGAGGTCAAGGCAGTATCCGGCCTGGTCAAGGCAATAAGGCACAGGTGGCCTGAGGTGTTCATATTCATGTCTCCCATGACCGCCACAGGCAGGGAGGAGGCCTGCAAGATGCCTGAAAAGGACCTTGTCTTCCCCTTTCCCTTTGATATTTTCTGGGTGATGAAGAGGTATCTCCTCAGGCTCATGCCATGCGCCATCCTGGTGGTGGAGACGGAGATCTGGCCGAATATGCTCCTTGCCGCGCAAGATCTGTCCATACCGGTTGTGTTTGTGAATGCGCGTATGTCCGGGAAGTCTTATGAGAACTATCGCAAGGTGTCATGGTTCTTAAAAGATATGTTCAAAAAGGTAAGGGTCCTTGCCATAGCAGCCCCCGATGCTCAGAGGTTTTCCGCCTTGGGGGCACTTCGGGTGGAGGTGCTGGGCAACCTGAAGCTTGACGCAGTGAGAGCATCCGACAATGCCCAAGCGGCATCTTTGCGGGAGGGCCTCGGGTCAGGATCGAGGCCCATTTTCATTGCCGGAAGTGTCCGTGAAGGTGAGGAGAACATGGTGGTCGATGCCATCATAAGGGCGGCATCTTCTATCAAAGGGCTCTATTCCATCATCGCGCCCCGGCACCCGGACAGGATCGAATATATCGCACAAATGGCCGCGGGGCTCGATATAAAATGGGGGCTTCGAAGCAAAGGGGCAAAGGATGTCGACCTTCTCATCATCGATACTATGGGCGAGCTGTTCAGGCTCTATGGGGTAAGCGATGCAGCCTTTGTGGGGGGCTCGCTTGTGGATCTCGGCGGACAGAACATCCTTGAGCCTGTCGCCTGGGGGGTCCCCACCATGCATGGCCCGCACATGGACAACTTCACCTGGGCACTGGATGCCGTCAAAGGCAACACCTTTGTAGTAAGGGATGCACGTGGGCTTGCAGAAGCGATCATCAAGATCCTGAAGAACCTTGATGGCTCACGTGAAAAGGGAAAAAGGGCCCTGGATGCCCTCAAGGGTGAGCAGGGTGTCACCGATCGCTACATCCAGGCCCTCGAACCGCTGCTTTAAATATTAGTTAATCCAGGGCTTGCCCACCGGCAGCACATCTCTCCCGAACACGTCTGCGTAGATGAGGTGCGCCATCACATACCATGCAGAAAAGGCACAGGCCATGAGATCGTAGCCTGCAATTGACTTAAGGGCCGGGTAGCCGAAATGTACGAGGTCCAGCAGGATAAATCCGATGAGCAGCAGGGTGAAGGTTAAGGCCAGCATAGAGTTGACCCGCATGGACCCTATCCACATGATGGCGGTGTAGATTGTCCAGCCCACAAGATACCATCCGAGGTCTGTCGGGGAGGAGGCATATACCCCATAGTTGTTGCACAATAGGATCACCGCTAGCCCGATCCAGAATGCACCGTACGCAGTGAATGCGCTGTACCCGAAATTATTACCTGTCTTGATCTCCTGCAGGCCTGCGATCAATTGCGCCAGCCCCCCGAAGATGAGCCCCATGGCTACGACCGGACCGGCGCCGCACCATCCGACATTGTGGAACTGGAGAATCAGCGTGGTCATACCGAATCCGGCCAGGCCGACAACCGCAGGATTACCTATTTTCTGTTCAGACATGCAATACCCCCACTTTCATAAGTTATAATAAAAGAACGAGGGCTACTTTGGCACTGCCCTCGTTCATTCCGCCTCGTCTTAGTTCTTCGGGTAGCCGATGATCTTCGTGGCCCCCTGGATATCCTGCAGCGATGCCGGGTCATCGATGGTGGAGGGTACCTTGTACTCCTCTCCATCAGCGATCTTGCGCATGGTGGCCCGCAGGATCTTGCCGCTTCGTGTCTTGGGAAGGCGAGGAACCACGACCACGTCCTTCAGGCAGGCCAAGGCCCCGATCTCACCCCGCACCATGGTAACCACTTCCTTCGTGATCTCGTTATTCGGCCTGCTTACGCCGGCCTTCAGCACGATAAAGCCTATAGGCACCTGGCCCTTCAGGACGTCGTTTACGCCGATGACCGCGCACTCGGCCACATCCTGGTGCTTTGCAACCACCTCCTCCATGCCGCCTGTTGAGAGCCGGTGACCCGCAACATTGATGACGTCGTCCACCCTGCCCATGATGTAGATATAACCATCGTCATCCATGTACCCGCCGTCGCCGGTTGCATAATAGCCGGGATACTCACTCAGGTACGAGGACACGAAGCCCTCGTCGTTCTGCCAGAGCGTGGGCAGGCAGGCGGGCGGCAGGGGGAGCCTTATGCCGATAACGCCTTCCTTGCCTTTGGGCAGCTCTTTTGCAGTTTCATCAAGGATGTGCACATCAAAACCGGGTGCCGGTTTTGTGGGGGAGCCTGCCTTTACCCTCAGATGCTCGATACCCATACAGTTGGCTGCAATGGCCCAGCCGGTCTCTGTCTGCCACCAGTGGTCTATGACCGGGATATTCAGCAGACTGCTTGCCCAGTGGTAGGTGTCCGTGTCGAGCCGCTCCCCTGCCAGGAAGAGGTGCTTCAGGCAGGAGATATCGTATTTTTTGATATATGACCCTTCAGGGTCTTCCTTTTTGATTGCACGGAACGCAGTGGGTGCCGTGAAGAGCACCTTTACCTTGTACTCTGAGATGACCCGCCAGAATGCACCGGGGTCGGGTGTTCCCACGGGCTTGCCCTCGTAGAGTATGGTGGTGCACCCATAGAGCAGCGGGGCATATACAATGTAGGAATGTCCCACGACCCAGCCCACGTCTGAAGCGGCCCAGTAGACATCTCCGGGTTTCACGTTGTAAATGTTCTCCATGCTCCACTTGAGCGCTACGGCATGGCCCCCGTTATCCCTCATGACCCCCTTAGGCTTGCCGGTTGTACCTGATGTATAGAGGATATAGAGCGGATCGACAGCATCCACCATGACGCAATCCGCAGGTGATGCTCCCTTGACGGCCTCAGCCCAGTCGATGTCCCTGCCGGGTATGAGGTCGGCCTTCACCTGGGGCCGCTGGAAGATTATGCACTTTTCGGGTTTGTGCGATGACAGCTCGATGGCCTTGTCAAGCAGGGGTTTGTAGGGAATCGCACCCTTGGGCTCGATGCCGCAGGAACCCGATATGCAGACTTTAGGCTTGGCATCCTCGATCCTCACAGCCAGCTCGTTGGGGGCAAACCCGCCGAATACCACCGAGTGGATCGCCCCGATGCGTGCGCAGGCCAGCATGGCGACCATGGTCTCGGGGATCATGGGCATATAGATGATTACCCGGTCGCCCTTGATCACGCCCAAGTTTTTCAGCATGCCGGCGCACAACGATACATCGCTCAGGAATTCCTTATAGGTTATCTTCCGGACAATCCCTGTCACCGGGCTGTCATAGATGATTGCCACCTGGTCGCCACGGCCGTTATTTACATGATAGTCGACGGCATTGTAGCAGGTGTTCAGCCTGCCGCCTGCAAACCACCGGTAGAATGGTTTCTTCGAATCATCCAGTACCTTGTCCCACTTTTTCTCCCATTGGATCTTTTCAGCCGCTTCCGACCAGAAGCCGTCCTTATCCTCCAGGGAAAGCCGGTAGGCTTCACTATAAGATTTATACAATTCAAGTACCTCCTTCTGTCTGATTGATCTCTTGTATGACTATATGACCATCCTATCACCACTAACGTAGGCCGGTTTACCTGTCAACCCATAAAGAATGAATCTTCTATGGACTTCAGGTTTTTCAGTGCACCTCATTTCCCGTTGACAACGTACCAAATGCCCTTTATTACTAGCAGCATGAGTGACAGATCATTATGCCCCATATGTGCATGGAGAGCCGACTGTAATAAGAAATTCAAACCTGGTGCGGGCATCCACTGCCCTGATTTCAGCCGAGACATGGCCATTAAGAACTCGGACCTGGAGGAGGAAGCAGCAAAACAGTCCGGATCCAAAGATACCGGTAAGAAGCCGAAAAAGGGCCTCTGGCCCATGTAAGGGCATTCTTAACCGTTACAGTCCGAGAAACTGCACGTAGGTCACATTGTTTTTCACGAGAAGTGCGGCTACTTTCCCTTGGATAACAGCAATATCGGGACAATAATTATCAGGGAAGGTTGCAAGCTCGTCTTTAGTGAAATTATCTCCTGTTTGGGTGTATGCAAGTACCTGCGAATACTCAAACAGATTCAACCCTGATATCATCTTGGTTGTACCCTGGCCGTTCCTGAAGGTGATGATCTTTGACCCAATCGTAACCATTCTTGGTCTCAGGTAGTAGCGAATAATGGGTTCATCTCCGGAATCGCTGCGATCTACGGGCAAGTCCTCGATGAACTGGGGGGCGTTTCCGGCACTGGTATCATCGGTCCATAGTATAGATTTGCCGTCGCTGACCACCATCGTACCCTTCGGGTTGTAGGTAAAAATCCTGGTGCCTGTGGATGCGGTCATTGCCTCTGAAGACAGGGAACTGACGACATCAAGGCCATCCGGGATCTGTGGTGATGTTCCGGCCACCTGAGTTGCCTTGGACCATATGTATGGAATGTCGCCATATACCCTGTCGAAGTTCAGGTTTGAAGAGACCAGGCCACTGCCCAGCGGAATTACCGCCTTACTCCATCGTTCTTTTGTCTCTTTCCCTAAGATCATGAATGTCCTGCAATCATTCAGGAGCTTAGCCAAAACAAGGATCGATTCGCCATAGGGATATATCCTGAGGATCTCATTGTTCCCGGGCGCCCTCCACAGGAGGGATGTCTTCTCGCCCTTGAGTTCATAGAGTGTCTTTGTATCGCTCACATATATCCTGTCCCCGATAGCGGCAATGGATGTTGCAATGAAGGGTAACACGATCTTCGGGGCACTCTCCTGGTCCGTCAATGCTTTGGAAGGCTTCTGCTCGGCGGCCTGGGGCTTTCCGGTTTCAAAAAAGATTACATCGATCATTTCGTCGATGGTTGCGGACAGGGCGGAGGTGTCTTTGAGGTCCTTGTGAAATGCCCTCGCGGGTTTAGTGTCTAATAATGCATCATAGGAGATAATATCGCCCAACTTGCTTAAAGAGATGGTGATCTTTTGATATTTATCGAGTGCGATCCCCTTGGCAATGCATCGGGTTATCACACTCTTTTCTATCCCTGACTTCAAAGAGGTCAGCTCCTGAGGGCCTGTTATTTCAACTGTTGCCTCCATGCTGAAGGCCAAGGCAGGAACCAAGAGGCACACCATGAAAGACAAAACCGGTAGTATCTTTCTCATACAGACTCCTTTTTGTGACATCTATGATCGGCATTGATTATACCACAATTATTCTCACCGGCAAAGGAACTGTAAAGAGGCGTCGGAACAAGATATGAATGATCATTCATTTTTCCTTGACCTTGACCATGACTTTGGATATATAATGGCGGATGCCAAGCAAATTATATTCTTTAGAAGAAGGAGGCATTACATGGCTGAGGAGACCAAAGATTTCGGAGAACAGTTGTTCCCCGTACCCCCGAAGGTAAGGGAAAAGGCTTACATCAAGAGCAAGGCAGAGTACGAGAAGATGTGGAAGGAGTCCATTGCGGACCCCAATAAGTTCTGGGCAAAACAGGCAGAGAGGCTTGACTGGTTCAAGAAGCCGACAAAGATCTGTGACTATTCCTTTAAACCGCCGGTCTATGTGAAGTTCTTTGAAGACGGCAAGCTCAATGTCAGCTACAATTGCCTTGACCGTCAGCTTGCTACGAGAAAGAACAAGGCCGCCATCATCTTTGAAGGCAATGATCCCTCCGACTGGAAAGTATTCACCTATGCCGATATGTATCGTGAAGTCAACAAGTTCGCCAATGTGCTCAAGAAGAACGGCGTCAAGAAGGGCGATCGCGTTACCATTTTCCTGCCCATGATCCCCGAGCTTGCCATCGCGATGCTCGCATGCACACGCATCGGCGCCATCCATTGTATCGTTTTCGGCGGATTCTCTTCCGATGCCCTGAAGGACCGTATCGAGAACAGTGATTCAAAGCTGCTCATCACCTGCGACGGTACCTACCGTGGCGCCAAGGCAGTGCCCCAGAAGGACAATGCGGACAAGGCCTGTGACATGTGCCCCTCCATCGAGAAGCAGATCGTGGTAAAAAGGACCGGCACGGCAGTAGCATGGAAAGAGGGCAGGGACCTCTGGTGGGATGATGAGATGAAGTCCGTTCCTATCTACTGTGAGCCTGAGCAGATGAACGCCGAAGACCCGCTCTTCATCCTCTATACCTCCGGTTCCACCGGAAAGCCCAAGGGTGTTGTGCACACCACGGGCGGCTACCTGCTCTTTGCGGCTCTGACCCATCAGCTTATCTTTGACTACCATGAGGAAGACACCTTCTGGTGCACCGCCGACATCGGTTGGGTCACCGGCCACACCTACATCGTATACGGACCGCTTTGTAACGGCGCCACCAGCATCATGTTCGAAGGCGTGCCCAGCTACCCGGCCTATGATAGGTTCTGGGCCGTGGTTGAGAAGTACAAGGTCAACATTTTCTACACCGCACCCACCGCCATCCGCGCCATTGCAAAAGAGGGCGACTCCTGGGCCAAGAAGCACGACCTCACCTCGATCAGGATACTTGGTTCCGTGGGCGAACCGCTGAACCCCGAGGCCTGGAGGTGGTATTATGACCTCATCGGCCGCGGCGAGTGCACCATCGTCGATACCTGGTGGCAGACCGAGACCGGTGGCATCCTCATCACGCCGCTGCCCGGAGCCATCGACATCAAGCCTGCCAAGGCAACAGTACCGTTCTTCGGTGTCGAGCCCGCACTGCTCGATGACGACGGCAAGGAGCTCTCAGGCGTCGCCAGGGGCAACCTCGTTATGAAGAGGCCTTGGCCCGGCATCATGAGGGGCGTATGGCAGGACCCCAAGCGGTTCGAAGAGACATACTTCGTTCAGTTCCCGGGCTACTATGTCACCGGTGACGGCGCAGAGCGCGATGATCTCGGATACTACAAGATCACAGGCCGCGTGGACGACGTTATCAATGTATCCGGTCACCGTATGGGCACCGCCGAGGTCGAGAGCGCCCTTGTTTCTCATCCGAATGTCGCTGAGGCCGCAGTTGTGGGATTCCCTCACGATATCAAGGGCCAGGGCATCTTTGCATACGTCACGCTCAACACCGGCGTGGCCAAGTCGGATGACCTTAAAAAGACCCTCATCGCTCACGTGAGAAAGGAGATCGGCCCCATCGCGACTCCCGACCAGATCCAGTGGGCCGATGCGCTCCCCAAGACCCGTTCCGGCAAGATCATGCGCCGCGTCCTGAAGAAGGTTGCTGCAAATGACTTTAAAGACTTCGGCGATACGTCCACCTTGGCGGATCCGTCCGTTGTCGATACCCTTGTCGAAAATAGAAAGCAGTTAAAGTAGGATCAGTTAAAGTACGAGGGGGCTCAGACATGCCTGAGCCCCCTCGCAAAACATTTATCATTAAGTAATTATAGCGTTTTTTACACGAAGCAATCACGCCATGAAGATCATACGCGATAAGGAAGGGTCAAAATGAGGGGTGAAGAAAAATATCGTATGATATTGAATGCTGCGAAACAGGTTTTTGCAATGGAGGGCTTCTACAACTCGAAGGTGTCCGAAATCGCCCGAGAGGCCCACGTGGCTGACGGGACCATATACCTCTATTTCAAGAACAAGGACGATATCCTGATCTCGCTGTTTGAAGAAGAGCTCACCAGGATCATCAAGACCGTGAAGACCGAGCTGGAAGCCATCGACGACCCGCGCATGAAGCTCATTAAATTTTGTGACAACCATCTCACCATCGTAGAGGCCGACCGGGCGCTGGCAGAGGTTATACAGGTCGAGCTCAGACAGTCGAATAAATTCATGCGGGAATACAAGAACAAGCATTTTCTCGCATATCTCAATATCATTGCAGACATTGTCGTCCAGGGCCAGCAGCAGGGTGTATTTCGGGACGAGCTTAAGCCCGAGCTTTGCGCCAGGGTTATCTTTGGTTCATTGGATGAGCTTTCTACCTATCTTGTAACGGCCAAGCGCAAACGTTTCGATGTCCATGAAGTGGCGATTATGGTGGGGAACTCCTTCCTCAACGGACTGGTGAAGGGGAATAACTGAATCAATTTGAGGAGGTTCGCAAGCCATGCAGATTAAGAAGGCCGCTGTAATCGGTGGTGGTGCCATGGGAGGAGGGATTGCCCATGTCCTCTCATCAGTGGGCATCGAGTGCTTCATCAAGGACGTCGAACAGAAGTTCGTGGACAAGGCCCTTGCCACATCCAAGGCGGTCTATGACAAGCTGGTCGCCAAGGGCAAACTCGACCCGAAGAAGGCCCAGGCCGGACAGAATCTCCTTAAGGGTTCCGTTCAATACGACAAGAAATTCATGAGCGAGGTGGACCTGGTTATTGAGGCCGTCCCCGAGGTCATGAAACTCAAGCAGGTCATCTTTGCAGAGCTCGAAAAGCTCTGCCCCGAACGGACGATCCTCGCCACCAACACATCATCATTGTCGCTCACTGAAATTGCCGGCACGATCAAGAAAAAAGACCGTTTCGTAGGGCTGCACTTCTTCAATCCGGTCCCTGTGATGAAGCTCCTGGAGATAATATACGACGAGAATACCTCTGCCCAGACCGTCAATGCCATGATGGAATTCACGCTGTTCATTGATAAGGTTCCCATCAAGGTGAAGAACGGCCCCGGATTTGCCGTGAACCGCGTGCTCATCCCCTATCTGAACGAGGCAGTGCTCTCGTTGATGGATGGCGAGGCAACCATGGAGGAGATCGACGAGGCCATGGTAGCGTTCGGCATGCCCATGGGCCCCTTTGCACTGTGGGACCTTGTGGGCCTCGATGTCGGCCTGCACGCCTCCGAGTCATTAGAAGAGTCATTCGGCAGCCGGGCACCTACGCCGGAACTCATGAAGGCCCTGGTGAAGAAGGGCATGTACGGCCAGAAGACGGGCAAAGGTTTTTATGACTATTCCGGCAAGACAAAGGCCCCATCCAAGGAGGCGCAAGCCTTTCTGACCGCATGGAGGAAGAAGAACGGCATGAGCGGTCTTGCCTTCTCTCCTGAGCGGCTATTAACCGTGCAGATAAGGGAGTCGCTCCTGATAGTATCCGAGGGTCTGGCAAGTGCCCATGATTGCGATACGGGCATGGTCTACGGCACCAACTTCCCCACCAAGGTCTCCTGGGGCCCGCTCCACTTTGCCGAAGAGAAGGTGGGCTGGTCAACGATCCATGACATCTTCTGTGCGTTGGCCGACGAGTACGGGTCTGAGCGCTTCAGCGCCCCTGCGATCCTGGACAAACTCGCCCAGGGCGAGAGCATCTTTGCAAACTGCACCTATGAGGTTGATGGGGACGGTGTTGCAGTTATGGCCATTGAGAATCCGCCCATGAACGTGCTGAGCATCAAGACAATAGACGACATTACGAATATGGTGCTGGCCGCATGTGCGGACAACTCTGTCCGCGTGATCCTGCTCACCGGTAAGGGCAAGGCCTTTGTCGCCGGCGCCAATATCGGCGAGATCCAGCGATTAAAGAGCATCCAACAGGTAGAAGACTATGCGCACAAGGGCCACCTCATGATGAACACTATTGAAGGCGCATTAAGGCCCATCATCTGCGTGATAAACGGGTTCTGCCTTGGCGGCGGGCTCGAACTGGCCATGGCCTGCCATATGCGCATCGCCTCCGACAAGGCGCGTCTGGGATTACCCGAGATCAACCTGGGGATAATGCCGGGCTTTGGCGGAACCCAACGGCTGCCGAGGATCGTCGGCAAGGGCAAGGCCCTGGAGATGATCCTTACCGGTAACCATATAACACCTGCCGAGGCCTTGGCGGCAAGCCTTGTGAACAAGGTTGTCCCTCAGGGCAGCCTCATGGACGAGGCCAGGGCCCTGGCCAAGGTAATAGCATCCAAGAGCAGGCTCTCGGTAAGTGCGGCCATTGATGCGGCATGCTCGGGCCTGGATGTCAGCATGGACGAGGGCCTGGAAATCGAGGTGGAAAACTTCGCGAGGGTCACCATCTCGAATGACGGCAAGGAAGGGACCGATGCCTTCCAGAACAAACGCAAGCCGGTCTTTAAGGATAGGTAAGCAGGTTTCATAGGGAAACAGGGCATAAACTAAAGATGCCTACAGGATAAAAACAAAGAGGAAGGAGGTTTACTGTGAATACTGTTGTTTGCTTGAAACAGGTACCTGATACCGAGACATTGATCAAGATAGCAGGTACGACAATCGCAGCAGAAGGAATCAAGTGGGTCATCTCTTCTTTTGACGAGTTTGCCGTTGAAGAGGCAATCCGTATGAAGGAGAAGATGAATGCAGGCAAAGTGACCATCGTTACGCTCGGTCCCGACAGGGCCATCGAGTCTATCCGCACCGCATTGGCTATGGGTGCCGACGATGCAGTCCACATCAATGACGGCGCTTACTACGACAAGGCCGATCCGTATGCAACGGCCCAGGTCCTGGCGGCAGCCATCAAGGGGCTTACCTATGACGCAGTGTTCCTTGGCAAGCAGGCCATTGATGACGACTGCGGCCAGGTCCCGGCAATGCTCGGCGAGCTGCTCGGTCTGCCCGTGGTGACCCAGGTGATCAAGCTGGATGTTGCGGCCGACAAGAAGAGCGCCACGGTAACCAGAGAGATCGAAGGCGGCCAGATGGTCCTTGATGTCCCGCTTCCGGCCGTGTTGTCGGCCCAGAAAGGTCTGAACGAGCCACGGTACGCTTCACTGCCCGGCATCATGAAGGCCAAGAAGAAACCCGTTGACGTGAAGAATGCGGGCGGACTCGGCGTGAGCACAGGCCCCATGACGGTTGTTAAGGAGATGTCTTTGCCTCCGGCCCGCCAGGCTGGCAAGATCATCACGGGCGACGATGCAAAGGTCAAGGCGGCAGCTCTTGCAAAGGCCTTGCATGAAGAAGTGAAGATCATCTAAGGTGAGGAGGGGACAATCATGCCAGGAACATTAATTTACGCGGAAGTTCAGAAGGGCGAAATCAAGAAGGGCGCCTTTGAGATAACCAGCAAGGCCAAGGAATTAGGCGGCGAAGTCAGCGCATGCGTCATCGGCAAGGGCGCAGAGGCTTTGGCTCCGCAGCTTGCAAAGTACGGAGCGGACAAGATTTACGTGGTCGACGGGCCCGAGTTTGAAAACTATATCCCCGAGGCCTTTGTCCAGGCGTTCGTCCAGGTAGCACAGAAGGTCCAGCCGGCGGTAATCTTCTGCAGTGCATCCGCACAGGGCAAGGATTTTGCTCCGGCGATGGCAGCCAGGCTTAATGTGGGCGCCGTTTCCGACTGTGTTGACGTGAAGAAGGAAGGCGACAAGATCATCGCCAAGAGACCATTGTATGCCGGCAAGGCCTATGCCATGGTTGAGTCCATGGGCAACCCCCAGGTCGTCTCAGTCAGGCCGAATGCCCTTGGTTCCAAGGAAATCGCAGGGGCAGGAGCAGTCGAGAAGGTTGCTGTAAGCCTCGATGCAGCCAAGATAAAGGCAAAGGTGAAGGCGGTTGAGGTAGCGGCTACCACAGAGCCGGATCAGACCGAGGCCGAGATCATTGTGTCAGGCGGCAGAGGTATGAAAGGTCCTGAGAACTACAAGATGCTCGAAGACCTCGCGCACCTCTTCGGCCCCACTGCCACCACCGGCGCCTCCAGGGCCGCGGTCGATGCAGGGTGGAGGGGACATTCCTACCAGGTCGGCCAGACCGGTAAGACCGTAAGCCCGAACCTTTACATCGCCTGCGGCATCTCCGGGGCCATTCAGCATATGGCCGGTATGGGTACCTCCAAGGTGATCGTTGCCATCAACAAGGATGCCGAGGCGCCTATCTTCACGAAGGCCGACTACGGTGTAGTGGATGACCTCTTCAATGTCGTCCCGGCGCTCATCGACGAAGTCAAGAAGATAAAAGGTTAACACAAAGCAAAAAGGGGCGGGCGATATCGTCCGCCCCTTGACGTATATAATTTAAGATTCAGGGGGGGGCTATGCACGGTCCAAAGGGAGAAATTACCAGAGAAGTCTTTTGGAACATCTTAAGTCCTGGTTCCTATACGGAACAGATTATCCTCTATATATTAGCCCTTACGTCATTCGTGCTGTTAGGCAGGGCTCTTTACAAGGGAGGGTTCTGGACACGAGTGAAGGTGATGATGAAGGCCACCGGCACGGAGAGTAACAGGCTCGATGACCTGTGGGGCCGGTTCTGGTTCGCATTCGGTGATGTATTCGGACATAGGAAGATCCTTAGGGAACCCTATCAGGGCATATTCCATTTGTTCATCTTCTATGGGTTCATAGCGCTGACCATCACGACCGCCATCGTGTTCTTCCAGGCGGACATCTTCTTTCCTATTACCGGCATCTGGTTTATGAAGGGGAAGTTCTACCTCATCATGAAGCTCTTTGCCAATGTATTCGGCATGCTCGCCATTGTCGGTATCCTCATGGCGTTGTACCGGAGATACGTGATGAAGCCGAACTGGCTTGACCAGAAGCCCGAGGATAACATCACCCTGTGGTTCATCCTTGCCATCCTGGTGACGGGATTCTTCATAGAAGGCCTGAGGATGCAAGCCGTTGAGCTGAACCCCACGAGCATCATGTATAAATATGTGTGGTTCTCTCCGGGAGGCAGGATCGTTGCATATCTCTTCTCGGGTACGAGCGAACATGCTATCAGGGGAACCCATTATCTGCTCTGGTGGGTCCATGTGCTCATGGCGCTCACCTTCTTCGTCTATATCGGTTATACCAAGCTCCTGCACATCTTCATGACGCCGGCGAACATATTTCTCCGTTCAACCGCCGATGTGCCCCCCATCAGGGTCATGCCGCCTGAGATGTTCGAGTGCGCCGAGACCTTCGGCATTCACAACGTTGAGGAATACTCGTGGAAAGACCTGTTCGACCAAGAGGCTTGCATCAGGTGCGGAAGGTGTGTGGAGGTTTGTCCTGCATTCAATACCGACAAGCCTTTGAAACCGAGGGACGTCATCCAGAATATCAGGACCTATCTCGAAGAGAAGGCCAAGTTCGCAATCGATGCCGACGGCAGCTACCGCATCATACCGGATGAGGAATATACCGGTCCCAAGCTCATTGGCGACTGTATCGAAAAGGAAACCGCCTGGGCCTGTACCACCTGTATGGCCTGCGTCGAGGCCTGTCCGTGTTATCTTCTCCAGTTCCCGAAGCTCATTGAGCTCAGGCGTTACATGGTCATGATGGAGTCCGACTTCGCCCCCGAGCTTATGGGTGTATTCAAGGGCATGGAGAATAACTCCAACCCGTGGAGCATCGGCGCCCATACCCGCGCCGATTGGGCCAAAGACCTCGGGATCCCGTTGCTTTCCGAGAAGGGCAGCGCCGAGTACCTCTTCTATGTGGGCTGCGCAGGCGCATTCGATGACCTGAACAAGCGTGTGGCAGTCTCATTGGCTAAGATCTTTGAAGCGGCAGGGCTCGACTATGCAATCCTCGGCACCGAGGAGGGCTGCTGCGGAGACTCGGCCAAGAAGCTCGGAAACGAGTATATCTATCAGGCCCTGGCCATGGCCAACATCGAAACCTTCAAGGGCTATAACGTGAGCAAGATCATCACCCTGTGCCCCCATGGTTTCAATACCCTGAAGTACGACTATAAAGAGCTCGGCGGCAATTTCGAGGTCTATCACTATACGGAGATCCTCGATACGCTCATCAAGAGCGGCAAGATCAAGATCAAAGAACGCATCAGCGACCTCGGCACCATTACCTATCACGACTCCTGCTATCTGGGCCGTTACAACAAGGTCTACGACCAGCCGCGCGACATCCTCAAGGCCATCAGCTCGAGCCCCATGGTGGAGATGAAGAGCCACCATGAGAAGAGCTTCTGCTGCGGCGCAGGCGGAGGCAGGATGTGGATGGAGGAGGACCTGGGCACAAGGATCAACCAGAAGAGGACCAACGAGGCCCTGGATGCCGGTGCAAAGACGATATGCACTGCATGCCCGTTCTGTTTCACCATGCTGAGCGATGGTATCAAGGAGCTGGAGCTCAGCGAAAAGCTCCAATCGGCGGATATCGCGACCCTGGTGGCCAGGGCCGCGGGCATCGATCTCAAGGGCAAGAAGGCCCAAGAGGGCGAGGCTTAACTTTCAACAAACAGTTCCAACCCTGAATCTCACAAAAGAGGGGGTGCACAAGGCACCCCCTCTTTTTTCTTGATCACAACACTGCCTGACGCTATCGTGCGCCACAAGGGTATGACCATGGAGAATCATAAGAAAGAAGAGCATAGGCCATGGGGCTTTTATGAGGTGCTCTCGGATGACCGGAAGGACCACAAGGTCAAGCGGATCACTGTCCGGCCTGGTAAGCGCCTGAGCCTCCAGTATCATCAAAGGCGCAGCGAGCACTGGGTAGTGGTTTCCGGGTGCGGGCTTGTTTCCGTAGATGGAAGACAGGTGAAGCTTGCCGCAAATGATTCCATTGATATCCCCTTAAGGGCGCAGCACCGCATCGAGAATATAGGAGATACGCCGCTGGTATTTATAGAGGTCCAGCAGGGCGAGTACTTTGGCGAAGACGAC
Source organism: uncultured delta proteobacterium (assembly GCA_963798485.1). GTDB lineage: Bacteria > Desulfobacterota > Desulfomonilia > UBA1062 > UBA1062 > MWEI01. Next base: position 52,269 of record CAWCTR010000009.1, on the reverse strand, counting down.
ATAGTCCGCCTTGAAGATGATTTCGGAAGGAGCTGACGCTCGAAGATATGTACGATCGCAAGGATAGAGAACTCTTCGTGTTGCTCTACGAGACGGCATCCTCAGCCGGGATCGAGGTCATTGAAGACAGGATCAACCGTAAAGGCGGGGTCTGCCGGGTGGAAGGCAGGGTACATGTGATCTTCGACGAGCATGCCCCATACCGGGAGAAGAACAGGCTGATCCTCGAGGCCATAGGGAAGACCGATTCTGATATGACTTACCTGCCGCCAAAGGTGAGGGTGATGCTGGACAGACAGGATGCCTCTGAGGAGTCGGGAACCGGCAAGGGCGAGCAGTGATCAGTTCATGGATATTATCTTTGTCACCTGTACCAGCATTGACAATTGGGATTCATCACACCTCATGTCTCGTTTCAAGCTCAACTTAATGCATCCAATGAGGCCGGTCAGCCATCCACATGCTCATGGTATTGTTCAGCCAGTCATCAAGTTCTTTAACCATATAAAATCTCGGCAAAAGGAGCTCTTCTTCCGTCAGGATCAAACCTTCGTCCATGGCGGTTTTCGCTAAAGCCGTGTGAGGATAGATACGGATGCCTACAGTTACTTTTAATGCATCCAGCTGCAGCGAATCGGCAAAGGAGAGGCTCTCTTCAACAGACTCCTTTGTTTCGCCGGGCCCTCCCAGGAGGAGGAATCCCATCCTCTTGATGCCGGCATCCTTAAGCATCTCGGAAGTTCGTAGAATGGTCTTGGGAGCATATTTTTTGTTCATCATGCGCAGGATTCGCTCGCAGCCGCTTTCAAAACCCAGGCTGACTTCTATGCAGCCGGCCTTTGCCAGAAGCTCGACAAACTCTTCATCAACCATGCCGGGGTAAAGGATGCACCTCCAGGATATGTTCAGCCGGCTTTCTATGAGCTTGCGGCAAATTTCTTTAGCATAATGCAGCGGAATATTGAAGGTGTTATCGACAAAATAGAACGTCCGGAAGCCGACGTCGACATGACCGGCAATTTGCTTCAAGACGAGCTCCGGGCTTCGCATCCTGATTGAACGGCCCTCGATAGTCCCGGTAGAGCAAAAACTGCAGTTCATGGGACAGCCGCGCCTTGTCTGAACCGGCATCCAGATTTCTTGATAATCGGGGGCTGAGAGAGATGAAATATGAGGATCAGGAAGAGGTAATGCATCCGCATCTTCCACAAACTCCCTTTGCGCCTGGAGGCCGAGACCCCGTACATAGAGCCCTGGCACACCCGAGAGGCCTACACCTCGTTCGATCCGATCCAGAAGGATGGGGAATGCCGCCTCACCTTCTCCCTGTATCCCCATGTCGGCTTCCAGATATTGTAAGGCACTTTCCGGAAATATACTGTAGCCTGCACCTCCCAGAATGATAGGGGCAGAGGAAAGGCTCCGGCAGTCTTCCACCACCTTTTTAACGTGATCCAGGAGGAATCTGGGGTTTTTCATATTCTGGTCGTCGATGTTCCTCACGGAGATGCCTATTGCCTCGGGATGAAAGGCCTCAAGTTCCTCCATGACAGACAACCGGTTATTCCTTTGGGCCATAAGGTCAAGCAATTGCACCTCATGCCCGGCGTTTCGCGTTGCCACAGCAACGCAATTCAGACCGAGAGGTAAGGGAAGTATATTTATCTGTTCCGTATTGGCGGAGATGAGGAGCACTCGCATGTCTATCTCTTTTTACCTAAGGTAAGCTCTTGCTGTACAGATAATAATTGAAAGCAATCTTCGCGGGCTTTCCCCCGGTTGCAGCCTTACTGATTCCAGCTATTTGTGGGGGACACATTTCATTTTCAAATCACAATTTTCGGGTACATCCACGCACCGATTCCGACGAGAAGAGTTAATGAAAGGAGCAAAATGACCACATCCGTACCCACGCCATAGGCACTTACCGCCCCACTCACCATCAATGCACGCAATGCATCCACTTCGTATGTCAGTGGATTGATGCGGGAGAAAAACTGCAGCCAATGAGGCATCATGGATATGGGATAAAGTGCATTACTGGCAAAAAAGAGCGGCATGGTCAGAATCTGACCGATACCCATGAACCGGTCGCGAGTCTTCACGATGCAGGCAACGATCAGGGAAAAAGTTGCGAAAAGACCTGAACCAAGGATCACAATCGCTAACATTATAACGATCGCAGGAATATTCCAGTTCATCTGAACTCCAAGCAGGAGGGATGTGATATAGATAATGGCTGCCTGTGAAAGACCGCGCACGCCCGCTGAGAGGGCTTTCCCCAAAACAAGTGCTGCACGCGGTGTAGGGCTTGCCAGGAACTTGTGGAGAATTCCCAGATCCCTCTCCCAGATGATCGCGATACCGAAGAATATCGCAACGAAGAGAACACTCTGCGCCAGGATGCCGGGTGCCATATACGAGATATAGGATAAATTTCCTGTAGGTATCGTGTGCGTACGATTGAAGACTTGCCCTAAGATGAGAAGCCATAGGATAGGCTGAATCGAGCGGGTGATCAATTCAAAGTAGTCATGCCGTAGTTTTCGTACTTCAACCTCTGCAATCACGAAGGTTTTATCAATAAAATTGAAGATGCATGATATCACGTCCATCCATACCGACCCGGACATACTAACCAAGCCTCCGCGCAGTCCTTCTTGTTCTTGAGACCTCACGGTAACCCCTTCCATTTTCCGATTTAAGTTCGGCCCCTGCATAGTGGGCAAAGACGTGATCCAATGTCGCGCCGTCCGCCCCTATGGATTCCTTCAGTTCTGCCGGGGTCCCGGTGACAACAACCTTTCCCATGTGCATGATCGAGATACGGGTACAAAGGATATCAGCCTCTTCCATGTAATGTGTGGTCAAAAAGATAGTGGTTCCGTATTCGGCCCGCAGGAGCTCAATATATTCCCATACCGCCCCGCGTGCCAGCGGATCAAGACCAATGGTGGGTTCGTCCAGAAACAGCAGACGCGGTCTGTGAAGCATGGATTGAGCTATTTCCAGCCGACGGATCATACCGCCCGAGTACGTGCGGACGATCTTGTCTGCGGCATCGGTAAGTTCCATGAGCTGCAGCGCCCCATGGACGCGATTATTTCGTTCGGCCCTCGGAATATTGTACAGCTTGGCAAACACGAGAAGATTTTCATATCCTGTAAGATTGCCGTCAGCGGAAAGCATCTGGGGGACATAACCAATGATACGACGTACATCACCGGAGTGACGAAGGATATCATAGCCTGCTATTTCAGCATTGCCCGAGGTCGGCGGGAGCAGAGTCGTCAACATTTTGATGAGAGTTGTTTTCCCGGCTCCATTCGGCCCGAGCAGCCCGAATACTTCTCCTTCCTCAACCGAAAGGGTCAGATCATCTACAGCGGCAAGCGTCCCGAATCGTCGGGTAAGTCGGTTAATGCTCAGGATTGTCATGGCTGCCCCCTTAAGTCCGTAGGTGCGAATAGCCGGTGGAGAATTTGCATAGCATGTACAATCGTCACCCGGTCATCTTCATGAAGCGCAGAGAGCCTCTCTGCGAGCGATTCCTGCGTAGATTCCCGGGCCGACTGGAGCAGTGCACCGCCTTTGCTGGAGAGGTCAAGGGTTATGCGGCGTCGATCGCTTGGATGGCTCCGGCGTGCTATGAGTTTACGTTTCACAAGGCCGTCAATTAGTTTGCACATAGAAGGCAAGGTCAGACCCACATGTTCCGCTACATCCGATAACGATGTTCCGGGGTGGCGGTTTACAAAGCCGAGAGTCCGGAACTGAGGCACAGAAAGATTGAACGAACGGGAGCTACGCATCTGGGTACGGACTGTTCGCATCACCAGCGGCACTACTTCTAAAACTTCATGGGCTGTTCCTGTGGGTGAAATGGACATATAGTTTCCTTTTCTAATTATTAGATAATCTAAGTATAAAAAGGAGTTGTTGTCAAGGCTGTTTCTATAACCACGTGCTGTATCAGGTATCCTATAATTTGAGCCCGGATTACATCTCAATAAGGACGTAAATTCATGTTTAGGATCAACTATCTCCTTAAGATTTTCATACACTTTCTCAACTTAGAGTATGGTATATATTATTCATCTGACCGGAGGTTACAATATGAAAAAAATCCTCGTCATTTATCATAGCCAGCAATTTGGAAACACAAAAATACTCGCAGAAGCCCTTGCGGATGGAGTTCGAGAAGCTGGTGCCGATGTGGAGCTCATTAACACAAATGAACATCGGGTAACTATGAAGGAATTCATGTCAGCCGATGCGGTCGCTCTTGGTACGCCTGATTATTTCTCGTACCCTGCTGGTACCATCAAGACTTTTTTTGACGATATGTATCTTTGGGACCAATCAGGCGAACCTGTAAAAGGGAAACCGGCTGTTCTCTTTACATCTCATGGAGGCGGTGGAAAAGTGAGGCAGCCACTGGACTCTTTTGCTCAGAGATTCTTTACGAGAGTAGGTGAAACGGCTGAATTCGGACGACCAATAAATGAGGAAGCAAAGAGAACATGCTACGAACTCGGCAGGCAGTTTGTAGTAAGCCTTGGGGGAAATACATAGAATGCCTTAATCTTAGCTGATCAATTTGATTGCCTGAATCCAGGACGAGATCGGATTCTCAGCAAGGTCCTTGATGCATCTTCTCATTTGTTTTCTGCCTTGTGCTGTTCGTATAGGTCGTAATGCACCTTGAGCATATCCGGGATCGGCAGCTCATAGGGGCAGCGGTCGACACATTCCCTGCATTCCGTGCACAATGAAACGCTTTCCATGGGGATCTTGGAAAATTCGACTGCGACCCGGGGCGACATCCTGGATGCAATCACCTTATAGCCCATGGCCACGGTGATCATTACACCTTGAGGGCACGGCTGGCAGTATTCACACCTCCGGCAAAACTGCTTACCCAGCTCAATGCGATATTTTTCCATGAGCTTGAGGTCTTCTTCCGTCACCGTGTTCGGCTGCCGGTAGAAAGAGACAATTTCATCAACCCTTTCTGATGAATCGAAACCCGGCAGGGCTATGACATCGGGGTGTTCCCGTAGGAACTTGAAAGCAATTCCGGCATTGTCGATCATCCCTCCGGCAAAAGGTTTCATGGCAAGGATCCCCATCCCGCGTTCACGCGCAGCAATGTGGAGCTCGTGTTTAGCAGCATCCTCTATGAAGTTGAACGGAAATTGCACGGTGCTGAACATGCCTGTTTTAACAAGCCTCACCGCCATTGAGAGGCTATGCGAAGTAACCCCGATGTATCTGATCTTGCCCTGTTCCTTTGCCTTGATTAAGGCCTCCATCGCACCGCCTGGTCCGGTAACGATATCCCAATCTCTTTCATGGGCTATCTGATGCAGCTGGTATATGTCTATATAATCCGTCTTCATCAAGCGAAGAGAGTTCTCCAGTTGTTCAACAGCACCAGGTGCGTCTCTGTGACCCGTCTTGGTGGCAAGTATGACCTTGTCCCGCACATCTCCCAAGGCACGTCCGATCTTCTTTTCACTATCAAGGTAGGCATTGGCCGTGTCGTACATGGTTATTCCCGACTCATAAGCCCTGCGCAGTACTCTCACGGCTTTGTCTTCGTCGAGGCGGATTATGGGAATGCCCCCAAAACCCACCTCGGATACCGTGATACCTGTCTTGCCCAAGGGGATGTAGCGCATTATTCAACCTCCTATGGTCATGTTATATTTTAATGTTAAGCATTCTTGTGATTATTGCAACCATTGGTTACCGTATCCATGGGTTGTGTATAATTATTTGTATAATATAACAATAAGACAATGTAATCTTTTCCATTATAGAATCCCATCTCGATATATATTTCTATATGATGTTGACTGATGTGATATACCGTTCTAATAAATGACATAACATTCATATTAAAGATGGATGCTTCACGGCAGGAGATCGTATGGTTGAAGAAATGAAGCTTCCAAGGAGAGAAAGGGAGAAGGCGTGGCAACGGCAAGAGATGTTGGAAGCGGCCTTAAGCCTGTTCTCGGAGAAGGGATACCACAACGTCACAATGCACGAGATCGCCGGAAAAGCTGAGTTTGCCCTAGGCACGCTCTATAAATTATTTAAGAACAAAGAAGACCTCTATAAAGTCCTTATGCTCGAACTGGCCAATAGATTCCATATTGAACTCATGAGGGCGATAGAAGCAAAAGAGGACGAGATCGAAAAACTCCGAGAATTTGTCAGGGTCAAAGGCGATGTTTTCCGAACCAACGTTTCGGCGATCCGTCTCTTTTTTGCAGAGACTCAGGGGGCGAGCTTCAATCCCATGGCGGGACTGGATTCTGAAATTCGTGAGATGCAAAACGAGGTTACACAGACCATCGCTTCAGTCTTTGCCAGTGGGATTGAAAGGAACCGATTCAAGGGAATCGCCGACCCTTACTCCTTGGCCGTAGCCCTCCAGAGCATCACCAATGCCATCCTTATCCTTTGGCTTGAAGCGCCCGAACGACATCCTTACCCGGAAGATCCGGATGCTGTCTTGAACATCCTTTTCAAAGGCCTGGTGGACCAGTGATTCAGCGCGGTGTTTCGGTCTCCCAGGAAGTTTGTGTAATTGAAAGAGTCGGAGGTACATGATGAAGTCCCGTACAAAACTCGATCGAATCACCACATCCTTTCTTCTGTTTATTCTGGTATGCGCATTCCTGTTAGATGCATGCAGCCGGCAGAAAGCCCAATCGTCACCCCCCCCTCCGGAAGTGGTTACGATGACTGTCAAAGAGCAGCCGTTATCGTTAACCACCGAGCTTCCGGGCCGAACGTCCGCATACCTGGTCGCAGAGGTTCGCCCGCAGATCAGTGGCATCATTCAGAAACGCCTATTCAACGAGGGCTCAGGCGTCAAGGCTGGCGCGGTCCTTTACCGGATTGATCCCGCCCCGTTTCAGGCAGCATACGACAGTGCCATGGCCTCCCTTGCCAAGGCGGAAGCCAATCTTCCCTCCATTCGATCAAGGGCTGGACGTTACCATGATTTACTTGCCGACAAAGCCGTGAGCCAGCAGGACTTCGACGATGCGGACTCCGCCTTCAGGCAGGCTGAGGCTGATATTAAATTTTGGAAGGCGTCGGTGGAATCCGCCCGCATCAACCTGGGGTATACCCGTGTCACCGCGCCCATTTCCGGCCGTACTGGTAAATCTAATGTGACTGAAGGCGCTCTGGTGACGGCAAATCAGCCTACGCCCCTGGCGACTATTCAACAGTTCGACCCCATTTACGTGGACGTTCCACAATCCACTGGCGAACTGCTGCGACTGGAGTACGGCATGGAGAGTGACCATCTGGATCAGAGCGGACCAAATCAGAAAAAGGTCAAACTCATTTTGGATGATGGTACGGCGTATCCCCTGGAGGGGACATTGCAGTTTCGCGACGTCACGGTGGACCAATCCACCGGGACCGTTATCTTGCGGGCTGTCTTTCCCAACCCCAAGGACGTCCTTCTTCCGGGCATGTTCGTACGGGCTGTGTTGCAGGAAGGTGTCAATAGAAAGGCCATCCTCATTCCTCAGCAGGCCGTGTCCCGCGATCCCAAGGGGAACCCTCTCGTGCTGATCGTGGATGCCGAAGGTAAAGTCCAAAAGCGTCAGCCTACGCTCGACCGGGCCATCGGCGACCAGTGGTTGGTAGCCTCGGGTCTTGCTGCCGGCGAGCGGATCATCGTCGAGGGGATGCAGAAGGTGAAACCCGGCGCTTCTGTGAAGGTTGTTCCTTTTGATGCAGGTAGAGGAAAAAACAGCGGGGAACGTAAGAATGCGGCCCGACTACCTGCAAAATCGAATTGACGGAGGCGCATGATGCTATCGAGGTTCTTTCTGGATCGTCCTGTCTTTGCCTGGGTCATCGCCATTATCATGATGGTGCTGGGCGGGCTGGCCATCTATAACCTGCCCATATCTCAGTATCCGCCCATTGCTCCACCGTCCATCGCCATTGATTCCTCTTACCCCGGGGCCTCGGCAGAGACAGTGGAAAACAGTGTGACTCAGATCATTGAGCAGAAGATGACCGGCCTGGACGACATGCTGTATCTTTCAGGCACGAGCGATTCGTCAGGCGCTTCCGATATCCAATTGACGTTCAAGCCGGGGACCGATCCGAACATCGCCTGGGCCAAAGTGCAGAACAAGCTCCAGCTAGCTATGGCCAGCCTCCCTCAAGTGGTCCAGCAAATGGGTGTCCAGGTCAGCAAATCCACCCGGAACTACCTGATCATCGTGGGGCTGATTTCCGAAGACGGAAGCATGGACGGCAACGACCTGCGCGATTATGCCCAATCCAACCTGGAAAAAGTGCTGGCTCGTGTGTCCGGAGTCGGCGATATCACGGAGTTCGGCTCTCAGTATGCGATGCGCGTCTGGCTGAACCCCGACAAGCTCACCGATTACCACCTGACCGTGGACGATGTGGTTCAGGCGCTGCAGGCCTACAACGTAGAAGTCTCCGCCGGGCAGTTCGGCGCGGCGCCGGCGGTCAAAGGCCAGCGTCTGAATGTCTCCATCATTGTCCAGAACCTGCTCCAGACCCCGGCGGAGTTCGCCGCTGTTCCCCTTCACACCAATCCGGACGGCTCCATCGTGCGGGTCAAAGATGTGGGACGGACGGAACTGGGGACTGAGACTTACGACATGCAGAACTTCTACAATGGCAAACCGGCCGCCGGCATGGCCATCCGGCTGGAACCGGGCGCCAACGCGCTGGATACCGCAAACCGCATCAAGAACAAATTGGAAGAGATGCGCCATTACTTCCCACCGGGGATGAAGGTTGTCTACCCCTATGACACCACTCCTTTTGTCAAGGTGGCCATAGAGGAGGTGGTTAAGACCCTGTTCGAGGCGATTCTCTTGGTCTTCCTGGTTATGTGGCTGTTCATGGGGAACATCCGGGCCACACTGATCCCCACTATCGCGGTACCGGTCGTGATCCTGGGAACTTTCGCCGTGCTGGGGGTGTTCGGGTTCACGATCAACATGCTGACCATGTTCGCCATGGTGCTGGCCATTGGGCTTTTGGTGGACGACGCCATCGTGGTGGTGGAGAACGTCGAACGCATCATGAGCGAGGAAGGCCTCCCCCCCAAAGAGGCCACCGCAAAGTCCATGGACCAGATAACCAGCGCCCTGATCGGCATCGGGTTAGTGCTGTCCGCCGTATTCGGCCCTATGGCCTTTTTCGGCGGCTCTACCGGGGTCATCTATCGCCAGTTCTCCGTGACCATCGCCGCGGCGATGCTGTTGTCGGTGGCCGTGGCCCTGATTCTGACGCCCGTGCTTTGCGCTTCCATTCTCAAGCCGGTGGCCAAGGGGCATGAGGCGGCGGAGGGCGCTGTCTTTTTCTTGCGCCCGTTTTTCCTGTGGTTTGACCGAGTCTTTTTCGGGGTAAGAAACCAGTATGTGAAACTGGTCGGCCATGCGCTTTCCAGAAAACTGCGGTATCTCGCGGTTTTTGTCCTGATTGTTGCAGGACTGGGATTCTTGTTTACTAAGATGCCCACAAGCTATCTCCCGGATGAAGACCAGGGAATCCTGCTTGCCCAGGTTCTCCTGCCGACGGGTGCCACTCTGGAGCAGACTCAGGCGGTCGAGGTTGATGTCCAGCATTATTTTCTGGAGGATGAAAAAGATGCGGTAGACTCCTGTATGACCATTGCCGGCTCTGGCTTTTCCGGAAGAGCTCAGAACAACGGCATGGTGTTTGTCAAGCTGAAGGATTGGAAGCTCCGCGACCGGCCGGATTTGAAGGTCAAGGCCGTTGCCGGACGGGCCATGGCGGCGTTATCAAGAACCCGCAAAGCCATAGTCTTTGTCTTCCCGCCTCCCCCCGTCATCGAGATGGGTAATGCCACAGGGTTTGACTTCCAATTGCTGGACCGTGGCGGGCTAGGTCATGCCGCCCTGATGAGCGCCCGTAACCAGCTCCTTGGCATGGCGGCCAAGGACCCGAGATTGGTCCGGGTTCGCCCCAACGGCATGGAAGATGTACCCCAATATCGGGTTGACGTGGACTGGGAAAAGGCGGGCGCCCAGGGGCTGCCCATTACCTCTATCTACGACACCATCTCGGCGGCCTTCGGCGGAGCCTATGTCAACAACTTCATCCAGGGTGGCCGGGTGAAAAGGGTGTACACCCAGGCCGATGCGCCTTACCGCATGCTGCCCAAGGACCTGGAAAAACTCTACGTGCGCAATACGGCAGGGAATATGGTGCCGTTTACCTCTTTTGCATCCACCCGCTGGACGAACGGATCCCCGAGGCTGGAGCGCTTCAATGGTTTTTCGTCCCTCGACATATGGGGCGAGCCGGCGCCCGGCAGGAGTTCCGGCGAGGCGATGCAGGCCATGGAAGAGATCGTCTCGAAGTTGCCGCAGGGAATCGGATTTGACTGGAACGCGCTTTCCTACCAGGAACGGATGACCCGATCTCAAGCAGGTCCCCTTTACGTTTTTTCCATCCTCGTGATCTTTCTGTGCCTGGCCGCGCTGTACGAGAGCTGGCCCATCCCCATCGCGATCCTGCTGGTCCTTCCCCTGGGAGCCATCGGCGGCGTGATCGGCTCAACGCTTAGAGGACTGCCCAATGATGTTTATTTCCAGATCGGGCTCCTGACCACCCTCGGCCTGACCACCAAGAACGCTATCCTCATCGTCCAGTTCGCCAAGGCCCGGGTAGAACAAGGCATGGGCCTGATTGAAGCGACACTGGAAGCCGCGAAACTAAGACTGCGACCCATCGTCATGACCTCACTGGCCTTCGGCTTCGGAGTTCTGCCCCTGGCGTTGAACACGGGCGCGGGAGCAGGGGCCATGAATGCCATCGGCACCTCGGTGCTGGGAGGGATGATCACCGGCACTATCCTGGTGGTTGTTTTTGCACCGCTCTTCTATGTGCTGATCGAAAAGACCTTCGGCAAACAAAGGAAGCATGAATCAGCCGGGACAGCCGGGGTAAATCTATCAGGGGGGGATCAATGATATGAAGAGAAACCTGTTTCTTCTCCTGGGTATCATAATAACCCTTGTGGGTGGATGCACGCTGGCCCCGAAATATACGAGACCTTCATCTCCCGTCCCTGCCGATTGGCCGAGCAACGCCGCCTATAGTGAACCCAAGGCTTCGACCGGCGCCCCGGTCGCGCCGGAGCTTAAGTGGCGGGAGTTCTTCACTGATGAGCGTCTTCAAAAGCTTATCGAGACGGCCTTGAACAACAATCGCGATCTACGCCTGGCCGCCTTGAATGTTGAGAGGGCTCGTGCGTTGTATGGTATTCAGCGCGCCGAGCTTCTACCTGCGCTCAATGCCGGTGGAAGTGGAGGAAGACAGCGTGTACCCGCCGATCTTTCTACCACCGGGAGCGAGATGACCTATGGTCAATACGGGGTCAATCTCGGCATCAGTTCCTGGGAGATCGACTTCTTCGGCCGCATCCGCAGCCTGAGAGACCAAGCGTTGGAGGAGTACCTGGCTACCCAGGAGGCCCGCAGCAGTGCACAAATCTCGCTGGTATCAGCGGTAGCACAGGCATATCTGACTCTGGCTGCTGACCGGGAGGCCCTCAAACTGGTGCGGTCCACGATGGAGACACAACAGGCCGCCTACGAGTTGATAAAGCGACGTTATGAGGTGGGAATCGCGAACGAACTGGACCTGCGCCAATCCCAAACGCAAGTGGATACGGCCCGCGGAGACATAGCCCGCTATATCCAGCTGGTGGCGATAGATGAAAACGCCTTGAACCTTTTACTCGGCTCGCCGGCGCCTGGCACACTTTTGCCGTCTGATTTGAGCGACGTCAGCCTTCCTAGAGAGATTTCTCCGGGTATGGGCTCCGAGATACTCCTTAGCCGCCCCGACATCCTTCAGGCCGAACACCAGCTCAAAGGAACTTATGCCAATATCGGAGCCGCCCGGGCGGCTTTCTTCCCCAACATCGCCCTTACGACTACGTACGGAACTGCAAGCGAAGAGCTATCCGGGCTATTCAAAGCCGGTTCGCGGGCTTGGACGTTCACTCCCCAGATCACTATGCCGATTTTCGACGCCCGGATCTGGCCTGCGTTGAAGGTGAGCAAAGTAGATAGGGAAATCGCCTTGACCCAATACGAGAAGGCAATTCAGACCGCCTTCAAGGAAACGGCCGATGCCCTTGCCGTGCTGGGCACGGTGAAAGAACAACTGTCGGCGCAGGAATCCTTGCTCAATGCTCTATCTGAAACCTACCGCCTCTCCAATGCACGGTATACAAAGGGGATAGATAACTACCTGGGCGTCCTCGATGCCCAGCGATCCCTCTATGAGGCGCAGCAGGGGCTTGTAGCGCTCCGCCTGGCGAAGCTCAACAATCAGGTACGGCTTTACACGGTATTAGGCGGAGGAGCCAAGTAAGACCATGTCTCTCTGAAGTGAAATATAGCGGGAGATAAAATGACGACGTACGTCCGACGTCGACGTGATCAGTCTTGCTCGTGTGTTCCTGGCCGATCCCCTCTGGCCCAAAAAGGCCCAGGAAATCATGCCTGGTCCCATTGTCACCTGTGAGCCCGCTTGCTCTCTGTGTATGCAAAGGACCATGAGTGGTAAACCTGCCTTTTGCTCCCGGTGGGATAAGAAGCGCAGGGAGGCCTTTCTGGAAAGGGTTGACGAGTCACCAGCCGAGAAACAAAATTGGAATAATCGAATGGAGGGATGAATAATGAAGAGCAGAATCGCCGAGGCACTCAGGGCTAAGTATCCGCCTGTGGCCATCCTCTGGGCCGATGAAAAGCCGGAAAAGGCCTTGGGGGTTTAAGGAAGGCAACTGGGGCTGTGTCATGTGGATGCTGGCCAGTGCGGCAAAAGGGAGAACAGCGGTATTCGATGAAAGATCTTGCGGCTGCCGGGGTGGCGGAATCGGTCTGGGATTCGGTAACCAGTATCTTGATTTTCCAGGTGGTATTGAATGCTTCAATCACTTTCTGTCGACGGGTAATGTGAATTGGGATACGGGCTGCGCACAGAAAACATTGTTGGGGGTGTATCATGTTATTATCGCAAAGTATCAAGGTTTGTTTGGAGTACCACAAGTCAAATTCCAGAAGTAATACTGTGAGAGCCTATGAATTTATTCTGAAGAAGTTACATGACCATTTTGAAGACAGAGATATGAATTCTCTATCTTCGACAAGGGAATAGTTGATGAGGTGATTTTCAGAACAACCAGTCCGAGAAATCGTCTTATGTTAGAACTGATGGCACGGGGAGGAATGAGGATAAGTGAGGTTTTTAAGCTGACTCCAGTAGATATACTTGATCAGAAATTGATTTTGAGAGATCCGAAAATCGGGAAAGAACACGAACTGGTATACATTCCCCAGAAGCTCGCTGAAAGACTGAAAGAGTATATCAATCTCATAAGAATAGAGCCAAATAAGCGCATCTTTCCTATCACGTATGTCGGCGCCCGGGCAGTAGTTCACAAAGCAGGGGAGTTGGTGGGCATTGCTCTCAGGCCTCATGATTTAAGAAGGCATGCAGCAACCTATGCCTCCAGATCTTTGATATACTATGCTCCTGGGCATAGATTGCATTCGAGAACCTTTACTTTTCAGACCGATATGAAAGTGTCCAACTATTACAGATCTATATTCACGCTTATGCTTCAGGTGCTTATAGGAATCTATACTTTGTCTCACAGATCCCCGAGGAGAGGTCTTCGAATGAAATCATCAAAATTGGTGAATCGTTGCTGATGGCACATTATCAACGGTTTTTTTTGCTGATTCACATTATCAACGGTTTTTGAGCCCTGTAAAAAGTACGTATTTATCGCAGAGATCTACAGTTATTCTTCATAAAAGAACTTAATGATTTTTTAACAATTCATTTATAAAAGCAGTGTTTCTGATGTTAGCAAGGTCAGGGTCATTCTTGATCAGATCCCAGTTATGAAAACCTTTCTCAACAGCTGTTTTAAGCCAGGAAGTTGCATCATCAACTAAGCCTTGTTTGGCCTTTATACAAGCAATGTTATATGATATTTCAGGGTTTTCAGGTTGTAGTTTGTATAATTTTCTCAGATACAAGAGTGCATCCTCATAACCGCCCTGTGAGGAATAGATTGATACAATTTGATATACTGATTTATTGTTGGGAGCTATTTCGTTTGACTTGATAAAATATCGTAGCGCTCTGTCCACCTCTTTCTTCTGCTTCCACAACAAACCGATTTTATAATAAATGTCAGGATTATTGGGTTGTTGATTTAATTGTCTGTTCAAAACTGTTATGACAGATTCAAGGTTATCCACATAGCATAATGCATACATATCATCGAAGAGGTTATACTTTTCCAAAAAGTACATATGATTTATTACATAATTAGTGATTGGATCTCGTGCAGGGATTAAAGATTCTATTTGTCTTCCTGCCCTAAAATAATTAACTCTGGGTTTTATTCCTGTTTCTTCAATGTATTGTGGATTATTAGGTACCATTTCTGGTGGTGAATAAAAGATAAATACTAATCTGGGTTCGCGTTTGAGCTCATGCATCTTCATTAGTGCATTTTCATAATATCCATATGGTTTTTCGGTGTATTGGATATAAGTATCATCTAAGGAAGGTCTCCTTTTGGCAATCATATGAACCATGGGAGAGTTTACATATGATATGATAAAATCATTGGGTTTAGTGTAGGTCTCTGTTGTAGTTGCAATCCAATCATACAGGCCTTTATAGATGTTATTAGTTTTAATACCCATACCGAATCCTTTATCAATTTCTGCATTGATATCTTTTGTTAATACGTCATCATAATTATAAATCCAGTTATTATATATGATGGATCCATAGAAAGGAGCTAATATCATCACGAGAACAAGGGCATTATAACCCAAAGACTTCGCCTTTGATCTTGTATAAGCTAGAAAGACAATTGAAAATGAAGCCAATGCAGGTATTGAATTTTGTAATATTGATAAGATACCTAAAGCTCCACAGATACTACTACTTACTATCAATAATAAAACCGGAATGAGTATTATTACCCCTGATACTTCGATGTCATGAAATTTTAACTTGCGAAAGAGAGTAAAAACTATTTTCAAAATGAAAAGAATGAAAAACGAGATCAACAATGCTGCTAGCCACATGGGGCGACTGTAAAACCAAAAAATTACTTCAGGCTGGTTCCAGAATGAAGTATTTATAATATAATACATTATAAGTGATGCTGCGAATATACCAGTAACTACAACTTTATTAGATCTTGCCTTCCTTATCAAAACGAGAAGGAATATTAGATATAATAGCGTTATTCCGATAGTGACCAATTTCTGCCAATTCAGATTAATAAGAGACTTTGAAGAGTGTGCCGGGGTCGATAAAAGAAGTTTAATAGATGTTATGAGATTCTGCACATATAATGTATTGTAATATCCAATGAATAGTACCCAGCCTAGTACGATTGGTGTTGTAATAAATATGAAATCTTTTACAGTATATTTGTAGAGACTTGAGCCGCTATACCTGATGAATAGGTATACGAACAAAGGTGATGAAATAATGAGGCTCAGGTGAGGCACAGTAAAAGATATAGCCCAGAGAAAAATACCTGATATTATCAGCAGTACATATCTTATGAGGGTATTCCCTTGAATTATCCCAAGGATAAAAAAGGAAAGGTGAAGGGTAATGAATAAATGGGGGTATGTTTGATACGATAAATTGGGAAGAGAACAAAGAGGATTAAGCCCGGTGAAGGCATAGAGAGAGAAGATAAGAGGGAGATACCAATATTCACCTGTGATTTTAAATAATGAAACGCTGAATATTATAACAGAAAATATCGTTAAAAAAAATTGCAACTTCCTGATCTCCAGAAGAGTAATACAAGGATATATCTTAAATATTATACTGTTAACTAAGGTATATAATGTAAGAACTCCTGTGATTTTGTCTTTTAGAAAATGATCGCCAGCAGCAAGTCGCCAGCTTTCTGTCATATAATAGCCTTCATCGGTAAAATTAAAGCCATATTGAAGCTTTATCCAACCTAATATGGCCGTTACGATAAAAAGAATCATCCCAATGGAAAAGATTAGAGGCTGGCTTGAGGTCAATTTATTCATGATAAGAATCTCTGTAAAAAATACTATACTTTATCAAAGATACAATTTAATGCAATTAAAGAGAGATATACCTGAATTTAATTAATTCAACAACATCGACAGAGATCTATTTTAGTAAAACATCATGCTCACAGTATCGATACTGGTGCATAACATTTTAGAAAATCTTAAAGAAAAACTTAAAGAAAAACTAAAGATTCCGTTATCAGCTTTGGTCGAAGAACTTTACGATTGATAGTAAGAGGTTGAGGCCGCCAATCTTTAGCATTTATGTACACTTTGAAATAGATCTTGGATATAGCTCATGATATACTCATAAAAATAATTCAATATATTATGTAAATAAACAGATCATTTGGAATTTAGGAGGATGATGAAGTAACTGGGATTGTTTGATTAGGATAATTGCTATGCACTGCAGTAAGCTCAGGGTACATGCAAAAAAACCATAAAATAATTCTTTCACTTTTGATTGGCATTGTCTTCTCATGTGCGGCAATATACATTTCGTTCAGAAATGTCCCACTTGCACAACTCTTGGACTATATCAAAGCCATCAATTTCTGGTGGATCATCCCTTCAACGCTCTTAGCTCTTTCCACATATCTAGTAAGAGGGTTGAGATGGAAGATTATCTTGAGACCAATTAAGAAAATAAGCTACTGGCATGCGCTCCATCCGGTTGTTATTGCATTCACTATCAACTGCCTGCTCCCAGGTCGTATGGGCGAGTTTGCAAGACCAGCCATCCTATACAAAAGGGACAAGATTGATTTCTCCAAAGTATTTGCTACTGTAGCTGTAGAAAGGATCTTTGATATAGTGATATTGCTGTGCATCTTTATCTTCATCATGAACGGCATTCAAATTAACCCAACTTTAAGTCTTACCTTAGACAGCTACCAGATAAACAAAAAGACTCTTCTGGACATAAAGGGAAAGACGATTCTAGCCGGTATTACCTTATTGGGTATTATATTTATGTTTATGCTGCCCATTACTAGGCGGGTAATTAGCCGCTTTATTTCCTGGCTGCCTCGATTACTCTTCTTCACAACTTCTCACTTCAGACAGCACCTTTCTGAGAGGCTCCATGTAAGTTCTCATGTCATCCTCGACAACCTTGCTATGGGATTTGAAGTCCTCAAGAATCCCTATATGATTGTTGCCTGCCTTCTACTCTCAGTCTGTGTATGGATTCTCAACTTCTTCTCATTTTATGTGTTAGTCCTTGGTTGTAAAGGGGTAAACATCACTTTTCTCCAGGCATCTGCTTCAATGATCATCATGTGCTTCTTCATTATGCTGCCATCGGTTCCAGGATATTGGGGCATCTGGGAGGTTGGAGGCATCTATGGCTTAATGATCTTCGGAGTCCCTAAGATAGAAGCAGCAGGATTGACGCTCACCTTTCATTTCTTCCAGATAATTCCACTCATCTTGCTTGGGGTATTATCTTCCTGGTTGATAGGAGTGAACATAGTGAAGACGGGATTACATTCACAAGAAAGCATAACGGAGGAAGGGAACAGTATAGCAAGGTTATAATAATTACCATAATGGATTAACGAGCTAGTTTATGACTACTTTAAATATATCCATAGGAATAACAAGGGCATTTAGTGTCTCTATCGGGGATGGTTGAAACCCCTCGCCTTTAGGCGACCGGAAGTTTTAGTTTGATTCATAGTATGGTATTATCAAATCTCAGTTCATTTAGGATTTAAATTATAGGAGGTTATCTGAGCATGAAAAAAATTGTGGTGACTGGTTGTGCTGGTATGATTGGGTCGCACCTGGTGGATGAATTGATCCAGAATGAGGATGTCTCTGTTGTGGGTGTGGATAACCTATCTTTTGGACATATGGAAAATATTGAACAGGCTTTGAAGAGTGACCGGTTTAGCTTTTATCGGGTAGATGTTTTGGATGTTGAAGCCTTAAAAATATTAAGTTGTGGTGCAGACATTATTGTACATCTAGCTGCAATGAAGAAAAGCGGGGAAGACGATGCCAGCCTTCACACTCTCCGTGTAAACAGCCGTGGAACAGAAAATGTGTTTGAGATAGCCAGAATGTGGAGGTGTAAGGTTGTATTTGCATCTACATCAGACGTGTATGGCATGGCACCCATACCCCATGCAGAAGACAATGACCTGATTCTTGGCCCCTCAATGATAAAGCGTTGGGCTTATGCTGTATCCAAGCTCTATGACGAGCAACTGGCCTTTGCATATTACAAGGATGAAAAAGTTCCGACTGTGATCTTGCGCTATTTTGGCGGTTTCAGTCCTCGATCCAGCTTTAGCTGGAGTGGCGGACATATCCCAATATTTATTGATGCGGTTTTGAGGGATGAGCCAGTGAATATCCATGGGGACGGCACCCAGACCAGGTCCATGGCCGACATTCGTGACCTGATTCGTGGCACAATAGCGGCTATTGGGAGAGAACAGGCGATAGGCCATATTATAAATCTTGGCAACGATGAAGAGGTAAGCGTATTGGACAGTGCCCGGTTGATTGTGGACGTGATCAATAGAGAAACTGATCTGAAGCGTGAACTGAAAATTAATTTTGTTCCATTTTCTACTATCTTTGGTCAGTATAAAGACATCATGCGAAGATTGCCTGACCTATCCAAGGCAAGGCTTTTACTGGATTATGAACCCCGCTTCCGTCTCCACGAAGCTGTGAAAACAACAGTTCAAGTCAAATATCAGGAGTTGAGAGAAAGGGGACAGATTTGAGTGCCGATCATCCCCGATCAGTTCAAGGCGAAGCAAAACAGAATGTTCCACGGCTATATGTGGTTATCCCTGTCTTCAATGAATCAGCAAATATCGATCGGCTTTGCCAAGGTCTAAAAGATATAAAGAGTTTATTGGATCATGAATTTGAGACACGATATGTAATAGTAAATGATGGAAGTACCGATGATACAGTGCCTCGATTTCAAGGAAATGCTCTTGGTGATTCTCTCGTCATTCTCAACCATGAAGTAAACCAAGGTCCTGGTGCGGCCTTCGGCACGTCATTCGCTTATCTAGCAGACATGCTTGAAGATAATGATTGGGTATTGACCATGGAAGGCGACAACACCTCACAACTTGAACTTTTACATTCCATGCTTGAGAAGGCTCGTCAAGGAGCTGAAGTAATACTGGCAAGCCCATATTCCCCTGGTGGGAAGATGTCTCATGTAGCGTTGCATCGTCTCTTTCTCAGCCACGCTGCGAATATCCTTGCTCGATGCATTTTGGGATTATGGGGAATACATACTCTCAGCAGTTTTTACCGGCTATATAATGGGCACATTTTGAAAAAACTACAGAGTCATTATGGAGTACGAATTATAGAATCATCGGGTTTTGAATGTGCAGTTGAGATACTTATAAAACTATCCAAAATCAATGCTAGGATAGTCGAAGTTCCTATGATGCTTGATTTTTCCTTTCGTAAAGGGAAGACAAAGATGAGGATTACTCGAACTGTCTGTGGGTATATAAGACTTTTTGCTCGTTCAAAATCTTATCGTCCTTTTACTTTATGAATAACTATAAATATTAGGATAGATATAAGAGGATAATGACATGGGCATAAAAAGCAGAAAAAAAAAGATAAAACCTTCGTCTGATGAAATTTTAAAGTCGAATAAGAATATCGAGCCAAGTTATAAACTTCTAAACATCATCTCACAAAGATTCGATCCGGTGAAAAAATACTTCCCTATCATAATTACGCTGATCTATTTCTTATGTATTGTTATCGGCATGTACTATCACGAATTATGGAGAGATGAACTCGATGGTTATGCAAAAACCTTTTATAATAATTTTTTAAAATATAATGGTCCGTCAGGGGGTCTGGAACCTAATTTCCTGTTATATTATGGCATCATGCATATAATTTTGCATTTAATACCTTCCTTCAAAGTATTTCAAATATATCATTTGATCATTATAACGACAGCAATTTATATTTTTAACAGATTTTCAAATTTTAACTATGTTCAAAAATTTCTTTTCACATTTAGTTATTTCGTGTTATTTGAATATGGAATTATATCTAGATGGTATGGTTTCTTTGTCTTACTATTATTTAGTATTACGTATTTACTGACGAGACAAAAGAAAAATTATATTCTGATCAGCATTTTGCTCCTTATCCTTGCAAATCACAACATAAGTGCTGCAATATTTAGTGGTAGTCTATTTCTATATTTATTAATTCAAATTATCACTGGTTTTAGGACAAATATATACAAATCTGAAGAAAAAAATCAAATTACTACAGCAGCTATTATTTTTGGAATTGGTTGTGTCCTACTTTTTATACAATATTATTATGTTCTCATCGAACAGGGCTACACTCTTATGGGAAGTAAAAGTGCACCATATTTCATGACTATTAGAACAATCTGGACGTCTTATATACCTATACCAAAATTGTCAAGTGGTGCTGCTTTTTGGAATACCAACATTTTTCCTTTTCCTACTGGATATGGTACCCAAGATTATAATGTATACCAGTTGATATCTATAGGCAACATATTTACATTCATTATGTCTATTCTAATTATCTTAACTTGTTTATTTATATTTTCAAAAAAATTACCTATTCTTATAACATTTTTATTTAACACTATTTTGTACTTTGTATTCATTCACTTCTTTGTTAGAATATATTTCATAAGATACTTGGGCTTACTATTTTTAATTTTTGTTTACTGTTGTTGGCTTTATAAGTATTCAGATGATGATGTTAAACTCCATAATTTTAAGTTGGTAAAACCTGACCGAACTTCAATTAACAAGAAAAACGTCGAAAAACTATTTGTGTTTCTGGTTACTTTTATATTCTTTATACAATTTGTTAGTGGGATTTTAACTTACTCTAAAAGTATTAAGTATCAATTTACTAAATCATGGGATGCAGCTAATTTTATTAAAAATTGTAAATATAATGATTATATTTTAATGGGTGCATACGATTATGCTGTTTTGCCGATAGCTCAAATATTAAATAGGGATATTTACATACCTCAGATGAATAAATTTTGTAAGATTTATGATTATTATCATCCTAACAGGGACTCAAAATTGAATATTGAAGCAGTGTTAACAAAGGGCATAGATTTTATAAAGAATAACAATAAAAATGTACTTTTAATTCTTAACTTTGAACTGATATATAATAAAGTTCCCATAAATAAGACAAGAATAAATAATGATATTGCATTAATAAAAATAAAGGATTTTAAGGGTGATGTTATCCAGTCTGATGAACAATATTATTTATATGAATTGAGAAGATTGTGAATTTAAATTGTCAATGACGAATCTGATTTCTGCAGATGGCTTGAAGAAACTGCGTGATGAATATGACTACCTCTGGAAAGTGGAACGCCCTAAGGTTGTGCAGGGGGTTGCCGACGCCGCAGCTGAAGGTGACCGTTCGGAGAATGCGGAATACATCTACGGCAAAAAGAGGTTACACGAGATTGACCGCAAAGTGAAACACCTCGGTTCACGCCTAAAGGTGCTGAAAGTGGCCGTTCCTCCTCCAAAACCAACGATGGTTTCATTTTTATCTTAAGAAAACATAATAGGGATGAACGGATTCTTATTGTTGCGCTCGATCCGGTAGGGCTACCGGCTTTCCCGCATCTGGTGCAAGCGCAGCTCCCGCTGGGCGTCGATGTTGTTCTTGTTGATCTCCAGGGCCTTCTGAAAAGCTTCAATGGCTTTCCGAGACCCTTCCTTCTTCAAAACCCACCCGTAGATTACCCAGAGTGTGTCCGAGTTGGCAAAGCGATTCAGCCCTTCGCGTATGGACGACTTGATCTCTAAAGGGTTGCCTGCACCTGTATTCTGAAGCCTTAAGAACAAGGTCTTCACATACGATTCGACAAAGAGCCTTTCATCAGGTCTCATCTTAACGCAGAGCTTGAAGTAATCTATAGCGCCCTCATAGTCCCTTGCCTTTAAGAGCTCTGTCGCCTTGCTGAACAGTATTTCTGCCTGGAGACTCTCGTCGATGCCTTGTGGCTCTTCAACCGGCTTGCCCTCACGGAATTTATTGATGCGCGTGTAGGCCTTCTGGATCTCGGTGAAGATCTCGTTCGCCAGACGCTTCACCTCGGGGTCGTCGGCATAGGCATAGGTGTCCGGGTGATTGGCCTTGACGATCTTTATATAGGCTCTCTTCAGGCCGTTCTCTGAAATCTGACTGTCCACACCCATGACCTGGAATTGATCCTGGTCCTTGATTGCCTTCAGTTTTTGTCTGAGCGTGTCAATGATGGCCTTAAACTTACTTTCCTCAAAGCTGACATCTCCTGTGCAGTAGAGGCTGAGCAGCGCCCGTGAGGGATCCTGCCCCAAAAGGAGTATCTCAGAGACCTTGTACTGGCCTATATCATCCAGATCGATGCCGATATCCCCAGGCAGGGTATCCACCATCACCTTGGGAACGGCGTCTGCAAAAGGGGAGAGCGCGGTTATAATACCGGAGAACTGGGTGTACTCCATCACGCCCTTACGGATGAGGCGGGCCATATCGATATTGCTGAGCTCGGGGGGTTTATTGATCTCATCTTTATGGACCTTTTGGATAGTGCCGCTTTCCCATGAGAAGATGTCCAGGAAACGCTTTTCTGTCTGGATTCTGAGCGCCTCGTTGATCTCCATGGGCTGGACGAGCCCCATCTCCAGGAGGATGACCCCCTGCTTCCTCCGTTCCAGACGGGCAGTATTCAATGAGAGTGTGTTCTCGTCCTCGGAAATGATGCCCATACCTACAAGGATGTTGCCTAGTAATTCATCGGTCCTGTTGGATTGAATAGCGCATAGGCTGCCGTTTTTGAAGATGAGGCCCTTTTTCCACTGGGCTGTTGAGACGAATATTATCCCGGTGAACTGGGATTCGACGACATCCATCATCACCAGAGGAAAGGGGAACTCCTCAATCTTGAACATAGTTTCCATGCACTCTCATTATCGGCAAATGAATCAGGGGACAATAGAGAAATTTGCATGTATAATAACAATCTTCCTCTGGTATTTATGATTATGGTTATATTGTGAAGATCTTGTATAACGATTAAGTACTTGCTAAATAAACCCATACTATTCATGGAAAGTTAGTTTCTTTCAGCAAGAGGAGAGGATAGATGAAATCATTATTAAAAATGCCCATAACTGTTTTTTGCATACTGATTATACTTGGCGTCACGCCTTTGTGGGCTGCAGATGAGGAAATCAACAAACCGCAGGGCGTTACGAAAACCCAAGAGGCCATAAGCCTGCCACCGGATATTACCAAGAAAGAGGCGATCGACAGCACCCAGGATTCGGCAAAAGAGGAAGGGCTCAACAATGGCCAGGACTTTACCAGGCCTGTCCGCCGGGTTGAAGTGCTTGAAAGATACGATGATATGACCGGAAGTTCATGGGGTGATTCCGTCACCTTGCGCGCAGGGTTGCCGCTGGAGTTAAGGAGAGGCTGGAAGTTGTCTCTTCGCGCCGAACTCCCTTATACATGGACCAACGGGGTCAATATATATAATTCAGAGGGCACAAAAGAACGAGGTTTCGCGGAAGTTCTGACCGAGGCATTGTTCATCGCCCCGGCAAAGGATAAGTGGACATATGTTGTTGGCGCGCAGTATATCCCGCCATCTGCATCGAAAAAAGAGTTGGGAACGGGAAGGTACCAGCTCGTGCCCTCTGCAGGGTTTAAGTACGATATGAATAGCTGGATGGAAGGGGCCTGGTTCGGGGTGATGGCACGGCAAGCTGTTGATGTGGCAGGTTATAGCGGCTTTTCACATATAAACCAGACCATTATCCAGCCTATGTTCAACATCAATCTCCCTGACCGATGGTTTCTGACCTTTGCCCCCGAATGCCGCTATGATTGGGAAAAGGACAAATACTTTATACCCTTTGACGTAACTGTCGGGAAGATGATCACAAAAAAAATTGTGATGTCTGCAGAGTATAAGTCGGCGATTAATGATGATCTGCAACTGTTCGTCAACGAGTTAGATGTGAGGGTTGGGTACTTCTTCTAAAAAATCATTACCTAATGATAACGGGTATTCTTGAATCATAGTGGTATGAGTCTTAGTACGCAGGCTTTTACATACTTGCTCTTTGAAAAATACTGATATATGAATCGGTATCAGAGTCTTATCATCTAAAATTGTGTGAATAGAATAACAGACAAGAATTAAAAAAAAGAAAAGTGAGGGAAATATGGCTACCAGAGGAAGAAAACCGCTTGATCTGAGAAACAATGGTAAGAATACAAAGCTTATAAAAAGGAATTATTATATAGAAGAGCGGTATGCAAAGGCCCTTACTGTTCTTTCCGCGTTGACGGGAAAAGAGCTTTCTCTTCTTGTGAATGAGGCAATCGGTGAACTGATCCACAAATATCAGCCAAAGACCGATATCAACTTACTCAAGTTGGAGGCAATACAAAGAGAGGATTAGCCAATAGGGCACCCTCTCTTTTTCATTATATGCTTGAAGGTGTTACTTTTCTCCACCAAGGATAAGGGGTAGGCCATTTTTTGTGTTTCCAATGACCACGATCTTGGCATTAGGACTATTAGCGAGTTTTTCTGTGGCCTCAATCCCCTTCCATTCGAGGAGTTGAGGGTTTAAGCCCTGGGACACGATCTTCTGGAAGTCCGTGATGCCCTGGGCCTCGATGCGTTTGCGTTCTGCCTCCTGCTGTTCCTTCTGGAGTACAAATTTCATCTGCTCGCTCTCCTGCTCTCTCTTGAGCTTTTCCTGGATTGCGTTCGCGATGACAGTCGGCAGCCCCACCTTCCTTAACAGGACCTGATCACATATCACGCCCTTGCTTTTGGTGAGCTGCACAAACATATTCTGCATCTCACCGGCGATCTTGTTGCGTTCGGAGGAATAGAGCGATTTGGCGTCGTAGGATGCCGTTATCTCGCGTATGGCCGACCTGAATTGTGGTTCGACAACCACTTTCGCGTAATCACTGCCGACTTTCTTATAGGTCTCTGCAGCCTTATCCGGATCAAGCCGGTAGAGAAGAGATACTTCAAGGTCGATAATGAGCCCTTCTCTGGACGGGGTCTCAGCCTTCTCCATTATCTCCTGGGTCTGCACCGACATATCAACTACACGGGTAAACGGGACAACAAGCCTTAAGCCCGAAGGCATCGTATCTGATGAAACAAAACCGAAGAAATCCTTTACTCCCACATGACCTGCAGGGATGATGGCAATGGGGTCGGCGACAGCGATAATGACGATTGCTGCAACAATAATACCGATAATAACCATTTTCGATCGTGCCTTGCCTCCATCGTCCATAGTAGGACCTCCCTTCTGATCATTACCAGGCCTCCTCCAGGCAGGGTTGAGGGCCTGTTTCATCCATTCTCTCATTTTAGGATCCATAGAGAACTCCTTAAACACCATACGGTAAAACGCTTGCAACCTTCAAGGTGAATAAACAGCTTACCGTAAACCCTATGGGGGGATATATAATAATCTTCGATGAGGCCGGGTTACAGGGCCATGGAAGATTCAAGGCCAGGGTGAGCCTGGAAGGATACCCATCTTATGGTAGATGGGTCGTATGACCTCACGCATGGGTTTGAGCCTCCTGAAAAATAATAATGCCACTGCAATACAGACTATGCCGCTGATGATAAGTGTCCACGGTGCCCCGATGAAAGAGGCGACCGATCCGGCATAAAGGCTGCCGAAAGGCATGGTCCCGGCAAATGACATGGCATAAAAGCTCATGACCCGACCCCTCATCTCATCATCAACGATGGTCTGGATGATCGTGTTGCTCGCGACCATCTGCACCATCATCCCGAATCCCGTGAAGGTCAACATGACCATTGATAGAAGGATCGACTTGGACATTGCAAAACAGATGAGACCGGCCCCAAACATGCTTGACCCTATGACAATGAGTCGTCCAAGCCCGAGTACAGTCTTTCTCGATGCCAGGAACAGGGCGCCTGCTATGGCGCCAAGGCCGGATGAAGCCATGAGGAACCCGAGGGTCTCAGGACCCCCCTTAAGGATATCCTTTGCAAAGACAGGCATCAGAACGGCATAGGGCATTCCTACGAAGCTCATGAGTGCAAGGTTGAACAAGATATACCGGATGGGCATGAAATTCCGCACATAGGTAAACCCGCCTTTCAGATCATTTATGATGCTATCCCTTGCCCTCGATACTACCCGCAGCTTGATCTTCATAGCCAACAGGGCAAGTAGTACGGCAAGGAAACTGATGCCATTAATAAGAAAACAGGTCCCTTCACTGGTCATGCCTATGAGGACACCCGCAACGGATGGCCCTAAAAGCCTGGCGCCGTTGAAGAGGAAGGAGTTCAGCGCAATAGCATTGCCAAGGTCCGCCTTGCTCTCAAGCATCTCAACGACAAACGATTGCCGGATGGGCATATCAAAGGAATTGATAAGGCCCAGTAAAAAGCTCAGGATAAAGAGATGCCAGACCTCTATCAAGCCGGTCAGGGCAAGAAAGGCAAGTGCCAAGGCCTGCAGCATGGCACAGAATTGCGTGGCAATAACCATGCGGTAGCGGTTCAGGCGGTCGGCGTAGACGCCTGCAATGGGGGAAAACACAAACATGGGGATCTGTGAGGTGAACCCGATAAGACCGAGGATCATGGCGGATCCGGTGAGCCGGTATACAAGCCAGCTCATGGCTGTCTGCTGCATCCATGTCCCCATGAGAGACACGCCCTGGCCCCCGAAAAAAAGTTGGTAATTCCTGGACCGCAGCGCCCTTAAGGTTGCTTTAAATTGATTCATAGGTTGCTTTCCTAACATATGTCGGAATTATACTTCCATACAAAGTTATACGGTTATGTGATAATAAAGGATGGAATCAGATAAACCAGGTGGATGTTTCACATACCCATAAATTATGAACGGAGGATATTTAATATGGCGGACAATTACTATGAACCCAAGGATCTTGCAGATTTTCCGAATATAACCGAGTATGCCCCTGAACAAGGTTCAAAGTTCTTTGAATATTACGCCAAGGCAACCGGGGTGGGGGTGCTCACCGAGCGGGAAAAGTCATTGATCGCCCTTACGGTGGCAACGGTGAGGCATTGCCCATATTGCATTGACGTCTACACGAATAAATGCCTGTCGTTAGGGGTTTCCAATGATGAAATGATGGAAGCCGTACACGTTGGAGCGGCCATGACGGCAGGCGATGTCCTGGCCCATTCCACCCAGATGAGGAAGATTATCAAGAAAAAGGAAATGTAGTATGACCTCTACTGAACAAAGAGAACGACTCAATAACAACCCCCTGAAGATTTCGTTTCATGGAAGGATCAATGCTCCTTTACATGCAGACACGCTCGACATACTCCAGGTGAACGTGGGCAGGCGCTGCAATCTCTCATGCAAGCACTGCCATGTTGAGGCCGGTCCGGATCGGCCGGAAATGATGAGCAGGCGGGTTTTTGCGAAATGCCTCGAAGTGCTTTCGGAACATCCCATCGGAACTATAGATATCACCGGAGGCGCACCGGAGATGAATCCGGAGCTCCCATGGTTTATACAAGAAGCCGCCAGGCTGAACCGGCGGCTCATGGTTCGGACAAACCTGGTGATCCTTCTCGATGAACCCTATAAGCCTTTGATTGATCTCTATACGGATAATTGTGTTGAGATTGTTGCATCCATGCCTGATTACCATGAAGAACGGGTAAACGCTCAGAGGGGTAATGGTGTTTTCAGTCGTATCATAGAGGTAATGCGGCTGTTGAACGACAGAGGGTATGGCAGGCAAGGCAGCGGCTTGGTCCTGGACCTTGTCTATAACCCGGTCGGCGCCTATCTTCCAGGGTCTCAGCAGGCATTGGAATATGAATACAAAACCAGGCTGAAAAGCGAGCATGGCATCGTGTTCAATGCACTGTATTGCCTGGTCAACTCACCCACAGGAAGGTATCTTGAGTATCTCATCCGGTCTGAGAACTTCGAAGATTACATGGGGGCCCTGTTTACCTCATTCAACCCTTCAACCGTTCATTGCGTCATGTGCCGGAACACACTGTCCGTAGGGTGGGACGGCTGTTTGTATGATTGTGACTTTAACCAGATGCTGGATATGCCCGTGGATTGCGGCGGCTCAAGCCATATTGATACTTTTGATTATAGAAGATTGATGAACCGGAAGATCGTCACCGGCAATCACTGCTTCTCCTGCACGGCAGGCTCAGGATCATCATGCCAGGGTGCAATAGAGAAATAGAGAAATAGAGGGACAAGGTGGGGTAAACAACAAACTGCAAAGCACTTCTCACCCTGATATCTACGGGGGAGGTGACTGTATAACCTTCAGAGATATGCCCCTCGATATGGTTGGGGTATATGCCGTCCGGGAGGCGCCCATTCTCTTGCATAATATACAGGCCCGCCTCAAAGGGGAACAGTTGATGGAGTTTATACCCCGGAAGAGATATCTGCTCATCCTCAACCTCGGCGACGGCAGGGGGATATTTGTCCGCAGCCCGCTGGTATTGAAGGGAAGGTGGGCCTTCAGGCTTAAAGACTTCATCGATAAACGGTTTATCTCGAAGTTTCAGCATTAGGGAACCTGATAAATCTTAACAGGGTGTAAAGAAATCCGACACCTTTCATTGTATCGTTTTTTCCTCTATCGCCCTCTCATGCAGTGTTCATTCAAGACCGAACACTGGGGAAAATCCCTTAATAATCTTAATGTTAATTGAACAATTTTTAAATAAATGAATGCT
Organism: uncultured delta proteobacterium; assembly: GCA_963798485.1. GTDB lineage: Bacteria > Desulfobacterota > Desulfomonilia > UBA1062 > UBA1062 > MWEI01. Next base: position 23,295 of record CAWCTR010000009.1, on the reverse strand, counting down.
GTATTAGTAAAAAATTGTATGATTGCCGTTTGAGTGAAAGATTATTTCGAGGTGCACACCTGTCGACGGATTTTACACCTAGGAGGTATATTCCAAGAGGCATTGTTAATAACTATATGATAATATGTGATAATTAAAACTGGTATATGAATTGCAATTTATTTTTCGTGTAATATATGAAGTGGAGGTATGTTCTTATGAAGAGGGTACTATCAATTATAACAACTGCAATGGTAATTTGTATGCTGGCAGGGGCTGCGTGGGCGGTTCCGATAACGGATGTCATAACTTTTCAGGGTGTTTATTTAAATGGCAGCGACAGTATTTCAAGCAATAATTCGATAACATATACCCATAATATCCTTGGTAATAATGGGTTTAGCATCGGTGACCAGATTAATTCGGCCAGCATTACTTTCGGAATTTACGATAATGAGCTTGGTATTGATGGTCAGGTTTTATTTTGGAATTTCGACGAGTTGGTTTCGCTGACTGCAGATGGAGTACCAATAGTACAGAAGCTTGAGATTGATGATGGCAGCACGGTGAATCTTGTAACCGCCCTTTCACAATTACAAGCGGATGGCAAACTCACTATAACCCTCACCTGCACATCTGGAGATTTCTGGCTTTTAAGCTCAACCCTGAACGCTGATTATACTGATAAAACCCCTTCTTCCGCCCCTGTCCCAGAGCCTGCGACCCTTCTTTTCTTAGGCTGCGGATTGATTGGACTGGCCACGTTCCGCAGAAGAGCAGGTAATAACTGACCTCTTAACAATAGTAAGACGTATTAGGTCCGGCAGTTAAAAGCTGCCGGACTTTTCATATCTGCGCATAATTCCGGGGATGCCATACTGGGTTTATAATGTCTGATAACTGAAGATCCGGGATTGAGATCTGTGCCGGGAAGGTGACATGCTCACAGAAGAGACCGGGGCATTTCGTAATGCCTTCCGATTTTTCAGCCGGCCATCCTGCGGCGCTGCTCCGGTTTGGCGATGCTGATGAGCGGCCGGCCGCGCTTGTGGCTGAATTGTTTCTGGATCACATCAGCCTCGGCCTGGGGCACGCTGATAAAGGTGAAGTCGTCTTTTATCTCGATGTTGCTCACGAGCTTCTCCTTTACCCCTGTTTGCTCCCGGATGAAGCGCAGGATGTTCTGGGGTGTCATGCCGTGCTTGCGGCCGCGCGCCACAAAGAGCCGTGTGTGTGCCTTTGTATCTGTGTGGGTCACGGTGCGGATCTCTTTATAGGACTTCGGGTCCAGCTCATCGGCAAAACTATGGCGGAGGCAGGCTGCCAATATGGTTGCAGGGTCTCCGGTCTCCAAGAGCTCAGCAGCCAGCAATGCGTATGGCCCAAGGTCTTCTTCGCCCATGACCTTTAGTACCTCGTCCTTGATCCTGGTGCGCTTGAGTTCAATGATATCCCTTACGCCGGGTATTTCACCTTTACGCATGCCGGACCCGGAGGTGCGGCGAATCAGGTCCAGTGCGCGTTGTTCCTGCGGGGTTACCAGGGTGATGGCTATGCCTTTTTTACCGGCCCGGCCGGTGCGGCCGATACGGTGGACATAGGCATCCGGGTCCTGGGGCAGGGCGTAGTTGATGACGTGGGAGAGGTTGTTGATATCGATACCCCGGGCAGCCACATCAGTGGCGACCAGGATGGTTATGTTCTTTTCACGAAACCGCCGCATGATCTGCTCCCTCTCACGCTGGTCGATCTCACCGTGAATGCCTGATGCGTCATAACCGTTTGCAACCAGTCTTTCCGCTATCTCTGCGGTCTCAATACGGGTCCGGCAGAAGACCAGGCCGTAAAACTCCGGCTCCACATCGATGATGCGGCACAATGCATCGAACTTGTCGGGCTGGCGGACAGGTATGAAGATCTGGTCCGTGAGCTGCTGGGCCTTCTTGATGGGGCTTGTAGTGATGGTTTCATAGTTGCGCATGTGGCGTTTGGCTATTGTGACTACTTCCCGGGGCATGGTAGCGGAAAAGAGCATGGTGCGGCGTCCAAACGGTGTTTTTTCAAGAATGGCCTTGATGTCGTCGATGAACCCCATATCAAGCATCTCATCGGCCTCGTCGAGCACCAGGTGCGTCACGTTATCCAGGCGCAGTGTCCCCTTTTCCAGATGATCGAGGATACGTCCCGTGGTGCCTACCACGATATCGGCCTTCTTCAAGGCGCTGCGCTGCGGGCCGAAGGGCTGGCCCCCGTAGACGGCTACGATCTCGATCTTCTTTTTTCCCTTGAACGATTTGATCTCGTGGGCCACCTGGAGGGCAAGCTCCCTGGTGGGTACTAAAACGAGGGCCTTAACCTTCCCGTCCGGTGCTTCAATCCCTTCGATGATGGGGATGGCAAAGGCGGCTGTCTTGCCTGTGCCCGTCTCGGCCTGGGCGACCACGTCGCGGTCTTCGTTCAGGAGAAACGGGATTATTGCCTTCTGAATAGGTGTGGGCTCGCTGAAGCCTCTATTGGTAAGTGTTTTGAGCATGGCCTCCGACAGGCCGAGGACTTTGAAGTGTTCCAAGCTGAAACTCCTTTGTTTGTTGTAGTAAAACATCTCGCAGACACACAAAGGCTCAGCAAGAGATACCTTTGAAGGTGGTGCAAAGATTTATCTTGAGCGCCTTATAGCCTATTTTCCGAAGAAAGCCAGTAAATAATTCAATTATAAGGAGAACAGGATGAAGAACGGGGCATGATTCGACGTAAAATACGGCGGGTCTCGTCTGATGATGCGGGAGATAATCGGGTGGCGCTTGAATTCCTTGTCCAGGAACTGCCTCACCCTGTTTCTGTCCCATCCCTTTGGGTGGATGAAGCCCTGGTAGAGCGAGAGGTCGCCGTCAAAAAAGTCGTATGTCTGAAGATTATCTGCATCCTGACCGCCCCTGGGGAGGTTGAAGATGGATATATTGAGAAAGTCCATGGAACCGGCGTGCTTCGTTACATAATAAAGGGTTTTGCGTGCGCACAACTCGTCCTCCACAGGGGTGCCGAACAGCAGGTATACATATGTGGCAATGCCTGCATCATGGAGTGTGGCAAGGGCCTTTGCCGATTCGTCAAGGTCGATACCCTTGCCGAGTTCGTCAAGGATTGCCTGGTCACCCGACTCCAGACCGAGCTGGAGCATTATGCACCCGGATTTCTTGAGCGCCAGACAGAAGTCCTTATCGGTCAAGTGATGCGTGATCCTGGCGAATCCGTACCAGGGTACGCCTGAATCATAATCAGTCATGGCCGTGAGCAGGCTGGGGCTCAAGGCATTATCCGTTATGTGAACAAGGCCGGGTGAATCCAATTGCACCAGAGCACCAAGTTCCGCAGGGACATCCCTTGCCGGGATACAGGAATATCGGTTCCTCTCGGCCTTTTCCGGGCAAAAGGAGCACTTGCCCCAGTAGCAGCCTGTAGAGGTGCTGAAAGGGAGTATCCTTCCCGGAGAGAGGTATCCGTTATGCCAAAATGCCGTGTAGTCCGGCAGTGTTTTCCCCTCACAGCTTTCAAGGCCTGCAAGCGCAAGGATACGTCCTTCACCGGGGCCTTCCACCAGCTCATCCACGAGTCCTCCGAAAGGGTCATGCCAATCCGGTCTCTTCATCCATGAGGTGATGAGCCCGCCGCCGAGGATGATTTTCACCTGTGGGGTTAACTGCCTGAGAAGGCCTATCATTGCAAAGGTGGTAAGGGCCTGGCTCAGATAGTTGAGTGAGAATCCCACTATGCGTGGTTCATGTTCCTCCAGGATGGAGGAAAACCGCTGCTTAAAATATGGGTAGAATACATTCTCCTCAGGATGTTCAGACGAATGAATCAGGTCGATGCTGCTGACCGGCGAGAGGGTGTCATGCTGAAAGTTCGTAAGGTTCACTTGTGTTACAAATGCCTTTGAGTTGACCTCAAGGATGCGGCTTATCTCCCTAACCGTTTTTGTGTAGCGGCTGATGTTTTTGAATGCCTCGCCGTTTTTGATGGAAGCGAGGTTCTCCTCCAGGTGTAAGGATGCCCGCCTGGTCCAGGTATCTTCTGCTGTTCCTTTGTTCTTCAGGAGGGATATCAGCCCTTCCATATTCGCATCGATGACCAGGCACTGCCTGCCATGCGCCTTCAAGGCGCCGGCCAGCCTTGCTAAACCGGCAGGGGGTTCGCACGGCCGTGATACAGGCGGGTGGATGAGCACAAGGTCCATGATTGTCCTTGAAGCAGCTTGAATCCGGGTTGTCAATCACAGGATCATGATAAGAATAGGTATAGGCTTTTACGAAATTATAGCTACTCTATATTTAATAGACATTTAATTTACCCTGGCCAGTCCTTTGTCCGGCATTCTTACACCGGCACCGTCTCAACTTTTCACTTACCTCCTATCCTGTTAAAATTATTGTACCGGCGGCAATCCATATTTTTTGCAAAGATCGAGATTGACTTCAAGCACGTTGACGATCTTCTCCCCCACAAGTCCGTCAAACGGCGCCGTGGCGTTCTTATCAAGTATCTGTTCGATCTCTTTTCGGACTGAAGCCGGGTCGCGTTTCGTATCAGAGGCCCATTTGGATGCGACCCGGTCGAGCTGATACTCGGCATTTTGAAGCGTGATATGAGGATCGAGTCCGGAAGCGGAAGTGGTGGCAAGGTCGCCGGGGATGTCCTGGAGGGTGGCATCAGGATGGTCCTGCCGCCACATATCAAAGAAGATCGACTGAATATCCGAGCCTTCTTTGACAGGTTCGATTGTTGTTTCAGTCTTGCCACCGGCTGTTTGTTTGGTGACGGAAGAAGGGAATTTACCAGGGAATTCCGAGGAAATATTCTCGAAGAATAAAACAGCCAGATCTGGAGCCTTTGGCTGAGGGGTGCCCGGATTGTCTTTGATCCACTTGGCCACCAATGCAGGATGCGTCTTTTCCCAGTCTTCTACAAACTTGGCGTTTTTCGGGTCCGCATTGACCCAGGCCTGGGCAAGGGAATTGTGCGCTTCGGCCCATTGGGCAACAATCTGCGGCTTGCCCTGAAAGACATTTTTCTGGAACCAGAGTTCTATATCCGGTGCCGCAAGCTGCCCTTTCTTGGAGCCGCTGCGATATTTCACAATCGGACCGAGTGTGCGTGCGACCCTGTCGCGTAGCGCATAGTTGGATGCCGCAAGGGTCGATGAGGCTGATGCAGAGGCATCATAGGACGCAGCAGATGGACGCGGCTGGAAGTATTCATCCTTGGTGAACGGCTGGGCTATGAGCCTCGATCCTATCACTTTCCCATCCGGGCCTTTCAGCATGCTGCCATTGGCCTGAAAGGGGAATATGGTCTGTCCGATCAGCCACAATCCGAACGGATAAAGAATGCAGAGAATGAACACCATGAATATCAGCAACAGGACACTTTTTGAAAGATATCGCATCATGAGTAGTCTCCTTGTTTTTCAAATGTCAATTCACTAGGTGAAACCCAACTATAACGAGGTCGATCAGTTTGATTCCGATAAAGGGGATAACCACGCCGCCGAGACCCCAGATGAGTATATTCCTGCGAAACAGGGCATCAGCTCCGAGCGGCTTATATGAAACGCCCTTGAGCGCCACCGGGATGAGCATGGGGATGATAATCGCATTGAAGATCACGGCCGACAGGATTGCCGAGGTCGGTGAGTGCAGATGCATGATGTCCATCACCTTGAGCCACGGCAGTGTGCCCGCAAAAAGCGCAGGAATGATCGCAAAATATTTTGCCACGTCATTGGCTATTGAGAATGTTGTCAGGGATCCCCGCGTCATCAGGAGCTGCTTACCGACTTCCACGACCTCGATCAGCTTGGTGGGGTCGCTGTCCAGATCGACCATGTTGGCCGCCTCTTTGGCCGCCTGCGTGCCTGCGTTCATGGCCAGGGCGACGTCCGCCTGGGCCAGGGCCGGGGCATCGTTTGTGCCGTCACCCATCATCGCTACCAGCTTCCCGTCAGCTTGCTCTTTCCGGATGTAAGCGAGCTTGGTCTCTGGTGTGGCCTCTGCGAGAAAGTCATCAACCCCCGCCTGTCTTGCGATGGTTGCGGCTGTCAGGGGATTGTCTCCGGTGATCATGACCGTCCTGAGCCCCATCTTCCTCAACCTCTCGAAACGCTCCTGCATATGGGGCTTCAAGATATCTTCAAGAACGACCACGCCGGCTATATTGGCGTCATCAGCCACGACCAGGGGGGTTGCACCCTTGGTTGCGACGGCGTTAACCAATAACTTAAGATCACCCGGCACGCTGCCCTTATTTACCTCCACAAACTTCATGACGGCGTCCGGCGCCCCTTTGCGGATCCGTCTCCCGTCAGGAAGATCAATACCGCTCATGCGGGTTTGCGCGGTAAAAGGGACAAACTTCGTGTTTCCCGGCATGCTGACAGGCAGCTTGCTCTGGTTCTCGAACAGCTCCACGATGCTCTTTCCCTCGGGGGTCTCATCGGCGGCTGATGCCAGGGCGGCCAGCCTGCCTACAGTCTCGGCGGAATACGTACCGATCGGCAGGAATGATGTCGCTTTACGGTTTCCTATAGTGATAGTACCTGTCTTATCCAGCATCACGACATCGATGTCTCCGGCCAGTTCCACTGCCTTGCCGCTCTTGGCGATAATGTTGGCCTGCAGAGCCCGGTCCATGCCCGCAATCCCTATAGCGGCAAGCAAAGCTCCGATGGTGGTGGGAATGAGGCAGACGATTAAGGCAATGAGGGTGGGGACATCGGTGCCGAGGCTTTTCAAGGGCTTCTGGATGCCCAGGTAGCCCATCATGTATTGCTCGGCGTTTAATGCCATGGGCCAGAGCGGAATCACCACAATCAGGAAGATCAGCGTAAAGGCCGATAGCACCAGGGTCAAAGCAATCTCGTTCGGGGTCCGCTGGCGGATGGCCCCTTCAACCAGGGCGATCATCTTGTCGAGGAACGACTCACCGGCGCCGCTGGTGATCTTGACGACGACCCGGTCGGAAAGGACTATGGTGCCCCCGGTCACACCGGACCGATCGCCGCCTGCAGCCCTGATGACCGGGGCCGATTCGCCGGTAATAGCGGCCTCGTCGACGGAGGCAATCCCTTCAATAACATCCCCATCACCAGGGATCGTCTGCCCTGCCTGCACGACAACCCGATCACCCGTTTTCAACTCAGAAGAGGAAACTTCTTCGATGGTGTCGGCCTCATTCAGGCGATAGGCCATAGTGTCATGACGGGTTTTCCTGAGCGATTGGGCCTGGGCCTTACCGCGTGCTTCAGCCAGGGCAGTTGCAAAGTTCGCGAACAGCACGGTCAGGAAAAGCCATACATCAATCCAAATAAAATAACTTATCGGGACCTCGCTAATAGCCTTACTCAATGCCATCTGCACGATATAGAACAGGGTCAGAAAGGCCCCGATCTCAACCACGAACATGACGGGATTATTCCACTGGATGTCCGGCCGCAGCATGATGAAGGCCTGTTTCAAAGCCGCCGTTGCTGTTTCCTTCTCCAGCAGACGTCGCGGCTTATAGCGGCGCAGCGACTGAGGCAGGCCCGGTGTTGCATGAGCCTCCTGTATGGTTTCTGTAATATCTGCTACCTTATTCATGTCGCACTCCTTTGAGCACTTGATTCATCTCACAATTCCTCGTTAGCGTATCGATGAGTTTTTAAGCGATTCTAACGTTCCAGATCAGCCACCGAAAGGGATGGGCCCAAAATGCTCTGCAATCGGCCCTAGTGCAGCAACCGGCAGGAAGAGCAATGCTCCTATAATGAGAATCGTACCTAGCAAAAGGAACCCGAAGGTGGGGGTGTCATCGCGCAAAGTCCCAAGACCGAACGGGCTGGTTTTTTTCGCCCCGAGAAATGCCGCCATGGCTATAGGGGCAATGATGGGGAGAAAACGGCTGATTATGATGACAAGACCTGTGGCAATGTCCCAGGGAATAGCCATCGGTGCGGGATTCGGATTATTCGCAAAACCGTAGACAACCCCCAGTCCGTCAAATGCGGAGCCGTTGTTGGCTGAAGCGGAGGAGAACTGATATAGCATCTGTGAAAACCCATGCGCTCCGGGATTGCTGACTGCCTGTAATCCCCAGCTCGTCGCAGCAAAAAGACCTGTAGAAGAAAGGATCATGATGGGATGGACCAGCAGTGCGATCACCGCAAGCTTTACCTCGCGGGCCCCGATCTTTTTACCAAGGTATTCGGGCGTACGGCCGACCATCATACCGGCCAGAAAAATCCCGATGATCAGGTAGAGCAACATATTGATCATGCCCACGCCTTTGCCGCCGAAGATGCAGTTCAGCCACATACCGGCCATGGGCGACAGGGCGGCTATGGGGTTGAGGCTGTCTTCTTCCGCATTCACCGCACCGCACGTCACATCGGTTGTCAGCGCATCGAAGGTAGCACCTGCCGAAGTTCCGAAGCGCATCTCTTTGCCCTCGAGGTTGCCCAGGTGCTGATCCACGGGCAGGCCCGCGACGGCCGGCAGGGTCACTACCCGTTTTCCACCCGGTGCCGATGCACTGGGTATTTCGAACGTCCGTGCTACAGGATGGCCGGTCAAGGAGGGGTTCGGCATCAGCGTGTCAAAACAGACCGACCAGACGATAGTGCAGGTCATCAATGCCAGCATGACCAGGAAGATGACGAGACCATGCCGGAATCGACCGAGCATACGGCCGTACATGAGCACCAGCGCGAACGGAAAGATCATCATGGAAAGGGTGTTCACGAAGTTGGATACTGCAGTGGGATTCTCAAAGGGGTGAGCTGAATTCATACCGTAGAACCCGCCGCCGTTGGTACCGAGCATCTTGATGGACTCGAAGGCTGCAACCGGGCCGACCACAATGGTCTGCTGTTTGGCTTCACCTTTGTCCGTGGTTCCCATGGCTGCAGGTTCGAGGGTGGAGACATGGTAAGAAGAAGTTTGCAGCGTCATGGGACTGCCTTGCTGCACGAAAATGAGGCCTATGACGAAGGCAAAGGGCACGAACAGGTAGACCAGCACCCGCCACATGTCCACAAAAAAGTTGCCGACCTTCGATTCCCCACGGAAGGCCCGGATGATGGCGGTCAGTGAACACAACCCGATGGCAGCCGACAGGAAGAGATTGGCTATGCCGAAGAAGATCTGGCTGAAGTTTGACAGATGGACCTCCCCTGAATAGTGCTGGAGGTCCGTGTTCGTCATGAACGATGAAACGCTGTGGAAGATGGTGCTGGGGGCCAGCATGCCCTTGCCATCAGGATTCAACGGCATCCATGGCTGCAGTGCCAGGACAAGGAAGCCGAATACGAAAAGCAGGGTATTGAAAAGGAGCAGGGAGCCTGCATACTGCTTCCAGTTCTGTGCCCCACTGTTCAAATGATTTTCGAACCAGCCGAAGATGCCCAGAGGTTTATATTTTCCGTCCATGATCCACGCCAGGTAGCGACTCAGAGGAAACGCAATAAGGGTCGCTGCCGCAAGAAGCGCGAATGGAAGTAACCAGATCTTTACAAACATAGTTTTGACTCCTTTTTAGTGCATCGGTATCCGTTGATGTATTGGCTTTAAAACCATTCCGGCCGCACGAGGGCCACAAATAGATAAACGATCAAGAAGGCCGCTACGGCCGCTGTCAGATAGATCACTGGCATCACCTCATCCTTTTTAAATTTTTTCACATGCTTTTAAGAATAGGAAACAAAGGCCCATGGATACCAGGCCCAAGAGAAACATTGCCGGAAGCCAGATTATTAGGTTCATAGGGTAGGTCCTCCTATCGGTGTGTTCATTATTCATCCGTCTTATTGTTCTGGACAAATTCCCAATCCCGGATGGCTTCATATGCCTCTTCAGGTCTCATAGCAGATTGGAGAGTGCCCATGAGGTGCCTGTCCTGGGCCAGCTTGCTGGCAAGACCCAGGATTTGGATCTGTTGGTCAGGGTTTTCCATTGGTGATAAAATGAGGAAGACGCACCCGATGGGTGTGTCCGTAGTCACGTCGGAAACACCTCCATGGGTAAGTCCGAAGGCAACACATGCCTGTTTAAGTCCCTCGATCCTCGCATGGGGAAAGGCAACCCCTTCGTTGAAAAAGGTAGACCCCTGGTTTTCTCTTTCCAGGATGGCCGAAAGGTATTTCAGGCTTTGATGAGAGTTGTCCACGCATTGTGCGGCAACCTCTGTAAGCCCTTGCAACAGGACATCCTTTGCTACCGGCTCATTCCAGACGAGGACGCCTTTGGGTGATAGAAACCGGCTTAAGCCCCCAAGGCTGTCTCCCGGAGAAGGGGCATGTGAGGGGCCCGGTTTCTTTGGGACTGCCTTTTCTTCCACCTTAAGGGCATACTCCGACTCGGATGTCTTGGTGTCCAGGACAACGACCGTGACGCCCACCGCCTCCTGGATAAGCTGTTCAGCAATGCTCCGTTTGCCGAATATCCGTTTTCTGAAAGGGATCTTATCAGGGCTGCCGATGACGATGTGACCGACCCGGTACTCCTTTGCAAACTGCAGGATGGTGCTCACGATGTCTTCGCCCTTGAACGTGAAGACGATTGCACCGAGCTGCTTGGCAAGGGTGAGTGTATTCGAAATGAGGCGCTGGATCTTGGCGTCAATGACCGTCGGGTCTTCTGAGGGTGTCTGGACATACACGGCATACCAATTGCGGTTGAGCCTGCCGGCTACCCGTGACGCATACCTGAGGAGCCTTTCGCTGTTGGGTCCCCTGCTGCTGAGGCAAACCATGATCTGGTCAGGGGTTGCACTCATGTCTTTTCCCTGGTCGTCCCGCGAGCGCACGTCGAGTTGTGACGCGAGCTCACGAAGCGTAAGTTCGCGGAGCTGAGTCAGATTTGTCTTTTTGAAGAAGTTTGCCAGGGCGGTCTCGACCCTTTCCTTGGAATATATCTTACCCTCCTTCAGCCGGTCGTTTAAGTCTTCGGGGGTTACGTCGACGTTTACGATCTGGTCCGCCTCGGTCAGGATAGAGTCGGGAAGACGCTCATGCACTTTGACACCGGAAGCCCTCTCAACGATATCATAGAGGCTCTCCAGGTGTTGAATATTTAAGGTCGTGATGACATGAATCCCTTGGGCAAGGATATCCTGGACATCCTCATATCGTTTGGGATTCCGGCTCTCTGGTACGTTTGTATGGGCAAGTTCGTCTACGAGAACGATACCGGGTTTGCGTATCAGAATGGCATCGAGATCCATTTCCTCCAGGATGATCCCTTGATATTCCTGCTTCCGCCTGGGGATTATTTCAAGGCCTTCCAGGAGCTTGGCGGTCCCCGCACGGCCGTGCGTTTCGACCAGTCCGACCACCACATCGATGCCTTCCGCCTTCAGCCGGTGTGCCTCCTGGAGCATCTCATAGGTCTTGCCGACACCTGCAGCATATCCAAGGTATATTTTCAACCGTCCACGTTGGGACAGGCGGATCATTCGCAGGAATGCATCGGTTCTATCTTGGGCCATTTATTTTATGTTCCCGTCCGGATCTGCTTATTTAAGGTCAGGATAATACCCATCCTCGAAAGAATGCGGATACAATGGAGATCACATCAACCATGTCTGTTCCTCTTTTTCGCTTGTAAATGCCATTATCTTGTCTGCCCTCGGCAGGGTGAATGAGAAGGTACTTCCTTCTCCTTCGGTGCTCTTGGCATTGACCATACCGTTATGTGCCTCGACTATCTGTTTGACTATCGCAAGGCCCAGTCCGGTGCCGGTCTGTGTTTCCTGGCCGGGTACCCTGAAAAACCGGTCGAATACTTGATTAAGATATTGGGACGGAATTCCCTTACCCGTATCGGATACAAAGAAGCGCACCTGCTCTTTGTCCGCCTGGGCGGAGATAGTGATCGTACCCTGAGATGGAGTGTATTTCAGGGCATTCGAGATGAGGTTGGCAAAGACATGTGCAATCCGGGTAGGATCCGCCATGACATTCGGAAGATTTTCCGGCGCCTCCGAGGTCAGGTTGACCCCTCTATCTTTTGCTGTGCTCCGGAACGACTCTGCGGCATTGATAACAAGCTCGCCGGGAGAGACGGGCTTGATATCCATTTCCATTTTGCCGGATTCAATGCGGCTGATGTCCAGCAGGTTATCGATGATCCCATGCAACCTCTCCGAGTCTTCACGTGCGGCGATCAGGACATCAGCCTGCTTCGGCGTCAGAGAGCCGATTTTTTCCTCGAGCAGGATGTGAAGGGCCATGCGTACGGAGGTGAGCGGCGTCTTCAGCTGATGGGAGACCGTTGATATGAACTCCCTTTTGAGCTCATCTTGTTCCATCTGCTCGGTGACGTCATTGAGGACCAGAATTACCCCTGTCATCTGTTTCCAGTTGTTCTGGATGGGAACGGCTGTGGGCTGGAAGTAGTGTTCCTCGGCATTTACAAAGTGCTGTATGACAGGTGCGCTTTTGTTCTGCATGTGAGCAGGATCACTTGCCAGGGCTTCTCTGAAGAGGTCGGTCATCCACTTGACATGCAGGCCCTGGATCTGCACACCACGTTTGAGGCCGAAGGTCTTCGAGGCTGTTTCCGTGGCAATTTCCACCTTGCCGTCCAGATCGATCATGGCAACTGCATTGGGAAGACTGTTGAAGGTCTGTTGCGTGGACTGCTGCATCCTGATCAGCTTGTCTTCATCCTTGCGCCTCAGCTCGCGCAGGCCGGCAGTCATTTCGTTGAATGCCATCGAGAGATGGCCGATTTCGTCATGGGTGTTGCTCTTCACCACAAGGTCGAGATTCCCCTGCCTGATCTCGTCCACCGACTGGGTGAGGCTCTTGATCGGCCTCAAGATCCATTTACCGATCAGGAACATGTAGCCCACAGCCGCCAAAGCGCCCATGAGCAGAAGGACATACATCTCATGCCTGGCAATTGAGGCCTTTTTACGGGCTTGCTGGCTTTCATCGTACATATTCTTCTGGTTCATGGTAAGGATCTTATCCGCGGTATTTTTTATCTCCCCAAAGAGCGGTTTGAGATCGGTAAAATAGATCTTCTGCAGCTTGTCCGGGGGCAGAGAACTGTCCTCCATGGTGAGAATTACTGATTTGTATCGGGAATAAAGCCCCTGGAGATGATGGGCCATCTCCCCTTCGCCTTTCAACGTGATATTGTTCAACTCGATGTTAAGGGCCTTTTCGAACTGAAGGGTTTTATTATCAATTGCCTGGGTGGCTTCCTTTCCGGAGCCCAGGATGATGGACTGCGCCCCGTCGTCCATACTCTCGAGCGCCTCTTTCATTGCCTGGCATGCAATGACGCTCCGGTAATTCTCCTTCAGGATGGAATCAATGGCGCCACCAAGGTCTGTTACCTGCACGATGTTCTTTATGCCGATGACGGCAATTATCAGCAGAAGGCCACTAAATCCGACCAGCAGTTTTTGTCTTAAACTCAGCATTTGTCCGCTCCTGTCATATAGAATAATAGGCAATGGTCGTGCCATAAATAAGATGGTTACATAACAATAAGTTATAAATATATGCTTATGGCCGGCATTGCATAACGCAAGGATATAACTAAGAAGGGCTTTGCAATTTGCAAGGTGATATGGCTGTTTCTCAGATATTGTATCGTTTCCGCCAGCGCCAGAGTGTGGCCTGGTTGACCCCGAGGATATCTGCTGCTTCCTGCAAGGATTTGGCCACGGCAAGGACGCGCCGGATGTGCATCTCTTCAATCTTCTCAAGGGAGACAAGGTCTCCGGGTTTCAGGCCTTCCTCGCCGCTTATGAGCTTCTCAGGAAGAAATTCCATACCGACCAGTTCTGCATTGCAGAGGATGGATGCCCGCTCAACAACGTTGCGGAGTTCACGTACATTGCCCGGCCAGGAATATCTTTTCAGCATGGTTAGTGTTTCGTCGGTAAACCTCTGTATTGGACGGTGATTGCCCTTCCCGAAAAAGCTCAGCATCCTAGCGGCAAGGGTGGCGACATCTTCCGGGCGTTCCCGTAACGGGGGGACTTCGATGGGGATCACGTTCAACCGGTAGTAGAGGTCCTCCCGGAAGCGGTGGTCCTGAACCGCTTGCTCGAGTCTGGTGTTTGTAGCGGTTATGAGACGTACGTTTGCCTTTCGCGTAATATGGTCGCCCAGTCGCTCATATTCCCTTTCCTGGATAAACCTCAAGAGCTTGGGCTGAACAGGCAACGGGAGATCGCCGATCTCGTCAAGGAAGAGCGTACCGCCTTCACAGAGGGCGATCCTGCCCGGATTATCCCGCACAGCCCCGGTAAATGCGCCCTTTACGTGTCCGAAGAGCTCACTCTCCAGAAGTTCTGCTGAAAGGCTCGGGCATGATATCTCGGCAAAGGGTTTATGTGCCCGGTTGCTCCACGCATGGATTGCCCGGGCAAACACGCTCTTGCCGGTCCCGTTCTCCCCGGTCAAGAGGACGATGGAATCAGATAAGGCAACCTGCCTGGCAAGTTCGATAGTCCGTTGCATGATCGGACTTGCACTGGTGAACTCTATCTCCGGATTGGCCCGATTCAGGTCTGTCTGCAGTGAATCAATTCGTTGCTCCAATGTGCGTACTTCAGCTATTTTCTGAATCGTTAATTTAACCTGGTCAGGGGTAAACGGCTTGGCGATGTAATCCGTAGCCCCCCGCTTTATCGCCTCCACCGCCGTATCGATGGATGCATAGGCCGTTATCACCACGATCTTGATCCAGGGAGATGCTGCAAGCAGGGCAGGGATGAGATCAAGGCCGCTGTCTGTCCCGAGACGCAGATCCACAAAGGCCAAATCAAAGGAACGCCTTGAGTTTTCAGAGACAGCATCGGTTACATTGCTTACAGCAACTACCTTGTGTCCCTCAGTTTCAAGATAAACCGTAAGCGTTTTGCGGATGTTCGACTCATCGTCGACAATAAGGATCTGTAATGGCGATCCGGTCATAATTACCCTATAAGTCCTTGCGGATTGTTAACCCGTAACAGCCCGGCTGCATAGTGCATGTACTTGAAATATCCCATAGAGTGGAACAAGACAATCGCTATTAGCTAAAAAATAGTTGGGTTATATTGCCTCGTCCGACTTATTCATTATATTTATTACTATAAGGAGGGGTTTGATGGCGGAGAGTGAATATCAGGTAATCGAGCTCGTGGGGACAAGTTCTGAGTCTTGGGAGAGGGCGGCTGCGGTTGCAATCGAAACCGCCTCGCAAATGCTGAGAGACACCCGGATCGCCGAGGTGGTCCAGTTGGACATGTCAAGTGATGACAACAACGAACTTGTCTATCGGGCGAAGTTGAGGGTGTCTTTTAGGTATCACATGATCTTTTCCCTTACACCAAAGTTCAACAACCGGTCGTCTCATTGGTAGCATAGCCGGATCTTCGAAAAGGATTACGGTTATTAGTGTTTCATTATTTATCATGACTTATCGATGAAAGGAGAGAGAAATGGCAGAGAGTGTTTACAAGGTGGTAGAGATTATCGGGACCAGTCCGGAATCATGGGAGAAGGCGGCAGAGGCCGCAATCAAGACAGCATCGAAGTCACTGAAGGACCTGCGTATAGCCGAGGTCGTTGAACTGGACATGCAGATCGAGAATGGCAAGGTGATGAACTATAGGACGAAGTTGAGTATCTCATTCAAGTACCAGGGCAAGGAGTAAGCTGGGCCTGATTGCCCCAGGGAAGGATTTTCTTGGGGCCGGCCATAACGGGAGCAGGGCAGGGAAAGGCACGCCCGGGTCTTCTTTCATTTAACCCGTTGAAAAGAGATAGAATAAAATATG
>CAWCTR010000009.1:0-5000 GCA_963798485.1 uncultured delta proteobacterium | reverse complement strand
TGGGAAGAGCCCAAACCGATTATGTGTAAGCCCGCAGGCGTTGCGTAATCGGAGTTGTGGGAACAGTCCGGAGGGTGTTGCGGAACCTTCGGGGAGTTACAAAGCATATCCATAGGAGAACGATCTGGAAAGTTCGGCCATAGGGGGTGATAGCCCCGTATCCAAAATGGACTATGCCTCCCTGGGACTGTTTCCCGAGTACCACGGGGCACGAGGAATCCTGTGGGAATCCGGGAGGACCATCTTCCAAGGCTAAATACTACTCGGTAACCGATAGTGAACAAGTACCGTGAGGGAAAGGTGAAAAGTACCCCGGAGAGGGGAGTGAAATAGTACCTGAAACCGTGTGCTTACATTCTGTGGAAGCCCCATGTTATACCGCAAGGTATAACGGGGTGACTGCGTGCCTTTTGCATAATGAGTCAGCGAGTTACTTTATGCAGCAAGGTTAAGCCGTTAGGTGTAGCCGTAGCGAAAGCGAGTCTTAATAGGGCGACATAGTTGCATGGAGTAGACCCGAAGCCAAGTGATCTATCCATGGGCAGGGTGAAAGTTCGGTAAAACGAACTGGAGGCCCGAACTGGTTAAGGTTGAAAACTTTTCGGATGACCTGTGGATAGGGGTGAAAGGCTAATCAAACTTGGAGATAGCTGGTTCTCCCCGAAATATATTTTGGTATAGCCTCAGACGATGAATGCCGGGGGTAGGGCACTGAATGGGCTAGGGGTCCTCGCGGATTACCAACCCCAATCAAACTTCGAATACCGGTTATTTTAGTCTGGGAGTCAGCCTATGGGAGATAAGTTCCATAGACGAAAGGGTAAGAACCCAGACCGCCAGCTAAGGTCCCAAATAGATGCTAAGTGGTAAAGGTGGTGAAGTTGCACAAACAACCAGGATGTTGGCTTAGAAGCAGCCATCATTTAAAGAAAGCGTAATAGCTCACTGGTCGAGTGGTTTTGCGCCGAAAATGTAACGGGGCTCAAGCATCTAACCGAAGCTGCGGATCTGCACGTAAGTGCATGATGGTAGGGGAGCGTACCAGTTGCCTGCGAAGCCGTACCGTAAGGAGCGGTGGAGGCCCTGGTAGTGCTTATGCTGACATGAGTAACGAAAATTTAGGTGAGAATCCTAAACGCCGTAAACCCAAGGATTCCTGCGCAAGGATCTTCCGCGCAGGGTTAGTCGGAGCCTAAGCTGAGGCCGAAAGGCGTAGGCGATGGTAAACAGGTTAATATTCCTGTACCACTGATGTAGCGTTACCAGCAATGGGGGGACGCAGGAAGGTATGCCGAGCCGGGTGTTGGTTGTCCCGGTTCAAGCCTGTAGGGAGGGTCTCCTGGCAAATCCGGAGATCCTGTTAATCCTGAGGGGTGATGACGAGTTCAATTGCGAGCGAAGCGGCAAATCCTACACTGACAAGAAAAGCCTCTAGCGAGTTACATTGGTGTCCGTACTGTAAACCGACACAGGTGGGTGGGGTGAAAATCCTAAGGCGTTGAGTGAAACCTCGTTAAGGAACTCGGCAACTTGACACCGTAACTTCGGGAGAAGGTGTGCCCCCATTAGGTGAAGAAATTTACTTTTGGAGCCGAGGGGGGTGGCACAAAAATGGCCGGGGCGACTGTTTACTAAAAACATAGGACTCTGCTAAATCGCAAGATGACGTATAGGGTCTGATGCCTGCCCGGTGCCGGAAGGTTAAGGGGATCTGTTATTCGTAAGGAGAAGCAGTGAACCGAAGCCCCGGTAAACGGCGGCCGTAACTATAACGGTCCTAAGGTAGCGAAATTCCTTGTCGGGTAAGTTCCGACCTGCACGAATGGCATAACGATCTCGGCGGTGTCTCAACGAGGGGCTCAGTGAAATTGCAGTGCCAGTGAAGATACTGGCAACCCGCGGAAGGACGGAAAGACCCCGTGGACCTTTACTACAACTTGACATTGTGTCTTGGGTAGGTCTGTGTAGGATAGGTGGGAGACTTTGAAGCTGGGACGCTAGTTTCGGTGGAGTCAACCTTGAAATACCACCCTGATCTACTCGGGATGCTAACCTACTCCCGTTATCCGGGAGAGGGACATTGTCTGGTGGGTAGTTTGACTGGGGCGGTCGCCTCCCAAAATGTAACGGAGGCGCGCTATGGTTCCCTCAGGCTGATTGGAAACCAGCCGTTGAGTGTAAAGACATAAGGGAGCTTGACTGCGAGAGGGACACCTCGAGCAGGTGCGAAAGCAGGTCTTAGTGATCCGGTGGTTCCGAATGGAAGGGCCATCGCTCATCGGATAAAAGGTACCCCGGGGATAACAGGCTTATCTCCCCCAAGAGTTCACATCGACGGGGAGGTTTGGCACCTCGATGTCGGCTCATCGCATCCTGGGGCTGGAGCAGGTCCCAAGGGTTTGGCTGTTCGCCAATTAAAGCGGTACGCGAGCTGGGTTTAGAACGTCGTGAGACAGTTCGGTCCCTATCCTCCGTGGGCGGAGGAAATTTGAGAGAGGCTATCCCTAGTACGAGAGGACCGGGATGGACGAACCTCTGGTGTTCCAGTTGTCGCGCCAGCGGCATAGCTGGGTAGCTACGTTCGGAACGGATAACCGCTGAAAGCATCTAAGTGGGAAACCGTTCTCAAGACTAGATTTCCCTCCCGCTTCGGCGGGCTGAAGGCCACATGAAGACTACATGTTTGATAGGCTGGGTGTGTAAGCGCAGTAATGCGTTGAGCTTACCAGTACTAATCGGCCGTGAGGCTTGACCTATTGATTTATCGCTCTCTTCCAAGCTTATATACTTGTAGGAGCGGCTTTAGCCGCGATTTGATCGCGGTTAAGCCTGCGACTACGTCAACAGGAATCTTTTAATTATTTCAGCAAAACGTTCCTGGTGATCATGGCAAAGGGGAAACACCCGATCCCATCCCGAACTCGGAAGTTAAGCCCTTGAGCGCCGAATGTACTGCATGGGTAGCTGTGTGGGAGAATAGGACGTTGCCAGGACAATTATTAAAGGCCTCTGATCGAAAGATCAGGGGCCTTTTCGTATTTATGTGTCGTCCTTTCTTTTGGTGCCAAAAGAAAGGACCAAAGAAAAGGCACCCCCGGTGAAACAGCCCCTTCGGGGTTCACTGCGGTGCTCGGAAAAATCCTGAAGCAGGCAAACTCGCTTCGCTCAAACAAAGCCTGCTTCTTAACGGATTTTTCCTCCGCTCCTCGTCTGTTTCAAGGGGGGATAAAAAAACAAAGACCTTAAATTCTATCGATCATTGAAGAATCCAAAGAAATGTCATTGCGAGCGACCGTAGGGAGCGTGGCAATCTAAAGCTCAAACAGACACCGCTTTCCGCCGGATTTTCCTTCTCTCGCTCACCGGGTTTAGAGGGGAGAAAAGAAACAAGACCTAAAACCCCTTAACCATTATGTATGGACTTGAGTACCTGACTTGCCCACAGGTCCCCTCGCCCCTTGCGGGAGAGGGACAGGGTGAGGGGTTCCTTTCCGAACCCTCCCCTTCAAGGGGAGGGACAGGGTGGGGATGGGGTTCGCTATGATACTTTCTATTTATTCTGCTTCCAATTGTGAAACAGCTATCCCAAGGGCCGAAGCTATCTTATCGAGGGTATCTTTTTTCAGCCTTGCCCCGGTTTTTCCATCTGCGCATAAGCTGCTTGAGTAATGCCCATTTTCCCCGCAACTTCTTTCTGTGGGAGGCCCAGATATTCCCTCCAGGCTTTGATTATAATGACTTCATCGATGAGGTATCTCTTTGCAACCTCATGTGAGATCAAATCATCTTTTGAGGATATGAATCGGATATAGTCCTCATAGGGAATCACCACAAATACGGGTGCTCCATCTTTCTCTATCACCTGGTGTCTGATATGTTCTCTCATCTCTCTTCCTCACTTCTTCAACCGCGACTATGGTTGCATACTTGTCCACGGTGAAGAAAACTCTATAGTTGCCGACTCTCAAGCGATACTGACTCAGTCGTAGAGGATTGCACCCAAGATCGCCAGGATCTCATCCACGAGATCTTTAGGGGCTTGGGCTATGAATGCAGCTTTCCGGGATGAGAAATCGACTGATTTAACCTGATCCACCATCACGACGCCATGCACAGGCAATCCGTCGGGAACCTTTATATGGAAAGGATATTTCCTGTCTTTCGTAGTGGTCGGACACGCAATGGCAAGACCGGTCTTCTCATTGAAGAGTGTATTGCTGACAATGATGGCTGTTCTTCTGCCTTTTTGTTCATGCCCGGACTGTGGATCAAAGTTGAGCCAGACAAAATCCCCCTTCCTCGGGACGTAGCCGCTCACCATTCCTCCTTGCCGACAGGTGCTCCAAAATCTTCTTCAGATGGTTTGTGCCCTTTGGGAAGCCGGGCCACGAGATCTTCCAGCCTGTATTTTTTCCCTATTTCAGGTAAGGGCCGTACAATAACTTGTCCATCTTTTGTGAAGATCTCGACCTTGTCTCCCACGGCAAGGTGTGATTGTTCCAGGATCTCCTTATTGATCCTTATTCCCTGACTGTTTCCCCATTTCTGAATTTTTGCGAGCATACAAGACCTCTCTTAGGCTATACATAGTATATACAACTGGATTCTGGTGAAGTCAAGAGATGTATGCGTATAAGCAAATCAGGCTCAAAGGATGGACGGACCTCTGGTGTTCCAGTTGTCGCGCCAGCGGCATAGCTGGGTAGCTACGTTCGGAACGGATAACCGCTGAAAGCATCTAAGTGGGAAGCCGTTCTCAAGACGAGATTTCCCTCCCGCTTCGGCGGGCTGAAGGCCACATGAAGACTACATGTTTGATAGGCTGGGTGTGTAAGCGCAGTAATGTGTTGAGCTTACCAGTACTAATCGGCCGTGAGGCTTGACCTATTGATTTATCGCTCTCTTCCAAGCTTATATATTTGTAGGAGCGGCTTCGCCGCTGCGAATCTGCAAACAGGAATCATAAGCAATACGTTCCTGGTGATCATGGCAAAGGGGAA
>CAWCTR010000008.1:0-241834 GCA_963798485.1 uncultured delta proteobacterium | reverse complement strand
CTTTCTTAAAACCAGGAACGCTCTAATGCTGAACAATCTAAACATTCAATAGGTTTTGGAGAACTTGAAATAAGGGTACGGGCTAGTGATCGATAAGAAGTTTTTCCAGATAAAAGATAAGCCCTCCGATAATAATCAACAGACAAGACTGGGTTCTTTTTCAAATCATCTGCCATAAATTCGTAATGTTTCACGAGTTCCTCACATTCGCTCAGGAACTTTTTTATTTTTGAATTAAAGTGGCGATCATGTTCAATGTATTCATCCCGTAGAAAATCGGATGGAACTTCTGTCCCTGTAGTTTTGATAACTATTGTTTCTTTACCAAATGCTTGCATGACGCCTATTTCATAGAAAACATTTTGGATGGTGGTAGACTTCATATCTTTATCTATAATGGCGATGCCAATTGGAACGGAGAGAATAAGACCCCATATTTTCTGGAGAAAATCACGTCCTGTGACTTTCGAACCTGCATCTATTATTTGATAATTATTATCATCGAGAATTCTACTCAGTTTTGAACGTATTTTAGCAACAATAGAGGGGATTGGTTTACCAAGCTGAGTCATTAAGAAACATGTTCGTGGGCGATATTTGTGAACAGCAGCTGCTACTTCGCCTGTGGTTGGATTATAAATCAACCAGTTTTCCTTCTTCTCGCAATAGGCACACCCTTAAATGGCCCGCTACTAATTTTGTTTGCAATAATTTTCCCTGCTTCACGGTCAATTTTAACATAATGTCCGGTTCGAGGATTTCTTACCTGTACGACATCTTTTTTATGGTCTGAGGATTTAACACGTTCAGCCATGGGATTGTCTCCTTTTTCAATAAGGTCATTATACATTAATGGATCGTTTAATAAAATATCTTTTAAGACAAAAGGGAACAGGTTCACATTAACTTAATCCAAACTTTTGAAAGGCAACTGGAGATCAGATCTTCAATAATGACAATAAGCCTGCTTCAAATGTCACGTTTAACCGAGGAGTTTTTAGATACCTATGAAACATGCTATCATTCAATCATGAAGAAACATGTTTACATTGAAACGACTGTTGTGAGTTATCTCACTGCCAAGCCAAGCCGAGACATTATGATTGCCGGTCACCAAGAGGCCACTCGGGAGCTTTGGGCCGAACTATCATCAAGATATAACAAACTTCGCTCATCTCAATAATCCGTTTACTCGTAAGAAGGTAAGAAAGATCGTAGAAGCTCAAAGATATAGTTGTCCGGAGATATGCTCACCCGAAGAACTCCTGGAGGTAGAACGATGAAAGACCCTATCGTTGAAGAAGTACGAAAGCACCGCAAGGAACATACGATAAAATTCCATGGTGAGCTATCAGAAATCTGCGCAGACCTGCGCCGTGTTCAGGAAACTTCAGGGCATGACGTTGTTCGTCTTGAACCCAGAAGACTCAAGCCGACAATTCGCTCCAGCCGACGCGCTAAAGCGCGCGGCTGAGTTCCCCCGTCTGCTATCACCATCATGAGTATAATAGGGACTGCGCCTATTTCTCTTGCTTCCTCCTGACAAAAAGGGGACATTTATTTTTCGGCCTTGGTCACCGGGAGTTTGGGAAAAGCGAGGAGTCAGGTTTTTTTGCTAATCGGGACATATACAGTTTATTAAAGCAAAAAGCAAAACCCCAGTTCTCCCCCAGGTCTCCAAACATGGTTTTTTCACAATCAATGCTGCCGGTGCATGTTTGTCATTCTCTCTCCTGACTCTCGTCATAGACGACATCCTTTGCCTTCACGATCTTTTTGCAATGTTTGCAGGATATGACAGGCTCAAGCCGGTGTCCGCATTGCTTATGGTGGAGAACAAGGGGGGGGCCTTTATCTCCTGAAAGCCATTTGTCGCCCCACTGCATGAACGCCAGGGTGATCGAATAGAGGTCAAGTCCCTTTTCCGTGAGCTTGTATGTGCCTTTTCTCTTGTCATCCTTGTCTTGGAGTTTTTCCATGATCCCGTTATCGACCAGGGTTTTCAGGCGTCCTGAGAGTATGTTGGTGGCAATTCCAAGGTTTGTTTGGAACTGGTCATAATTCCGGACACCGAAGAATGATTCCCTGAGGATCAGGAAGATCCATCGATCCCCCAGTATCTCCAGAGACCGGGCCACAGAGCATGCTTGAAATCGTGAGGGGTTTTTCTTTTCAGCCATATATCCTCCGAGAGAGAGACCAGCATAATAAAATTAGCTTGTAAATAGCAAGCTGATTTGTTACTATTAATTAGCTTTTAATTTGCAAGTTAATATGGATCGAAAAAAAGGAGGATTGCATGAACCACAAACCGCTGCTTTTAACCATGGAAGGGGATACTGCCCGGATCATCCTCAACCGTCCCGAAGTCCGCAATGCCTTGAGCATGGAAATGTCGGATATGCTTGTTGATGCGATACAAAAGGTCAAACTCTCGACGGACACCAAGTTCCTTGTCATCAAGGGTGCAGGGAACACCTTCTGCGCAGGTGATGACATCAAGGAGATGCTCAGGTGGGGGGACGATGAACACGGCAAAAGCACCCAGGGCGCGAACGGCGTGATGCGCAGGGTTCGCATCTACCAGGATATGGCCAATTCCCTGGAAGAACTGGATAAGCTCACCATATGTGCAGTGGACGGTCTTGCCGTGGGGGGGGCCTGGAGATCACCATGGCATGCGACTTTGTCATAGCCACCCAACGCGCGCGCTGGGGCATGCCCGAAGTGGACAGCGGCATAACCCCAGGATGGGGAGGTACAACGCGCCTTTCGAGATACATCGGGAAGAGGAGGACAAAAGAAATCAACATCATCGGCGCCCTTATGACTGCCGAGCGGGCTGTTCGGTGGGGTTTGTGGAACCGCGTGGTGGACAACGACAGGCTTGATACGGAGCTTGATGCCTTACTGGAAGTGCTCCGCTGCAAGAACCAGCAGGCGTGCCGCCAGCTCAAATACATAATCAACCGCGGGTGTGAGACTGATCTGTACACCGCCCAGGGGTTTGAAATGCTCTCCGGAGGCTTAAGCGGCGCGGTAAACGGCTTCTGGGAGGTTGAGGACGCAGACAAGGGCAGCGGTGTTACGAACTTTACCGAAAAGGGCGGCCTCTGGCAGAGACGCCGGGCATTGTCCAAAAACTTCTGGGCCGATTAGATCCATAGAACGGATGGGGGCAGATCTTTATTCGTGACATTTGATGTAGTGTCTTGTCATTATTAAAGTTCTGACCCTCATGGCCCTCATGGCCTTATCCTAAAAATTAGGGCCCCTTATCTTTCTAAAACTTCAAGAGATCAGGAGTTGTATCTGTGTGTCTTAGTCCAAATCGTCAAAAGTTGTTGAAATAGTGCCGTCTATTGTCCCATCGGCGTTGGTATCCACCTCCAGCTTGACTGCTCCCCCTGTGCTGATGGTTATCGTCACGGAGCTGTTGTCAGAGGCCTTGATCAAAAACTTGCCACTCTGCGGGTGAACAGAATCGCTGACGCTGCCCACGAGAGGATCGATCACGCTCAGCACCATGGTCCCAAGGATTCCGGCGAGCTCGAATTGCATGGTATCGCCTGTCATACCGAGATTGAATACACCGGAATTCTGGGTCCTGTTGATGGAGCATGTATCTACGGTCTGCACCTTACCATCAACCGTGATGTTGATGGCGCCGGAAGAACCGCCGTTCTGTGTCTTCTCGCTCACCGAGCCGGCCGACGTCGTACGGGTGAATTTCAGCCCGCCTTTGAATTCAATCGGTTTCCCTGCATCATCTTCATGGGTCACATCCATGTCCGAAACCGTGAGATTGAAAGTAGAGCTGTTCAAGCTTTCGACTTTCACCGTGAACGAACCATTCAAGGTAGCCGAATCACCGGAATACGTGGTGATGTAGTTGTTCATAAGAATATTGTACAGATCCCCGGCTTCAAGGGTTGTGGGAATCGGCGAAATTTGCAGTTTAGTCCCGTCGATCAGAGAAGGATTCAGCAGGAGATCCAATGCAAATGCCCCGATCTCACGGATGTTATCCATCATATTCACACCCATGCCCGCTATATATTCGGCATTGGTGACGCTAATCGCGCCTGTCGTAGCAGGCACGGTATAGGTGAAATCGTTCTGTCCAAGGCTCACGGTGTCGCCGCCTGAGTCCATCTTGGCGATCAGGAAACGTCCCTGGCCAACCCCGGCAATGACATAGCCACCATCTCCGGCCGCCTGCACCTCGGCTGCCGACTCAAGGCTGTCTGGGGCCAGGCCCTTGACCTTTTGCCAGAGTGCATTGCCGTCCTTATCCAGCTTGATGAGGAAGGTTTCAAACATGAGGATCTCATTGGTGGAAGTGTTGCTGCTGTATGAAGCGGTCTTACCGGCCACGATGTAGCTGTCGCTCCCATCGTTCAACGGGCTGATGCTGGAAACGGCATCGTCGTGGGCGCCGCCGAAGGTCTTACGCCATTGTTCATTGCCGGTGCTGTCGAGCTTTATCACTAGGGCGTCGCCTATTGCATTCGGGGCCCCTGTCGAAGTCGTGCCGGCTATGATGAACCCTCCATCAGAGGTTTTCTTGATATCATAGGCCGATCCGACCCCATAAGTCTTGGTCCACTCCGGCAGGATAGTGAGGTCTTTATCCGTCCGGACGATGCGGATATAATTAGGCGTCCCGCCTTTTTCAACCCAGCCGGCAACAGTAAACCCATTGTCCGCGTTCTGGACAATGGCAGAGGCGGCATCCTGGCCCGGCAGGGTATCATGATCGACAAACGTCTCCTTGATGAGGGCGCCGTTCATGTCGACCTTTGCGATATAGGCCTTATGGTCGGTCGAAGCCCCCACGAATACGAAGCCGTCCGGCCCCGATGCGCCTTGGCTCTCGCACACGGCGTAGGCGCCGTTGTTATCAGGTGAGGAACCTGCATACGTCTTCGGCCAGCCGGCCAAGGCATTGCCCCCGGCATCGGTCCGGACCAGATAGAAGGCGTTGGTTCCCGTGCCGCTGGTGCTGCGGTGAAGGCCGGCAATGATGTAGCCTCCATCACTTGTCTTCCGGATGCAATTGGCTGAATCCGACACATCCGAACTGCCCCCGCCGAAAGTCTTTTCCCATTGCTCGGCACCTTGGGCATCGGTCTTAACCAGATACACTGCATTCTGCAGTCCCCCGGCTGCAATGAATCCCCCATCCGAAGCAACTTGGACCGAAGCTGCACCGCTGGTTAAATTCGGATCGCCATAGACATTCCAGAAAATGGGCACGCCATTGGCCCCAGTCCCGGAGCCTGACACAGTCTTATCGTTGTCCTCATTATCGCCTCCGCCGCCGCCTCCCCCGCAGGCGGAAAAGAAAACCAGAAGACAGAAAACCAGAACACATTCCACTATGTTTTTTGCCCTGGAAGCATAGATACTCATAGAAATCCCCTTCATGGAATTCTTTTATGCGCATGTCTGACCCATGAATGCCTCATGGAATACCTCAGTGAAAAATCATCACCAAAGACCAAGCCCGAATATACCAACTATCATAATATAGTATATGAGACAAATAATAAAAGAAATATCCTATGATCTGGCTACCTTCTATAGAATATGTTCGCTCACAACTTGGAAGAACGGACGGGGTCAATCATTAACGATCATTTTCCGCTTGTGGAACTCTTTTTCTTACAAAAGAGTAAAGTATTTCTCTTGGAAGAAACAATGGTGGGTAACCTTATTGCATAACTTATTGAATTTATATCGACCTGAAATGCGTACATTTTTTGCATGCAATAATTGCTGTATAGCTTAATTGATATGTTCTTACCCTCACATTACTCCGAGTAATTTTGAGGAGGTTTTGTGATGAACAACACTTGCAGTCGGTCTCGTAGTGTGTCTTCGTGTGTCTTTAAATCGGTGTCTCTTCTGTACAGAGTACTTCTATTCCTTATCCTGCTGAACATTGCAACCCTCCCTCTCACATATAAAGCCAGCGCCTGCCAACCGAACCCCAAAGCGGATGTGGTTTTCGACAAGGGCCTTCCTCTGGGCAGTGAAATCATGCTGGACAGTACGCTCTTTCATTTCACGGGAAGCCCCCTCTTTTACGAATGGTGCGGGCCTTTCTCCACAATGATTGATCCAGGCCCCCTAGTCTTCATACCCGAAGGCACCCATGCCATATCACTGTTCACCTATGACGGCATCCGGCGCTCCGGCCCGTTTACGCTCTATTTTACCGTTGACCCCGAGTATTACATCCTGCCCATCGCCCTGAAAGGGAAAGTGGCTGTCAGCTGGTTGCCGGTGAAATATGCGCAACAGTACCGCTTATACCGCGCGATCGAGACCGACCCCTCCCATTTTGAAAAGATTGCAGATCTCACTTCGAATACCATCACCTACACTGACCCTAATCTCAAGGAAGCAACATATCTCTATGTCCTAGGCGCATTGGTGAAGGGCAAATGGACATTCTCCCACATAGGAAGCGCCCACCCGTTCGCCTGCCTCCCCAAGCCGAACTACCCCCCGGTCATATACTCGCAGCCCGTCATCCCGGCCACGGTGGGCGTGCCCTACACCTACAATGTCCTGGCTATCGACCCGCTTCCCGATGTCCTCACCTATAGCCTGGCCGGCGCACCCCCGGGAATGACCATAGACAGCCTGACCGGGCTCATCGAATGGATACCGCCCGCCTTAGGTGATTACGAGATTATCGTCAAGGTCAAGGACTTGAAAACCGCCTCCATGCTCCAGACCTTTATTGTGGAGGCTGATGAATTGAAGGCCCCCAACAGGCCTCCCATCGCCCATGCCGGAGGGCCTTATACCGCAGAGGTGGGCCAAACGATATTCTTTAACGGTTCAACATCTTATGACCCGGATGGTGATCCTCTCCATTTTACATGGAGTTTAGGCGACGGCTCGTCAGATACCAGCGCTTCCCCCAGCCATTCATACAGCACACCCGGGACGTACCCGGTTACGCTCAGCGTCTCAGACAATAAGGGGGGAACAGCATCAGACTCCACAACCGCCACGGTGACTCAATGCATCAAACCCACAGTGCAGTTTTCTACCGATCCTTCAGCAGTACGCCCGGGTGACCCATGCGCCCTGATCTGGGCATCGCAGAACGCCGCTTCAGTCAGTATCGACAACGGAATAGGGGCAGTAGGGTCATCGGGTACTATGATGGTGCATCCCCAGAGCACCACTACCTACACCATCACGGCCACAGGCCCATGTGGAACCGCCGGCCAGCCTGTCACAATCATGGTGTACCAGCCTCCCACGGTTGGCATCACGGTTATTCCCGGCACCATCGTGGCGGAGCAGACATCACAGTTGTCATGGACCTCCACCAATGCAGTCACCATCACCATCGACCATGGCATCGGTTCTGTTGCTCCGAATGGCTCGCTCGCCGTATCACCCGCAACCACCACGACCTACACCATTTCCGCCACCGGGCCGGGCGGCATGGCAACGGCATCTGCAACGATTACCGTGCTTCAGCCGCTGCACGTCAACATATCGGCCCAGCCGCAGACTATTATCGAGGGTGAGACATCGACACTCGTCTGGTCATCGGAAAATGCGGATTCGGCATCATTGGATAACGGCATAGGGTTGATCCCAACAAGCAGCTCGATGACGGTCTCGCCGGCCACCACGACTACATACGCCATAACCGTCCAGGGACCGGGCGGCACAGCCACAGCAAGTGCAACCATTACCGTCCTCCACAGGCCGACCGTAACCATCGAGGCGTCGCCGAACTCTATCAATGCAGGCGACACGACAATCCTGACCTGGAGCACGACCAATGCCGATTCAGCCTACATCGACCAGGGCATAGGCGATGTTGATGTGAACGACTTTCTTGAAGTGGACCTTGATCAGGCAACGACCTTCACGATTACCGCCATCGGGCCAGGCGGTACGGCAACGGCAAGCGTGACCGTGGAGGTTCTTGCACCTCCGGTTCAGAGGAACGCATATGCCTACTTTACGAACAGGAACAGCCATGATGTCTCGGTAGTAGATCTCACGATGAATACGGTTATCTCGCACATAGAGGTGGGGTATGGCCCCTATTGTGTTGCTGTGAGCCCTGATGGCAACACGGCCTATGTCACGAGCACAGAGAAGGGGATATCCATTATCGATGCAGCGACAAACACCCTTACCGGGAACATCCCCGTGTTTGTCGATACCATCGCGGTGAGCCCTGACGGGAAAAGCCTCTATGGGGTGTCAAGGGATGAAGGCACGCTCAAGGGCATCGATATCGCGTCCGGGACGGTCCTGAAATCCGTTGAAGTGGGCCCCGCCCCTCATGGCATTACCGTAAACAACGAGGGCACACGCATCTATGTGAGCTCTCTTGATGACGGCATGGTGCGGGTCATCGATGTGGCGACCATGGGCGTGATCGCAACGGTGGCGGTTACAGAGCCGGGCGATCCGGTGTGGGATGTTGAGGTGAGCCCATGCGGGTCGAAGGTATATGCTGTTTCAGCAGGTTCCTGCACGCTCACCGTGATCGACGGCGAAACCAACGCGGTCATAGGCAGCCATTCCTATTTATCGGAATCGTCTGCTTCCCAGTGTTATCTTGCAATAAGCCCTGACGGGCAGAGGATTGCTTTGAGCGATGTCTCAATGTCAATAATACCCAGGACGATCTATCTTATAGACAGCCGGTCGCTGGGCGTTTTGAGACAGTTCTATGCCCGAGGGCCTTCTGACCTGGCATTCACTGCTGACGGTTCGTTATTTTACTGCCCGGATAGCTGGATTAACGGGGTTTACATTGTGGACCGTTGGAACCAATGGATCGAAGGCACCATTCAAGAGGGATTTGCAGACCCCAGTACATATGGGCATTTCATAGCAGAGCACAAGGAGAAGATATCAGGCCGGGTCGTATCGGATGGTTCAGGTGTTGAAGGAGTTGTTGTTTCTCTCTCGAATGAGAATATGAATATTTGTGTCTCTTCTGACTCTCAGGGACAGTACTTTTTCTATGCCCCTCCGGGCCAATATACCCTTTCCTATTCCGGTAACGGATATGCCCTTTCAACTCAAAGCCAGACGGTTGATGTTACTGATAAAGGGGTATCCATGCCGGATATTGAGGTGCTGCTGGGCGTGAGGATATGGGCCGAGCAGTATGCGATCATCAACGGCGGGTCAGTGGTAGTGCATTGGAGTTCCGTCAAGGCCGCGGGCGTCACCATCGACCAAGGCATCGGTGCTGTTAGTGCAAGCGGATCTCTTGCCCTTTCGCCTGCCGAGACCACGACATATTCCATAACGGCAACCGACGCTCAGGGCAGGACAGTAACGGACCATGTGGCAATAACGGTGTATGAGCACCCCACAGTGAGCATTACCGCCGATCCGCAGGCAATCATCCAGGGTCAGGAGGTAACCATATCATGGACGAGCGCCAACGCTGATACCGTATCCCTGGACCGCCTCGGAGGCAATGTAGATAAATCAGGTTCCTTCATTGATGCCCCCTGGGAGACCACCACCTACGCTGTCACAGCTGTCGGCCCTGGCGGGACTGCCACCGCATCCGCCACGGTAACGGTATATGAACCTCCCGGCGTGACCATTTCCGCAGATCCATCCACTATTTATGCAGGCCAGGTATCCACCCTGACCTGGGATTCTTCCAATGTCTATCATGTGAGCATAGACAACGGCATTGGAGATGTGGGTCCCGGCGGAGCACTGACAGTAAGCCCAGCGCAGACAACGACCTACACCATCACTGCCACCGGGCCGGGCGGGACGATAACAGATTCTGCGACAATAACCGTGAACAGCGTCATCAGCCTGAATATTACATCTCCCGCGAATGGTGCACTTGTAGACCGTCCCGACATCCTGGTGCGGGGTACTGTGGGCAATGCCTGCAATAACGAGACAAGCATCACAATCAACGGCATGCCCGCGGTGGTGAACCAGGCCCAGTTCTTTGTGAACCACGTGCCGCTTACAGATGGGGAAAACACCATAACCGTGCATGCCCTGGATATCCAGGGTAATACGCTTGAGGGGACCATCGTTGTCACTGCAAATATCAACCAGCCGTACATCACGCTCTCACCGGTTGAATCGTTCGGAATAGCGCCCTTTGACACTACCCTTCGGGTCGATGCCGCCTTCACGCCGGACAGTCTGACCTTCTCGGATAACAGCCAAGGCCAGGTCCGGTATCTCACCGTGACTGAAGCCAACGAGCGCACGGCCGGCATATCAAGCCCCGGGGTCTACTACATAACGGTCCAGGCGCTTTACAGCGGCTACGCCTTTACGGATACCATCGGCGTGGTGGTGTATGACCCGGGCGTACTGGATGCCATGTTCCGCCAAAAATGGGAAGCCATGCGCACAGCGCTCTTGAATAACGATATCGAGGCAGCGGTGAAAGACATCTCCGGCAGTACCCAGGGCGCCTATCGGGATATCTTCGGTTCACTCACCCCTGAGCACCGCTCCAACCTGGCAGCCGAACTGGGGGATATCCAGCTCATCAAGATGCGGGGCGCCGGAGTGGAATATGATATCCAGACCACCCGGAACGGTATCTGCTATTCCTTCCTCCTCCTCTTCGAGGTGGACATAGACGGCAGATGGAAGATCGCCGATTTCTAAGAGGAGGATAGATCCATGAAGATATCCAACCGATTCAAAGTTCTGATCTTGATATTCACGCTCATACCGACTGTAAGCTATGGTTTAAGTTTTTCCGAGTGGATGATCGTTATGTTTCATGGCTTAGGTCTTCCGAGTTATGTAACCTGCCACGGCAAGGTGATCGATGCGGATACCCTCAAGCCCATCGAGGGTGCGGTGGTATACGCTATATGGTTGAAATGCCGCCCCGGGATCGGGAGTGGATCATGTGGAACAGGTATGGCGAAAGAAGTCCTTACCGATGCCAACGGCGAGTGGAGCATTACCGGCCCGAAAGGGAATGATGACCCTGGTTTTATTCGTTCGATACTTGGGATCCTAGTTCCGTGGGATGAGTCTCCTCGCATCGGATACTACAAGCCCGGGTATTTCCCATTCATGGCGAAATACGTTTCTGGAGATTTTTCGGCATATGCGTATGTGGATAAGACCAAGAATATTGAGGGGATTATATTAATTCGTATGGGAGACACGAAGGAACAAGTGAAACGATATATGGACCAGTGGGAAAAGGACCGTTGCGATATACTTATTCCGGTCAAGGACCCTGAACGGAAACTTAGCGAACTCGATTTCGATTTCAAGTACCCGGAGAATGTCAAGCGGGTATACTTTCCTATCGATATCACACGCTATGAAGTCATCGGCCTCAAGCAAGCTGTAACGCCGGAAGAAAAGCGAGAGGCGAGATCATTAGGGATCAATGGTATCTATCCTGATGCAGATCAAGCTTTATTGAGGAAAGCCCTAAAATATTAAGGAGATCACATTTGGAGTGTGAGTGATAATGTAGATAGAGGAGGAAAACCGATGATGTCCAGAAAACTGCTAAGTATCATGTGCGGAGTCAGTCTTCTTGTTCTTATTGCTCCCAACATGGAATGCTGGGGTTATGACGTAACAGAACATAAAGCAATTGATGATTGGATACTGGAGCATTCTGTCGGGTTTAATTTCGATCAATACCTGAAGCAAAGTCTCGGTATAGACGGCGGGATGAAGGATAATAGTATCCATCATGTGACGAATATCGCTTGGTTGACATTCATGGATTATAAATCCCCCCAAGAACTGATTGCCAAGGGAGGTATGGAAGAGGACAGCCCTGTTTGGCGTTGTGTGAATCACTTCCATGATCCTTTGAGGCCTTGGGATCAAGCCAGCTTGGACACGAGTATAGCTGGTATTTTCAAGGCAGAATCATCCGTACTCTGGGCGCAGCAGAATAAGGGCGAACAGTCCAGTTGGTACGGTGGCAACTACAGTTGGTATGATGCGCGGGATTACTTCTATAAGGCCCTCGCCGGGACCGATGCGGATCAACGAAGCAGCGATCTGTATTCCACCTTCCTGGCACTGGGCCACCTCATGCACCTGATCCAGGACAGCTCCTGCTCTGAACATGTGCGGAATGATTCACACGGGGTCAATAAGAGTGTTTATGAAAAATTGCTGACATATTATAATGATGTAAAGAAATCAGATAAATATCGTAAATTTCAAGGCTGGCTGCAAAGCGGTCAGGACTACGACTACCCCTTCTTCAACGCACTCTCCCCTGCATCAATACTTGGCCTCGACACCCTTCCTGCAAATGCGCTGATTCCCATTGCAAGGATGGTGGATACGGATCGGTATACAGGCGGCAATCCTAATGTCACCTTGGATCCGTTGATCGGCCTGGCGGAATATACCAACGCGAACTTCCTCAGCCAGGGCAGGATCTTCGAAGGGTACGACTATCCAAGCAAAGACAGCAGCGTGACAAAAGAGGGGAACCCTATATCGGATCCAAGGAACAATGGTGCATCTATAGAAAGAGAGTATCTGAAGAAGACCGGAGACGGCGCAACCGGATACAGGCTCTGCACGACATCGATTACCGGGGCATATCAATTTGATCTCACCGATCCGATAAAAATCTATAGGGTGAGCGCCTTGGATGACAATGTATTGGAAGACTATGCCGCGCAACTGGTGCCACGGGGGGAATCCTATTCCGCCGCGCTGCTCAGGTATTTCTTCCGGGGCACCATGGAGATATCGCTGCCCGATGACGGTGTCTATGCCTTCAGTGGTACCGAACCGACCGACCCCACAACCCAGGGTTTCAACAAGGTGAACCTGCTCGTCAAAAACACATCGAGCACGGGTGAGCGAATGCTGGGCGGTGACATCGATCTGGTCGTCCAGTACAGGTTCCTGACGGATAGGGCGAACGCCGCCGATCCTGCAGCATGCGCAAAGGACCCTTTGATAAACGAGACTTATGACGATCTTTCTCGTTTTTATTACTCCAAGCCCATGTATATCGCGAAACGTTATGCAGAGAATACGAATGGTGAAATAATCAAACCCGGCGATGCGACCCTCCTGACGTTTGACCTCAGCGATAAGGAAATCCCCCTTTGGGCAGTGGATGTGAGGTTCTATGTCGTATACAAAGGGAAGCTGGGCAATGAGGGAGAATATGTGGAAGAAAACGCCGTGTGCGTGGGATATAAAGACGTCTCCGAACCTACGCGGATTGTCTTTAACAACAGCCTTGACATATTTTGTTATGATAATGCGTGGTGGTATGATCTCAATAACGAAGCACAGCTGAAAGCGCTGAAAGATACATATAAAAACAACCCCTGCATTCAGTCTATGGCTGTGGATGATATCCTGAATCTGGATATCAAATTCTCACCACAAGGAGCAGCGCCTGCTGCGACGCCATTTTGCGCCATTAGTACAATTGGACCGGGTGAATATAAAAGGATGTACCTGATCACCGATTATGACGCTACACTCTATTATCACTCAGACTCATATGCACAGAGTGACAACACTGAGTTTAATATTGGGCTGAGAAATGGAATTGTGAACGAAAATGATACCCTCATATGGCGATATCCGATTTTCATCGAGTACAGAGGGATAGAACTGGGGCGCGGGAGTACTTTGGTATCTAATTGCGCGAGCTGTCTCGCCGGTAATAACTGCACGGAATGTGACGATGATGCAATCGATGAAAACAAGAATCTTTTGCCCGCACCTGTGGATATCATTTTGATCCCTTAAGAAACTCAAGAATCAAATAGGGGAGCTGATTGCAAAACTAATAAAAGGTGTCACCCCCGCGAAGGCGGGGGTCCAGAAGTCCTTGAAAAGACTGGATTCCCTCCTTCGCGGGAATGACATTCTGGTAGTTTTGCAATTGGTTCTAGAAAATATCAATAAGCTCAATGTCATAGATCACCCTTTTCCCGGCAAGGGGGGCATTTGCATCAATGAGGATGGAATCATCCAATATCTCAATGACCACCGCAGGCAGAACATTGCCTTCGTCGTCTTCCATCTCGAAATCTATCCCTACCTGAAGTTCAAGATCCGAAGGCAGCCCTGACCTGGGGACTTCTATAACGAGGTCTTCATCGTATAGTCCAAAGCCGTCCTCCGGCTCTACGGTTATCTTTTTCCGCTCGCCGGGCTGCATGCCGATAATGGCATCCTCGAACCCTTTAATCACTTCTCCTGCGCCTATTGTGAAGGTAAAGGGAATCATTCCCACAGAGGACTCAAAGACCTGTCCATCTTCCGACCTTCCTGTATAATTGACCCTGACCTTGTCACCGGTCTTTGCTGATTCCATAGATGTTTATCCTTTGATTAGACATCATGCCGGTTCCTTTCGAACCAGATTTTCATCTCATGGGCCTGCCTGATGAGCTCGTCGCGGAACTTGGGGTGTGCTATGCTGATGAGGGCCTCACAGCGCTCCCAGGTAGACTTGCCCTTGAGCTGCACTATCCCATATTCCGTGGCCACGTATTGAACGATGGAGCGAGGCACGGTCACGATCGAGCCCGGCCTCAACGTAGGCACGATGCGTGAATGCACATTACCTGCCTTATCGGTAAAGGTGGAGCTGATCCCGATGATCCCCTTTCCCCTGCGTGAATAGAATGCGCCGAAGATGAAGTCGAACTGACCGCCTGTGCCGGATATTTGTGCCGTGCCTGCAGATTCCGAGCAGACCTGGCTGAAGAGGTCTATCTCAACCGCATTGTTGATGGCCACCACCTTGGTGTTTACCCCGATGATCCTGGGGTCGTTTGTGTAGTTCACCGGGTATGATGCGCACGCCGGGTTGTTATGCAGGAATTCATAGAGCTTCTTTGTGCCCATGGCAAAGGTGTAGACCATCTTGAACCGGTCTATGGTCTTTTGGTTTCCCGTGATCTTGCCCTCATTATAGAGATCCACCATGGAGTCCACGAGCATCTCGGTATGCACGCCCAGGTCCTTGAGGTCGCTCTCGGCGATCATCGAACCGATAACATTGGGCAGACCGCCGATACCGAGCTGGAGGCATGCACCGTCTTCGATCTCTTTCATGATGTGCCGTGCGATCTCCACCTCGGTTTCGCTCGGGTTAGCCGGCTTGATCTCCAGGATGGGCGGGTTCTTGCCCTCCACTATGTAGTCCACCCGAGAGATATGCACCGACTCCTGGTTGCCACCCAGGCAATGGGGCATGTTTTTGTTTATCTCCACCACCACATTCTTGGCCTTGGTGATGGCGGCTGAGGTCAGCGAGTTACACATGCCGAAATTGAAGTAACCTTGATCATCCATGGGCCTCGCACTTACAAAGACATAGTCATAATCTTTGTATTTACGCACAACACGCGGGCCCTGATGATACGTGAAGGGTATGTAACTGCAGAGTCCTTCCTGATAGAGCTTCCTGCTCACCCCTGAGAAGTGCCAGTCATTGTATATGAAATGCTCGCGTTTGGGATCAGCTTCAATGAACTTGGGTATCTTGGTAATGCATACCCCTTCGACCATCACATCTTGAAGCTCGTGCGCCCTATTGGCGAGTGCCTCATCAAGGGATTCGGGCCTGAGTGCAAACTCGGAAAAGAAAATCCTGTCCCCGGAATTGATCATCTGCGCAACGTGCTCGGGTGTGCTGAGCTTCTGGAAATACTTTTTCATTATAGCATCTTTCATTGCGCACCTTCCTTTATATATTTCTTACGTTCCTGCCTGCTTAAGATACTATTGGTTCATCTTAAGTAAAGTATACTCGGATCATTGGATAGTACGAAGGATAAAGTATGCTTCGCAGAGAGAATAAGGCTTCGGTGCTTCTATAAAGTGCCCGATCAGAGCATCATACGGGCACTGCTCATCCGGGGTTGTTGCTCGTACTCATCAGGGCTGCCCGTATAAAACCACTTGGGGAAATTGAAGAATGAGGTGATGGACTTGGGCAATAAGAGCACGGCCTGGAGGAACGCCTCGAGGTCGGGCACGTTGTAGATATTTACATCGAATCCCCAGTTCTGCAGTTGGATGATAATCCTTCTGCATGAAGGGGTCTTCCAGTCCACCGAGAATCTGTCGATTCCCCTCTGTGCAAGCATACCAATATATATTTCCGCCTCCACGGGCGATACGCTCATCATGTGGGCAAGACTGTCCACCGGGCACTGCTTGATGGCCTTGGGGAACGCATCCATAATCAGCTGCAAGCCCCCTCGACGCATTTCTTCCATGTTGATGGTGATCCAGATCCTTTCGTCGGTGAATCCGGATGCCTTGAGGAACTCGATTACCCTTCCCGTCAGACCCGGGTCCTTGAGATCAAGCTTCACGCCCCTGTCCGCATCACCCAGGATATAAAGAAAGTCGTCCAGCCGGGCAGGGTTCTCACCCGGGGCCGGGGGCATTTCCGCATAGGGTTTTCTCCGCAAAATCAAATCGGAAGAGTTTATACGTTCGCGTACATGGAACTCGGCCCACTGCACCGATGAGACGAGAAACTGACGCAGGATTGATTCGTCATCCACTCCATGCCACACAAACTCTATATGCCCGGGCAGTTGTTGGCGGCTGATAAGGTCGGTCAGGTTAAAGTAATTGTCCTGAACGGTATCGGCCCTTAGGGCCGGAGAGGACTTGAGGATGATCTCTGCATGCAGGAGAAGCATCTCACCTTGTGAATCGCTTTTCGCTATGGCCTCAAGGTTTTCCAGTTCGTTATCGATTACGGCTACGATATGATAGCCTGAATCTTTGAAGTGCCCGATTCCTTCCACCTTCCCTTGGGGTTTGGGGCACCCGGTATTCATGGAAAGAAGTGTGTCATCAAACACTACATGATATTCCTCACCCAATGTGTTCAGTATCTTCAATGTATCTTCACGGTACATTTCCGAGCGGGAAGTGTTCAATCCGACAAAGGTGTTCGGCTGCAATTGGAACCACCTGATGACATCAAGCACACCGTTGAATGGTTTGTGCGAATCCAGGATCGCCGCTTTGGACCAGAAATTATCCTTGCACCATAGAGCGATTCCCTCCCGGGATGCTGCAGGAATAGCAAATCCCCTGAGGATCGTCCTCATATCCTGTACGGGTATTGCAATATCATCACAGACGAGGTTTGTAAAAAAATGTGTCCCATGCTCTTGGTCGTAGGCCGTAAGGACTGAGAGAATCATATGGCGCATATCAACAATAGTGCCGTCTATATCGAAGACAATCATAAGGGCATCCTCAGGATATGCCGCCCTCACCGCTTCATAGTGAAACGCCAGATCGCGCATCCAGCCTGTGTTCCTTCTCATATGCCCCCCTCCCTTCATCTTACGTGATAAAGGGTGTAATCCCTTAGACACGTTCTATCTCTATGCGTCTCTTAGGTCCTTCGGACCGCTTTCTCTTTCTTCTTGTGTTGAAAAGGCATTGAAAGATCCTCTCAAAGACCGAGTTATATCCGTAGATCTTTCTCGTCCGAAGAATGATGAAAATACGGGATAAACCCTTTGAAAGACCGCCAAGCATCCTGTAAGAGTATCTTTCTGTGCCCATAACATACCCTCCACTCTCCTTTTCGGTAGAATATGCTATCATTATTAATTAAAATTATTTTCCTTGATCAGCCTCCACTGGGACAACCCTCACCTCGATACATTCGGATCTGCGGATGATGGTGAGTGTAATCTCCTCGCCAATGGGCCATTCAGAGAGGAACCGGTGGAGGTCATCCACGCTGGAGACATGCGTGTCACCGACTGCAACGATAAAGTCACCCATATGGATACCTACCCTTGAGGCCGGTGAATCCCGCTCCACCGAGAGCACCTCGATGGCGAAGTTGTTCTGCAGATTGTGATACCTCATGAGCCTGCGGTTCAGAGGCCACTGCCGCCCTGATATACCCAGAAAGCCCCTGCGTACCCTGCCATGGGTAAGCAGCTGTGAGACCACCCACCTGGCCGTGTTGGCAGGTACGGCAAACCCGATGCCCTGGGCCATAAAAATAATTGCCGTGTTGATTCCCATTACATTCCCGGTCGAGTCCACAAGGGGGCCGCCGGAATTTCCCGGGTTTAAAGGGGCCGTATGCTGGATGATGTTCTCGATAAGCCTGCCGTCTCTGCTTCTAAGCCCCCTTCCCAGCGCGCTTACCACCCCAGTGGATACTGTTGATTGGAACCCGAAGGGATTGCCGATAGCGATCACGAGCCTGCCGGGCTTGAGTTGGCTCGAATCGCCAAGGCTTGAGTATTCAAGAGATGAGGCATTGGCCCGGATTATTGCAAGGTCCGTGGCTGGGTCTGTCCCGACAGTGGCTGCCGCCATTGTGCTTCCATCCGTGAGGGTTACCCGGAGCTGCTTTGCCCCATGGATCACATGGTCATTGGTGAGGATATAGCCGTCAGGGGCAAAGATAACCCCTGATCCGGATGCAGACTGGTCTTGTTCCGCCTTGTGCTGATGAACCCCTGCCTGGATGCTCACTACTGTCGGGCTCACCGTATCGACCACCGAGATAACGGCCCTGGAATATGCATCCAGGAGCTCTGTATCTCTTACCTGTCCAGCGTATGAGGCTATTGTCTGAGCATGTCCGGGGGCCTTATTGTTGATAAATTTCAATAAATTCTCTGATCTCTTTTTCATGGCATTCACCCATCCCTTGACACACTATTACCCTTAGGAGGACACACATAACGGTACAAAGGCTTCATCACAATTCTTCTATAGGGGCTTATGCTGACGATTCAATGGCAGGACTTATTTTTAATTCGATTGTATAAACAGGAAGAAGCTCCCCGTTCACGGATGCGGGGAGCTTCTTCCTTATTGCATATTTTCTTGATCGTTCACCTACTTTGGGCAGGCTTCGCTATCCTGAGTATCTCCAGGGGGATCTTGATTCCCAGGGCCTTCATACGCTCCGTATCGACCATGATCTTGAGGTGTTCCTGCTTGAGTATGGGAAGCTGATCGGGTTTCTTGCCCTCTTTCAGGATCTTCAGGGCATTTTGTCCGCCAAGGGCGCCCACGGTATCAAAATCAGTGCCCACAGAGAGCACTGCCCCCTTGGTGTGCTGGAAGACAAAGCTGATGATGGGGATCTTATTCTGCCTGCAGAACTCGTTAACTTCATTCACATACTGGTAGTTTTTAATGCCGTAGTATGTGTCAAGAGGAATGGCAACGGCATCTATACCCTGTTCCTTGAGGGCTTTCATCGAGGGAAGGATACTGTCTTTCTTGGTAACCTCTTTGGAGATTACGGTCATGCCGAATGCCGGGGCAGTCTTCATGGCCTCCTTCACGTGGGCGATACCGTTCTCATCATCGCTGCTCACCATACCGATGGTCTTGATCTTGGGGAAGGCAGCCTTCACGATCTTCATGACGTTCTTCATGTCCATATACAACGTGGCGCCCGTAACCCCCGGGCCTCCATCGGTGAGCGACTTGCACCCTGCGGCTTGGGGAATAGCCACGGCGATAAAGAGCAGCGGGACCCCTGCAGCGGTGATCTTATCCCGGGTATACTTGGTTGCAGGAGTGCCGATGGTCACTGCAAGGTCAGGCTTTGCTTCGGCAATGCGGGATGCCTCACTCCTGAGCTTTAGATACAGCCCGGCCTTGTCCAGAAAACCCCCTCCTTCGATGTTGTAGTCTATAATGACACGGTTCACCGTGAGGTTCTTTCCCTTAATAATACCCCCACTCTTGAGGGTGTCGAGAAATCCATAGAATGCCATATCAAATACATCTATCTTGGCTACCTGAAGGACCTCGATCTTGTAGACCTTATCTTCAGCAGAACAGGGAACAGAAAGGATAGAGAAGATAAACAGCACTGCTGCAAAGACAAACAACTTCTTCATGGAATATCCCCCCTTTGTGTTTTATACTATAACCATTATGGGCAATACGATTGCCCATATAAGAGTAATTCAGGGAAATAATCACTCACCCAAGACCCCTCTGATCTTCTTTGATAATTCCATCATAGTAAAATGAAAACTGGGGTCTGAGACGATTTCCTAATACCGTTTATTCCTGCTATAGATGAACGCTTTTAAGAAAGCCTGTATAGCGAGACTTTTGCATAACCCTATGTCGGTCATTGCGAGCGCAGCGAAGCAATCCCTGCATCTTGGCACTTCTCTGGATTTATCGAGATTGCCACGTCGCCTTCGGCTCCTCGCAATGACCGATGAGTAGGTTATGCAAAGGTCTCATAGCATAGTTTTCAGGACCAGCTCTATGCACGATACCTTGATCGAATAAAACCGCCCTGCAGGTTAATCCCTGCAGGGCGGTTTTTGCTGACTCTCAACAAGTTTATCTCAGCCTGCCGCCTTGGCCGGCTTGAGGGTTGCCTTCTTTTCTGCCTTTTCCTGAACGAACACGTGCTTAAGCACATCGTCCATGGAGCTCACCGGGTAAAATTTCAACTTCTTCATGACCAGCGGCGGTATATCCTCAAGGTCCTTTTCGTTGTCCTTGGGGATGATGATCTCGAAAATCTTGTTGCGGTGCGCAGCCAAGGTCTTTTCCTTGAGCCCGCCAATGGGAAGCACCTTGCCACGCAGTGTTATCTCGCCGGTCATGGCGATATCCTTACGGACCGCCTTGTTGGTGAGCGCCGATATGACGGCGGTTGCCATGGTGATGCCTGCGGACGGGCCGTCTTTGGGGATGGCCCCTGCCGGCACATGCACGTGGATATCATTATCTTTATTGAAGGTATCAGGTATGCCAAGGTCCTTTGCCCGCGAGCGGATATACGTCAGCCCGGCCTGGGCCGATTCCTTCATCACATCTCCCAGGTGGCCGGTGAGCACCAGGTTGCCCCCCTTGCCCTCATGGCATTTAAGGACTGAGGCCTCGAT
Organism: uncultured delta proteobacterium; assembly: GCA_963798485.1. Taxonomy (GTDB): domain Bacteria; phylum Desulfobacterota; class Desulfomonilia; order UBA1062; family UBA1062; genus MWEI01. The sequence continues at coordinate 220,925 of CAWCTR010000008.1, read as the reverse complement.
GTAGAGGATCTCGCCGCCGAACTGCGTCCAGGCAAGACCTGTAGATACCCCCACCTCGTGCTCCGTGCGCTCCTGTTCAGGCAGGAATTTCTGTACGCCCAGGTATCTGGACACGCTGTTCGCGGTTATATGGTAGATCTTCTTGCGCTTGCCGTTCTTTTCTGCAATGTCACGGGCCACCTTTCTACAGATAGACCCGATCTCGCGCTCCAGGTTTCTTACCCCTGCCTCTTTCGTATAGTGGTTGATGAGGTCGAGAATGGCCTCATCCGAGAACTTTATATCCTCAAACTTCATACCGTTCTCACCTACCTGCCTGGACACCAGGTAGCGCTTGGCGATCTGCAGCTTCTCCTGGTCCGTGTAACCCGGCAGCTCGATGATCTCCATCCTGTCCTTCAACGGGCCGGGGATGGGGTCTATGAGGTTTGCCGTGGTGATGAACATAACCCTGGACAAATCAAAGGGCACATTCAGGTAGTGGTCCTGGAATGAGAAATTCTGCTCTGGGTCGAGCACCTCAAGCAGCGCCGAAGACGGATCGCCCCGATAGTCCTGGCCGATCTTGTCCACCTCGTCGATCATGAAGACCGGGTTGTTGGAGCCTGCCTGCTTGATGCCCTGGACAATGCGGCCCGGCATGGCGCCGATGTATGTCCGCCTGTGGCCCCTGATCTCGGCCTCATCGCGCACGCCGCCGATGGAGAGCCGGTAGAATTCCCTGCCGAGCGCCCGCGCGATTGACCTGCCGAGTGAAGTCTTGCCGACACCCGGGGGCCCCACAAAGCACAGGATCGCGCCCTTCTTATCCGGGTTGAGCTTGCGCACGGCCAGATATTCTAAGATGCGCTGTTTGACCTTTTCCAGACCATAGTGGTCCTCGTCGAGATTCTTTGCCGCACCCTTGATATCGAGCCTGTCCTGCGTGGCCTTGCCCCAGGGCAGATCGGTCATCCAGTCGAGATAGGTCCTGATGATATTGGCCTCGGCCGAGTCCTGATGCATCATCCGGAGCCTATCGATCTGCTTGATTGCCTCCTTCTTCACATCCTCGGGCATCCCGCCGCTGTTTATCTTTTCCTGGTACTCCTCGATCTCCTTGCCCTTCTCGTCCACCTCGCCCAGCTCCTGCTGGATGGCGCGCAATTGCTCGCGCAGGAAGTATTCGCGCTGGGTCTTGCTCATCTCTTCCTTTGCCTGGGTCTGTATCCTGGCCTGGACCTCGGAGAGCTCCATTTCCTTACTAAGGAGCTGATTGACATGGCGGAGTCGCTCAATGGGGTCGACGATCTCCAACACATGCTGGGATTCCTCCACCTTGAGCCTTAAGTTTGATGCCACCAGGTCCGCTAAGCGGCCCGGGTCGTCTATTGCCTCCAGGATGGACAGCGCATCAGGTGAGACAATGCCGCGGAGCTGGAGAATCCTCTCGGACTGCTCCTTTACCGTGCGCATCATGGCCTCTACCTCGACCGTGATCTCCTTGAGCTCGGGCTCCTCGATCTTCTCGATATTAACGCTGTAGAATCCCTTCTCATCCTTGTTGAAAGACTTGATGCGGGCCTTTGCAACACCCTGGACCAGGATCTTCACCCTGCCGTCCGGGAGCTTGAGCATCCTGATGACCATGGCCACCGTGCCCACAGTGAAGATCTGCTCTTCGCTGGGTTCCTCGACGGTGGAGTCCTTCTGCGCGGCCAAAAAGATGTACCTGTCTTTGTTGAGCGCCTCATCCACCGCCTTGATGGACAGGCCCCTACCCACAAACAGGGGCAAAATCATATATGGGTATATGACGACATCCCTGATGGGTAATAGCGGGATGTTCTCGGGTATCTCTATTGCCTGTTTCTCATTCTCCATTCATTTATCTCCTAAGCAATCTCTATTCGCTTGATCTTCTTAGCCCCGTCTTCGCCCTTGGCAATCCTGATCTTTAAGACCCCGTCCATGAACCTGGCCTCTATCTTCTCCAGGTTGAACCGCTCGGGAATATCCAGCTCCCGGGAAAATTTCCCGAATCCCCGCTCCATCCTTATGTAACGGACACCTTTATTGGACAGGACATCCTTTTTCATGCCGGTAATTATCAGGGTCCTGCCGATCACCTCAACATTCACATCATCAGGGTTTACGCCGGGAATCTCTACCTCGATGCATAATCCTTCCGAGTTCTCAAACACATCAAGGGCAGGATAACACACCCCCAGCCTCTCCTCATTGGCGTCCGGCCCCAGGAGCAGGCCTATAGCCTCTTGAAATCTCAAATTAAACATTTGTAACCCTCTTTCTTTAATAAGTGACTAATACCTTTATAGGATCAGTTGATTGCAAGTCAAGATCCTGCCTTTCTTAAGTCTACTCTTCGGAAAAAGAGGGGTAAAATATTTAGAGACATCTTTCTTAAAAGTTAGACCCTCTCAGCAGATGCGTGGTATCAGCTCCCCTTCAGGGAGATCCAGCTCCCTCGATCCGTTGATAACGGTATTCAGGATGACCCGGCTTCTCCTAGTCTCAGTAACACGGCCGATTACCGCAGCACCGGCCCCTAGAGGATGGGCCTTCATCACCGAGAGTACCTTGTCTGCGTCGGGGGCGGCACAGACAACCACCATCTTGCCCTCGTTGGCAATGAATAGGGGGTCAAGCCCCAGGATCTCGCACAGCCCCCTCACATCGTCCCTCACCGGGATCATCCGCTCTTCGATCTCAAAGGTAAGCGCCGCGGCTGAAGCCGCCTCCACCAGGACAGCACCGAGCCCTCCCCTGGTGGCATCACGCATGAACCGCACGCGCTTGCTTGCATGCAGGATCGCCTCCACCAGGCCGTTCAGTGCGGCACAGTCCGAGAGGATGTTCGACCTGAAGCCAAGGTCACCTCTGGTGGACAGGATGGCTGCACCGTGATCGCCGATAGTGCCGCTCACGATGATCACATCGTGCTTCTCGATGGATTTTGGAGCAATGACGGCCTTATATTCCACAATCCCTAAGCCTGCGGTATTGATAAAGATCTTGTCGGCCGAGCCCTTGGGCACCACCTTGGTGTCCCCGGTGACGATCCGGACACCTGCCGCCTGTGCGGCATCGCCCATTGATGCTACGATCCTTTCAAGATCGCCCAAGGGGAAACCCTCTTCCATGATGAGACCAACGCTGATATAGAGTGGCTTGCCGCCGCACATGGCGATATCGTTCACCGTGCCGCGGATCGAAAGCGACCCGATATCGCCGCCGGGAAAGAAGATGGGGTCTACCACGTAGGAATCCGTAGTGAAGCAGACCTTCTTATTCCCTATGGTGACAACCGCACTGTCCCCCAACTGGTCGAGGTATTCATTTTTGAACACCGGCATGAAGACGTCATGAATCAAAGAATTCATGAGCATCCCTCCGCTGCCGTGCTCAAGGAGTATTCTGTCTTCCTTCATTGCCTATGCCCCTTTCAATATTATAGCTGTAGGGGCGGCTTTAGCCGCGATTTCTATCGCGGCTAAAGCCGCCCCTACAATTAATGCGCCATCCTTGTCCCTGCTATCACTGCCTGGCCCAGGGCGACGCCCCCGTCGTTGGCGGGGATTCTCCCGTGGGTAAAGACCTCGAAGCCACCCCGCTCAAGCTCATGAGCACACCCTTCAAGCAATATCCTGTTCTGGAAACACCCGCCCGATAAGGCCACGCGTGAGATACCCGTACGTTCCCGCAGGAGTCCGGCCATGTCAATAAATGAGGCAATCAGTGTGGCATGAAATGCGCCGGCAAGTCCCTCAGCCTCCATCCCGGCGAGCCTTGCCTCCACAATGGCCTTCACGAGCGGAATGAGGTCGAGGATCGATGTCCCGCCCTCCTCGAAGATTTTGTATGGAAGGACGTCTCCCGATCCGGGCTTGGCCGCGGCCTCCAGTTCCATGGCCGCCTGGCCCTCAAAGCTGACTGAACGTTTCAAATCGATAATCGCAGCCACACCGTCGAACACCCTGCCCAGACTTGAGGTGAGCGGGCTGTTCATGCCTGCATCCATGATCTTGTTAAAATGCTCATATGAATATCCTTCCGGCACTATCTCAAGCTTTGATGCTATATCGGGCCACGTGTCGCCAAAGGCCTCCCTAAGAAGGCTTATGCCGAAGCGCCACGGCTGCTTGATGGCTGCCTCACCGCCCAAAAGCGGCAGGTATCTCAGGTGGCCTGCACGCTCGAAGGCTGTTTCGTCCGCTATCAAGAACTCGCCCCCCCAGATGCGTCCATCCTCGCCGTAGCCGGTGCCGTCCATGGCCAGTCCGATGACCTTGCCCGTGATACGGTTCTCCGCCATACAGCTCACGATATGCGCATGGTGGTGCTGGACCCGTATTACCTCCCTGGCCCCGAGCGTGGAGGCGATACGGGTTGAATAATACCGCGGGTGCAGATCGCACGCCACGATCTTTGGCCTGCACTGGGTGATGTGCTGCATGCGTTCGATGGTCTCATGCAGGAAGTCCCTTGCAAGGGGGGTCTGAAGGTCTCCGATATGGGGGCTCAGGTAAGCCATGCCCCCTTTTACGATACAGATGGTCGACTTGAGGTGAGGACCAACGGCAAGGACATCAGGGAGCGCATCATAAAGCAGTACCGGCCTGGGGGCATAGCCCCGGGAGCGCCTGAGGAGATATGGCTTGTCCCCGGCTACCATGGCCACCGAATCGTCGCAGCGCACAACGATCTGCCTGTTGTGCACAAGAAAGGCATCGGCAATTCCGGTAAGCCGTTTCACCGCCTCGTCATTATCGATACAGATGGGCTCGTCCGTCTGGTTGGCGCTCGTCATGACGAGTGCGGTGAAATCCGCCTCCAGGAGCAGGTGGTGGAGCGGGGCATAGGGCAGCATGATACCCAGCGTGCTCATGGAAGGCGCCACCAGCAATGAGACGGGTGAATCCTGCCTCGCCTTGAGCAGCACGATGGGACGGGACGGGCTCGTGAGCAGCGACCTCTCCATGTCGGATACATAGGCAACGGCCTCGGCCTTTTCGATGTCTCTCACCATAATGGCAAGGGGCTTTTCCTCGCGGAATTTAGAGTCCCTCAGCCTTTGAACCGCCTTGTCATTCACCGCATCCACACACAGGTGGAACCCTCCCAGACCCTTGACGGCCAGAATGGAACCGGCCTTTATGCGCGTGGTGGCTTCAGCCAAGACATCTTGAACCTGGACCGTCTTGCCTTTATCATCAAGAAGCGTCAGGCTTGGCCCGCATACAGGGCAGGCATTGGGCTCGGCATGGAACCGCCTGTTTGCAGGGTCCTCATACTCTTTTCTGCACTGTGCGCATAAGGGAAAGACGCTCATGGAGGTCCGCTCACGGTCGTAAGGGATGTCCTTGATAATGGTGAGCCTTGGTCCGCAGTTGGTGCAATTGATAAAGGGGTACTTATAGCGCCTGTCTGACGGATCGAAGAGTTCTTTCAGGCAGTCATTACATGTGCCTATATCAGGGGAGATCTGCACGTCCGATGTGCCGGTTGCAGCGCTCCGAATGATGCGGAATTCGCCATCCCACTGGGCTGGGATCTCGGAAGATAAGATTTCATATATCTCAGCCAGCGGGGGAACTTCCTGTCTGACCCGCCACAGAAAGGCATCAATTGATTGCGGATCCCCTTCAACCTCGACGATCACGCCCTCGGTGGAATTGTACACAATCCCGGCAAGTCCGCTGCTTACAGCAAGGCGGTAGATAAACGGCCTAAAGCCGACCCCCTGGACGACACCTGAGAACCGGTGGCGAACCCTTTTTCTCACGAACGCGATTGTTTGTACTGCTCGATCTGGTCCGTAATCCACGCAAGCCATGAGTCAAGCCCTTGGTTCGTCTTGCAGGAGACCTCGAAGATCTTCAGTCTCGGGTTACACTTCAAGGAATCCGCCTTAGCCTTGTTCAGGTCAAAGCTCACATAGGGCATGAGGTCCATCTTGTTGATAAGAAGAACGGATGACTCGTGGAACATGAGCGGGTACTTGGACGGCTTGTCCGCCCCTTCCGGTGTGGAGAGGATCATGATCTTGGCGTTCTCGCCGATCTTGAACTCCGCCGGGCACACCAGGTTGCCCACGTTCTCATTGATGAGCAGGTCCACGCCGTCAAGTGCAAGGTCGCCCAGGGCCTCCTGCACCATGTTGGCATCAATGTGGCACCCGCCGAGCGTATTAATCTGTACGACAGGGATACCCAGCTTTGCCACCCGCTCGGCATCATAGGTATCCTGGATATCGCCCTCGATGACGGCGAGCTTGTATTTATCTTTGAGCCCTTCGATTGTCCTCTCCACAAGTGTGGTCTTGCCCGCACCCGGCGAGCTCATGAGGTTGATGACGTATATGCCTTTCTCATCGAACAGGCCTCTGTTACTTGCCGCAATCCTGTCGTTCGCATCAAGAACCTGTTTCACAACACTGATGGTAGCCACTTTTGCCTCCTTCTTGTTAATGACACTTGTAATACGTGGAGCAGGTCCCCTCCCTGGATACCATGCACGGCCCGATGGGGTTGCCCGGATTGCATGCATGCCTGAAGAGCGGGCATTCGTGGGGTGTAGCCACACCACGCAGGATGGAGCCGCACATGCATCCCATGATATCGCTGGAGTCCATGATGGGCACATCAAACCTCGCCAGCGCATTGAACGCGGAAAAGGTTTCATTGAAGACCAGACCGCTGCCTTGGATAATCCCGAGCCCCCTCCATTCGGCAGGCACACTCATGAAGACCTCTTTGAGCATCTCTTGAGCCTTGGTGTTGCCTTGAGCTTTTACCGCCCTGCCGTACTGGTTTTCAACGAAGAACCGGCCCTGAACGATCTGGGCCAGGATCATGTGGATCCCCTCAAGTATGTCCACCGGTTCGAACCCGGTGATGACCGCCGCACAGCCGCGCCGGGGGATCTCCGAATAGCCGTCGAACCCGATGATGGTGCTCACGTGCCCCGGGCAGATGAAGCCGTCGATGGCAAGCTCAGGGTCATCCAAAAGCACCTTGATGGCAGGGGGGATGACCTTATGCACGGAAAAGACCGAGAGGTTTTTTATTGCTTTTCTCCGGCAGGTCTTCACCATGGAGGCCACTGTGGGCGAGGTGGTCTCGAAGCCGATGCCCATGAAGATGATATCATTGGCCGGATTATGGATAGCGATCTCGATTGCCTCAAGGGTGGAGGCAACGACACGGATATCAGCCCCCCCAGCCCTGATTTTCTGAAGGCTGCTCCCGTTTGCGTTTGAGCCGGGGACGCGGAGCATATCACCGTACGTGACGAAGATGACGTTCTTCTTCTGGGCAAGCGACATGGCCGTGTCCACATCCCTGCACGAGGTCACGCATACAGGGCAGCCCGGCCCGGAGATGAGCCTGATGCTCTCGGGCAGCAGCTTCCTGATCCCGTAGTGGCCGATGGCATAGGTATGGCTGCCGCAAACCTCCATGAGGGTGACCGGCCTGCCGATCTTAGAGGCCTGGGTATGGATCAGGTCCTTGAGGCCCTTGGCGAGTGCCCCGTCACGGTATTCGTCAATATATTTCATGCCTGTAGAAGCTCCTTGAGCAAGGCGAGCTTTTCCTGGGCCAGGTCTTCGTCCACCTTGTGGATGGCATACCCTGCATGGCACAGCACATAGTCGCCGAGGCCGACCTCTTCGTCGATGATGTCCAGGCACACCTCCCGCTTGGTGCCGCCGATATCGATTGTTGCATAATTATTCTCATCGATGCACATGATCTTGCCGGGGAATCCGATGCACATAGTAAGCCTCCTAGTCTACATCCAGCTCCACGATCCTTAAATCCTGTGTCCCTGCCTTCAGGACGACATCCTCAACCTTGCAGAGAGGGCATAGTGAAGGAAATTCTTCTACTTCAGAGTCCCTCCCGCAGTCAAGGCATGTAATGATAATAGGCGCTATGTCATACTCAAGCTTCGCCCCTTGGGCCAGGGTATCCTTGGAGAGCACCTCGAAGGCGAACTCCAATGCCTTTGGTTCGATGCCGGAGAGCGTGCCGAATGAGAGCTTTACGGCATTAACCTTGGTGAAATGGTTATTGCGTGCGTATTCAAAGATGATATCCATGATGGAAACGGTGAGCGACATCTCGTGCATCAGCTCACCCTTTTCGGTTCGATGCCGAGCTGCCGGAGCTCCTTGATCAGCAGTCTTTCCATGGCGGGGAAAGCCGCTGTCATCGTGGGCGTCATCTGAAGTTCCATGGTGCCGTAGCTTTCAGGCACGATGCACAGGAAGATAACCTCCGGACACTCGTCCATGAGGTCCGCCATGGACAGCACGTCAGGGAACTCCACCTCATGGGCCGTTGTCGGATCGGGCATTTTGAGCCTCATCTCGTCTTGGGTGAACCGGTAGATGGCTCCGGGATCCTCATCCAGCTTGATACAGTCCACGACGATCAGACAGCTTGAGCTCGTAACGATGTCCAAAAGCCGGTACCCGAGCGTCCCGCCGTCAAGGATGCGTACGTCGGCACCAAGGTTATAGCGTTCAGAAAACCATCTGATGAAGTGGACCCCGAACCCCTCGTCCTTCAGGATGATGCTTCCAAGGCCAAGGACGGTTATCTGTTTTTGCTCTTTCATGGTGTCTCTTTAGTGCATAAAAGGGGAAAGGCATAAAACCTTTCCCCCTTGTAAATCATACTCTAAAGGGGTGTGCCCACCCCATAAAGGTTTAGTCGTGCGCCTTCCTGAAAACCCTCCCGCTCACCATGGATGAGATGGTTCCTTCCTTAAACACGATGTCATACCAGAACGCCATATAAATATGTACCACGACGAACAGGATGACAAGCCAGGTGAAAATATGGTGGATGAACCTGACTGTTGCAAGTCCGCCAAGGGCTTTCTGGATCGGATGGAGGATCATGTAGGCAAACCCGATCACGCCTCCCGAATAGTCAACGCCGGCAAGGATCAGCCCGGTGATCAAAAGCACCACCAGCATGAGCAGAAGCCCGCCGTATGCCAGCGACTGGAGAGGGCCGTACAGGTAGTTATGCTCCGGCTTCTTCTCCGAGATGAGCAGGTAGAACTTGATCTGGGTCCAGAAGTTCTTTGTGTCGGTCCATGCAAAGAAATCCTTGAAGTCGGCATGGAACCTGCTGAAGAACATCAGATACACCCTCCAGATGAACACGAAGGTGAGGATGATCCCGCATATGAGGTGTATATAGCGGGTGTAGCCCATGAAAAACTTGTTGTATGTCTCGGCCTTTACCACCTCAACCGAAATGGAAGGCGGGATGAGGCTGTTGAAGGTTACATTCGTGGTCTCCGCCGACAGATTGCTGAAGGGACGTGCGATGTAGAAACCCGTGATGATCAAGCCAAATATGCAGATGACCATCAGCCAGTGGTTCACCCTGATAGCAAGGCTCCACTCTTTTTTTACTGTTATATTATCCACGTGGGTCCCTCCTTGTCTTTACAGAACCCGGAACTTTTTGATTTCGTCCGTATCGGGCCTGATGATGTGAACCGCGCATGCCATGCAGGGATCGAAGGAGTGAATCGTCCTTAAGATCTCAAGCGGCTGATCCGGATTGGCAAGCTTGGTGCCGATAAGGGACTCCTCGTAAGGGCCCCTCTTGCCGTCCTTGTTGCGCGGGGCGCAGTTCCAGGTGGAGGGAACGATGGCCTGGTAGTTCTTTATTACATGGTCTTCGATAACGACCCAGTGGCCCAGAGCGCCGCGAGGCGGTTCGGTGAGGCCCCTTCCCTTGCCGCTCTTGGGGACTGCGCAGCGGGTCCATGTCCTGGTATCGCCGGCCTTGATATTGGCGACCAGTTCACCCACCCACACTTCCGCATGGTCTGCCACAAGCTTGGTCTCCAGCAACCTGGCTGCGGTCCTTCCCAGGGTGGAGAAGAGCACGGTGGCCGGCAGACCGGTGGCCTTGAGCGTGTTGTCGATCAGCGGTTTGATCCTCTCATCGCCCTGGGCATAGCCGACGACCATGCGAGCGAGCGGTCCGACCTCGAAGGGCTTACCGTCATAGTTCGGCGCCTTGCACCAGGTGTACTTCTCGTCACCCTTGACGTTGCCTTTTGCGTCCAGGCCGGTATATTCGGGCTCGGTGCTTCCGACATAGGGATGCAGGGGCTGATCGCCCTTATACCATGAATGGGTGCTGTCCTCGGCGATCTTGCTTTCATCCAAAGGCAGTGCCTTCGATATGTCACCGCCGATGACAAGACCCTTGGGAAGCAGTGTCTTTGTATATTCATCATCCAGAGGGAATCCGCCGTAGCAGAGGTAGCTCTTCACGCCTGCGCCCACGCCGGCGAGGCCCTCGTCTTTGTACGTCCCTGCTGCCAGGAGGACATCGGGCAGATATGCGGTCTCGATGAAGTTCTTGAATTCTTTATACTTGAAGAGATACTCTGCGATCCTGTCGGCATCGAGCACGTCCATGACGGACGTGATACCGCCGGCAACGAGCGTCTGCGGGTGCGGGTTCTTGCCGCCGAATATGGCCATCATCTGCGCGCCGAGCTTGGAGAGCTGCAGTGCGTCCAGGTAATGGGACACGATGACGAGGTTGGCCTCGGGTGAAAGCTTGAAGGACGGGTTGCCCCAGTAAGCATTGGCAAAGGGCCCGAGCCTGCCTGATTCGACATATTTCTTGAGCCGGTTCTGGACTGCCTTGTAGTGGGTAGCAGAGCAGTTGTAGGGGTTGTCACTGTACTGCCTGGCCAGTGCGACCGCCTTTTCCGGGTCCGCCACGATGGCCTTGGTGATGTCCACCCAGTCGAGTCCGTGCAGGTGATAGAAGTGCATGACATGGTCGGTCATGTACAGGGCCGCATGGATGAGGTTCCTCACGAGCCTGGCATTGGTGGGCGGCTTCACGCCCATGGCGTCTTCCACCGCCATGATGCTCGCCTCGTAATGCACGTAGGTGCACACACCGCAGAAACGCTGCACCATGAGAGGCGCATCGCGCGGGTCCCTGCCCTTTAAGATCGTCTCGATGCCCCTCCACAACGTAATGCTGCTCCAGGCATCCTTAATGGTGTTGTTCCCGTCGAGCTCGACTTCTATACGTAAATGTCCTTCGATCCTGGTGATCGGATCAACTATCATTCTCATAGTATTTCCTCCCGTAAACTAGTGCTGCTATTCGTGCGATCCCTGATCGGGCTCGGACTTCTTTGGCTGGCCGTGTCCCTTGGCCCCTGTGAGCCCCGCATGGGCGGCTACTCCAACGATGGTGGCTGCGGTCAGTGCAGTACCTAAGGCATCGACCCTGGCTGTTACGCCCCATCCTCCGACAAACTGATCACTGACGGGCTTCTCCAGAGGCGCCATGGTGTCCCAGAATGCAGGCTCCGTGCAACCCATGCACCCGTGACCCCCCATAATGGGCCATGACGTTCCGTCGTTGAACCTGACCTTGGCACAGTTCCCATAGGTGTAAGGACCCTTGCAGCCCATCTTGTAAAGGCACCAGCCATTCTTTGCGCCCTCATCGCCCCACTCTTCCACATATTCGCCTGCATCATAATGCGGCCTGCGCTCGCAATAGTCATGGATACGCTTGCCGTATGCCCAAATCGGCCTCCTGAGGTTATCGAGCGGAGGAATAGCGCCGAACATGAGGAAGTGCAGCACGGTGCCCACGAAATTCTGCGGGCTCGGCGGGCAGCCTGCAATGTTGACCGTCGGAACGCTCAGGGCATCGAGGATACCCATGGCATTGGTTGGATTCGGCTTGGCGGCCTGGATGTTCCCGAAGCAGGAACAACTGCCGATGCAGATGGTCGCCGCAGCCTTGGAGGTTACTTCCCTGCCGATTTCGATGGCGGTCTTGGCCTTGGGGCCCAGCCTCAAGTACTGGCCGTTCAGCCCCATGGGTATGGCGCCCTCGATGACGCAGACATACTTGCCGGGGAAGTCTTTCATGCACTTCTCCAGGCACTCTTCAGCCTGCTTTCCTGCGGCGGCCATGAGTGTCTCATGGTATTCAAGCGATATGGTATCCAAGAGGACATCATCCACGTTGGGATACGATGTCCTCAGGAAGGCCTCCGAGCAGCCTGTGCACTCTGCAAAGTGGAGCCACACCACCGGCAGCCTGCTGAAGTTTTCCGCGGCCCGTGCCACCATGGGCTTGAAGATCGGCGGCAGCATCAGCGCTGCGGTCATGGCGGAGGTCCACTTTAAGAAATCTCTCCTGCTTACGCCCCGCTCCTTGAGGACCTCGTTGAAATCCTCCCGGGCCTTGGGCAGCTCCTTGTCCATGCGGTCCATGTGAGCCTGGCTCTGCTCCATCAGTTGTTTGTAGTACCCGCTGATCCTGCTGCGGTATTGCGCATCCCGATCTTTACCCATACTCCCCCCTCTATAAGTTTCTCGCTCTGCACCCAAGGTGACGATCCTTAAAGTGCGCCTGTAACTTTTATCTATCCAACCTTTTACTGCCATGCTACCGAATTATATTAAGGCTGACACAAATAAGTTTATTACCTGAAACATACAACATTGATCAATCATTTTTTTGCGTTTTAATCTTTAACCTTATGGTTCCCTCCTTTGAGAGGATTGCCAAACTCAATAAAACCATCACCCTTGCCCCCGCTTTCGCTGGGATAAACTCCAGCGGGGGTCCAGAAGACCTTGAAAATACTGGATTCACACCGTATCAGTCTATTCTGGCCGACGCCCTGGAGAGGTTTTTTTACAAGGGCGGCCCGTGGGTTTGCTTCCCTCATCAACATATGATAAACATGGCGGACATTAAGAACTGCGGAAGGCTTTTAAGCATGAATATCCCCCCATCTGAGATCGCCTTTGACTTTGACGGCGTCGTGGCCGACACCTTCAGGTTCTTTATCCGGCTTGCCAGGGAAAGCTACAACTATAACATCAACTATGACGACATCACGGATTACCAGTTTCTGAATGTCGTCAACATGGATAAAAAACACGCCCTTGAAATCATTGACATCCTCACCAACGAGCTCCATGAAATAGACGTTATGCCCAATGAAGGGGCCACAGAGGTGCTGGCCGGTATATCCTCTTTCTCGCCCCTGCTCCTCGTGACTGCGCGGCCCTTTGCCGAACCGATCGAGCTGTGGTTCGCCAAGCACATCCCCGAGGTGGGCCCCAAGTGCCTGCGCGTGGAGGCGACCGGCGCGAGTACCGCGAAACTCGAGGTTCTTCAGGGGCATAATATCAAATACTTCATCGACGACCGGCTCGACACCTGCCGGATGCTCCATGAGGAAGGCATCACCCCCATTGTCTTCACCCAGCCCTGGAACAGAGGGCCCCACCCCTTCCATACCGTAAGCACGTGGAAAGATATCGAAGCAATCATTGATTGGAACGGGATTAGAACGGGACAGCCATGAAGAAGGACTGGAACTATCTCTATTCCAAGACCGTGTTCAAGAACCGGCTTGTAAATGTCCGCCAGGACAAATACCACTTCCTGCCCAATAACATCATCAAGGACTTCACGGTCTTCGAGCTCCAGGACTGGGTGAACATCATCCCCATCACCGATGACGGTTACGTGGTGACGATCCGCCAGTACCGCCACGGGGTCAGGAGAGACACCCTGGAGATCCCGGGCGGCCTCATTTCCGAAACTGATTCGAGCCCCATGGAGGCCGCGGTGCGCGAGATGACCGAGGAGACCGGGTACATCAGTACCGATGTGGTGCACATCGGCACGGTGGAACCGAATCCGGCCCTGCAGACCAACCGGTGCTTTTCATACCTGGCCAGGAACTGTTATCAGGCATCAGGCCAGATGCTGGACCCCACGGAGGCCATCAGGGTGGAACTGAATAAAAAAGAAGATATCTATCGGATGATCCAGGTGCAAAAGATCACGCACGGCCTGGTGGTGGCGGCCTTTGCACACCTGCTTATCTATGAGTCGACCGGGGGCATTCGGAAGATCTGATTCTGCACACCCCTGATCAGATTGTTCATACAGGGCATCACTTCTGGTACATCTTCTCGATCCTGTCTTTGTACTTATCCAGAACCACCTTGCGCTTAACCTTCATGGTTGGGGTAAGCTCACCCGTCTCTTCGCTGAAGGGGGCATCCAGCAACTCGAAATAGCTGACCTGCTGGTAATGGGCCAGGGTCTTGTTCACCTCATCCACCTCGGCCTTGATGAGGGATTGTATCTCCGGGCTGCTCACGAGTGCGTTGTTGTCGGTAAAGGTGATGCCGGTCTTCTTGGCATAGCTCGACAGGCTCTTGAAATCAGGCACTATGAGCGCCGTGAGGTACTTCCTGCCGTCACCCACAAGGCAGGCCTGTTCGATATACGACCGCGCCTGGAGCGCCACCTCAATGGGATGCGGCGCGATATTCTTGCCGCCCGAGCTGACGAACAGGTCCTTTTTGCGGTCTGTAATGAGCAGGAACCCCTCGCTGTCAAAGTGCCCGATGTCACCGGTCATGAAGAAGCCGTCTTCGGTAAAGGCCGCCTTGGTGGCATCAGGCATCTTCCAGTATTCCTTGAACACCTGGGGCCCCTTTACCAGGATCTCGCCATCTTCAGCGATCTTTTCTTCGGTCAAGGCCACCGGCCTGCCCACGGTGCCGGGCTTCACCCTGAGTTTATAAACAATTGTGGAGTAGCAGACTCCGAGCTTGGCTGCAGATAAAGGATTTGCGTAGGGAGAGATTCCTTGAGATTGCTTGACCACCAAGAGGTCCAACACCATATTCATGATCTTATCAAAGAACCACTGATAGAGCCTTCCATGTTGGACAGAGTCCAGGATCTCCGGTTCGTTGAAATTGATCACCGGGCTCGTCTCGGTGAGGCCGTACCCCTCATTGAGCTGGATATTCAAGGACCGGAAGAATACACACACCTCTTTCGAGAGCTTGCCCCCGCCGGAGATCGCTACTACAAGCCTGTCCATGCCCATCATCTTTTTCATCCGGTCAAACACAAGCATGTTGGCGATCCCAAAGCCCGTGAGGTCCAACTGGGATATCCTTTTCCCGCTTGCCATGGCATCCGTGTATATCTCACCCTTGCCGAGGGCCCATTTGAACAGTTTCTGATAGATCGATTTCTGCTTGGCAATAATTGCATTGATGGTCTCATAGGTCTTCTCATAAAACATGGGGATGGAGGTGATTACATTCGGTCTGACCTCCAGCAGGTTCTTGGCTATGGCCTTATAACTCTCTGCAAAGGCAAGGGTGCCCCCCAGGTAGAGCCCGATCAAATGGTAATCACTCGAGCGGCCCATAACATGGCATAGGGGCAGATGCACCAAGGCGGTAAGATGGACATCCTTTTTCTTCATGCGCACCGTAAGCTCGGAATTGGATGCCTGATGGATGTTGGATACGAAATTTGACTGGGTAAGCACGACTCCTTTGGATCTGCCCGTGGTGCCCGAGGTATAGATAATGGCAGCGATCGTATCAGGGGTGACGGACTTTATACGTGATTCTATCTCTTCGGCCGCTACCTTTTCCCTGCCCATCTGCATGATGTCCATGAAGCTGTAAACATTTTCTCTCCGAGCCCCTTCCCATTCCTCCATGGAGATGACCGGCGTGGACTTGAGCCCTTCATGCCGGTCCCTGAGACTGAGGAACTCATCAGCCTTGGCACAGTTGGATACAATGGCCATCTTTGATTCGCTGTCTATGACCATGAACAAGAGGTCATCCCTGCTCAGGGTGGGATAGAGAGGCACCCCGGTCGCACCGCATGCCTGGATTGCCTGGTCGGCTATGATCCATTCCGGCCTGCTCTCGGCAAAGATGACACATCGATCACCCTTGTTCAAGCCCAGCGCGGCAAGCCCCCTGGCAAGGTCCAGGACCTGTCTCCTCGTTTGTCTCCATGATATCTTCCGGAATGATTGAATGGGCTTTCCATACTCATCGTATTTACCCATTAAAAAGACACGATCTTCTCCATACTTCAGCGCCTGGTTGTGAAAAAGCCCGCAGAGTGTATCATCCCGGTATGACATAGTTCCCCCATTAGTAATATTAATATATTTTATTCAATCTCTTTTATTCAATCTCTATAAAATTGCAATGGGAAGTATGGGTATGGCCTTTTACCGTATGACCCACGAATAGGTATTCATATGGGTTACGTCTGCAAACGAACGACTGATCTATTTGTGATCACAGGCTATTTTCTCCTTGAGATCACCGGGGCACTAGCCGTATAATAGCAAGCATATATGAGGAGGTGCATATATGGCTGA
This sequence comes from uncultured delta proteobacterium, assembly GCA_963798485.1. Classification (GTDB taxonomy): domain Bacteria; phylum Desulfobacterota; class Desulfomonilia; order UBA1062; family UBA1062; genus MWEI01. The sequence goes on along the minus strand of CAWCTR010000008.1, from coordinate 204,662 downwards.
TGAAAAGAAGCTGATCGGGAAAGTGACCCACTTTTTCAATAAGATCAATGTCGCCGGCATCCAGCTCAGTGACACACTCAAGGTCGGGGAAAAGATCTCCATCGAGGGGGCAACCACGAACTTTGAAGAGAACATCGATTCCATGCAGATCGACAACAAGTCCGTAATAGAGGCCAAGGCCGGAGATCTCATCGGCATCAAGGTGAAGGACAAGACCAGGGTCGGCGACGACGTCTATCTTATCGCCGGATAAATCTACTCAGTTCCCTTGGGGTTTATATCCCGGCGGGGTGATCTCCTCTTCTGATGCTGATAGGTCCGGCACCGCTATCTAACCGCTATCTAAGCGGTGGGTGTTGTTGTACGCCATGGGTGTTTAGTGCCTTGACCCTGTGCCCTGATTACCTCCCAATTCTCCACCTGCTTGAGCCCTTGCTACCTCTAGAGTCACCTTTACTAAGGGTGCCTGGTTATTCTTAAATCGTATCCTGTTGGGATACACGAGCCTCATATTCATTGTCTGTGATGCAGTAATCTCCGAAAGGTCTATGGGCTCGGTGGTAATATAGATCTTGTTGCCGGTAAGAGAGAACGGCGCGCGAACAACAATGGTTTCCGGTTCGACAGTCATCTTCCTGATATCATACCCGACCGGCAAGTGGCCGGATGTATCTATGAAGATCCTCACCTCACGTGGGTAAAGTCTATGGGCTGCGATTAAAATCCTATCTGGCTTGAATTTCACAACCGTTATGTTTGAAGGGATGTTCACCATATCTGAAGAAAGCATAATGGCCTGTCTGCCTTCAACGATTGATGAAAGATCGATAGATGCCTTGATGGAATTCGGGTCAAAGAGGCTGAAGGCCTGGGATGAGCCCATCAGGGTGACTGTTGCCTGCGTTGCCCTCGATTCCTCGATCTCCCAATCCTGGGAGACCTTGCGGTATTCGATGGGGACGATATAATCCCGCTGCACCGACTCTTTCTGGTGTCCGAATACAAACCAGAGACCCAGCGCAAGAACGATGGCAATGGCCTTTTCCATGGTGTTTTGCCGGAACCTCTTCTTGGTGAGGATCTTTGAGCGTGCATCAATCTTCGTCTCGAAATACCTCTCCATGAGGGTCCTAAGCTCAACGGCATTCTTCAGATACGTGGTCTTACCATCCTGGGCTACCATAATGGTCCCCCGCTCTTCAGAGACCACAATGCACAGGGCATCCGTGAGTTCGCAAAGCCCGAGCGCGGCTGTATGGCGCAGGCCGAAATCTCCGAATCTCTCTGAGCTTGGGGAGAGCGGGAGGTGACACCCGAATTTTAAGATCTTATTATTATTAATAATGACTGCCCCGTCATGCCCGTGGGAATGGACATCGAAAATGCTTTCCAACAACGGCTTTGATATATCACCCTTGATCTGGTAACCGCCCTTGATATGCCTGTCGAGCGGGTCTTCTCCCTGGATGACAATAAGGGACCCGGTCTTTTTCGATGTGAATTCCGCTACGCTTTCAGAAATGGCCTCTACGGTCTTCTCATAAGATCCATCGGCTTTTCTGCTGGATTTACCCATGTTTCTCAAGGTGGCGAGACGTTCAAAAAACCTCCTGATATCCTCCTGAAAAATGACTACAAGGGCAAAGATGAGGATGGTAAAGAAACCCTGGAGAACAAGGGTGGTAAGATAGAGGTTAAAGATCCGGGCCAGAATATAGACTCCGCCTAAAAGGGTTATACCCACCAGTACAAGGCGCGATGCGGTGTTCTTGAACCAGATAAGGGTCATATAGATCAATGACGTAATGATAAGGATATCGAAGACGTCCTGGACCCGGAAGCTTTTGAAAAAGGAAAAGATGGTATCGCTCATGAACCCTTCAACATCTCCTTTTTGCTCAATACATGAGCAAGATACACCATTACAGGAAAAACCTGTTCCCCTTCTTGTCATATCGAAAATGTTTATACCTTGCAAGTGGGTTTGCAATTGGGCAAGAGGTTCAAGTAGACATAGGGGGGTTTCAACACGAAGAACTTAGCGCAGCACAGCCGCAGGCATCCTCCAGGCTGTGCCCATAAACCCCCTCTCCCATCGAGGGAGAGGGGACCTTTTGCTCTGTCCACTGCATGTGTTAAACTCATTGATACCCATCGACCGGTGGGTTCCTGTGTACTGCGAAACAGTCAGTCAGTAGGTTGGGTTGAGGAACGAAACCCAACACATCAAGATCTGAATATTTGAATGGATGCTATTTTAAGTCTCGTTGTTGGGTTTCACAAGTTCAACCCAACCTACTGGTGTTTGCATGAAAATGATGCACAAAAAACAAGAAAATGAAAAATGATGGATAGTGGTATGAAGGACACGAAGAAAAGAATCCTCTTGAAATCTCTGACCGGGTTAAGGAATCCAAAAATGTCCGCTGAAGATTTCTGCGATCATCTTCGCGCCCTTAGCATCGAATAGTGTTTACAGGTCCTTTCCTTTGAAAAAGGAAACAGGAGGGATTCTTTTGTAGGGAACAGTCGTGACTGTTCCGTCGAGAGAATTGGAATTGGCCGTATTAAAATGATGAACAAAATAAATAGTCGCCGGAGGCTGATATGGGTTCAGCCTCCGGCAACATCAGACAGCATTGAATCGGGGATTGAGGATCTTAAAACCTGACAGCCGTCTTGATGGCCTGGTGAGCCCCCTTGCTCATATTGATCCTGATGAGTTCCTGGTACTCCTCGATGGCAAAGGTGTGGGTGAGCATATCCTCCACGTGGATCTTCTTGCTCTCCATGAGATCGAGCGCGATTTCGAAGGCGTGCCTGGGGCCTGCTTCGGTCTGGTTGTAGCCGTAGCCGTAGCAGCCTTTTAATGTCAGAAGCTTTAGCCACAGGGGCGTTGGGTCGAAGCGCACAATATTGCCGATTCCCACCAGGCTCACGGTCCCACCGCCACGGGTGACGATGAGTGCTTTCTGCAGGGTAGGTGAATGGCCCACGGTATCGAACACCCGGTCGAACCCACCCTGGACGATGCGCTCTCCGAGCATGGGCTTGTAGGGCCTTGCACCGGTGATCCTTACCGCAGCATCGATTATGCCCCCTGAAACCACGTGGTCCGCCCCTGATCTCTTCACATAATCAGCCACAAAGACAGACGGCTCTGCCACGGTGATGGAGCAGCCTATGCCCAGACCCCGGATGGCCTTGACTACCATACAACCGATCACGCCGCCGCCGATAACCAGGACCCTCTCCGTTTCCTGGGGCCTGTTGTCGAGCACGGCCTGCAGGCCCACAGCCAGCGGCTCGGTGAGGGCTGCCGATTCGTTGCTCACCATGTCCGGCACCTTGAAGACTTGGGACTTATGCACAACCATGTATTCTGCAAACCCCCCGCCTATGTCCTTGCAGATACCGGCGAACATGCCGGGCGCGAATGGCCCTTCTGCATATCTCTCGCAGCTGCCGGGCCTTCCGGCTGCACAAGGAGGGCATACCGGATAAATACCCCGGGCCGCGCAGGTAAGGCCGGGGTTCACGGTCACCCGGTCGCCTTTCTTGAAGCCTGATACCCTGCTTCCGGCTTCTTCCACCTCGGCATACACCTCGTGGCCGAAGATGCAGGGGAACGAGGTGAAGGGCGTTGCCATCGGCGAGTCCTTCACCATGAGGAGATTCAGGTCGCTCCCGCAGAAGCCGCAGAGCCTGATTTTAAGCTTCAGCCAGTCCTGGTTCGGCAAGACCGGCTCAGCCACGTCAGCAAGCCTTACCGGGGAGAACAGGCCGTCATAATAATACTTCCTGTTCAGCCTGCCCAGCACCTGTAGAACCAGGTAGTTGGGCACTGTGATGTTGAACATGAGCGCCTTCATGGCATCAATCCATCTTGAGCGACTGATAGAACAACGGCGTCGCCGGGCTTGTAGCTGTGGGATCGGTCATGACATTTATGCAGGAAGGTTTTCCCGAATCAAAGGCCCTTTTGATGGCAGGTATGATATCTTCATCCTTGGTAACGAATTCGCCGTAACCTCCCAGTCCTTCCACCATCTTCTCATAATGGCGCTCACCCAGCTCAGCGCACTGGAGGCGGTCGCATCCTATGGAGAGCTCCTGGCTGTGCTTGATCATACCCCATGCGGTATCATTGTTCACCACGCACACCACCGGGATGTTGTGGCGGACCATGGTGTCGAACTCCATGGCGTTAAGCCCGAAGGAGCCATCTCCCTGCAGAAGCACAACCTTCTTGTCGGGCCGGGCCAGCTTTGCGGCCATTGCGAAAGGTATTCCGGTGCCAAGGCAGCCGAGCAGCCCTGCAGCCGAGGCCACGACACCCGCCTTTTCCTTGGATGTCAACCCTACAAGACCGAAATACTGGGTATCCCCCCCGTCAATGACATAGACGGCATCGTCGCCCACAACCTTCTGGATCTGCGCCACCAGGCGGATGGGGTGGATAGGGCTACTTGGTTTCTCCCTCAGCTTGAGCTCCGGCTCGATAAAGGCATGGCTCGCAGCGCGCAGCGTCTTGATCCAGGCACTGTGGTCAGCCCTCTTGACGAGCGGAAGCAACTGGTTAAGCACCGATGTCGTATCACCCACCAGCCCGACCTCGGCAACCCTGTTCCGGTCTATCTCGTGAGGGTCGATGTCGATGCGGATGACCTTGGTGGCTTGAGGGATGATGGCGCCTGATTGCAGGAGCCAGTTGAAGCGGAGCCCCGCGGCAACGAGCACATCCGCTTGCGTTATACCCAGTTGTATCCCGATATTCCCGATATCCCACAGGGAAAGGGGGTGATTGTCAGGGAGTTCACCCCTGCCGAAGTTCATGAGTATAAAGGGGAGCCCTGCCCTGTCGATGAACTGGCCCAGCGCACTGCTGCAGCAGCTCAGGCCCACTCCGCTGCCGCCTAAGAACAGGGGTTTCTTTGCAGCATTGATTATATCGGCAGCCTGCTTCAGGTCCCACTCGTCCGGGTGGACCGTGTACTTGTGCGTCTTGTGTGGGGGCAATGGCGCCTTGTCTTCAGGGACTTTGACATTCAGGATATCAGGCGGCAGCTCAAGAAAGACAGGGCCCGGTCTTCCCACCACGGCATGCCTGAAGGCGAGTGATAGATATTCGGGGATCCGTTTGGTGTCATAACAGGTAGCCGCCCATTTGGTTATGGGCTTGACCATGTCCATCTGGTTTACCTCCTGTAGGGCGCCTTTCAGATCGTCCCTCAAGGGGTGCTTGCCGCACAGTACGACCAATGGCGCATTATCCAGGTAGGCATTTGCAATGCCGGTTAAGGCATTGGTGAAACCCGGCCCTGCAGTCACCAGGCATACGCCCGGCTGGCCGCTGTAGATGGACCATGCCTCGGCCATCATGGCTGCGGCCTGCTCGTGCCTAACATCAATGGCGCGGATCTTGTATTCCGTAAAACTGTCCAGGATTGCCTCTATGTGGCCGCCGGACAGACAGAAGACCGTATCGACCTTTTCCACTTCCTTCAGATATTTTCCAACCAGGTGACCACCAAGTATCATTGCCATAGGTATACCCCCACAAATGATTTTAATCTTTTCCGTGTCCTTTACTGAACAACCGTTATAGGCCTGTCGGATGTGCAGCGCTTACAAGCGTCTACATGATGATCTTCACAGCGTCATTAAACCACTGGACATAGTAGGCCATCCCCTCTACCTTGAGCTTGCCGTCGGCAGCGGCCAGGAATGAGGCCTCATCGCTGCCTGATATCATCACCTTGAAGGCGGTATTGGGATCAGCCCACACGAGGGCTGCATCGCTCTTGTGATGTGCGCCTTTAAGCGACGATACCTTGCCCTTGTCAAAGATGAACAGCCTGCCCCTTTTCCCATCAGCGGTCTTGATGAGAAACCTGAGCTGTAGGGCGCCTATGTAGTTCTGGAAGGCCTTGTTCGTCTTGGCGGCCCTAGCGAGCTTCAGGTATAACACAAACAGGAGAAACGACAATTTCATGCATAACCTCCTTGATCGTTATAGGTGATAACCAAGGTAAAACACCACGCCTGATGATCCTGCTCAAGCTTCTCAGCAGCGTAATACCTTATTCTTATCTGTGTGGGTAGGTCTGCCTCACCCAGGCCCCGATCCGCTCCATCGCCTCAGGGTAGGGAATCGTTGTCTTCCAGCCCAGCTCCTGCTTGGCCCGGGAGTTGTCGACATCGTTGTCCCTGCCGGTAATCTCGATTGACATACGCGACACGGGCGGCCGGATCTTGAGCGGTGTACAGACCAGGTCGAAAAGACTCCCCAATACACGTGCAGGCCAGTAGGGGATGCTGCCCATGGGCTTTTTCCCGATAAAGGCCCCGAGATCGGTTATATACCGCCCCCACGTCACATCCCAATCATCGCGGAGTTGGTAGATCTTCCCCTTTGCAATGTCTTTTGTCCCTGCCAGGATGATTCCTTCTACGAGGTTGTCTACATAGATAAAGCTGGAACTGTGCCGGCCATGGTCGATAAGCGGCATGGGCATGCTCATCATCTTCTCTACAATGTCACGCACCCAGACACTCCCCGGGCCGGTTACATTGGCCGGGCGGATGATGGTGCACGCGATCCTGCCACCCTTGTGATAGCTCATCACGAGCCTTTCCGCATCGAGTTTTGCATCATTATACGGGATGCCTGATTTGAAGGCGCCATCGGTCTCCTTGATGCCCTTCAGGTGGCGGCCTAGGCCGATGGCTGCAATGGAGCTTATATACACAAACCGCGGGGCCTTGCCTGAAGCCTCTTCCATGAGATGCTGAGTGGCATCGTAAATGGCACGGTAGAATTGTTCCCTGGTACCCCAATCGGTGACACGGCCGGCAAGGTGAAACACGGTATCAACACCATCACAGATCCCTTTAAGTGTTTCCCGCCTGGATAAGTCGCCTCGGCAGACCTCCACACCAAGCCCTTCCAGCGCTCTCGAATTTTCACTCGGAAGGACCAGCGCCCTCACCTGGTTGCCCTGCTTCAAGAGCTCCCGGGTAAGGACCGAACCGATGAATCCTGTTGCCCCTGTGACTAATGCCTTCATCACCACCTCCTGTGCTTTCCTGATTCATAATGGCGATGTCCACAACAATTAAATGCCTGATCATGACTTAAAGGCTGCCCCAATCAAGGGGTAATCTGTCAGATCACATCGTTATCTGTAGTATAATATGAATGTATGCTCATGTTGTCAAGGTTTAATATGAGTTGTAACTCATATTTTATTTGACACATCGTTCTCATGCTACTAATTGAGAATAACCATGGCAGGGAACCTGACATTATATTATACGAGATCAACGGATTCGATCCATAAAAGACGTATCTGTCTGCATGGGTAGAAGGGAGCTGTAATGCGTATTCGTATACCCAGGCAGGATCGCAGCAGGGAAAGAAGATTGAGAATCATGGAGACCGCCCTGGATTTATTCGCGAGCAAGGGGATAAACGGGACAAGTTCCAATGAGATCGCAAAAAAGGCCGGGGTTTCTATCGGGACATTCTACAGCTATTTTGAGAACAAGAAGTCCCTGTTCCTTGAGATCCTCAAGAACCACCTTGATAACTTCGTAACAGGTGTCTACACCTTGCAATCGGACACTTCAATCCCGTTAAAAGATATTATCAGAATCCATATAAATAAGGGTTTCATGACCTTTGATATCCACCCCTCTTTTCACAAGGAAGCCCTTGTCCTGAAATTCTCGGACCCGGACGTGAGACGGCTCTTTGATGAGGTGGAACAACAGCAGCTGGGCATCATCAGCTCTCTTTTGATTCCCTATTGCAAGCACTCTAACCCGCAGGCCCTCAAGGAGGTGTCAAAGGTAATCCACAGCGCAGTGGAAAACGTTGCCCATTATGTAAAATTCCTCGATTCATCCATGGACAAGGACCGCCTCATAGATGAGCTCACAGAGATGATCTATCACTACGTGAACAACCTCTAGAGGCATGTTGATGCCTGCGAACCGTGTTCTTGCTTGACGAATCACCCCTGTCCCAATTTTGTATTGCAATGAACAAAGATAAGATGGTATCTCCCGCACACAAGGAAAATCGACTAAGATGAGCATGCATCATGAAATTTCCAGGCGAAGGTCTTTGGCCATTGTTTCGCACCCCGACGCAGGCAAAACGACACTGACTGAAAAGCTGCTGCTCTATGGCGGTGCGGTTCAGCTGGCCGGGTCGGTTACAGCACGCAAAAACCAGCGCGCGACCACGTCCGACTGGATGGAGCTCGAGCGCAAGCGCGGCATCTCCATCAGCTCGACCGTGCTGAGCTTCGACTATCAGGGTTACCTGATCAACCTGCTGGATACGCCCGGGCACAAGGATTTCTCGGAAGACACGTACCGGGTGCTCACGGCCGTGGATGCCGCTATCATGGTGATCGACGCCGGAAAAGGGATCGAGAGCCAGACACGGAAGCTCTTTGAAGTATGCAGGCTCCGCGGGATACCCATCTTCACCTTCATGAACAAGATGGACAGGCCTGCGCGTGAACCGCTGGCGCTACTGGACGAGCTGGAGAGCGTCTTAGGCATCGGGGCTTGCCCCATAAACTGGCCCCTGGGCACAGGGCTTCAGTTTAAAGGGGTCTGGGACAGGCGGACCAGACTGGCCCACTTCTATGAGCGCACCCCCGGCGGCATATACCAGGCCCCGGTTTCCACCTGCGGCATGTCCGATCCTATCGTAAGGGATCGTCTGGATGATACGACCTACCGCACGGTATGCGAGGAGTTGGAGATGCTCGATGGGGCAGGTGTGGATTACCGCCCTACCGACGTGCTTGCCGGCCATACAACCCCGGTGTTCTTCGGGAGCGCCCTGAACAACTTCGGCGTCAAGCTTCTGCTCGAAGGATTCATCGAGCAGTCTGCCGCCCCCATGCCCCGCATCAGCCGCGGCTCCCCGGTGAAACCCGACACCGCTACGTTCTCAGGATTCGTCTTCAAGATCCAAGCGAACATGGACCCGCACCATCGCGACCGGGTTGTCTTCATCCGGGTCGTTTCAGGCCGCTTCACGCGCGACATGATGGTGACGCACGTACCCACGGGAAAAAAGTTCCGGCTCTCCAATTCCAACAAGATTTTCGGCCGCGAGAGGGAAACCGTTGACGAGGCGTATCCGGGTGACGTGGTGGGCATAGCCGGTGCCAAGTTCCTTTCAATCGGCGACACGCTCAGTGAAGACCCGGAGGTGCTCTTTGATGAGATCCCGCGATTTCCACCGGAGTGTTTCGCCTTTCTCCACAACGATGTCCCTTCCAATCACAAGCGTTTCCGCGATGGCTTAACCCAGCTGCTTGCAGAAGGCGTGGTCCACTCCTTCGAGCTTCCCGACGCCGCGCAGCGCATTCCGCTGCTGGCAGCTGTGGGACCATTGCAGTTCGAGATCGTGAAGTATCGCCTGGAGATGGAATACAATGCGCATTCACGCCTTGAAGGGGCCCCGTGGACTTTTGCCAGATGGATCAAAACCTCCGGCATTGCAACCGAGGGGCTCATGCTTCCCAGCGGCGCCAGGATCGCCAGGGACAGTACGGGCCAATCGGTGCTGTTGTTCCCGAACGAATGGAACGTGAGATATTTTCAGCAGAACAACAAGGATGTAGAGCTGAGTGAGTACCCCTCCTCAATCCCTGCAGATAAGGTAAAACGGGTTGCCTGAGGCGATCGTTTACAGATTATAAATCGATCCCGGAGATGCTGTCGGATTTTTCCTGCCGGTCATTCAAATATACAGAGAACCGGTGTTAAATATCAAATTGAATCGAGTACGTATATTCATCTGGCCGGTTATCATGTACGGGATATCAAACCCCCAGGATATTTTTCCCCGCAGCGGCATAATGTCTTCCAGGTAGATTATATTCACCTCGGTTTAACAAAAAAGGCAGAGCCTTTCGACTCTGCCTGTGAAGATGCAAAGCATTAACTTACTTCCTGAACCTCCTCCTCATCCCCGCAAGACCCAATAGGCCAGACCCTATGAGAAGAAGGGTGGCAGGCTCTGGAACAGGCGCCTGTTGGCCTCCTACTACATTGCCGGTTATATCCAACTCTATTTGGGCAAACTGGCCGGAATAACCACTATCATTGTATCCTGTTGCATTGAGGTAAATCGTGTCGGTGAATGTGCCCAGACCCAACGTGGATGTCTCAAAGGTGATCTGCAGGCCGTTCAGGCCGTTGCCTGCTGTTATCCCCGAGAAATTCCCCGATGAGTCACCGAATCCGGCGAGCAAGAAGTCACTGGAACTGACACCTGTAAGGTCGAATGTCCCTTTCAGATTGTCTGCCGGACCGGTTATGTCATTCAACAAATTCAATATTGCAGTTTCATTCCCTGAACCTTGCGTGACGTTGCCGAAATTCAGATCATAAAGCGTGATCAACCCGGAGCCCGAGCTATGAGTCAAGCTCCCACTTCCTGAAACTAACTGATAATCAGGGTTGGCGTAGTTATTCACCTGAGCCTTCAGGTTGATGGTGGTATTCGCAAGGATGAGATCGGCCATGTCGGCGTTGTGGCTCTGGAAGCCGGCTGTTGCCGTGCCGCTGAAGATCCCGGCATTAGCGGTATTCAGAGTAGCCGTGAGACTGCTGCTGCTGGCGCCTGCTGCAAGCCCGCTGCCCAGAGTACCGCCGGCAGTGAAAGGACCGGTTGCGCCGCTTAAGCTGCCTGTCAGCACATCGTTCAAGGCCGCTGTTTGGGCGCTGTTGGTCACCGATACGCCTTGTGTTAATCCCAGGGTATCGCCCACATGTACGATGCCGAAGTCAACCGTCGGCGTATTGACCGTAGCCACGGCCTGCTGGTACACCTTGCCGTTCAAGGTAACGTTTTGGCTGGTTAGACTATAGTCAGACGCACCGGTTGTCCCTGCTCCGGTGGATGCAAGAGTGAGAGCTGCAGTGCCGCCAAAGGTTCCGGCTGTTCCGGTTCCGAGACCAATCTGCATGGCGCTGCTGTTTGTCCCCTGGGCCGCAAGATTGCTGATGCTGCCTCCTGCTGTAAAACCCGACGAAGACGTGCCGATGCTTGCATTCAGCCCTTCCGTATAGATATCGGGTGAAGTGTTGGTGACACTCACCGACGCAGTGGGACTCGCATCACCCACACGTGCATACAGGGTAACCGATGGCGTATTGAGTGTTGGATTCGCCAGACGATAGCCGGTAATCGAGGTGTTGACGGTTTGGTTCCCAAGGCTCAGAGTCGACAACCCGCTGGTAGTCGATCCGTCCGAGGCAAGAGCAAGTGCGACGCTTCCGGTGTTGACCCCTGCAACAGAGGCCGTCATTCCGACAGTTATCGCGTTGCTCGTCCCACCGGCTGCTAAATTAGTGATCGAGCCTGTCCCCGTGGCGTTTGTTTGCGATCCCACCGCGGCATCAAGTCCTTCCTGATATCCCGTCGGGGAAATGTTGGTATTGCCGATTGTGATAGTCTGATTTGAACCGCTCCCCAGACGTACGTTCCCCAGGTTTACGCTGGTTTGTATGCTAGGTTGAGCCACCTGGTAGACCCCTCCCGTGACATTGATCGTCTGAGTGCCTAATGATGTAGTAACGCCGCCGTTGAAGGTGCCGTCCGACGCCAGGGTTATCGTCGCCGTTCCGTTGCGAGAACCGGCCGTTGAGGTGTTCATGCCGACCACCAAGTTCGAATTATTGATGGCTTGCGCCGCCAGATTTGAAAACGACCCACTGGCCGTCAACCCTGGTGTCGCGGTAGAGATCGTGGCGTTCAACCCTTCTGCCGGACCGGTGGCGACGTTTTGGATCGACAAGGCCTGAGAAGGCGCGCTCGTGTTGACCCGAACATTGCCCAAGTTCACCGGGTTGGGCGTGGCTGGTCCTGCCTGGGCCAGCGTTCCGACCGTTCCCGTGACCGTGCCGAGCAATGAGAGAAGCTGACTGGGCAGGGCGGTAATTCCAAGTCCGTCCCCGATGGCGGTGCCGTTCGAAGCCAGCAGCAGCTGCACGCTGGCGTTGATCGTACCTTGGGCTGTCGGGGTGTAGGTTACCTGCATGGTCAAGGCATCGGTATTCCCGGCAAGGAGTCCGTTGATAGACCCGTTGTTGGTGTTTACGTTCCCGACTCCGGTATTAGTGATAGTCCCGAAAGCCGCATTTAATGCCTCCGAGTAGATCCCGGAAGCAGCGGAATTTGTGATAGATACCGTCTTGGTAACAGACCCGCCGGTTAACAGAATATTGCCGAGATTGAAATCGAGTGGGTTGTTGATGGTTGCCTGAGCCAGGTTGTAGCCGGTTATCGAGGTATTGACGGTTTTGTCGGACAGGGCCAGTGTTGACAACCCGCTGGTTCCCGTTCCGTTTGAGGCCAAGCTTAGGGTGACGCTGCCGCTGTTGACTCCTGCTGCAGACGCCGTCATCCCGACACTGATGTTCGTGCTCGATCCACCTGCCGCCAGATTGGTAATCGAGCCGGACCCGCTTGCATTGGAACCGGAGTTTATACCGGCATCGAGCCCTTCCTGATAACCAGGTGCCACGTTTGTATTGGTAATATTTATTGCCTGGTTTGCACTGCTGCCTACATGTACATTGCCAAGGTTCACGCTCGTGGGCAAACTGGGCTGGGCTACCTGATACACGTTGCCGCTTACATCGATGGTCTGCGAGCCGACATTGGTATTACCCAGTCCGCTGGTGCCGGTGCCATTGGAGACATAGTTCAATGTCACCGTGCCGGTCTTGGCGCCGGCGGTCGACGTATCGATCCCGACCTGCATTGCGGAGTTGTTGGTTGCACCTCCGGCGACGCCGCTGCCCAGGCCGCCCGTGATCGAGCCGCTCGTCGAGTTCACAGCGCCCGAGCTGCCGCCGAAGCTCGCGTTCAGTACCTCAGTGTAGCTGCCGGCTGGTGCGGTGTTGGTCACCCCCAGGTTCGCTGTGCTGCCCACGCCGACGCGCGTGTTGGCCACCGTGACGTCTGCCGTCGAGCCACTGGCAAGGTTGTACGCGGCAGCGCCCGAGCCTACCACGATGTTGAGGTTCTGCTCGGCGACGTTCTGGAAGTTGTTGGCGATGTGCAGTGTGTTGGTGCCGGTGAGCGATAGGAGCCCCGCCGTCGAGGCAGTGTAGCTGACGCCGATGTTGCCGCTCGAGGAGCCGGTAGCGATGGGCCCGAAGTTCTGCGCGGTCACCGACAGGTTCGGGTCGGAGATCGCGGCGCCGTTGACGGAAGTCTGCACCGCGCCGCGGATCGCCGGGCCGCTCGTGCCGGTGTTCTCGACCTGGAAGTCGTAGGTGGTCGCCTGGCCGACGTGGACATTGCCGCCGATCGTCAGCGTCGCGGTCGGGCTCGTGCCGTTTGTGACGGTGGTGCCGGTTATCGCGGTCGCCACGTTGCCGGAGGCGAGGATCTGGCCGCCGGACGTCGAGACGTCAGCGAGTTTGTTGAAGGCGTTGCCCACACCGAAGTTGGCGTTCTGGTAGTCGGAGGAGACCGTGACGCTGTTGGCGCCCAGTGTGAGCGCGTTCGCAGAGCTGCCGTTGTTGATCAGGTTCCCGACCGAGCTCGCCCCGCCGAGCGTGACGACGCCCGTCCCGCTCGTCTGGATCGTGCCGGTGCCGTACACCTTCGACGAGATCGCGAGCGTGCCGGCGCTCGCCGACAGGATGCCGCTGTTCGAGATCGCGCCCTGGGAGTCGAGCACGTTGCCGGGCGTCAGCAAGAGCGTCTGGCCCGCGACGTTCGCGTCGATCTTGCCGCCCGCTGCATTGACGAGCGTCAGACCGCCATTGCCGATGATGCCGGCGCCCTGGATCGTCTCGGCGTTCGTGAGCGTCTGGTTACCCGACTGCTGGATATAGACGGCCCCCGCTGCCCGACCCGTTGTAGGCGATCGTGTCGGTGCCGCCGGTGAGCGTCGTCGCGCCGGTGATGTAGAGGATAGTGTTGCTGCTGTTGCCTGCATTGAGCTGCAGGTTGCCGGTCTGGGTGATGGTCCCGCGAGACATACGTGCTCGTGCCGAGATCGCTCAGGTAGTTGCCGTTCAGCGTGACGCCGTTCAGAGTCGCATTTTGGATGGTCTGCATCGTGCCGCCGGAGGCCGCCATCAGCGTGCCGCCGTTGATGGTCGTGCTCTGCAGGAGCAGGGCGCTGCCCGCGCCGGTGGCGGTGATCGTGTTGCCGGTATTAACGACGTTCTGACTCAAGAGCAGCAGGGTGCCGCCGTTCGTCGCCTCAAGCACGCCCTGGTTCTGCAGCTGGCCATGCGCGTCGAGGACGTTGCCGGGGTTGATCGTCAGCGTCTGGCCGGAAACGTCGGCATTGATGGTGCCGCTTGCGGTGTTGACGAGCGTCAGACCGCCATTGCCGATGATGCCGGTGCCCTGGATCGTCTCTTCGTTGGTGAGCGTCTGGTTGCCGCCCGACTGCTGGATGATGGCTGCGCCCGTGCCGCTGCCATTGAAGGCGAGCGTCGTGGTACCGCCGGCGAGCGTCGTGGCGCCACCGACGTTGAGGACAGTGTTGTTGCCGCTGCCGGCGTTGATGGTCAGGGTCCCGGTTTGGCTGGTCGTCCCGGTGAGGTTCGTCGTCGTGCCGACGTCAGCGAGGTAGTTGCCGTTCAGCGTGACGCCGTTCAGAGTCGCATTTCGGACGGTCTGCATCGTACCGCCGCCCGAAGTCGCGAGCGTGCCGCCGTTGATGGTCGTGCTCTGCAGGAGCAGCACGCTGCCCGCGCCGGTGGCGGTGATCGTGTTGCCGGTATTAACGACGTTCTGGTTCTGGAGTAGCAGGGTGCCTCCGTTCGTCGCCTCAAGCACGCCCTGGTTCTGCAGCTGGCCATGCGCATCGAGGACGTTGCCGGGGTTGATCATCAGCGTCTGGCCGGAAACGTCGGCATTGATGATGCCGCTTACGGTGTTAACGAGCGTCAGACCGTTATTGCCGATGATGCCGGCGCCCTGGATCGTCTCGGCGTTCGTGAGCGTCTGGTTGCCGCCCGACTGCTGGATATAGACGGTGCCGCTGCCGCCGGTGTAGGCCATCGTGACGGTGCCGCCGATGAGCGTCGTTGCGCCGGCGATGAAGAGACTCGTGTTGTTGCTGTTGCCTGCATTGAGCTGCAGGTTGCCGGTCTGGGTGATGGTCCCCGAGACATACGTGCTCGTGCCGAGATCGCTCATGTAGTTGCCGTTCAGCGTCACGCCGTTCAGAGTCGCATTTTGGATGGTCTGCATCGTGCCGCCGGAGGCCGCCATCAGCGTGCCGCCGTTGATCGTCGTGCTCTGCAGCTGCAGGGCGCTGCCTGTGCCGGTAGCGGTGATCGTGTTGCCGGTATTAACGACGTTCTGGTTCTGGAGTAGCAGGGTGCCGCCGTTCGTCGCCTCAAGCACGCCCTGGTTCTGCAGCTGGCCATGCGCGTCATTGACGTTGCCGGGGTTGATCATCAGCGTCAGGCCGGAAACGTCGGCATTGATGATGCCGCTTACGGTGTTAACGAGTGTCAGACCGCCATTGCCGATGATGCCGGCGCCCTGGATCGTCTCGGCGTTGGTGAGCGTCTGGTTACCCGACTGCTGGATATAGACGGTTCCGCTGCCGCCGGTGTAGGCCAGCGTGACGGTGCCGCCGGTGAGCGTCGTTGCGCCGGCGATGAAGAGACTCGTGTTGTTGCCGTTGCCTGCATTGAGCTGCAGGTTGCCGGTCTGGGTGATGATTCCCGAGACAAACGTGTTCGTACCGAGATCGCTGAGGTAGTTGCCGTTCAGCGTCACGCCGTTCAGGGTCGCATTTTGGATGGTCTGCATCGTGCCGCCGGAGGCCGCCATCAGCGTGCCGCCGTTGATGGTCGTGCTCTGCAGTTGCAGGGCGCTGCCTGCGCCGGTAGCGGTGATCGTGTTGCCGGTATTAACGACGTTCTGGTTCTGGAGTAGCAGGGTGCCGCCGTTCGTCGCCTCAAGCACGCCCTGGTTCTGCAGCTGGCCATGCGCGTCATTGACGTTGCCGGGGTTGATCATCAGCGTCAGGCCGGAAACGTCGGCATTGATGATGCCGCTTACGGTGTTAACGAGCGTCAGACCGTTATTGCCGATGATGCCGGCGCCCTGGATCGTCTCTTCGTTGGTGAGCGTCTGGTTACCCGACTGCTGGATAAAGGCGGTGCCGCTGCCGCCGGTGTAGGCCATCGTGACGGTGCCGCCGGTGAGCGTCGTTGCGCCGGCGATGAAGAGACTCGTGTTGTTGCCGTTGCCTGCATTGAGCTGCAGGTTGCCGGTCTGAGTGATGATTCCCGAGACAAACGTGTTCGTACCGACATCGCTGAGGTAGTTACCGTTCAGCGTCACGCCGTTCAGAGTCGCGTTGCCGACGGTCTGCATCGTACCGCCGGAGGCCGCCGTCAGTGTGCCGCCGTTGATCGTCGTCCCCGACAAGTTGACTGTGCTGCCGCTTGAGGCCGTGATCTGTCCGGTCGTGTTCGTAATCGTCTGCCCCGACAGTACGAGCGTGCCGCCGCCGGTCGCCTCGAACGTGCCTCCGGTGTTGTTGAGGACGCCGCCCGCGTTGACGTTGCCGAGGTTCACGATCAGGGTCTGGCCGCTGACGTTGGCATTGACTGTGCCGGCATTGACGAGCGTCAGACCGCCATTGCCGATGATACCGGCGCCCGCGATCGTGCTCTGGTTTGTGAGCGTCTGGTTGCCCGACTGCTGGATGTACGCCGTTCCGCTCCCGGTGCCCGTTATACGACAGGTTGAGCGTGCCGGTGCCCGACAGAGTCGTGTTGCCGGCGATGTAAAGTGCGGTGTTTGAGCCGCTGCCGGAGTTGATGTTGATGGTGCCGGCATTGATTGATTTGCGGCCCATACACAGATAGCACCCGACCCGGAGTGAAGTTCAGCGTGTTGCCGCTCGCTAGCGCGAGGCTGGCAACAGAAACGTTTGTATCAAGCGTAACGGTGCTGGTGCCGTCCAGGATATTGACATTGGTCGTGCTGCTGTTAGGATAGCTTGAACCTGACGGAGACCATGACCAAAGTACCTGTGGACCAATTGCCGCTGGCTCCGTTGTTCCAGGTGGCGTCTGCCGCGAGAGCTGAACCGCACGACAATAAGATAAACGTACATAAGGACGCGAAACACAGCCCCTTGCCTTGGACGATACGACTCATAATTGACCTTCCCTGGAACTTCATGCTTCACCCCTCTTGGTTTATTTTGGGCCCTCTGGTTGTTTTTGGGTCTCGGGTTGTTTTTGCGCCTCGGGTTGTTTTTGGTTTTCGGACTGTGTGATGAGCTTTGCCACTTGTGAATCAGGCGTAACAGGCTCTATCATTATAATATGCCGTGTGTTGATATACATGAAATCGGGCTTATGTAACTCGTTCCCCCGTTTTGTAAGCGTATTTGATACCTGCTTTGTTTCTTGATTCACCTGGGATTGGATGTAATAAACATTACTGAGGCGAACGAAATCTTTGCCGGTTTGCTCTGTTTTCCCGATGTAAGCATTGTTATTGTCAAGAAAAACCACCTGATACGGGGTTTTAAAGTCAAGCTTCTCAGTACTTGTATTTTCAGGATTCTGAGACTTATCGCAACCGACTAAAATAAAAAAACCAAGAAAAATCAACCACAGTACAGCAACTCTTGCGTTTTTCATGCATGCCCTCTTTCTAAAATTTATTTAAAGGATTTATTGAAAGGTTACGTGCCCTCATAAATATCCCATAATCCAACCAAAAATGAATTCTCAGTAAAAGACCGCAGCAATATTTGTGCCATATTTATAACCAATTGTTATTATTTGAAGATATTATTCCATTCAATCGAAATACCAGGATGGTTGTAAAGTATTCCGACAGTTATCAGCCGTACGAATGTAACGAAAATGTAATTTATGTTAATTTTAACTCAATATATTATATAGTTGTATGCTATTTCCTGCTGTAAAATATCCCGACATCTCACTTTAATTTCTTATGGGATATCAGAATAAAACTATAGATCACTTATCATCGGTTTTGGGACATCTCAAAACCTACATAAAGGACAGAATCTGTTTACCGGGGTATACTTCCTCCGCTTATTTCTTCATTTCATATTCCTTCAGAAATCCCAATAAGTCCTCCAAGGCTATCAGTCGTTCTGATAAGGATGAGCGGATACGGCCCGCCAAGGCCCTAACATCATTGCAGAGCTCTGGACTTGACTTGATATTCTGTGGAGACTCGACAATCTCCAGTATTGAATCAATCATCCTTAATGTAGCCTTCATATTAGTCTCCGCAGCTTCCATATGATCCCGCCAGAATTTGAGATTATCGATATCTTGGTTCATGACACCTCGTTCCTCCTTAAATGGTAACACAGAGTATTCTATATGCGAGTGGCGTACCATGCCATAATCCGGCAACCCAACGACTAATTCCATCCTCAAGCACAGCCAACCTTCCCCATAGAGTTTCAGATAAAGTCTATACATCAAAAGATCGATTCATCCCAAGATGATTAACCGTCTCAGGAATCTCATCGAGCGACAACTATTATCAACAACAGGTTGTGCAAAGTGCTCAGGATGCACAAAATACAGGGCACGTCCATCACCACCACCATCGTTCTCAGCAAAATGCTACGGCAAGTACTGGGAGTAACGGAAGTTCCTCTACAAATACTTTCGGGAGCATTATCAATACAAAGGCTTGAAGAGATAAAATAAATAAGGATTCGCTGTTGATAATCGGCCCCGATGGGGCTGGCCGGACAAGAGTGTCAGGCTTGGCCCCTCATAACCCGGCAAATCTCTAAATTCTCCTTATGTAGACATTTCGGATATCTCACACGTCTTAAACGGCTATAGAGAAAAACACAGGAGGCACTATGAAAGAATTGCAGGGAAAGAATTCTATGAAAACGTCTTTGTTCATGATGGCTTTAATATGTTCGGCAGGATTCATTCTTTTCGGAGCAGTACAAGCCCAAGCAAAGGATATGCATTGCGGTATGCACCAAGGCATGCACTATTTCAAGTGGTGGCAGTCTCAAGAGCTGTCCAAGGATCTCGGTATCACTGCCGGAGAGAAGCAGTCGTTGGATGATCTGTTCGTAAAGAACCGTAATACGCTTATCGATCTCAAGAGCTCTCTCATGAAAGCCCGCTTCAAGCTGCATGATATGCTTGAAAAGGATACGGCTGATGAGACATCCATGCTTGCCCAGAACAAGGTGGTCGAAGAGGACAGGCTGAAGATCTCGAACGAGCGTATCAAATATATGCTTGGTATGAGAAAGATCCTTGGCCCGGATCGTTTTCACCGGCTTATGACCACGTTTCATGAGATGAGGGGAAAACGGCATTCGCACCAGGGTAAAGAATTCCGTCATGAGCCTAAGGAACTCTAAGAGATAACCTCTTGCCGTTAACATGTCGTTAACATCGTTGATGAATAAGATCTTTATAGCGAGAAACCATGAAATATTCCATCGACACAGGGTTTATTTCTGGTATTGATGATCTTATAATATTAAGATATGAAAACTGTTTTGTACCTATGGGGTATAATCAATGGATAAAGCAAGACTATCAATGATCACACGGGCAATCGGTATTTTCTCCACCGTAATGCTTATTACAGGGTGCGGGAGCGTGCAGGATAACCTAACAGTGAATATAACCTCACTCTCAGGAAATAAAACGATTTCTGCGGGACAGCCGGTGGATTTCGAATGCTCGGTATCCAATGGCACAAGCCCGTATACCTTCCAGTGGGACTTTGACGGAGGGGCGACCAACAGCACCGTGCAGAATCCTGGCTCAATAGTATTCAGCAGCACTGCCGGAACTTATACGGTGACTCTCACGGTGACCGACAGCGATGGAGAAACAGCGCAAGCCTCGGTTATCGTGATCGTTCAGCCTTCTACGGCATATACAGTAAGCATAACCTCACCCCTCGGGAATGTAACGATTTCTGCTGGACAGTCGGTGAATTTCCAGGGTACGGTGTTTAGTGGGACAAGCCCATACATCTATCAGTGGGACTTTGATGGTGGTGCAACAAACAGCACCGCACAGAATCCAGGCTCAATAATATTCAGCACTGCCGGTACTTATACAGTGACGCTCACTGCGACCGACGGCAGTGAAGAAACAGCGCAAGACTCGGTTATCGTGACGGTTCAGTAGTCTTAAGCGGTCGATACCTGGATCAACGTATCCGCAGGTGTAGCCCATTACCTGGTTGACTCTCCCACGGATGATGTGCCAAATTTCTACAAGAGGAGCATTTCTATGTGCTACGTAAGGATCTCGGGTGTTTTTCGATTCGTTGTAGTCCTTTCTATCATTTCACTCTTTGTTGGTTGTGGAGGAGATGGTGGCGGCAGTGCTACGACGGGATCATCCCTCACGATCACCAGCTTTACGCCTACGAGTGGTCAAGTCGGCGACACCGTAACCATCACGGGAACAAACTTCAGCACAGCCTGGACTAACAATACCGTGAGTTTTAACGGGACAGCCGCCGTTGTATCCAATTGCACATCAACCCAGATCGTCACTACCGTCCCTGAGGGCGCGACAACCGGGCCGATAACAGTCAGCGTGACGGGTAACAGTGCAACGTCTTCAACCACCTTCACCGTACCTGTAAGTTTACCCGCATTTGCCGGGTACTACAATGACGGCACGAAGGACATAGCCTGCTACTGGACCGGCACCGCCCGCACCGATCTGCCGGGAGACGGCATTCATGACGCCTATGCCTCTTCAATAGACGTGTCAAGCAATACGGTCTATACGGCAGGATACTACTCTGATGGCACGAAGCACATACCCTGCTACTGGACCGGCGCCATCCGCACCGATCTACCGGGAGACGGTACGTATGGCGGCTATGCCAATTCAATAACCGTGTCCGGCGGCACGGTATATACTGCAGGGTACTACTCTGACGGCGCGAAGGACATACCCTGCTACTGGACAGGCACCACCCGCACCGATCTGCCGGGAGACGGCACAGATAGCGCCCATGCCAGTTCAATAGCCGTATCCGGCGGCACGGTCTACACGGCCGGGAGCTACTCAGACGGCACGGAGGACATACCCTGCTACTGGACAGGCACCACCCGCACCGATCTGCCGGGAGACGGCACGTATGACGGCTATCCCTTTTCAATAGCCGTGTCCGGCGGCACGGTCTACACGGCCGGGTACTACAATGACGGCGCGAAGGACAGACCTTGCTACTGGACCGGCACTACCCGCACCGATCTTGCTGGCGGCAGCACGTACGCCGGCTATGCCGATTCAATAGCCGTATCCGGCGGCACGGTATATACTGCAGGGTACTACTCTGACGGCACGAAGGACATCCCCTGCTACTGGACCGGCACTACCCGCACCGACCTGGCGGGCGACGGGACGTATAACGCCCATGCCAGTTCAATAGCCGTGTCCGGCGGCAAGGTCTACACGGCCGGGAGCTACTCTGACGGCACGAAGGACATACCCTGCTACTGGACCGGCACCGCCCGCACCGACCTGGCGGGCGGAGGCACTCATGATGCCCAAGTCTATTCCGTTTCTTGGGATTAGCACCGGGCTTCGGTCTGGTCGGAGATTGAAAAAGACTAATAAAGAGTACGAGCTCCGATAGTGGCACCATCTGGATCGTTTCGGGGTGAAAGTGACGGAAGTCTGATAATATAATCTATGATGAAATCAGGCCGGCTCTGGGTATGGCACCCAACGAAATTAACGGATATAAGGTACTTGACTAGTAGAGATCATTGTTTTACTTGCGAATAATGGTTCACAATCTGAATAAAGATTCCCAGGCCATGTCCAGGAAAGAAAGGGAACTGGCTCTAAAAAAAGATACCATCTTCGATGCAGCACGTGTCGTCTTTGAAAAGGAAGGTTTTTTCAATACCACCATGGCCCAAATAGCCGCAAAGGCCGAGTTCGGAGTCGGGACACTCTACCAATTTTTTCCTAGCAAGCAGAGCCTCTTTGTCGAGGTGATCAAACAGGAGCTCGACGAGTTCATGAGCTCACTCAAGAATCTTCTGGTAAAAAAGAAGTCCTGGAAGGGTGAACGCTTCGATCCAGAGCTGAAATCCATGATGCTGCTCGGGATCATCCATACCATTACCATTGCCCAGACCTACTTCCTGGGCATACCGGAAAAGGCACCGGCAGAATTCACTGCAGGCATTTTGGACGAATTTCTAGGGAGGTTATTACCGTGAGGAAAATTATCTTTTTAACCATGATCGGGTTTTTCTTCTTGGGGGCACTCAGCGGGTATGCATCCGATTACATGACGCTCGAAGATTCCATTAAGATGGTCATTGAGCGCAACCCCGGCGTTAAGGCCCAGGACCAGGATGTTCTCGTGAAGGATATGGACAAAAAGTCCCAGTTCTCCAAGATGCTCCCTTCGTTGGACGCCACATACGGGTATATGAGATTCAGCCAGCTTGAGATATTGCCATTCCCTCCACCGATAGGCCCGCTCCCCTTCAACCAGAAGGGAAATTACGATATGGATATCGAGGCCAAGCAGGTACTCTTTGCCGGGGGGGCCTTGTACAACAGCTACCTCATTGCAAAGAACGACCAGTTCTCTGCCGAGATCGAGAGGGAGAAGTACATCCGTGACCTCAAGCTTATAGCCATTGATGCTTACTATGGGGTTATCAAGGCCAGACAGCAACATGAAGTGGCTAAAAGTAATGTATCTTCCGTCAAAAGCCATCTTGATGTTGCCTCTGCCTTCTTCAACGAGGGCATGATTCCAAAAAACGACTTGTTGGAAGCACAGGTGCAATATGCAGAGAGTGAAGAGCTCCTTATCACCGCTGAAAATGCAGTGAAAATTGCAGAATCGAACATGAACATTCTCCTGCAAAGAAACCTTATTGATGATGTGAACATAGACTCGGAGATACCCGTGAACAAGCTGGAAATCACCTTTGACCAATCACTTGTCACTGCTATGGAAAACAGGCAGGAGATCAAAACAGCGAAGCTCCAGGTAGACAATTCCACCAAGGGGATTACTATTGCAAAGTCTGCATTCATGCCGAGTGTGGCCGCGACATATGGCTATGAGAATCAGGCAGGGTATGATCCAACTCTCAAATATGACACATGGAAGGCCGGGATCGGGCTAACCTGGAATCTTTTTTCCGGAGGCTCGGGTTATTGGAATTACAACAAGTCCCAATATATGAACGCCAAGGCAGGGTTCCTTTTAGAAAGCCTGAAAAACCAGGTTACCCTTGAGGTCAAAAACTCTTACCTCAATATAGAGGAGGCCCAGGCCCGTTTAAAGGTCGCCGAAAAGGCCATTGCCCAGGCAGAAGAATTCGCAAGGATAGAAAAAGACAGTTACAACCTTCAGGTAGCCACTACTGATGATGTGCTCAGGGCGCAAACTCTTCTTGTCAGGGCGAAAAACAACTACATAATGGCGCGAGTTGATCATGCCAGGGCCATGGCAGCCTTGCGTGCCTCCATGGGAACACTTTAGAAGGAAGCATTGGCATGCTCCAAACTGGCTATACGTTAGATCTGCAAAAAAAGTGCGATGATGAACCAGAAAAACGAGTTCAAGATGATCCGGCTACACCCAGACCACATAGCCGAGTGGCGAGAGTGCCAGGCCAAGTACCCCGCGCTCTCCGGAGTTGCATTCTTCAGGCACACCAAGGGTATATCAGGATGCATCGAGAAGGCGGGGGGAATCGAACCCCCGTTATAGAGTTTTTTAGATAGTGATTATAAAGTGTTATAATCTGTACAAGTGGTGGAGGCGGGGGGAATCGACCCCCCGTTATAGAGTTTTTTAGATATGATTATAATGTGTTATAATCTTGCTACACACGTTTTACACAAATAATGGCGATGTTAGGAACAATAATTACAATAAAAAATCTCCGAGGTAAGCACCATAGGATCTAAGAATTGTCTGTTGATCTCAGCATAGCAATCAGGGACATCTTGAAATTTCTGCATAGTATGTCGATAAAATGTCGACATACTATGCAGAAAATGATAATGGGGAAAAGGTCAAGATTTCTCAGGTCACAAAGAGCTTACTCCATGTGAGGAAGAGAAGCATAGTCCAATGGGCATCTTGTTCAATACTGATATGACCTGCGAGGGAAGGAGGAAAGATATCATCAATGATTGAACAAATCAGGAAGGCTATCAACCGGGAGGAGTTTGACTATCAGGTGCTCATGACCTGCCTTAAGGCATACTCACGCCCCAGGGACAAGATTACCGATCTCATGAGAAAAAAACAGATCATCAGGGTCAAGAAGGGTTTGTACATCTTTGGGCAGGATTACAGGAAGAGGCCATACTCGCGGGAGATTCTTGCTAACCTTATCTATGGTCCCTCGTATATCTCTCTTGAATATGCCCTGTCTTATCACGGTCTGATTCCGGAACGAGTCGAATCTCTCACATCGGTTACAACGGGACGGTCGAGGACCTTCACCACACCTGTGGGGCTGTTCACGTATCGCATGATCCCCCTGCCCGCCTTCCAACCAGGTATGACGAGAATCGAGCTGGATGATGGAGGGGCGTTCCTCATCGCCACACCGGAAAAGGCCCTTGTTGATAAAATATTCATTGAGCGTGGTGCAGATATGAGAACGCTCAAGGGGCTTGAGGAATACCTGTTTGAGAATCTTCGTATCGACCCCGATCTCTTAGGCAGGCTTGATATCGGCCAAGCCTTCGAGTTTGCAGAGCGTTACCGGTCATCCAAGTTACGTGTCCTGAGCAATCTTCTCCAAAAGATTCGAAAGACAAGAGAGTGAGGCAGGCCATGCATGAAGCAGTGACTCAGATGATGCAGAAGTACCCATGTACCAGGCTTGAGGATTATATCAAGGCCTTACGGGAGATCATCCAGGAGATTGCCCTGCTCGGTCTGTGGCGGAGCAAGTTTTTTGATAAGGCTGCATTCTATGGAGGAACGGCCTTGAGAATCCTCTATGGACTTGACAGGTTCTCGGAAGACCTTGACTTCACCCTTCTAGAGCCTATGGGTGATTTTGATCTCGGTTCTTTCGGTTCATCCCTGGAAAAAGAGCTCCAGGCATTCGGGTTTGATATGCATCTTGAGCAGAAAAACAGGGCTGTTAGGCGCCCTGTGCAATCCGCATTTCTCAAGGCAGAGACCTTTAGCCAGATGCTTGTTATCGAAATTGGTGAAGAGATACTCCGTGAAATCCCCAAAGGACAATTACTTAAGATCAAACTGGAGGTCGATACAAACCCTCCTCCTCATTTTTCTACCGAAACAAAGTACATTCTGGCCCCCATTCCATTTTCCATAAGGGTGCTTGTATTATCGGATTTGTTCGCAGGGAAGATGCATGCAGTGCTGTGTCGGAGGTGGAAGACACGGGTTAAGGGAAGAGACTGGTACGACCTTGTATGGTACATAACCAACCATCCAGAGCTTCACCTTACACATCTTGAGCAGAGAATGCGGCAGACCGGTGACTGGAATGGCACAGAAAAACTAACAAGCAAAGCGTTTTACCAAGCGCTTCATGCAGCTATAGATTCGCTCGACATCAACAAGGCACGAACTGAGGTGTCACCATTTGTGAAGGACCCTGAAGCGCTGTCGATATGGTCAAGAGAATTCTTCCATGATATTGTGTCTCGGATAAGGTCGGTGTGATACAAGCGGGGTTTCCATTGCATCTTTACCACCAAGGCACCACAATAAAAGTGGTAAAGGAAGACCTTGATGATGACAAGTCCATCAAGTGTGCCGGGGCCCTAAAAACCGATGACATCATGTCCAGCGAAAGGCAATGCTGTCAGGAAAAGCCAACAAGCTGATATCATCCCAGGCCCTATAAATGGTATAATCCCCAGGGAAAGCCCCTGATTTCATAAATCAGCCGTGAAAAAGCAACCCGAGAAAGATCTCCGGTAGCCGATCTTGTGACATGATTAGCAATGAGAGATTATGTTTCATAATCTCTTGGTCGAGTTTGTATGCATGGACGTGATGATTATAATGCATAATCATCGCTTTAGCTAATATGAATAGTCCTGATCATAATCTACGGTTTCCAGGCATCTTAAGACCGAGGTTTATTACGGAAATCTACACTTTGAGGTAACAAGATTGAGAGATCCTGATCGCTTCCCGGATGTGTTCATGTCGTATATAAGACACTGAAAGATAATTACAGCCCACTATAGAGATCGTGATACTATGCGATGCAAGGTCGAGGTTATCTATTGGCTTGAGCTCACCCTTCTTCATGCCCCTTTGTCCACTACGGCGAGAGCCAGCAACTCCTCGATAATTCTTCGGCGCTCTTTTGCATTGAAGGGAGACATAGACAGCACTTCCCAAAGTCTTAGCCCATTAGCTGCCAACATAATAACCGCAGCCCGCTCAAAGCTGAGCCCATCCTTAGTGAGGTCAGCGATAATCTGATGGAAATCTTCGCGGGCCGGCGCAAGGAGTTCCGGATCATGCGCACCCGAGGCAACAAGGGCAGCCGAAACATCCTTATCTATGCCGTGATCCTCATCGAGCAATGAGAGTATATAGACGACGGCCTCACACTCCGGCCCTGCCGGGGTCTTGACTCGCCTTTTCCTTCTGCTTTCGTCTAGATGCTTCTTTCGCCTGTGCAGCATCTCACTGAGCAGAGCTTCTTTGTCATGAAAATGGTAGAGCAGACCACCCCTACTTATGCCTGCTTTTGATGCAACAGCATCAAGCGTCAGATGTCTGGCACCTGCTCCAATAACCACCTGTTCCGCCGCATCTATAATTCTCTCTCTTGCATTTTCTGAATGGCTTCCCATGCAAGTCCCCCTTGTCACTAAAAAATTGATTGATAGAATCCTATATGCCGGCTATCTCAATCTTGTTTTCCACGGATTCAACGCCTTTTACTGCTATCACAGTCCGCTCAGCAGACGATTTCTCCCAGGGAACTTGTACAACCCCTGTTAACCGGACCTTTCCCGGTGCCTCAACGAAAGCGTAAATGTAACTTGATGGAAAACCGGCTTCCGTGAGGGCTGCCCTTACTCTTGCTGCAAGTTCCATCATGTCCAGAGAGTTTAAGACATCACCTGAGTTGTCCTGAGCTTCTTTCGCATGGGCTGCGCACAAGATCATATCAGCCGCAACATTAACAGCTATGTTATCCATATTGAGGACTATATCGTATAGGGCAGGGTTGTCCCAATCCCGATGGAAGGCAAATCTGATAAAACTTTCTCTCTCGTGATCGCTCTTCTCCATGACCGTAACGGCCGCCTCTCTCTTATAACCCCTCTCCACAAGATTCTGGACACGTTTTTCCTGCGATGCGATCACCCGGACATGAAGCGCATGTGGAATAGACCGGAAAAGCATATTGCCTCCCCGACCAAGAATTACTGCGTTCCCCTGGCGAGCGATTTCATAAATGACGACATACAAGCGGTCCAGGCATATTTCCGGCCGGTATGAAAAAAACCTCTTAAACGAAGACGGAGCCTTGTCGTTTACCTCTCTGATGTCATCAAGAATTCCCATTTCTTCGGCTTTTTTCTCGATATCTTCTGTATCATAGAAGTTATACTGCAGTTCCTTTGCCACCAGCTTCGCAATTTCAGTTCCTTTTGTGCCCATCTTCCTGGAAAATGTAATAAAAAACATAAGATCCTCCCAGCAATCAAACTACTCCTTTGTCAGGTCCTCTGCCTTTACCACCCAACCCCCTCCCATCGACTTGTAGAGGTCCACGAGAGCCCGGAAAAGATCGGCCTGCGTTCGCACATACGCGAGCTGTACGTTGAACATGCTGCGTTCAGCATCGAGCACTTCGAGATAACTCACATACCCGTTCTCATACTTAAGTCTTGCAAGCCTCACATAAGCGAGGGCCGTATCTTCCTGCTGCTTTTGAGCCTGGAGCTGTTCTCTCGTCTTGCTCTGATCGACCAGTGCGTTGTTCACTTCCTTAAAGGCCTCCTGGATCACTTGTTGGTAGCGGATGAGTGATTGCTTCTGTATCGCCTCGGCTGCTTTCACCTGCCCGCCGATAGCGCCTGCAGTAAAAATAGGCATGTTAATAGGTACCCCTAAGCTCCACATGTGCGCTGGGCCTTTAAAAAGGTCGGACAGATCTTTGCTCTCCACGCCGTATGATCCGGTCAGGGAAATACTCGGGAAGTATGCCGCCTTGGCCGCACCTATCTGAGCATTGGTCGAGATGAGATCTTGCTCGGCCTGCCGAATGTCGGGCCGTTGTGCGAGCAAATCAGAAGGAAGCCCGGAGGGCACAGCCGGAAGCACAAACTGATCGATCGCCTTTCCTCTTGCAATCGTTCCAGGGTTCCGGCCAAGCAGGTCACTTATAAGGTTTTCCTGCTGGATGACCAACTTCTGAATCACTGGAACGGTTGCCAGTGCCATTTCATATTCGAGTTGCACCTGCTGCAACTCCAGCTCGGAAATGACCCCCTTGTCGAAGCGCAGCCGGAACAACTTCAGCGTATTCTCTCGACTTTTCAAAGTACTCTCGGCGATTTCAAGCTCCCGGTCAAGATCACGCAACTCGATATAAGAATTCGCAACGGCGCAAACAAGGGACATGATGACGGTCCTTCTGCCCTCTTCTGTGCTCAACAGATTTGCACGAGCTGCCTCATTTGCCCGCCTGATCTTTCCCCAAAGGTCGATTTCCCAGCTCGCATTTCCTTCCACCAGATAATCACTATAAGGGTTGTCATAGACTGACGGCAGATACTCATTGATGTTGTCTGAAACCTGAGTCTTGGATCCAGAGGCCGTGCCGCCTACCCGGGGAAAGGCCTCAGACCGAGTTACCCTGTACCGTCCTATGAACTCCTCGATCCTCGCCGCTGCAATCAGGATGTCTTTGTTTTCCTTAAGGGCAACAAGGATCAGATCATTCAGCACCGGGTCTTCAAACTGCTCCCACCATGCGGTATTGGCCATGGCTTTCGCCTGGAGTTCTTCAAACCGCCATGTGGTCGGAGTATTTATGGACGGGCGGTGATAATCGGGGCCCACTGCGCAACCAAAAACAAGAGCAATAAAGATAAAGAGGAATAAATGAAGATATTTGTTACGCATTGTCGTCCTCCAGAGTTTCCGCACTATTCTTGCTCTTCGACAACCAGCTGACTATATAGAATGCAGCCGGGATGAGGAATATGGCAATGACTGAAGCGGCAATCGTCCCGCCGGCGACAATCGTTCCTATAATCTGCCTGCCCCTGGCACCTGCGCCTGTTGAGATGGCGAGGGGCGCGACACCCAGGATAAAAGCAAAGGACGTCATCAAAATGGGCCTCAACCTCAATCGGGCACCTTCAAGGGCAGCCTCTCGCAGTGGCACGCCGCGCTCATTTGCCCTCTTTGCAAATTCTACGATAAGGATGGCATTCTTTGCGGTGAGGCCGATGAGAACAATCATACCTATTTGGGCGTATACATTATTTGTCTGGCCGCGCAACCATATGGCGCACAGCGCGCCTAAGACCGCTACTGGTGTGGTGATGAGGACGCTCAATGGAAGAGACCAGCTCTCATACTGGGCGGAAAGCAGGAGAAAGACACAGAATAGAGAGAAGGCAAAGATTGCCCATGCAGGCACGCCCTCTTGCGCCTTCTTCTCCTGGAAGCTCATGCCTGAATAGTCGAACCCCATTTCCCGAGGCATCGTTTCATGAAACACCTCCTCAAGGGCCTTCATGGCCTGGGCGGAACTGTAGCCGGGTTTCGCCATAGCATCAATCCGGGCGGAACGATACAGGTTGTAGCGCATGGTCGTCTCAGGACCGGAAGTCGGTTTGATGCTTATGAGCGAAGAGAGGGGCACTCTTTCGCGCTTGTCGTTGAGAACGGAAAACAAGCCTATGTTTTCGGCATTCCCTCGATAGTCTTTGTCAGCCTGGACGTAAACCTGCCACTGCCGGCCGAAGCGGTTAAAATAGTTGATAAAGGCACCCCCCATAAAGGCTTGCATGGTCTGATAAACCTGGCTTATATCAATGCCCTGCCTCATCACCTTGTCCCGATCCACCTTCGCGAGTATTTGAGGAACCCCGGCCTGAAAGGAGGTGGTAACACGTGCCAGTTCAGGACGTTTTCGCGCTGCTTCAATAAATTTCCCCGTGTTGGCGGCAAGAAAACCTATATCTTTTCCTGCCCGGTCTTCGAGAATGAAGGTGATGCCTCCGGCGTTACCTATGCCGGGGATGGCCGGGGGTGGAAATGCAAAGGCAATCCCTTGCGGAAGAGCAGCGAGCTTGAGGTTAAGAGAGTCCAGAATCTGATCAATCTGTTCCTCGGGTTTCTTTCTCTCACCCCAGTCTTTAAGCGAGACGAAGTAAAAACCACTGGAAGAAATCGCCGATGACTCCATCATGTTGAAGCCTGCAACAGTGGTGTAGTACTGGACACCCGGCGTATGGGCGAGGAGCGATTCGATCTGCCTACAGGTCTCATCGGTGCGCGCAAGTGAAGCCGCCCCCGGAAGAGAAACGGTGATATAGAAGTATCCATGATCCTCCTCGGGGAGAAAACCGCTGGGTATGGTCTTGCCCAGGAGGGCGACTATGAGGATTGCTGCGCCGATGAACGCGAGGCTCAAAACGCTCTTCTTGATCAGATCACCGCAGAGATGGACATAGCTGTTAGTCGCCTTTCCGAAGAGGGTATTGAAGCGGCGATAGAAACGGCCCAGCCCGCCCCGGCCTTCCTTTCGCGGCTTCAGAATAAGGGCCGAAAGGGCGGGGCTTAAGGTAAGGGCATTCACAGTGGAAAGAAGTACGGAAATGGCGATCGTAACGGCAAACTGCTGGTAAAGTCTGCCCGTAATGCCCGGAATGAAGATGGTGGGAACGAAGACAACCATCAGGATCAGGGTGATGGCCACAATAGGTCCTGATACCTCGTCCATGGTTTTGATGGTTGCCTCTCTTGGAGAAAGCCCTTCCTCCATATGCCTCTCCACCGCTTCCACCACGATAATGGCGTTGTCAACGACGAGTCCTATGGCCAGGACGAGCCCGAAAAGGGACAGGGTATTGATGGAAAACCCCAGAAGGGGGAAGAAGGCGAAGGTGCCGAGAAGAGAGACGGGAATGGCCAGGGTGGGAATGAGAGTCGCTCGCCAGCCCTGAAGAAAGATGAAGACCACGATGATGACGAGGATCATCGCTTCCACGAGGGTTTTGACGATCTCTTTGACCCCTTCCGTAACGCTTTTTGTGGTATCGAGGGAAACGACGTAATCGAGGTCGGAGGGAAATTGGGTCCTAGCATTTTTCATCACCCTTTTCACCCCTTCCGCGGCTTCGAGAGCATTGGTGCCGGGGGTCTGGTAAAGGGCAATAGCCGCAGCGGATTTGCCGTTCAGCCTGCTTTTATAACTATAGTCCTGTGCTCCGAGTTCGATGCGGGCCACATCCTTCAGGCGGACCAGGGAACCGTCCGTATTCGCCCGAACAACGATTGAACCGAACTCTTCTTCCGAAACAAGACGCCCTTCCGTCCTGACGGTGTATGTGAACTCCTGTCCCGGAGGCTCTGGCTCGCCCCCTATTTTGCCGGCAGGATTGACGGTATTCTGATTCTTGATGGCGCTCACGATTTCCGGTAGCGTAATACCAAGTTTGGCAAGGGTATCGGGTTTTACCCATATGCGGATCGCGTAGTTACCCGCTCCGAAGATATTGGCCTGAGAAACACCCGGCACTCTGAGTAGCTGGTCGACAAGACTGATATTGGCGTAGTTGGCCAGGAAAACCGAATCCCGGGTTCCCTTCGGTGAATGAAGGGCAATGAGAAGAAAGGGAGTTGTGCCCCCTTTCTTAACCGTCACGCCATAGTTGCGGACGTCTTCCGGAAGTTGGGATTGGGCCTCTCCCTGACGCAACTGGGCGAGAATTTGATCCGTATCCGGATTGCTCTTCACATCGAAGTTGACATAGAGCCTCATCATGCCACTCGACGAGTTCATGGAGTACATGTAATTCATGTTATCGACGCCGCTCATCCGCTGCTCAATGGGATTCGCAACGGACCGCTCAAGAGTTTCCGCATCGGCTCCGGTATAAACAGCTTCGACCCTCATCTCAGGGGGGACAATATTCGGGTAGCGTTCAACAGGCAGGCCCAAAATAGCAATAATGCCCATGGTGACAATGATGATCGAAATGACGATGGCGACGATGGGTCTGTTAATGAAGAACTTGGCCATGATCTCCCCCTAGCTGCCTTGCGCTGTTGGACTCTGGTGAGATGCCTGATAAGGCCGCGGCGTCACGGATGACCCCTGATGTACCTTTTGAGTTCCTTCAACGACAACCTTCTGTCCGGCTTTCAGCCCTTCCTCGACGACCCATAGATCACCGAAGCGGGGGCCCACTTTGATGGGGGTCATTTCGATCTTGTTGCCGGGATTGACCACAGCCACCTCGCGGCTCCCCTGCACCTCTATGACCGCCCGTTGAGGAACAAGGGGAACATTTTTCATTATGGAGGTCTCCGCCCGAACCCGTGCAAACTGGCCGGGTCTGAGGAAGTTCCCCGGATTGGGGAAAAGGGCTGCCACCTTAATCGTGCCGGTGCCCACATCCACCTGCCGGTCAACAAAGGCAAACCTGCCTTTATAAGGGTGAACGCTTCCGTCTGCAAGAATTAACTGGAGTGTCGCCTTACTGGTCGTGCCGTTCCGCATATCTCGGAGGTACTCCTGCTCGGTCAGAGGTACGTTTACCTTGATGGGATCGACAGTGGAAATGGTGGTAAGCTCCTCCGTGGAACCCGGCCCTACCAGGTTGCCCACTTGCGCCTTAGCGATACCGGCAATACCGTCGATGGGACTGACGATTCTCGTGAACTTGAGATCAAGTTCTGCTTTCTCCGCTGCCGCCGTGGCCGCCTCAAGAGAAGCCTGACAGGACCCTTCGGCACGGATGGCTTCATCCAAATCCTTTGCGCTTACAGCCTTATACTCGGCAAGGGGCTTCACACGGGCCAGATTGGCCTTTGCATTTTCCCACTCAACCCTCGCCTGAACAACCCGACTGTTTGCCTGCTTCAGCGCAACCATGAAGGTTCTATCGTCAATCTCGAAAAGTAGCTGCCCCTTTTTCACATAGTCGCCTTCCTTATAGTGC
Organism: uncultured delta proteobacterium; assembly: GCA_963798485.1. GTDB lineage: Bacteria > Desulfobacterota > Desulfomonilia > UBA1062 > UBA1062 > MWEI01. The sequence continues at coordinate 171,431 of CAWCTR010000008.1, read as the reverse complement.
TGGGCGAGTAGATAGCCTTGTACTTGGGGGCGGATCGTTGCGTTTACCATGCCGTCAGTTGAAGCGGTCCATTCCGACCACACAGGTAAATCCTTCGTTATTACTTCCGCAACCTCCACGATGGTTGCCGACGCAGCCCCTTCCGCTTGATGTCTGCTGCATCCGGCAACGAAAACAAGAGCAACAAGGGTCACAAAGATGGCAATGCGCCCATAGGACTCTAAGTTCCATCTTTCCATGCCTATCAAGTCTCCTTTTATTTTATATAGATACCCCTTCGCGGTTAGTAACGACGACTATCACACGTTGATCTCTGACTTCACTATGAGAGTTACGGATGAAAACCACAGCGGTTTCCTGTACTGAATCAGGTCTGTTTCCATTGGTTATTGCTATACAGGATAACCGGTATAGTCAATAACCAACTTTTTACCATAGTCGTTGATGGATGGAGGGGAATAATACAAGGAAAGACGATGCCTCGCGCAAAGACCTGCACGCTCGACACCAAGAACAACCAGATCATTCTTATCACTACCGAAGCTATACAATCAATAAATGCTGTTTCGCAAATGGCACCTACTTCGTCAGGCAAAAATCACCATGCCAATGGAGGCCATAGCGATAGCGGTCCGGAATACCTCGACATTCTTGTGGTGGGCCGTTGACTAGCCTCTGGAAATTAATTTAGTCATCTCAAAATCAATGGTGTTATGGCATTGGTTACAAATAGATGGGTTCTACAATTTTATAAATGTTGAGGTTTCCTTAGTTCCTAGGATAGAGCTTCTTGTATACCGCAGAATGAACCCTCACTGTAAACAATCATGAAGTCATGAACGTCTTAAAAAGAAACTATTTATCAAGGGGCTACTTTTTATGAATCAAGTTCTTAATATGAGGGCTCTAAGGGGTGGTAATACACCTAAGATGTTCATATATCAGATTCATAGGAGGGATTGAGGATGAAGGTTATCGCATTCAACGGAAGCCCCAGAAAGAAATGGAACACGGCGACCCTTCTGGAAAAGGCCCTGGAAGGGGCATTGTCGCAGGGTGCGGAGACTGAGCTTATTCATCTGTATGATCTGAATTATAAAGGATGCATAAGCTGTTTTTCCTGTAAGATGAAAAACGGGAAAAGCTATGGCAGGTGCGCAGTAAAGGATGATCTGACACCCATCTTCGAGAAGGTTCTGGACGCTCAGTCAGTCATCTTCGGATCACCGATCTATTTGGGAACAGCAACAGGGCATATGAGATCATTCATGGAGCGCCTGGTTTTCCCCTTCACGCCCTATACTGACCCTCCGGACACTATATTTCCGAGAAAAATTAAGACCGGTTTCATCTATACACTGGGTGCAACAGAGGAGATGGCGAAAGAGCGTGGATTCGATCACCATATCAGCTTGAATCAGATGTTCCTGGAAAGAGTATTCGGGTCTTCTGAGACGTTGTGCAGCTACGACACCTACCAGTTTGAGGATTATTCAAAGGTGTTTGCCCCCCGATTCGACCCTGAGAAGAAGGCCTTGAGGCGAAAGAAAGTGTTTCCACTCGACTGTGAAAAGGCCTTTGAACTAGGGGTTCGACTGGCCGGGAATGACGGGGGATAGGAAGCGCCTTTTCTTCATATCTCTATAAAAAACCAGATATAAAAGGGGGTAGGCACGATGAAGAACATAAATGGGGTTATCTTGTACGAGAATCTCAGGGAGATCGTCGATCCTTCCCATTCCTGCCTCGTGGTGTGGGATGTGCAAAACGGCCTGGCGGACAGAATCTTCAACAGGGTGGAGTTCATGTCTGCCCTGAAGCCGCTCATCGATTCGGCGCGCGGCAGAATGCCCGTCTTCTACACACTGATCACCCCGCTGCCCGTGGATTTCCGCTCATCATGGGGCTTCTATTCCATGATGAGGCGTTTTGGCGTGGACGATCCAAACAAGCTGCCGCCCTTCATGACACCCGGCGCGCATGAGGCTGAAATCCCCGCGGACGCCCGGCCCGGGGAAGGGGATGCCGTCCTTCGGAAATCCACAGCGAGCATCTTCCTGGGCACGGATTTCGAGCCCATGCTGCGCAACAGGGGCATCACCACGGTCATCTTCACCGGCATCGCCACGGAGATAGGCATCGAATCCAGCGCACGCGATGCCTCGAACAGGGGGTTCTATCCGGTGGTAGTATCGGACTGTGTTTCCTCCATGGACAGGGACGCCCACGAACGTTCCCTAAAGAACATGCGCAAGCTCTTCGTAGTGGAGGATTCCGCTGCCATACTGAGTGCCCTCGAGGCCCATTGACAGGAGGCAGGTCCTCCTATACCTCCTCATGAAATGGAAGATTACGGATAAACGTTTCCCATGATGATGAGGCAAAGAAAGGAGGATTCTCTCATGGATGATAAAAAGGGATTCCGGAGTGCTTCTTCACAAAACCTGCTGCCCATCGAGATGCCGGAGCCCACGTTCGATGGAGGAAAAACCGTGATGAAAGCCCTGCGGCAGCGGAAGACCATCCGCGAAATACGGGATAAAAGGCTTCCCCTGCAGGTGCTGTCGAATCTCCTCTGGGCGGCGTGCGGGGTGAACCGCAAGAAGGTTGCCATAGGGCTCCGCGGGCGGACCGCCGCATCGGCGAGCAACTCGCAGGAAATCGACCTGTACGTCACCATGGAACAGGGTACGTTTTTATATGACGCGGTCCGCCACACCCTGATCCCGGTCCTTGCCGAAGACCTGCGATCCCTAGCGCTGGGGGAACGGCAGCCGGATGTCGGGGCCCATGCCCCGGTCCGCCTCATCTATGTGGCTGACATCGACAAGCTTGCTAACACAGCCGGGTTCCAGGAGCCCGGCCTCCAGGACCCCGAGATCCAGAAGTCATATTATTTTGTGGATACAGGACTCATTGCAGGCAACGTGTACCTGTTTGCGGCATCTCACGGCCTTGCCTCCTGGTTCCACAACTGCAACAAACCGGCTCTTGCGAAAAGACTGAACCTGCGCACCGACCAGCGGGTGCTCTTCGGTCAGACCGTGGGATATCCCCTCAAAAAATAGCGGCCTCAGGCTGCAGAGAAGCGTGGGAGAAATGTACGGCCAACATGGTTCCCCATCGAGGGGATGAAGGAGAATTCACATGGAGATTTCAGGGAACACCTTGCTGATCACAGGCGGCGCAACTGGGATAGGCTATGCAATGGCAGAAGCCTTCCTGAAGGCGGGGAACGAGGTCATCATCTGCGGACGGCGGAAGGACCGGCTCCACGATGCACAGGCCAGACATCAGGCCCTGCATGTCAGAGAATACAACGTGGCCGATGGATCCGACCGGAGGGTGCTGGCCGAGTGGGTAACGGCAAGCTTCCCCAATCTGAACATACTGGTGAACAATGCCGGAGTGCAGAGCTCGACAGCAGCTTTGAGCAGATGAACAGCCGGTGGTAGCCCAGTGCATGAGGGACTGCTTTTAAGAAGGGAGATAAGATGGGGAATGCCTTGAAAGATAAAGTCGCGATCATTACCGGAGGAGGGAGAGGCATTGGAAAGGCCATTGCAGAAGCCTATTCGCATGAAGGCGCGCAGGTTGTGATCACTTCTGCAAGAGACAAGAAAGAGATCGATGAAGTGGCCGCACGTATACAAGCATTTCCCCTGCTTTCGGATATTACGAACAAGGATGACGTGGACAATCTGATTCATGAAACTTTGCGCAGGTTCGGCACCATAGACATCCTCGTGAACAACGCTGCCCGGGGAATGAGGTTCGTGAACGAAAGGTTCATGACCGATTCCAGACCATTCTGGGAAGCCGACCCTGACATGTGGCAGATGGTGGTCAATACAAACATCAATGGCGTATTCCTGGTGACACGCGCGGTAATCCCTCACATGCTGAAGCAGAAGGGGGGAAGCATCATCAACATTTCCATAAATCTTGAAACCATGAGGAGAAAGGGGTTTTCTCCGTATGGCCCATCGAAAGCCGCCCTGGAGTCGATGAGCCTGATCTGGGCCCAGGAATTGGAAGGGACAGGAATCAATATGAATATATTACTGCCGGGCGGAGCGACGCTGACCGGGATGATCCCGGAAACCTTCCCCCAGGAACAGAAGGCGTTGCTGTTGAAGCCTGAGATCATGGGGCCTCCTGCCGTTTATCTCGCATCCCAGGAGGCAAGGTGCATCAACGGAAAGAGAATCATTGCCGTGGGATGGAATAAGGAAAATGGCATTATCATCTGAAGATGTCGTTGCTATCACATCGTTGATGATATTCTGTAAATATAGCTTCGGTGCACCATTTGGTTATGGCCAACCTGCAAATGTGGCTTATAGAGAGGAGAAATTGATTTGACTGAAATCTGCACTATCATTAGGTCAACAAGCGTCGGGTCCACATCCAGAGGATATTACTTGGGTGCTTAGCAGGGAAAGCAAACCCTCAACATATCGATAATGCCCTGCAACGAATTCAACAAGGCTTCTTGATACTTGAGGAACGAAAATTAAAAGCATTCATCACCTTTGGATATCTTCTCCTGGGAGAGTTCTTCTTTGATGTCGGCCGCAAAGAAGAAGCTATGGAGAACTTGAAGAAGGCAGAATCAATGTACCTGGAGATGAAGGATACTCCAAAAAGCTACTGACTGAAGCAAACGCAGGAAGCCCTGGCAAAAATGGAGTAAGTGCTTAGAGAGAAATTGTAAATTAATATGCCGAGGCCAATGGGTATTCCAGAGAATAGATTTATTTTGATAATCATAGTAAATAATGGGCAAGGGAAAGTGAAGATTTCATGCCATCAGGTTCGCTCTAGATTGAACTGTCTGTTTGTGTAGGTAATATTTGAAGATCATCGGTTCTGGGACATTATGGAACCAACCATCTTATTGGAGGTTGTCGAAAAACCCTGATTGCATAAAATCAACGGTGTAGATTAAGTGTTCTAGCCTGATGATTTTTTATCAAAGCATTCTAGGTGTTAATGGTAGGCTCACATATAACAGAGGTAGGGACTATATTGCCCCTACCTCTGTTATGGGTAGATTAAGAATCTGTATCAGTCGAATGCCATAGAGGTCTTCCACACCTCCCAAACCTTGCCCACAAGATCCGGTCCCGGCTTGAGTGTAATCTTGCATGGTTTCCATCCTGACGGTGTTGCCTCGGTTCCTTTACTGTTTCTCACGAGCTGGAAGGCCTGGATCTGGCGAAGCGTTTCGCTCACGTTCCGACCAACAGGCGGGGTAAGTACCTCATACCCTTGTATCACTCCGTCTGGGTCGATGAGGAACCTCCCCCGCATCTCCACCCCTGCGTCCGGGTCATAGACACCGTACACGCTTCCCACACGGCCGCCTCCGTCGGAGAGCATGGCAAATGGCACTCCGCCCGTGACCATCTTGGAAAGCTCATGATCGTTCCACATCTTGTGGACGAACACGCTGTCCACGCTCATGGAGAAGACCTCCACCCCGAGCTTCTGGAACTCGCCATATTTCTCGGCAACTGCCGAGATCTCGGTGGCTCAGACAAAGGTGAAATCACCCGGGTAGAAGCAGAGCACCACCCACTTGCCCAAGTAATCCGAGAGTTTCATTTGCACGAACTTGTCCTTCAAGTAAGCCGGTGACATAAAATCTGGGGCCTTGCCTCCAACCTTGATCATAACCTTCGTCTCTTTTCTGATACTCTCCTGCTCAGGAGGTGCTGTCTTTGGCTCATCACCCACCGGCCCACCTGTGGGCCGCGCGCATCCTGCCTTGATTTCCTCAGGCATAACAATGCTCCATTCTTTTGTTAATCGTCGTTCATAACTCCAGTCGAATTGACGGAGTGATTCATCTGATGAATAAAATAAGGTTCATATTCACGAAGGCAATGGATGAGAATGCGGTTATCTATTTAATGCAATATATTTATAGATACCAAATAAGCTGTTTCTGAACAGTGTCTCGTTTTGTACTTCCTTTCAAAAACGAATACAAACAAGATAATATGAGCAAGCTTTTTTGTTTACTCCATTAACAATGCTTGCTGTAGTAACGAGACGGACCTTCCAAGGTCTCCCATCCGCACTCGGTAAAGATGGCCCGACAGCTGGCAACAGTTTCGCCTCTGCCTTCCTCGGTCTTTTCCTGGACATCCCTTGGATTGGCCCCTGCTTCCGCCCAAAAAAGGTTCGCACCGGCAAGACCACCCAGAGTGCATGGTTCATGGGTACAATTACCGAGTACGGTCCTGGGCATGCCGAGCCTGGTGATAGCCACAATCTGGGCCATGCGGAGCTCAGTGATAGCCCCACACTTCGCCATCTCAGTCCCGCGTATGGGTATACGCCGGGCAGCGCCGCTGTAGGCAGGGTTGATCGATGCCGTATAGAGGATCAAGTCTGCAAGCTCCTCGTCAGTGTGCTCCGGCCCCACAGGCTCCACGCAGGTGCCCACCAGAAGACCAGCCTCTTGAAAATTACGGATACTCGCCTTACGTTTCTCCGGCGCAAGACCTGAATCGACACCTTCCCTCAGCCGAAGTGCATGGTAGACACCTGCAAACCCTATATCCTTCATTTTCTTTGCATTGGCATATGATTGGTCTCCCACATTGGCGATGAGGACTGTATCAGGGTTGAGGTTATTGCGGACCTCCCGGGAGATTTCGATGAAAAGATCAAAGGGGTAGTGGGCCGTGGTCATGACGAACACCGCATTGGCACCGTCATTTTCGAATTGCCGGGCATAAGCAACGGCCTGTTCCGGGGTTATACGTGTTTCATCCTTGAAAACGTCATTTACCCGGGCAAAGGAGCAGAACCTGCAGTTGGCCGGACAAGGGGCCAGGTTGAACGCCAACTGTGCATGGACTTCTGCACGGTTACCGGTCAACTCCGTGGAGATGCGGTTGGCTTCGGCCATGACGAGGTATGACTCCGAAGAATCAGGACGCAGGCCGAGGAGGTAGATCAATTCATCTTTCCTCAACTGGAATCCATCCTGAGATTTTCTGATCAGATCCTGAACATCCATGAGACACTCCATTCCATGTACATTTGCAATCAGCCTATCCTTTTCCCCTGGTTCTTACAAGTAAGAGCACCCGGATGTCTATGCCGCAAAGGTCAGCTTCGTGCCTGACATGTTGAGGATAAACTTCTCCGGCATCTCTTTCTCTATGAGCATGATGGCCTTCCTGCCCGTGCAGTGGGTGGGCACCACATAGAGCGGATCAATCTCCTTCAGCTCTCTTATGGTCTGCTCTATGATAGGCTCGAAGAAAGGTCCGCTTAGGTGGAACCCGCCGATCACCGCGCACACCTTTTTCACACCAGTGATATTCACTGCATGGCGGACTGTATTGACGATGCCTGCATGGGCGCATCCGGTTAAAATGACGAGCCCTTTGCCCTTAACGTTCAACACTATGCCCGTATCATCCTCGATGGCATCCCACTTCTCCTGGCCGTATTCTTCCCGGTGGGCAATGGGGAAACCCTTTTCAAAATCGGTGAGGCGGGGAATATCGCCCAGGAACAAGGCACGGCCATCCAGGAGCACGTAGGGGTCCTTGGTTTCCACGAGCTTAAACCCCCTTTTCAGCACCGTATCCTTGTTGAACTCCGGGAAGTATACCTTGATCTCTTCACCAAATTTCAGATACCGGGGCCTCATGAAAACCCCTGGATGGCAGACGAACTCAACCCCGCGTTTCTTCTTCACCATGGAGCTGAGTCTCATGAGTCCCCCGGTGTGATCCGAGTGCCCGTGGGACAGCACCATCGTGGCCACTGATTTGAGGTCGGCCCCCAGCATGGCTGCGTTCCGGGCAGCACCGTCCTCGGAGAAACCGAAGTCGAAGAGCAGGGATGAAGATTTCCCATCCGCATGTACACTCACCAGGGCGGAAAACCCATGCTCGGCGAGGATGGAACTCTTGATCTGCATGTCCTTCAATGGACTTGCCCGCTGGATTACTGCCGAGTTGTCCATGGCCGTGACATCGATGTAGTTGTCCTGCAGGGTAAGGATCTCCACCCTGTCTGCTTCAAGAATACTCATACACACCTCCTTCATGAACTGCACATGTATCGTTCTGCAAAAGATGATTACTCATGTAACGCTCCGCAATCCTTTTACAAAGACCTATTTCTCCCGCGCATAGGGCCATGCCACGATACCGCCCTCCATGACCTTCACGTTCTTCCATCCGTTTGCCTCCAGGACCAGAGCCTCTTCATAGCCCCTCAGCGAGATCTTGCAGTAGCAGATGATCTCCTTGTTCTTGTCCTGGGGCAGCTCGCCCAGCCGCTTCCTCAGGGCGCCCAACGGGATGAGTGTCTCGCCGATCCCCAAGCGCATCTGCTCGAACTCGTCGGGACCCCGGGCATCGAGGAAGAACGGCCTGTCATTCTCGTCCAGCTTTTTCCTGACCTCCATGGGCGAAATGCCCTTGAGCCTGCCCTTCATCTTGTTCTGCATGAGGTGGGCCGTGGCGATGAAGTGGTCGATGGCCAGCGAGAAAGGAGGCGCATAGGGGAGATCTGCGTTCACGATGTCCTCCACGTGCATACCCGCCTGGATGGCCATGGCCCACTGGGCGATCTGCTTGGCCACGTTGCCTGGACCTACGCACTGGGCGCCAAGGATTTTTCCCGTCTTTTTCTCCGCCACAAGCTTAGTGATTACCAACAACCCGTCCATGAAGTTCGGTTTATCCGTACTCGCATTGATCACAGTAATAATATCCTCATAGCCGTTCTTCCGCGCCGCAGTCTCGGACAGGCCCGTGGAGCCCGCCGAGATAGTCAAATACCTTGCAGATGCCGGTCTGGATGGTGCCGGGGAAGGTTACCACATTGCCGAGGATCGCATTCTCGCCCGCCACCCTCCCTTGGAGATTAGCTAGGTCCCCATATGGAGCCAGGACCTTCTTTCCAGTGATGCGATGCAGGGTCTCTACGCAGTCGCCCACGGCATAGATGTCCGGGTCCGAGGTCTGCATGTACTCGTTCACCTCGATGCCGCCGGTCGACTCCGATGGCAAGCCCTGCTTCCTTGGCAAGCTTCACATTGGGGCTCACGCCGATTGCCACCACGGCCAGTTCGCAGGGCAGCTCGGTCCCGTTTTGGCAGCTTCACCCCAGTGAGTATTTCGTTTTCTCCCAGGAACTCCGCAATCCCATTGCCCGGTGATAACGTTAGCACGCTTGGTTCTCACGTGGTTCTCCACGAGCTTTGCCAGGTCCCAGTCGAGAAATGTCAACAATTGCGGCAGCAGCTCGATAACTGTTATCTCAATGCCTGCCAGTTCCAGGGCCTCGCAGGTCTCCATGCCGATAAGGCCGCCGCCGATAATGACCGCCTTCTTGATGAGTCCCTTCGTCGCGTACCTTGCGGAGAAAGTCTGCATCCTTCATGGACTGCAGGGTCGTAATTCCCTTGAGGTTCACACCTGGGATGGGGGGCATCTTGGGTGTGGCACCGGTGGCGATGACAAGCCTGTCATAGGCCATGCTGCCTGTCTCGCCGGTGGCAAGGTTCCGAAACTCACGCGTGCGCCCTTCCCTGTCTATACTGGAGTTACCTCGGTACTCTGTCCGGGCATGATGTCCTTTGCATTGAGGTAAAACCTGCGGGTCCCTCGCCACGCCTGTGGGCGTGCACAGAAGCATGTTCCGGTCGTCAAAGTACCCGCCCACGTAGTAGGGATAGCCGCAGGAAGCCATAGACAGGTCTGCGTCCTTCTGGAAGATCACCACCTCCGCATGCTCATCCATGCGCCTTGCCTTTGCAGCAGCCTTGGGTCCGGCAGCGGACCCGCCGATCACCACGATCCTTTTCTTGTCTACCACGTCATCCTCCTGTGGGATTGTTGTATTGTTTCTCTATCTGTTTCTGGGAGGGGGACCCCCAAGGAGTCCTCCTTTTCCTCCGTGCGCCGCAGGTGCGTATGCTTTGACCTCCCGCTCAGTGGTCGCAGACATTCCGGCCCGCCTGGAGTCTTCCGGCAAGATACTCCGCCACCAGGGCTTCCGGTGTACCGGGCGGGTGCACCCACGAGCACGTGATACCCTGCTGGCTGAACAGGGCGACAGCCCGCTGGCCCATGCCACCTGCGATGACAAATGTGGCGCCGCGCTCTGCGAGCCATGGGGGGAGCAGTCCGGGCTCATGCGGCGGGGCCTGCACATCTTCACGGCCCGCGATCTTCCGGGTTGCCGGGTCCACGTCGATAAGCGCGAAGCGCTCGCAGTGCCCGAAATGCATGCACAAGGTTCCGTTTGCTACTGGTATGGCAATTCGCATATGATTATTCTCCTTTGAGTCTTTTTTCTTCGGGTTATCCCCGCTGTTCCCGTTCGCTTAGCTCCTCGATGGGCCTGATGATCTCCTGCATGATCTTTGCCGTGGGGGATGCCGCGAAGGCATGGATGAACGGCTGACCCGCATCCGATGCCTCGGCTACATTGGGGTCCATGGGAATGGAGCCCAAATAAGGCACACCCATGTCTTGGGCGATGCGCCGTGCCTGCGCCGGAGAGGAATACATTCGTGACCTCTCCGCATCGGGGGCAGACAAACCCGCTCATGTTCTCCACGACACCAAGGACAGGTACCCCCAGAGACCTGCAAAATGATATGGATTTGCGCACATCCACCTCGGCGAGGCGCTGGGGGGTTGTGACGATAATTGCTCCATCCACCGCGCCGAGCAGCTGGCAGATGGACAGTGGCTCGTCACCAGTCCCGGGGGGTGAATCCACGATCAGGTAGTCCAGGTCGCCCCAGGCCACGTCCCTGAGGAACTGCTTGAGCACCCCCATCTTCATGGGTCCCCGCCAGATCACGGCATCGTCGGGATTGGACAGGAAAAAGCCCAGTGACATGACCTTGAGTCCCCCGAGTTCAATGGGAAGGATCTCGCCATCGCCGCTTTGGGTCTTCTGACCTTCCAGACCCAGCATGGTGGGCACGCTGGGACCGTGGATGTCCGCATCAAGCAGCCCCACGGTCCATCCATCCATCATAAGAGCTACGGCAAGGTTCACAGCAACCGTACTCTTGCCGACTCCACCCTTGCCCGAGAGCACTACGATCTTATGACGGATACTGCAAAGCCTGTTTTCAAGCTTCTGCCTGTCTGTAAAGTCCTCATCACTCTCGCCTTGTTTTCGTTTCGAGGCTGAGCATGATTCATCGCTGCAGGTGCTGCAGGTCTTTCTTGTTTCCCTTGAGGCCTCATCCATTCCCATTCTTCTCTCCCTTGCGTGTGATTGTTTCCCATATATGGGTGATATCTTCCAACGAGGGCGCTTGCGTTTCCGCCACTGTGTGTGCAAACAACTGGGCCTTTGTGAATTAGTTGTCGTACCTGATGCGCCCGGCAATCTTCGCACCGGCCAGGCTCGCCTTTTCTTCGATCCGGTCGGTCATTTCAGGGTTGATGTCCCACTTGTTTACGCAGATTGCGGCCGGGATCTCGAAGTGCCGCGTAAGAGCAAGGACCCGTTCGAGGTCGTGCTCACCGGAAACCGTGGGTTCGCTCACCACCAGTACCAGCGAAGCGCCGGTCACCGAGGCGATCACCGGGCACCCGATACCTGGCGGTCCGTCCACGATCACCAGGGGGACTCCCTGCTCCTCGGCGATGCGTCTCGCCTCACGCCTGACCAGGGAAACCAGCTTGCCTGAGTTTTCTGCAGCCACGCCCAGCCGGGCATGAACCATTGTGCCGTAGAGGGTCTCTGAGATCATCCATTCGCCGCAGAGGCGTTCAGGGAAGTCTATGGCCTTCTCAGGGCAGAATCGTACACACACCCCACAGCCCTCGCAGGAGGCAGGGTCAATGGAATACGTATCATCAACCATATCCTTTCTCACTGCGCCGAAGCGGCAGTACTCCAGGCACACCCCGCACCGGGTGCAGGCATCCTGGCGGATCACGGCCTGATGGCCGCTCATGAACTCGTTACGCTCACGCACCCATGGTCTCAGCAGGAGATGGAGGTCTGAGGCGTCCACATCGCAGTCCGCGACTATCGAGCGGACCGCGAGAACGGCAAACGAGGCCGTAAGGCTGGTCTTGCCCGTGCCACCCTTACCGCTGATGATGACGATCTCTCTAACAGGGGCTTTCTCCACTGCTTTTCACTCTTCACAGTGCGGTGCACCGCAACGCTCTTCACGTCCACAGCAAGTCCTGCCTGTCTGCTCCAGGGAGCACCTTCCTGCATGGCCGTGGCCGCCTGACTTATCGATGAATCCCGTCCCGCCTGATACCAGGCGGTGGACATCCCCTTTGCATTCCGGGCAAGCCTTGAGCGGTGCATCCGTCATGGCCTGCTGCTGTTCAAACCGGTGTCCGCATTTTTTGCATTCATATTCATAGGTGGGCATCTCTCACTCCTTTTTTATGGTTCATGATCTTATCCATGAGTTCTTTGAAAACCGTGCGGTACTGTGGCAGGGCGTCCACGATGAGCTCGCCGCGGGAATATGCCTGGGCGATCATGCGGTCGTCGGGTATCTCCTGGAGGATGGGTATCCCTTGCGCTTTACAGAAGGTGTTGACCCTCTCATCGCCGATACCTGCGCGGTTGATCACCACGCCTATGGGGATGTCCAGGTCTCTGACCATATCTACGGCCAGGGAAAGGTCATGCAGTCCAAAGGGTGTGGGCTCGGTGACCAGCAGCACGAAATCCGCATTTTTGATCGTTGTGATCACCGGACAGGACGTCCCGGGAGGTGCATCCAGGATCGTGAGCTCATTGTCCTGAATATGGTCCTTCACAGCCCGAATGAGCGGTGGGGCCATGGCCACCCCGACATCGAGAATCCCCCGGACCAGGGTTATATGGCTGGAGTCCATGGTTTCGATGGTGCCGATCCTTTTACCCGTCTCGGTCATGGCTCCAAGGGGGCATACCATGATGCAGCCGCCGCATCCGTGGCAGAGCTCGGGGAATACCATGGTCAGCGTATCGAGGGACGCAATGGCGTGAAACTGGCAAAAGGAGCTGCACTGGCCGCAGGAATTGCAGAGGGACTCATCCACCTCCGGTACAGGTATGGAGACCTCTTCGGTCTTCAAGACCGTGCCTTTGAGGAACAAGTGACAGTTAGGCTCCTCCACATCGCAGTCCAAGAGGTGCACGGGCGAATCCATGACCCTTGCCAGGTTCACCGAGACCGTGGTCTTGCCGGTCCCTCCTTTTCCCGAAGCCACGGCCAACGATCATGAGGTGGCCTCCGGATCATTGTCGGGACGATATCCACGCCTTCCACGCAGCTGGGCTGATGCCTCGTCCACCTCGCGATGCCATCCGTCAATCGTGTTTTTGAAGCAATCGAACCTGCCCACATAGGGCTTGATGTCCAGCAGGGGGGTGCCGTCGAGGATGTCCACCCCGTCGATATGGAGGGTGTTGCCTTCCCGTTTCACCAACTCAACAATGCTCAGGCCGATGGTGTTGGGCCTGCACGGCTTACGGGTAGAGAACACGCCATGCTCTTTATCCTGAAGCAAGGGCTGTACGGTCAGCTGCGCGGAGCCTGCCCGATGGAAGTGGTAGATGAGGATGACATGGGAGAATCCGTCAAGATCGTCCAGACCTTCACCGTACTCGGGCATAATCTCAGCCGTGCCCAGGCATCCCTGTGCATACACAGACTGCGCTGGAGTCTGCTCAGGAACCGTGTGAGGGCTGCGGATGATGCCGATGGGTATGTAGGTGATATGCCCTGCATGGGGCTTCGCCCCTTTCATACCCAGTGTCCCTCCACGTCAGCCGACTGTGCAGGGGTAAGGCTGCCCGCCCGGAACCGGTCGAGTGCCTCTGAGACTGTGGCGACATCGGTGGTGTAGATGGAGATTCCAGCCGCCTTGAGCACCTTAAATGCCTTGGGTCCGCAGTGCCCGGTCACCAGATGCTTTGCCCCGGTTCTGGCCACGTTCTGAGCCGCCTGGATGCCCGCACCCTGTGGGGCGTTCAGGTTCTGGGTATTGTCAGTAATCTCGAAAGTCCCAGCATCCAGATCATATATGAGAATCTTCGGCGCCCTGCCGAAACGGCTGTCAAGGGGCGCTTCCAGGACTTTCTCCAGAGGTTGTAAATGCAACTTTCATGTCCTTCTCCTTCCACCGGTGTAGAATTACCGGCATCAGTCATATGCCTCCATGACCGACCTGTCTTCTTCCATCAGGGGTCCGGCAAGTCCTTTCATGTCCTGGCGTTCCCAAAACTCAAGACGCTCATGTATTTTTTGATACTTCAGGGGGATGGGGTGAGTGCCCACTACGACCCTCAATCCGAACTGTGTCTCGATGAAGTTCTTAAAGTCGGCAATATGCGGACATGGAGGGTATCCCACAACAAAACCCGTTGCCAGGTGTATCACCTCGGCGCCATTCTTCTTCATCTCAGCCGGGACATATTCCACATTCCCGCCGGGGCAGCCCCCGCAGCTCGAAAAGCCCACCACTTCAACAGCTTCATCGGCAGGGTAATGCGCGAATGCGCCGCGTCTCTCCCTGATCGCCCTGAAGCACTTACCTCCTCCGCAACTGCGGTAGCGGTCACAAATGATAATGCCTATCTTCTTCACACAATCCTCCGGTTTTCCTGAAAAGACCGGCCAACCGTCCACATGAAACAGAGGAGGGATGGACCGGCACGGTCTGTTTCAGACGACTTTCTTCATCGAGTCTTCGCAGACGCATCGATCTCGTCGAGACGCTGCCTTATGGATTCCAGCTCGGCCTGCAGCATGTCGGCCCGGCCCCTGAGAGCCTCTCTCTCGCTGGTCGGATCGATCTGTGCGGGCTGTATCCCTGTGTCCGCCGAACCGCATCCATCCGGGCAGTCCGGTGGCGTGAAACCAAGTGCGCCACCCACGTCCACTAGCGCCAGAGCCGAGGCCCCGGCATCTTCGTCCACGCCCGAAACCGTATCCTGGTGCGGCATTCGCATATCCTGGCATATCAAAACCCGCGCAATACCCGGCCCTGCGGCCGGTCATGGACCCCATACCAAGGGGGCCTGTTCCATTTCCTTGTGGCATAGCTTGTCTCCTTTCTCATTCTTCCATTGCCCACCCGAGGGTGTGTTCATGGCCTCTGGTCCTCTTTTATTCGTATTCCTCTCTTCTGTTGTCCCCTGATAAGAGTGCTACCGCAAACTGGGCACTGTTTCCGTGAGCAGGGAATTCCCCGTTCATGCGGCTCTTGGTGAGAGCAGTTCGGACAGATACAGGTTTCACAGGAACCCGCTTCAGGGACATCACCCTTGGCACACCGTCCCTGCCCTGCGCCGCCCACCCCTGCCCCCACGGCGTCTGGCCTGCGGGCAGCATCCGGGCATGGCGAAGATCTCGTCATGAATCCTGCCCTCAAGACACGCCTGGATCACTTCCCGCAAGTCCCCGGCCACAAATGGGATCACCCTGATACCGTAGGAGTTACAGCATTGCATGGGGCGCGATATTGCGCCGCAGACCAGTGTGTTCACCCCGAGTCCTGCCAGGTACTGGGCCTTAGCCACCAGGTCGTCCGAGGGAATAGTCTCCTCGATCTCACCTATGATCTGGTCCGCATCAATCTCCACGAGGAAGACCTGCCGGGCCACATCAAAGACCGGGGCGATCCGATTATTCCAGGAAGTAAATGCTGTTTTCATATGCTTTGGAAGATCCACCTTCATCCTGAGGTGAGCACAGACCATGCCAAGACGGTTGCAGGGAGAGAGGATGTTGACAACATTCCGGTATACTTGGATATTTTGGTGAAACGGGAGTGTAAGAACATATCTCATGAGTCGCAACAATGCGACAGAGACCCTGCAAGGGGCGCGATATGGCACCGCAGACTAATGTGTTAACTCCGAGACCTGCCAGGCATTGGGCTTTAGCCATCAGGTCGTCCGGGGGGATGGTCTCCTCGATCTCGCCTTTGATCAGATCCGCATCGCTCTCCACGAGGAAGACTTGCCGGGCCACATCAAAGACCGGGGCGATCCGATTGTTCCAGGAAGAAAATGCTGTTTTCATATGATCTGGAGATACCCACCTTTATCATAAGATGAGCACAGACCATGCCAAGGCCCTTACTGGTTCATATGTTGTTGCCAACATTCCAGTTTACTTGAAGTATTTGGTGAAACAGGGGCGTAGGAACATGTCCCATGAGTCGCATCAATGCGACTCATGATCAATGGCAAGCTAGCAGATCTGCTACTGTATCATCTGGCGGCGGGCACGGCCATCTTTGCCTGTAGAGGTGATGCCGAGCCGCTTCATCTTCCTGAACAGGGTGCTCTTGTGGATGCCGAGCTCCCTTGCAGCTGCAAGGCGGTTGTTGGCATTGCGCTCAAGTGCCTTCCGGATGGCCTGGGCCTCCATCACTTCACCGGCCGATTTCAGACCCGGCTGTGTGATGTGCTGAATGTAACGGACCGTCAGCTCCTCGGGCAGGTGGGCAATGCCGATGGAGCCCTTGGAGCACAGTATGAATGCCCGCTCGACGACATTTTCCAGCTCCCGTATGTTGCCGGGCCAGTCGTGGGCCATGAGCAGGGACAGCGCTTCTGCGGTAATACCCTGGATGGATTTTTCCTGCAGGACATTGAAGTGGGCGATGAACTGTTCCACCAGCAGCGGGATGTCTTCCTTGCGCCTCCTCAGTGGGGGTAGCTGAAGCCGGACTACGTTCACGCGGTAGTAGAGGTCTTCGCGGAAGAGTCCCTGCTTGACCTGCTGCGCCAGGTCCTTATTGGTGGCCACGATGACCCGGCATCGGCCGTCTCGGACCGGGTGGCGCCCAGAGGCTCATATTTCCTGTCCTGAAGGACCCGCAGCAGCCTTACCTGCAGCGCTGGACTCACCTCGCCGATCTCATCGAGAAACAGGGTCCCACCTTTTGCAAGGGCGAACCGCCCGGGCTTGTCCCGTGTTGCACCGGTGAATGCCCCTGCCTTGTAGCCGAAAAGTTCGGATTCCAGGAGCGTATCGGGCAGGGCCGCGCAGTTGACCGCGATGAAGGGGCCTTCATGCCGGGGGCTCAATGCATGTATGGTCCTCGCCACCACTTCCTTGCCCGTACCGGTCTCGCCGAGAATGAGGACGGTGCTGGGGCTTGCCGCAACGGCCGGGATTACCTCAAACACCTTCTGCATGATGGGACTCCGGCTCACGAGCTCACCCACATGGGAGCGCCCCTTAAGCTCCTGGCGGAGCTCCTCAAGCTCGGTCAGATCACGGAAAGTCTCAGCACCACCTATAATGCGGCCACTGGAGTCCTTCAGTACGGCGGTGGAGACACTGATGGGGATACGCTGGCCTTTGGCATCGATGATGTAGCACGACTTACCGATCACCTGTTTTCCTGTCTTTAATGTCCGCTTCAGTGCGCAGTCAGTCTCGCACATGCTGGAGCGGAAGACTTCGGAGCAGAGCTTTCCGATGGCTTCTTCCCTAGACACCCCGGTGATCTCCTCGGCTGCGCGGTTGAACGAGGTGACGACCCAATCACTATCAACCGTGAACACACCGTCCGATATGCTTTCTAAGATGGCCTCCGTGGGTGTCGAACAGCCCGATCTGGGTTTTTCTCTCGTCATACCCGGCCCTTTTTTATAGTAGTGCTGAATTCATGATCTCTGTTATCTCCATCACCCTGATCTGTTCTTGAGCATTTTCCGCCTTCACGGCATCATCGAGCATCCGGTAGCACTGGGGGCAGGCAACTGCGATGATCTGTGCCCCTGTAGAAAGTGCCTCTCTGACGCGAGACCTTCCGGCCAGGTCAGGGCCCGTACCCAGGATGTCGGTAAAAGAGTTACCCCCGCCGCCGCCGCAGCACAAAGCGTTCTGCATGGAACGGTCCATCTCGACTAGGGTCAAGCCCTTAATGGAGTTCAGGATAAAGCGGGGTTGGAGATAGACCCTGTTCCACCTCCCCAGATAACAGGGGTCATGGTAGGTGACCTTTGAGGGGTATTCTCTTCTTATGGGTAGATGCTGAATTGCAGTGCTAAAAACCTGAGTGTAGTGATACACATCAAAGCTTGATCCATGTTTAACGTACTCATTCTTGATGGCTTGGTAGGCATGGGGCGATATGGTGATGATCTTCTTTATGCCGCGCTGATTCCAGTCCGAGATGTTCTGAAGTGCAATCTCGGCAAACAATCCGAGCTCACCCAATGCCAGAACTTCATTGCCATCGCCATTCTCTTCCTCAAACAAGGCCCCGAATGATATGCCGGCTTCATTCAGGAGCTGTGCAACAGAGCGGGACATCCTCATGCCCAGGTCATCGTAGGATGCTTCATCACCGATGTAGAGAAGATACTCCTGATTGGTATATGCGGGGACGTTTAATCCCTCCGCCCATTTCTTCCGGTCCGTCCGGGGCATCTTGTAGGGATTCCCCGTTGTGGTGATAGCCTTGAAGTAATCCCGTACCGCCGGAGGTATGAGCCCTGTTTCCACCATATCCTGCCTCGCTGCTATGAAGACGTCCACGAGTTGGTCCTTGATCAGCGGTATGGCACAGGCCTCCACGCAGTTCCTGCAGGTTGCGCATGAAAACAGGACCTGGGCAAGCCTTTCACTCGTTTTGATCTCTCCATCCAGCCAGGCCCTGATAAGCCACATTCTTCCCCCTGCAGAGAAGGACTCGAAACGGTATCTCAGGTATGCAGGGCAATTGAAATCATGATAATTGGTGGGGAACTTGCACCAGCCGCACCGAAAGCATCGATGGAGGATATCGACAAGTCCCTTTTCCATCATCCCACCTCCCAGTTGCCGGGGTTCATGATCCCAGCCGGGTCCAGAACATCCCTGATCTTCTTCATGACCTTGTACGTCTCCGGCTCCATCTGTTTCAAGATGAGCTGCTGTCCCTGGGCCTCTGCCTTCCAGGGTATTCCGCCGAGCTTGAGGGCTGTTTCATTGGTATCTTCCAGGGCGTTTTTCACCCGTTCCACCTCTTCTCTATCGGCCCTGTTGAACGGGTAAGCGAAGAAGAACATGGCACAGTGCCCCCTGCCAATGATCCTGGCGCCAAGGGAGTAGGTGATTCGGTTCCTGGCCGTGATCTCCATGCCGGCGCGGCAGGCATCAGGGATCTTCTCGATGGGCATGATGGCACCCACGTACTCGAATCCGCCCCCTTTCCTCACATCGGCAAACTTACTCAGGGCCTTCTGGGGAGCCTCCAGAAAGCCCGCCTTCATGTTGGGCGGTACCGGCATGAATCCGGATTCTTTTGTTTCATAGAAGTCATGGAGCGCATCACGTATTATCTGCTTCTTCATCCTCATTTCTGCCGCCGAGTTGGCTGTGACATTGATGACAGTCATCTGGAATCCGTTCAGATAGTCGGGCTTGGGCGCCAATGCATAGTTGATATCTTCGGCGACCTCGGTATTGATGATCCGAGTGATGATCTCCGGTGCCAGGTCGATATCCTCGGTCATGAAGACCATGACATCGTGCAAACTGGGCCTGGGATAGAGCTTGATGCCCACCTTGGTGATGACCCCTGTGGTCCCGTTCCAGCCGAGGAACAGCCCCACGAGATCCGGAAGGGGTGCGCGGGAAAACCAGGATGGGACAGTGGAGCATGACCCGAATCTGGCAAGCTCGCCCGTGGGCAGAACAACCTCCAGACCCGTCACCATCTCGGAATGGAACCCGCCTTCACTCTGGGACAAGTGGCCGGAGCCATGGATGGCGATGTTCCCTGCGATGGTCGCAGAAGGGGGCGCATCGGGAAGGGAGTGTTTGAGACCCGGGTGGTGCTTCCTTAGATAGGCATCCAGCATGCCCTGGGAGGTTCCTGCCTCCACAACCGCATAGTGGCTCTTCTCATTGATTTCGATAATGCGGTTCATCCTTTTCATATCCAGCACGATCCCACCCTTCAACGGCAACGTGAGGCCGGAAAGCACCAGGCCTCCACCCATGGGCACCACCGGGATCTTTTTCTGTACAGCAAGCCGGATGATTTCCTGGACCTCTGGGGCGCTACCGGGCATGACCACACAGTCCGGCATGTGGGGGTCTTGGACCCCCTGGTCCCGCGAGTAAATAAAGAGCTCTTCTGCTGCATCAGAGACGTAATCGCTCCCCACGATGGTTTTCAGCTTTCCGATTATCTCTTGATCAAGCATGCTCAACCCCCCTTACTGGCCCAGCGCCATGAGACATAGGTCGGACATCATTATAGGCAACATGCCTGCCTTTGCTACGGGTTCTGCAAGGGTCCAGAAGCAGAACGGGCAGTTGAACACCCCATATTGCGCACCGGTTGATTTCATGTCCTCCACGTTCTTCTTTTGGATCTCCTCCACAAGTTCGAATCGCTGGGCAGCCTCAGGGACCCCTCCGCAGCACAGGGCATTCTGGTATTCATAGATCCTCTTTGGCCGCTCAACGCCGATAAGACTGAAAATGTCGTCCACGAAGTGGTCCGTCTCAGGGCAGAGGCGATTTGAACAGGGCCTCTGGTAGGCCACCTTCACATTCAGCGGTTTGATATCGGGCTTCAGATCAAGGAGCTTGTGATAGATATAATCAAAGAGGTGAACAGGTCGGAAGGGGACTTCAATCCCGAATGCAGGGGCCCATGAGGTATAGGTGCCGTAACATTCATCATGGTAGCAGATGAGCTCTTTCACACCTGAAGGTTCCAGAAAGTATTTCATGATATTGTTCATGATCAGCGGCAGGCGCTCATGGATGGTGGAGTTCCGGGCAAAGTGGAGGAACATGAGGTTGCAGAAAACATCGCTGCCGCCGATGGTTGTGGCACCATCGAAGAGTTTTCCCCTGATGCCGCCCTTCATGATGTCGAAAAAGCACATGTCGATGACCGGGGGGTTAAGCTTTTTCTGTTTGATCTTGCCCCGAGGTCCCATCATGATGACTTGGGACTTCTCAATGGGCTTTGGGACGGGATGGATGCCAAGTTGTTCCTGTCGTTCCACGATGAGATAGAACGGGTGGTTCCTGCTGGGGCAATACTCCTCGCAGGCATAGCAGGTGACACAATCTTTGAGGATCCGGGATTCCTCCCCCCGGAGGATTTTGGCATGTTCTCTGCGTGCCTCATCAAGGTCCATCTCGATGTACTGGCACTTCATGATGCAGTCCAATGTCTTACAGCCCTCACAGAGCTTCGGATCAAAGATCAGTTCATGCATGGAGATCTCCTTCCAGAAATCAGCAATTTGTATAGCTGTTACTCAAGAGGTTTATGGCATGTGTAGCCTCCAGAGACATTGAAATGTACGTCATTAAGATTATTCCTTTATTAGGACGGCAGCAATACCAATATAGATGAATTGGTAGAATAATCATAAAAACATACCGGTACAAATGATACCCAGGATTGTACGTTCATCCACACACAGGATTTTTATAGACCACTAATTTTTCAAAAATTGATCCACATCAATGCATGATTAACTTCTTTCGCCTACAACACTACTATCAATACGATCAGATAAAGAAAACTATACATAGGAGGATGCACATATGATCAAGGTAACAGAACAAGCCATGAAGAAGTTTAAGGATACCTACAGAGACCAGGCCCCCTCTGGTTTACGTATACTTATAAAATATCTTTGAGGGAGCCCGCAACTGCGGATGGCTCTGGATGAGCCAAAATTAAATGACGAGATACACAAGGTCGAAGGGTTTACGTTTGTCGTAGACAAAGATGTAGTTCGATTAGTCGGTGACGTAACAATTGATGTATCGGTGTGGGGAATTGAGCTTTACTCTGATTTAGATAGAAGAACATCAAAGAGCAGTTGCTCATTATGAAAACCATTTCATGACCGAGAGGGCATTTATTTAACAAATATCATCTTTAATGAAATTAAGAGTAAAGCTATGCCAAATATTCTTTGCAAAAGGATATTCGATAAATTTGTTGCCACCTTCGCACCGAACATGCTGCCAAGAAAGAACCCTATACAGATAACGGCTGCTATCCTCAGGTCAACATATCCTTATACATGTTTATAAATCCTCCAAATGTATAGAGACATAATCTGTATAACCTTCAGTTTCTCCAATAGATTTATAAAGGAGGAGACGATATAAGCAAGGGGCTTATCCCCTGGTATACAAATCTTTCTTGATGCATGTTCCGAAGAGAGGTATGTCCTGAATCCGTTTCAGCGTGTCCATAAAAATCCATTCCAATGATCTAGATCAATGACCATACCACTGATCTGACCTATATTTAACCTCATGGGATGAAACCTTCTTATCATGAGGAAGAATCCTGGTTCAAAAGAAATTAACATTTCAAGGAGTGAAAAATGGTGGAAAAAGAATACGTTATCCATGCCGATGACAACACGTTTGAGGCCCTTGCCTCAAAGACAGACAACACTGCCCATGTCTATTTTCTCGCAGTACATTCTGCGTTGGTATTGAATTAGCGGGGTATCACAGTATAAGAAATATAGCTTTGAATACATTTCTTCT
The DNA here is from genome assembly GCA_963798485.1 of uncultured delta proteobacterium. Lineage (GTDB taxonomy): Bacteria > Desulfobacterota > Desulfomonilia > UBA1062 > UBA1062 > MWEI01. The sequence goes on along the minus strand of CAWCTR010000008.1, from coordinate 148,915 downwards.
CTGAAAATTATCTCATTAAGGGGGCGATAAAATGAAGCTGTCGGTTCACCATAACATGCAACCCGCCATTCTTATAATCATGATGGTTAGCATTGTATCACTCCTTCCCATATTACATACGTGTGCCTGGGCTCAGGACCAGATTCCTGAACATCAGATGACCGTCATCGAGGCAGTCCACTCTGCACTCGACAACAATCACGAGATCCGGTCCACGACGAGTTCATCCATGGCCCAGGGCAGTGATATCGGAGTAGCCCGCAGCTATCTCCTGCCAAAGGTGAGCTTTGAAGAGCGGTATTCCAGAACGACCAACCCCACATATGCATTCATGGATAGATTGAATCAGGAACGCATCACTCAGCAGGATTTTAACCCGGATCTTCTCAACCATCCCGATGCAATCGGCGACTACCAGACATCATTCACCGTCGAGCAGCCATTATATGTGAGGAAGGCCTTCATCGGCCTCGACATGTCCAAGAAGGAGTCCCTCGCAAAGGATGATGAGCTTAAACGGAAGCAGGAGGACGTGGCCTTTCAGGTCATTAGGGCCAGCCTTATGATTATCAGTACAAAAGAATATGTTCAAGCAGTGGCAAAGAGTGTCGAAGAGGCCAAGGAGAACCTTCGGATAGCAAACCTCCGTTATAACAACAATCTGGGCCAGTATTCCGACACCCTACGTGCCACCACAGCCCTGATGGAAGCCCAGCAGAGAAAGAACAGCGCTGATAAGAATCTCAATCTGGCTAAACGTGCTCTTGGCCTTCTTCTGTCCACAACAGAGGCTATTGATGTTTCGGATAGAACCGTCGACCTGCCTTTAAAGGATCTCTCCTTATATGTCAAAGCTGCTGAATCACGGAGTGATATACGAGCGGCACAATTACGCCAGGAGAATGCCCGGCAGAATATCCGCATGGCGGAGGCAGGTTACTTCCCTTATGTAGGTGTTGGCGGGACATATCAGTTTAACGATCATAACCGGCCCTTAGGCTCCGAGGGCGACAGCTGGCAGGTGATGGCCTTCCTGCGCTGGGATCTGTTCGATGGAACTAAGCGAGAATACGAACGGGCAAAAGCAATCCACCTTGCATCTCAGGCAGATGAACAGCTTGCCGCACTGAAGCAGGGCGTCTCCTATCGGATTACAGAAGCATACCTTAATATCGAGGAAGCAAGAAAGAACCGAGACCTCGCACAGGAGGCCCTCAAAACTGCCGAGGAGGGTGCACGACTGGTGCGATTGCGGTATGAGAACGGCCTTGTGTCTCTGGCAGATCTCCTGAACACCCAGGCAAGTCTGGAACAGGCGAGAGCAGGCCTCTTAGACCGTGAGAACTCATATATTCTGGCAGTGGCCACACTCAGCTATGAGAGTGGGACGATCCTGAAAGACCTGAATATAGAAGACTGAAGACAGGGAGATGAGCATGAGAGGTGTTCTGAGAGAAAATGATATGAAGGAGATTCAGGGTGTTCGTTTCCTGACAATTTTCTGTCTCTTTGTATGTATGACGATGTTCAGTGGGCTGTGGCTGGGATGCCGGGAAAAGGCCGGGAAAGAATATACCGCAAGGCCGTCCGTCATCGGTGTCACGGTGTCTGCTGTTGCCCTTTCTCAGGTAGATGAGTTGTATGAGACTTCAGGGACCATCCGTTCTGACCGTGTAAGCGTCATTGCCAGCCGGGTGATGGGCGCTGTCACCTCCCTGCATGTACGGGAGGGGGACTTTGTCAAGGCAGGGCAACTACTCATTACCCTGGATGACCGTGATGCGTTCCAGCGAGTGAAAGCGGCCTCTATGGCATTGGAGGCTGCCCGCCAGAACATGGACCTGACCGAGACCACATGGAAACGCTATCACAATCTGTATGATCAAAAGGCACTGTCCGGCCAGGAGATGGATCAGTTCGAGACGCAGCGGAATGTGGCCAAGTCGGAATTCGAACGGGCAAAGGCCATGATGGAAGAGGCCGAGACATACCTGGCCTTCACCCGTATCGTTGCTCCTGCTGCCGGTGTGGTGACAAAGAAGCAGATCGATATGGGCAGCATGGCCTCACCAGGGATGCCTATGCTGGTCATTGAGGCTCTGGGCGATGCCTATGTAGATGCAGCCATAGACGAAGGCCTCAGCGGTAAGATCAAGGCAGGCATGCCTGCAGATGTGAACATTGAGTCATTTGGGAAACATCTTAAGGGTACGGTCAGGGAGATTCTTCCTGATATCAACCCCAGCTCCAGAACATTTCTTATCAAGATAGGCCTTCCGGAGAAGGAACTCAGAAGCGGCCTCTATGTGCGTGTGAAGATCCCCGTAGGAATGAGAAGAGCAATTCTTGTGTCAGAGAAAGCTATTGTCCACAAAGGCCAATTGACCGGCGTGTATGTTGTCGATGCAAAAGGGGTCATCACGTACCGCTTGATCAGAGAAGGCACTTTGGCGGACAAGGGTATTGAAGTCTTATCAGGTCTCTTCCCGAATGAGCGGATCATCACCGACGGTATCGATAAGGCCATCGATGGGGGCGTCATCAAAGCGGAGATAAGGCAATGAAGATGGTCGGCATCTCCGGAAGGATAGCTAAGGCCTTCATCCAGTCAAAGCTGACACCCTTAATAGTGGCTGCCGCACTTCTTATGGGCGTGTTTGCCGTCATGGTAACACCCAGGGAGGAAGAACCCCAGATTGTGGTGCCCATGATCGATGTCTTTGTACCCTACCCCGGGGCAACCCCGAAAGAGGTTGAGCAACGGGTCACCTATCCCATGGAGAAGCTTCTCTGGGAGATCAAGGGAGTGGAGTACGTTTATTCCATTGTAAAGCCCGGCTACAATCTGACCATCGTCCGCTTCTATGTTGGCGAAAACATGGAAGCCAGCCTGGTGAAACTTTATAACAAGCTGATGTCCAACTACGACATCATCCCGGCAGGTGTCTCTCAGCCGCTGGTGAAACCAAAGTCTATCGATGATGTCCCCATTCTGACGCTCACACTGTGGAGTGACAAGCCACAATACTCGGGCTATGAGCTGCGTCGGGTAGCCATGCAACTCGGTGAGGAGATCAAAAAAGGTCAGGATGTCTCGGAAACCTCAGTGACCGGGGGGCAGCGCCGCCAGGTCATCGTCACTTTGGACCCGACGCGCCTGCAGGCACACCATGTATCTGCCTTCCAGATCATGAACATGCTCCAGCAGGCAAATGTCATCATCCCGTCCGGGGCTTTCCCTTCAGGCAACCTGGAGACCATTGTGGAGACGGGCCGTTTTCTTAAGGACGCGACAGAAGTCGGTAATATCGTCATCAATGTCGATAATAACAGGCCCGTATACCTGCGCGATGTTGCCAGAATAACCGATGGACCGGAGGAACCTGCGAACTATGTCTTTATGGGCCTCGGTCCTGCCGCATCCCATAAGGGATTAAAGGCCGATCCTACCGGGCAGTACGAGGCGGTGACCCTCGCAATCTCCAAAAAGAAGGGTGCCAATGCAAGTGTTGTGGCTGAAGACGCCTTGCATAAGGTCGAGGCCCTCAAGGGTAAGCTCATACCAACGGAAGTACAGGTGACGGTGACAAGGGATTATGGTGAGACAGCAAAGGAAAAGTCAAATGAGCTCCTGTACCACATGCTCATTGCCACTGTCTCGGTCATCATCCTTATCGCCCTTGCCTTAGGGCGCCGGGAGGCCATTGTTGTTGCAGTCGCTGTCCCGGTAACACTGGCACTAACATTGCTCATCAATTATCTCTATGGGTACACACTCAACCGTGTTACCCTGTTCGCCCTTATCTTCTCTATAGGCATCCTAGTGGATGACGCCATAGTTGTGGTGGAGAACATCAATCGCCATTTCCGCATGCATGCTATCGAACCCCTGACAGCGGTTTTTGCTGTGGATGAGGTAGGTAACCCGACGATCCTGGCTACTTTCACGGTCATAGCTGCTCTTCTGCCCATGGCCTTTGTGTCCGGCCTGATGGGGCCGTATATGAGGCCAATTCCTGTGGGGGCATCCGCTGCCATGATCTTTTCACTGCTTGTAGCGTTTATTGTAAGCCCATGGCTCGCCTATATGGTCCTGAAAAACGTGCACCATGAGCAGGGGCATGAAGAAGGTGCAGGGCTCAAAAACTTCTATGAGAAGCTCTTAGGCCCACTTATCGACATACCGAAGAAGCGCATGATCGCCTTTGCTGTAATCTTTGGGCTGCTCGTGCTCGCCTTGGTACTCTTGCCTTTAAAGGCAGTGACAGTGAAGATGCTTCCCTTTGACAACAAGAGCGAGCTGCAGGTCATCATCGACATGCCAGAAGGCAAGACATTGGAGGAGACGGCTGCTGCCACTAGGGAGATGGCCGAGTATTTAAAGACAGTGCCCGAGGTCACGGATTACCAGGCCTATGTAGGCACTGCATCCCCATACAATTTCAACGGACTTGTGCGGCATTACTACCTAAGAAGCGGCAGCAACGTGGCTGATATCCAGGTGAATTTCACGGCAAAGGGAGATCGCAAGGCCCAGAGCCATGATATTGCCAAACGCTTGAGGCCGGGGCTCAAGAAGATCGGCGATAAATATGCCGCCCGCATCAAGGTAGCTGAAATCCCGCCGGGGCCGCCGGTCCTGAGCACCCTTGTGGCAGAGATCTATGGTCCCAACACGAACAGGCAAGTTGAGATCGCAAGGCAGGTTCGCAGCATATTCGAGAAGACCGATGGTGTGGTTGATGTGGATTGGATGGTGGAGGATGATCAGAATAAGGTCAGTTTCGAAGTGGACCAGGAAAAGGCATCTCAAAACGGTATAAGCACCCAGGCAATTGCCCAGCTCCTTTGTATTGCCTTGAGTGGTGCTGGGGCCGGGCTTGTGCACATGGACAGCGAAAAGGAGCCGGTAGAGATCATGCTCCGTATGCCTCTTGACCAGCGATCCGACCTGAACAGGCTGCTCTCGCTTACCGTACCGACACCCTCAGGTGGTTTCGTTCCTTTGGCAGGGCTTGTAAGGGTTCATAACGGCTTAGAGGAAAAGACCATTTATCACAAGAACCTCAAGAGGGTCACCTATGTTACCGGCGATGTGGCGGGCAAGGAAGAGAGCCCGATTTATGCCATCATGACCATGAAGGAGGCAATCGCCAAGATGAAGCTGCCCGAAGGATATGCGATGAAGCAGTATTCCTCGGTCCAGCCTTGGCTGGAAGATAGGTATTCCATGAAGTGGGACGGTGAATGGCATATCACCTATGAGGTCTTCCGGGACCTCGGGGCAGCATTTGCCGTTGTACTTATCATTATTTACATCCTGGTGGTGGCCTGGTTCAGGAGCTTTGTAACACCACTCGTCATCATGGCCCCCATACCGCTGACTCTGGTGGGGATACTGCCCGGACACTGGCTCTTCGGGGCCTTTTTCACGGCCACATCCATGATCGGGTTCATTGCGCTTGCCGGGATCGTGGTGCGCAATTCCATCCTGCTCGTTGACTTCATCCAGATGGAGTGGAGGGAAAAGGGTGAGCTGCGTCAGGCCCTGATCATGGCAGGGTCGGTACGCTTCCGGCCCATTGTGCTCACCGCGGCTGCGGTAGTTGTGGGGTCGTTTGTCATGCTGTTCGACCCGATCTTCCAAGGGCTTGCCATTGCCATGATGTTCGGGGCTGTGGCCTCAACAGCCCTAACCCTTATCATCGTGCCGCTTCTCTACTACCAGTTTTTTAAGAACAAGCCATGCCCGAGTGTACCGAAGAGGGAAGGTCAGGGGGAGTAAGCACAGACTGTATAGGAAGGGGTGGTTTGAGGCCAAACAAGCTTCAGTTCCTTCGGATGGCACCCAGAATAATGTCGGCCACTTCTATGCCATTATTCGCAGCAATCTTTCTCGGGTGCTTTCCCATGAGTTTTCGGGCTTCCGCTGCAAGTGCTTCCGGAGAATGATCTCGAAGCGTGACCAGCTTACCTACCCCGTAATGCTCCAAGCGATGGGACATCACATATTCTTGTTCGAAGTGGTAATCCAAGGGCATACCGATGAACGGTACCCCCAATGCTGACAATTCTACTACCTTCCCATATCCTGATTGGGTGAACACAAAATCAGAAGCTGCAAAGTATTCATATAATCTATCGAGATAATTGTAGTACTGAATCCACTCTTTCCCACCATTCTCGGGGCACACAACTATGAAATGGGCAACAGGGAAATCCGACCGTAGACGTTCAAACACCTTCTCTATATATGCTGTTCGTGCCCGATAGTCACCTTCTGGCCCAATAGTTGCCAAGAATATTATGCCGTCTTTGGGTAGACCAAGCTGCTCCCGTTGCAATACTTTCCCAGGCAGGGCCATAGGATCGAAGTTGACAATAGGCTGAACAAAACGGCAATGACGCTGTGCCCATTTTCGCCTGCTGGGCAGTAGAAAGCCTAGCCGCTCAGCGGGTATTTCTTCTGCTGTGCCAATGTAGATATACACATCAGGGCCGAGGAAGCTCATGGTAAACCGGATGTTGTTGTACCATGCAATGAGGTGATCACGGATGCGCATGCGCATCGCCTTGGTTCCAATAAAATCCGTGAGGAAAATAAAGGGGGCAGGCTTTTTTGACCATCTCGAAGCAAAACCCGTAAGGAGCCAGAAGGCCTCATCACCAATGATCACATTATATGTTTTGTCTTCCCAAGCCTTCTTGCTGATAAAGAAATCATGCTTGTGAAGCCTCGTATCAGCCTTTATATACCTCATCAGGTTGAATTCATTTGTACTGCTATTAAAAACCTGTGCATAGGCCTTTCCACTGCCTGAGAGTTGTCCTGAATAATCCAAGACATGGTAACCCCTACAGCGCACAAATTCCCCACCAGGATCAGGGATAAGCCAATCAACTTCGACATCTGCTATACCCTGAAGCTGGTTGACTATGGCAATGTCACGCATGATGTGACCTTTTCCTACTGAACTGGCCGCCCACAGGATTCGCATTTCTATTGCCACTCGAATCCAAGGCTATGGGATGCCTTTAAAAGCAATTGATGGAGTGTTTTTTGTTCTGTTCCATTCAGTGCGGATATAAAGTCTCTGGTGTATGCAACCGCTTCTGTGATTGTTTGCTGATAGATGACCTGCCCTTTTTTCGTAAGACCCAACCACCATTTGCGACGGTCATTTTCATCCTGCTTTTTTTCGATCAATCCCTTTTTGACAAGGCTATGGACATACTGAGAAATCGTGCCGGGGTTGATACTCATCAAGTTCGATAATTGGCGAGAGTGGATCGGAGCCAATTGGCCCACCACCATCAGCACCGCCCGGTCGGAAAAAGCAAGGCCGGTCTTATTGTTCTTCTCATACTTTGCAGCACGTATGTAGTAGGCCTGTGACAAGCTGAACAATGCCTGGTTTAATTGAAGGTATTCCTTATCTGAAAGAGGCATTATTTCTTCTTCCTTCCAAATTAATAGTTGTAATACCAATAGGTATTATATTATAATGGTTTGATAATGCAACTTAATAATAACTTGAACCACCGGAGACTGGTCCTCATTAATCCTGTGAATCCTGCGCGTGTAGGCCTCACCGTCAACAGGTCTTCACGGTTTCCCCCCATCGGCTTGGGGATTGTCGCAGCCGCTACCCCTTCCTCATGGGATGTAAAGCTGCTTGATGAGAACTGGGAGCCCTTCTCCTATGAAGAAGCGGATTTGGTGGGCATTACGGCCTTTACCGCCTCTGCGAATCGGGCATATGAGATTGCCTCGATCTATCGGCAACGAGGTGTGCCTGTGGTGATAGGGGGTATCCATGCCTCCATGTGCCCGGAAGAAGCCCTTTGTTTTACAGATGCCGTGGTTATCGGCGAGGCTGAGGCCGTATGGCCTCAAGTCATAGCCGATGTCGAGGCCGGGAGTCTCCAGCAGATGTACAAGGGCGGCTGGTCTGATTTGTCAGGCGTACCGAACCCGCGGAGGGACCTGTTTCATCCTAGCTACATGTTCGCCTCTGTGCAAACCTCAAGGGGTTGTCCCATGGACTGCGAATTCTGTTCGGTGAGCGCCTTTAATGGAAGGCGATACCGCCGCCGTCCTCCCTGGGAAGTATTGGCTGAACTGGAGACTATCCCGGAGAAAATGATATTCTTTGTGGATGACAATATCATCGGGTATGGCAAGGAGTCGCGTGAACAGGCCTTGGCGATTTTCAAAGGGATGGTGGAGCGCAGGCTGAACAAGTGGTGGTTCTGCCAGGCTTCACTCAACTTCGGGGATGATGACGAGGTGGTTTCCTGGGCAAGCCGCGCCGGATGCAAGATGGTCTTCTTAGGGCTTGAAGCAGAGGAAGATGGTGCCCTGGAAGAGGTCAACAAGCACCTCAATATTAATCGTGGAGTAGATTATTACTCACAGGCATTCCGTCGTATCAACCGTGCAGGGATTGCTGTTTTGGGCGCCTTCATCTTCGGAGTGGATAGTGACACCCCCGATAAACTGCAACAGCGCGCCGACTACATGGTTCATCATGAAATAGATGTGATGCAGACCACCTTCCTGACTCCGCTGCCTGGCACACGGATTTTTGACCGATATTGTAAAGAGCAGCGATTACTCTATACCAATTTTCATAAAGATTGGGACCACTATGACATGACCGAAGTGATTCATCGGCCCGGTAGTATGGAGCCTGATCAGTTGTCCCAAAAGATGATTGAGATTAACCGGCAAATCTATGCCTGGCCGGTGTTGTTTCACAAAGCCTTATCAACCTTTCAGAAAACCCATGACTTCACTGCGACGATGTTTGCACTAATGTCAAATATGAACTACCGCAAGGTTGCTCCTCGGAAATGACGGAGTCGAACAAAACTAACCAACTAATTATAATGATCAATTGATCTTAAAAGATGGTGATTTAATACTTGTAAGCCTTTAAAGACCCGTTAAAAAAAGTATGTTGGCTCATTGCTCTCAAAGTCGGGATTGCTAATGATAAGTTTTCAGGCTATGGGGGAAGAGTTAAGAATGCATGCTTATTATGAATCAAACGCACTGTAAGCTCTGCACGCTTTTCTGGATAACCCCAGTGAAGATGATCATGGACGATGTGTTCGGCATCTTTGGGGTAACACATACATGAATGGAGAAATATATGAAGATCGCACTGCCTTCGAATGGGAACATGGTCGATGGTCATTTTGGACATTGTGAATATTTTACTGTAATCACGGTCGACGATCAGAAAAAGATCGTTAACCAGGAAATTGTGGAACCGCCTGCTGGTTGCGGCTGTAAGTCCAACATAGTGGGTGCCCTTGCCAACATGGGGGTAAAGGTGATGCTCGCCGGGAACATGGGTGCTGGTGCAGTCAATGTGCTGAACTCTCATGGGATCGAGGTTGTACGCGGGTGCAGCGGCAACGTGCGAAATGTAGTCGAGGACTGGCTCAGAGGCTCTTTGAATGACTCAGGATCAACATGCGCTGCCCACGACGGATGCGGAGAGCACAACCATTAAAACAAAGTTGTAGTTTAGGATAGCCACTGAAACATCTTTACTTTCTCAACAGGCGTGAACCCTTTTTGTTGAAAACGTTCATGAGCATGTTAAAGAACAGCATCAGTTTCAGTGTGGCAAATATGGCCTTCTGTTCACAGAGTGGATATGCTCGACAGAAAATCTCGTCCACGCTCTTATCCGGGAAGTCGCCTTCAAAGAGGACATAATTTCTAGCCCAATGTAATGCAACCCAAATCTGTTCGTCGTAATCCTCTTTCCTGAGTGGGCCGATATTCTTGATTTCTTCATCTCTGAGACCTGCGATTCGACCGAATCGATAGTGTGCATCGGTTCAGGCACTGCAGTCATTGGTACTCGCTACGGTCAGCATAATCATCTCACGAAAGCGGGGAGAGATCGTTCTGCCGAAGTAAACCCGGATCAGATCGGGAGTGTATCTAAACAGGTCGATAAGATTGTACACGAAATGCATGGGGTCCTTGAATCTGCGTTGTAAAAACTGACCGGGATGATTGAATTTATCCTTTTCATGGAATACCGGCTTGAATCTTCTGACATCCCTATCATTGTTTTGAGTGGTGGATTCCAACATAGTATTTCCATTTTAAACGATCTATTGCTTTTTTTAAAGCGACTTTGTTGAGTTCTGCCGAAAAATGCACAGGACTTTTACCATACATCACATCCCAACCAGCGGGATCGGCCGTACAATAGTACTGTGTTTTGAGGCCGATATGTACAGGTGCCTCTTCAATTCGAATTCCGATCGTTTGCTTTGCTGCTTCCCAGGTTGCACCGCAGGGAGCGCTCCGTAGTACAGAGATTTCAGCAACTCTACCATCTTGGACAGGTCGGGATGTTGCAGATAATCGAGGACAATATCTGCATCGATCGTTTCCGGGAGATACCCGTTGCTGTTTTCGATCAGGCCAGGCAAGGGTGCATCAATATCATATGTCTCAATAACAAAACGATCCCTTCCGAATTGACGTATTCCTTTGATTTTATTCTCCCCGCTTCCATTTTGTTGAAAGACCATAATTCGCTGTGGCCTTACTTTTACATTGCTATTATCCATTGACCGATATTCCTATCCATTCCCCCAGAGCGGATCGTCCTTGAATTGCCTCCTAATTCGCTCTTCCGGGTGTTGCTCGCAGAATTCCTCTTCGGTGAAGGAATAACGGTAAGACTGGACATAATCAAGTAGAATGCGATTTGCTTCATTCACCTTCCGTATCATCTCCTGATTCTTGGTATTCCCGGCATCCGGATGATATTGCTTCACCAGTTTCCGGTACCGGGCCTTGATCTCCTTGAGCGTGGCCCTCTCGCTGAGGCCGAACAGGTGCATGGCAGCCTGTAATCCTACAAAGTTCATGATATCTTCTTTAAATTCCTTATGAGCAACCCCCGCTCTTCTTTTTGGGCTTTACGATGATCACACCGGGCTTCGCGGATTCGGCCTGGGCTTCCATCTTCGCCCCGGTAAAATAGGAATGGAGAGCGGAAATCATGTTCTTTTTTTCATTGTTTGAAGTATTCAGAAAGGCCTGATACGCCTGTTCCGGCTTCCCGATCACCATAGTTCTCCATGCATCATACCCGCCTTCCAAGGTCGCGATTCTGCCCTGGTATTTTAATAGATCCTCTGGCAGTCGTTTTTCACCATCCTGGGAATAGACGACCATGGTCTTGCCCTTGTACATAAATTCGAGGTTATCCTTTATTTCACTGAAACAGCTTGCCGATGGTATGTTCTCAGCACCTTTGCATGCATTGCCTTCACGCAGATCGACTACGTACAGAGACCGGGGGTCTCCCACAAGCATCTGCCCGAGTTCAACCGGGGTGATGGAAGATACCCTACCCCCATTATCCATTCCTTTACCAACAGGCAGCGTGTACTGGAAGATGATGGCCATAAGGCTCAGTGCAAACACCACGCCGAGGGCCTTCTTTGCCCTGCCGGTCATCTTCTGCCCCTCGGGCATGTCCAACTTCCTGGCAAATATGGCTTCGACCTTATCCGCGGCCAGGAACAACATGATGGCCATGGCGATCAGTATTGTGGCAAGGACCGGAAACGAAACACCAAGGAGCTTGGGGAACGTGAGCACACCCTTTGCCGTGCTCATATAAAAACCGTTGATATAGGGGTTCACCATGCCGAAAAGCACTGACCCTACGATCACCCCCGCAAAGGTCACGAGCCCGTCCAGTTTGCCGGATGCTGCGCCAACGATGCTGGTCCCAGGGCAATACGCCGAAACCATGAAGCCCATTCCAAGGATAAACCCTCCGACCCCAAGCGGTACGAGGAAGGTTTCCGGTATATAGAGGAGGTCCATATCGAGAAGACCTGTTGTCGTAAGTACGGCGACTCCTGCAGCAGCGGTGATGATGGAGGTGAACATCACTTTGAAGACCCGCATATCGTGGAAAAAGAACTGGCTTGCAAGGACTTTTGCACTGCCGAAGCCCGCCACCTCAAGGGCCATACCGAAGAGGACCCCGATGATGAGCACAGGGATGAATTCCATTGCCGGTGGGAAGGTTCCGTTGATTATGGGAAACAGAGTCATCATAGCCATTCCCTCCTTACGAAGTAAGCCATTGAGTAAGCCCCTGCAAAAACTGCCATCATGAAGATCCAGCTCCCTACGGAAAGCAGGGCGCCGCCGCTTAGTGCCTGGCTTGATGTGCAGCCCCTACCGATACGTGCGCCGACACCCATGACGATCCCTCCGATGAGAGCCAGGATAATCCGTTTTTTATTTGTTGTATGGACTCCCCTGGTCACCTCCAGGCTGTTCCTCCCATTCAGCACCGACGAGACAAACCCTCCCAGGAAAATCCCCACGGCCATGAAGATCAGCCAGCTGTTCATGGCATTCTGGCTGTCAACGAAGTAATGGGCAAAAGAGCTTCCCTTGGCTGTAGCATAGCCGGGGGCTGCTGCTTTCATAGCCTCAGCTCCGAGAATGTTTGCGGCCCCGGAAGCACCGAGTCCATGCCCCACGAGCATATACGAAAAGAGAAGCACCAATCCGAGAGCAACACCTGCCATATAGGGGTTCCATAGTTTCTTCATAGTTCCCTCCGTAAGATCCTGATAGAGATTAAAACCCGAGTGCCTGGCCGGCGGAGACCATGACAAACCTCAACGCCAGACCTCCTGTGAGCACCAACACCGGAACGAGAAAAGGGGCCTTGGCCTTTCCCTTCAGGTCCGCCCACTCGATGAGGAGCGGAGCAAGGATTCCTCCCAGCACTACCAGCCCGAAGAAGGCGCCGGAATAGGGACCGCCGAGAAAGAGACCTGCAACACTCTTCTGGAGTGCCGTTCCGGTGATGTTATCCAGGAAGAACAGTGCGAGGATACCCGACTCGGTGATAAGGGCGAATATGTCCCACTTGATGAACGCCTGCTGCAGATCGTGATTAACCTTGAACAAGGCCAGGAGCGCCGCACCCGTGGACATGCCGGAGATCAGAAACAGCGGCCCCAGGAGACCTGAATGCCATACGGGGCGTGATACCATGCCGCTCAGGAAGATGCCGGTATAGATACCCAGTGCTATACCTACAATGATGTTCACCGCAAGCACCTTCTCTTTCACCCTTGATGCCCATCTATGAAGCGGTGTAAGGAATCTCAGGAAACGGGCTTTGGCCGTAAAACGTTCTAGCCCCTGGGAAGAGAGGCTGCCGATGAGCCATAATGCCAGGCAGGGATAGGTAATCATCAGTATCCACGCCCCCCAGGAAATAGGAGAAGCCGGTTTGAAAGTCATGTAGAGCCTGATAACGTTCAGCTTGAGTCCCCTGATCTCCAGATCGAGATACAGGGCAAGCATGCCCAGGGTTAGCAGAGCCATGGCAAGAATCGGGATGATCTTCGAGAGCCTGGGCTCCCACTTATCCCTAAATCTCCATTCCTGCAGGGATGCTATGATCATCAATCCGGCCACCAGCCCCCCGAGGAAGAGGTAAACGGGTATCTGCCATCCCCAGATAAGCAGCACCGGATCGATGCCCGGATTGGCCCTTGTCGTCATAAGCTCGATAGTATTCATGCCGTGCCCTCCTTATACCAGGAAATAGAGATTGGGTTTGCACCCGGCCTCGGGTTTTTCCACCTTGTTCTTCCGTGACGCCAGGAGCTTGGATACCTCGCTGGCAGGATCGTTCAAGTCTCCGAAGGTAAGGCTGGAGGTAGGACATATTTCGACACATGCAGGTTCGAGAGATTTCTTGATGCGATGGACGCAGAACGTGCACTTGTCCACATACCCCTTGGGGTGTACATACCTTGCTCCATAGGGACAGGCGGCGATACAGGCCTTGCAGCCGATGCACTTATTTTTGTCCACCAGCACAATGCCTTCCTTGGTTATCCAGCTCGCTCCCGTAGGGCACACCTTCACGCACGGTGCATCCGAACAATGGTTGCAGCGCTGGGAGCGGATCTCCATGAAGAGATGGGGATAGTCTCCGCTGAGCTCTTGCTCCACCCAGTCCCTGAAATGATTGAGCGGGACCTTGTTCTCGTTCTTGCATGCTATGACACAGGCATTGCAGCCGACGCATTTTATCGTATCCATGGCCATGACATATCGTTTCCGGCTCATATCACACCTCTTGTTCGATCTTGACAAAGTTTACGTTCAGGGCCTTCGACCCGATGAGGGGATCGGTCTTGTCATTGTTCATCTGCTCCGTGTCGTCGGCACCCTTGTTGTAGGCGAATTCCATTTTCTTCTGCCTGTGTCCGAAGCCGTGAACAAGGAACACGCAGTCGGGCCTGATCCTTTGGGTCTTTTTGACCTTCACCGGGATGCTCTTGACCCCTTCGGCATTCACCAGTACGACCTTCTGCTTCTCCTTGATACCCAACTCATCACAGACATTATCGTTAACCCACACCTCATTTTCCGGGTAACAGTCCCCCAGCAGGCGGTTGTTTGTTGTTCTCCCGAACGAATGGACGGGGGATCTTCCGGTGAGGAGCCTGAACATTCCCTCGGGAGGGTCTTGCACCGGTTTGTATTCGGGCATGGGATCGAACCCTGCTGCCTTCAGTTGTGCGGAGTACAGCTCTATCTTTTTGGATGGGGTATCGAAGGTCGGCACTATGCCGTCTTCGATATAGATGGGCTGCTCCTTCCCAACGATCACCCCGTTCTTCTTCAGAGTTTCCCAGTCAAGACCTGCGTTCTTCACCCGTACTCTCAGGTATTCTTCAGCATCCTTCCATGGGAAATAGTCTTCCAGCCCGAGCCTGGCCGCCAGTTGCTTGGCTATCCACCAGGCCGGCTTCGAATCATACATGGGCTCGATAGCCTTCTGCCTCATTGCCGCGAAAGGTACCCTGAAGGGTGCGCTGTTCAAGTCATCATAACGTTCGAGGTAGGTGCATTCTGGAAGGATCACATCGGACCAGCCTGCTATCTCGACTGGCAGGTTGTCTATGGTGACGATGAAATCCAGATGCTGTATCGCATCATAGGTCTTCTTCGGCTGTGTGAATGAATTGATCGGGTTGGAGCCGTATACCATCCACCCATGGATATCGTAGGTTGCGGTCCCCGGGATGCTTGCGTCTCTGAGGCCTGTTGCCAGGATCGATTCAGCGAAAGGATACGCAGTATTTTTAGGCTGATCGACAGGGGCTTTAGGTTTGTAGTCGCTTTTCTTGAGATACGGGTACGGGGGAAGTTCCATCTCAGCCGGCAGATAATAACCGCCCTTACGTCCCCAGGCACCCAGCAGTGCATTGAGCATCGCAATAGCCCGCAGGCGCTGCGTATCGTCTCCATACCAGGTCGTGCGCCTGCCGCAGTGGATGAAGGATGCGGGTTTGTATGCAGCCATGAGCCGGGCGGTCTCTCGGATGATTGCCGGGGTTATGCCTGTCCTGGTATAGGCCCATTCCGGGTTTTTATCCGCCACATGTTTTTTCAGCTCTTCAAAGCCTGTCGCGTATTTCCCGATATACTCTGCATCGTACAGCTTCTCTTCAATGATGACGTTCATCCAGGCAAGGAGCAGGGCCGTATCGGTTCCCGGCTTTATGGGGAGCCAGTATCGTGCCTTTGACGCAGCAACCGAATAACGGGGGTCGACGACAATTAGCTGTGCGCCGTTTCCGATGGCCTGGGAGAAATCCTGAACCTGGGTGTTGTGCATGTTTTCACCGAGATGTGTTCCGATGAGAGTGATGCACCTGGCGTTTCTCATGTCGGTGTTTTCCACTTCAGGCGGACTGGCACCGAAGGTAAGGAAAAAACCGGTCTCAACCGGACCCCTGCACAGCGCATAACTGGGCACTCCGATATTAGCCGTGCCGTACGAGGTGAGAAGCTGTCTCAGCCATACTCCACCCGAGCCGTGGGTAAGGAGGGCGAAGGCCTCGGGTCCATATTTGCTCTTTATGGCCAGCATCTTTTCCGCCGTATAGTCCAGGGCCTCGTTCCACCCTACTTCCTTAAAGACCTGCCTTGATCGTTCCTCTTTCCGTATCAGGGGCTTCCTTAGCCGATCAGGGTCATAGACAAGTCCGGTGCCCCCGGCCCCCCTGGGGCAGAGCTTTCCATTCGATAAAGGGTGCCTCGGATTACCGGTTATCTTGATGATCTTCTCGTCCTTGACATGGACCAGTATCCCACAATTCCAGAAGCAGAGACCGCAATAACTTGGTACAATCCTGTCAGCCGTGGTCCCCGGATCAGGTATGGAATCCGCATGGAGTAGGTTCAAACCGGGGAGGATGCTTGTACCGGCAACACCGAGCAATGCCCCACTGGAGATCTTTATGAACTCTCTTCTCGTGAACTTTGCCATGAACCCCTCCTTTGCTATATCGTTAACAGTGTGAACTATTATTTGTTAAAAAAACACCTCCCGTGAGGTGCTTTTTTACAACTCATGTTTATTCTTGACGACTTCCATGGCCGATCTCAATGTTTCGAGATTCGAAAGGATGCTCGCCCTCTCCTTCTCGTCGAACAGGGTGAGGATCTCCTCGTACAGCTGCTCCTGGAACTCTTGGATCTCTTCCACAAGCACCTTCCCCTTCGGAGAGAGACTGATAAGCTTTATCCTGGCGTCTTCGGGGTCTTCGATCTTGTTCACCAGACCCTTCCTGGAGAGATTGTCGACGAGCTTCGTCACCCGGCTTTTGGCTACATCCAGCTTTGCGGCGATGCCTTTGACGGTCAGGTACTTCTCCTCCTTGAAGAGGACTATACACTTCATCTCCGCAATGGGGAGCGAGAACTTCTTCTTCTCGATAAGATGCCGGTCTTCGCAGCAGTTGTTCATCTCTGTAATGAGATTCCGGAGTCTCAGAGTCTGATTGCCGAGAAAGATATCGCTCTTGTGTGCTGCCATCTTGTTCATACTGTTAACTATATATATCGGCTACTTTATGTTGTCAATAGGTACATTGGTTGACATTTTCTACGTAGATAAAAAACTGGAAAAGTATAAATTTGATCTTAGAAATAACTTATGGGAGCTATGATATAAGTTCTGCAATCTTCTTAACCTCATCATTGTTTATAGTGATGGCTGAACACGGAAAAACAGGACCTATAAGTTCTTTGGGAACATTCCCTGAACGTTGGACCGTTATATCAGCCCCGATCTCTTTCAATGGTGCACGTGCCGCATCGTGGTAGGCCAAGGAAAGGGCATTTATGACAATTAAGAGCTCAATACCTATCGAGAGGCCGATGATTGCAGTCAGTGTTCTTCTCTTATGGTAGTAGAGCTCATTTACAAAATAGTGCAAGTTCATTATTTATCTCCAGGATTATCGGATCATCGGCATTGGCATATCTATGTTTGAACCCATGGTTTTTTCTATTAGATGAAAAAACCTTTTCTGCTGATCCTTGTTGAGCATAGCCTTCATTTCGAGCATGTGGCTGATGACCATCCTCTGCATATCCCCCTGCATCCTGTTGATATCAATTATGGCTGCATCGATTGCAGGTTTATCGGGCATTTCTGCTCGCATGAGTTCAAGGAGAGCCGATCTCTTCTGAAGTATCTCATGTCTCTTCTCAATAATTTTAGTGCGAAAGGGTAATGCCTTATCCCTGAATATGCTCATCTGTTCAGGTTTGAGGTCTAGTTTATCAAAGATAAACCTGTTTCCTTTCTGGAAATCACATACAAAGGGTGGTGCATAATTGCCTGTGTGATGTCTGTAATAGACAATCCCTGCTGAAATGAAGACTGAAAGGTTCAGAATAAGAGAGATAACAAGTATGAACTTCAGCGTATTACCCTTCATTGTCCACCTCCATTATGGTGGCATAAGCACCCTCAAGGGTCCCAGGAGGGTTTGCCTGAAACACATCGAGAGAGAATACCTGTTCGATAGTCGCGGCATTCTTAGGAACAGCCATACCTGTTACGAGCAGGTTCCCTGTAATAATCCCGAACACCATGACTGCGAGGGCCAGGACCACTCCGGCAAACCGGGGAAGGAAAGGCCTGAAAACGAAGATATCCCAAATCCTTTTTTCTGGTAGTGTTTTCTGCTCCAAGTTCGCCATTACGCGCGCCGTGAACCCATAGGGCGCAGGAGATTTTTCAGCTTTGGTGAACAGCTGATGGACGGCTTGTGATTCCGCAAGCTCCTTACTGCAATGAGGACAGCTCTTTATATGAAGCAGAAAGGTCTCCTTATCGACAGGTGACAGTTCGTTATCGATGTACAGGGACATCATTTTTTTTATCCGTCTGCATCCCATTTCTTCTCTCCATATTGATTAAACGATTGAGATCGGATTTTGTTCCCTTCAATTATTATTGTTCAAACGGCCGTCCTTGAGATGATAGACATGGTCAAACCCTTCGATCATCCGAACATCGTGGGTTACCGCAATAACTGCCGAGTTATTCTCTCTAGCAATTTTTTTGAGCAGGTCCATGACTTTTTTCCCCCTCACGCTGTCCAATGCAGCAGTGGGCTCATCCGCCAGGATGAGTTTCGGATTATTGGCCAGGGCACGGGCGATGGCCACACGTTGCTGCTCACCTCCGGAGAGCAGAGCAGGCAGATAGTCGGCCCTATCAACGATCTCCATATATTCCAGGAGTTCCATCACCCGATGCTGCGCTGCCCTTCCCTTAATACCTACCAGGCTTAAGGGAAGAAGCACGTTCTGTCGGACAGTAAGGAAGGGGATCAGATTGTGGGACTGGAAGATAAAACCGATTTTCTCCCGGCGCAGAAGCCGGATATCGCCAACAGCCCAACCGTCCTGATAAATTGGCTCGCCGTCGAAGATAATATTCCCGATGGTAGGGTCGAGGATCAGGCTGACGCATAGGAGCAGTGTAGTTTTGCCCGAGCCGCTTGGTCCCAGAAGGGCTGTCAGATCCCCAGCAGACACTGAGAGATCGATATCTTCCAGTGCCCGTACTTCCATATGCCCGCTGCCGAATATCTTGGTCAGTTTTTCAATCTTGAGGACTTCCATCAATTCCCTCCAAGGGCCATCGCTGGCTGGGTTTTCAAGGCCTGCCATAAGCCCAGGATACTGGCAAGAATTCCTCCAAAAACCGCTACGGCAAAGGTAAGGAGATCATCTCCCGGCACTCGCAGTATAGTTTTTGGAAAGAGGTTGTACGTGCCCTGTATCAGGACCAGGCCGAATATATAAGAGCTGATCGTCAGCAGGAGAGATTGCTCCAACACAAGCCGGACAATATCCCGGTTCGGAGCACCAATAAGCTTCAGGACTGCGATACTGCGGATCTTTTCCATGGTAAACGTGTAGATCACCAGGGTGATGATAACCACGGAAATGATCAGCAGGAGGGTCCTGAAGAGCAGGAGCTGCTTGGTCATTCCCGCCAGTCGTCCTTTCAGCATAAGCTGGATCTCCTCCTGCGTGGTGAAGACGGAGAAATAAAGCCACCTCTCGATCCTGTCTGCTGTTTCGGCGCGACTCACCCCGGGTTTCAGTTTCACGAGGACGGCATTGATGGTATGGGTATCCGGCTCCAGCTTGGGAAGGAGCTTTTCCGCCTCTGCAGGAGTTAAGGAGTCCTGTCCGGAAAGAGTATTAAGCAACCGCTCACGTTGGTTGCGCACCTCTTCGTTGTCTTTCTGAAAGAGCACTTCCTGGGCATCCGGCAGAGATAAATAGATTAACGGCTCACCATCCGTGGAAACGGCCTCCTTAGTCAGGCCCACCACGGTATAGGTGTGAAGCCCCAAAGTAATCTTGTCCCCAAGGTGTACCCCCAGGTTGGGATGGGCAACCATTTCATAATGGGCATGCTCGATATTCCTTCCTGCATAGATATTCTTCGGTCCACCCAGGCCGCCGAAGACGTCATAGCCGATGATACCGAAATGCATACTGGTTCCTTTCACCGGTCTTTCCACACTGTAGTAGATGAAGGGACCTGCCTTCTCCACTCCGGGTATAGCCCGTATGCTGTAATGGAAAAATTCGGGCATGGTGGACTGTTCGTTGAAAGGCCCTCCTTTGTAACGTTCCACCACCCAGAGGTCGGGATTGGTGCTGTTGATGATTGCCAGGCCTTCATAGATATTGCCGCGATAGAGACCGTTCATGGCCAGAACGATGGTAAACAGGAGTCCTACGCCGATAATGGTGGCGATGAAACGGCCTTTATGAAGCTTGAGATCATAGAATGCCAGGTCCATTCATCACCTTCCGTAGCTGTTAATCTCAGGCCGAACTCGCATACCCGGCTTGATCCCTAGAGGATTAAGAACCACCAGGTCACCTTTCTTAAGGCCGGAGAGAACGGTAGTCACTCGGTCGTCATGTATCCCCAGGCTGGCTTTCTGAAAACCGGTACGCCCGATGGAAACTACGAACACACCTTTTACGCCACTTTGTTCCATGATGGCGGATAATGGGACGGCAAGAGCAGATTGAGAGCCGGTTTCGATATCGACCTCAGTCTCTTCACCGATGACCAGGGGCTCGGGAAGCTTGTAAAATTTCACATCGACCTCCAGTTCACGTGTTACGGTATCGGCTTCTCTGTTTATGCGTGCCACCTCCCCTTGGTACATACATCCTGAGCGCAATCGGATTGTAGCCTTCTGTCCCAAACGGAGCCCGCTTATCTTGGTTTCATCGATCCATGAGGCTGTCCAGATTTGGTTCAGGTCAACCATTTGAAAGATGGCAGTCCCCGGAGCAACCGTGCTCCCTGTTTCCGCCTTGCGCACCGTGATCAGGCCGTCCATGGGGGCATAGATGCGGGTATAGCCGAGAAGCGCATCAGCTGCACGGGTTTCCGATTCCGCCTGATTGACCGCAGCCTGCAGGGCCTTCACGGTGGCCTGACCGGCGTCTACTTCACTCTCGGCAATCTTCAGCGCTGCTTTTGTGGTGTCGAAGGCGGCCTGGGAGATATAACCGGGTTTAAATACCTCCAGATCCCTGCGATAATTGCTTTGCGCCAGGCTCAAGTTGGCCTGGGTCCTTATCAAATCAGCCCGGGCCTTTGCCAGATCACGTTCCGTCCGGCCTTTGGCTGCATTGGCCGCTTCTTTCCGTGCTTTCAGTTCCACAGCATCAAGTACAGCTAGGAGTTGACCTTTTTGCACCCTGTCGCCCTGATCTGCATGAAGTTTCTCAAGGATACCGGTAATTTTTGTGCTTACTGTCACGGACACCCTGGATTGAACCGTTCCCGGTCCGTGGACTTTCCCGTGAATCTCTGCCATATCGACAGTTACTACTGCCACCGGCGGACGATACCAGAAAAAACGATATCCCAGCAAAACCAGTAATGCGACCCCTATGGCAATCCCTATGGATTTATTCCTCCTTGGTAATCTCATTATTTTAACCCCCGATATGACTTTGTTGGGAAGGGACCGAAGGACCGGAGCCTATGATCTGTTTGATCCGTGCAAGGGCAATTTTGTAAGAAACATGGTATTGTATCATCCTGAAACGCGATGTGGTCAGATCAACCTGGGCCTGAAGCACATCGAGGCCGGTTACCTTGCCGTATCGATAGAGACTCTCTGCGCTCGCATAAGCCTCTTCATTCGCTGTCACAATCTGCCTGGTAGCAATCATTCCCTGGCGGGCAGTCTCCTGATCCTTCCATGCTGCTGCGAGGTCCACCTTGAGGCTGCCAAGCCGGTCCCTTTTTTTCTCCAGAAGCTGCAGGTTCTGGGAGGAAGCCTTGGCTATCTGGGCCTTGGTCACGCCTCCTTCAAAAAGGGGATAATCCACAAAAACTCCGGCCAGCCATTCCGGCTCGGAGCCGCCGATGTCCCGGTGGCGCACCCCAGTGCTTCCCTGCAGGCTGAGCTCCGGGAAATACCCGCCTTGTGCTGCTTTAACCGAGGTCCGGCTTTGCTCTATTTCCAGATCGAGCGACTTGATTTCAGGATTGTGTTGTAAAGCCTCCTGCCACAAGTTTTCGACGTTCCCGGCCTGAACCGCCTGCTGGGGCAATTGCCCCTGGATATCCACTTCCACGTGCTCTTTGAGCCCCAGGACCCGGATCAGGATTTCCCGAGCGATGCGGACTGCGTTTTCCGCCTCGACATTTGCCTGCTCTGCATCAGCAACCTGCGACTGAGCTCGCAAGGAATCAAGATGGGTCACTTTACCGGCTTTGAAAAAAGCCCGGGTAAGTAGTGCAAAATCCTGTCGTTGCTTCAAGGCATCCCCGGCAACCTTCACATCCTCTTTGGCCTCCATCAGACGACAATAGGCCTCGGTCACCGTAAAGGTCACCTCGTCCGAGGTTCTTTGGACTTCCTGCTTCTGCGCCTGGGTCCCAAGCTCGGCAGCCTGAGAGTTATAATAAGTTTTCATCCCGTCAAACAGGATCTGCTTGCCGGAAATACCACCGAATGTTTCAAGGCCAAACAATGGTACGTTTGCAGAAGCTCCGCCAGGTGACAGACGGCCCGGGGCAAGCCGTTCAAAGTAAGACGACAAGGCCAGCCTCGGGAAGAACTTCGACCGTGCCGCCTGATAGTCGGCCTCCAGTTCCCGGACCTTCTCCCTGCTTGCGCCGAGAATCGGGTTATTCTGCTGAGCAAGGGCCAGACAGTCTTCCAGGGAAAGTGCCTGGTAGTTTACCTCCTGCGCTCCTACGGATTCATCCGAGAGAAGAATAAGGAAAGCGCAGACGACACAAACAATATAACCAATGCCTTTTGACGTGGAACGCATGAACTTTCTCCTCTCTATTGTTCATCCTGTTTCATATGATTAAACGAGCGAGGAGATAATTTGTTCCGTGAAAATTATTTTTAGCTTACCGTTTTCCGTGGAAAATAACCCTCAGCTCATCACGTGCCCGTGCTATCCTCGATTTCACTGTACCCACGGAGCTATCGAGAACCACGGCGATCTCTTCATAAGAGAGCCCTTCGACCTCCCTTAGGACAATTGCCGATCTGAGCTTTTCAGGAAGATTCCGGAGCGCTGCACGTAATTCTTCTGTGCTCTTTTTCTCGTGATAACGGCCCTCAGGTGAGGGCTCGGGTGACTGCAGGTCTTCTGACAGGATCTCCCCGTTCAATGGATCACGGCGGTATTTCTTTCTGTGATCAAGGCAGGTGTTTACTGCGATCCGGTAAAGCCATGTGGAGAGAGATGCCTCGGGGTGGAAGTCTTTCAGGCCCTTGTAGGCTTTTATGAAGGTGTCCTGTGCTGCATCCTGTGCATCGGATATATCGCGAAGCATGTAGCGGCAGAGGTTGTATATCCTGTCCTCGTTCTTCCGGACAAGCTCCTCGAATGCTGAAAGGTCCCCATCCTTGAAACGGATGATCAGGTTGATGTCTTCAGTCAGAGCATTTGACACATTATGAACATATGGTTATGGAATAATCGATGTCAAGCAATCTGACCCCGGAAAAGAAGACGCCTCCACTCGCGGACTTGTTCTTTTCCTTCCTCCGTCTCGGTTTGACAGCCTTCGGCGGCCCTGCCATGGTTGCGTATATCTCTGACCTCGCTGTAAAGCGTAAAAAATGGCTGAACCAGGAGACCTTTAAAGAAGGTACTGTCCTTTGTCAGTCTCTCCCCGGTGCAACTGCCATGCAGGTAGCCGCTTTTGTGGGATTGAGAGTAGGAGGGTTGGCGGGTGCCTTGTTATCATACATAGGTTTTGGTCTTCCTGCTTTTTTCTTCATGACCATACTATCCTTGCTCTATACCATTTCCCATGACTTGCACTGGATAACATCCATATTTGCAGGTCTGCAGATAATCGTCGTGTCCCTTGTGGCTATGGCAACATATACATTTGGCAAAACGTCCATAAAGGGGATTGCCGATGTCATCGTAGCATCTGCATCCGCAGTTGCTTTCAGCTTCAGCTTGAGCCCCTTCTTCATCATCATAGGTGCTTCAATAGCCGGCATTGCCTTGTTGTGGACAAAAACCCCTTCGCCTTCAGCATCTATACAGAAAAAGCATGGGTTTCCCATTGCCCACATTGCGGGGCTGTTGCTCCCGGTTTTGACTGGTCTTGCAATGCTTTATCTACTGAATACGCATCTCTTTAAATTAGCTCTCCTCATGCTCAAGACAGACTTGTTTGCCTTTGGGGGTGGTTTTTCTTCCCTGCCTCTTATGCTGCAGCAGGTGGTCCATGTGCAGAAGTGGATGGACAGCAAGACATTCATGAACGGGATCGCACTCGGTCAGGTCACACCTGGGCCGATTATCATAACAGCAACCTTTGTCGGGTTATTGACTAATGGGCTCCTGGGTGCTCTCGTGGCTACTCTCGCTATTTTCACACCTTCATTTATTTTACTTGTCTTTACCGCTCCGTTCTTTGATAGGCTGAAGCAATCGAGGCTCTTCATAAGTGCTTCTCAGGGGATCTTGGCTTCCTTTGTCGGACTGCTTATGTTTGTAACTATTAAGTTTGCAGTAACAGTGCACTGGGATTTGATCAGGATCATATTAGTCTCAGCCTCCACGGTAGCCCTTTTCAGGAAGGTAGACATTTTATATGTCGTACTAATAGGATCTGTTATTTCACTGATTCTCTTGTGAAGTGGATTTTAGGATTTAGGATTGGATATCCCTACACGTAGATGTTAATTATTAGATCATCGTAGTTTGATAATTTCTTGCGGTGATATCTATTTCCTTCCGTGTAGGGCATAAATGCTTCTTTTCGGTAGAGTAATAAACGGTATTGACATGCGGCATCTAATTTACTATTCAGTAAATTAGTAATTATTCAAAAGGAGACAACTTCCACATGACAAGGGCACAAGATAGAGTAACTGATACTGCCGAACACAAGGCTATTATTCTCAAGGCTCTTGCCCATCCTGTAAGGATCAGGATCTTTGAGGCTCTTGCAGCCGGGGAAAAGACCGTGGGAGATATCGTACAGATCATTGGAGAAAAGGTGGCGAATACCTCACGGCATCTTGCTGTGCTCAGGACTACAAGCCTCGTAGCCACAAGGAAGGACGGCCTCAATGTCTACTACTCCAACAAGATGCCGTGCCTTATCTCCATGCTTTCCTGTGTTGAACAAGCCGTGTGCGACCTGGCTGATGAGCAGATGAAGATCGCATGCTGTATCAGAAAACAAGCATAATTATGCAGAGATATCGGGAGAAAATTGAAAGGTATTATTGATTGACCAAAGAGGAAGTGTTGCTGTGAGTAAAGGATCATCAAACGATGTAGTTCAGACTTTAGCATGTTCGGTTACGAGGATATTCGTACCCAAGAGAAAGGAGATAACTATGAACGAACTGAAGGAACTTTTTGAAGTCGGACTGAAATTTCACGGACACAAATGCCCCGCCATGCCCATGGGGATCAGGGCCGGTCTTGCCGCAATGAATGTCCTCGGCGTGAAACGCTCACAGGACAAGGAACTGGTGGTGGAGGCCGAGACTGCAGAAGGCCATGCCGCCGGGTGCTTCGTGGACGGTGTCATGGTCGCCACTGGAGCCACCTACGGCAAGTCGAACATAAAGAAGCTGGGATACAGCAAGATGGCCTTCACCCTCATCGATACAGCTACAGACCGGGCCATCAGAGTCTCGCTCAAGCCCGAGTTCTTTGAAAAGGCCCTTTCCTCACCATTTGTGCAGAAGAGGAAGGAGGGGGTCCTGCCTCAGGATATCCCTGCAGAGATTACCCAGCCCCAGGTGGATCGGGTACTCTCTCTGCCCGAGGCAGACTTTCTCAATCTGAGCGAAGTGTTCACCAGGAAGCTGCCCAAAGGCAAGGGGAACTTCGAGACCAAGAGATGTGCGGAGTGCGGTGAGGCCGTTTTTACGGACAAGCTGAAGGAAGGTCCCGGAGGCAAGCTGCTCTGCATCCCGTGCAGCGAATCGAATAGGTAATTATAGAACAAAATAAAAGGGGATGAGGAATGCTGACTTCCACGATTATTATCGCATCGGTACTTGTTTTTCTCTTCACCACAGTGCTCACAATTGCGGGTGTCGGGGCAGCATTCATCATCATCCCCACCTTCTACTGGCTCGGCTTCCCCTTGACGGAGGCAATGGCTGTTGCCCTGCTCCTGAATGCCCTCAGTATGAGTTTTGCCTCGTTCAACTACATAAGGTACAGGCTAGTGGTATTCAAAACTGCTATACCAATCATCCTTCTGGCGATTGTGTTTTCACCACTCGGTGCCTATTCGGCACACTTGTTTCCCAAGAGCTTGCTGATCATACTTTTTTCTCTTTTTCTAATTTTTGCCGGGTCCATGATGCTTTTCTACAAACCACAGGTCCGGATCGATCATGCTGGGCATCGGGATAGAGAGATAAAGACGGGCATCGGTCTGGGTATCGGCGCAGGGTATCTTGGGGGGCTCCTGGGAGTGGGGGGAGGCAACTTTATTGTTCCCGCCCTAGTCTGGCTTGGTTTTGACCCCAAACGTGCCTCCGCCACTACTGCGTTCATAGTGGTATTTTCTTCCCTGAGTGGATTTTTTGGGCACGCTGCTCTAGAAAAGATCAATATGACGCTGCTTGCATTTTCAGCCATTGGGTCTGTGGCCGGTGCCCTGCTTGGATCATGGCTCATGCAACATAAGCTTGAGGCGGGTCAGGTGAAGAAAGTAATTGGCATCGTGCTCTACGCAATTGCCGCCAAAATGTTTTGGGGGCTTATTTGATTTTTGTGGGTAAACATATCTTACCCCTCAACCAATAGCCATTATCAATTAATATAAGGACAATTGATGAGTACTGTGTTAATAATTAATGATAAAAAGAGATTGATCAGCTGTTGTTTCAGGCGTATCAAGTTGTAATATGTCTTGGGGAGGTGCATCAGGCATAATAATTATTTTATGAATATAAATCCTGCTCGAGATAAATTGACGTGTACAACGGGAATGTAATTTTATACCATTATGTTTCAGTAATTTATCAGATGATACTATTATGAGAAGATATAATTTGTTTAGGGCATGGTTGGCTTGCCT
Organism: uncultured delta proteobacterium; assembly: GCA_963798485.1. Lineage (GTDB taxonomy): Bacteria > Desulfobacterota > Desulfomonilia > UBA1062 > UBA1062 > MWEI01. Next base: position 121,919 of record CAWCTR010000008.1, on the reverse strand, counting down.
GTTGAGGTTATTCATTAATGTGTTTGATGAGGCAACTCAGATATTATTGTACTCAATATATGTCCTGATAAAACCTATTTATCTTGATCCAGGGTTGCATTACATCAGCACGGAAGAATCGATAGGACAGAACATGAATAAAAAAGGGGTAAAATATTTGTACTTATATTCTTTTAAGCGGTAGGAATGCATCCGAAAAAATCAGGTTCACTTGGGAAATATCAGTAGAAAAAAGAAGGATCAAACAAGAGATTTTACTTTGTTGTTTCACATTATAATGCAGGACTACGACAAACCTTTCCAAGGATCTCCAGGGATTAATGTTACAACTTTATCAAGTACATACTCCATCGCTTTATGAAGATCCCAGTCACTGTCAATCATCAACAAGGGGTCTATGTCATCTAGGAAACGAGGGTCGTTCAACTTTTCATACAGGTTCTTCTCAAACTCAGCACGTGATATTGTATGGCCTTCATGTTCCATATAATTCAGGAAGCAACTTACTATCCGTTCCGGATTGGCATCCATGTCCGTACATGCCTTCCAGATATCAAACAAGTCTCGCCCTTTTTTCCGCTGGTAGAGTGCTCGTAATTTTGTTCCCAGTAGTTCATCAAGCTGATAGGTCAGGATAGAAGTGCCTCCGGAATACCACCTCGATTTGATGGTAAAATCCTTTCTTTCAAACCCCAGAACCGAGAACTGCTCCCGGGAATTGATCTCAACCTTCAACCTCAACGGCAAGCCTTCCTCAGATTCAAATCTGTAAATTAATGTTATCCTTCCTTCTGATTGCTTTCGCTTTGGAGTTCCCAGCCATGGGTTGAGTCTTTCCCGGAGTGCATCCATGACAGGACCAATAGGACCAGCCTTCACCCGTACAAAGTCGATGTCTTCTGAATACCTGGCCGGTGGCAGATATAATTTGAAGAGTGCTGTTCCACCACGAAATGCGAGTTCATTGGACAGGAATGGATCATTGAATATTTCAACAAGTGCCCTGCAGATGATCAGGTCCTGCTCGACCTGCGATCTCATCGGCCATGGGGCGAACTGCTGCCACTCGTTGATATATGCCAGGGGTATCAAACTTCAGACTCCACGTCGGCATTGACAAAAATTTGCCACCGGTCGTCCTTCTTTGATCCCTTCATAGTGATGGTGGGTATCAATGCAGTGGGTGAAGGGTGTTTTTTAATCAGGTAGTCTGTAAGCACAGAGGCCTTCTCCTGCTCACCTATCCGATCGAACAGATACCCAAGCCTCTGCACCCATGCAATGGGTGATAGTTCTGCAATCTCGATGAGACGCTTCACCTCGATCTTTTCAGAGAGTTCTGTCAGTGTCGTGGCAACATTGTCCAGACCTGCACAATGTTTGACATATCCGATGAGATCCAGCGCCGTGGCTTCAGGGGTGGCTATCTTTATGATCCCGGCAGGGGTATTCCTCGACTGGGTCGGAATCTTGGCTGCATTCTTCCTGAAGATAAACTGTACAGTGACTTTACCGCATCTGAGGGGCCTGCGGCTTTTTGCAACGATAACCTGAAAGACCTGGGGCCGCTGGTGGGCTGCTCCATAGTATTCAGCAGCACTGAGCAGCCCGACATAATAGGTTTCTCTCAGATACTCCATCAGGTCCGGGATGAACTGCTCCGGGGGCAGGCAACCCCGTGATCGATGTTCAGGAGGCAGAATGACATAAAACCCCCGATGTGGCATAACGAGTTCGCCCTTTTTCTGCTGCCGATACAGCGCAACCCTGATCGTTTGCTGGGACCCATTCGTCAGCTTCTTGATATCGTCTATCGTGAAGCAAAAGCGTCCCTTGGCAACAAGTTCATCTATGAATCCCGTATACATATCTGCCTCAGAATAGAATATGGATCGTTTGAAGAAAGTAACACTTATTGTAACGTTTTGCAAATGATCAAAATAATCTAAAAGCCCCCTCCGCTCGCTGAGAAAGCAGCACGCCAACAAAAAACTGTTGTCATGCTTCTTGCTGCGCTTCGGGGGTCCTCCGTGGCCACAATCTGTGACCACATAAGGTGAGCCTTCCAGGCTGTTCTTTCTCCGGTCGTTCCTCCCTTCCCCTTCATTCATCTGTGAAAGGGGCAAGGGAGGAAAAAGTTGGTTTTTATTTTTTTCTGCAATGGAGGAAGGACACTTGGATACCACTATCAACTTGGCGGGAATAGCGCCCAATTCCATAATATCTCCCAATTGCAATGTGGGAGGTCTATGTATGAAGGGGTGTGTCAAACTAAGGACAGACGTAAACCGGCCTTACTGGCGGGTTCACTGGTGGCATGTTCCACACAACAAGGAATACAAGATATCCCGCTACCCCGGCGAAACCGAGGTAATGTACCAGACCCACCCGATTGAAAAACATGATATCGGAAAGAGGAAGGCCGATAAACTTATGGCCCTCATGCAAGGTGATACCGAACGAGGTGTCTTTAGGATCGAGAAATACATTGGTGAAATTTATACCGATGTTATTCCTTACCTAAGATCCTGGCTTGATGCACGGCATCCCACGTTGACCCCTGGCGGATATAAGAAGTATAGGACAGCTGTCGAGCAGCACCTTGTTCCCTTCTTCGAACAGAATCAAATCATGCTCCATGAGATCAAATATGATACCCTGGTGCAGCTCCTTAACTGTGTCAAAGGCTCGGGTAAGAATAAAAAGAACGTAGTCGATACGCTGCGTTGCTGCTTAAAATATGCCTGGAAGTCTGAACGTATCCAAGCTGTTCCTCCTTTCCCGGAACGGAACCTTTATGACATCAGACAGAAGCAACCGGTATGGTTGCCCACAGAACGTTATAATGAAGTAATAAAGTATATACCCGAAGAGGATAAACCTTTCTTCATGTGGTTGTATCTCCATCTTAGGAGACCTGGAGAAGCCTGTGCCTTACTTAAAGAAGATTATGATTCAGACCAGGATATATTTATCGTCAGAAGGGGCGTAAGCAATGGCCAGTTGATTGATAGGACAAAGACTGGTGAGATCCACATCATACCCTGCCATTCTGAGTTTAAACCTTACCTTAATTTGGCTATGAACAGCAATCCATTCAGCCCTTTCCTCTTCACCTGTAGAGATTCTCGGGTACCAGGGAAAAGATACACTGAGAAGGTCTATCGAAGAATCTGGAAAGAGGCCTGTGGGAAAGCAGGGGAGAACATTGATGTGTACCGTGGCACGAAAACAAGCCGGGCCTCTCAACTGATGAATGAAGTAGGGATCACGCGAGCGGAGCTTCAGATTGCTGGTGATTGGGCAAGAATCGAGAGCACCGAGGCATACGCTAAGGCAAGTGTCGCGAAAAAGAGGGAAATCCTTGAAAAAAAGTGATACCTATTACGGGTGAGTTGCGGGCGAGAGTAAAATAATGTATCTACCTAATATTAATCACTAAAGTGGCGGGGGGAATCGAACCCTTCTCATAGTAATTTATTGATAATGATTATAAGGTATTATAATCTTGCTACACAGGTTTTGCACAAATTAGGTTCTTGATATGGATAGTTCTAGGACAACCTTAACAGTGACTGTTGTATTAATATTTGTATGGTCATGCAGCACGTATGTATGGTGAAAGCGAACGAATGAACACATCGTTACAACTGATCTTCTTGCGTGTGCGCGGTTAAATCTTTCGCATACTGTTCGGTCCATAGGCTGGAGAATTGCACTTATGGGAGATTCATCGTCTGAGTGACTTTGCCATAGGAACAGCACGATGGATTGACATCACTTGCAGCACACTATTTCTAAATAGAATTCAAAAATGTGTAGATCTTTTCTGAAGCTCCTTTCACGATTCTCATGAGATCTCTCTTCCACTTATCAGCCATGTCCACATAAATCTCATGCATTCTTTTCCTCTGCTTCTCTTGCTCTAAAAGGTATTCTCCAAGTTGTCGCGCGGTTTCGATATCCTTCTCCCGCTTAAAAGACTTCTTGCGCCTACCGCTTACGATGAACTTGTGTAAAACATAGGCCGTCGGCTCCGGCACATTGATTGATATTCCATTGTATACGGTTTTCATTATGTAAGACTGTATAAGATCCAGATACCTCAGCCCTTGCGCATTAATGTGGAGTTTATCAATTGTATAGGGCTTATCCCGCCCTCTACCCTTTTCAGGTGTGAGAAATTCAACTTCCAGATCCGGATGGACATACTTCTCATAACCGTCCAACAACGATAATTTCTTGTCAAAGCCCAAACCTTCCAAGATCAGAGAGACATCGACGTCTTTATGTATCCGTGGAGGGTTGGGAATCAGGAAATCCAAATCGGCTGTCCGTTGCATGGAAATCTCCACCGGGTTACCGAAATATTCCTTGTAAATGAGAGGACACCAGCCGCCTATAAGAATGATGTCCTGGAGAACCTCTTCCTTATCGAGCTTGGCTAATATGACGAGGAATAGATCATGCTCTTTTTCCACGAAGGGCCCTCTTTACTTCCTTGAGATTTTCCCTCGCTTGGCGCAGCTTTGCCTGATATTCTTTCCTCTGCCTTATACGTTCATTGAGGGCATTTCGGACTTCGGGAACATCTTTCCCGACATACTCGAAAATGATCTTCTTGTCTTCACGACGTGCGAGATAGATATACTTCTTTCCACCCCTTCCCTTCACTGATATCGATCCACGAGGGGCTTCTGCAATCTTTTCCTTATAGAAAACAGAAAGCTCTTCCAACCGGTCGCATTCTTCTTCTAAAATACCCCTTATGACACTCATATCTGACCTCTGCCTAACATTCTGATTAATTATAGATATTGTTAGGCAATAAATCAACAGAAATATTGCCTAACATTTGTTGTTTGCAAAGCAATTGTTAGGCAATAAAACTGCTACTTGGGACATCCATTCAATCTTAGTTTATAATAGTACCTGTAATGCTAGGAATGCTAGCAATTTGCGAAGAGATTTAAACTGATAGCCTGATATGCTTGGACTCAATAGATTGGAGGTTCTCGCTTAAATCATGATGATGAGTAATCAATTCTTCGGACTGATTTTCCTACTCAATATATTTCAATCGATCCATGAAACTGCTGGCTACATAGTAAAAACTGCACCCCCGTACTCCTACATCCAGCCTGCTGTTTAAGATAGTCCACACCTCTTTTACACATCATATTACTCTTTGTGCGCTTTACGGTATGTAAGTTCCAGGAAACCCAGGAACTATGCGGTTTATCAGACGATATACTAATTGCTTACAGTAATGTCACTTATGATATACAATATTCAACCTATTGATTATATTATATTTTTTGGTGGAGGCGGGGGGAATCGAACCCCCGTCCGAAGGCCTTCAACACAAGGCGTCTACATGCTTAGTCAGTGTATTAATGTCTCGGGCTCGTTCCGCCCACAGACAGGCTTCCCGGCCCCAACCCCTCTTTGATACCCTGCAACCCAGGGGTCTGACTGCAGGGTTTGCCCATCTTAATTTGACGCCCAAACATGATCCGATGGGCGGGGTCATGCTTAGACGGGCTACTCGTTAAGCAGCCATTGCGTAGTTATAATCGTCGGCACTTATCGTGTCTCTGCCTGTTTTACGAGTCAGCAGAACTCGGCATGCTCCTTGGGTATCAACTACCCCCGTCGAACCCATTACGCCCCCATGGGTTATACTTGTTAATAGTACCTCTGTTGGCATTTGTCAAATCAGCTCAAGGCATTTTCGAGGAGTTCGCACAGGATGTGGCCGATGAGGATATGCACCTCCTGGACCCTCGGGGTGTTGCAGGAAGGTACAGCGATGGCGCAGCCTGCAAGGTCCTTGATCTTCCCGCCTTCACCTATAAGGGCTATGGTGGCTATGCCCATGTCACGGGCAGTCTCGATAGCCCTGATAATATCTCTTGAATTGCCGCTTGTGGATATACTGACAAAAAGGTCCCCTGCCCTGCCGACGGCCATGATCTGTTTTGCGAATATCTCATCAAAGGAATAGTCGTTCCCGATTGCAGTAATCACCGAGGTATCGGTAGTGAGCGCAAGGCCTGCCATCGGCCTGCGCTCTTTCTTGAACCTATTCACCAGCTCTGCGGCAAGATGCTGGGCATCGGCTGCCGACCCGCCATTTCCTGCAAACATGATCTTGCCGCCCACTTCGATACATTCAATCATCAACCGGGCAGCCTGCTCGATCTTCGGGGCCAAAGGCATAAGCCGTTCATGGAGGCCTTTGCTTTCCTCAAAGATTGCAGAAATTGTGTCTTCCATTCATAATCCTTACATTTCAATAATTACTTATCATAATAGGTGAGAAGAGCCCTTATCACAAGGATCAAAATCCATTGAAACGCCTGTGCGCATACATAGGATAAAAATGTGGAAAGAAACGAGGTGGTCGAGGTCTTGTTGAGGGGATTTGACGCTATACCCGGAAGTGGCCGTCTCTTTGTGAGTAATCGAGAAGGAATTCCCTGCGGTGAGCCTTGAAAAAGACTACAAACTCCTTGTTGTACTCCTCCAGGTTTCCGAAGCTCCTGAAGATTTCATCAAGCTCGCTTTCACGCATAATCCGGTCTATATCCGGGTCAAATTGCAGGTCTTCATCTTTAATGCGGTAAAGTTCTACGCCTTGAAACGGATTGCCTGTCATCCATAACCAGAATTTTCTTAGTGCACGTAGTATCTGTGTAAACATTCCCTTAATCCTGCCGTATTTTGCTTGATAAATGACTTATCGGCCCTGCATGGCAAACCTTGAGGTTTCCTTGCACGTAAAGAAACAACGCCCCTTTGCCGATAGGGCAATTGATATGAAAGGAGCTATAAAAGACCTCTTGCAGATACCAGGTGTGCAGGGTTATATCATAGCACAAGGGAAGAGCATGCAGATTAAGCTGCCTTCAAAAAACAAGTTTTCAGGGGCAAAAGACAAGTTGTGGCTCCTTTATCATGATCTTATCGGAGACAACTGCCGCCCTGGAAATACGGTGGAAATCCTCCTGGATGATGTGCTGCTTACGGTCTTCCTCTCAGGGGACACCATGTTGATGGTGGTATCGAGCCTGAGGGCCAACCAGGCGCTGCTTCGCATGACCGGCAAGCTTATTATTGCGAATATGACCAAGGAGTAATAAGAACGTATGAAGCAGGATATCAGCGGCGATCTTGAAAACACACGGTGCCCGGAGATCATCAAGATACTCTCACTGGGCAAGCGATCGGGAAGGCTCTACCTGACCAACGGGTCCGATTCCGGCAATATCTTTTTCACTGACGGAGAGGTTATTCATGCCCAGTGCGGCTCCTTAAATGGCATTAAGGCCGTCCAGGAGATTGCGGTCTGGGCATCCGGCGAATACCGCTTCTTTGTCGATGAACCTGCAGACATGCAGACCGTCATCATGGGCATTGATGAGGTGCTTGCTGAAACCACTTCTCATTTACGCCAGATGGATAAGATCACCTCACTCATCCCGTCCTCTTCGGCTGTCTACACCCTGGAACCGGACATCAGAGACAAGGAGGTCCAGCTCAAATCCATTCAGTGGAGGGTTTTGACCGCCATCGACGGTAAGAAATCCATAGCCGACATAGCGCAGGGGATCAACCTCGGTGTCTCGGATTGCATGAAGATTCTCTACACCCTGCTCAGGATGGGCTTGCTCCGTGATGCAACCCAGCAGGACAACCAGGAGATACGCCGGTCAATAAATCTGCCCGAGACGGAATTCATCAATTCCCTGAGAAGCGCCCTTACACAGGCCATGGGGCCCATTGCCCCCTATATCATCGTAGAGACGGCTGAAGACCTGAAGGCCGATCTCCTCTCAGACAGCACGGATCAGAAGGCATTCCTCATTGAAACGCTCTCCAGCAAGATACCCAGTGAAAAGATGTCCTTGAAATTCTTAGATGCCATGACAGACTGGCTCAAGGCGGAGGTTTGATCTCCCATGAAGATAAAGGTATTTTTCATAGTGTGCATTGGTGCTGTGGTTATGTTGGCGCTTTCATCAATACTCATTTTCACCCAGGTGCGCTCCGTGCAGAAGGTGAATCTGGACCCGCTGACGGATTCTCTCTTTAAAGAGGATTCAAAGATCCTGACGTGGATATTATCATCAATCCCCCCTGAAAAGATAGATACCTTGAGGCTGCCCGAATCATGGGCCGAGATCTTTGTGGTGAACAACAGTGATCTTCAGCTTGTCTCTTCCACGAACGCGGCCCACAAAGGTGTCGCCCTGTACAAACACCCTGATCTTCTGGACCAGGCGGATAAAATCATAAATGCGATAAAATCCGAGAAACCATCAACAGTGAGCTCCAAAGAATTCATGGTGGTGGTTCAACCGCTCAATGCCGAACAGTCCATCATTGCCTTGAAGCCAAAGGCATGGGAAAATGCCCTATTTTCGGAGCACAACAAACAGATCAAAGATGCATTGTCGAGCATTTTAACGATATTGGGCATCTTCTTGATTATCGGATCGTGCATAGCTATATTGATAGCGTATGTCATAACCAGGACCGTTGCAGCCCCGACCCGCCATGCGCTCGATGCCTTAGAGGCCTTGAGCCTGGGCGATTTCAAACATGAGATTGAAGCAACAAAGAGCAAAGAGATGGAATCATTCACCGAATCATATCTCCGTTTAAAGACCTCTTTGGAAATGGCCCTTGAGAGGATCTCGAGGAGATAGCATGCCCAAGCAGGTACTCATCGTAGACGACGAAGAAACCCTGACCTGGTCACTGGCAAAATCGCTTGCACATGACCGTGAAACCTACGAAGTGACAACGGTGAACGATGGAGAAACCGCGCTTAGTGTTTTTGAAGAACACGCCTTCGATGTCGTAGTGCTTGATATCAGGCTTCCGGGCATAAGCGGGCTGGATGTCCTGGTAAAGATCAAGGAAAAGAAGCCTGCTACAAAGGTTATTATGATGACTGCCTATGGGTCGATAAATGTTAAGGAAAAGGCCAAGGCGAGGGGCTCTCTTTTCTACATCGAAAAACCCTTTGAAATAGAACAGATGAGGGGGCTCATCCTCAAGGCCCTCAAGGAGGATTCTGCACGCGGGTTTGCAGGAAGCATCACCGGCCTGCAGCTGCCGGACCTTATCCAGATGAACTGCCTGAGCCAGATGACCACGGCCCTCTTTGTAAAAAAGGACGATCGCAAGGGCTGCATCTATTTTGAAGACGGCCAGATCACCCACTCCGAGGTGGGGGCCATCGAAGGGGAAGAGGCCCTTTTTACCATCCTGTCATGGTCCACAGGAAATTTCAAGTTCGTGGGCGGCACGAAGGCGCCCAGGAACTCCATCTCCACAAATTGGGAATACCTTCTCATAGAGGGCATGCGGCGCGCCGACGAGATGAGCCTGGCCCTGGAACGCGGCGAGATCGAGGACAGCGATACAGCGCCGGTGGACGAATCCACACGTACGCTTGTGAAAAATCTCTCATCCCTCAATGAATGTACAGGCATCGCCTTGATGATATCCGCTCAGGAAATCCTCTACCAGAGCGGCAACATCGGTAAGGAAATTAATATTCCTTATGTTGCAAAATTCTATATGAGCCTTCCCGAGGCGCTCGGCGAACTCTGCCCCACCAGGCCAAAAAAGGTGACGTTTATCGACCAGGGCAGGCTGGTTCTGCTCTTTCCTTTCAAAATTTTCGCCCTCATACTGCTTATCAACAGGTCCGTAATCTCCCAGGAGACCTCATCGGCCATAGAGCGCCTGATTGAGCGGTATCAGGTTTAAGTTCACAAGGCCTTCCAAGTCTACATTGCATCTTTCATAGGGAATCATTTTTGAGTTGCCCCTGTATTAGTATTACTCTGACCCGAACGTATAAGGTCTCCCATGCCGAGAAGTTTCACATTCAGCGACCATGTAGTCTTCCTGGGAGTGATACTCCCTTGCGCCACCACTCGTCTTTCGGCAATGACGGCCCAGCACTGAGAGTTATAGCCAATGGTTTGCGTCTGGTCGTCGAGCTTATGGTCTATGGAGTTGAACTTTACTTCACATCCGGCCACAAACCCTTTCGTCAGCGTTTCCTGAATGCCCGCAGTAATGAGCTTTGTGTCCGGCCTGTGATATTCCTCCCCAAAGGTTACCACATCTCCCCCCGTATCAGTCAATGAAAGCCTTGTTGAATGTTCTGATGTAGCATATGGACTACCCGGCGCCCTGCTAAAAATATTGGTATGGGATGCACTCAGCCAGGAGAATGGATGGAGGTTTGCTCTCACATTGATATCGTTCCATTGTTTTGTGAGGTAACTGTAATAGCTGTCAACACTCAAATCAGCCAACGATGCGCCTTGGGCGTTCCGAAGATAATTGGATAGACTTAAATCCATGTTAGAGGTCTTCTCCCAGTCATCGCCGGTGAGGAGTTGCGGGAAGGTATCGTTAGGATCAAGCAGATTATAGTTACCCCCGATTCGGGATAAGTGTGCCCATGATATCGCCGGTATCACCTGATGATACAACCCTCCTGCAAACCTGGAGCTGTAAAGTGTTGTCGATAGTGATGCACCCCGCTCTTCCCAATGCTCCTGATAGGTTGAATCAGGAAAAAGATCCTTTGTCTCGGAGAACAATGTGTCGCGATAGAATTCCGTCACATATGGCCTGAAGGTGAAGTATGGAAATACATTCAGAGGCCATGAGATCTCGGTTTGGGCATTATCTTTTAAGGCCTCTATGGAAGCAAGAGTGTAAAGTCTTGTGGAGTCAGCCTCTGCTGATATCTGAAGGGGGGTATACGGTATATTTTGCTCCCTCACCCTTGCGGTAATCTTGGGGAGCTCCTGGAGGGTGGTTCCGTTGTCTTTCTGGGTTAAGTCCTGTTTCCATTGACCGGATAAGGCCAAGGAAACTCCCTTATATGAATTCACCCACTGGAGCCTGGATATAAGTTCTGTAAGATTTGAATCATCAAGCTGATTTACATCACCGCCCGGCATCGATTCTGTTAGGTATTTCGAATCATAAAATGTACCTATGTCCCTGAAGTAGTCAACATTATTCACCAGGTTGATATCCCAGTTCAGGTTACCACCGCTCTGTTCTGTCTTGACAAACCATCTGTCGAAGGGAACAGTTTGCAGCACACCTCCATTCCCTTTTTCCCCTCCAAGCTTGTCATGAAGGGTCTCGAAATAGATGAGACCGTTCTGATCGTAATCTTTGCAGTACCTCAATTCGTTTTTCATGAGCAAGCCTCGATCCGAAAGCCAGGTAGGGGTGATGGTCCAGTCGATTGACCTGCCAAGTACGATATATGCAGGCAAGCCAAGGCGATAGCCATAATCCGACCCATGGCTTATCTCAGGGAAAAGCAGTCCGGAGTGACGGTCGAGGTCGGCCGGGAAAAAAAGATACGGACTCCATAAGAGGGGCCATGACCTGACCTTGAACCGTGCATCCTGTGCGTTTCCATACCCCCCCACCGGGACCTCAAGCTCATCGGCGGCAATGGACCAGTCGGGCGGGGTCCCAAGGCAGTGGGTGAATTCAACGGATTCTCCGGTAATATAATCGTCACCATAGCGTGTGATGGATTCTCCTGATATGGTCATGGCCTGGTTATAGCTGAAAATCGTCCCGTTTTGGATATGCAGGTCTTTTCTCATGGCATTATAGGAAAGAGAATCGGACTTGACCTCTCCCTTGGCCTCCTTCATGGTGCAGTCCCCTGTGGCCCAGATATCTTCCGTTGAGGTATCGTAGACAATGTAATCGGCCTTTAAGGTGAGCTCCTCTCCCGTTACCACAACGTTACCGTATGCCTCTATGCGCTGGCCGATCTTGAGCACATCATCCGCTTCCACATTGAGCATCTTTGCCACGGCAATCCCATGAAGGAAAAAACAGATCAGGACAATCAGGAAGACCAGCCTGGGCATATGAGCAGTTCCCTTACCTCTCCTACGGTATAGAATGAACCCGTGACCACAACGGGTAATCCGGTCTGAATCGCTTCAGTAAAGGCCTGCGTGATGCTTTTGAATACCGTGACACCGCCTAATGCCTCCACACGCCTCATTTCGGGTTCTCCCCACGATCTCGGCGATCGCACCGGGGCTATGAAGAGGTGGGAGCATACTTCTTTCAATGTCGTGATGATCGTCAGGTAGTCCTTATCGGACAAGATACCCGCAACCGCCACCCCATCAAAGCCGTTATTCTTCAAGTGCTCCACAAGGACTAGCATAGATGAGGGATTGTGCGCCACATCCATGATGATATGTGGGCCCACCTTTTCAATCCTGCCCGGAAGGAATGAGGTCATAAGGGCATGGGTCAGCGCCGGTTCTCCGGCAAAGACTCCAAGGAGATGTGCGGCCTGTAAAGCCAGCGCCGCATTATCCTTTTGAGGCCCCCCGGCCAAGGCTACAGCCGATTCGATCGGATCATTCATCACATACAGCTGTGCACCGATAGAGCGTGCATGGTCCTTGATCACCTGAAGGGCATCATCCGTGGCTGATGAAACAAGGGGCCTGCCGGGCCTTGCTATCAAAGCCTTCTCTCCGGCAATAGCCGCTATTGTGTTACCGAGGTAGTCGGTATGGTCTATGGATATGCCGGTTATAATCGAGACGGCAGGGTCCAGGGCATTGGATGCATCATACCTGCCTCCAAGCCCGACCTCGAAGATGCCCACATCTATCTTGTTCCTGGCAAACAGCTGGGCGGCAAGGATCACGCACCATTCGAAATAGGTGAGGTTGAAACTGCCGACAAGGGTTTCCAGCTCTTCGCGTAGTCTTTTCAGCTCATGATGGCTTACCTCTTTTCCATTGATCCTGAACCTTTCCGTGAACCTGCTCACATGGGGGGATATGGTCGTTCCGACACGGCGTCCGGTGCTCATAAGGATCTTCTCGAGATAGATACAGGTGGAACCTTTGCCGTTGGTCCCGGCTACGAGAACATGGGGATACGCGCGTTCCGGGTGGTCAAGGGTATCAAGAGCCCTTCTTACCCTCTCAAGGCCAAAGGACCACTTGTGCTGATCGACACTTAAGAGAACCATTTCAGGAAGAAGGCGAGAACCTCGCGCAACCGGTGACGGTGCACGATCATATCAATGAAACCGTTCGCCATCAAGCGACTCGCATCCTGAAAGTCCGGTGGCAGTGTGCAGCTCATGGTAGCTTCTATGACACGTGGTCCGGCGAAGCCGATCCGTGCGCCGGGCTCTGCAAGCATGATATCCGATAATCCTGCAAAACTTGCACTGACGCCGCCTGTCGTAGGATCGGTGAATATGGTGATCATGGGGACATCCCCGGTCAACGCCCTTGCATGGACCGTGCGGAGCATCTGGAGCAGGCCCCATATACCCTCCTGAACCCTCACCCCGCCCGAGGCGCAGAAAACCACAAAGGGGATCTGTTTGCGCTGGGCATTATGCATCAGGTCCACAATGGTCTGGCCGACAGTCACACCCATGGACCCGCCCTTAAAGGAAAAATCCATGACGCCTAACACGCAAGGTTGTCTGAGGATCATTGCCCGGCCGCACTTCAGCGCATCATCGGAAGAAGAGGAGAGCTCCTCTGACCGCATTGCGGCAGGCTCGATCTCAACAAACGAACCCTCATCGCAGATAAGGGCTATCCGGTCCTTCGCGTTCATGCGCATGTGAAAATCACAGTGGGGGCAGACCAGCTTATTTTCTTGCAGTTTGGATGTTATGATTATCTCGGAACAGGAAGGGCACTCGGACCATCTCCCGTCCTTTTTGGCGATATCTAATACCTCTGTCAAATGGTTATTACCTCCCCCCCTCGGATATATTCGTACCTTTTTGGCAGCTCGGCTACGACCTCTTCCATATGCTTGGGCTTGATATGGTAGATGATTACCCGGGTGGAGGGAGAAAGGACACCGTTTAAGCCTTTCATGATCAGTTCGGGAGTCAGGTGTTGGGTGATTGCAGCGATAGCGCCCATTGAGCTTGGGAAGGATGCCTCCACAAAGCATGCCTTCAAGTCGGAACCGAGAGATTTGATGAGATCGAAGAGGTCCTTATGGGACCCGGTATCCCCGGTGAACAGGGCATACTTGCCTTCTTCGCAGAGCACATAGCCCAATGAGCCGTCTATATGGTTTTCCGCAAAGGCCATAATACGGATACCCTCAAGGTCGAACCAGTCCTGCGGTACAGGCTCAAGGCTTAAAAATGACCTGTCGGTATCAAGCTCGGCCATGTCGGGCCATATGAGTCCGTTAAAGACATGCGCCTTTAAGGCCTCGATGGTTGCCCGGCTGCCCATGATCCGGATCCCTTGGGCCTTCTGGCCGAAGAGCGCATCCACCAGGAACGGAAGTTCCTTGATATGGTCTATGTGCGGATGTGTGATCAGGATGTTCCTGATCCCCTCGAGCGCGCTATCGGGGAGCACGGACATAACAGACCCTGCATCAATCAGGATCTTGTTGTTGATCAGGATGCTGGTCGTGTTGAAGCCCTGCATCACCGATCCGCTGCAGCCGAGGATTTCGATCTTCATCTAATCTGGTACCTTTACCTTAAACAATGTGCATTTTCCACACCATTTTCTTTGAACTGATCTCCCTTCTCTTCGGCTTTTTGAGAAGGAAACTATAATCTTAAGGGAAGGGTTTTCCTTGTTCTGATGCCTGGCTTTTAACGCATTATAATGATTCGCTATAAGTTTAATCACCCTTTGAATATTTCTTGGCCATGGCACCCACCTGCTGGGACCATGCCCTCGGGCATACAAGGATTGCATCAGGCCCTTCCACCACTACAAGGTCGTTTACCCCGATGAGCACGATATGCTTGTCCGTGGACCAGATGACATTTCGCTCGGCATCTACAAGCTCCCCGGAACCCCGTATGGTATTCCCCTTGGCATCCGTCATGAACAGGTTCCCCATGGCATCCCAGCTGCCCACATCGCTCCAGCCGAAGTCCACCGGTATCACGGCCACCCGGGATGCCTTTTCCATAATACCATAGTCGATGGAGACCTTTGGTGCGGCCAGGTAGAAACGTTCGACGCAATCAGGATCGCTATCAAGAGAAGATTTAAGCTTCATGAGTTCGCCGGAAAGATCGGCCATGTAGCGGGAGAACATGTCAAGGATGGTGTCCACCCGCCAGAGGAACATGCCTGCATTCCATAGGTACCCACTCTTGAGGTACTGCTCGGCAAGAATCCGGGCAGGTTTTTCATGAAAAGACTTCACCCTTTTAAGGGTGAGACCGCCCTGGCTCAACAGGACGACCTCAGGTGCGATATACCCATACCCTGTCTCGGGCCGCTCAGGCACAACACCTAAGGTTATAAGGAGGTCCGGATGCGAGTGCAGCGCCTTGGCGCCGAAGAGTATCGCCTCTTTCAATTTGGCCGGTTCCCGGATGATGTGGTCTGATGGAAATACGGCCATCATTGCATCAGGGTCCTTCTTCGAGATGACCACGGCCGCATACCCGATGCATGGCGCAGTATTGCGCCCTACGGGTTCGGCAAGGATATTGCCTGATGGGATCTCCGGGACCTCTTCCGCGACCTTGGCGGCCAGGTCCCTGGAGGTAACTACATAAATATTCTCAGCCGGCGCAAGATCGAGCGACCGCTCAAAAGTTGTCCTGAGCAGGCTCTTATCGCCTTCGAACGGGATAAGCTGTTTCGGCATCTGTGCAGATGATACCGGCCAGAGCCTCTCCCCTTTTCCCCCTGCCATAATCACAACCTGTAGGGCCATAATACCCCTCCTGATCCCCTCAAAAGGAATTTGGATTTTTAATACTGAAGAATTGGCTTGTTATACTCTAATTAATTAGTTGACGACAAGTCGGAAGGTATCCTAGAACCTACACCCATTATATGAAAAAGATACTTTCCTTCACGAAAAAGAACCGTATCCTTCTTTCACGGGTGTTTATCGGCTGCGTGGTGCTGCTTATGATCTTCTCGAGGTCCGTCTGGCAGCCGGGGTTGGCAGCACATATGGCAAGCGAGCTGCTGGCCTTTGTCCTGGTCCTGTTCGCTGCATTCGGCAGGCTCTGGGCCTTGAGTTATATCAGCGGCCACAAGACCAAAGACCTGATCACCGAGGGGCCCTATTCCATCATGAGAAATCCCTTGTACTTCTTCAGCCTCTGCGGGGCATTGGGTATCTGCCTCCTCTCCACGAGCATCCTCGTCTCAGGCTCCATCCTGCTGGCCTTTGCCGTCTACTACCCCCTGGTTATCCGGGCTGAGGAAAAGCACCTGGCCCAGGTCCACGGCGAAAGCTTCAGGCAATACTGCTCTGTCGTGCCGTCATTCACTCCGAAGTTATCCCTCTTCCATGAGCCCAAGGAATATCCGGTTGATGCACGGCTCTTCAGGCGGGCGTTATTCAGCGTCATGTGGTTCCCGCTGGCCTTCATCCTTATCCATTTCCTTGGGTACTTGCAGAAAACCGGGATCGTTCCCATACTGCTCTCCATTCCCTAGCTTGCATCCTTTAAGCATAACGATATATAACTTAAACATTCTTACCATACCCGGAGGATTGGCATGTTCCCAGAAAACAGACCCCGCAGGCTTCGGCGCACGGATACGCTCAGGAGGATGGTCAGGGAGACGCGTGTCCATGTGGATAACCTCGTCTACCCGCTCTTCATAAAGGAAGGCTCTTCTCTGAAAGAGCCCATCGACGCCATGCCCGGCCAGTTCCGGTATTCCCCTGACCTATTGCCCAAGCTGGCCAAACAGATCTCCTCACAGAGGATCCCGGCAATCCTGCTCTTCGGCATACCGAAAAAGAAAGACCCTACCGGCACCTCGGCACATCATAAAGACGGGGTGGTCCAGCAGGCCATAAGGCGCATCAAGGATGCGGCCCCGGAAATCATGGTCATAACGGATGTGTGCCTGTGCGAGTACACGGACCACGGCCATTGCGGCATCCTGGATGACGCCGGGCAGGTAAGCAATGACGACACACTGGAACTGCTTTCTACCGTGGCGCTCTCGCATGCCAAGGCAGGCGCAGACATCATCGCGCCGTCCGACATGATGGACGGCCGCGTGGGCATGATCCGCGAATCGCTCGATGAAAACGGCTATGAACACCTCCCCATCCTGAGCTATGCCGTGAAATATGCCTCGTGTTTCTACGGCCCCTTCCGTGAGGCGGCCGGGTCGAATCCCTCTTTCGGCGACAGGAAGGGCTACCAGATGGACCCGGCCAATGTGCGCGAGGCCATGCGCGAGGCGGCATACGATATCGAGGAGGGCGCGGACATGCTCATGGTAAAGCCGGCGCTGCCCTATCTGGATGTCATCCGCCTTGTTGCCGACGAATTCGACTGCCCCTTGGGGGCATACCAGGTCTCGGGCGAGTACTCCATGATCAAGGCCGCCTGCGAGCGTGGCTGGCTGAGTGAAGACGCGTGCATACTGGAGTCAGCCACCTCCATCAAGCGTGCAGGCGCGGATATTATCATCACCTACTTTGCACCGAGGCTGGCCGAGCTGCTCGCATGAAACTGCCGAACATCCTTGCCTGGGAGCTCACCAAGGCATGCAATCTGAACTGCATGCACTGCAGGGCCTCGGCTACAAATATACCCGGCCCTGATGAGCTTACAACCGATGAAGGGTTTGCCCTGCTGAACGATCTTTCCAAAGGAGGCACCCGGCTTGTGATCCTCTCGGGCGGCGAGGCCCTTGCCCGCCACGATGTGTTCGAGCTTGCCTCATACGGAACCTCCCTGGGCCTTCGCATGACGCTGGCCACCAATGGCTCCCTGGTGACACCGCTGGTCGCCTTGAAAATGAAGGAATCGGGCATTGCCCGGGTCTCCGTGAGCCTCGACGGCGTGACAAGCGACATCCATGACACCTTCCGGGGGCTATCCGGGGCCTTTGATATGGCATTGTCCGGCATCAGGATTCTCGTTGAAAACGGGGTCCCCGTACAGGTGAACACCACCGTAGCCGCCATAAACATATCCCAGATGAGGCAATTCCCCGGCTTCCTGAAGTCCTTACGTGTCATGGCCTGGCATGTGTTTTTCCTTGTGCCCACAGGCAGGGGCGAAAACGTTGAAGCAGCCAGGATCAGGCAGTATCGCGAGATGCTTGAAGACTTCCATGCCGTCTCCAAGGGCGCTGAGATAGAATGCAAGGCCACCTGCGCCCCCCAATACTACCGCATGCTCGCAGAAAAGGAAGGATCAAGCCCCACCAAGGGCTGCCTGGCAGGCACCGGCTTCGGTTTTGTCTCAGCCACCGGTACGGTGCAGCCCTGCGGGTTCCTCCAGATCGACTGCGGCAACATCCGCAAACAGCCTATTGCCGGCATCTGGGCCGAATCGCACATGCTCATGCAGTTAAGGGATGAGGGCAATCTGAAAGGAAAGTGCGGCACGTGCAGATTTGTCACGGTCTGCGGTGGCTGCCGGGCCAGGGCCTATGAGGTCCATGGCGACGCCATGGAGGTCGACTCCATATGCTGGTACCATGGATAATAGATCATATGGACACGATTGACCGCAAGATCCTCAGTATCATCAATAATACGCTTCCAATTGCAGAACGGCCGTTCCAGCTCGTTGCCCGGTCAGTGGGCATCTCAGAGGAAGAAACCATTGACCGCATAAAGAAACTGAAGGCCGGGCGCATCATCCGAAGGATCGGGGCTGTCATTCATCCCAGGGGCATCGGCTGGCATTCGACACTATGCGCCGTTGATGTCCCCATGGAGCGCCTTGAAGAGTTTGCTGCCTTCGTAGGCAGGTATGAAGAGGTTACACATAACTACTTAAGAGATGGCCAGCCCAACTGCTGGTTCACCCTCATCGCCCCGAGCAAAGAGCGCCTTAAAGAGATCATTCGTGAAATAGAGCAGGCCCTCGATATCAAGATCCTGGACCTACCCGCCAGCAAGGTCTTCAAGATCAGGGTTGCCCTGGATATCTCTTAATTATTGATATTCTTTGTTATCCTTGACGGCAAGCCTTCTGCCTCACCAGATAAACTTCATCTGGGTATATTCAAAAGGCACATACCGCCCGTTTGCCTCACTACGATTAAATTCGGGATTCTTGCGCGAAGTGCGGGGAGACGTTTCATCGTGCTCAGGCAATAGGTATCCTTGTCTGTCTTCATGAGCCTTGCCAGCTCATCGACCGTGAGCACGACCCCTTGAGATATGCTGTGCCTGACACCGAAATCCAGCTCACCTGAGTAATCTACAAGCACAACGTTGCCCTGTGTGTAAAAGCTCGAGCTCGGGTAATAGTCCTTGTAGGTATAAAGCCTTGCCTGGTGCGGCATATCCTTAACCAGGGTCTTGGTCGATTGCATATCATCCCATAGCGGCGAGAATATCAGGGCTATAATCATTATAGTTGCCCCTATGATGCCTATGCCTGCAACATTGTCGTATTTCAATCCGAAGAGCATGCCCGAAACAACCCCTATGATGACGCCCCCCCCGATGAGCAGTCCATCGTGCATGACCGGCTCAATTCCACTTCCGGATAAACTCATCAACCCATGAATAGGCATAAATGGGGACATGACCAGGACGATTCCTGCGAGACACCAGAAGAAACCTGTTGCGATGAGCGGCATCCGCGCATTGGTCGGTGCTCTATGAACTGCATATGCCAAGAGAAGCGCCAGGGGCGGAAAGCACGGAAGCACATAGGTGGCGAGTTTGGAATGTGACGGTGTAAAGAAGGCGAAGATGAATCCGAACCAGAGGGCAATATAGATGATTTCCCGTGACATCCTGTGCATCCATGTCTCTTTCACCACTGTTGGGAGCAGGCCTGTCCACGGCAGAAACCCGACTATGATTATCAGGAAAAAGTAATAGAACGGCTGGTATCGCTCTTCCGATATGGCATATCTCTGAATATTCTGGTTTATGAAAAAGAATGAAAAGAAATCGGGATTCCTCATGCTCACAAGGATGAACCAGGGCAGCGTCAGGGCAAGGTACAGCAGGATTCCTGTTACCGGCCTCGACTGTTTGATGAGTTTAAACTGCCTGGTCAAGAGGATGTAGATCCCGATGGCACCCACGGGCAGGATGACTCCGATGGGCCCCTTGGTGAGGGTGGCGCACGCCATGGACGCCCAGAAGAGATAGAAGTACCCGGCCGTTGCCTCTGTATGACCAAGCCAGAAGAACACAAAGGCGGCAGTGATGAACAGGGTCAACGTCATGTTGATATCCACAGCGCCTGCCAGGACAAAATATTCAACAGAGGTTATGAGGCATAACGATGCTATGATACCTGCCCTTATTCCCCACAACTTTTTGGCCATAAGGCCGACGAGAAATACTCCGCCCAGGGCCTCCATGAGGGAAACCAGCCGTGCCGCCCACTCGGAGACCCCGAGCACCTTGAAGCTGATGGCCTCAAGCCACATGAACATCATGGGTTTCTCGAAATAGTGCAGATAATCCAGGTGGGGGGTGACCCAGTCATGAAGCACGAGGATCTCCCGGGCCATCTCTGCATACCTGCCTTCATCAGGGTCCCACAGGGCACGGGGGCACAGGCTGAGGAACATGACCGCACAACCGGCTATTAGTGCCCCTTTTAAAAATCTCTCACGATCACATCTCATGGTTCCATCTCTTTATAATAATATAGCCCTTATGAAAAGCCGCAAGGCATCCAACCCAAGGTCCGGAGAGTTCTTCGGTCCCTTGAAATGGGCTTGTTATTTCCAGAGATCCTTCTTATGATGGGGACGATTGTGATCATATCGCTATGCAGAAAAAAGACTTTCTCTTACTGATACTGGCACTTACCCTGTTATTTGTGGGCATCTTCGACCATTCGCTGTGGACGCCAGATGAGCCACGCGTTGCAGACATCTCACGAACAATGGCGATAACAGGGGATTACCTCATCTGCCATCTCGGGAAAGAGCCATTTCTTGAGCAGCCACCTGTATATTATGCACTGACCGGTCTCTTGTGGAAGATCTTCGGCACCGGCAACGAGGGTTTCGGCAGGCTCTCTTCCGTCTTCTTTGCCCTGGGCACGCTGATGGTGGTATTCTTCGGGATGCGATCCCTCTACGATAACAAGTCGGCAACCCCGGCATCGCTTATGCTCGCCTCTACGGCAGGGTTCTTCATGATAACGCATAAGATGATCGTCGATAATGCCCTTGGCTTCTTCATCACGACAGCGCTTTTTGCGTTCCTCCTGGCCTACCGGGGAACCTTTAAGCAGGGTTACCCCATCTTCTGGCTGTGCCTGGCAGGCGCCTTTCTCACCAAGGGCATCATCGGGCTTGCCATCCCCGGAATCGCTGTCTTCCTGTTTGTGCTCTGGCAGAAAGACTTCACAATCATCAAAAGGGCATGGGTGATACCAGGGATAATCCTCTTGGCCGCCACCCTCGGCGCCTGGGGCGGAATCCTGTATTTGCGCGGCGGCAGGGAGTTCCTCTCTACCTTCTTCTGGTACAACAACCTCGGGAGATTTCTCAATGTGGGTATATACCAGGGGGGCCATGTGATGCCCTTCTATCACTATATCCCTGTTCTCTTTTCCGAGGGAATGCCATGGTCTTTCATCCTCATCCCGGCACTCGTCTTCCTGAAAAAACCCGATGAAAGGTTGCGGTTCTTTTACTGCTGGTTCTTTGGCGGGCTGCTTCTCCTGAGCCTTGCCTCCACAAAACGCAACATCTACTTCTTCCCCATGTACCCTGCCATGGCAGTAATAATCACTGTCTGGGCGGAGAGGGCTGCACAGGGGGCCGCCTCACAGTGGGAGAAGCGCTGGCTGAGGTTTATTGCCACCCTGGTGGGGCTTGCAGGCCTTGGCCTTCCTATAATTTATATGATAATCGGAGGGTCATTGCCGGCAGCCGCGGCCATATGTGTTCTGTCCATTGCACTCCAGTGGTTTCTATTCAAGACCCTGGCCTTCACCATACCCGAGCGGATCATATGCGGCTGGGCAATCCTGATCATCGCCTGGTCAATCGTTTTATTTCCCCAGGTGGACACAATCAAGAGCTACAAAGGGTTTTTCTCGGAAGCCGGAAAGGCAGTGGGCAAGGCCGATATAATCGGGTATGACCTGACCGAGACCGCGCTGGCCCTGAGTTCCTTCTATGGCGGATTCCCCATAGAGAACGTGACTGATCGAAAACAGTTCCTTGATCTTGTCTCAACAGGCAAAACCCGGTATGTCTTGTTCCTGCCAAGGAAGAATGATATTGAACTGGGACATTTACTGGAATCGACCGGCCATATGCTTTTACATATTGATAACAAGATGACGGATGCCATACATATCCCGGCATGGAGCGGCCTGATGCCCAAACTTACCGATAAGGAAACAATGAGACTCACCGAGCTCTGGCTCCTCTCAAAACCATCACCATCGAAAGGGGTCCACTAACGATGGATGAATTCATACCTATGAGCAAACCGTACTTCGGTACCGAAGAAGTCGATGCAGTCACCGAGGTCATAAAGTCCGGCTGGATAACCACCGGACCCAAATGCGCCCGGTTTGAAGAGGACTTTGCACGGTACACCGGCTCCAGCCATGCCCTGGCACTGAGCTCGGGCACTGCCGGCATGCACCTGCTGCTCAAGGCATTGGGTATCGGCAAGGGCGACGAGGTCATCACGCCTTCCATGACCTTTGCCTCCACGGTGAACCAGATTGTGCTCTCAGGCGCCAAGCCTGTGTTTGTCGATATAGACTACGGCACGCTGCTGGTGAAGCCCGACGATATCGCCAAGGCCATCACCAAAAAGACCAGGGCCGTTATCCCCGTCCACTTCGCCGGCGCACCTGCGGATATGGATGCCATTGTTGCGGCCTGCGGAAAGATCCCTATCATCGAGGATGCGGCCCATGCCGTCGGCACCTTTTACAAGGGTTCCCATATCGGGGCACATAACATTGCCGTGTTTTCATTCCACCCCATCAAAAACATCACCACCGCAGAGGGCGGCATGGTCACTGGTGGCTCGAAGGAACTGATGGATAAGCTGAAACTGCTGAAATTCCATGGCATAGAGCGCGATGCCTGGAAGCGCTACGGCAAGGCCTCAGACCCCACCTATGACATCGAGGAACCGGGATTCAAGTACAACCTGACCGACCTGCAGGCGGCGCTCGGTATTGTGCAGTTGAATAAGATCAATGAGATCAATGCCGGGCGGACCCATATAGCACTGCGTTATATTGACGGCCTCTCCCAGGTCAAGGGTCTCGACCTGCCGGGCGTGCTTGCCTACAGCCATGTCCATTCCTGGCACCTCTTTGTGATCAAGGCCCGATCCGTTGACAGGAAGACACTCATGGCCGAGCTTGCAGAGCGTAATATCGGCTACGGGCTTCACTTTCCGGCATGCCACACCTTGACATATATCAAAAAACTCTTCGGGAAGACGGACTTGCCTGAGACCGAGGCGGCAGCGGAACGGATCTTAAGCATTCCGCTGTATCCTTCTCTGGTCGAGTCACAGGTTGACCGGGTAATAACCGCGCTCAAGGAGACCTTCACATGAACCAGGCCAGGATCTCGGTTGTCATACCGGTATACAACGAAGAGCAGGTGCTCCCAAAACTCTTCGAACGGCTCATGCCGGCCATGGAAGCAATGAACAGGGATTATGAGGTGATCCTCGTTGATGACGGCAGCAAGGACAGATCTCTGGATATCCTGAGAAGCCATGCATCAGATCGCGTCATCATCGTAGAGCTTTCCCGCAACTACGGCCAGCATGCGGCCGTATTCGCCGGGTTTGAGAACAGCACCGGCGAAATCGTGGTCACCCTGGATGCCGACCTCCAGAACCCGCCCGAGGAGATACCGCGCCTGGTGGATGTGATGGAGACGGGTAACTACGAGGTGGTGGGAACGGTACGCAAGATGAGGCAGGACTCGTCTTTCAGGAAGACGGCCAGCAGGATCGTCAATGCCATTACCCGCCGCATTACCGGCGTGCACCTTTCCGACTGGGGGTGCATGCTCCGGGCATACAAAAGGCACGTAGTGGACTACATGCTTTCGAGCCAAGAGCATTCGACCTTCATCCCTGCGCTCGCCACCAGCTTCGCCAAGGACATTGCCGAGATCGAGGTGAGGCACGAAGAACGGTTTGCAGGCGAGTCCAAGTATTCGCTCTCAA
Source organism: uncultured delta proteobacterium (assembly GCA_963798485.1). Taxonomy (GTDB): domain Bacteria; phylum Desulfobacterota; class Desulfomonilia; order UBA1062; family UBA1062; genus MWEI01. Next base: position 97,718 of record CAWCTR010000008.1, on the reverse strand, counting down.
AGCTCATCTCTCTGCAATTCGACCTGGTGACCTCTTTCTCGGACTTCCCTTTAAAGGCAATGCTCTATACCGGCATTGTCCTGGCCTTCCTCGGCATGGGCTTCGGCACATTTCTTGCGGTGGCCAGGCTCGCCTTTGGGGCCCAGTGGGCGGCGCAAGGCATATTCACCCTGTTTGCCGTGTTGTTCTTCTTTGTGGGCGCGCAGTTCCTGGCCTTCGGAGTCATGGGCGAATATGTGGGCAGGATCTACCGCGAGGTGAAGAAACGCCCGCCGTATACCATAAGGAAGGTATACCATTGAGGGCCGTGGTTTTCGCCTACCATAACATGGGCCTCGTCGGCATCAGGAGGCTTGGGCGTGCAGGCTTTGAGATCCCCCTGGTCTTTTCCCACGAGGATGACCCGGGCGAGAATGTGTGGTTCGGCTCGGTACCTGACCTGTGCCGTGAGCTTGCTATTGACTGCGTCCATCCGAGAGACCCAAACCAGTACGGGTGGATCGAACGGATCAAGTCGGCTAAACCGGACATCATCTTCAGCTTCTATTACCGGCACATGCTCAAACCCGCGATCCTTAACATCCCGAGGCTCGGCGCCTATAACCTCCACGGCTCATATCTGCCCGCCTACCGTGGCCGGTGCCCGGTGAACTGGGTTCTCATCAAAGGCGAACAGCAAACGGGCGTTACGCTGCACGAGATGGTGGAAAAGCCCGATGCCGGGGCTATCGTAAGCCAGAAGAAGGTGGAGATCACCCCGGACGATTCTGCGCTTACCCTCTTTAACAAACTCGAACAGGCCGCCGATGCCATGCTTACCGAGATCCTGCCGCGTATTATCATGGGAGATATCCCTAAGATGCACATGGACCTGTCCAAAGGCTCTTACTATGGGGGCAGGAAGCCGGAAGACGGCCGGATATTCTGGGACAAACCCGCTTCGGAGATCTATAACCTCATACGTGCAGTTACAACGCCCTACCCCGGCGCCTTTGGGTTTGTGGGTGATGAAATGGTCACCTTCTGGTGGGCCGTGCCTGAGGCAGGGGCTACAAAGGAGCCTGGCAAGATCATTTTTCACGAAGATACTGTTTTGATCGGCACCGGCTACGGATGTATAAGGCCCCTTGAGATAGAGGTGAACGGCAGGACACTCAAGGAGGAAGCCCTGCAGAAATATTTCAAAGACCACGAAGGAGAACTGGTGCAATGAAAGTACTCATATTGGGTGTGAACGGGTTCATCGGCTCGCATTTAAGCGAGCGGATCATGAGAGAAACGGACTGGAACGTCTACGGCATGGACCTGGGAGATAACAAGCTCAAAGCAGTGATCGACAACGAGCGGTTCCACTTCATCGAGGGCGACATCGCCATCAACAAGGAATGGATCGAATATCACATCAAGAAATGCGACGTGGTGCTGCCGCTGGTGGCCATTGCCACCCCCAAGACCTATGTGGAGCGTCCCTTGAGCGTGTTCGAGCTGGACTTCGAGGAAAACCTGCGCATCATCCGAGCGTGCGTGAAATACCACAAGAGGGTGATCTTCCCCTCAACCTCAGAGGTATACGGCATGAGCGCTGATGAGGCCTTTGATGAATACAGCTCCCCTCTCGTACTGGGGCCCATCCCCATGCAGCGCTGGATCTACTCCTGTTCCAAACAGCTTTTAGACAGGGTCATCTGGGCCTATGGCAGCAGGGACGAGCTGGACTTTACCTTGATAAGGCCCTTCAACTGGATCGGCCCGAGGCTGGATTCACTGGAGACGGCAAAGGAAGGTTCCTCACGGGTGGTGACCCAGTTCATAGCATCGCTGGTCTTCAAGACCCCGATCGCCTTGGTGGATGGCGGCATGCAGAGCAGGTCCTTCACCTATATAGACGACGGCATCGGCGCACTCATGAAGATCCTTCACAATGAGGGCTCTCAAGCGAGCAAGCAGATCTTCAACATAGGCAACCCGGCCAATAACCTTTCCATCAAGGATCTTGCCCATAAGCTTCTCGAGATGTTCAAGCAGCACCCGGACCATAAGAAAGATAAGACCTTTTCCGAAATCATCATAAAGCCGTCAGGTGAATTCTACGGCGTCGGCTACCAGGACATACAGACCAGGGTCCCTTCAATAAAGAATGCCAAAACAAGGCTCGGATGGGAGCCCAAGGTGGGCCTTGATGAGGCCCTCAAGCGGACACTGGACAGCTTCCTTGAAGAAATAGCTACCGATAATGCCTGATCTGGCCCTCAAGGTTGACGTTGACACCTTCCGCGGCATGAAGGAGGGTGTTCCGGCTATCGCCGGAATCCTCTCAGCGTACGGTCTGAAAGCGAGCTTCTTCATCAGCTTCGGCCCGGACAGGTCGGGCCTGGCCGTGCTGCAGCTCCTGCGGCCTTCGTTTTTAAAAAAGATGATCCGCACCAACGCACCCGGCCTCTACGGGTGGAAGACGGCCCTATACGGCACCCTGCTGAGAGCGCCCATGATCGGCATGGATTTTCCGGACATAATCCAAGGCCTCATAAAGGCCGGACACGAGGTAGCCTGCCACGCCTGGGACCACCGCCTCTGGCAGGACTGGCTCTTTCTCATGAGCAGAAACTCCATAGAGGCATGGTTTGCCAAGATGGTAGGGGCCTATGTCCAGATTACAGGTACACAGCCGAAGGCCTTCGGCGCGCCCGGCTGGATGATTGATGAACGCTCGCTCGAGGTCGTTGAAACCTATAAACTCTCGTATCTGAGCTGCACCAGGGCCCAAGCCCCGTTCGTCTTTGAGGATAACTCCATGATCGAGGTCCCCTCGAATATGCCGTGCATTGAGGAAGTGGGCGTAGACGGCGTCATGGCAGCCATCAAAGACCGCTCTGATATCCAGGTGCCCCAGGTACTGCCCGTTCATGCAGAGGTGGAGGGCCTGGTATACCAGGGCCAATTCAAGGAGATGCTGACCCTGGCCGTCTCGCTCGGTTACCGGATCTGCCCGTTGCATGAAGTAGCATCGGGCCTTGAGAAGGACAAGCTCCCCGTTCGTCCGCTCACCATGGGCCTGATCCCCGGCAGGGCCTTCAAGTGTGCGGTATGAACCCGGCTATCAGCCATAGAAAATCTCACGGTAACAACGGCCGAACAGGCCTTCACCCCGGCAGCCTCTCCTATTTCTTCTTGAACAGACCTTCCAGCGTGTTTTGAATGTTCTTCATCGTATCCTCGTTGCCTTGCGGAAGCCCGACCTTGTCCTGGAGCTTCTTGAGGGCCTTGGTTGCATAGTACCGGGTCATTGCGCTTCTTAACGATCTCGCGTCAACCATGGGTATGGGTTTCTTGAGAGAGCCGGTTATCGTCATGGGCAGCACGAGCCTCTTCTGTTCGTTCATAAGCGTTGAGAAGGCATCGGCCCTGGCGCCCATGCGCTGGGAGAACCTCTTGGGCAGTATCACTTGGCCGTTGAGATCGAGCTTGTTGGTCTCCATGCTGATGGTGCCCTTCAAGTCGGACTCTATATCCAGATCCTTGCCGCTCGAAATATTCAAAAGCTGCATGGAATTCACCTTGATCACCTTGTGGGCAAGATCGACCTGCGCGTTCATTGTCTCAAAACGGGTAGTCTGATATTTCTTAATCTCGGACGGGGCCATCCCGAAGGCCTCGGACAGGCCTGGAACACCCACCAGGGTGCCCAGAACCTTTCCCTCAAGGTCGAAGTTCTTCCATTCGCCCTTATTGATGCGGAGATTCACCTGGGCGCCCAGGTTGTTCAACGCAGGAGCGCCGGCCACTCCCTGCGCCTTGACATCGCCTGTGAGTATTCCTGCGAAGACACCCTTGAAGCTTGTCATTGTATCCAGAACGTTGCCTGCCTGGACATTGTTAAAGGTGGGGGATGCCGCCCATGCCTTGGTCTTGAGGTCGTAGGAAACCGCACCCTTGATGGACCCCTTCAGGGCCTCAATGTCAAAGGACTTAACCTTAAACTGATCGTCGGCATAGGTGAATGTACTGGTGAGGCTTGTGAACGGCAGATCCTTAATTGTTCCCTGGCGCGACTTGATGGTTCCATTCATGCCCATGCCCTTTTCCTTTTTCAGGGCTTCCATTGAAAGGGTTACCCCATTCAGACTCGCCGTGACCGGTCCGGCAATGAACTTTCCCTCGGCCTGATCTTCAACCGCCGGCTTGGTCAGAACGAGGCCCATGTGCTCAGAGAGTGCTGCCACATTCACGGTCATGGCCCCTGCCCCGCCGTTGATGGCTGTCTTCAACACGATATTTCCTGTGGGCTTGAAATCCTTGAGCATGGGGATGAGGGCCTGTGCGGTCTCAAGCGGAGCCGGGTTTGTCTGGATTCTGATCTGGTAGCTTGATTTGTCCTGGACCTTTCTTACCTCACCCGTGCCCGAGGCGGTGATGGCACCCAGATTGATATCAAGGGAGCTAATCTCCGTGACGTCCTTCTTCATTATCATCCGGCTTGAAAGGCCCATGGGGCTGTTTACCGGTTTATCGAAGATCTTCCCGAAGGTTATGGCCATGGGACTCATCTCTATTGCCGTGTCAACCTGAAAGGCCTCTTTATTGCCTGTTGAAGTGACACTGAGACCGGCAGGGCCTGTAAGCATGATCTTCCCCGGTATAATCCCGGCAAACATGGGTAGCTGAGCAAGGATGGGCCCTGGGGTTATACAGCTGGACTTAAGCGTTATATTCCAGGTCGGGATTGTCTTGAGATTTTGCACCGAGCCCTCGAAATTGCCATGGTCCTGGCCGATATCGAATGTCCCGTTATCGATCACAAGCTGCTGCCTTTCAATCTCAAGGGCCAGGCCGCTGGAAAACCTGCACGATATGCCTTTCTGATCCTTTACCTGCCGTGTCCCGGCCGGACTTCCGAGCACAAGGCCGGCAACATCCATAACGGCCTTGGATGTAACCTTGTCCTTCAATATCCCCTTTGCCGTGATGTCTATCTTCATGGTGCCTGCCTGAATGGGCATATTCACGGGCAAGGTATTGAGCGGCAGGGCATCAAGGAGGAGATGCACGTCTATCGGGGTCTGAGAAAGACCCCCCTCCCGGGGGACAGGACCGATGGCGCCAGCCAGGGCCAAGTTCTGGCCGTTAGGGTTCATGACCGAAGCAGACAGAGAAAAGGAGACGGGCCTGAGCGTGGAGATATCCTGGGATTCAAGGTCGATGTTGCTGATGGTAAAGGGTTTGGCCCTGTTCTTGAGCGTGTCATCGCTATAGGTGATGAGCCCATGCTTGATCACTACATTGCTCACCAGCAGCGCAGCAAAAGCCCCGGGTTTTGCCCTTGATTTCGAGGTCTCTTTTTTTGCTTCCTCCCCGGGCTTTGGTATGAGCAGGGTCGTGAAGTTGAATACACCCGAGGCATTCTTCACAATATGAACCTGCGGCTCCTTGAGAACAACGGTCTTGATCTTGATCTGTCTGCTTAACAGGGGGAGAAGTGCAACCTTAACCTTTGCCGCATTGAGAGAAACAAAATCTTCATGAGAGAATGCAGGGTCATCGGAAATGCGAAGGCCTTTGATCTCGGCGCCCAGGCCTGTCAGGATCGTGAGCCTGATACTCTGAAAATCCACCTGCCTGTTCGTATAGGTTTTAATCTGTGTAAGGATTGTGCCCTTGTGCTTGTTCAGATCTATGGCAAAGGGCACTATTGCAAGAATGAGGATGACCACCCCGATGAAGATGGCGACGCCAACGGCTGTCTTTTTCATTCAGGAACCTCCTTTGTAAGAACAACTACAAACATATCCTCACCTGGCGGTTATATAACATGCGCCTCCTGGACAGACAACGGGTGACTATCGGGGTATTTCTCCCTGTTCCAGGCCGGCATCCAGGAAGGCTCTGCAAGATCAGGGTTCGTGTTACCTGCCAGGCCGATGGCATCATAGTGTTCTATTGCATCATCAAAAATTGATTTGTCATGACGAGCGAGATAATGGGGTAGGTCTTCCAACGTCATGCTATTTCTAGTATGGTAAGCTTGTACCGCAGGCATGAACATAGAAGGAGGTACATGAAGAAACCGCAGAGTACACCTATCTTCGACGATAGCGATTTTCCCATCAGCATCGTACGGAAGTCGATCTTTCAAGGCACGGGCGTCGACCTGGACGAGGGCCGCGCCAAACCGATCATCGGCATCGCGAACTCGCTGACTGAGATCAACCCCGGTCACATGCACCTCGGGCCCATTGCCCAGCGGGTCAAGGAAGGGGTACACGCAGCCGGGGGACTGCCTTTTGAGTTCAACGTCCCCGCCCCCTGCGACGGAATGACCGAAGGCCACCCGGGGATGCACTTCGTTCCGGCGCAGCGCGATCTCATCGCCGATATCAATGATTTCAACCGCATTATCCCCACCTTGTGCGGGATCTCCCCCAACGGTCCGCACGGGATCATCGACCTCTTCGTGGCCGGCGGCATACCTGCCGTCATGAAGATGCTCGCCGACGACCTGCACCCGGGTCCCATGACGGTCTCAGGCCTGACGGTGCGCGAGATCGTGGAGCAGGCCGTGGTCAAGATACGCCGAGGCGCGTCATCCCGGACAAGGCCCATGGGCCTTCTGTCATCCGCTCCCCGAGGGCGGCCCCGGCATGCCCGAAACCTTGGCCGTGACCATGGGCCTCGACCTGGCGGGCTTTACCCGCGTGGCCCTCATTACGGATGGGCGTTTCTCCGGGGCCACGGCCGGACCGTGCATCGGCCACGTCTCGCCGGAGGCGGACTGCGGCGGACCGATCGCCGTCATCCGCGACGGCGACATGATCACCATCGATATCCCGGCCCGCGCACTCACCGTCAACCTCAGCGACGAGGAGATCAAGAGGCGTCTGGCGGCCTGGAAACCGGTTCTGCGTGAGATCCCGCCGGGGTATATGCGCCGCTATATTAAAATGGTCGGCTCTGCCGCCCGCGGCGCTGTCCTGGAATAGGAAAAGAAGCTGAATCCCCCCTTGGCCTCACGAGGGGTGAGACCTTCGGTGTTGGGGGGGTATGCGCTTTCATTACATTTCCCCTCGTGAGGTGAGTGAAATCGGGAAAGGAGGCAAGGGTATGGAGAAGATTGTTTCCCTGGCGCCGCTGCCGGCCGTAATCATCAATGAATTGTTCAAGATGCAAGGAGTGGAGGGGCTCGAGGTAGTCGATGGGAGCGGATTCAACCCTGAGCAGATCGTTGAGGCCGTCAAGGACGCCGGGTATATCATCGGCGATTACACCTTCCAGCGCCGGATCACGCGCGAGGTAGCACAGGCCGCCCGGCGGGTGAAGCTCATCCAACAGCCGAGCGTGGGCTATCAGCACATCGACGTCGCCGCCTGCACGGAGTTCGGCATCAAGGTCGCCAACACCGCCGGGGCCAATACCATCGCCGTGGCCGAGCACACCGTCATGACCGCCCTGTGTCTTCTCAAGAACATCTTCTACGCCGCCCGTACGACGGCCTCGGGTGAATGGCGGCAAATGGAAGTGCGGCCGGTCGAGCTCTTCGGCAAGACATGGGGATTCGTGGGATTCGGACGGATCGGCAAGGCCGTGGCCGAGCGGTTGATCCCCTTCGGCCCCCGGATGATCTATTTCGATCCCTTCCGGATAGAGGCCGCGGAAGAAAAACGCTACCAGGTAATCTTTGCCGGATTGGAAGACGTGCTCAGAAGCGCCGACGTGCTCAGCCTGCATTGTCCGCTGACAAAGGAGACGACGGGCCTCATCAGCCGGGACAATATCGCCCTCATGAAACCCAGGGCCGTGGTCATCAACGTGGCCCGCGGCGAGGTCATCGATGAGCCGGCCCTGGCCGAGGCGTTGCGGGGCGGGAAACTCGGCGGAGCGGCCCTCGATGTCTTCAGCGCAGAACCCATCGATCAGACGAATCCGCTGCTCGCGACAGCCGCGGACAATGTCATCCTATCCCCGCATGTCGCGGGCGTCTCCCAGGAGGCCCAGGGGCGCATCATCACCATGACCATCTCCAATATTGTTAAGGTAATGCAGGGTCAGATACCGGAGAGCTTGGTCAATTGACCTTAGCCTGTGCCTGATGGGAGTAGAGCTGCGCCATGCCGTGCCTTACAAGCATGGGCGGGTGGCCTAAATAAATGACAGACTGGTTTCTGGGTGGCCTGGGCAAAGCCGAAGGCTTGCCCAGGAAGATAGATAATATTCTGCGCCCCTCAGCTCCATCAAGACCTTGATTGGCACCTCTGGCGTCTATGCCTACACGAGGCAAATAGGGTCGATTTTCTGTTAATCTCCGCTGGAGCGGAGATAAGGAAAGCGCGGGGTCTGGTATTGTTTTTTGCTTATAGGGACATGCACGGTTTATGAAAAGCAAAAAGCAAGACCTGACCCCAGATCCACCCCTTCAGTTTTTATGGATCTATCCAGTTATTGTTTAACTGGCCTTGATCAGATCTCTGCCATCAGTTTGTCGAACTTATCGACTGAAACAGCAGCTGATGTGGAAAATGAGATGCCTGTAAGTTTGTGCAAGGCAACCGATGCCTGCATGACCTCTTCAATTCCGGGAAAATCTGCAATGAACATGAGGTCCTTTTCTCCAAGCAGGGCATACATGGAAAGGATCTTGCCATTGAATTTTTTAACCAGGGTCAATGCCTTCTTGGTTCGAGCTGAACTTACCCCTTTTAATGCCTCGGGTGAATACCTTCCGAATAAAATGAATGTTGACATCTGTTTTCTTCTCCTTTCTTAACCAGATAGGGGGGCGATTCAGTTGATTGTCATTCACTACCAATAAAACCGCCCCTAGTTGCTAATCTATATTATTATTTATTCCCTTTGTCATGTGGTACATACATCTTCACATCTGCTGAACTAAAAATAAAGCTATTATAAAACTGACTTGTAATCAAATCTGCTATGATGTTATAACTGCGAACTTATAAATTTCTGTCCGCTGGCTTTTCCAGATACCAGTAACCTTACAGATTCATAGATGGCGCCTGCAAAAGAAATAAAAATCACGGTCAAAAGAGCTATATAATAAAAGTCAAAGCCTATAAATAGCGAGACCAGTTTTAGTATTACAAAAAATGATAGAGCAATCAGTGGATGAGGATATACATTGATGGAATGCTTTGAACAAAATTCCGTTATTTTATTGTGTTTGTTAAAATATTTCTTAGTAAAAGAAAGAAAAAACATTAAAAGAAATATACATATCGGCACAGTCAGAATATAAATAATCAAACCGGTCTGTTTAAAAGAATCTGTAATTACCGGGAATGGTATTTTATCCGAGTAAATCATATTATGTTCAGCAATCTTATATAATTCGTCCAAAGTGGGGGAAAGTCTGTTATGGAAAAGCAAGACATAAACAAAAATCAAAACTGCTGATATCATGCCCCACATTTTCCAGCTCCCGATATCTCCTCTGGTCAGCCAATCCTTCCTGTACATAAATAAACCAAGTAGAAACAAGGGTAGAAGTATAAAGAATTGATTAAGCCGAACCTGAACCAATCCGAATACCCGTATCCATGAATCAAAACGAATACCCTTAACAGAAAACAATATTGCGAGCACTGCATAGAAAAAGCCGAGTATCACGGCCAGGATAATTGTTTTAATTATTATTTTTTTCCTGCTTTCAACTTCACTCTGCACTTTTTCTTTTTTCTTGAAGGGTATAGTCAATAAGACGGCTACTAATGTCATGAAAAAAAGAAATGATAAAAACCAGGCATGAGACATATTAAAACTAATCTGGTTCAACATTTTACCTTCCCCGATAAAAGTAATTACTTTAAAAATTTATAAAGTCACGCCAGTAATCAAGGAATGTAAGGATATAGGTTGGATTGGAGTTGTCTAATCGTTTAAATAGGATTTGATAAAAAATATCTCCTGCGCAAAAAGTAAATACAATTATCGGTACAAAGATTCTAAAAAATCTTTTTTTAATATAAATTATTGTAGATGTAGCATTCAGGGAAGGGAATATAAAAAGTGCGGCAATGAACATAAGATGAGGCATCAAGTAAATATCCATTATAACGAGATGATTTTTATAGACACTGGATGACCCATTTTTATCGATAACCGACCACCAGAAACTCAAAGGATAGGCGAACATTAAGATGATATGAACAAGAACGACATTATATACTAGAATATTTCTTATGTTATCCAAATACGCAATGCGCTCCTGAAATGTTTCCATTTTATCATACCTCGTATTGTGTCGGACTTTATACTCAAGGATGCCCATCTCTGAACCATTGCGGATGTGAGAAATAGTACCCTTCCCCGTATTTAATATTCATGTCAAGGTTGAATCCCCGTACATTCCTGCTGGAAGCCAGGACTGCATTGGGCCACCAGAGCCAGGCGTCCTCGTAGTTGTCGTAGAGCACCTTTTCCAGCTGGTGGTAGATCTTTGCCCTTTTTGCAACGTCGGTTGTTTCTCTCCCTGCCTTTATCAGTGCAATGGCCTTTGTATTACGGCTCCGGCCATTGTTGAACGGGCTGTCCGGGTCATAGAGAAGGGTGGCTACATGATCCGGTTCCTGTATCCAGGGATACAGGTTCCCGATCATATCGAAATCCATTTTCTTAAACGGCTCCATCATGCCGGTAACGCCCAGAAATACCGGCTTCCACGTGATGTCGACCTTTTCGAGCATGGCCATCACTGCCTTTGCGAAGGCCTGGGCCTCGGGTGAATTGAGGGTGAACCCTTTTATGGTGAGGCCACCGCCATAACCGGCTTGAGCAAGGAGCTTCCTGGATAATTCAGGATCGTAGCTGACGGGCTTCAAGTCAGGATTGTGGGCCCAGTGATCGTTCGGATATATGCAGCTGGAGACTCTGCCGAGGCCGAACTGGGTTCCCATGACCAGCGCTTTCCTATCGATTGCGTGGGAGATTGCCTGGCGGACACGGATATCCGCGCAAGGCCCCTTTGCATTGTTGAAGGTCAGAAATACCAGCCAGTTCACGGGAAAGGTGGCTACATCAAAGTTCGGATCGTCTTTTACCAGTTTGTACTGGTTGGCGTTCAGCACGATGAAGTCGATTGTGCCGGCCTTGAGATTTGCAAGCCTTACGGACGGGTCGGGAATGACGGATATCTTCATCCCGTCGAAGTACGGCATGTCCGGCATGCCGATGCTCCTGCCGAACCACCAGTTCGGGTTTCTTTTCAGCGTTACATAGTTATCCGTGCTTGCTGCCTCCAGCATATACGGTCCGGTGCCCACCGGGTTGGTGTCGAGGGGCTTTGCATTTTGAGCAATCGCGGAGAAACTTTTCAGCTGTGCTTCCAGGTCAGCCACTCTCTTTTTTGCCTCTGCAGCCTTCCAGGCATCATTTTCATTGGCAGCCTTCCGTCTTGCTGTTACGAGTTCACGTTCGATCTTTTTTGTCTTTGTCATGGCGGCATCACGTTCCAGCGCTTTTGCTGAAACAGCAAATCCGGGTACACTTGCCATGGTACCGAGAAAAGCACCCCATGACCTTTTGAAATGCCATTTCACCGTGTACTCATCCATCACGTCTACGGATTTCAGCGGCTCGATCCAGGCCCTGGTCCATGCTGCGTTGTCCTTATCCATTATCCAGTCCATCTGATACTTCAGGCTCTTGGCATTGAAGGGCGAGCCGTCATGGAACATGACGCCCTTTCTCAGCTTCATGACCACGGTGACATCGTCAAGATACTCCCAGGACTCGGCCAACCAGGGTATTGTCGGTTTGTAGCTGCCGTCCAGGTTGATGAGTTTCTCGTACATGGTGCTCATGGTTATCCAGTCCATGACCGGGAAATGGTTGGGATTCATGGACCCGATGTACAGAGGCGCTGCAGCGCGGACATACCCGCCCCTGACCGGCTTGTCGGGACAGTATTTGGTCCCCCATTCCATCCACCCCGACTTTTCCTTAGTATTGTCCTGTGCTTGAGCAGGATGATCGATTAAAAATGTCAGACAGAGAACGAGGGCTAGGCCTGCCACAATAATATTTTTACCACGAAGGGCACGAAGAAAAGCAGGGTATAAGGTTCCCCTCCTTTTTAAGGAGGGGACAGGGGAGATTTTAGTGCATGGGCGTAAAATCCCTCCTGTCCTCCCTTTACAAAAGGGAGGAACTTGTTTCCCAAACCAAAGTGATTCTTTTCCCTTTGTGTTCTTCGTGGTGAGATTTCTTTCTCTTTGAGAATGTTTCATCATGATAACCTCCTCATTCACATCAAATTTCCAGGTGGCAGGCCACCAGATGATCTTTGTTGTTTATTCTCTTCAGCACGGGCTTGGATTCCGTGCAGGTCTTCTGCGCGAGAGGGCAGCGGGGATGAAATTTGCAGCCCCGAGGGGTATTGAACAGGCTCGGGACCTCTCCTTTGATCATGCAGTGTTCCCGGCCGTACTCCTTCTCAGGGTCGGGTATGGGCACAGCGGCAAGCAGCGCTTTTGTGTAGGGGTGCCCCGGGTTATGATACAAGTCCTCCCTGCTTGCGATCTCGACGATCCCGCCCAGATACATGACCGCTATCCTGTCGCTGATATGCCTGACCACCGACAGGTCATGGGCGATGAACAAGTAGGTCAGGTTGAGCTTTTCCTTAAGGTCTTCCAGCAGGTTGATGATCTGCGCCTGTATCGATACATCCAGGGCCGAGACCGGTTCATCGCACACGATGAAGCTCGGGCTTGCCGCCAGAGCCCGTGCTATCCCGATGCGCTGCCGCTGCCCCCCGCTGAACTCGTGGGGATATCTCACGGCCATGGCGGGGTTCAAGCCCACGATCTCCAGCAGGTGACGGACCTTCTCGGCGTATTCGCCTTTCCCTTGGGTTAGATTATGGATCAGGAGCGCTTCGCCTACAATATCGCCCACCGTCATCCTGGGGTCCAGAGACCCGAAGGGATCCTGGTAGATGATCTGCATATGCTTCCTAAGCTTCCTGCGCTCGTATTCCTTAAGCCTGGTTATATCGTTGCCCTGAAAGAGGACCTCCCCGGATGTGGGTCGCTCGAGCTGGAGGACGGTCCGGCCGGTTGTCGTTTTGCCGCACCCGCTTTCTCCCACGAGCCCGAGAGTTTCCCCTTTTGAGATATCGAAGCTGACCCCGTCCAGGGCCTTCAGATCGCCTATTTTCTTCTTGAAGATCGCGCCGTGATAGATGGGGAAGTGCTTTGAAAGCCCGTTTACATGGATAAGCGTATCGTTCATGTCAAACCCCTATCCAGCACGCAACTTCATGACCGTCGTCTGTTTCTCTGAGTATCGGTGCTTCCTGAGCGCATCTGTCGAGGGCATACCTGCACCGCGGATGGAAGGAACAGCCGGAAGGCAGGCAGGCCAGGTCCGGCGGCCGGCCTTCAATGGAGATGAGCTTCTGTTTGATATCCTGATCGAGCCTCGGGACCGACTCAAGAAGCCCGATGGTATAGGGATGCCGCGGGGTGCGGTAGAGGTCCCTTGTCACAGCCTTCTCGATGATTTTACCGGCATACATGACCATGACCCTGTCTGCATACCGTGCCACAATACCAAGGTTGTGGGTGATGATGATCAGGGCTGTGCCCCGGTCCCGGGTAAGATTCTTCATGAGCTCCAGGAGCTCTGCCTGGATGGTCACATCAAGGGCGGTGGTGGGCTCGTCTGCGATGATGAGCCTGGGGTTGCAGGCAAGACCCATGGAGATCATGACCCGCTGCCTCATACCGCCGCTGAGCTGATGCGGGTATGCGTTCGTCATGGTCTCGGCGTCAGGGATCTGCACCTTCTTGAGAAGATCGATGCATGTAATCAGCGCCGATTTTCTGCTCATGGCCTTGTGGAGCATCAGGGGTTCCATGACCTGAAGGCCGACAGAGAGCACCGGATTGAGGGATGTCATGGGTTCCTGGAAGATCATGGCGATCCGGTTGCCCCTGATGTCGCAGATCTCCTCATCGCTCATTTTCAGAAGATCCCGTCCTTCAAATATGACTTCGCCATTCACGATTCTCCCAGGAGGATCGGGGATGAGCCGCATAAGGGAAAGGGCGCTGACGGTCTTGCCGCAGCCGCTTTCTCCGACAATGGCAAGCGTCTCTCCTTCCTTAAGGTCGTATGAGATATCATCCACGGCCTTGATGATGCCGTCGTCGGAATAAAAATGGGTGGTCAGGTTGTTAACCTTCAGCAGCATATTGTTTATTATATTGTTCTGTTATTACCTCGCAGGCGCGGGTCGAGGGCGTCCCTCAGGCCGTCGCCCATGAAGTTGAAGGCAAGGACGGAAAGCGTTATCATCAATCCCGGTGCAAAGGAAAACAGAGGCACGATCTCCAGATAAGAATAACCTATTCTCAGCTCGTTCCCCCAGCTCGGCGTGGGAGGCTGCACGCCGAGTCCAAGGAATGATACCGCGCTTTCCAGCATGATGTTTCCACCAAGGGCAATAGAGGCGGTGACGATTATCGGGGCCATGACATTGGGCAGGAGGTGTTTGAACATGATCCTTAAACCCGAAGCGCCCAGCGCCTGAGACGCCTCGATATAAGGAAGCTCCCGCACCTGCATCACCTGGCCCCGGACGATGCGCGCGAACCCGGTCCACGAGAGAACTGTGATGGATATGATCACGCTTTGAATGCCCGGCCCCAAAGCGGCCACTATGGCGAGCAGCAATACGAGTGAAGGCATGCACATGAAGGTGTCGGTGGTGCGCATGATGATCATATCCATGATGCCGCCTTTGTATCCGGCCACCAAGCCCAGCAGCACGCCTATGACGGCTGAAAACAAGGTCGAAAGCCCTCCCATGAGCAGCGTGGCACGGGACCCATAGATGACCCGGGACAGCAGATCGCGGCCCACGTCGTCGGTGCCGAGCAGGTGCAGCCGGGAAGGACCTTCCAGGACATGATAAAGATCCTGCTGGTTCGGATTGTACGGTACAAGGAAAGGGGCGAAGATCGCCATGGCTGCGATGCAGAGAAAGATGATGATCCCTGTGGATGCGATCCGGTGATGTGCAAGGGTGTGTATGACCGCCCGCCCATGGGTTCGGCCGGGAAGAAGGCCGTTACTCTGTTCATAATTGCTGTTCATTGCTGCACCCTCACCCGCGGGTCGATGAGCCCGTATAAGAGGTCCACAAGAAGATTCACCAGCAGGATGTTGGCGGCGACCATGATCAGGGTGGCCTGGATCACGGGGAAATCTTTGGCAAAGATCGCATTCACCCCCATGCGGCCAAGACCGGGGATGGCGAACATATACTCGACGATGAAGGAACCTGCCACCACATAGCCCCAGGTCAGCCCTATGACCGTGACCACGGGTATCATGGCGGGCTTCATGGCGTGTCTGAGGAGCACGGCCTTTTCCCGCAGGCCTTTGGCATATGCAGTCCTGATGTAGTCCTGGCCCAGAACCTCCAGCAGGCTCGACCGCACGAATCTGCTCAGAAGTCCCGCGCCCTGGGTTCCCATGATAAAGGTGGGCATGGCCACGGAAAGGAGGTTGCCCCATGCGTTCTCTGAAAAGGGTACATAGCCTGATGGAGGGAAGATATGGGTGATCACTGCAAAGAGGTAGATCATGATAATCCCCTCCCAGAATACCGGGATGGAAACACCGATGATGGCGCTGGTGGTTACGGATACGTCGAGCCACGAATTGCGTCTGAGCGCAGAGATGATCCCGAACGGAAACCCGATGAGAGAGGCCCAGAAAACAGAGCCTGCAAAGAGCTCCAGGGTGATGGGCAGCCTGGTCATGAACATGGGGAACACCTGCTCTCCGCTGGCGATGGATACGCCCCAGTCACCCCGGATGAAGCTTTTGATCCAGATGAAGTATTGTACGGGAAGGGGCTTATCCAACCCGAACTGGATCCGGAGCTCCTGGATGATCTCGTTGTTGACGGCATCGATTCTTGAGGAAAGGATTGCGGCGCGCACCGGATCTCCGGGCAATACCCTCCCCAGGATGAAAATGAGAATGGAGACAAGAAACAGGATCAACAGGGAATAGAGGATTCTTCTGATGATGTACTGTCTCATGTTCATTTAAAGTAATCATCGACATGGAGCAGTAGCTCCCTGGCTTTCTGTTTGACTGCCGCATTCGCAAAGGCTTCTTCCGGCAGGAGATCATCCGGCGCGGTCATGATCTTGTTCAACGTGGATACAAAGAGCTCCCTGTCCTTGGTCTGCACCGCATAGTATTTTGCATACAGAAAATGCCAGATGAGATACTTTGATTCCGATATATCGAATGCTTCCTTGAAATGTTTTTGTGACTCCTCGGGCTGCCCTCCGAACATCTCGGGCCGGGCAACATAATAGACGCCGAAAAGCGCATGGATGCCGCCATGATAAAAGGTATCGTCCAGAACGAGCACTCGGTCCATCATGGCTTCCACCTTGGGCAGATCTTTCAAAACTTCCGGGTGGTCGCCGAGGGAGAGGTTGATCCATTGCAGCCAGGAATTCGTTGCAAAATACAGGGCCGCGATATCCCGTTTATGGATAGTATTCAGGGCCTTGGTGAAAACCTGGACATCGTCCTGTTCCAGGGCATGTTTGAATGTCTGATTCAGCTCCAGGTTTCGCAGGGCATAATCCCTGGCTTTCAGATACTGTGCCTTGGCCCGTTCCTTGTCCGTGTCTTCCACGAACAGGAATGCATAGCCCATGTTTGCTTCAGCCGCACTGTACAGGAGGTATCTGTTTTCCGGAGAGACCCTGATGAACCCGTCCATCTGCACGAGCATCGCCGGCATGGCGGTACGTACCAGGTCCACATCGGGGTTCCTGTTCGTTGCAGTGTGCATGTCCTCCATGAGGGGCTTCATGCCGTCCACCGTCATTTTGGCCATGGTGGATGCGCAGCCGGTGAGAAAGCTTGCCGAAACAAAAAGGAACAGTACAAAATGCCGTGAAAGACGCAAAATCATCATATGACCCCCCTTTCAAATCTCCCCACTCCAATATCAAACAAATCAAAGGAGAATGGAATAATTATTCTTCTATGGGCCAGACCATCCTGCAGTCGCCATAGTTGTATCCCAGACTGAAACCCATACTGGTGGTCTCTTCCGGGCCTTTTAACCCGATGCCGAAACCGAATACCCCCTCATCAAACCCGAAACCCAATTGAATCCGGTGAAGCTCGCTACCCAATCCGAGACCAATACCGATGTTTTTATCACATCCCAGTTTCGAATTGAACTTTTTAAACCCGAAACCACAGACGAATTTGCCGATCTTGATGCCCAACCCTCCGGTCTTGCAGTTGCAGTCGCATTCACTGTCCGCGGCATAGGCCAATGATCCGCAGCCGACAAAACAACAAAGCAAACACATGGCAACAAACTTTCTCATAACAGAAACCTCCTCAATGTTTGATGCATATCATTGTATCACAGTACAATTAATGGTGAATTAATTTGCCCGAATCGATATACTGCTATCATGGCAAAAGAATTTCCGATATTATTCTCGAAGCTGATGGTTCCGCGCACTTTGGATACTATCATCCGGAACAAGCTCAGGCCGCTCACACTGGAGATTCCTGAAAAGAGGGTTGCTGTTGTTACAGCCGGTGCAGGTTACGGCAAGACCACCCTGATCGCCCAGGCCGTACAGGGGTATGACACGGCGTGGTATCGGCTGGACGACCTTGACCGTGACTTTGCCACCTTCCTTTCCCATCTTGTCGCAGGCATCCGAAGGATTTATCCTGACTTCGGGAAGGAAACGGCAAAACGATTGGAGGAAGGCGAAACCTTAAGCCTGGAGTATAAAGGGGTGGTCGCCCTCTTTATCCATGAGCTCGGTTCGGAACTCGAAGAAAGATTTAATGATCGTGCTGGATGATTATCACCATGTGCAGGACACCTCCCTGATCCGTGATACGGTTCAGCTTCTGGCGGAGAACCTTTGCCCGCGGGCGCATCTTATCATCATCAGCCGCGCCGAGGTATCCGCTGCAGCTCTCCCGTCTGAGGACCATGCGCGAGGTCCTCGACATCTCCCAGGATGACCTCATCTTCACCTCCGAGGAGATCCGGCGAGTTTTTCCAGCAGCTCTTCCGGATCGACTTGACGGAAGACTCCCTTGAGGTGCTTTACGCAAAGACAGCCGGCTGGGTCAGCGCCCTGATCCTCTTTTTCCATTCCATTAGACAAAAAAATACCATGGATATCGAACAGGAAATACATAGGCTCAAGGGCTCGGGAAGGCTCATATCCGATTACCTGGCGGAAAACGTGTATGCCCTGCTCCATACGGAGTTGAAAAGTTTCCTTCTCAAGACTTCCATCCTCTCCAGGCTGAACGCGTTGTTCTGCAACCGGCTCCTTAATATTTCGAATGCGGCGAAGATCCTGAGAAGACTCCAGAAGAGCCACCTCTTCACCTTTGTCCTGGATGAAGAAGGGCAGGAATATTGCTATCACCATCTCTTCCAGGAATATCTACAGACCGCACTCAGCCGTGAAATGGGCAGTGAGGAAAAGGACCGCCTGCACCTTCAAGCGGCTCAGATCCTGGAAGAGAGCGGTGATGATGAAGAAGCTGCCCGGCACTATCTCAATGCCGGCGCATTCGAGCTAGCCTGTCCTATTCTGGAAAGGATGAGCATGGCCCTGATCGGGTCGGGCAGGCTTGAGCTCATGAATGCATTTCTGGAAAAGATCCCTGAGCCTTTTTTCCATCCCCACCCATGGCTCGAATATCAGCGTGGGTTTACCCACATCTTCTCGGGTAGGTTCATGGAGGCGAGGAACTGCTTCTTCAAGGCGCTGGTTCTCTTCAAAGAGAAACAGGATCAGCACGGTATAGACAGTTGTTTGAATACCATGGCAATAGGTCTCTACTTGAGAGGCGATTTCGCCTCGGCTGAGAAGATCTTTGAAGAATTGCTAAAGAGTCCCTCCTTAAGCCTTTCTTCACGGGTGGAGGCGCTTATCCATCTGGTGTTCATAACGTCTCAATACGGTAAGCTCGAAGAATCGGACAGGTATTATGAAAAGGCCCTCATGTTCATGCCTGGTATCGAAGAACCTGTTTTAAGGGAAGTGTCTCATGCCAATCTCATGCTCTATCACGGCTTCCGGCACGTTAATTCCGGAGATATGTTCAAGGCCCTCGATCTGGCGGAAGCTGCCAAGAAAAAACTTTATAAATACCAAAGTCAACGTATTCTGACCATCTGTTATCAACTCACCTCCATAGCGCATTTTTTTCTCGGCTCATTTGCGATTGGCCTTGAAGAGGCCTGCAAAGGTCTGGCCCTGTCAAAAGAAAAGGGTTTTCTGGATTTTTCATACGGATGGATCCTGTGCTTCGCGGGAATGAATGCTTCGGGTCTTGGAAAGTTTGAAGAAGCCATCCTCTATGCAGAAGACAGTCTCAAGCATTTTCAAAAGCTGGGATCATATTTTGGTGAAGGTTGCGCCTACCTCACCCTCGGGACAATCTATATCTATTCCAGGCAAGTCGACCTTGCAGAGCAAATGGCAGATGCATGCCTGGAAGCCCTCAGAGGTATCAGTCTGCCATATATAACCGTACCGGCCAAATGCATACTTGCTACTGTTTTTATATTGAAAAGCAGGATGGATGAGGCTGAGAGGCTTCTTCAGGAGGTGCATGCCGAGAACTCTTATTCGACCTATTTTGATTGTCTCATCTTCAGGATATATGCCCTTTTTTATTGGCTTAAGGGCCGGAGGGAAGAGGCACTTGCTTGGCTTCAAAGATGTCTCCGGATAGCACAGGACAATGGATACGAGGGATGGGTCGCCCGTGAATGGGAATGGATGATGCCACTCCTGGTAATGCTCTTTTCGAAAGGCATTATGAAGGGCTATATCCAGAAGATCTTCATGATTGCAGGCGACAGTGCCCGTGTGAGTTTGATTGGTTTCCAGAGACAGGTGGACCGGGAATCGGCACAGGCCATATCTGACATCTTAAAGGCCCTTCCCGAGGCATCCCGGCCGGGATTGAGGGTCCATTGTCTGGGGAGGTTCCAGGTATTTAGAGGCCAGGAAGAGATAAAGCCCGAGAAGTGGACGAGCAGCAAGGCAAAGATGCTCTTCAAGCTGTTCATCCATTATCGCAGCAAAGGCTTTGTAAGTAAAGAGATCTTCATGGAGCATTTGTGGCCGGAGGGCAATCCTGAAAAGACCTCGGCCCGCTTCCATGTGGCACTCACGACACTGCGAAGGATACTCGAACCTGGCCTCAAACGTGGCCTCCCTTCAGCCTATCTGAAAAGCGATGGAGATACCTACCTGCTTGATCTCGGGAAAGAAGGCGCGGTGGACCTGGAGTCATTTGTAGAGGCTTGCCGCAAGGCTAAGACTGCACATGATCCTGCAAGGGCTATTGATCATCTCTTTGAGGCCGAGCAGCTCTATCAGGGCGACCTTTTTACCGAGGATCTCTACGAGCCATGGTGTATGGAGGAACGTGACCGCATCAAGGAGTTGTATCTCTCGGTCCTTGAGTGCATCATTGACTTCTTTTTTTCAAAAAAAGAATATTCAAAGGCCATTGATTACTGCATTAAGCACCTTGCAGTGGATGCCTATGCAGAAAATATCTACCTTCATCTCATGCGCCTATATGCCCTTTCAGGAAACAACCCCATGGTGCGCAAGACCTATGAACGGTGCAAAAATCGTATTGTTGCCGATCTCGGCTGCCCTTTGAGCCGGAAGACCCTGCAGCTGGCAAAAGAGCTTATTCAATTATAAACATCAATCTTTTCTCTTACACATCTTCAATACAAAATGTTCCCACCTGCGCGGGAGCGGCAGCCGGTAAGGCGTAACCGCCTCGCTTACGAAAGGCACATCCTCCACCGAGTAGAAGGCTAAAAGGAAGAGTAGATGTTCTGTTTCAAAATCTTCGGCGTGGGCAAAGTGTAACTCTTGTGATGATAGCTATACTCGTGAGCTAATCTTTTCAGAATCCACATCGTATCGCGAACTGTTTCGCAAATCAGCATCTCAGAAAGTACAGATATCGTGAGGATCTTCCTATCAAAATAAGTCTTGAAGCTCTTTTCGATCTCTCTTGAATATCTTAACTTTCCTGATCTCAATCGGGTCTTTATTAATCCATCATTTTTTATCTGCCGATAAAATCTGATGATAACAAAGATTGACATTTATTGTTATCATGTTTATTAAATATTAGGAGCTTACTATGAATATATCCCTTACCCCTCAACTTGAAGAATTAGTCAAAAGCAAAGTCGACAGCGGACTTTATGGTTCCGCAAGTGAGGTCATGCGAGATGCATTGAGACTTCTCGACGAGCGTGACCGGCTACGGGCCGTGCGCCTGGAAGAACTTAGAGCCGAAATAAAGAAGGGTATAGACAGCGGTGATCCTACTCCCTTGGATATAGGAGGAATTAAAGCACGAGGTCGCAAACGCCTTGCAGCACAACAGGGGAAATCGAAATCCTGATGCCAAAGGTTTTTAGACGGCCACTGGCTGCAGCCGATCTTGATGATATTTGGTGGTATATAGTGTTACTATCACAAGGCATCAATGTTTGTATGGTCACTGATAAAGAAGCCTCACGATGGATTGATAACCTGTACTGCTAACAAATGGGAATGGGTGGACTCTGTTCACCCTTTCCCCATCTTTCTGGAATAATATATCTTGGATAGCATAACTTTTGCGAGCTTATAAAAGCTGTCATCCATTACAGATATCGCAACTTTTATGGAAGGCGAGCTTCTAATATCTTATGTGAACTAACACATGCCTTAAACATTACTATCAGTCCCACTTCGATAACAATCTAACCTTATTGCATCTTATGTCATGGGTAGCTTTGACCTGTAGGTCGGATCATGATCTCGTTAACGTTGACATACGGCGGCAATGTGAGTAACCAACAAATTCCGTCGGCAATGGCCTTGGGCTCCAGCAGTGTGCCGAATTGGGCTACACCTTTTCCAAAATTCTCTTCATTATAGCCGGCCACTTCCTGGAATTCACTGAGAACCACCCCCGGCATGACAGTGGCAACCCGCACACCATGCTGACATACCTCACGACGAAGACCTTCTGCAATGGCCCCAATAGCGAATTTGGTTGAACCGTAAAAACCACTAAAAGGAGAGATATTCCTCCCGGCAACCGAACCGAGAACCACGATATCACCACTTTTTCGCTGAACCATGTATTGCCCCGCACGGCGCATCAGATGTGCAGCGCCAAGGACATTAATCTGATAAAGATCTTCCCATTGTGATTCTTCACTGCTGAGGATTCCTCCTGCAAGTCCACGACCTGCGTTTACGATAACAATGTCATACTTGTTTCCACCATCATTCCAGGCCAACGTACTATCCAGAAGCAGATCGATCTCAGATTGATTACTTGCATCACCTGCCACAACAAGGGCTTTGCCACCCAAG
The DNA here is from genome assembly GCA_963798485.1 of uncultured delta proteobacterium. GTDB lineage: Bacteria > Desulfobacterota > Desulfomonilia > UBA1062 > UBA1062 > MWEI01. Next base: position 75,261 of record CAWCTR010000008.1, on the reverse strand, counting down.
GCCGCAATCTCTAAAGCCAGTTCGTCAAGCCTGTCTTTTCGACGGGCATAAATAACAACCGATGCACCTGCCTTTGCCAGGGCTAACGCTGTTGCACGCCCAATACCGGAACTTGCTCCAGTGATAATGGCTGTCTTTTGTGCAAGATGGTTTTCCATGAATGAATCTCCTTTCTCAAGATCATCAGTGTCCCTTGGGATATCTCCTGCCTAGTCCTTAATCCTTACGATCTCGTCCACAGGCCTGCGTGTGCTTCTGAATGTATTTTGTGGGTTCGAAGGGTCGATGTGGCCGATAGCTATCCCGATGCACACAGCCAGCTTCTCAGGGATACCCAGCTCTTTGCGGACCAGGTCTGGATATGAAGCCAGCTGGACCGCCACTGCAGAGCCCAGCCCATTCTCACAGGCGATGAGCATGATACTCTGCGATAGTGCACCCAGGTCGAATAAGGACCAAGGTGTCAGGGTGCGGTCCATGCAGAGGAAGATGACAGTAGGCGCATCGAAAAAGCAAAAGTTACGAACCATGAGCTCACGCATGTCCTTCTCATTATCACGATTCAGCCCCAGAAAATCTGAACGGTCATTTCTCAATTTCTCATACCGTTCCTTGAGTGCAGGAGGCCAGTCCTTCGGAAGCGGCCTGGGAATATCCGGGTTAACGGGCATTTCCCCGGCAAACCTCTCCGTATAGGCCTCCCGTAACCTGTTCGCTGCCTTCCCGCTGGCGACGAATATCTCCCAGGGCTGCGTATTCCCCCATGAAGGGGCCCGCAGCGCAGCCTCCATAATCGTGAGGATCGTCTTATTGTCCACTGGTTCAGAGGTGAAAGCCCGGCATGTGAATCGCGACTTCATAGCATCAATGACGTCCATATCTCCCTCCTGGAGTTTTTCACTTATTATAATGAAATCAGAAATAAATAACAGGGAGGTAGGTTGAGAACTTTCCAGGACATTCATCTCCCTATATGAGAGACCTCTGATCTTGTAAATCAAATCTTAGATGCCTCCACCAATCCATCCATGTGCTTATCGGGTTGAATAAGCCTGATTTTAGTAAACCCAGCTGTTTTAAGTCCTTCATCGATTTCTTTAAAACTGTAGGTGGAACCACCAAGGGTCCCAACCAGCATATTCACAGCAAAAATGGCTCCCGTTGTAGGATGGGTATGATCAGGACTCATGACATGGTCTCGTATAACAAGCCTTCCACCTGAGATTAGAGAACGATAAATCTTGCGGTACAGTTCAATATTCTGTTCATTACTATTCTGGTGAATGATAGCTGATACGAGAACAAGGTCATAACCTGCAGGTAATTCATCTAAATAAAAATCGCCGGCAATGTATGTAATCCGATTATGAAAATCAGTGGCAGCAAGACGCTTTTGAGCCATGTTAATAACTGAAGGTAAGTCATATATTGTCGCTCTCATTTCAGGGGAGACCTCAAGAAAAGCTTGCGTATACGATCCTGATGCACCACCTATGTCGAGTAAATTTTTCGCTGCTCCAGGATTGATAGCTGCAACGATACCAGGGGCTATTCTGGATGCGATCGCATGCATGGCTCCAATGAACGCCTCTTGTTCGATTTCACTCCTGGCAGGTCCTAAAGGTTTTGTTTCTTGTATACCGTGTCGAACGATCTCAGTTAGATCTGACCATCTTTTCCATAGTCCAACTGTATGCATGACCATTGGTACTATTGAAGTCGGTGAGTCTTTCGATAACAATGAGGATACTTCCTGTGAACAACAATATTTCGTTTGTTTCTTTTCGAGTAAGCCTATAGACACAAGCGCATCAAGTAATATCGTGACACCGCGCAAGGTGGCCTGTGTTTTATCCGCAATTTCCCGGGCATACATCGGATGTGTTAAGAGACTGAATATATCAAGTTCAGTAGCAGTTAGTAGGATCCTTGATTCCATAAATTTCATACATAAGCTGAGAACTAATTCTGGTTTCATAAATATATTCTATCTCCTTTGATAATGGCACACGCAATACCCTCTTGACCTGATAGATCCTATGAATAATTTAAGGCAGAGTCAATTGTGGCTCTGCCTTTTTATGAAACCGTAGATCTCTGCGATTTCATCACGGTTTTGAGAAGGCTGAAAACTGAACATTTCGTTTTCAAATCTATGATATTCAGGCTACAAGCGCTGAGTGCCGATCCTGGAACGAAATCATCACTGAGTTTGTCTCTGGTTTTAAAACTTTTGGGCTTTCAACCAGTCAAGGATATGATCTGCGACATCTTGCCAATCCTTTTCAAGCATCATATCATGGGCCATATTATTGAATATCACAGCTTTACTGTGATAAGCTCTAGCTGTCGCATCCATCTGCTTTGTTGAGAAAATATTATCATCTTGAGCACCGACCAATAATATAGGATCATAAACCTTTTTGGGCCTTGGCAAACAGAAGGTCATATCTAAAAACCCTCTAAATGATTCATCTTGTAACTGTTTGAAGTACTTATCCAGCTTATCCTCAGAAATATCGGATGAGAAGAAAGCTTCGCGAGCTAAATTTGGAGTAGCAATTACTGGATATAGGCTAAATGAGGAGAATACCTTTAACAAAATTGAAAAATGTCGACTGGCTATTCTTAATGTTGTCTTCATCACTCCTGTAGTTGGGACCGGCGCCAACAATACTGCTAAAGGAACTCTATGAAACTGCAAGTATTTTTGAACAATGAGTCCACCCATTGAATGTCCCACTAAAATTGGAACATTAGGCAGTTGAGTAATGACTTGAGAAACATCATCCACGTAATCAGAAATACTCCACCAACGTAGACCTTCACGTCCTTCGCTATTTCCATGGCCACGAAGACTTAGAGCGTATGAATCGTATCCATGATCAGCAAAGTAAGGCAAAAAATGTTCTTCCCAGCACCAAGCGCCATGCCATGCTCCATGAACAAACAATATCGGAGTTGATTTTACTTCATTCACTGGTTTGTGCCTTATTAATTCTATGTGCATTGTTTCTCCTTATCACTTTCGATAATAAACAATGATACTGTAACTCAGAATGCCAAAACAAAGGGCTCTCTGGATGAATAGGAAATCACAAAGGAGGAAAGAGCCATTGTTTTAATTATATAGCATTATGGTTGGATTACAAGACCTGAGAATTCTCTACAGTATAATCATAAATATGAGATCATTTGCTGGATCGTTGATTCCTGCGATAAATGTTCAGGTTTTAATATATTTTGAAACTGAAGATCTGCTGATGATATCTATGTTGTTTGAGTTCCATGTCTGGAATGACGATACTGGCACGAAACCTTGAATTATGGCTCGGTTCAAAAAGTTATGCTTTCGTGAGGTTATCTCTAGTCAGTTAATACTGAAGCTATCATTCGGAGATCTCGACACGCTACGTAGAGAGGTACTGTATATCGTTCTATAAGAACACCTTACTCAAACAAAAGTAGAAATCTCTGTGATTTAAATGATTGCCGGGCCCTCAGCCGCCCCTGATAAAACTGCTGACGACACCTTTCAGGTATTGGGCAGGATTGATCCGGGCCATATTCTTTATGATATCGATGTTGGCGTTCAGATAGTGGGTGTCCAGCACCCATATTACATGACGTTTCTTATACGGGACACCTGCCCTGTCCATGTATTCGCAAGGGAAGATCTGTACCGTTATCGTCTTTATATCGTAATCTTTGCCGCACTCACAGATGGCTGCATGGAGCACATACCATGGGACAGAGCTGCTTTGAGGCACAATAACCTTAATACTGTTGATCAGATCGGAAAGATTAACGCCCCTGTCGCTCTGGTCGACTACAAAGTATGCCTGGGGATTGTTGTCATGGAACAAGGTATATGAACTGCATATCCTGCTGAGCCCGTATTTTTTATAAGTTTCCCCGATGGATTCCCCGGTGCGTTTCTGTGAATCGAGACCTAAGGCATCCACCAGGATGCCGTCGGAGAGCTGCTTGTATGCGGCGCCAAGATTAAGGATGTCTTTGGGGGAGCTCTCACTCACCGTCCAGCCCTTGGGCAGGTCGGGAATTGATTGGGGCAGGTCTATGTTCAGATAGGCAAACGTGTCCATGGAGAGGTGCGAAGGGTTGTTCACCGCCCTGTAGGCGTTGCTGAAAAAATTATTGGGAAAACGGTTTTCAGGGGGGAAATAGATGATCATATAATCCATGCCGATTGACGGCATCCGGGTGATGCTGTCGAGATAGTTGAGTATTTGTTTCAGGACATAGTGCCCGGTAATTTTCATACCGATGTCCTTGGTGGCAAGGTGGTTGACCAGCCATGACCTTTCATATGCCTTGATCAGGGAAACGTGGCCATAGATCACACCGTTGCGCTCATACGTCAAGTTCGCGAATATATCAGGACATTGATGGTACAATTTTTTATATGTTTCTTTAAAATCGTCTTTATACTGGGCGATGCCCGTGTATCTCTCCGGGTATATAAACCCGGACTCGAAAAAGAAGTTCCATAAGGATGCCATATCCACGTCATAAGATACCCGCGCATAGGGGTCGTCGGCCCTTGATATAACGTTGAACAGCTGATTGTAGGAAGCGACATCGATATCAGTGATCAGAAAACCGTACTGGATGCAGTTCTTTTTCTTCTTTTCCCCATAGACGACCTTGACCGGGCACTTCAGGTTGAGGCCGCCTGCAAAGTCTATGAAGGCTTCTTCAATAATCATGCCCGGCATAAGGAGCGACGAGTCTGATTCCACCATCACGGAGAAGCCCGAAGAGTTGATGTCGACTATGTCGTAGGATACCCTCATCCCTGTCAGAGGATGCGTGAATTTCACCTCAGGGCTTGGAACAAGATTCAGGCGCGGATTACGGTTTTTCCGCCCGCCGTTTTTTTTCTGGGGGATGTTCAGGGGTGTGAGAACAATGGTTTTGCCCTGGTTCTCGGTACGGATGAGTTTTGACATACCCGAAAATATCAGCCTGCCACCGCGCATAAGATCTACTTTAATGGGCTCGGCTGAGGCCTGGGACCCGGAAGACGTCCATGGGATGCCTTTCAATTCGATCCGCAGCCCTGCAGGATTAAACTCGTAAAGGGCCCCGGCATATTCGATGTCATCATGACTGACCCGTGCATTCACATTTTGGCACAGATGCCTTCCGGCATGACGGGCCTGATATATGACGCCTGTCTTCCGAAGCTTGACAGCCAAAAGACGGGATGTGACAAAAAGAGGGTCCGCCTGCATCATTATCACGGACTTTCCGTTGTCCACCAGGAGGCCCTTGAAAATGAAGTCTTCAAAGTCTTGGATGGATCCTTCCGGAAGCGAGAAAGTTACCTCGCTTCCGGTGCATGGCCCCGGGATTACCTTGAAGAGAAACTCCTCTTTGGTATGAGGGAAGATCATGTGTGCAAAAATCTGATCGTCAACAAAGTTCCTGAAATTCATTGCATTCACGAATTGTTTTTGATCAATGCCGGACGAGAAAAATGGGGATCGCTTGAGGTCCGATCGCCTGAAAGGGATAAGGTAAGGGTTATCAAGTAAAGAATTTTTCCGGAGTTCTTCCCCGCTATGAACATCAATGCCCATTGTATACCCCCCCTATCGTGAATGATATGGTATCTAAATTATCCTACCCCCTGGTGCGTATATTAAAAGGTATTACTTGTTATGATCATACATGGATTCTTTATCAACACAAGTGCCTTTTTATGGCGATAAACGGGGAAATCGAAGATTTTAATAGGTCCGTTATTCATATATCATTGCATCGGTCCACAATTTAATTATATTGTTATTATAATCATGAGTGCTCAATGATTTTACATGGGGATGATATGAAAGATGACATTACGACAAGCCAGCAGTTCATTGAAGAGTTATCAGAGGCACGCCGGCGCATCGCTGAACTGGAAAATTCGGTTTATGAGGGCAAATGCATGGAAGAGGCTATCAAAGGGAGCGAAGAGCGCTACCGAATCCTTGCCGAGAATGCCCATGATTTGATCTGGGTCTTCGACCTCAACTTCGGCTACACCTATGTGAGCCCATCAGTCAAACATCTCAGGGGATATACTGTTGAAGAGGCCATGAAACTTAGGCTTAATGAAGTACTCACGCCTGATTCCTACACAAAGGCAATGGAGATATTTGCAAAAGAACGTTTCCTTGAGGCGGCTGGACAGCGGCATGGTCCTGACTGGTCAAAGACCATCGAGCTTGAGATGTTCCGGAAGGATGGCTCGAAAGTTTGGACAGAGGTTACGCTGAACCTTCTTTACAATGAAAAAGGCTGGATCAAAGGCATTATGGGGATTACCCGCGATATTTCCGAGCGCAAACAGGCTGAGGAGGCGCTAAGGGCTTCGGAGGCCAAGTATCGCCGATTATATGACAGTATGATGGATGCCTTTGTCAGTACTGATATGGACGGTCAGGTAAAGGAATATAATGAAACGTACAGGAATATGCTCGGCTATAAGCCGGAAGAGATCAGCGCGCGGACCTATTCCGACCTTACCCCTGAGAAATGGCATGCGCTTGAAGCCGCCATCGTTGAAAAACAGGTTCTTCAAAGGGGGTATTCGGATATCTATGAAAAGGAATACCGCAAGGAAGATGGTACGGTCTTCCCTGTGGAGTTGAGGATGTTCCTCCTCAAGGACGATATCGGGAAACCCACCGGTATGTGGGCAATCGTACGTGATATCACCGAGCGCAGGCGGGCTGAGGAAGAACTTAAGAGCCATCGTGACCATCTGGAAGACTTGGTCAAAGATCGTACACTGAAACTCACGAAGGTAAATGAGAAGCTCAAGCAGGAAATTGAGGAGCGTAAACATATAGAGAAAACGTTGCAGAAGAGTGATGAAAAATACCGCAGCTATTTCTCCCTCACCGATGATGTTATGTTCTCATACGATAGCCAGTTCAAGGTCCTGAGCGTCTCTCCGAACGTAGAGAGGGCACTTGGGTACAAGCCCGAGGAACTGATCGGGAAGCACTTTCAAGATCTCACGATGCTCGTGCATCCCGATGACGTGGGTGATGCCTTTGAGAATGCCCTGCATGTGCTCTCGGGGAAGACAGTCTATACCAACATTTACCGGTTTATCACCAAAGACGGGGAAGTGAAATTTGGGGAGTCAAACGGTGTTCCGGTCATTCGTGATGGCCGCGTTGTCGCGATGATCACGGTGGTCAGAGATATCACCAAGCGTATCGAGATGGAAAATTCTTTGCAGGAAAGCGAGGAAAGATACCGTATCACCCTTCAGAGCATGCCGGATGCCGTGAGTATTATAAAAATCAAAGATATACGCTATCTCTATGTAAATGATACATTCTGCAAGATAACCGGATATTCCCTTGAAGAAACCATCGGGAAAACGCCTCTTGACCTGAATCTGCCTGTGAGTTCCGAAGATTTTGATTATTATATTAAGCTCATAAAAAACGACGAATTGGTTGATAGCCTGGAGTGCCAGTGCCGGTCAAAAGGTGGGATTATTTTAGATACCCTCGTATCTGCCAGGCCGGTGCACTACAGTGGAGAAGACTGTATGGTCATGGTAATGACCGATATTACCGCTCTTAAAGAGATAGAAGAACAGAAGAAGAGGCTGGAGATTCAAACAAAGAAAATGGAGTCTATCGGAACACTCTCAGGCGGTATAGCCCATGATTTCAATAACATTCTGACAACCATTCTCGGCTACACCAAGATGTCGATGAAAGATATTATGGGCCTGACGAGGGGGGATAAAGACTTAAACGTAGTACACGGCGACCTCAATGAAGTGCGTAAGGCGGCTATCCGGGCGAGAGACCTTGTCAATCAGATCCTTGCCTTCAGCCGGCATGCTGAAAAAGAATATGTCCCGCTCGTGCTCGATCCTGTCATACGGGAATCGCTCAAAATGTTGCGGCCGTCATTACCCTCGAACATCAAGATTCGTGAGATGCTTGAACCTTCAGGACAGGTCCTGGGAGATCCGGCTCAGATCCACCTGGTTATGACGAACCTTTGTACCAATGCAGCCCATGCTATGGGTGAGACCGGAGGGGAATTGGAAGTGAGCCTTCAGAGAGCTTTTATCGACAGTGATGCCGCCCTTAATCTGGATGTACCGCCCGGACCTTATCTCAGGATGACGGTTAGGGATACCGGTCATGGAATGACCTCAAAGGTTATGGCGCGAATCTTTGACCCCTATTTTACCACCAAGTGGAAAGGCCATGGTACGGGTCTGGGGTTGTCGATTGTTCATGGGATTGTGAAAAGCCATGGAGGCGCAATCAGCTGTAAGAGCGCTCCGGGACAAGGAACCACTTTTGACATTTATCTGCCCGAGCTCGGATTTAAGAGAGAGGTTGCGGAAGATTTCGTTGAGATGGCCGACACGGCCGGAACCGAGAGAATCCTTAACCTTGATGAAGGGCTTCCCCGTGTTAAGTTGATGAGCAAGGAGAAAGCGGATCCGGGGACACACGTTAAAGACAGAAACAAGCGGTATTAAGGTTCTCTCGATAGCCGAACATTAATATAATGAGGGGCTGTCCCTCTCCCCCTTTATGCGCCCCTAACCCAGCAGGGAATCGCGGCCGTTGTTGATGAAGCAGGTCTTCATGGCCTGGTACTTTTCAAGTGTCAGCGGGTGATAGGTGGTGTCCCCCTTGGCACGGTAATAGATCTGCATCGCAGGGTTGTTCTCGATATTGTAGTGCTCCCGTTTATAGGGACGTACCACTATCTTATGGGTATCGGTCACGGGGAAACTCTCGATGACGCGGATAAAGTCAGGCATCCATTTCGGATCCATACCACCCTCTTTCTGTTGCCGGATCAACCAATCATAGACCGCATCCGGGCAGAATTCCTCACCTTTCTTGAGTTGGACCGCAACCATGACCTTCTCATCCGAGACATCACAGGGTGCGCCGTAGGCGATGGCGGAATCCACACCGGGCATCTCCTGGGCATACTGCAAGACATTCTCGGCCGAAAAATTCTCGCCGTCCTTGCGGATCCAGTCGTCGGTGCGGCCGTTGAAATACAGATAGCGCTTGTTGCCCGCGACCCGGATATGGCCGATATCCCCGGAATGGTAGATGCCGCCCCGGAATTTTTGCGTGGTGGCCTGGGCATTACCGAAGTAGCCCTCAAACCTGAGGTTGTTGTCGCCGACCTTGCGGCATATCTCACCCACCGCCTGGTCATAGTTGGTGAGCCTGCCGTTTGCATCCGCGATCCCCGGGGGGCATTCCCGGTCCTTTTCATCCAGGATCAGGATGGATTTATCCACCCGGCCCACGGATTCGATGGGGTCGCCGGGCCGGTTGGCCGTGGTGATGACCGCCTCGGTCGATCCATAGATCTCATAGATGTGCTCCATGCCGAGGTAACGCATAAGTTTTTTCCGGTCCACTGCCGAGGCCCCGTTGCCGTACGCGATCCGGAACTTGTTCTTCGGATGCGTCGCCAGGGCCTTCTCCACCGCCTCGCTACCGCCGTATTTCTTTTCCAGTGCATCCAGGATGTAGTGCAGCGGCTGGCCGACATAATTCAGGAAGGTCACCCCATAGTCCAGCATGTCTTCTTCAAAGGCGCGGGCCCCGAAACGGCGCTTGAGCACAAAGCTCCCGCCCGCGACCAATTGCGACAGGATGCCGACGTACCAGGCATTCGAGTGGAAGAGCGGCATGGAGATGTACCCGCGGTCTTTTTTCGTGAGCTTGGTGTCGTTTCGTACGACGAACCCCGCACCCACGAGCTTGATATGCGTACACGGAACCCCTTTGGGCATACCGGTCGTGCCTGAGGTGTAGATGACGATCACCGGGCTGAAATTGTCGATAGGCACCCGGTAGCTCCGCGGGACGTCGGGCTCGGCATTGGCAACAGAGCGTTCCATGTCCCGATAGCCCTTGCCTGCGATCTCGCTCCCCCCGCCGACATACAGAATATCCGCAGGCCCGAGCACGGACACCTCGCCCATAACGCGCTCCACCTCCACGGCCGTGCTCGCATTCATGATCAGGCGCGTAATGTTCGCCTGGTTGATGACCTTTGCCAGGATCTCGCCACGGAAACCGGTGTTGATGGCGAAAAGGATCGAATTGCTGAGTCCGGCCCCCAGGGCCGCAAAAATAAATTCCGGGGTGTTTTCCATGTAAATACCCAGCGCGAAGCGCTCGTTCAGGCCCAACTTCCCACTATCAAGCAGCCTCTTGCGCTCGGCGAGGAAGAAATTGGCATATTGCTCGGCTTGCCGGTAGACCTCGCGATAGGTGTACTCCCGGCCTTCAAAGATAAAGAAGATCCGGTTGCGCCGAGGCCACAGCCACCACATGGTCAGACGAATCATGGTACTGAAATTTACAAACCAGAGCCAGGTGCGGATGATTGATTTCAAAGATATTCGCTTCATATCAAATCTCCTCATGGATTGGTGGTGAGAGCAGGGTTGCCCATTACTACCTTGGCATGGGAGTAACCTCAAAAGACCAAGCTGCCCATTCCAGCGCCTCCGCTGCACTCTTAAGTTGTAGTGCGTATTCTAACATATAATGCGTAGCTGTGCGCAACGGCAAAACAATAGGTATCAGCGGCGGCTGTAGGCTGTCGTAGACATGCGCAAATGCACGGGAAAATGTTTGTTGTTATTTCATTAACTATGGCTTGTTCCCAAAACCGGCTTTACTATAGTTATACAGATCTCTCATCTGCTGGTCCGATATCTTATCGGGAGGGTATGGCGGCATTATGCCTTTTGATCCGTCAGGCTGCTTCGGATTGCGATTGTAGGCAATGAAAGCATTGAGATCTGCCAGCTGTGGCGAATTCCGTAAAGAGAGTTTGGGGTTGATGATGTTTCCACCTTGGGGGTGGCAGCTTCTGCAATTTGCTTCAAATATCTTTTCACCTACCAGTATTTCCTCCGCAGAATGATTAACTATCTAATATTCATTACTTGATAATTGTGATCATGAGGTTATATCTAATAGATATAGATAATGAGATATTTTAAAATTCTTATAATAAACCTGTTGTAGAGTTTGATATATTGGGTTAGATTCCATTTCATATTAAAAAATGAAAGGTGATGTTATGAAAAAACTTATGATATTTTCAATAGTGGTATTGTTCTTATCAATGCTTGCCTTACAGGGCTTATCAAGGGCGGCAGATAAGACTGACAATGGAAAAGATCTTTATAACAATAACTGCAAGGTTTGCCATGGCGTAAACGGTGATGGGAAAGGTCAGGCAGCACCTGCGCTCAAACCAAAGCCGACCAATTTTACAAAATCAAACTTCTGGAAGAAAAACACCGACACTGAGATTGCCAAAGCCATCACAAAAGGATCTGGCATCATGCAGCCTATTGCCTTAAAACCTGATGAGATCAAAGCCATAACCGAATATATGGCAAATTCATTCAAAAAATAGTGAGAGATATTTATCGAATAAAGTAGCCATCGGACATACGTCCCTCATGGCGATATATGGAGGTCTTTATAGAGTAACCTTCACCTGTGATGGACACACAGCACAATTATTACAGGAGGAAGAGAAAGATGAATAGTATGTTATTAAACAAGCTATTTATTGTTCCTGTTTTTTCTGTGTGCTAAGTCTGTTATCAGTAGATGTACAGACCCACCGGAGCGTAGATGGCGCCCATGAGGTGATCACGTCGACCGCTCGTAAACACCTGCTTCCTAGCCGAGAGCCCGGACGCAACTCACTGAATGCTGCATTACCGCGTGATAACGTTCCGTTCTTTTATCTCGAACCGAAGTTTTCCCGTATAGATCGGCACTGCAATTTTCAGCAGGATCGTGTAGATAAGCGCACCGAAAGCCCATACGCCCATGGTAATGACAATCTCCGTTGAGCTCGGAGAGTATTCATAAATCTCCCCGAGTGTATCCGGAACAAAGCCGGGTACAATAAGCCCAATCCCCTTCTCTATATACACGCCCATAATGATCAGCACACATCCGATGTTTAGCGTCGTGAAATTCTCACGTGTCCTCGGAAAGAGAAAGAGAAAGAACGCCGTGATATTGAACAGGGATGCGGCCCACATCCAGGGCACCAGGCTCGCTTTCCCCTTTAGGCCGAAGTACAGATACTCTATGGAATAGCTGTCAACGGCGCCCGAATAAAATTCCTTGAATGCCTCTGCGCCCAGAAGGAACAAATTGATCGCCATGGCATAGGCGATCAATTCGGCGATTTTGAAGATCGCCTTGTTATCGATCTCTACCTCAGAACGTTTTCTGATGATCTGGAACAGGACCAGCATGATGGCGGGTCCGGAACAGAACGCCGAAGCAAGAAACCTCGGGGCCAGGATCGAGGCGTTCCAGAAGGGCCTGGCCGAGAGTCCGTTATAGAGGAACGCCGTCACCGTGTGGATGCTCACCGCCCATGGAATGGACAGAATGATCAGCGGCCAAATCACGGCCATACTGTACTCCTTCCCGATCGAAAGCCGGGAGAGAACGTAAAATGCAATGATTACATTGATGGCGAGATATCCGCTTAAGACGATCACGTCCCAGGTGAGCAGTGACGAAGGGAAATTCATGGCGCCGATGAACGGCAAAATATGCCATACCCGCAGAGGCTGCCCCATGTCGATCATTATGAAGAGGATACACATGGTTATGGCCGTGATGGCGAGCAGCTCGCCGAACAGCACGATTTCCTTGATCGGCTTGAAGTTATACACGTAAGCCGGAACCACGAGCAACACTGCGGCGGCAGCCACACCGACAAGAAAGGTGAAATTCGAGAGGTACAGCCCCCACGAAACCTGATCCCTCATGGCGGTTACTATGAGTCCCCGGTGGTACTGATCAATATACGCGCCCAGTCCGAGGAGAATAAAAAACGTCAGGAAGCCGACCCAGAGGTAGTAAGCCCGGTTGCCGATGAATATCTGACGGAAGGCGATAAAAGAATTTTTGATCAAACTTGCCATACGTGGGTCTCCTACACGCCGTACGCAAAGAAATAATAGAACGTGGGATACGTATTCAAGTCCTCTTTCAACCGGAACACCCGCTTGTGCTCAATGGCGTACCTGATCTCGCTGTTCGGATCAAGGAGGTTCCCGAATTTGCGCGCGCCTACGGGGCAGGCCTCAACGCACGCCGGGTAGCGTCCGTTCCTCGTCCGCTGGATACAAAAGGTGCACTTCTCAACCACTCCTTTATAGCGCGGGCGGTTCCCGAGATAATGCGTCTGCGGATTGATCTCGCCTGACTTGCGGCCCGGATCGGTCCAATTAAAGTGGCGCGCCCCATAGGGACAGGCGGCCATGCAGTAGCGACAGCCAATGCACCAGTTATAATCGATGACCACGATCCCGTCCGGCTCTTTCCAGGTGGCCTGCGTAGGACAGACCCTTACACAGGGCGGGTTCTTGCACTGCTGGCATTGGACCGGCATATAAAAATATCCCTCTTCAGGCACCTTTTCCGGGTTGTAATACTTCTCCGATTCCACAAGATCGACCCACTTTTCCCCTTTTTTGAATCTGAGGACCGATATCCAGTGGATCTGCGGGTCCCTGGATTGATTGTTCTCCTCAACGCAGGCATAAACGCATCTCCTGCAGCCGATGCATCGGGAAAGATCGAGCCCGTAACCGAAGATAACTCCCGGCATCGCTTTCTGATTGCCAACCTTGATCACTTTTTTATATTTTTCTTCGTATTCCCGCTCCAGACGGCCGAGCACCTGCTTGATCTCGGCATCATTCATTTCCTTAAAGTGCTTCTGAAAAAACGATTCCCAGAACGAGGCATCGGCCTTGTTCAGCGGGAGCGCTGTCCCCGCCAGGCCGAGGGCCACGCCCTTGAGAAAGGTCCTGCGGTCAAGATGAATTACATCCATTTTCTTCACGGTTTTTTGCATCGGTCTTCTCGTCCTCGTTATGTATTACTTGATCTCCATCGGACTCACCGGCGGTGGAGACGGTTTGATCGGCTTAAACCGCGGTTCATGCGGCGAATGGCAGCTTACGCAAAGATAGTACTGCTTATCGCCTTTCCACATGCCGGTCCTCTTCCCGTGCAGGCCGGCCTTCCATTCTCGCAGTATCGTTCCGTGGCACTGGCCGCAGAGATTGTATGATTCCTCAAAGCTGATCAATTTGCCGTTCGCGAGCCGTAATTTGTCCCTGTTGTCCGGATTATGGCATTCGAAGCACCAGCCGCCGGGCATATGCTTCAGAACGATGTTACCATGGAACTGAAGTTTTCTTGGTTGTGTGTTGGCGGGCAAGCCTTTGTGGCACATTGAGCAAGGATAGATGCCTGCACTGAACGGGGGCGGCGTGACGAAGAACTTTTTCGGTATATCCTGTTCTTCCGCATACATATTTGCAGAGAAAAAGACCACTGTCAGGAATGCAATGAGACAGCAACGCCAGGATGCATTGTTTCCTTCTTCCATATCATCTCCCCGGGGCAGTGTTGGATCGGCGTTATTCAAGGAAAAATGCAAATATGGTGCACATTGTAGAATAATTTCGAAGAGAATACAACATTACATTCAATTTTTTGAGCGTCCTCTGCTGACAGCGGGTCTCCCGTGAGAGAAGGCTCTTGCAGATTTAGTGAGCCTTTTCTTGTTCAAAAATGGGGAAAATATGACTGATGACCCAGAACAGCACAAAGGGTAGGATGAAGATAAGAGCACCCCATCGCGGCCTTCAAAACTATGGGATCATGTCTGTACAGTCAACAGTCGAATAACCGTCTCGTCACCTAAACAATCAGATAATCAGCCAGAGAAGAAAATAAAACGTGTTGTTGTCTGAGGCATCCCTTCCCGATCCGTCATAGTTTGAACGGGCGCCGTCGAATTTGTTATATGAAATATATTGAAGGGTTATCTTACTCCATTTCGAGGGAACATAATTCAGTTCGTAGATGAAACCGCTGCTATCGGGTTTGCCGTTGATGCCTGGGGTGTCGTCGGGGTTATACAGCCCTGTATCCTTATCACCGCACGTTGAGAAATAGGCCAGCGTACCCCCCATGTCGCCCATACTTCCCCGGTGATAATATTTCAAATTCAGCTTGTATGTATTAAGGTGGTCGGTCTTATTGGCAGTGTCCCCCTGATCAAAACTCGCACCCCAGTCCTGATTCTCATGAATCCATGATGTCTGGGCTGAAAAGACATGCTCGACGCCGATATACTGATATTGTGCATCCACGGCAAAATCCCTGAAACTATCGCTTGGTCCGCTGTCTACGCCGCCAGGAAATATCTTTGACACCATCCCGTACGTGCCTATGGATGCGCAATGCTTATCCCATTGATGTTCAATAGCTATCCGCCAGTAAGGAGCAACGCCGTCCAGTACCGTATCGATCACGTTATTCCCTTTGAAGATCTGACCGGGGCCGCTCTCGTTTGAGTGGTATACGGAAACCTCACCATAGATCATATTGTCCCAGAAGAGATAAGCTCCGATGCCGCTCACTTGCCCCCCGAGAGTACCATCGATGATCGCAGCTGCGGTCGGAGTCGGGGCAACGCTCGATCCGGAGTAAGGGTAGCCGAAGGCGGGAGTGCTGTTCCAGACATCCTGGGCTGTGGGATTGTTGTTGATGGTAATGCCATATATGAGGTTCCTTTCACCGTAGGCCACGCTCTGGGCAAAACGGATGTCCATCGTGTCAAGCGCGGTTCTATCATCGACGCCATCATACGTGCCCTGGATAAAGGCGCCTATGCCGGAATAGATCTTGCCGCCATAGAACAGGCTCAAACTCTGCGGTACATTAAGAAAGTTATTCTGTTGAGAAGACATCCTCGTTGCCCAATCTCTCTCCACTGTATCCGGAGGCTGGGCTTTCCCCGTATTCGTATAAGAAAACTGGGCCTGGGCCGACAAGGGAGGAGGAAATTCATAGGGTTTATCGCTCGTGCTCAGGGTATAACCGCCCAGTTTGAAGAGCCTGCCGAAGGGCGTCAGCTCAGGGAAAGAAGTGTGACAGGCACTGCAGGACATACCTGTCTGGCGTGCATAACTCGGTATTGCATAAGCATTGAGTGATAATAAGAACAGGAACACACAGAAGAAAACCGGAACGATAATCAAGTTCTTGAATATCATTCTCTTCATCTCTTTCCTCCTTCGGATTTTGCCTGAACACAATGTTTGGTGATATTCATTGTTTTTTAAAAGTGTGTGTCATGTATTCAATCACCGCCTTGATCTCGTCGGGCTTCAGGGCAACAGGCTGCATTATTCCACGACCTTTCACGGAATCAATATCATCAAGATACCTATAAGTATTCTTTTCATGAACACACCCTTTATTCCAGGAAAGCTCAATGCCATAGAGTATAGCTTTTAAATAAAGTCGTCGTAAGAGAAATCAATAGCTTCTTCCATCATGTTTTGCAGTGTTCATAAACCTCTCTTATTGCCTGGGCTATTGCATCAGGCTCCTCTTCCTGGATAAAGTGGCCGGCCTTTGTGCGCTGCACTGATGCATCGGGCATGATTTCCATTGTCTTGCGGAGCACTCTGCCCAGGATAGGGTCTTTCTCTCCCCATACAATAGCGCCAGGTCCATGGAAGGTCCGGATGAATTCCTCACATACCTTAAGCCCCTTAACGCTTGGGTGTGTGAGAGATGACGGCACCATGCGTGCAAGGGCCAGGGGTGCAATTCGGTCGGATATATGGCGAAGGGGATATCGGTAGGCCCATGCAACCTTGCCCTGAATTGACGATTGATCTCCCTGTGTCTTATATAGGACGTTCTGCGGAAAACCCAGGAGCCTGAAAACAAAATCGCTTATGAAGGGAAGATTACTGAATCGGTGGAACAATGTGGGTCGAAATCCTTGGTGGGGTGGTCGGAGTGCGGTGTTCAGGACCACCAAACCTTTTAATAAATGGGGCCTGTCTGCAAGGGTCCTTACCCCGATGGGTCCTCCCCAGTCCTGGCATACGAGGATCATACCTTCAAGTCCCTCGGATTCTACAAATGAACCTAACCATGAGGCGTGGTTGATAAGGCTATGATCCTTAAATGATCGCGGCTTACTGGAAAAGCCGAGACCGATGATATCCGGGACAATGCAATGCACCGGCATATCTTTCAGGAGGTGTACTATTTTACGATATAGGAAGCCCCAGGTGGGGTTGCCATGGAGCATGAGCACCGGCATTCCCTCACCCCACTCCATGACATGCATGAGTTGCCCGCCGACATCCACGACCTTGCGGTGAACCCCTGCAGGGAGCATGTCTTCAATCCAGACTGGAATGTCAGGTTTTCCGAGGTCTTCCATGCATGATCTCCTTTTAGAATGCATCTTCACTAGTCTGAAGTTCGAATTGTCCCTCACTTGACCGCCCATGGATCATGCTTTGAATGGTGAAAGCAACCACGGGCAGCAGGGCAACAGCAGCTGCAACAGCATAGGTCCATATTCCGGTGACAAGCCAAACATACAGTGCTGAGACGACGAAAAACAGGTGAAAACTTTCCGTAATAAGCAAGGCCGTTCGATCATACTGCCTGCCTGAGTGTGATAACTTCATTATCCACACCGTGAAGAAGGTCATCAGCGGTAAGGGGAAGATAACGACCATGTGCCACCAGGACAGGTTGGTGAATGCACGTTCATATTCGGTTTCGAGCATGACATAGATAGCGATGAGCAACAGGGGTAAAGACGGGAGAATGGCATCGAAACCCATAAGAATTTTCCGGTACCGTTTATTCCTGCCCATTAAGTGGAAGTAGGTGAAGCAGGACAGAATAATGAACCAGCCGATGAAATTCGACACAGGTACATTAAAATACGGAAGTCTTACATCAGCAGGGGGAAACCAGGTCCAGTAACCGAAACGCACGGCTAGTGCATCCATGGAAAAGTCGATGCTCAGCCCCCAAAGGGCTACGAAGAGAGCTGCTTTGAATCTGCTCAACCTCAAGCCTTCTGCGATGACGATCCCGGAATACAGGATTGCAGCCCAGCCTGCAGCAATACAGAACGGTGCATCCAGGAATTTGATCAGAAATCCCTGCGTATATGCATAGCGGTGAAAAATGGCAATGGCCGATTCTTCCAGGATCCAGCCATAGATGATCAGGGGAATAAAGAAGATAAGGCCATTCTTGAATCCGAATCTGTGGAATCCGTCTACGATTGCAAGGATGAACACAAACCAGAGGAAAAGCTCAAAGATGACTACCGGTACCATGCCCCCTCCCACATCAGCAGTCATATGACCAATCCAGGAAGACTGCTATCACTTGTTAATATAAACAGTAAACAAAATTTTGGAGTAAACAATACGAGATGCAAATTTGTGTCTCTCGACTCTTTTATAATGTCCTGGAAAGCGAGGATGTTAGGTCTTGTTTTTGGCTTTTTAAGACATGCATGGTGCCAGGTGAGCGGGAAAGCCGGCTCGCCAGAGAACGCTATGAAAACGGACTCATAGAGGTGGAAGACAACCTCCTGTTTGATGTAATTGGGATTCAGTGCTACATAGTCATAAGAAACGGAGGTGCAGACGCATGAAAATCATAGCCGTAAACGGCAGTCCCAGGAAGGGTCTCAGCCGTACCGGACAGATCGTAGGAGAGATCCTTGCGGGGGCGGGGGCGGCCGGGGCGCAAACGGAATACATCGATATCACCACCCTGACCATCGGCGGCTGCATCGGGTGCGATCGGTGCCATCACCTGGGCGTATGCGTGCAGAAGGACGATTTCAATGGTCTGTTCGAGAAGATGTGCGCCAGCGACGGTATCGTGCTCGGCAGCCCGGTGTACATCTACCAAGTCACGGCCCAGTTAAAGGCCTTCATCGACCGGCTCGGGAATGCCATTCACTGCCAGCGGCTGCTCGGCAAGTACGGCGCCGTGGCGGCCACGGCGGGGGGGTCCGGGCAGGTTGAAACCTCGGATTACTTGCACTCGCTCCTGAACCGTTTGGGGGTGCAGGATGTGGGAAAGATAGCCTGTATCCTGGATGATGGTCCCATGGCGGCCGGATCGGATATCATGCAACGCTCAGGCGAACTGGGCCGGGATCTGGTCAGGGCCATCGCAGAGAAACGCCGATTCCCCGATCAGCTCCAGACAATTGCAGGGATGCGCGGGTATTTCCGGGACATCATGATCAAGCGCAAAGACCGCTGGGACTGGGAATATCGGTATTGGCAGGACAAAGGCTGGCTGGAGTAACACCGGCATGTGCCGGCCAAGACACATCGATGAGCCATTATAAATGTCCTGAAACTAAGGAGGTCTCCTGTATGGATATATATATAAGACGAGCATTCGTCATGGCTGTTATGATCCTTACTCTCGTCCTGCCATCAACCAGGTCTTCCGCACAGGATGAAAAACCCATGGATCATGGCTGGCCGAGGGTATTCCAGGCCTCAGACGGAACCATGAACACGGTTTTCCAGCCGCAACTCGACTCGTGGGACGGATTCACGCTCAAGGCATATGCAGCCTTTGCCGTGAGAAATCCCGGCAAGCAGCAATCCCTTTATGGAGTGGCCTATCTCACCGCACATACCATCGTGGACAAGAACGACCGCATGGTTTATTTCAATGACCTTGCCATTACCAGCGTACAGTTTCCATCCGACCCGGCAAGAGAGTCATCCATCCTCGCGGAATTGCGCCAGGCATGGCCGCCACAGATGAAGAACATGTCCCTCGACCGGCTGGAAGCGAGCCTGGCTGTCACCAAGGAACAAAAAAAGGTTAAAACCCTACCCCTTAACAACACCCCCCCTCGCATCATCTTCTCACAGCGGCCATCTGTTCTGGTGTTCATCGACGGCGAGCCCCGCTATATGCCTGTCAAGGGCAGTTCCCTCATGCGCCTCATAAATACCCGTGTGCTCCTCCTCAAGGATAAGGCTGCGAAATACTATTTCCACCTTTTCAATGGCTTCATGGAGGCGCAGAGCCTGAATGGACCCTGGACTATTGCGAGAAAACTACCCAGGGACATCTCTGTAGCCATGAATGAGGCCCGCAGCCTGGAACAGATAGACCTGCTCGAAGGTCAAGCCGATCCTCAAACCAACAAGTATCCGACCCTTGAAGAGGTCGGGCCCCTTGTATTTGTCTCTACAACACCCGCAGAGCTCATCGTGACCGACGGTGTACCGAATTATGTGCCCATACAAGGGACAAAACTCCTCTATGTGAAGAATACGAGCGCACATGTGTTCAAGTATCTTGGTGATCAGAAGACCTATGTCCTCCTCTGTGGGCGCTGGTTCAAGGCGGTATCATTCAATGGTCCATGGGAATATGTTCCCGGTAAACACCTGCCTGCTGACTTCGCCGGTATTCCTGATGAGAGCCCGCAAGAGAATGTGAAGGCGTCAGTACCCGGAACGGACCAGGCAGAAGAGGCCCTTATTGCCAATTCCATTCCCCAGACCGCAAAGATAGACCGAAAAGAGGCCGCCTTCATACCCCAGATAGACGGCGTGGCCCAAATTTCCCCAATCGAGGGAACCCCGCTTTTCTATGTAGTCAACAGCCCTACCCCCATCATCAAGCAAAATGAACGGTCGTGGTATGCGTGCGAAAACGGTGTCTGGTTTTTTGCAAACTCACTGGACGGTCCTTGGGTGGTGGCGGATCATGTGCCGGGAGTGATATATTCCATCCCACCTGGCTCCCCCCTTCACTTCGTCACGTATGTGCGGATTTACAATGCCGATCCTGACTATGTGTACAGCGGCTACACCCCTGGTTATTATGGATGTATGGTAAGCCCTGATTATGTTGTGGTCTACGGTACGGGCTATCATTACCAGCCCTGGATCGGCAGGTACTGGTATGGCCCCCCTGTTACATATTGCAACGGGGCCGATATAAGCTGGACCCCGTGGGGGGGCTGGAGTTTCAGCTTCGGCTTCGGGTGGTTTTGGGGTTCGGGACCATACTGGTATTACCCGCCTGCGCCTTGGTGGGGACCCTATTGGGGTTGGCGCCATCACCCTCAATCCCGTATCAGGGCATGGGGCCCCGACGGATGGGCACGCACAACGAGCAATATATACCGCCTGTGGGGGAAAGATGCTAAGGTGTCAAGGCCTGCCGCCGAATATCGACCCATCACCGGCAGTGGCTCATCCACGAGATACGGCATGGCCTATAACTCCACAACCGGAACGCTTATCACAGGACACCGTAATGCTGAAAGAAACGTGTACAGCATGAAAAATCCTTCAGGTACGAACGTCAATCTTGCCGCACCATCTCGAGGGATACTCCCATCAGGAAATAAAACCGCTTACAACAGGCCGTCGCCTGCCGGCATGGCAACGCCACAATCCAGGCAGGTAATCGGGAAGGGTGGAAAAAAGATTGAAGGTGCCCTGACCGAGGGGAAACTCCCACCTGCCCGGGTAATCATACCCTCCAGGGAAAAACCGAGCGAAACCGAGGGAAACAACGCCTATGCAACACACGAAGGAAATGTCTACCTCCATCAAGGCCAGACCGGAGCCTGGCAGCACGTTAGCGCCCCCAGAGCGGCTCAGGGGCAGGAACAGGGCCGGGTGACGCCGCGCCTGGAACAGGAGCGAACAGCGCGCAACATAGGGCAACAACGTGCAGAGACCTTCCAGGCGCACCGCCTGCCGGAGGGTTCCGGCAGCAAGGGTAACAGCGGCGGGCCCCGCAATACCTATAAAAAGAAGCCGAATTAAATTCAGAAGGATAATGTGATCATGAAACGAGATGTGCATGAATTGTCGCAGAGGTTGTTGAACAAGGACTTTGACGACCTTCCCTCCCCGCAGCAACATGTCTTACACCACATGGCTCGAAACGAGCATATAAGCAGGAATGTCATAGAAGAGCACGAAGAGCACTACACATTCGGACAAAGAACCGCCGATCTGGTTGCCTCTTTTGGAGGATCGTGGACGTTCATTGGTATTTTCTTTGCTGTAATGGCCGTCTGGATAGTCATCAATTCTTATTTGCTGATCCAATTGAATAGGCATGTCTTCGATCCTTTTCCCTACATACTCCTGAATCTGGTGTTGTCCATGATGGCCGGGATTCAGGCGCCGATAATCATGATGAGTCAAAACCGCCAGACACAGAAGGACAGGCTCGATGCAACCCATGATTACGAGGTAAACCTGAAGGCTGAGCTCGAGATTATGGCCTTGCATCAGAAGCTGGATGCATTGCGGGAGCATCAGTGGGAAGAGTTGATCGACATGCAGAAGGAACAGATTCGACTGCTGAACTTGATGATAGAAGGGTTGAGAGGTGTAAAGCCGGAGAAGAAATAATCTTGCAATTGGGAGGAGGATTCGACCATGCCCATGATCAAAGGAAGCGAGATACGGAAAGCCGATCACCCGATTGATACTATCTTTCTTGATCGCTGGTCGCCGCGCGCCATGTCGGGCGAGGAAATCCCCGAAACAGGGCTTATGTCCCTGTTTGAAGCGGCAAGATGGGCGCCGTCATCCAACAACAACCAGCCATGGCGCATCCTGTATGCCAGACGGAATACAGGATACTGGCCTCTCTTCTTCAACCTGCTGAACGATTCCAACAAGCTTTGGGCCAAGAATTCTTCCGCACTCATCCTCATCATTTCGAAAGACACCTTTGATAACGGACAGCCGTCGCGAACCCACTCCTATGATGCCGGTGCGGCATGGGAGAATCTGGCACTGCAAGGGAACCTCAGGGGTTATATTGTCCACGGAATGCAGGGTTTCGATTACGATCTCGCCCGGTCTTCCCTGAACATCCCTGACGGGTTCACGGTTGAGGCCATGGCAGCAATAGGCATGCCTGGTAACAAGGAAGGCCTGCCCGACTACCTTCAGGAGCGCGAATCACCGAACAATAGACGAAAACTCACGGAAACGGTCTGTGAAGGACCTTTCAAGGGTTAGCCCCGTGAAGGTATAAAATTCGTCATCATGCGGATTGCCACGTCACTCTTACCCCCTTTTCACCACTCAAGAATGACAAACTCCCCTGGTGATGAAATCTGATCTTCAGATATGTTCATAATGATATTCGAACCTGATGAATTATTGTAATGCAAGGATTGTTCTCGTTCAAACTGATGATTTGAGACCTTTGAATCGGCCATATATAAATATACACCGATCAGTATATCCGTTACCAAAAGACCTATTGCAAATTCCATTCTCTCACGGTGACTGTTTAATAAATGCTTATGGGCAGCAAAAGCGTCATGAGCAGAGAATAGTCCGAAACTTATCATGATAACCAGACTCATTATGATCTTGCTTGTCTTCATGCCAAACTCCACATTATCTTTAAGGACTTTCTCAATCCTTAAGATATCACATCTCAATAAGAAATATTGCATTCGTAATAAATACAAGTATAAAATAAACGAGGGACAAATGCCATGAAAAGTGTACTTTCTTTTTTACCATCATGCTACTACCCATGCTGAGTACGAGGAGGCCCTCGAGGCTGCCCGGGCAGCCGGCATACACAGGCTCGACTCATGGGTGAGGCCTTTCTTCCAAGTGCCCTGAACCCGGAACCCTTGATCATCACGGAGCGCCTCCCTATTGAAGGAAAACCAGGGGCTATATGATATTCTCAGACCGTGGTTCAGGAGGGCTTTACCATGCACAACCGACTCTTAAATGAGTCAAGTCCCTACCTACTCCAGCATGCCCATAACCCGGTGGACTGGTTCCCTTGGGGCGAGGAGGCCTTCGAGAAGGCTAAGGCTGAATGCAAGCCCGTATTCCTCTCCATCGGTTACTCCTCCTGCCACTGGTGCCATGTCATGGCCCACGAGTGCTTCGAGGACAACGAGGTGGCATCCCTTATGAACGACACCTTTGTGAATGTGAAGGTTGACAGGGAGGAGCTGCCGCACATTGACCACATCTACATGCAGACATGCCAGGTCCTTACCGGTAGCGGCGGCTGGCCGCTGACAATCGTCATGACGCCAGAGAAAGAGCCTTTCTTCGCCGCCACCTACCTGCCCAAACACTCCAGACCCGGCCTCATGGGGATGATGGACCTCGTAAGGGCGTCTCGGAACCCTCTGGCGAGACAAGAGAGACCGGGTCATCAGCGAGGCTGCCGAGATTACTCAGATGGTCAGGCGTTCAGGCATTGTACGGACCGGGCCGGACATGAACCCGAAGCTCCTCGACCAGGCCTATGAAGAGCTCAAGTCACGTTTTGACAGGGAACAGGGCGGTTTCGGCGCTGCACCGAAATTCCCCATGCCCCAGACCATCATGTTCCTCCTGCGGTATCACTACCGCACTAAGAATGAGGAGGCTTTGGACATGGCCCTGAAGACCCTTCATGCCATGCATGCAGGCGGCATGTACGACCATGTCGGATTCGGGTTCCACCGGTATGCGACCGATGATAAGTGGCTTGTCCCCCACTTCGAGAAGATGCTCTATGACCAGGCCCTTCTCGCCATAGCCTATACCGAGGCCTTTCAGGTGACTCTTCGCGTAGACTTCCGCAGGATTGCCGGCGAGATCATCACCTATGTGCTCCGCGACCTGCGCACCCCCGAGGGCCTGTTTGCCGGGGCACAAGACGCAGACAGCGAAGGCGGGGAGGGGAAATACTACCTCTGGAGAACCTCGGAGGTGAAGGCCATCCTCGACGATGCCGATTATGCCCTTGCAGCGCAAGCCTTCGGGCTGCAAGAAACCGGGAACTTTCCTTCCGATCCACCGGAAGGGCCCAACATCATCCGCCAGGGGCAGGACCTTGCATCCCTTGCAACGATGCACGGTACGGACAGCGAGTTCATTGCAGTGCGTCTTCAATCTATCCTGAGCACGCTCAGAAAGGCCCGCTCACATAGAATCCCACCGATGAAAGACACCAAGGCGCTCACCGACTGGAACGGGCTCATGATAGCGGCCCTTGCAAAGGCCGGTGCAACCTTTTCAAGCCCCGAGTATCTCGATGCGGCTCAAAAGGCCGCTGACTTCATCCTGGAGAAGATGCTGGCGGAAGGAAGGCTTAGTCATGTCTTTGTGAACGGAAAGGCCGATCGTAAGGCAGGACTCGACGACTATGCCTTCCTTATCTGGGGGCTTATAGAGCTTTATGAGGCCGTCTTTAAGGAGAAGTACCTGGCGTCGGCCATGAACCTCGCCGGAGTCATGATCGACCATTTCTGGGATATTACTGAGGGCGGGTTCTTTGCTGCAGCAGACGATACCCCCGTGCCCATTGCACGGACAAAGACCGGATATGACAATGCGATACCTTCGGGCAATTCGGTGGCCATGCTTGACCTCTTAAGGCTTGGAGGGCTCACCGGGGATCGCTCTTATAAAGATCGGGCCACCATGATAGGAAAGACCTTTTCCGGCCAGGCGAGCCATATCCCGACCGGCTTCACCTTCATGCTCTGCGGACTGGGGTTTATGGAAGGTCCGGCCCAGGAGATTGTCGTCGCAGGAGAACTGTCCAAGGATGACACCCGGCGAATGATCGATGAGCTGCAGAGACGTTTCCTACCCCATGCAATAATAGCGCTAGCCACGGATACAGTGGACAAGAACCGGCCGCTTTTAATACAGGGTAAGCGCCCCCTTAAAGGCAGGGCAACGGCCTATGTCTGCACTGGTTCGACCTGCCTGGAGCCGACCACTGAGATAGAAAAAATGCTCGAATCTCTTATAAATAATGGTTAGGGTGTATCCATGCAGATCTTCCTGAGTACCTTCACCGCTGTTGCCATGCTGCTTACCATCGGCATCCTGGGGTACTGGATGCTGAGCAGAAAGGTGATCGCCGGTCCGGTTCTTGGATCGCTGTCCGCTCTCGCCATCGACATCTCGCTCCCCTGCCTTACCTTTGCAGGCATCCTCACAAACTTCCATCCCGAAAAGAATACCACCTGGTGGACCCTGCCCTTGTGGTGGTTTGCATCCACAGCGCTGTTCATAGTGCTTACCTTCATCTGTTCCACGTTCGCCAGGGCCGAATACCGCCGGGAGTTCCGGGTAAGCCTGCTCTTCCAGAACGGGATCTTCTTCCCGCTGGCTATTATAGCCGAGATGTACGGAACAAACTCTGTGCTGCTGGTGGAACTCTTCCTCTTCACGCTGTTCTACCCGGTGTTCTTCTTTAATGCATCTCCCCTGTTCTTCAGCAAGGGTCTCAAGGTGGATCCCGCCAAGGTTTTCAACCCGGTGCTCGTGGCCACTATCCTGGCCGTAGTGGTCCGCTATGCAGGACTTGATGCCCTCATACCGAGGTTCCTGATCGATGGCGTCAGGATGGTGGGCTCCATGTCCGTGCCGCTCCTCATGCTGGTACTCGGGGGCAATGTCTATATCGACATGAAGGGAAGCGAAAGACCCGCATACCGGGAAAACCTGAAGTTCGTGATCATGAAGAATCTCATGTTCCCCCTGGTGACCCTCGGGGTGCTCATGATCGTAAGACCACCATACCCTATTGCGTTCCTCATCATGATGCAGGCCTCGGTGCCGCCGGTGACCGCCATACCCGTGATCACCGAGCGCGAGGGCGGCAACAGGAATATAGTGAACCAGTTCATGGTGGCAAGCTTCCTGTTCTCGCTGTTAAGCCTGCCTGCCATGCTCATGCTCTTTTCCCGGTTCTTTACCCCGTGATCAGCTCGTCCGCAGCGACTCCACGATATTCATGCGCGATGCCCTGTATGCAGGCAGGACGCCGCCTAAAAGACCCATGATGAGCGAGAATGCCAGTGACTCGATGATAATAGAAGGCGTAATGGCGAACCGGAATGCGAGTTCGGACAGGGTCTGGAAATTTACCGTGGATATGGTGATAAGCTGCATGAACGATGCGAGAAAGAGCCCCATGCATCCGCCGGTCATACCGAGGAAAAGCGACTCCATGAGAAAGCTCAGGAGGATTGCACGCCGCTGAAAACCCAGGGCGCGCAGCGTCCCGATCTCGGCGGTACGGTTGGCAACTGCGGCATACATGGTGATCATGGCGCCGATAATCGCACCAAGCGAGAAGATCATGGTGAGGGAGACGCCGAGTATCCTCAGGAGCCTTGCCATCATCTCGGATTGGTCGAGGTAGAACCTGGTCTCGCGCTTTGCTGAGAGGCTGAGTCGAGGGTCGTTCTCAATAAGCCTCCTTGCCGCATCGAAGCCGGCAGTATCGGCCAGCCTGAAGATAATCGATGAGTAGACCGGCCTCCTGAATGACTGCATGACCTGGTCCGCATCAGCCCATATCTCGGAGTTGAACGCGGTGTTGCCTGCATCCATGATGCCCACGATCCTCCATTCCTTCAGGCCGCCTCCCAGGCTCTCCCCCACCTCAAGCCCGCGGAACCTCCTGACAAGGCTTGAGCCCGCAACCATCTCCGTGACTCCGAAGCGGGGCATGCGTCCCTGGACGAGTCTGATCTGAGGCCTGAGCCGAAGCGAGTCTTCACCGATCCCCCGGATGGTGACATTCGATGTCCCGCCCTGCTTTTTCTTCAGCGTGATCAGGATGACCACCTCCCTTGCCGCAAGCGCACCGCCCTTTTCGTCCGTGGCGATTTGCGGCAGCGTCTCCACAATGGATGCCTTTTCCCGTTCAATGCCGCTGTCCACCTCGCTGGTGGAGCCCTTGCGCAGCACCACTACGTTGTCGTAAGAGCCGGTCGCCACCAGTGTCTTCTGCAGGCCTTCGGCCAGCATGAGGACGGCTGCAAAGACAAAGACCACCAGCGCCATGCCCGAGGCGGTCAGGAAGGTGGTGACCTTCCTGGTCAGGAGGTTGCGGAAGCTGTACGAGAACGGCACCGCCATCTAGCCGATCCTCCTCAGACCTTCGGCGATGCGGATGTAGGCGGCCTGCCGGATGGGGATTATTGCCGCGATCACCCCCACAATAAACGTTGCGCCGAAGTCGAGCATGACCGTGGAGGGTTCCACGAAGAATACGGGGAAATAGGCCGCCAGGGCCGTGGTGAAGTAGTCGGCCACCGGATACGTCCAGGCAATTCCCAGCACGCAGCCGGCCAGCGTGATCACCAGGGCCTCCCCCATTATCAAGGCCCCTATCTGGAGGCCTGAATACCCCAATGTCTTGAGCACGGCATACTCCCCGATCCGCTCCCTGGTGGTCATGGCCATGGTGTTGGCCACCACTGCCATGATGATGACGATCACCAGGATCGAGAGAACCTTGATGACGTTTACAATGGCCTCGCTCATGGAGACGAACCCCAGGACAAAGGCCCTTTCAGTCTCTGTGAGCGTCTCGGCACTCGAATTCTTGAACATGGCATCGATCTGGGTGGCAACATCCGCCGAGAGATGGGGATCGGTTACGCCGACCAGGTAAAACCCCACCTGATCGGCCATGGCCGGGTATATCTTCTTCATTCTCTCATTCAGGTAGTCCCAGTGGAAAAAGAACTGTGTCTCGTCTGCAGTCCGGGTACGCCCCTTATAGATCCCCCTGAGCACAAACGGCCAGTCGCCGGGGTAGATGGTACCCTTGAGCGTCACGATGTCTCCCAGGCGCCACCCGAACCGCTCCACCAGTTTCTTTCCAGCAACAAAACCCTGCCTGTCCCGTAAAAAATCCGCCTTCTGGGCCTCGGGCACCATGAACTCGGGGTAGAGATCCAGGTAGCTTGTGGGCTCTACCGCGAAATTGGCAAAGAAATTTTTCTCATCGATATAGATCCCGCCGAACCAGTTGCCGTACGATACCGCCTTCACGCCGCTCACGTGTCGGATTTTGTCATAGTATGCAAGGGGAAGCGGGAAGACGAGCGAGACGGAATTCCTGGTCACGAGCCTGGTGGCCGAGGTTGCGTTTATCCCTGCATCCATGGTGGAGAGCACGGTGCGCAGCAGCCCGAATGCAAGGATGGCGATGCTTATGGCAACAATAGTGAGCCCCGTCCTGACCTTGCGCCTGAAGGCGTTTTTCATGATCATCTTGGGGAGAATCATGAATTGAACACGCCCTTTTCCAGGTGCCTCATCACTTGCGCCCGCCCTGCTGCATGCGGGTCGTGGGTCACCACGATAATGGTCTTGCCCATCTCGGTGTTCAGCCTCTCCATCAGGTTGAGCACGTCCTCTGCAGATTTCCTGTCCAGGTCGCCGGTGGGTTCGTCGGCCACCAGGATGGCAGGGTCGATGACAATGGCCCGTGCAATGGCCACGCGCTGCTGTTCACCGCCGGAGAGCTGACCCGGATAGTGGTCCATGCGCTCCGTCAGGCTCACCATCGACAGCGCCATCTCCACATGCTCGCGCCTTTGAGCCCTGGACAGGGTCGTAAGGTGAAGCGGCAGGTCCACATTCTCGAATGCAGTGAGCACCGGGATGAGGTTGTAGAACTGGAAGATGAATCCGACATTGCCGGCACGCCACTTTGCAAGCTCGGTCTCGGAGAAGGATGTAATCTCAACGCCCTCCACCATGATTGATCCGCTGTCCACCCGGTCGATACCTGCAATGAGGTTCAGCAGGGTGCTCTTGCCCGATCCTGACGGACCCATGATGGCAAGGAATTCGCCTTGTGCGATACTAAAGGTTATGTCTTCGAGCACCGGGACCGGAAGGCTCCCTCGGTGGTACGATTTATAGACGTTACGGATCTCTACAATGGGTTCATTCGTATTCATGTTCATTGCTGGATGATTCCTATCTTTGAATTGTCCCTCAGACCCTTGGGGGGATCGATAACCACGGTTTCCGCCGGCTTGAGCCCGTCTTTCACCTCCACCATGTCCCCTATCACCACGCCGGTTTCCACCTCTCTCTTATGGACGCGCTGGCCCTGAACAACAAATACGTATCTCCTGGTGCCGCCTCCCTTGAGGGCGGATACGCTCACCATGGTCCGGGGCCCCTGCTCGCCGGGCTTCAACGCCTTCGAGAGGAACCCCACCTTGGCACTCATCTCCGGGAGAATGCGCGGGTCACGGCTTGAGAATCGGACCTTGACCAGAACAGTGGCCTTGGATTTGTCCACGGTGGGCACGATGGTATCCACCACGCCGCCGAACCGATCGTCAGGAAGGGCATCCAGCAGGATGTCACAGGGGAGGCCCACCCGCACCATACCTATGTTGGACTCTGATACGTCCACCTCGACCTGTAGTGAGTTGAGGTCGGCAATTGAAACGACGGCGGCCTTGGCGTTGGCCGCTGCACCTAAAGGGGTGATGATGTCTCCCACATCCGCGTTCTTGGTCAATACCACGGCGTCAAAGGGAGAGCGGATTTCGTAGTACGACAGGGTCACCTCGGCGGTCCTGAGCGCTGCCGCGCTCGATTGCACATCGGAGCGGGCCGCATCCAGTGAGGCCTTGGCGCTGAGGTAGCGGGACTCGGCTGTATCGTATTCGGCCCTGGAAACCGCACCCGAGCTCACAAGCTTTTTCTTGCGTTCATAGTCGAGGGCGATATCCCCCATCTCCGCGCTGATCTGTTCGACCCTGGCCTTTGCTGCGCTGAGGTTTGCCCTGCCCTGGTCCACCTGGGATGAAACATCCGCACTCTCGAGGCGCGCAATCAACTGTCCTTTCTTCACCAGGCTGCCTTCTTCAACCATGATTGCAGTGAGCTGGCCCGTTACCTTTGCAGCGACATCGGCCTTGCGCTGCGCCACCACATAACCGCTCGCCCTGAGTTTTGCCAGCAGCTGTGCCGGATAAACACGGGATACGCTTGCAACCCTGACCTCCTGTCCTTTTGACAGAAACAGCCATGCGAGGAGAATGACAATTGCTACCGCCATCGCACCGTAAAGGGCGAGGTATAGCGGTCTGGTCCTTCTCAGTGCACGTTTATCCTTGGCGGTTCTGGCGATGGCGAGTTTGTCGAGATTGTCACCTTGCATGGTATATCCTCGCTAACGTGGTCTTTATGAAACGATTCATCAATACCATACTATTCTCCATCCTCGAAAGGTGATTGATCATGATGAAATTTATTTTCAAAACTTTGCATTTATCGCTTGCAATTTTTATAAGAACGTCTAAAAGAAAAAAAAGAGGCACCACCTCATAGAGGGCTGGAAACAGACCATTTGAAGGACAGGCGGTTTTTAGGAGCGATGAGAGTGAATGGGCATTCATTTCAGATCCCGGCGGCACGGTGGATAGATGCCGCACCGCATTGACAACCATTAAGATGATGGTCGCTCTCGGGCATACAAACCTCCCCCCCCGGTGTAATCCTATTTTTTCAGCAATTATTATTCATCATCGAAAAATATCATGCCGATATTTCACCAAAGGAGGAGTTATAAAATGAAGAACAACGGCCCTGCAGTTTCTGTTCCCCGTGATGATCCCGACCCCTTAGGTACGGAACCCCCCGAGGAGCCCCCATCGATATCACGCTTTCTCGTCCAAGAACTGTTGTTCAAAACCGAGCCTGCGCAGAAATTATCCATTGTAGGCCGCATCCCTGTCAGCCAGCATTCGCGCTATTTCCTTCACCGGTTCTACCCCAAGGTCTCTGAGGCCGACTGGTCCAACTGGCACTGGCAGATCCGCAACAGTATTACCGGCCTTGAACAGATAAAGAGAATCGTTAACCTCACGCACGGTGAATACACCGCTATCTTGAGGCACACATCGGGCCTGCCTCTCCGAATCACTCCCTATTATGCCAGCCTGATAAACGCCTGGGATCCGTCACAGTCCATCAGGCGCGCCGTGGTCCCTGTCAATGATGAATTTCTCTCATCGCCCGGTGAGGCGTTAGACCCGCTGGGCGAGGAAAACCAGAGCCCAGTGCAGGGGCTGGTCCATCGCTACCCCGACCGGGCACTGTTCCTGACCACAGGCTTCTGCTCCACATACTGCAGGTATTGCACCCGTTCACGCATGGTGGGCAACCATGGCAAGTTCAAGGGCAGCATCGCCCAGTGGCAGGAAGCCATTGCCTATATCGAAAAGACACCGCAGATCCGCGACGTCCTCCTCTCGGGTGGTGATCCGCTGACCCTGACAGACAGCCACTTGGACTATCTCCTTTCCAGCATAGCCCGCATACCGCACGTGGAGGTCATCCGGATCGGCACCAAGGTTCCCGTGGTGTTGCCGCAGAGATTGACGGCCCGGCTGCTGAAGATCCTGAAAAAGTACCAGCCGCTGTGGATAAGCATCCACTTTACCCATCAAGATGAGCTGACCCCCGAGACAAACGCTGCGTGCAATCTCCTGGCAGACGCCGGCATACCGCTCGGCAGCCAGACCGTTTTGCTCAAGGGCATCAATGACGATATCCCGACCTTAAAGGCGCTCTTCCATGGCCTTATGAAAATCCGTGTACGACCGTACTACCTCTACCAGTGTGACCCTATCCTCGGCTCCTCGCATTTCAGGACCACTGTGGAGAAAGGTCTCGAGATGATCGAGGGCCTGAGGGGGCATACCTCGGGCTATGCCGTGCCGCATTATGTGATTGATGCACCCGGCGGCGGCGGCAAGATCCCGCTCTTGCCCGATTACTATCAGGGCCGTCAGAAAGATGAGGTTATCTTGAGGAACTATGAGGGCAGGACGTTCAGATATCCGGACAAACATACCGAGTGCCCTGCGGCGCCTTAGATATGAACATCGGCATCACGTATGACCTGAGAGACGACTACCTGAACGAGGGATACGGTTACGAGGAGACCGCCGAGTTCGACCGCATCGACACGATTGACGGGATCGATAACGCCCTTCAGGCCCTCGGGCACACCACGGACCGCATCGGCAATGTCAAACAGCTCGTCAAAAGACTCTCCACAGGCAATAGGTGGGACCTGGTGTTCAACATTGCCGAGGGCATGTATGGCGCAGGGCGAGAGGCACTGGTGCCGGCACTTCTGGACGCATACCGTATCCCCTACACATTCTCCGATCCATTCGTGCTCACGCTCACCCTGCATAAGGGCATGACCAAGGCCGTCATCCGTGCCGCCGGGATTCGCACTGCAGATTTCGTGGTCATCGAAACACCTAATGAAGTGGATTCCATACACCTGCCCTTTCCACTGTTTGCCAAACCCGTAGCAGAAGGTACGGGAAAAGGCATTAATGATTCATCAAAGGTTGACACAATAGAACAACTCTCTGTACTATGTACGCATCTGTTGGAAGAGTTCAACCAGCCGGTGCTTGTGGAGACTTACCTGCCCGGCCGTGAATTCACCGCAGGAATCGTAGGAACTGGTCAGGGGGCGCAAGTCGTAGGCGTTATGGAGGTCCTGTTCAGGAAACACCATGAGGGTGAGAAGATTTACTCTTTCAGCAACAAGTCGAATTACGAGTCGGTCATCGACTATCATATCCCCGAGCAGGAAACTGTCCGGGCATGTAGCGATATTGCACTTAAATCATGGAAAGCCCTTGGGTGCAGGGATGGCGGAAGGGTTGATATCAGAATGGACGGACTAGGTAAGCTGAACTTCATCGAGGTAAATCCCCTGGCGGGCCTCAACCCTGTCCACTCGGACCTGCCCATTATATGCAGGCTTCTTAACATCTCATACCACGATCTCATCGAGCGTATCCTGGCAAGCACAATGAAGAGAATCTCTTAAAAGAGCATTTATGAGCGAGACTATTCTTATCCTCCATCAGCCGGTCCCGAAAAAAGCAGGGCCTGATGACTGGGATGTACTGGACCAGGTAGAGGCCGTGGACATTGAACTGAAGAAGATGGGCTATGATACTCAAATCATGCCTTTTGAGCTCGGAAAAAGAGGCTTCTCATCCGGACTGAAAAATCTAAAACCCCTTTGTGTCTTTAACTTGGTGGAGTGCATCAACGGCGATGGACAGCTCATTCACCTGGCCTGCTCCTACCTTGACCATCTCAAGATTCCCTATACCGGCGCCGGGGCTGAGGCCATGTTCATCACATCAAACAAGGTATTGACCAAAAGATGGATGCGGCTTATCGAAATACCTACCCCGGAGTGGGTCGTGCCGGGTAAACAGATCGAATGTGAGCCCCCCTTCCCTTGCCGGTATATTATAAAGGCCCAGTGGGAGGAGGCATCCATCGGACTCGATAGTGAATCAGTAGTGGATGTGCGTGACCTGGACGAGCTCATGGACCTTCTCCATCAGAAGACCCTGAAACTCGGGAAGCCGTGCTTTGCAGAGCGTTATATAGACGGCCGGGAGTTCAACCTTGCACTGCTTGCAGGCATTGACGGCCCACAAGTCCTGCTGCCTGCCGAGATAACCTTTGACTACGCGGAGCACATGCCCAAGATAGTGGACTATAAGGCCAAGTGGATAGAGGGCTCACCTGAATATGAAGGCACGACGCGTGTGCTTGACTTTCCGCCCGAAGATGCACCACTGCTCTCAGAGCTCAGGTGTCTTGCGCAGAAGTGTTGGGAAGGCTTTGATCTTAAGGGTTATGCCCGGGTAGATGTCAGGGTGGACGCCGATAACAAGCCCTGGGTCCTTGAGATAAATGCCAACCCGTGCATCTCACCCAACGGCGGCTTCATGGCGGCTTCCGAAAAGTCGGGCGTCCTCTACCATGACATGATAGCACGCATTGTAAAGGACGCCTTGCGTCAGTAATCCAGGGGCATCCGCGCCAAGAAAACACACCCGCACATGAAATACACCTTTCGAGATTATGTTACCCCTGCAGACATGAAAACCGTGAAAGGGATTGTGGAGTCCACCGGGTTCTTCACTGCCGAGGAGATCGAGGTAGCAGTGGAGCTCGTCGATGCGGGCGCCTCAGGAGGGTCGATCAGCGACTACCTCTTTCTCTTCTGCGCAGACAAGAGCGGTAAAGTCCTGGGTTATACCTGCTACGGCCGTATCCCCTGCACGGTAGGCAGCTTCGACCTCTATTGGATCGCTGTTCACAGTGACCACCAGGGGTCAGGCATCGGTAAAGATCTCTTAGTGAGGACTGAGAAAAAGATCCGTGCCATAAAAGGCATGCGCGTATACATAGAGACTTCCTCCAGAGACCTCTACAAGCGCACCCAGGGGTTCTACCTCAATGCCGGCTACCACCAAGAGGCCACGCTTCATGATTATTATTCACCGGGCGACAGCAAGATTATCTACGTGAAGCATCTGTGATAAATCTTATTTGTCTGCCGGATTACTACCCTCGTCTTTCTTGAGCCACTCGATACGGTTCAGCGCATTGATATAGGCCTTGGCCGAGGCCACCAGTACATCAGGGTGTGCCCCGTGTCCGGTAACGGAGCGGTTGTTGTATTTCAATTGCACCGTGGCTTCGCCCTGGGCATCCGTTCCGCCGGTTACGGCATTGACCGTATATTTCATCAGGTCATAGCCGGTGCCGGTGATCTTCCGGATGGCAGCAAAGGTTGCATCCACAGGCCCCACGCCAAACCCTGCATCCTGGACGATCTTAGCGTCTATCTCCATCTGCATGGTCGCAGTAGGGATGGCGACATTGCCGCTCACCACATTGAGATAGACAAGTTTGTACTTCTCTTCAATCCTCAAAACCTCTTCGTAGAGGATGGTCTCGAGGTCTTCATCGAAGATTTCCTTCTTCATGTCGGCCAGTTCCTTGAAGCGGACAAAGACCCTGTTCAATTCTTCATCGTTCAGGTCATACCCAAGCTGCTTGAGATGATTGATAATGGCATGCCGTCCGGAATGCTTTCCTAAAACGATATGGCTGTCAGGTATTCCCACTGACTGTGGCGTCATGATCTCATAAGTAAGCTTTTCTTTGATCAGGCCGTCCTGGTGAATGCCGGATTCATGGGCAAAGGCATTGGCACCCACAATGGCCTTGTTCGGCTGGACACGCACACCGGTAATCTGGGTGAGCAGCCGGGAGGTCTGGTAGAGGTTCTCCGTTTTGATCCCCATATGGAGTCCGAACAGGTCTTTGCGTGTCGTAATAGCCATGACAAGCTCTTCCATGGCGGCATTGCCCGCCCGCTCGCCGATGCCGTTTATGGTGCATTCAACCTGCCTTGCACCGCTGCGTATGGCGGCCAGAGAGTTGGCAACCGCCAGGCCGAGGTCGTTGTGGCAGTGCACGGAGATAATAGCCTGAGAGATGTTTTTCACCTTTTCAAACAGATGGGCGATCAATGCACCGAATTCCTCCGGGATAGCATAACCGACCGTGTCCGGGATGTTGACCGTAGTGGCCCCGCACGCAATGACCGCCTCCACCATCTCGCACAGATACCCTTTGTCGCTCCTGGTGGCATCCATGGGAGAAAACTCGACGTTCTTCGTATACCCGCAGGCATGCTTAACAGCCGCGCACGCCTCTTTCAAGACCTCTTCCCTTGTCTTACGGAGCTGATACTTGAGGTGGATATCGGATGAGGAAATGAACGTATGGATACGAGGATGTGCGGCATCTTTGATGGCTTCCCATGCGCGATCGATATCCTTCAGGTTTGCCCTGGCAAGCCCTGCAACCTGCACCCCCCTTATTTCGCGGGCAATCTGTCTGACAGAAACAAAGTCACCCTCGGATGCCACGGGGAAACCTGCTTCGATTATGTCGACCCCGAGCTTTTCAAGCGCTCTGGCCAGATGGAGTTTTTCATCCAGGTTCATGCTGCAGCCGGGAGACTGCTCGCCATCCCTGAGGGTGGTGTCAAAGATAAATACCTTGTTCTGAGAGTCATCCATTTCATTCTCCTTTCATATAAAAAAGGCCATGGACTTTATCGCCCATGGCCTTTAGGTTCCCATTTAACCTATTTTTTATGAGAACAGGCAACATGTCAAGCAAGAAACATCGTATTCAAAATGAACGAACCGAATCAGACTTTATACTTGACTGTGGATACACCAGGACTTTACAAAACCTTTCATGACCGGGGTTGTACTCATTGGTGGTAAATCCGAGAGGTACGGCAGCGATAAGGTTCTCTCGCAATTCAAGGGCAAGCCGCTTATAGGGCATGTGGTCGATACCATACAACCTCTCTTCGATGAGATTATCCTTATTGGGCATAAACGGAAAGACCTGGAAAACTTCCGGGTAGTAGAAGACATCAGGCCGGGTTGCGGCCCACTAGGGGGCATCTATACCGGCCTTATGGCCACTGATGCCGAATATTGCTTTGTCTGTGCCGCAGATATGCCCAACCTGAATGCCGGCCTCATTTCGCACATGATCTCCCAGGCATATGGCCATGATATCGTCATGCCCATGTGGTCCAAGGGCCGGGAGCCGCTCCATGCCGTCTATCGAAGGTCGATTATTTCAGCTATTGCTGCATTGCTGGACCGTAAGATACTGAAGATCTTCTCTCTCATTGAACAGACTGATACCCTATTCGTCCCTGAAGAAACCATCAGGAAGTACGGCGACCCGGCAGTTCTGTTCTCGAATATCAACACCCAGCGCGACCTGAGGCATATCACTTCCTAATATATCGTCTTCTCTTAAGGAAATCCTTCTCTACCCCATACCCTTTGATAACCATTACCCCCTTGTGCTATAGGTGGTGCCATGGACAACAGACGGGTTCAGAAAAGCATGTATGAACTCATTCACCGGACATGCACCGTGCTGCCCCAAGACATCACTTCGGCCCTTGAGAATGCCCTTGCCCATGAAGATAATAGTTCTATTGCGCATGAGACGCTGGGCATCATCATGCAAAGCGCATCCCTTTCATGCGAGAAAAGGCTCCCTGTCTGTCAGGATACCGGGGCTCTCCTGGCCATCATTGAGGGTCGCCCGGATAAATCGGTCTTCCTGATAGAAGATGCCATCATAGATGCAACAAGGGCACTCACCAAAGAAGGCATGCTCAGGCAGAACTGCGTAGACCCTTTGAGCGAGGAAAACACCCTCGACAATACCGGTGCATACGTCCCCCAGATCCACTTCGAACCCAAAGATGGACCCACACGGATAGGCATTATGCTCAAGGGCGGGGGCTCTGAAAACATGAGCACCCAATACAGCCTTCCCCTTCAGAGGATACAGGCCTTCAGAGATAGGGAAGGCGTAAGGCGCTGCATCCTGGACTGTGTGCTCCAGGCCCAGGGCTTGGGCTGCGCGCCCGGGATCCTCGGGGTATGCATAGGAGGCGACCGGGCGTCAGGTTATCTGGTTGCCAAGAAACAGCTTTTCCGTAAACTCCAGGATGTGAACACAATGCCTGTCCTGGCATCTTTGGAGCAGACGATCCTTGCCGAGGCGAACACCTTAGGGATTGGGCCCATGGGCCTCGGGGGCAATACCACGCTTTTAGGGGTGAAGATAGGCACGGCCGGAAGGCACCCTGCAAGCTACTTCGTGAGCGTGAGCTATTCATGCTGGGCCACCAGGCGTTTCATGGTTGAGCTCACGAATGAGGGAGATATCCGGGAATGGATCTGAAACAGATCACCTCTCCACTCAAGCCCGATGTCATTAAAGGACTTTGCGCAGGCGACATGGTGAACATCTCCGGCCGGATCGTGACAGGCCGCGACCAGGTACACAAATACCTTTTCACGGGTGGCGAGCCGCCCATCAATCTCGAAGGTCTGGTGATCTACCATTGCGGCCCTCTCGTCAAAGAGGAAAGCGGCCTATGGAAGATCGTGGCGGCAGGCCCCACGACCTCCATGCGAGAGGAACCCTTTGAAGCGGATATTATTTCACACTTCAAGCCCGGCGCCATTATGGGGAAAGGCGGCATGGGGGAAAAGACCCTGAAGGCCATGTCCGCGTACGGGTGCGTGTATCTCCATGCAACCGGTGGCGCCGCGCAGTATTTGGCAGAACGAATTGTTCAGGTAGAGGGGGTATATCTTACCGAGTTCGGGCAGCCGGAGGCCATGTGGGTTCTTACCGTGCACAATTTCCCGGCCCTGGTGACCATGGACTCTCATGGCAGGTCGCTTCACGGACATATCCTTGATGAATCATCAAAACGGCTCAAGGCGTTATACGATCACCCATTTACAGAAAGATAGTCATACGTGACATAAACAAACCACCACAGGAGGTAGTCTAATGAACGTACAAGAGATGTTTGATCTTAAGGGTAAGGTCGCCATTATCACCGGTGGCGGCAGGGGCATCGGCAAATTCATTGCGTACGGAATGGCAGAGGCAGGCGCTCATGTAGTTATCGCTTCCAGGAAAGTGGCCAACTGCGAAAAGGTAGCCCAGGAACTGGCCAAGCTCGGGATAAAGACGCTCGCACTGAAGTGTGATACCGCCTCTGAGGAAGATATCACAAACCTGGTTGAGGCCACCATGAAGGCGTTCGGTAAAATCGACATCCTGGTGAATAATGCAGGCATCACATGGGGTGCACCCACCCTGGAATTTCCTCTGGACAGATGGGACAAGATCTTTGAGGTGAATGTGCGGGGCGTTTGGATCCTTACCCAGAAGGTTGCCAACATTATGAAGGAAAAGGGCGGAGGTAAGATCATAAACATCTCGTCCATCTTCGGCTCCCGCGGGTCCATTGAGGAAGGGCATCCTGCCATTGCCTACAACTCATCCAAGGCAGCCATTGAGGTACTTACCAAGAACCTTGCCGTGAAGCTCGCCCGCTATAACATCTACATCAATTGCATCGCACCCGGATTCTTCCGGACAGACATGATGGAATACATCTTCAAACCCGATATGAAGCCTATCCTCGACCTGACCGTGGCCCAGATTCCGCTGCTCAAATATGGGGAGGAGGATCACGTCAAGGGCCTTGCAGTGTTCCTCGCATCCAAGGCATCGGATTTCATGACAGGGACCATTATCCCCTTAGACGGAGGAATGGCGGCAAAGTAATAATAAACAAGATAAACCCTTGTGAAGAGGGGGCTGTTAACCCCCTCTCCCTCTTTCTTAGCCTCAAAGCTTCCTTACGAGATACCGGTCCTGATCCATATCCTGTAAATAAACGGCATAATAGCTTTCATCAGGGTTATTATACCAGCTCATACCCTGATCCCGGCATGCCTTGCAGGCTCCATGCGGCACATGTATGCCCAAGATGCGATAGCCCGTGGATGCAGCCGAGTCGAGCTTGAATGCACCCGGGCAGGCATCGCAATAACGGAATACCTCTTGCTGGTTTTCCGTGATGCCGTCCGTGTCATAAAAGATGTTCCTGAACCTTTCTACGAAAGGCCTTCTCTCCGGCCTCAAGCCCTCACGGGCCTGCCACATAGCCAGAATCTCATCGCACAGCCGTTTCGTGTAGTCTGAGATTCTCGGGTCTTGCTTTAATTTTTCCCTATTGAGGTCCGGTTCCTTTACGTAAGAATAATCCACCCCGGCCAGGGCAAGAATAATACCCGTATTCACATAGGGAAGCGCCGCTTCTATGGAGTACCCGCCTTCGAGCACGCAAATGTCGGGCCTAAGAATTTCGTTGAGCCTTGCATAGCCCCCGGCAGTAAACGACATATTGGTGATGGGATCGGAATAATGATTATCCTGACCTGCGGAGTTGATGATAAGGTCGGGTTTGAATTCCTTGATGACCGGCATCACAAGGTTTTCCATTGCATAGAGGATGCCCTCATCACAGGTCTTAGGTGGCAAAGGGATATTCAAGGTATACCCACAGGCATTGGGCCCGCCATACTCGGATGGGAACCCGGACCCGGGATACAAGGTTCTGCCGTCTTGATGGATAGAGATATACAATACATCGGGGTCATGCCAATAGATGTCCTGGGTGCCGTCTCCATGGTGGCAATCCGTATCAACGATTGCGACCTTTTTAATCCTTGGGTAATGGCTCCTCACCCATTCTACCATCACGGCCTCGATATTGATGTTGCAGAAACCGCGGGCGCCCTGGACCACCCTCATGGCATGGTGTCCCGGGGGCCTCACCAGGGCAAAGGCGTTGTCCACTACGCCTTCCAGAACAAGACGGGCAGCCTCGATGCAGCCGCCTGCCGAGATATTGTGCGATTGTGTAATCCGTGAACCGACATCAGGGACGCAGAAATGGGCACGGTTGATGTCATGCTCATCTGCAAGACCTGCCTTGAACTCACGGATGCCCTCAATATCGAGGATACCCTCTTCCAAGACCTGATCCTGGGTATAGAGGAGTCTCTCCTTGCGTTCAGGATGGGTGGGTGTGATCTCCCAATCGTATGCAGGAAAAAAGATAAGCCCTGTCCTTTTTTTTGCCTTGATCATTGAGAGCTCCATTCACGCAGGATCCCGGGCCTTGTCTGTATCTTGACCCTCATGTTCCTGCCCACGGTGGAAAATCCCCTTATCATGTTGAAGCAATGTTCCTCGATGACGCTAAGTTCCATATCATCACTAAGCCCCAGCAGGGAGGCATTCGCCCTGATGGCGTCAAATCCAAAGGCCTTCAGCTCATCGATACTCAGGGTCTGGGCGGCCTCCTTTTCCAGGTGCAGTTCAGGACAGATTATCCTCTTTAGCTGGGTATCGGCAAGCAAGGTTATCTGGGCCGTTGTTCGCGCAAGGGCGGCGCCCAGGGCATTGGCCACCATTGCATGCTCGGGCACCTCACATTCCATATTGAACGCAGCCTCGATATAAGGCTTAAGCAACCGTGACGGACCTCCGATGAGTATCACCCGAGACGGCCTGATAATGTCGGGGTGGAGCATCTCATAGATGGTATAAACAGGGTGGCTGTTCACCTCATCTACAAAGTCCAGGGTCGCCTTCTTGATATTTGCAACCATAACCGAAATAACCCTGGAGCTGAGCTCGGTTGAATCCATACCCAAGGCCTCACTAAGCGGCAAGAGTGCGTCTTTGGCCTTTCTAAGGTCTCCTATAGTGTGATCGCCAAGCACGGCGAATGCATCCATGGGCGTAGGCGCAACACCCCCCATACAGGCCGGCGGGCCGCTTCTTCCAGGACCAACCTTGAGCCCGCCGTCTTCGGCCCGCACGCATGAATCGCCGCCGACGCCCACAGAGATTACATTAAGTCCGCGCACCAGTGTCTTGAGACCGCCAATGTCCACCCCTTGCGGCTCCAGGAGGGGGCTGCCATTCAGGAGGATCCCGATGTCCGTTGTAGTACCGCCGACATCCAGCACCAATGCTGTCCCTTCCTGCATTTTTGTCAGTGCTAAGGCCCCCATCATGCTTGCCGCAGGGCCGGACAGGATGGTCTCCACCGGGAGCCTGTTCGCAGCTGATGAGGCATAGGTCCCGCCGTCCGCCTTGAGAAACAGCAATGGGGCATCAATCCCCAGCTTGGCCAGCGCCTTCTGTACGGCTGAAACAAAGCCTTCCTGCACAGGCATAACCGCTACATTGAGATACGTGGTGTTCAGACGT
Source organism: uncultured delta proteobacterium (assembly GCA_963798485.1). GTDB lineage: Bacteria > Desulfobacterota > Desulfomonilia > UBA1062 > UBA1062 > MWEI01. The sequence goes on along the minus strand of CAWCTR010000008.1, from coordinate 32,939 downwards.
CTCGGGAAATTCAGACTACCACTCATGGTATGACCCTGGCTAATATAGTTGAAATCATCCTTTATTAATGATGCTATGATCGATTCATGGGCGGTGTTCCTGACTGAGAATTTAGAGACAACACCAACACCTGCTACATTGGAGTCTAACATGCTCCGTGATGCACGAAGAACCTCTTTTTTATCAATCGGCACATATTCACGGCCCCGGTGGTCAATTGCGCCAGAGACCAGATGGAACGCATCAGTCAGAAAATAATGGCTGGGATCTATACCCGGCCCTGCAGAGACGATCATGCCGGTCTTTGCATATTTCTTCTCCACGATGGCATTTGTGGATAACGTTGTAGACAGAACCACCCTCTTGACGCCCTTGTAATCGATACCGAGGCTGTTAACAGCCTCCAGGATGGAGCCCACAAGGTCATCTCCTGTAGCGGTTTTGACCGTAGAAAAGATTTTTCTTCCTGCCAGACATACTGCATCCGTGTGCGTGCCGCCGATATCGATACCTAAAATCATAAAGACTCCTTCACTCCAAACCATACCAATTCATGCCTGAAATGACAATCCTTCATGAAATCTTGCGTTGATCTTATGGATCTGATAGATCACAAAAGTGATTACCCCTTGGAGGCGGATTTGAAAATAATTCTCTTTGCATGCATAATGTTGGTCATGGTCCTTGGATGCTCCGCATCAAACCCTGTGCCGTCGGATGTCAGCGTATCCAATGATAATGTGGTTTCAGGCCAGCGGATCTATGTCCTGGCAAATTCACTGACCGACAACCCACCTATGACCTACCAATGGACGGCAACAGGGGGGGTGCTTGATGTACCCGATACCATACCCTATTCCACTTACTGGATAGCGCCGAAAACTCCCGGCTCTTATTCCATTACCTGCGTAGTGACTGACAAGGAAAACAAACATCTTACCAATACCTTCAATGTCCAGGTACGAGCGAGGTCCTTGGAGAGCAACCTTGTCGGTGCGGGGCTCGAGGTCCTCGCCCTCACCAAAGAAACCGAGTATGCAACCGGGGGTATATGGGCCTCGGTAAAAGATAATAAAATCAGGTTCATCACATCGCAATCCAATACAGAGAGCGTGTGGGGCGAAAATTTTTTCACTATGCTCAACCGGACAGACCCCACTACGCAGGTCTTTACCATTTGGGGGGGCGAGACTTGGGGGCGAAACATTCTAGAGCTCACAGCCTCTGCTGAAAGTACCCTCGTTTGCAGTACATGTTTATATAATAACACCATTAAGGCATTGGCAATAGATGTAAACGATCTGACCACGCTGTGGGTTGGCACTGATTCCGGCCTTAATTACTACAGTCCTGAAACCGAAACCTGGAACAATTATTTATATGCAGCGGTGAATGACCTGTCTGAGGGACCCGACTATGTATATGCCGCAACGAGTTCCGGGGTATACAAACTCGACTATGGCGTAAGGGAGCCGATCTATGGTGGGGATACCTGCGCAGTGCTTGCAGTGAGCAATGGCGCCGCAACAGAGGTGTGGTCGGTAGTTCAAGGTACGATACAAATAGACGGCAAGCAGTTAAGTTCTCAACCGCCGGTTGTAGTATGCAGCCTCGACCAGGATGTCACGGGCAATATCTGGTGCGGGAAATACTGGTGGGACGGCAGCTTGTGGCATGAGGTGCCCGGCCTTGAATCCGTTACAATTGTCAAGTCCCTGGCAAGCATGGAAGGCCTGACCTACCTGCTTTCGGACTCAGGGGTTCTGTACCGCTGGTAGGTTTGTGCGCGAGGCGATGTCCTTGGCGATGCGCTCAAGCATACCGTTCAAGACCTCTTCAATATAGGGTGATGGAACGTCCACACTCTCCAGCATGGTCATGTCAAAGGTACTCATCTTGGAAGACGCCTTTGCCGTACGGTAGAAGAGTGTCTGGGAATCAGTAGCGCCTTGAATCTTGATCGTCAGGAACACCGCGGTGGCATCTTCATTGCCTCCATAAAAGAGGTGATCCAGTGTCCCGGTAATGATATAATCCGCCCTTGGAACTTTGTCCTTTGTATAGATAACCTGCCGGTAGGCCTTTTGTTCGATCAGGTATTCAGTCAATCTCTGTGCCGCATACACACCCCAGCTTTCATTGCCCTTTGCCTCAAGGGGCATAACAACTGCCGTGCTTAAATGGGTTCCAGCCAAGCCCTGGTCTATGGGCGTGGATTCTTCATAGTGCCTGGTGGGTTTTATGAGGACGCAGCCGCTCACCAGAAGAAACATGAGGGGCATGGTCCATAATATCATCATCATGGAATTGTAATGACCTTTTATTTCTCTTTTCATCATGGGCGACTCTTTATATAATAATTAGATGAAGCGCGGCAAACAAACCTAAGGCCTAAGCGTCTTCCACAGATTTTCGTAGGTCACAAACACGCCACCGTTGTCTATTCTTCCATGAACGCCATTATTATCGATGGCAAATATTAATAATTGAGTAACTCCGCCAAATTTTACTGTATCACCTGCCTGTTGATTTATGGGTGTGGCCGTAGCAATAAAGGTATTGTTACTAACCCCGCCTGGCGTAGCAACAATATTATAGTTCCTCTTTGGATCGGCATTCGGATCAGTAAGGCCTACAGCGGCTAAGTCATTTACCGGCCCAACATTATTTACACTGCCATATTGGTTATTCAGTGCCATTAACTTCTCTTCATACAGGGCCACCGCCTCCAGGGCAGTGACGGCCTCAGCCCTTCTTGTCCTGGTCACATATCCGGTATATGCAGGAATGGCAACGGCGGCAATGATTCCTACAATAACCACGACGATCATAACCTCCATGAGGGAGAAACCCTTCTTATTCATCAACTGTCTCCTTTTCGGATAAGACTCACCCTTACTTATCGGCAGTTTTCCAAGGTTGCAATAGGGGACTTCAATTATAACACGTATACTATGTATCCATTTTGGGCAACCATTGACTCTCTTGATCCTAAAGGATATATGGATGGTTTTATGAAGGGTCGCATCAAGATATTCACCTATGGCTGCCAGATGAACGACCTTGACAGCCTCAAGATGTACTCAGAGCTTTCCACCATGGGGTTTACACCCACCCAGGAGACGGCAGAGGCGGATATCATCATCCTCAACACCTGCTCTGTCAGACAAAAGGCCTATGAAAAGGCCATGAGCAATTTAGGGAGATTGAAGACCCATAAGTCGAGGAAGCATTCTTTAATTATCGCCGTTACAGGCTGCGTGGCCCAGCAGGAGGGTGAGCGCATCAGGGAGCGCATGCCCCATGTGGACATTATACTTGGCACCCACCAGCTCCATCGCCTGCCCTATCTCATAGAGAACGTACGCAATGCAGCCTATCCAATCACGGAGACCGGGTTTTCCAAGGACATACCTTCCATGGATATTGTCTCTGAGCAGGGTTTATCAGACCATCCCCACCGCTCATATATCAATATCATGCAGGGATGCGACAACTACTGCTCATATTGCATCGTACCCTATGTGCGGGGCCATGAGATAAGCAGGGATTACAAAAAAGTACTCAGCGAGATTGGACTGCATGCCTCACGAGGGGTCAAGGAGGTCTTCCTGCTTGGCCAGAATGTCAATTCTTATAATGGAGGTATCTCCTTCCCTGGGTTATTGAGAGGTATCCATGCAATTGACGGGATCGAACGTATCCGCTTCACCACATCCCACCCCAAGGATGTGAGCGATGGTCTCATTGAATGTTTTAAAGACCTCGACAAAGTATGCAGCCATATACACCTCCCCTTCCAATCCGGCTCCGACAGTGTGCTCAAGGCAATGAACCGGCACTACACCCGCCATTCATACCTCGATCTCATCGAACGGCTTCGCTCTGCAAGGCCTGACATTTCCTTCAGCGCGGACGTCATGGTGGGTTTCCCGGATGAGTCGGAGCAGGATTACCTGGACACCCTTGCCGTCATCAAGGCAGTCCGGTTTGATGTGCTCTACTCATTTAAGTATTCGGTACGACCCGGTACCGCGGCAGCCCAGCTTGATGACAATGTTTCTTATGAAGAAAAGACCGAGAGACTTAAAGAACTTCAGGCCCTTCAAAAAAGGATAACCCTTGAAAATAATCAAGACCGCATTGGAAATATGTATACCGTCCTTGTCGATGGGATAAGCCCGAAGAACCCTTTCCAGGTCCAGGGAAGGACCTCACAAAACGCCATTGTAAACTTCTTGGGCGACCAAGGTCTTGTCGGAAAAACACTCCCGGTTCGCATCACACGCGCCAACCCAAATTCACTAACAGGGGAGATGGCCTGATATTTGTTAATCCGGTTTTATATTTGATCCCTTAGGCCTCTAGTGGTATTAACGTACAGTCATGGAACAGCCCAAGCGATGGCCTACCATCCTTCTCCTCATCATTATTCAGATTGCCTGGCTTATCGTGTTGGTCATAGGTGTGGTCTGGTTTATTCATTACCGCCATATCCGCATACGCCCCATAGGTGTTTGGGATGTTGTCATCATAAGCGAGGTTTCTATCCTGTTTACCCTCATCCTTGCAGGGATCTATGCGCTCTTCATTCTCTATCAGAGGCAGCTCACCCTTTTGAGGACCCAAATACATATCCTCCAGTCCGTCACCCATTCCTTCAAAACACCTTTGGCCACTATGCAGCTCTACCTCGAAACAATCGCCAAGAGGGATCTCCCGGAAAACACAAAGGCAGAGCTCTTTAATGGCATGCGAACCGTAAACCAACGATTGAAATCCTTGGTCTATAACTTCCTTGAGGGAGCCCGTCTGAGCTCCAAGCAAAGACCCTATACATTCTCCGCCATTTCCTTGCCTCAGCTCATGTCATCCTACATAATGAATAACGAGGTGTTTCTGAAAGATGTCGAGCTGCATATCCACGCACCCGATGATACTATCCCCGTCTTAGTGGATAGCGATGCACTTGAAATGGTCTTTTCAAACCTTATCGAAAACGCCATCCATTATTCACCCTCATCCCCAAAGGTGGATATCAAGATGTGGAAAGAAGACAGGTGGGCATTTATCGAATTTTCTGATAGAGGGATCGGCATACCCGAAGAACAACACCGGGATATATTCAAGATGTTCAAGAGGCTCCCGGAGGGGGCCAGCCTCTGGGGTTCGGGAACAGGCATTGGCCTGTATGTGGTTAAGGGTATCGTAAAGGCACATGGGGGGAATATCAGAGTGAACGTTGTAGATAAGGGAGAGGGCACCTCCTTCAGAATACGGTTGCCCCTTGCACGCTCATGACAATCAAGTGGCGCATTCTCATAGTAGAAGATGATCATGCACTCTCACTGGGTCTCAGAATAAATCTGGAGGCGGAAGGGTATGAGGTCCTCCATGCACTAACCGCTGAAGAAGGCTTGACCATCCTTGATAACTCCAGTGTAGATCTTGTTGTCCTCGATCTCATGCTGCCTGGTATGGACGGTGTTGAAGCGCTTGAGCGTATAAGGAGCGAGAATCTTAAGCTGCCTGTGCTCATCCTCACCGCACGTTCTTCGGTGGATGACAAGATTGAGGGTCTGAAGGCCGGCGCCGATGACTACCTTACCAAGCCCTTTCACCTGGAGGAATTTCTTCTCAGGGTGCACAGGATGCTCGACCGTTACCAATGGTACAAGAATGAGGACAGTCTGTTACTCGGCAAAACGAAAATCGACTTCAACACCCTGGAAATCATTGATGCTACAGGAAAAATCTCACGCATTACCCCCCATGAAGCAAACCTCATCCAATATCTTACCCTCCACCAGGACCGTATTGTGACCCGTTCCGAGCTTCTTAAGAATGTCTGGGGCCTCGATCCTGATATCGAGACCAGGACCGTGGACACGTTCATTTCCCGGATAAGAAGATATCTGGAGACAGACCCCGCCAAACCCGAGCACATCATCAGCATAAGGGGCAAGGGCTATCGGTTTATTCCCTGACAATAAGGAATTATTATCATAAGTAATCTCTCCTTTGACACGTTCGACACAATGATTTATATATCTTATAGTTTAACTCCATGCTTAAGAGGAGCAGGTGATGGGGCTGAAAATCGGAGAGATTGCCAAGAAAAGCGGTGTGCCCCCGTCAACAATCCGTTACTATGTACGGCAAGGACTCCTTCCGGAGCCCGATAAGGTCAACAAGAGTATGGCCTATTATGATGAGCGATGCATAGAAAATATTCTTGCCATCCGCCATCTTCAGGAACGAAAGTATTTTCCCCTGTCGGTGATCAAAAACATCCTGCGGAGAATGGAGAAGGGACTCAGCTTGGATGAGGCTGAAGCCATCGAGGATGCTGTCTTTGGGGCGCAATCCGTGACACCCGATAATGTAATGGACAAGGCCCAATTCCTTGAAGCATCCGGGCTTACGAATGATGAACTCCTTACTGCCCTTAAAATCGGGCTTATGATACCATATCTCCAGGAAAAAGGACGCATCCTTTATAATCAGGAAGATGTCCGTTTTGCCAGGGAGGTCCTAAAGAAGATCATCTCCTTTGGTCAGGATCTCCATGAGCTGAGCTTTTATGTTGAACTGGGAAAACAGATTGTCGAAAACGAAATGAACCTTCGCAAGGTAGCTGTCAAAGGGAAAACACAACAGGACAATATCCGTGTTACCACGGAGATTTCAAAGATGGCGGATCTCCTGAGGGGCTATATCATCCGCAGACTATTCCAGAGAAGGGTTCAGGCTGTCATCCAGAAGAGCCTTAGTGAATAATGAATCCCGGTATACGAGGAATGTTACGGCACGTATGATGCAACTGGATACTTTCTTTCCATAAATTGTGTAATTCTTTTCCAATATTTCTGAAAATTTATTGATGCGCCTTCATAACGCACCGAATTTTCAAGCCCACTCATTGAGCATGAATCTTGCAACACAAGCATATAATTGCATTTTTTTGTGATGTGTCTCGTCACTTTTTTCATTATCGTTAGGGTAGTATCTCTTAATGGAGGGGATGAAACTTAGGACAGGCATAAATCTATAACACTCAGCATCCCACAATATGCAGGTTTGTCTTTGTCTGTTAAGGGCATATGGATAAAGACAAGCAGTATTAAGAACTGTACCAATATTTATTTAGCGGTATTAAGTTATTAGGCCGAAAGGACAGACAACGATGCAGCCTCTTCTCCTGGTCATACGTGTTCGTATGCTCGTTTTCATGGGTATGAGTGCACTATTCTGTCTCCTACTCGGGATAACGGGATGCAGCAAAGGAGGGGGTGGCCCAGTCGTACTTAAACCTGAAGGTACATATAATGTTGGCTACTTTATTGATAGCCCTGTGGAAGGCCTTCAATACGAAACCACCACCTGGTCCGGCACAACGGATTCACAAGGAACCTTTTATTATCAAGATGGAGAACAAATAACCTTTTCCATCGGCAGTGTGATTCTTGGAAATACTACGGCTAAAAGCATAGTAACACCTGTGGATTTGGGTGGATCTGGTGCTACAACCTCCAGTACGAAGGTGATAAACATAGCCCGATTGCTTATGTCTCTCGATCAAGACGGGAATCCTGATAACGGCATCACAATTTCAGAAACTGTTCGGAATGCCCTGTCCGGTATAGTTGTGGACTTATCTAACCCTAATCTTGATAACAGTGCAGGCATCCAAGAGATGTTCAACAAATTGAACGGTCTTGGAATATATCCTGAAGAGGTGACCAACCTTGTATCTGCAGAAGATGCGCAAATCCATCTGGAAAATACCATAAACCAGATTGCGGCAGAAGACGAACAGGCCGCTGATGCGCTCAAGAACCTGAGGATTCAAGCGTCTATCAATCTGCTGTTTAAGAGCATAATCATGGTAGAAGGACAGTCATTAAACCTGCAAGGTTCTGTTTATGGCGGTAAGGCTCCTTACACCTATTCATGGCAAATCAACGATAAACCGGTCTCAACAAAGCAAAGTCCTGGTAACTATCCCTTTAGGACACAAGGTTCATATTCCCTCACCTTTACATCATCCGACAGCACCGGCGATAAGAGTACGGATGTACGCCACATTACCGTTTTAGGACCGGAGACCCAGGAAGGTCCCTTTGCAAGTGATTCCATTCCCATAGCCTCGATCATCTCATCCCCTGGAGGGACAACAATTACGGCAGGGAGCACCGTGAATTTCCAGGCAACAATTTACAACGGAGATGTCCCGCTCTATTATGGATGGTTCGCGGGAGTTGCCGGCGATTCCTATAATCCCCTGAATGAGGTAGTTGTTTACCTTTCTCCTCGGACCTATATGATAACACAAGGTATAACCCTGAATACTCCTGGGATATATTCTATTACACTTGCGGTAAAGGATACGTCGCAAGGGGGTAAAACCCCTGATGATGCTGCCGCGAGTGTATTGGTTACGGTTAAGTAGGCGCACAAGTGATGCTTTATCTCCTTACCGATGCCCTTCAACGTCATATTCAAAATGTAAAGAAAACTGATCTTGACAATGCCGTGATTTATCCAGTATAAAACCTTATAGTTTAACTTTAATCTTTACAACTTACCCGGGGCATTATTGAAAGGTAGCCCTCTTTATTTTATTAAAAACAAATCTTAGGGGAGTCACATATGAAGACACGCATAACTGAGCTCTTCGGCATCAAACATCCCATTGTCCTTTCAGGCATGAGCTGGATCAGCGTACCGAAGATGGTTGCTGCCGTATCCAATGCAGGCGGCCTCGGCATTCTTGCTACCGGTCCGTTCGATGCCGAACAGACACGAGCCGCCATCAGAGAAATCAAATCGCTCACGAACAAGCCCTTCGGCACTAATGCCACATTGCTCTTTCCCGGTGCCTCCGATAATGCTCGGGTGGCCCTTGAAGAGAAGGTTCCTGTCATCAACTTCTCACTGGGCAAAGGCGACTGGATCGTGAAGGCCGCCCATGAATATGGCGGAAAGGTTGTAGCTACGGTAGTCAATCATAAGCACGCCAAACGCGCCCAGGACTATGGGTGTGACGCGCTGCTCGTGACCGGTCATGAAGCCGCAGCCCATGGAGGAGATGCAACCACCTTCTGCCTTGTTCCAAGCATTGCAAATGCAGTCAACATCCCCATCATAGCAGCAGGCGGTATTGCAGATGGAAGAGGACTCGCGGCAGCCATTGCACTCGGGGCAGATGCCGCTGCCATGGGGACCAGGCTCATGGCCACGAAAGAGAGCCCGCTCCATGAGAATTACAAACAGCTTTCCATCCAGAAGGATGTTTATGATACCGTTTATTCAACCCGGTTTGATGGCCTTGGCTGCAGGGTGCTTGATACCAAGGCAGCCAGAGATGCAGTCCGTCAAGGCCTGAACATAAGAAAGCTCATTGAGGCGCTGCCCAATTCCGTAGCCATCGCCAATCAACTCCACCTCCCCTACTTCAAACTTTTCCTGGGTGTCATGGCCTCCGGATGGAAGAACGCCAGACAGCTTGCATTCATGGCAAATGCCTTCAATGCAATACGCATTGCCACCGAGGATGGCGATATCCACAAGGGTGTGCTTCCCGTAGGTCAGGTAACCGGATTAATGAGAGATATCCCGACGGTTACAGAGGCCATCGAACGGACGGTGAAAGAGGCTGAAGAGATAGCCATGAATCTCGCAGCAATGGCGAATGGCTCTGTGAAGGCGTTTGCGGCTGATACACCAAAGTCTAAGGTTGCAAGGACTCCCAGGAAGACTGCGTCAAAGAAGAAGACTAAAGAGATTTAAATACCTTGAGAAAACTAAAAGCGGTCATGCGCCCCGTATTCGGATCAGGCATGACCGCTTTCTTTTTATGAGCTTTCACCGGACCAGGCTTGATGTCTTCTTGAGGCACGTAATAGCATCATCGTGCATCTTCTTGAGCAGTTCCTTACAGGTGATGATATCCTTGATATGTCCGATGGACTGCCCTACCATCATGGGTGCATCTTCCACATCCCCGGTCTCCCAGGCCTTTTTGATGCGCTGCCCGGCTATAAGAGGTATAAGGGCCTCGATCCCCTTTCCCGCGGCTTCAGCGGCAAGCACCTCAGAAATAATCTTGTTCTTCAGCGCCCTACCCTGGAGACCGATGGTCTTGCACATAATAGTGGTCTCGTATTCCTGACGCTTGATGAGCTCCTGCTTGATATTCTCGTGAACATCGCATTCTTTTGTGGCAATGAACCTGCTCGCCATCATGACCCCTTGTGCCCCGAGGGTGAGTGCTGCAGCCAGGGATCTGCCATCGGCAATGCCTCCCACGGTAACAACCGGGATCTTGACGGAATCAGCAATCCTCGGGGTAAGAACCATGGTAGTAACGTCATCTCCCAGCGGGTGTCCACCCTCCTCAAAACCTGCGGCATACACACCATCGTAACCGGCCTTTTCGGCATGGAGAGCATGTCTCACAGAGCCCAGCTTATGGAAAAGTTTCACACCTGCATTCTTCAGCTCATCGAAGACCTTTTTGCCCAGCGCCTTGTCAAGCGGTGTGCCCGAGACCTCAATGCCTGCAACCTGTTCTTCTGCACACACCTTGGCATACATGGCATGATGTTCCGATGTAATGCGTACCGATGGAAGTATCGTGATGCCCACCATGAACGGCTTGTCCGTAAGCTTCTTCACCTCTCTGATGGCGGAGCGGAACTGCTCTTCGGTTTCATAATTACCGGCCGTGAGGTTTCCCATACCCCCGGCATTCGAGATGGCCGCGCACAGCTTTGGCGTGCAAAGCCACATCATGGCGCCGCAGATAACAGGGTACTCGATGTTGAACATGTCTGTAATGGCGGTCTTGATCATTTCTTCCCCCTAAGAAGATAGTAGGTTAAAGTTGTACTTTATGCTTTACAATAAGTACACTGATCACCCTCTCCAGTCAATATATTTCTACAGCTGGAGGCAAACAGCAGTATCTTGTTCTTTCATGAACCCTATGGTAGGTATAGCCCGCACATTCCCTAGAGGAGGTACATCTTGAATTACAGATTCCAGGCGAGAGATTATATCATTTTTCTCTTAAGTTATGCCTTCTTCTTTCTATATATAGCTGATGCCCGGGCCCTTCTTGTCATCCCTATTATTACGGACATCCCTTCATGGATTTATCTCGTCATTGCTGTTGCACTCAACATATGGATACTGCCCTTGCCCGGCATCCACCCCAGGTTGCCGAAGCCGCATGAGGTCGAGGCATTACCTTCTCCGGGTGAGGCCCCTGCTTTGCCGGGGAAGCCTGCTGAACCGGGGAAAAAGGCCCCGCTTAAACCTACACGGGAAGAAAAACTCGGCAAAGGATTATCAAAGACCCACAAGGGGTTCATTGGCAGAATATCCGCCGTATTCAAGAAGTCTTCCACCATTGATCAAGGCCTGCTTACCGAATTTGAAGAAACCCTCGTGGGCAGTGATATCGGCATGAAAACCGCTTATGCCCTCTTCGAGTCCATCAAAAAAAATGCCGCGTCTCTTGAGGGTCCTGATTCAGCCCTAAGAGCTATCCGAACCGAGGTCGAATCCATCCTCGAAAAACGCGAGTCGCCCCTAGAGGTCCCCGAGGGTGTCAAACCTTATGTTATTATGGTAACCGGGGTAAACGGCTCAGGGAAGACCACTACCATTGCCAAGATCGCCTACCACCTGAAGAACAAAGGGAAATCGGTGATAATAGCCTCAGGAGATACCTTCCGGGCCGCTGCCATAGAACAGCTTGAGCACTGGGCCAACAAGGTAGGAGCCGACTTCGTCAAGGCACAGGAAGGCTCAGACCCTTCAGCCGTTGCCTTTGATGGACTTCAGGCAGCTATTGCCAGGAACCATGACGTTCTCATTATCGATACCGCAGGAAGGCTCCATACGAAAGAAAACCTTATGGAAGAGTTGAAAAAGACCAAGAAGGTGCTCGGGAAGAAATATGAAGGCGCCCCCCATGAGATCCTCCTCGTGCTTGATGCCACCATCGGCCAAAATGCCATAGAACAGACCCGGCAATTCAACAATGCCCTGGGCATTACCGGGATTGCTCTGACAAAGCTTGACGGATCATCCAAAGGAGGGGTCATCGTAGGGATCGCCAACGAGTTCGAGATCCCCATCAGATTCATCGGTATAGGCGAAGATATGGACGATCTCCAGCCATTCTATGCAAAAGATTTTGTGAATGCCCTTTTCCTTGACAATTAAATAAAGAGCCAAGATAGTTAGCCCATGCTGAATATCAACAAAAAAAGGCTCCGGACCATATTCGATGCCATGAAATCAAAAACGATCATGGTTATCGGCGATCTCATGCTCGATGAATATATCTGGGGCAAGGTGGATCGCATCTCTCCAGAGGCCCCGGTTCCTGTTGTAGAGGTCCAAAGCGAGCTCTTCAAGCTCGGTGGGGCCGGCAACGTTGCGAACAATCTGTTGAGCCTCGGGGCAAAGGTGATCATTAATGCAGTAAAAGGCAATGACCGCCATGGCGACATCCTGATAAATATCCTTAAAGACATGAACATCCCGACAGATTCCATTTTTACCGACCCCAAGCGGTCCACCACGGTAAAGACCAGGATCATTGCCCATACCCAGCAGGTTGCAAGGATCGACAAAGAGGATAAATCCTTAATCTCGGAGGCAATGCTGAAAAAGCTCGTCTCGTCATACCAGGATTGCCTTAGGAATATCGACGCGATCATTATTTCCGACTACGGGAAAGGGGTTGTGAGCAAAAAACTCATAAATCAGCTTGTTCCCCTTGCCCGCTCACGCGGCATCCCCGTATGCGTAGATCCCAAGGAAAGAAATTTTCCGCATTACAAGAACGTAAGCGTCATCACACCTAACATCAAGGAGCTGAGCTTTGGTGCAGGGATAAAGATAGAGAACTATGAAGACATCATCCAGGCTGCCCGGAAGGTCAAGGCCATCCTCGGCTGCGATATGGTTCTGGTGACCCGAGGGGAGCATGGGATGAGCCTCTTTACCAAAGAGAACACCACCACCGACATACCCACCACGGCAAAGGCGGTCTATGATGTAACCGGCGCAGGCGACACGGTTATTGCGAGCTTCACCCTGGCATTGGCTTCAGGGGCAACCCCGAAAGAAGCAGCCATTATCGCCAACATCGCAGCAGGGCTTGTAGTTGCAGAGGTCGGGGCAGCAAGCGTGCCCTGGGAAAGACTCTACAAGTTATGCATGGAGGAGATAGGTGGGTAAGGTGTCTTATCCCGAAAAGGTCATGCTCTTTTGCAGCATGATCTATAACGAGAAGGCGCCTGTGGATCAAGCAATTTCAATGCTGGTTGAAAAGTTCGGACAGCCTTACATGACTACCGACGCAAAGGTGTTTGACTACACGGACTATTACTGCCGCGAAATGGGATCTCCGCTCTATCGGCTTATCCTCGTATTCTCAGAGCCCGTAGAGAGGGACTCTATATCCGGGATAAAAACCGAAGCGAATACTATAGAAAACAATTTTCTCGAACACGGGAAGAGAAGGATCAATATCGACCCGGGGCTTATCACCCTGGAGAATATTTGCCTTGCCACAACCAAACCCTACACCCATCGTATCTATCTAAGTAAGGGCATATGGGCCGAGATCACGCTGATTTACAAGGGAGAGTCTTATCAAAAATTGGAATGGACCTACCCTGATTATGGATCGAATGAGCTCATAGATTTCTTCAACGGGATAAGGGAACAATACAAGAGGAGGCTGAGATGCCATCAAGCATGACCGGGTTCGGCCAGGCCGATGTCCATGGTTATCATGTGGAGATCAAGGGGGTCAATCACCGGTATAAAGACATACGGGTGAAGATGCCCCGCGACCTGTCAGCCTTTGAAATACCTGTACGGGACATGATTTCCGAGCAGGTAAACAGGGGAAAGGTCGATGTGACTCTCACCAGGGACACAACCACCGACATGCAGGAGAAGATGGCTATAAATTGGGAACTTGCAAAGCTCTACTTCGAAGACCTTTGTTCCATGGCAAAGACCTTTGGAGGTGAGGTGACCTTCCGCGATATCCTCCTCATACCCGGTGTCTTCGGCGAAGCCTCGCCTCAAATGGAAGATCAGTTGCCAAAAGTCCGGCAGGCAGTACGTCAAGCCATTGAAGTTTTCTTGAGGGCACGAGAGAACGAGGGAAAGACCTTGATAAAAGATATTCACACACGGGTAGCGAATCTGCTTTGCCTGGCCGAGAGCATGAAAGGACTTGCAACAGATATTACAAACGTATATAGAGATAGGCTGAATGCCAATCTAACAGCACTTCTCACAGACAGGTCCAACATGATCGATGCGGGTCGTCTGGAGCAAGAAGTGGCGCTGCTGGCGGATAAATGCGATATCACCGAAGAATTGGTGAGACTGAACAGCCATATTCGTGTACTTGAGGAGACGATAGTAAATCAGACAGGACCTATTGGCAGACAAACCGATTTCATCCTTCAGGAGATCAACCGCGAGATAAACACCATCGGGTCCAAAAGTCAGATGAACGCCTTGAGCCGTATCGTGATCGATGCAAAGACGGAAATGGAAAAAATCAGAGAACAGATACAGAATATTGAATAGCTACATTGTATGAAAAGGAGAGAGGTATGGGCAAACTTGACACCAGACTACTGAATATCGGCTTCAACAACGGGGTCGTGGCATCCAGAATCATAGCCATTGTTAATCCGTCATCATCCCCGATGAAGCGCCTCAGAGAGGAGGCCAAGGAGAGAGGCCAACTAATCGACGCAACCCAGGGAAGGAAGACAAGGTCCATCATCATTACCGATAGTTCACATATTATTTTAAGTGCCATTCAGGCGGAAACTATTTCAAACCGCCTGACTGACGGCAGCGGTTCGAAAGAGAATATCGCCCTGAAGGAGTAGTGGTGAGGATCTTCATCTCCGGTCCTTCCGGCGTTGGGAAATCAACTGTTATCAAAGAAATACTTAAGAAGAACCCTGGTATAGTACTTTCAGTTTCCTATACAACCCGTCCCTCAAGGACAGGCGAGAGGGACGGTGTCGACTATTTCTTTGTCTCAAAGGAATCTTTTGAAAAGATGATTCAATCCGGCTCATTCCTGGAATGGGCCCGTGTGCATGACCACTTCTACGGTACATCCTTGCAATGGATCGAATCCAAAGAACAAGAGGGGTTCCATATCCTTTTTGATATAGATGTCCAAGGCGTTATTCAGGCAAAAGAAAAGTCGTCGCCCGGATGCTTCATATTCATTATCCCTCCCGACATGGATGAGCTTGCCAAGCGCCTGAGCGGCCGAGGAACGGAAGACCCCCAAGCAATAAAACTACGGCTTGAAAACGCAAGGAAAGAACTTACCTATTGGGGCATGTATGACTATCTTGTGGTAAATGACTCCATCGAGAAGGCAATTGATGACATCTCCTCCATAGTGAAGGCATATAAATCCTCTAAAGAGGTTGTAATCGGAGAGCTGCCATGGATCAGAACAATCGTATAATTTTCGCCCTGGATGTCGGCACTATGGACTTGGCCCGGCAATGGGTCCGCACCCTGAAAGGGCATGTGGGCTGGTTCAAGGTGGGGCTCGAGCTTTTTACTGCTGTCGGACCTGATGTGGTGAAGCTTGTGAAAGATACCGACATCAAGTGCTTCCTCGACCTCAAGCTCCATGACATACCGAACACCGTTGCCGGTGCGGTCAAGTCGGCAGTAAAAACCGGTGCAGACATGATGACGATCCATCTCTCGGGCGGCAGGGCCATGATCAATGCGGCCCTGACGGCAGCACAGGAAGAATCCCAGATCCTTGGTATCGACAGACCAAGGATCGTGGGGGTAAGCGTCCTCACCTCATTAAGCAAAGAAGATCTCAAAGAGATCGGGATAGACAAGACACCATCCGAGCACGTTGCACACCTTGCACAGTTTGCCGCTTCCTGCAAGGCCGATGGCCTTGTTTGCTCCGCAGAGGATCTCGCCCGGATCCGTTCGAAGGTCCCTGAAACCCTCATACTCATCACCCCCGGTATCAGACCGAGCTGGTCACAGAAAGGAGACCAGAAGCGTATTGCCACACCGCAGGCTGCAATACGCTCGGGGGCGAATCTCCTGGTGATCGGCAGGCCCATCAGTGATGCCCCGGACCCTGTCCAGGCCGTGCAAATGATCGCACAAGAGATGGACTCCGATTAAGAATATATTACAGCCGGACGATAACTGGGCTGTGTTATGTAAAGAACTTGAAGCACCCGTGACAACGGATGCGCGTACTACAGGCATCGGACGTCTTTAACTTAATTCGTCTCTGGCCCGTTTTCTTCTTGACGCCCTTTCTTTTGCATCTTAGTGCCGAAAGGGACTACTTCTTGGAGAGCTCGATAAAGCGCACTATCCCCATGAGTGCGGTAAAAATGACGGCGACAGAGGTGATCCTCCCCAGGGTTATGTGGATCGGCCTGAGTCTTTTAGGGTTCTTTGCAATCAACACACCGGTTGCCAGGGTAATGATCAGCAAGGCCAAAGTGATCAATCCTCCGATGGCATGGGGCGATTGAAAATGCGGGTAGTGCAAGAGGGCCTTAAAGAGGAACTCTGCAGCAAAACCAACAAGGGCCGTCACCACCCCTGTAAGTGCCACCTTGCGGTGCAGCATGAACCAGCCCTGTTTCTTCCTGTGGGCGATTGTAGCGGCAGAGATGACAATGATGAGCGTTGTGGCCATGAAGATGATATGAAGGGGAAAAAGAATTCTCATATTATGAACCTCTCCTTTCAAAACACGGACAAGCGATTGTAATGTATAATAGAATAATCCATGCTTTTGCCCAAGCAAGTACCTTCACAAGTTTTATATTCTTCCCTGTGAAGTAATTCTCTTCTCACTACGAAGGATCAAATTCTTTTGAACTCTCGAAGCGGTTATTGGCGGTGCCATTGAGGTCCATAGTATCCTTAATAAAACTTCTCATTCCTGAGTGAAACTTTCGTTGTCTATTTCTTTCCCATAAATGAAAGAATGATAGGGATCCCCTCCATGCCGCATGCCTTTTTAACAGAGTGGGTCAGGAAGCGCGAATAGGTTGCGGGGACGTCTTTCGGGTAGTTCACCACGACCTGAAAGTGCGGTGGTACAATGCTTGTCTGGGTGATGTAATAGAGTTTCAACGGCCTGTGTCTGATCATGGGCGGGGTGTGGGAATCTGCAATGTCGGCCATGAGGCGGTTGAGTATGCCGGTGGAAACGCGTGACGTGGTCTTTATGAACAGCTCGTCGATGAGGGGATAAAGGCTATCCACGTTCTTGCCGGTCAGGGCCGAGGTGAAAGCCAGGTGGGCATCGGGCATGAACCTGAGTGAATGCCTGATATTCTCTCTGACATTTTTCAACTCGACATCACTCATCAAGTCGCACTTGTTCACCACCAGCACAAAGGCCCTGCCGTGCTCCATGATGAGTCCGCACAACCGCTTGTCCTGGTCGGTGAGCCCTTCCTGGGGGTCCACGAGCATCAGGCATATATGTGACAGGTTTATGTTCTGCAGCGAGCGCATGACACTGAACCGTTCGATTTCATCATCGATGCGGGCCTTTCTCCGGATGCCCGCCGTATCTACAAAGATATATTTCTTATTGAAGCGCTCTACGGCGATATCAACATAATCCCGGGTTGTGCCGGCCACCGGTGATACAATGGCCCTGTTCTCTCCGATGATCTTGTTCAAGAGGAGTGATTTACCCACATTGGGCCTACCCAGGATGCTCACCCGTACCGCATCCGTCTGATTCTCTACCGATATGATTTCGTTCGGTGACAGGCGCTCACTTACGGCTTCCTTCAACGTAAGGATGCTCGCTTTGTTGAGCGCAGAGATCTCGATAGGCTCATCAATACCCAGCTCGCACAGGGCAGTAGCAGAGTGTCTGAAAGATGGATCATCGACCTTGTTTGCAATGAATATCACCTCCGCGCCTGTCCTCCGCAGGAGATTCACCAGCTCATTGTCATCGGGTGTGGGCGGTGACTTTGCATCAAAAAGACATAGGATCAGGTCGGCATCTTCAATGGCAAGGACGGTCTGGTCACGTACGGACTGCGCAAACGGCATGTCGCCTATGGTGTCGAACCCGCCCGTATCCACCAGGTCCACCTCTAAGGCCTCGCCTATGGTCCACCTACCGTATATCCTGTCCCGGGTAATGCCGCGCTGCGGACCGACAATGGCCCGGCGCTCCCCGATGAGGAGGTTGAACAGTGTTGATTTGCCCGCATTGGGCCTGCCTACGATGGCGACAACCGGCATTATCGATATCCCAGTTCTTTCAAACTCCTGGGGTCTTTTGACCAGTCCTTGGTGACCCGTACAAAGAGTTCGAGAAAGACCCTGCACCCTAAATGCTTCTCGATTTCCAGCCTTGAGCGAGTGCCGATCTCCTTGAGCTTCTTTCCATTTGACCCGATTATGATCGCTTTTTGAGACTGCCGCTCCACATGGATGACGGCGCGGATGAATATGGGCTCTGCCTCCCGGAACTCCTCGATCTCAACCGCCACTGCATACGGTAATTCCTTCTGTGTGAGCTCGAAGACCTTCTCCCTGATGAGCTCTTTGCAGAAAAAACGCTCGGGTGCATCGGTGATCATATCGTCGGGAAAGTACTGGGGGCCTTCAGGGAGACGTTTCTTTATCTCATGTAAAAGTGTTTCAATACCTGTCCCAATGGTCGACGAGATGCAGCACGTAAAGCAAAATGGGTATACCTTCTCCAATTCCTTCAGTTTTACGGCAATTGCAGCCTCACTCAACAGATCGGCCTTGTTGATCGCCAGTATTGCCTCCTTACCTGCTTGGGCAATAAAGTTAACCACCTCTGCGAGCTTCTCTAAGGTATCCAGGTGGTCTGCCACGACAAGCACAAGGTCTGCATCCGAGATGGTAGCCACGGCCTTGTCAAGCATATAGCGGTTCAGCGCCTTATCCGAGAGGTGGATGCCCGGTGTATCCAGAAATATTATCTGGGCATCCGGTGCGTTCCATATCCCTAAAATGCGGTCACGGGTTGTCTGTGGCTTATTCGTGGTTATTGAAAGCTTGGTCTCCATGATCCGGTTCAGAAATGTGGATTTACCGACATTTGGCCTTCCGACAATGGCGACATACCCCGAAAAAAAGCCTGGATTCATGTTATTTCAGGTCAAGCTGCATCTGGCGTGCGATAGGTGGTTTCACGGGCAACGTCACGGTTACTGTGGTGCATTTACCTTCTTCGCTGGTTACATTCATTGTTCCGCCATGGCGCTTGACAATACCATAACTCACCGAGAGCCCGAGCCCTACCCCTTTGACCATGGGCTTCTTTGAATAGAACATGTCAAAGATCAAAGGCAGGTCATCCCGGGCAATTCCCACACCGTTATCGCGGAAATTGACCATGATCTCCCGGCTTTCTTCCAACTGGTGTGTTTCCACACTCAACTCGCCGCCATCGGGCATGGCCTCTGCCGCATTGGTAACGATGTTGATAAAGACCTGCTTGATCTGCTCAGGCATGCATTCAATATGGAATGAGCCGGTCGGATTAAAGACCAGTTTAACCATATTTTCTTCAAGGTATTTCCTGTTGAGGATGAATACCTCGCGGAGCACCTCATGGATGTCCACGCTTTGCACCTTGCCATCGTTCGGCTGGTAGAAGGTCTTCATATTACGGATCAGGTCTGCGATCCGGTCGGTTTCCTTGATGGCAAGCCTGACAAACTGCTGATCAATGTTCCCTCTATCCGCATTCAAGACATGATTCAGACAACTCCTTATGCCATAAAGCGGGTTATTGATCTCATGGGCGATGCTTGCCGAGAGCTTGCCCATGGCTGCAAGCCGCTCGGTCTGAATGAGCGCGGCTTCCATCCTCTTCTTTTCGGTAAGGTCCATAATGATGGCCGAGAACCCGGTGATCTCTCCTAACTCATCACGCAGGGCGGTCATGGTGAGCGTCACGTCCAGGACAAGGCCATTTTTTGTCCTCAACCTGGTCTCATGATCCTTGACAAGGCCCTTGGATCTGACCTCATGGAGCATGGCCTCGGCCTCTTTGACCCCGTCTTCAGGCACCATGATGAGGAGATCCCTGCCGAGCGCCTCCTCTTCCATCCAGCCGAATATTATGTGCGCTCCCTGGTTCCATGATATGATCCCGCCATTACCATCAAGACCGATTATGGCATCCGCGCTGTAATGCTCGATATCGGCAAGAAGCTGGAGCCGCTTTTTCTTTACGATATCTCCGCTTATGTCTTTAGCCACGCACACTATCTCGGGCTTGTTTTTATCACCGATCTTCACCAGATCGGCCCGGTATATCTTGCGGCCTGCCGGTGTGTCGATGGCAAGATCAAAGGGTTCGTGGTAATCGCTGCCTCCCATCATGTCGATGATCTCACGAAGCTTCTTCTCGGATGCCTCATCCGCAATGAAAGAGCTGCAATGAATGCCTGAGAAAGCCTCAATGCTCATCCCCAATGTCTGGAGACCCTTCCTGTTCATGTAGAGGATCCTTGCCTCGCCATCGAGTGAGAAGATAATATCGCTCGAGTCCTCAACAATATTCTTGTAGCGCTCCTCCGACTCTCGCAGCGCCTTGATCTTCTGAGAGACTCCATTAGTAAGTCGTTCATTGAACTCATAGATCTTGCAGTTTGCGTTTTTAAGCGCCTGCTCGGCCACCTTCTGCTGGGTAATGTCCTCTGCCACAATGCCCATGCCCAAAAGTCTGTTGTCATCGTTATATTCCATGAAGATCCGGTAAGATAGATAGAGCATGGACCTGCTGCCGGAATAAACCCTCACCTCACCCTCATCGCGGTACACCTTTTCTTTGGTAAGGGTCTTGATCTTTTCGATAAGAGGCTGATCTTCCGGATGGATGATTTCCGTCCATGGGAATTGTTTGCCGACCGGCGCTACAAAAGAGCCTCCCAGCATCCTGCCCGCCTCGGCGTTGATATATTCGCACCTGCAAGAGCCATCGAGCAATACGATCATGTCCTTTGCATGCTCGGTAAGCTTGGAAAGCCTGCTTTCCAGGATATGGATGGTGTGGGTTCTTTCCTCGATCAGTTTGTGCAGTTCGGTTAATGCAGCCGTGTCTTCCTGAGAGGTATCCGAAATGTCGGCCCTCCGTTTGTATTCATTGAGGCTGACGATAGATTCCCTCACCTCAAGGGCCTTTTCCACATTCTGTTTAAGCTCGCTCGGCATAAAGGCCCCTTTGCGAAGGTACCTGAATATGTTCGAGCTCATGGCGACATCCATGGGCCAGTCGTCTTCATAGGCTGTGATCACGATTACCATCATCGATGCATCGAGCTCGCCATGCACCTTTTCCACCAATGCCCTTCCCTCCATATCGGGCATCCTGAGGTCCGTAATCATAAGGCTGTAGGGGCTCTGCTTAATGGCCTCAATGGCCTCCAACGGCCCTGGTGCTGCGGTTACGTCATAGTCGTATTTGAGGACCTGGTAAAGGTAGTTCCTGAAAACAAGATCGTCTTCGACAATTAATATCTTATGTTCCATTAGTACCCCTTACCTTCCGGAATCCATACCGTGAAAGTGGAGCCTTCTGCAAGCTTCGAGCTCACCTGTATCTTACCCCCTAAGGATTCGACAATCTCTTTTGCCAGCGACAGGCCGAGCCCCATACCTGTTTTCAGGGGCCATGCCGTATAGAGGGGTTCGTATATCTTCTTTATCTGATCGTTGTTCATCCCGATACCATAATCGATCACACTAAACGCTACGCAATCATCTTCCCGATGTGCCTTAACCAGTATTTGAGAGCCCCTTGAAGATGCATTGATGGCATTTATCATTATGTTGATGATAACCTGTTCAATGGCCTCAGCCTTCATACGGACCAGTATAGGCTCGATTTCTCTGACAAGCGTCACCCCGGCGGCATTAGCCTGTGCACCGATGAGCTGGAATATCCCCTCAACGAACCCTTCGAGCCCCACCTCACCTTCCGGGCTTTCCCATTTCCTGGTAAAGTTGAGGAGCTGGTTTACTATCTTAAGGAGATTCTCGGATGCGGTGCTGATATTGCTCAACATATCGGGAAGGTCCTGGTCTTCTTCATTGTTCCTGAGCACCCTGATCTTTTCGTGCTTTAAGTCATCGCGGATGATGCTGGTGAATCCATGTATGGCGCCCAGCGGACTCTTCATGTTATGCGCCATGGATGCGGCCAGAGAGCCTACAACGGACATCTTGGCAAAGGCAAGGGTGTGCTTCTGCTCTTCAAGCTCGCCCGTGATGTCCCATAAGGCCAGAAGGGCCCAGTTATTCACCGGAATAGGCCGTATGGTTATCCTAAAAGACCGGCCTAAAGTGTTCCAGGTCACCTCTTTGGGGGTCCTTGAAACAAGGGCTTCCTTGAGCAGTGCAGAGCCGGCCCCATTGGATGCATCAAGGGCACTGAGGATATCTTTATCCGTTATTCCCAAGAGACCACGCAGCTCTGATGACATGGCATTTTCAATACGGACCTGGTTATTCTCATCAACAAGGCACAGACCAAAGGTGGAAGAGTCCATGAGTTCCCTGTTTAAGTGCGCCAGGTCCTCGGACTTCTGTTTCTCGTGTGATGTGGCCTTTAAGGCCTGCCTGAGCAGGGTTTTTTCCTGTTGAAGCGCTGTCTCGGCATGGATCCGCCGCAGGGAAGAGGCAATTGAACCGACCAGAGACGAGATGAATTCCTGGTCGTCACCAATCTCAGGGTCGCTGATATCCATATGGACGAACACACCCCAGGGGAGACTCATACCTGCGGTGTAACCGCCATCGAGCACCATGGTTTTGACCTCGGCATCTCCCACCTTGATAAATCGCGGGGGACAATCCTGTCTGTGCTCGAAAACCAGGTTATGCTCTCCATATTTGAAGCCCCCGATGAACCCCTTGATGAGGCCTGCCTGGAACAGTGTCTCTGACGCCCGTGCAAGGGCGTCGGATATCTTCGATGTATTGTTCAGTTCTTTTAATAGCTGCAGCAGGATGTCGGAGCGTTTCCTAGCAAGGTTCGATTGCACACTTTCATGCTGGAGCTTTATAGAGATCTCGGAAAGGCGCATACTGGCACGGTTCACCAGGCTAAAAAGGCCTTCAGTGGGTTTGCCGATCCCGATCTCGTCACAGATGATATCGATCTGTTTCGGGACACTCTCCATGAGGCCGTTCAAGACATCGGTATTCAGAGAAAACTTTTTGAGGAGCGCCGGCGTTACCTGCCGGGGATAGCGGTTGCCCGAAGAGCCGATGCAGGTCATGTGGGTTAAGGTATCGGCAATATTTACAATGCCGGATATTTTATACTGTTCATCGTCGATGACCTGCACAGGGGCATGATGGCACCAAATGGACTCTTCATAGAGACTGGGCAATTTCCAGTGGGCAAGCACATCATGGCCCACATCCGCATGGGTGACGCCTAGTATCTCCTTTTCGATCTCATCCAAAGGCCTGGTTCCCTCGCGTGCCTGTTCAATGACAGTGGCGTATTCTTCATGGTTCGTAAGGTCCAGGACCAGCTTGCCGATATCATGGAGAAGCCCTGTACAGAATGCCTTCCCGCCCAGCCCGGGAGAGATCTTCTCCATCATGGCCTCGGCATATATGGCGCAGCCCATGCAGTGTCTCCAGAATTCCTTGCTATCAATGGCGGAATTCTTTTTTCCCGGAAACATGTTGAGTATGCACAAGCCCAGTGCCAACGACCGGACAGCCTCTGAACCGAGGGTCACTATTGAATCCTTTACGGTATAGATCTGGCGCGACCTCTTGTAGAAGCTTGAGTTTGCCATGGAGAGGATTCGTGCCGTCAAGGCCTGGTCTTTCTCAATGAGGCGCGCCATTTTCGCTGCGGGGACCTCTTCATCAAGGGCCATCCTGATCACGGCATCGGCAATCTCCGGCAGCACCGGGATTGCGTTCACATCAACAATGAGTGATTTCATAGAATATACTCTAAAATATCCTGTAGTTGTATACAAGCACTTTCTCTTGAAGCATGTGCCCTAATATAACCCCTCGGTAAAGTGTCATCAAAACTGAACGAAAAGTTGAGGTCTTTTAATGTGCTACGCCGGTAGCCGATAAGCTCGGGGATATCTCTTGAAGATACCTTCATCTCACAGCCTTTGCCAAGCTTGGATACGATACGCCCCGCCATGATACGGTATCCTAATGCCCGCACAAGAAACCCGAAAGAGTCATGATAGGGCCCGGCAATTACCTTTAACCCCGGTGATGATGGAAGGCCCATGCGCAGGATAGTGCTGCCGCCATTTTCCAGCTTGATTGCCGCATACAAGGTGCGGCTTATTGCCTCATCCAGGGAGAGCGGCTGGTAACCGCCTTTGAGGAAATCCTCTTCCAGAGCGGTACCCGCAAGGACAACTGTGGGATAAATTCTTGCCGTATCCGGCCCCAGCTCCAACACATCATCCACGGTCTGCTTGAAGCTCTTTAAGTCCTCGCCGGGAAGCCCCGGCATGATCTGGACCCCAAGCCTCATCCTTGATCTCTTCACAAGATTGCAGGCATCAATAGCGTCTTTTCGTGTATGCCCCCTGGAGCTTGCCTCAAGGACGGCATCGTCCATGGACTGGATGCCGATCTCCAACTCATCGAACCCGGCTTGCACCAAGCGGTCCAATCTATCTTCTGAAACCATATCCGGACGGGTCGAGGCCTTTGCCGAGTGGATGTGACCTTGGGCCATCAGGGTTCGTGTTACATCCAGATAGCCCTCCAACAGATCATGTTTAATGCCGGTAAAAGACCCTCCGAAAAAGGCGAGGACGCGCCGCCTTTTGTGGGCGGACCTGCAGTGGGAGAGGAATTCACCTACCTGCACGGCAACATGCTCGGGTGGCATAGGTTCTGCGTTCTGCCTCTGGTCGCAAAAGATGCACCGGTGAGGACATCCCAGGTTCGATACAAATACCGGGATGACTATAGGGGGTAGTCCAGCAATCTTAACGCCTCCTTGCATGCAAATTGCGCTGCCTGTTTTTTATTCTTGCCCTTTCCATGGCCGATAATCTTATCCTGCAGCGTTATATTCACCTCAAACTCCTTATCATGCTCCGGCCCTTGCTCATGGATCACCATGATCCTGGGTAATGCCCTGAACTGCGACTGGCAGAACTCCAGAAGCAGGCTCTTGTAATCGGTGATGGAGATCTCATCAAAGGCGCCGAAGGCTTCATCATAGTGCTTCTGGACGACCCGGGTGGTCTTCTCATACGAGCTGTCGAGGAAGATTGCACCAATAAGGGCCTCATAGGCATCTGCAAGCAAGGATACCTTCTTCCGGCCGCTATCCATCTCTTCACCCTTTCCAAGACTTAAGAATTTGCCGATGCCCAAGTGGCGTGCGATTTTTGAGAGCGCCACTTCGCTTATCAGCTCGGCCCGTTTCTTGGTAAGCTGCCCTTCTTTCTCATCAGGGAACAACCCGAAGAGCCGTGCCGTGATGATGGAGTTGATAACGGTGTCTCCCAGGAACTCAAGACGTTGATTGTCTTTCAGACCGAGTTCCTTGTGTTCGTTGACATAGGTAGTATGCGTGAGGGCCTCTTGCAAGAGATCCCTGTTTAAAAAACTATACCCCAGCCGTTCCTCAATATGCTTAAGCTCCATGGAACAGTTTCTCCAGATAATCCTGATTCAGGTCATCGAAGTTGATCCAATTCGCGCCAAGCCGGTAGTGGATCGGCGTGATGGAAATCATCTTGTTCCTCAGGCACACGGCATCGGTATCCTCCGCCTCATCAATGATCCTTGTTAAACCGGCCTGCCAATAATAGATGGTTCCACGGGGGCTCTCACGCCGGACGAACTCGTCCACTATCCGGGAATCACCCTGCCTGGTAATCCTGACCCCCTTGATTTCATCCATAGGGCATGAGGGACAGTTTACGTTCAGCGCAAACGGCAGGGGTTTGTTCCGCTGGGCATACCTCATAGCCAGACGTGCACCAAAGATGCCAGCTGCGTGATAGTCCGGATTCAAGTAATTGTCCACAGACAGTGCAATCCCGGTGTACCCGAGGATGAGGGCCTCTGTCGCAGCCGAGACCGTGCCGGAATACAGCACGTTTATTCCCACATTCTCGCCCCTGTTGATGCCTGAAACCACTACGTCGGGCGGCTGCTTCATGATGTGCGAGACGCCGAGTTTCACGCAGTCGGCAGGAGAACCGGTGATGCCGTAGCCATAGAACTCGCCCGAGCGGTGGATAGGAATGACCTTCAGCGGGTCGGATATGGTTATGGCATGGCCCACAGCCGACTGCTCGGTTACCGGGGCAATCACCACGCAATCGCCTATCTTTTCCAGCTCCTGTTTAATGGCTGCAAGCCCCTGTGCATAGATGCCGTCATCGTTCGTAAGCAGAAATCGCATATCTCTATTCTTTAGCCCTTTGCCATACGTTATGCAAGATCCAAGAGCCCTTGGATACTATTCAATACACCTTTAATGACAAGCATTCTGACACGAGAAAGCATATCTTCCAAAAAGGTGAAACTACAAGATTGGAGGAAATCTCTGATCTTTTATGCAGGCCATTGGCCTACACATAGGTATCGATGGCGGCGCCAAGGTTCTCCAGCATCTTGGAGATCTAATCCAGGACATAGCCGAAATTCCCGGTGACCTTCAGTGTCTTCTCTTTGATGTCGCCGGTAAAAGATCCGAAAGGGCTTGCCTTCTCAACGGCGGCCATGGCGGCGGAATCGAGACTGAGGAAACCGGAGCTGACCAGCACACCCATGTCCACGAGCTCGCCCTTGTCATTGAGCACAAAAGAGATGGTCACCTTTCCCTGTTCGCTCTTCCGGATGGCCTCCTCCGGATATTGCCAGATATTGAATATCTTCACCTTCAACTTGTCGAGATATACCTTCCCGACCCCGCCTTCGGCCTCGAAGCTTACGCCCTCCCCGTCATTTTTCACCCTTGAAGGGATAGGTATTACTGCGGGGGTCTTTGTATTGTCTGCTTTGGCAAGTTGCTGGGGGATATCTACAAGCCCGACAGGTATGGTTGCCATATGGCTCAAAGGGTTTGCCTGTTTCGTGAGCACATGAAACGGCTGGATGACAAGAAGAATGTGCAGGAGGATGGAGATCGCTAAACAGACCAAAAGCCTGAGTATCATGCTATTATCCATTACAACTTCGATCAGGGGTGTCAAGATACAAAGTTATGTCCATAAAGATTGTCCTTCATTGCTCATAGCTTTGCGAGTGTGTTATCGTGGCTGTGGAAGCGGACGGGTCCTGGTGGGCCCCCCGGACTTCAAATCCGGTGTGGGGTGCGACGAGCGTCCTTGGTGGGTTCGATTCCCATGCGCTTCCGCCATGATTTTATTAGGTTTTTTAAATTAGCACTTATCACGATACACTGATATTAGCCTCAATTGTGATAAAATTGTGATAAAACCCTCAAGTCGATGGTTCGATTGATGCCTGTTTGTCTTGATATACCTTTGCAATTTTCTCGGCAGCAATACGTAGATCATCTTCGCTTGTGATATTGTATCTGTCAAAGACACACCGTGTTTTATGACCCGAGATCTTCATTATAACAGTATCAGGTATCCCTGCTCTTGACATGTTTCGCACAGCAGTTCTTCTGTTGTCATGTAGTAACTTCCCGACCAATCCAGCCTTTTTACATGAGGTGTGCCAAGCATCTTTATAATATTTTATCTGATGTCCTTCCCTGAAACAAACATAAGGACAGTCCGGATAAACACCATCTCTTAACTTCTTTTGTTGCAGGATAGTGTTATAAAGTTCACCTGATAAAAAGATTGTCCTTCCCTGATCATTTTTTGTAGTCCCTGCTCTGAGGGTGATCTTTTTTTCAATAAGGTTGGTATGATCCCATGTCAAACTTAGAATCTCCCGTTTTCTCATGCCAGTAAAATAAGCTATAGTCAGGATAGGTCTTAAATAATCAGGCAACAAATCCAGCAAGCGAATATATTCCTCATGCTCGAAAAAACCTTCCCTGGGTGGTGCCTCTTTGAGCTTTGGCACAAACGGTCGATTGATAACCTTGGGCGGTGTATGTCTTGCACCCAGTGTGAGCATTCGATTTAAAGCAGAGAGCTCTCTATTAATAGTCCCATTGCTAGCCCCCTCTTCTCTCCTGACAAGAATATAGCTCTGGATCAAGTTCGATGTAATATCTTTGACTTTCATGCCTCCAAAGAAAGAACTAAGATGTTTCACGCTCAATGATGCACGATCCAAGGATTTACGGCTGTTTAACTTGTAATCGTTAATAAGGTCCTTCACCAGATCTTCAAACTCAACATTCTCAGAACTCACCCAATGATGCTTCCCTTCCGCGATTTCACCCTTTAGTTTGTCAAAGATCCGTTGCGCCAGCTTCTTGTCATCTGTTTCCGTTGAACGCCTGTATTGCTGGCCTTGATGAGTAAAACTCATCCACCAGACCGAATTGCGTTTAAATAATCCCATTGTTGACCTCCTTTCCGAGGCCCTCAATCCGGTCTGATTTCCCGTATTCCGAAGCGTAATATTTCTCGCGCTCTCCGTCAATCGTCTTTGCAATAATCGCGGATACATGGTCATTTGATCTGCGAGATGGCTTTTTTCTTTTTCTACTCTGACTTTGCCCTGCGGCTTGAGAGATATCCTTCCTGCAGCCTTCCAGCCAGGCATTGATTTCGTCCAAACGAAACCTGATGAGGCGACCTAAACGATAATGGGGGATTTCCCCTGCTTCTATCTTGGCATAGAGGGTTTTGATTTTAATGCCCAGATATGCAGATAACTCAGGAACCGTTAACAATAGTGGATATTGTGGAGCGATCATAGGGCCACGTGGTAAAATCGTCATTCTCTTGTTCTCTCCCGCTCTTAATCTTAATAAAAACCAATTTTTCCTTCCTTCCCCCTTTCAAAAATGACTGAAGGGGAAGGGAGGAACGACCGGAGAAAGAACAGCCTGAAAGGCTCACCATGTAGGGATGTGGTCACAGCATGTGACCACAGGGAACCCCGAAGCGCTGCAAGCAGCATGACAACATGGTCACATGTTGGCGTGCTGCTTTCTGAGCGAGCGGAGGGGTTCTTTGTATTTTTCAGTGCAACAAGAACGCAAAATAACTTGGATACCAAAAAATTATGATTCAGAACTTTCACGTCCCTTTCTCTCGCTTTATAAGCATCGTGCCAACTAAAACACGTTGTCACTCTGCTTGCAGCGCTCCAGGGCCTTCCTGAGAGGAGGCTCCGCGGTCTTTGTCTCTCCGATTTTTTCTCAACCCGTGAGTCAGGGGTGAACGGGTTGAGAAAAAAATTGATTTTTAGAAGGAGGGAAACACCAATGGCAAATGTATTCGAAATCGTGACGCAGCAAATCATCGACCATCTTGATAGGGGTGTCATCCCCTGGAGAAAACCATGGACCAGCAAGATCCGGTTTCCGCGTAACCTGGTAACGGGCAAGTTTTACCGGGGCATCAATATATGGTTGCTCCTTGCTTCCAGCTATGCCTCCCCCTATTGGCTTACGTTCAACCAGGCCAAGACCCTTGGAGGGACCATCAAGAAGGGTGAAAAAAGCTCTATTGTTGTTTTCTGGAACTTCAAAGAAGTGGACGAAGTGAACAAAGACACCGGACAGCTCGGAAAAGAAGAATATCCCCTTCCTGAAGTATTACCGGGTATTCAATGTCCTGCAGTGCGAAGGGATTACCTATCCCGACCAGCTGGAAGAGCCACACGTGGACCCCATAGCCGAGGCAGAGGCCATTATAGAAGGATATAAGGGAAGGCCCGAGATAAAGCACGGATTCACTAAGGCGTGCTATAACCCCGTCGAGGACGTGGTGAAGATGCCGAACAAGGATGCCTTTGTTAACTTGGAAGGGTACTACAGCGTACTATTCCATGAGGAAATTCATGGATCGGGCGAAGTATCAAGGCTTAACCGGGAAACCCTCACCACACCGGTACCTTTCGGATCTAAGAATTATGCCCGAGAAGAGCTTGTTGCCGAGATGGGAGCTGCTTACCTGTGCGGGATCTCCGGCATTTCTCATGCAACCATTGAGAACTCAGCGGCATATATCCAAGGGTGGAGGGACTCTATCAGCAATGATTCAAGGCTCGTTGTCCTGGCCGCAGCCCAGGCCCAGAAGGCAGTCAACTACATCATGGGCAGGCAAGAGGACGAAGACCACGAAGATGAAACAGGGCAGGGGTAACCTCCTGCCCTTTCCGGCGGCCGGGCTTCGCCCGGTTTATGGGAAAAGTAAATTATCCGCACCCATAGGTGTGGGTAATTTTACAATTTTGGTAGTTATAAGTTAACAGTTTTTCCAAGCCGACGCGCCGCAAGCGGCGCGTCGGCTTGGCCATTTGTATTTAATTACAAGGTATTTACCATGGAGAGAAATTATTTCTGACTATAAGTGCTTTCAGCTTTAATGCTGGGAATTACTAAAAAAAAACTAAATATCCATCTTTACTCTTTCACTTGCTTTCGAAGTGTTCTGCCAACGAAGTCTGTCATACCACTTGCAGCGTTACAGAGGCATGAAAAGATTCTCAATGCCCAACAAATGGTGGCTTCGCAGACTTTTAGTCCATTTTTCTGAAACCCTCAGGGCTTTGTGAAGGGGTTCAGGAAAAATGTTTTTTGGAAAGATTTTAAAATGCGGAGCTATCGTATGAACGATTCAATCCTTGAATACAAAGAAAACAGCTGAAAACAAATCTCTTGATCCTTTCGCGGAGTTCTACAGACAGATGGAAGAGAAATATGCGTACATTTTATCGGGCGATGACTCACATGAGTATGCTAGGATATCTCTGGAATATATGATAATATTTTATACTACAACCTTAGTCCTCAGGAGTTTGACGACTACTTGATCGAATTCAATGAGGATGCCAGCAAACCCCTGGTTATATCCGATGTCAAAGCCGTAATAGCTGATTGCATAGGGGATATGTTAGAGACATATCGTTATGAATCGACAGAAGAAGGCCAGGCTATAGAAGGCTACATTGATCAACTTCTCTCTATCGTTAGGAAACATGAAAAAGAAACACAAAAAAGGGACTTCACAAAGACCTCTTTCTCCCCAAAATCGAACCAGAAGAGGAAAGAACGCAAAGATGGCCCAAAAAGCCTTATCAGGAAACTTTATTCACTTAGAAGACTATACTGATATAGCTAAGGGATTCAATTTTCCTCTGAGCTATGATCTCACAAGTATCCTGTCATGACACATCACCTTTAGGAGGAAGGTCGAAGAGAGCACGGTCCTTATCACGGACAAGAAACCGTCCATGAGCTTTGCCAGTTCGTCTTGTTTATCCTTGTACTTAACTTCAAGGAAGAAAGCGCCAACGAGGATCTTTTTCCGGGTATCCTCGTTCGTTCCTTCTTCTTCAGGCGGGATTTTGCACTGGCTATCTGTTGTTCGAGCTTTTGCTTTTTTTGCAGAAGTTTACTGAGAGAATCTGATTTTTCGGTTGCATTCTGCCCTCACTAGTATTAGATTCATAACAATATGATATATAATACCTTATGAGAGGTTAGAAGTCAATGATAAGAAAAGCTACTCGCTCCTTTACAACACAACGCGAAGTTTACAAACGAACCGGAAGGACTAAAACCAACGGGAGAATGAGCACAGGGCTAAAACTGAGTGAACGAAAGGCGCACATACATGTCGCAAGCAACCTATGTGCTCATGCATAAACTAAAGAAAAGGATATTGAATGGCTTGTTATCATATCACTGTTAAAATAATCGGGAGGGGAGGGGGCAAAGGCGCCATTGCCGCAGCTGCATACCGCTCGCGAGATAAACTCTATGATGAACGCCTGGACATGACGTTCGACTATTCGAAGAAAAACGACCTTGCCTATGCAGAGATCCTCCTTCCGGAAAACGCACCCCAGAGATTGAAAGACCGGCAAACGCTGTGGAATGAAGTCGAAAAAGCTGAAAAACGAAAAGACTCTCGCCTCTCCGAGAAGTCGAGTTAGGTCTTCCTAAAGAGCTGAACTATGAACAACAGGTTGCGCTTGTAAGAGAATACGCACAGACACAATTCGTAGACAAGGGAATGATAGCCGACATCTGCATCCACAAGAGCGATAAAAATCCTCATGTTCATATCATGCTTACCACCAGGGAAGTTACCAGAGATGGCTTTGGTAAAAAGGTTACTGCATGGAATGATAAAGCAGAACTCCTGAAGTGGCGGGAGGAATGGGCGAATATCCAGAACCGGAAATTACTGGAAGCAGGTCATGATATCCAGGTTGACCATAGGAGCTTTGCAGATAGAGGCATTGACCTTGAGCCAACATCGAAGATCGGGATCGCAGCAAAATACCTGCCCAAAGGCTACCTCCATCTACAAGAAACCCGAGGTCTTGATCGCCTGGAAGAGTACCAGAGGATATGCCGCGAGAACGGAGAACGGATTATCAACGATCCAGCAAAAGCCTTGAAACTCGTTGGACATTATGATGCCGTGTTCAAGCGGGAAGACATCATGGATTTTGCCTTCCGGCATAGCGCTGATGCGGATCAGTTCAACCGTGTTTTCTCTGCCCTTGAGAACAGCATGAGAAACTGTCAAGATCGGGATAAACGAGAAGGGGGAAGACCTGTTCTCGACCCGCACCATGATGATGAGCGAGAAGACCATGCTCGACAATGCGAGAGTCATGACATCTTCAAACGATCATGTACTGGAGCAGGCTATCATAAACCAGACAACAAAGAACTACACCATGAGCGAAGAGCAGGAAAAGGCCTTCAG
>CAWCTR010000007.1:0-642042 GCA_963798485.1 uncultured delta proteobacterium | reverse complement strand
TTAGAGATGCTTATACAGAATCCGATCCTCCTTTGTTCATCATGGTGCAACAATCGATGACTTTGACATATTAGGAAGATTTATGTGGCATGCTTGGCGAGCAATTACCGCTATAATACCTGCAACTAGCTTACCATAAGTACCAAAGAGGCCTTTCTAGACCAACTTGATAATAGAAAGCTTGCTTGAGGTATGGAAAAAGCTTAACCCGCTAATCCACTGGACGGCTTATAGCCGCAGGTGATCTGTACGTTAGGCATGCTATTAAGGAGATGTGGAGATGGAGTTAGCCACAGTATAAAAACGTTCAGCCAATCCGCATATGACCATTCAATTGTGATGGATGCAATCAAATTAAAAAGCACGAGGGCAACACCAGTACCGTCAGGGAACTATGAATACCACGAGACCTATGCCGCTGCATTGACATTCGCCGAACAACGCGTCTTGCCAGAATTGAGAGAACTGTTTCTTCTGCA
This sequence comes from uncultured delta proteobacterium, assembly GCA_963798485.1. Lineage (GTDB taxonomy): Bacteria > Desulfobacterota > Desulfomonilia > UBA1062 > UBA1062 > MWEI01. Next base: position 641,563 of record CAWCTR010000007.1, on the reverse strand, counting down.
AACCAAGGTAAATGAATCAAATAGAAAGGACAAACATGCCATCTATCAATCTACCATATGGGAACAATTCATTCGATTTAACACCTCAAAGAACATATAAGAACAACAGATCAAGGAATTACATGATACAAGGATTCTGAAAGAATGCAGAAGAATAGACCATCCTAAGCCAAACAGTTTGGACTGCTGGCTAAGAGACAATCTATTGGGCGCGAAGAAATCCAGATGAGGCAAAAGACGAGGCGGTCGAACAAGAAATAATAGCAGGACCTTGTAAATACAGGGGGCTTCACCAGAAGGGGAGTGACTATTCTCCCGGAATAGCGGAAGACGATGCAAGGGGGTCAGAATAATAGAAAGAGAAAATGCCGGCGAGTCGCTGCACCGGATCGCCGATAAATCCGGCTCACGGTGACTTTGGATTGGCCTGCCAACACTGATACAGGAGGGAATGAATGTATAAGGTGGACATTGAAAACGAGAAGCTCGTAGAAGATCCCCGTGACATCATTAGGTGCTTCTGAACCTGAAAGAACGGTTTGATATTCAGGAATGGATCAATGGGACACCAGAAATCCTTGGTGAGGACTTACTGGTCATCGCTAAAGAACTAATACTTCCATCAGGAAGGCGTCTTGATTTGTTGGCGGTGGACAAGGAGGGCGCACTTGTGATCATTGAGCTCAAGAGGGATGATTCTGGCTCAGACGTTGAGTGGCAGGCAATCAAGTACGCTTCATACTGTTCGAGTTTTTCTCAAGACGAAATCTACAAGTATTTTGCCGAGTACCTTGGCACGGATGTTGATGATGCTCAGGTTAAGATTGAGGAGTTCATAGACTGCGAACCTGAAGACCTTAACGAGAAACAAAGAATTGTATTGGTTTCGAAAGAGTTCAATTCTGAAGTAATTTCGGCGGTACTCTGGTTGCGTGACGCGATAATCGACATCGAGTGCATCCGCGTGACACCTCATGTTGACCAACAGGGAAATATTTTCATAAATGCTGACATCATTATCCCCCTACCCGAAGCAAGGGACTACATCCAGAAGAAAGAAGTTAAAGTGAAAGAACAGAAACTTCCTGGAAAAAGTTCCTTCTCACTAGAGGCTTCCAATCTTCCTGCAGATCAGCTCAAGGAGCGAATCATCCAGTCCCTCATTCGACCAAGCGATTTGACACCACGGTTTCGCGCTTTCCTTGAAATTGTTATACAGGAGGATCGCACCTATAGTCGCGAAAATGTGAAGCAAGGCCTTGTTGAAGCGGGTATAGGCAATGATATAGGTCAAGCCGGGCGTTACCTCAGCAACATTTCTCAGTTTTTAACTAAGAAGTCTAACCCTCACCTGCGGCAGGCAATCGAATTCGAGACAGGTGGAGCCCATGGAGAGACCAAAGACAACTACCACGTTGTTTCTGAGTACCGAGGCTTAATTCAACAGGTTCTTGAAGAAACGGCAGGGGAAGCACCAGATGATCTACAGGTCAATAAAGGCATCCAGGTGGACGCTGTAGAGCCGCGGCGCTGATGCCTGCTGTTCGACCAATTAACGTGAGGTTAGTGTAATGTCTATTATGTTTAATACAATCCTGCGTGAAGCTGGGTTACCACTGGCTGATGTTCGCCTTATCCGACACAAAGACAAAAAAGCAACGAGGGGCCATACACCTTACGAATTGTGGCGTGACAACCGCCCACAGTTTGAGCTTTACCAATCCAACCAAAGCATCCCGAATCGAAAGAAATTCACTGCACCGTACTGGGCAGTGTTCATTGTCAATCTCAACGATGATACGATGTTTGCTGGACTTTATGCTGTGCAGTATCAAGGACTTTTAAAAAAAGACACCCCCAGACCTCATATGGAAGGTATTGACGAAGCCGGAAGCTGTGACGTCTATGACCTCAAGATACAGAATACGCTAAGTGATCTCATTGGGAGGTTATTTATCAATTGGGGACCGGGAGCACTCGCGTGGGTCCAATATGCTGAACGGAACGATAAGCCCATCACTGAGTTGCGCATGGCATTTCAGGAACCCACTTTCCCGGGCTTTTTGAACTTCATCCAAGCGCTATCAAAGCTCAACAATGTCCCAAAGAACTGGATTACAGCCCTCCAATCTTCTCGTGGAATCTACTTGCTTACATGTCCTAAGACAAAGGAGCAGTATGTTGGATCTGCGACTGGTGAGGAAGGATTTTGGGGCCGCTGGCAAGACTACGTCCACACAGGTCATGGCGGCAACCTTGGTCTCAAGAGTCGCGATCCAAGTGATTATCAGATTTCGATTCTGGAAGTTGCAGGAACGTCTGCGACAACAAAGGACATACTAAGGATGGAAGGTCGATGGCAGTCCAAACTACAAAGCCGGGAAATGGGGTTGAACCGAAACTGGACGAGTAAGTAGTAGGGTCGAACAAAGGCATCCAGGCGGACGTTAGGTCGACGAAGAAGCGGGGGGAACATGGCAATTTATAGTTTTAATGACAATTCGTTGCAGAAAGTTGATACCACAACTTTTAACAGTGAAGGAATACTTGAACGTCATCATTTGCAGTTAGCACTCAAGCACCAAATTGCTGTCGTAGCTCCCAACTGCCTCGTAATATCAGAAGAGTTCGCAGAGTGGTCGGGTTCTCAGCGCCGAATTGATTTACTGGCAGTCGATAAAGAGGGGAATCTGGTTGTCATTGAGTTAAAACGAACTGAAACCGGAGAGAATATGGAGCTGCAAGCACTGCGGTATGCAGCAATGGTATCTACTCTCACTTTCAGCCGTGCAGTTGAAATTTATCAAAAATATCTAAATTCAATAGGTGTTGAGCTAAATGCAGAAAATAGTTTGCTAGAATTTCTGGGCTGGGAGGAACCACAAGAGGACGATTTTGCATTGGATGTTCGCATCGTTTTGGTTTCATCTGATTTTTCCAAAGAGCTAACGACATCAGTGATGTGGCTTAATGAAAGAAATATTGATATTCGATGCGTTCGATTCATACCCTACAAATACCAAAGTCAAATACTTATAGATGTTCAACAGATAATTCCTTTACCAGAAGCGGAAAGTTACCAGGTAAAGATTAAGCAACAGTCAGAAGAAAGGAGAGAGGCTAGGAAATCATCAAAAGATTACACGCGCTATTTTTTTCAAGGCAATGCTTACAATAAAAGAAAGTTGGTGTTGGCTGTCATTCAACACTGGATAGCAGAGAACAAGCCAAACAATCTAACTGAGCTATTAATTGCTTTCCCTCAAGAAATTAGAAGTGGAGGAATGTTTATTCCTGTAAGTGATGCTCATGGGATTTACGGCAGGCAGGGTATTTATCGCCATTTTCTTAGGGAAAATGAAATAATTGAGTTTCCAGACTCCACGCAATATGCAATTTCAAACCAGTGGGGTAAAGGGAATATCGAGAAGTTCATTGAACAATCCAAGAAGATTGGGTTTGAAATTGAAGTGACAAGCTAACAAGGCGCTGCACCGGTCGATATTTCCCCTTTGCTCCATTGCAGCCAGTGAGCTTTAACGTTAATCGCGATGCGAAGTTGCATAATCGAATGTGATTATAGGAGGATAGAGAAACTGGAAATCACCTGGTGTGTCTCCGCCAGTACCCTAGGACGGCATGCGTGCTGTGCGTTGTGCAGCGGGTGTGAAGCCCGTCCGACAATGTACCGAACCGGGAGGAAGCCGTGAGGTGGAATCCCATCCGAGAATCCCGCTCGGTTAAGGGCTAGGGTCAGGGCAATAGGGCGAGAACAGGCAAAGGATTTCACGCGCCGTCAGACGAGCAACGGACCTACAGGGATTAATAGGTCTAAGACGTGCTTCTTATGTGTTTGCACGTGTGGTGTGAGGTTGCAGGTTGTTAACGTGCCTGCACGGGGCCGCTAATAAGCCACCGGCGTCCAAGTCCCGCCTACGTTGTCCGTGATGGTCGATTATGTAGAACGCAGTAACCCCGCTATTTCGCCCGGTGCAATACCGGGCAGGCATTACCGCAAGGCGTGCTGTCGGAGCGGCGGGGAAGAGAAGTCGGAAGAAGCAAAGGCCGTAGGTAATACTACGGATAGGGCATGAGACATGGCCCGACGCGAAAGCCGGTGGCAGCAGCCCCGACGAGAGCGTGCAGACGTCCGACCGGTGTCTTGGTGCGAGAGAGCTTGGAGAACCTTTGGAGATGGGAAGGCAAAAGACGGCCGATAAAGCTGGTGCACTCATCGCTGACGCTAAGAGATGGAAATCCATTGACTGGAAAGTCCTAATGCGTCAGGTCAGAAGGCTGCAGGTACGTATCGCACAGGCTGTGAAGGGAAACAGGTGGAACAAGGTAAGGGTGCTTCACTATCTGTTAACCCGCTCGTTATACGCCAAGCTGATGGCTGTGAAACGGGCGACCTCCAACAAGGGGAAGAATACTCCTGGCGTTGACGGCGTCTTGTGGCGAAGCGCCCGAGCCAAATGGCGGGCTGCGTTCAGCCTGCGCAGACGTGGCTACAAGCCTCAGCCGCTCAGGCGGATTTACATCCCGAAGAAGAATGGAAAGAAAAGACCTCTATCGATCCCAACCATGCAGGATCGGGCAATGCAGGCACTGTACAAGCTGGCGCTCTCCCCGGTAGCGGAAACTTCCGCCGACAGGAATTCCTACGGCTTCCGTGAAGGCCGGTCGTGTGCTGATGCAGTAGCAGCAGCATTCAATGCCCTGTCCAAGCCGAACTCGGCAACCTGGGTGATGGAGGGAGACATCGAAGGATGTTACGACAACATCTCCCATGACTGGATTCTCAGAAACCTTCCGATGGATAAAACCGTGCTGTACAAGTGGCTGAAGGCAGGGTACGTGGAAGACAACAAAACGTATCCGACCCGCAGAGGAACACCGCAAGGAGGGATAATCAGCCCGACCATTGCAAACATGACGCTCGACGGTCTGGAGGAGGTCATCCAACGTGCAGTCCCCCGTCGAAGCCGAGTCAACTTCATCCGCTATGCCGATGACTTCATCATAACAGGCAAATCAAAACGTCTGTTGGAAGAAGACATCAAGCCTGCGGTGGAGATGTTTCTTGCGGAACGCGGTCTATCCTTATCACCAGCCAAGACTGCGATCACCTACATCAAGAACGGGTTTACGTTCCTCGGGCAAACCTTCCGAAAGCATGGACGGGTGCTGCACATCACTCCGGCAAAAGAGGGAGTCCTCGCCCTCGTACGGAAGTTGGGAACGATTATCCGCAAACACGTCAGCGCGCCGATGCCGGTCCTGATCAAGGAGTTGAATCAGACACTCCGAGGCTGGGCCAATTACCACCGCCACGTGGCAGCGTCGGATGCCTTCTGTCGCATCGACACCTATGTCTTCGAACAGTTGTGGCGTATGGTGCACAGGCGTCATCAGAGCAAGCCCGTGAAATGGCTGATCAAGGAATACTGGACAGCCTCGGGTCTAAAACATATATTTGCAGTACGCTCGAAAGATGCCAAAGGTCGAGTAAAAGTATATCAGGTTCTCAGAGTATGCACCATAGGCATTCGAAGGCATAGGAAGATCAAAGCAGACGCGAACCCTTACTTGCCGGAATACGCTGCTTACTACTGGCAGCGCAGGCATGAAAAGGAAAGCAAACTGCTTGCGGCCCTCTCTGCTCGACAGATTCGAGCGATGAAGGCCGCTTAGGAGGTATCACAGTCGGGCCGCTCCACAGGAGCTGCCTTCAAAGATGCTTGAGCCGTATGATGGGAAACTATCACGTACGGTTCTGAGGGGGGAACGGGGCGGTAACGCCCCCGACCTACCCGGTTACTCAACATAAATCTCATTCCTAGATGTTCACATTTGTATTACACATTATTCATGCCTGAGTACTTAAAGCAACCTGTTTATAAAAGGGTAGATGAATCTAAAGAACAGTTGATACAGAAACAAGGCAAATAACCCGCCCATGGCAGCAATCCCGAACACCTTCAGGAAGAGGTAATCATAATACGATGAGAGTTTTTCCTGATGTTGAGTAGAGATTAACCTAATCTCCTGAGTGTTGTTATTAATGTCCTTATAAAGAGATTTAGCTTCATCCGCAATTTTCTTATGTTCGCCCAGAATTATCTTCAAGGAGTCCTGATAGTTTTGCTGGCTCTTTTTCTGCTCGTGAGAGTACTCGATAAAGAACTCATCCATCTCATCGATCTTCTGTTTCTGTTGAGCAAGAATGGCATCGAGACTTTCTTTGATAAGACGGATCTCTTGCATGTCAGTAGTAAGGGCGTATCTTACCTCCCGCCTTATGCTCTCTCTGACCTCGGTTAATTCTTGCTCATTCATGATGCATCACCCTTTAGGGGTAGGTCGAAGAGCGCCCGGTCATTATCGCGGACAAGGAAACCGTCCAGAAGCTTCACCAGTTCATCTTCTTTGTCCTTGTATTTGACTTCAAGGAAGTATGCGCCCACAAGGATCTTTTTCCGGGTATCTGCGGCTCGATCTTTCTTCTTCAAACGGGCTTTAGCACTGGAAATCTGTTGCTCGATCCTTTGCTTCTTCTCCAGAAGTTTATCAAGTGTTGCCTTTTTATTAGATTGCATTGTACCTCCTCTAAAAAGTATTGATTATTGAACTCTTTAATGATAGATATTATTAAGCAACAAATCAAGAAACAATATTTCAATGCTATTCTTTGTACCATGCATGGGCGTGTTGCAAGACATTACGAAGAGGTTAAACCCCAATGACCGAGCAAAGCGAGAAACCAATACTTTATGTAATAAAGGCACGCTTATACGTCGCCAGCGACGTGCGTGATCCATCTAACCCATCGTAAGGACTAGAGAATGGCTATTTATCATTTAAATATCAGCAAAATTGGAAGATCAGATGGCAAAAGCGCAGTCGCTTCAGCAGCATGGCGTGCAAGAGAAACACTCTACGATGAAAGATTGGGGAAGACGCACAGGTATTCCCAATTTACCGACCTGGCGTATTCAGAGATATTAATTCCAGAAAATGTCCCTGAGAGATTTCTCGATCGGCAAACCCTCTGGAATGAGGTCGAGAGAGGAGAAAAGCGAAAAGATTCTCAGCTTGCCCGGCTTATTGAGGTTTCAATTCCTATGGAACTGACCCTTAAGCAGCAGATTGAGCTTGTACGGGAATTCGTACAGGCAAGCTTCGTTGATAGGGGAATGATTGCTGACATAGGCATCATATCAAAAGAGTCGAATCCTCACGCTACAATCATGCTTACCATGCGGAAATTCACCGGGGAAGGATTCGGACAAAAGGAGAGATCCTGGAGCGACAGAACCTATATATTTAAGTGGCGGGAGGAATGGGCGAATATCCAGAACATGAAGTTGGAAGAAGCAGGCTATGATGTCAGGGTAGACCACCGGAGTTATGTTGAGAGAGGAATCGATCTTGAACCTCAAGTCAAGCTTGGATATGCGTCAAAATATATTACCAGGGATGGAGATTTTCTTAAAAGCACCAGAGGACTTGACCGGCTTGAAGACCACCAGAGAATACGAAGAGAAAATGGGGAAAGGATTATCGAAGAACCTGGAAGGGCCTTAAAACTTCTCAGGCATCGAGCAGAGGTTTTCAAAAGAAGAGATATCGATAAGTTTGCCAAATATCATAGTGCCGATACGGAACAATATAAGCAAGTCGTGCAAGCTCTCTCGAACTGCCAGGATCTCATTCTCACCGGGAAAAGTAAAAAGGGCGAGGATCTGTACTCCATTCAAAAAGTTGAAGAGGAAAACAACTAGCTTATGGCGTGCTATCACATCGATGTTAAGGTTATCAGCAGAGGCTCCGGGCGTAGCTCGGTAGCTGCGGCTGCATACCGTTCACGCGATAAGCTCTATGATGAGCGTCAGGGAATGGAGTTCGACTATTCAAAGAAGAAAGACCTTGCCCATGCAGAAATCCTTCTCCCGGAAAATGCTCCCGAGATATTGAAAGATCGTCAAACCCTCTGGAACGAGGCCGAGAGAAAAGAGAAGCGAAAGGACGCCCAGCTTGCACGTGAAGTTGAACTCTCTCTCCCTAAAGAGCTGAACCTCAATCAACAGATTGCGCTCGTGCGGGAATACGCACAGACGCAGTTCGTGGATAAGGGGATGATAGCCGATATCTGCATCCACAAAAGCGAGAAAAACCCGCACGTCCATATCATGCTTACCATGCGTGAAGTTACCTCAGATGGATTCGGACAAAAGGAAAGATCATGGAACGATAAAGCTCATCTGCTTAAGTGGCGTGAGGAGTGGGCGGTTGTACAAAACCGGCATTTGCTGGAAGCCGGTCATGATATCCAGGTTGACCATAGGAGCTATGCAGACAGAGGTATTGATCTAGAGCCTAAGCTTACCCTCGGTCAAGGAATCTATAAATACCTGCCAAAGGGATATCTCCACCTCCAGGATACAAGAGGCCTCGATAAACTTGAAGAGTACCAGAGGATATGCCGCGAGAATGGAGATCGGATTATCAACGATCCTGAGAAAGCGTTGAAGCATGTAGGGCATTATGATGCCGTGTTCAAGCGGGAAGACATCATGGATTTTGCATTCCGGTATAGTGCGGACGCGGATCAGTTCAACCGGGTATTCAGTGCTCTTGAGAACAGTCCCGAGCTTATGAAGATCGGCAAGAATGAGAAAGGCGAAGACCTCTTCTCTACCCGCACCATGATGATGAACGAAAAGGCCATGCTCGATGCCGCACAAGCGATGAAGACTTCCCATGGACACCAGGTAAAGAATGAGATCATCGATCAGACAGCCGCAAATTACACCATGAGTGATGAACAGCAGAAGGCCTTCCAGACAATTATAGAGAACGGCGATATCGCCGTCATGATCGGACGTGCTGGAACAGGCAAGAGTTATACCCTTGGTGCTGTACGGGAAGCATACGAGGCGGAAGGGTACAAGGTCAGAGGCCTTGCCCTCTCAGGGATAGCAGCAGAAGGTCTTCAGAACGAAAGCGGGATAGAAAGCACGACCATCTACAAGCAACTCGAAGACTGGAGCAATGACCGTAACCAGCTCCATCGAGATGAGATCCTGGTGATCGACGAGGCCGGTATGGTGGGCACTAGGCAGATGCACCAGGTCCTTGAGTATGCCCATGAGTCAAGAACAAAGGTGATCCTGGTCGGAGACAATGAACAGCTCCAGTCCATTGAGGCGGGAGGTTCTTTCCGGGGGATAATCCAGAAGACCGGCTATGTTGAGCTTGCCGAAGTACGAAGGCAGAAGGTTGATTGGCAGAAGGAGGCCACAATAGAGTTCTCAGGAAAAAGGGAACAGACGGAGAAGGCCCTTGAAATGTACCACGACCACGGACACATCAAGGAACTCCCGACCAGGGAAGAGGCCAAGGAGCAGTTATTGAAAGAGTGGGCTGATCACCAGGCAGAACATAAACACTACCATGGGACGAGCCTCATGATGGCCTACACAAACAGAGATGTAGCGGAACTGAACCAGGGGGCTAGGCAGTACAGAAAGTTACATGGAGAACTAAGGGGAGCCGGATATACCTTCATGACCGAGAAAGGGGAGAGGACTTTCAGCACCGGTGACCGGATCATCTTCCTGCGGAACGAGCATTCTTTGGGTGTGAGGAATGGTTCCCTTGGGACGGTGGAGAGTATCAGCAGGGGGGTCATGGCAGTCAAGCTCGACAAGGGCGACAGGGTAGCTATTGATACCACCATGTACCGGGACTTCGACCACGGATATGCAGCCACGGTCCATAAGACACAAGGATCGACAATCGACCGTACCTTTGTTTTGGGCTCAAGGCACTTTGATAAACACACCGCCTACGTTGCCATGAGCAGGCATAGAGAAGATGTAACCATGTATTACGCCAAAGAAGAGTTCAAGGACTTTCAAGATCTGCAAAAGGTCATGGGCAGAGAGCAGCCCAAGGGTCTTATCGTAGACTATGGCTTACCAAGGGGCGTTGAGATAGATGACCGATTCATCAAGATGGAGAAGATAAGAGGGTATGAGGAAATAAAGCGGGATGCAGTGAAGCGTCTTGAAGAGAGAGATAAAGGGCTTCCTCAGAAATACCAGGATAAGTACAGCAGAATCGAGGAGAAGCTCCACCTGAGAGTACAGGAAGAGTATCGTCAACAGCAGCAACAGAAGGGAATCCAGGTAGAGTTCCCCAAGGATAAGTCAGTGGAAGGAAACTATATGGGAGTGAAGGAAGTCGATGGCAGAAAGTATGCCGTGATCGATACCCATGCCGAACCAACAAAGGGAGTGCGTTACCTGGTGCCCTATGACAAGGAATACGATCAGATGAGTAAATTCCGTCAGGTTGAGTATGACGGCCAGAAGATGGAAGACGTGAGGAGTAAAACCATCGAGAAAGAGAAGCAGAATCAGATTTCTCAGGAAGGACAAGAACAGAAAAGAGTTTCAAAATATGACCAGCAGCTTAATAAGTCGGAATTTAATTACTGTGAGCGTATGGAAGCCCATGGTCTCCACGTGGAATTTGCCAGAGAAAGAGCAGTTGAAGGATATTTTACGGGAATAGAGGCGGTTGGCGAGAATAAGTATGCCAAGATCGAGTCAAAAGGGGTTCAGTACATGGTCCCCTATAATAAGCAATACGATCAGATGCAGACCGGAAGGTATGTAGCCTTTGACGGCCATAAGATAACACTTGCTCAAAATAAGAGTATTGCACAGAACCTAACCCAGGATATTGGGAAGAGTAGAGGTCCAGGTTTTGAGAGATAGATCTCAGTAATTACTCCCATGGACCAGGTGGGGTCCATTGGGTAGGAGCTTTTGAAACAGATTTCAGTGTAATAGCAATAGGAAGAAGGAAGCTTTTTATAGTTGTTGCGATCTCTGAAAAATCCTCAGGTACGTGCTCCTGCTTGAGTTTTTTCAGGAAGGCTATCCATTGCACTTGCTTGATTTTGGCAAATTCTTCTGAAAAAGCAGAAATTTCATCAGGCAGGTCAGTTCCCCTTTTTTCAAGGGTTAGCCTGATGGCTTCAGTGAGCACATTCCCTTCAAATCTGAACTGGCGGGAAAGTAGCCAGATGTCATAAAAATCCTTCATTCGACTATTCAGTTCACGGAGTTTCAGCATCGTTTCAAACTTTTCAGCAATAGCACTCTCGCGGCTATAACAAAGAAGACATGGAGCAGGGAAATCAAGCATGGTCGGCAGATCTGATCTTTCCGGCATGGGATATACAATATCGCCAAAGCCGATATCTATCTGCATGCTTATCTTTGCGGAATCCAGTTTTCCAAGGAATCGAATACGAATACCCTTATAATCTGCATCTTCATTAATTCGTTCTGTCTGGATGCTTGTTTTGTCGAAGATAAGTCCATCCGGTTCAACATCAGACGAAAGGATATCTTCTATCTGAGTAGCGAGGTTGGTTTCTTCGTTGTTTGTTTTCCCAAGCATATCTATATCCATTGTCGGCCTGAATTCTGATGAACCCCAAGCCTTGAGCATCATTGCGCCTTTGAGAATGAATCTGTCAGCATGTTGGGACTTTGACAGCCTGTAAAGGAATCGCTCCATGGCAAAATATTGGAGCATCTCACTGAATGGTCGCATTTCTGCCTTTGCCCTGTTCAGGAGGCGTTGTCTGACAGATTGAGCTATATTCTTAACTTCTTTCTGACTCATACAGTCACCTCAAGATAGGGCCTCATAACTTTATCAACTCGGCAGATTCGGGCGTATTTGATCAGTTCTTCAAGGTTGAATTTCTTCCGTGTTTTATAGAGCTTCAGTGCCTCAAGAACAGTCTCCATCCCAATTTTATTTCTGAACTTGAAGCTGTCAGCCAGAGTTTTCTCAGGGTTGTAAATACGGACTATTACGCCATCTATTTCATGCTCCTCTATGCCTGCGGTAAGACTTTCGCGCGAAAAGCGGTGAACAGATACAGGGGGGTAGTCTATTCTGGGTGATTCAGCACCTTTTTCTATGGCAATAGAAATTGTATGCGGTACTTGAGTAGTTATTTCATGGTATGCCAGTGCGGATACAAGACAAATGACCGCCTTTGGGAATCTTATTGCTATAGTAACGAGATCAGGATTTGATATCGGTTTCTGTTCTGCCAGACGGTATACACCACGTGAAATTTTTTCAAGAACACCGGTGTCCCTGAGAGTATAAAGGGTACGGGAATGGATTCCTAGTTTCAGGGCTTCTGTTGTGCGAATTATACCGCCTTTTTCTTTAATGAGCCGTTTAGATTTATCGGATGCGGGTTCATTCATTTTATGTTTTTGCATGATTAAAATTACCTATACTTAGTAATATCTATAGGTGTTATTGACCATTGATTTATAAAAAGCAAGTGTTTTCCAATCAAGGATCTAATCAAAGCGCAGAGGCCCCTTCCTCTCGCTTTATAAGCATCGTGCCAACAAAAACATGTTGTCACGCTGCTTGCAACGTTCCAGGGGCTCCCTATAAGGATGCTTCGCGGTCTTTTATCTCCGATTTTTTCTCAACCCATGAGTCAGGAGTGAACGGGTTGAAAAAAAATTGATTTTTAGAGGAGGGAAAGACTAATGGCAAACGTATTCGAGATCGTGACCGAACAAATCCTGACGCACCTGGGCAATGGTGTCATCCCCTGGAGAAAACCCTGGAACAGCAAGATCCTGCTTCCCCGTAACCTGATGACAGGCAAGAAGTATAGAGGGATCAATGTATGGTTGCTCCTTGCTTCCAGCTATGCCTCTCCTTACTGGCTCACCTTCAACCAGACCAAGACCCTCGGAGGGACCATCAAGAAGGGAGAAAAAAGCTCTATCGTGGTTTTCTGGAACTTCAAGGAAGTGGAGGAACTCAACGAGGGCACGGGTGCGCTGGAAAAGAAAAATATACCCTTCCTGAAGTACTACCGGGTATTCAATGTTCTCCAGTGCGAAGGGATAACCTACCCTGACCAGCCGGAAGAAGCCCATTCCAACCCCATAGAAGAGGCCGAGGCCATTGTGAACGGTTTCCAGGGAAGGCCTGAGATAAAGCATGGATTTATCAAGGCCTGCTACAACCCGATTGAAGACCTGGTGAAGATGCCGAGTAAGGCCGCATTTGTAAACCCGGAAGAGTATTATAGCACCCTTTATCATGAGTTGACCCACGCCACAGGCTCAGCCTCTCGGCTCAATCGTGAAACCCTTTCAGCACCGGCTTCTTTCGGATCGAAGAACTACGCCCGTGAAGAGCTTATAGCGGAGATGGGAGCTGCCTACCTGTGCGCGATCACCGGCATTGCTCATGCCACCCTTGAGAACTCAGCGGCATATATCCAGGGATGGAGGGACACGATCAGAAAGGATTCAAGACTTGTTGTCCTGGCCGCAGCTCAGGCACAGAAGGCAGTCAATCACATAATCGGTCAGCAAGACGATAAGGATGGGCAGGGGTAACCCCCCTACCCCCCTGAGTCGCCGGGGCTTCGCCCCGGTATTTTCTTTAAAAATACTGTGAGGAATACGATCTTCAAGCAAGACAGATTCTGGACCGGGAAGGTCCAGCAGTGTATTTTCAGTGCCAACCAGACTGGTACTCAGTGCTAAATGTGGGAGTGCACATGTGGGTGGTGCATAAAATAGCGTAAGGGTTCGCGGTTCAAAAACCTACGCTTTAGCTGTGATAATATTGTGATAGAATCCAAGGGAACGCAAGGAAACAGATAGAACGTAAGGGAATAGATGGAATGCATAAATTAATTTTAAATTAAGATCTTACGGGAAATCAGACATAAGATAGAGGGGTTTGTTTTTTTGATTTTTCGGACTTCGAATCCGCAGGTCGGGCGTTCGAGTCGCCCCGGGCGTACCAAAGATGGATATGGGCCATTAGCTCAACTGGTAGAGCAACTGACTCTTAATCAGTAGGTTCCAGGTTCGAGCCCCGGATGGCCCATCAATAGAGAGGGTTTACAGACCCTCTCTATTTTTTATGGGTGAAATTTATGGGGTACTTTCGTTGTAAATTAGCTTCTGACTTGGTTTTATGGAGTACTCATTATTTAAGGCGTACTGATTTTTTAAAAATCGAAATATAATCTATGATGAAATCAGCCAGGTCAGAGTGTGACATGTGGCATGTTATCTATGGTTTTCCATGCCCCTCTTTTTCGATGATTATCAAAAGGAATCTATACTCTGGAATAACCATTGGCCTCGGCACAAAGATCTACGGTTTTATCCAGAATTAACTCTTTCTCTTTGCTCACGCTGGTTATGTACCAAGCCGACGGCGAAGGGATAGTCTATACTGACCTTAAGCAAATGGATATTGGATGATACAGGAGGCACTACTCCTGATGACAGAGACCCAAATCAAAGAGTGGAAATATTGTTGACCCTGCTGTTACTCTTCTGGATATTTTTAAAGAACTATATAATAATGGAATAAGGAGATTATAAAACGAGCAAATTGAATCTCGCTGATAAGGCAAATCAATTCTCTATAGGAGGTAACAAATGAAATTTTTCAAGGTCAATATGGTCGTTATGTTCATCGTCGGTGTGTGTTTTTCCGGTATATGGGCCGCCGACACCGGCTGGAAAAAGATCGGAGAGTCAAATGGCATCGTGGGTTACACCAGGCCATCACCCAAGAGTAGTATCGATGAGATGAAGGGAGTCGGTATTATTGAAGCACCTGTGGCCGTCGTCGAGGCGCTCCTCCGCGACACGCCGGCGGGAACTGAATACATGTACAAGTGCAAGGAGGCCTCAGAGGTCAGTACTCCGGAGCTCAAAAACACCAAAGATACCAAGTATTTCTATAATGTCACCTCCATGACGTATCCGGTGAGCGATCGGGATGTTGTTGGCAAGGCCGACTGGTCCATCGACAAGGCAACCGGGACAGTCTATCTTCATGCAGAAGGCATCAAGTCAGATTATAAAATGGATAAGAAAAAGGTCAGGATGCCTATTTTGATTGCGGATTATATCCTGGTGCCCAAAGGACCCGACAAGACCGAGGTCACTTATATAGCCCTGGCGGATCCGGGTGGTAACCTCCCGTCTTTTCTCGTAAACCTCCTCACTAAGAACCTGAGTATCCAAACCATCGCCGGCATGCGGGAGATGGTAAAGAAAGACAAATATAAGAACGTCAAATCGGTTGTTACCACAACATTACATTAAGAAAAATCGTTTCAAGACGCGGCCTTCATCCTTCTGAAAGTCAAATAGGGTGGAGGTCGTGTGCTTGCATGTTTCATATTATGAAAACCCTGTACTGGCAGATGCCATGCCCATAGGAGGGGTTATGGTATGAAATCATCACTCAATATGATTTTTTATACATACCATGCCACTATCGCTACTCAAAGCATGGGGCCTTAAAAGTACAGCTATCTACTCAAGAGTTACACTTTGCCCATACCGGAGATTTCTAAACAAAACATCTACTCTTCCTTGTCCGTTTGAAACCACCGAGTCGAGTAGCCCGGGGGAATCTCACCCCCAGGCCCTCACAGAACCGGACGTGAGACTCTCACCTCATCCGGCTCCTGCCGTCCAGTCGTCTGTAAAGAACATAACGACTTTACCTTATCCATAAGCTCCTCCCATTGCTGGTTGACTCACGAACAAGGTCGGACAGCTCAGCCCCTTCGCTCCATCCGCATTACCGGACTTCATCACTACTACGGACTGATCCGCCCCTGCGCTCTGCATCGGTACTCTCGTCTTCATGGGTCCTCCACTTCGACTTGTCCCTTAGCATCAGAGCGCCAGGTTCCCACGTTCCGCATGAAAGCCCAAACCAGGCTCGCGCCACCTTTCTGCCGGCCACCATCTGGGCAGTAAACAGGTTTCCCCCAGACTCTGTCCCGGACCCGATAAAGGAGCCCGGTTTCGATGACGTCTTTAACTTTTCGACAGCTCATCAGTGGTTCACTCTCGTTCGCCTTCCTGGTCCTCACCTGCCGAGGTCTTGCCTCGACTTTTCCTGGACCGCTCACCACCTGGGATCTTATCCCCACGCAGCGTCAGGCGGTTTGGGATCTGATCCTGTAACCCGATCCCGAGGGGCCTCCCCTCATCTTCCATGCAGCATGGCTGCTCAAATGTAGCCTTTAAAGACTACCTCTTCGCGCCTTCGTGGCGCACTTTATCGCAGTTATATTCAGTCTAACTGATGCTTCATATCCTTAAAGATATTTATATATAAAGAAAGGAGACCAGGGAAACCCCGGGTCTCCTTTCTGAATACTGACTAAATTAGTGGGCCCAGATGTCTACCCAGCTGCCAGCATGGATATCAAACCCGAAGTGTGACAGATAGATGTCACCAAGGGTTGTCGTTGAAGGACCGGCTGCAAAGTTAGAAGCATTAGACAGCTGAACTGCTGCTGTGACAGGTCCGCCGACATCAACCATGAACTCGGTCGGGAAGGAGATGTGGACCACGGTGACAGGATTAACTGTAGAAGGCATACCGTAAGCACCGAGAGCACCCTGTATGGTGTCCAGGCCCGTGCCATTCGGTATTGTGCCAGCAGTACTGAATTGCGCAAAGCCTAACTCTCCGAGCACTGCCTGTACAACTGTTTCACTCTTATAGTATCCTGCAGGAACACTCAGAACCGTATTCCCATCCAAGAAGGATATAATCGCCGGGAGCTGTGCATAGATACCCTTTGCGGAGGTGTTAATATCAATGCCAACTGTCCCGTTGATGGCGATCGACCCAATATTCAACTGGGTGAGACCGATATAACCAGGTGCCTTATCATTCATCCAGTCGGTGCCAGTAAACTTTGTAACCCCCTGTCCTGATGGGCCGCCTACGCCGTTGGTTATACCATCTTCGTCACTCCATCCCAAATAGGTCAGGTCGAGTTTGTCAATGGTTACATTCACAGCAAACTGTACGCCCGAGGTGTTGCCTCCCCCAGCCGAAGCAGGAGAGTAAATGTCAACATAGCTCCAGGGGTTGACGTACATGGAGAAACCACCCAATTCGACATCGCCGAGGTTCTGGGCAGAAGCTATATTGATATCATTTGTTGCTACATCTGCGTTGCGTTTGTACAGATTGATATCAAAATTCATCGATGCCACTGAAATCTCAAGAGCGCCAAGGCCAATACGGACAAATGTCGTGCCAGAGGCCAAACTCTCAGTTACACCAGACACACCCCAAGAAGGAGTGGTGGTTACTGACAACGGGGCATTGACGGTCGCCACGTCGATGGTGATCGGCTTCAGCATCATGGTGTTATAGCCGCCGTAGGTGTCACTAGTCTCCATACGAGCTTCTATTGTCAGGTTGGTGAGGTTGAAGTTGTTGATTCCGATATAACCACCGCTTGAGCCAGCAGGTACGGTCCATGGGTTGAAAATACTGGTGATACCATCTGAGTCGCCCCAGGCCATGGTTCCGATGTAGACGTTCATTGATACATTGGCGTTGATGTTCACGCCAGCCTGACCGGTTACATTAGATAGATCATTATCTGCAACCGGGGTCATTGCCCATACTGAAAGGGGCAGGAGAAGAATAGCTAGAACAGTCAATACTCTTTTCATAGATTGATGCCTCCCTTGTGATTTTTGAGTTGTTCAAGATATTTTCCCCGGGGAAACTCCCTTAAAACTATGAAAAAAATATTAATTATATTATTCGGTATTAGCTCAAGCAATAAGTGAGCCATTTTTATTATCATTATAATCATTGCGTTATATTATTTTAAGTTGCAGTTTAAATCTTAAAGCGGCAAATAATTACCACTAAAATGGTACTGTGGTAGTATATTATAGTTTATATTGATGTGCAAGTAATCCCTATCGTAGAAATCATAACAAATGGCATATTATCTTCACTTTCACCTACATAATAAACCATAAACCAATCTAACCAGGTCACAATATGAATCCTAAGTTTCTCCAACTGATCCAGATCCCATTGCAGGTCCATGCCTTCGAACATGAATTTTAACCTTATCGAGATATTCCCGGGCCTTGATGCCTTCAGTTTCTTCATCGGTACAAAGAACTCAAGAGACCTATCATCGCCCCACTCAGGATCAACCATGTCGAATTCACTTTGAAAAGGACCTGCATTCCGCAAGAGATGAGGCCGATGAGGACAGTAAAGGTATCGGTTAGTGATGCCTTACCTAATTGCCAGGTAACAGCAGCCATTAAGCCGAGTGAGGCCACATTTACACCATCGAGCAGACCGCTGAACCATGCCGAGTTGCGTATCCGAGGAACCAGGGGATTGGATATGGCAACAAAAATGAAGGACGGGAGGAAAATGCCGAGGGTCGCCAGAAGTGCACCAGGAATACCAGCCAGAATAAAACCAATGAATGTGGCTGTTGTGAATACGGGACCCGGTGTCACCTGGCCCATGGCAACAGCGTCAATCAACTGATGGTCGGTGAGCCAGCCGAAACGCACAACGAGATCGGCCCGGAGGAAGGCGAGCAGGACGTAACCACTGCCATAGAGGACTGCCCCAATCTTCAAAAAAGTGATAAATAACAGCGGAAGGCCGAAAGGCGTGACAGCCAGAGCCGATGGTGCAAGCATGTTCAGACCGGTCAATGAAGGCATGACAAAGCCCCCTAGCGTCAGCTTTCTCAACCGCCTCAGGTTGGTACCTAGCATAACTGCTAATCCTCCTGTGAAGAGCAGTGCAATCTCATTGATACCCATGAAATACAAAATGAGCACGGCCAGCCCGACAATGGCAATAAACCGGCTTTTGACAGCCTTCCGCCCCAGATCCCATATTGCCAGCACGATAATTGAAATGACTACTGGCTTGACGCCATACAATAACAACCCTGCTTGAGGCGTAGACCCGAATCGCACATATACCCAGGCCAGCAACATCACGATGATCATTGCAGGTAGAATGAAACATATGCCGCCAGTGATCAGCCCCGGCCACCCTGCCCGCAGATACCCAATATGAATCGCCATCTCGGTGGAGTTCGGACCGGGGATCAGATTCGTAGCCCCGACTAAATCGAGGAATTCCTGGTCACTCAGCCATTTGCGTCTTTTCACCGTTTCATCATACATCATGGCGATATGGGCTGCCGGTCCGCCAAAGGCAATGGTGCCCAGCTTAAGAAAAAATACTGCTACTTCGGTCAATTTCTTCGACAATGGTGGGTTCATCATCCTATGTATCTTTTGGCTATGGTCAGAAGGTCAATTGATAACCTGCGTAAAATGAGGCATTGTTGGGACCGGAGAGATCCCTGCCTGCAGAAAGTAACAAATGATGCAACTCACTGAAATTAAAAATTGCCCCTAGATTGAAGCCAAGGTCATTGTCACCGCCTGCTTCACTGGCAGTCTGGTAAAAGATCTCAGCACCAAGACTCAGGTTCTTTGACATTTCATGTTCCGCTTCCCATCCAAAAAACCAATAATCCTTGTTGCCGGTTCCGGGATTAATCCAATAACCTCCACCCCCGTATGTTTTCCAAGGCCCCCAGATCTTTTGAAGCCACAGAGGAAGGAAAAATTGAACATGACCGCTTCCTAATTCCCTGTCCTTGTCGCCGGTCGGGAGTAAGAGAATTGGAAAAGTTCCCACCTGGGGACGTGAGTCAGTTTCCTGAAGGAAGCGATATTTGATCCCGAACTCGGTGTCGCTATAGCCAAGATGTGATGGTTGCCCTTTCGGTTTCACATACTCAAATGGTGTAATCAAGTGGACTTGCACATTGGGAAGAATACCATAGTTGATCTCGAAATGAGGAGTTGTGATAGAAGCCCCATCCCTATCGAAACTGCCCTGTGAAGCGACATACGCCTCCAAATGTTCATATTCCACAGGTTCAGGATCATCGGTTCGAAAAGGGGGACCAGCAAAAGAACTGACAGTAATAGGGATGTTGACAAGGATTATTATGAGAATACGACTGATCATAATATGAACCTCCTTTACAGAAGGCACTGAAAAAACCACCACCTCATTCATATGCAACTAAATTATCTAAAACGATATGTTAAGAAATCAAGGAGTGAGCAGGATTTTTTAAGGAAATTCGGGGACCGGTTAGTGATTATACCCTTTGATATTCAAAACTGGTTAACCAGTTCGAGATAGCAATAATATCTATAAGTACTTTTCACTCAGACAAAAGCTTTAATTTCTTCGATAAATGATTGGTTCAAAAAAACCTAAAAAACCGTAGATCATGTCCAAACTATTCATATTGGCTAACGTGATGATTATGCAATATAATTATCGGTTCTACAAGTTTTACGAAAGTGAAGATATCGTTATACTCTGAGTTCGGCACTGGAAAATTATGACTCTCATCAGGAGATCATATCTAAGACATGCTTTCATGATCTTTTATATTCATATCTATGACATAACTTACAAAATTAATTAACAGATCAATCAAGGATATAGCCCATTTCCCAGCGAATCCTTGTCTATGGCATTGACAGCGTGATGCTCGCTGGGTATCCATATAATCTGATTGTAGTGTGTCATTATGAGAGAAATTGGAACCATCGCAGATGGAACCCAGGCACGGATCTTCAGTGATTACCTCTATGCAATGGGGATTGCCAATGACATCCAGACAGATCAACAACCACTCTGGCATATCTGGGTGCATGCCGAAGACCAGCTCGATCAGGCCAAGGCGATGCTCAGCGAATTCCTCAGCGACCCTGAAGCACCGAAATTTCGCGCCGCCGTTTCACGAGCCCACCAGAAAAGACAGCAGGAGCATGAGGACCTGAAGGCCTTTAGAAAACGGATGTTCAACGGGCAGCAGATCTTTCCCAAGTATGATCACATGGGTGTCCTGACGATGACGCTGATCGGGATCTGTGTCGTGGTGGCGGTTTTCACCAGACTTGGGGCCGATTACAACTTGGCCCGCTATCTGATGATCTCCGAATCCATGGGTGGGGGATTGATTGAGATCAGTCGTGGCCAGGTCTGGCGTCTGATTACTCCGGTCTTCATCCATTTCGGGTTTTTTCATATCTTCTTCAATATGCTCTGGCTCAGGGATTTAGGCAGCATGATCGAGCAACGTCAGAGTCCCTGGATACTTACAGCACTCGTACTGGTAATCGCCGCCATCTCCAATATAGGTCAGTTCTTTATAAGCGGCCCCATGTTCGGAGGCATGTCCGGTGTTGTGTATGGCCTGCTCGGGTATATCTGGATACGAGGGAAGAATGATCCTTCTTCCAACCTGTACGTACATCCCCAGACAGTAACCATGATGATCATCTGGTTTTTTCTGTGCCTGACCGGCCTGCTCGGAAGTGTCGCCAATATCGTGCATGGTATCGGGCTGGCCACTGGCATTATCTGGGGCTATGTCTCCGCGCAGATCGCCATTGTTAAGCGCAGAAGGTAGCAGCAACCTCCTGCTTGGTCTTTTGTTACAGCTTCACTGGTATTATGCCGATAATCATTAAAATGAATTCCATGAAAAAATCTAAAAAATTTTTGATCATTCTTTATTATTTTCTTCTTACCTGTAGAGTGCTTAGCATCGCCAAAACTGGGTGGTTTTTTCATGAAATCACAGGAGGAGAAACAAGGTAATGACAGAGAAGGTATTGGATCAATGCCCTAAATGCTTAAGTAAAAACATCAACGAAGTTGAGTGTGAAAATTGCGGGATTGTTTTTGAAAAATATTTTCAAGCCGAGGCTCGGAAGAAAGCCGCGACTGAACAGGAGATGGTAAAGGCGACCAGATCAGGGAGTCGTCGTGTTGTAATATTGGTCAGTCTGGTTCTCGTCTCAACCTTTGTGGTTGCAATATATTTTTTTGGGGGGCGATCACATTTTCCGATGGACCGAGTTAGGGTTGATAACCCCGTGATTGCCAAAAAAACCAGAAGGTTGAGGCACAATCGGCACAATCAGTGTCGGTCATAAAATCCGAGACCTTAGATAAGAAGTCGATAGATAAAGAATTCATTCAGAGAGCGCTGAACGCGACGGTAACGGTTCACACCCCATGGGGTAGCATTGGGTCGGGATTTTTTATTGGTGAGCATGACGTTATCACCAATAAGCATGTTGTCGTGTTCAATGAAGCTAATTTACAGGCATATAAAAGCAGAGTAGAGCAAAATCGGAAGATAATCGATCTTGAAGTTGAAAAAATCAACGATTGGAAGAGAAGGATGATGCAAATGCCAGATGGGCCTGGCAGGAGTCAGCTGGAGCTTATCATCCAGAGCCGGGAGAAGGAATTAAATAGATACTTTTCTGGACAGCGGAATGACGAAGAAAGGATTGCAAAGATAGAGGAAGAGAGGGCGTTTCAGAATATCAGAATAGTCATGGAGGACAACAAGGAGTATTTGGTTGATAACATTATACCCAGCGATACCCACGATCTGGCCCTTTTGAAAGTCTATTCGATTTCTGGCCAGATTTTGAAACGGAGTGCAGAAGAGCAACACCTTGAACAGGGCCAAGTTGTTTATACCATCGGGAGCCCAATGGGGTTGAGCAATACCGTGACTTCCGGGATCTTTTCCGGATACAGAAAGATGGCCAACAATGACGAAAAATATTTACAGACTGATGCGGCGATCAATCCTGGCAACAGTGGTGGCCCCCTTATCGACAATCATGGGAATGTCTTGGGCGTTAATACCATGGTTCTAACCCATGCCGAAGGGATAGGGTTTGCAATTCCCATTGAGATAGTATATGCGGATTTCTCTAACTCGCTATAATTTGACTGGCATTCAGTCCTAACATCTAGCTCATCCTTCAGAAGGCTGAACAAGGCCACATTTGCACCTGAGAGTTCGAATGCAAGCGATATGGCCTTTCCAAGACCCCTGCCGGCTCCGGTGACAATTGCTACTCTTCCTGTGAGGTTCATAAAGGGTAGTTAACAATAAGAAATCCGCAGTCAACCCCCGATGAGAGATATAATGACATCTAAGGGATAATCAGTAATCGTGCCATCATAGGCATGCCAAGGCTCTACGGCATGAGACTTCATTTGAGAACATGTAACAAATTAAATAATGATATTAATTCATTGAAAAATAATTACCTCATGATCCTTGTCTTGTAATTTTTTTTGATTATTAAAAATGCGGACTTCATCATGATTTTATAAGAAGCATACACGGATCATTGAAAAGGGGCTCTTACTATTTCAGGTTCTATTGTACTTCTTTTTTTGAAATGGAGTTAAACAGATCAGTCAAGGGGGTGCAGATGACGCATCATTGGAGGATTCAAGGACATGGCAAAGGCGATGGATAAAGACATCATAGGAATCCATGGCAAGAACGGAGAGCATTACTGTCTGGAGTGTGTACCGGATGATCTCTTCAGAGAGGTGACCCTGGATTCCCTCATAACGAGAGGTGAGGTTGAAAATGAAGATGGGCGATACTTCTGTGATACCTGTAAAAAGCGGATAACTGCTCAGGATCAGAAAGAACGTTAACAATCTCAGCAGGATTTGGACGCGTTTTTCAAAGAAGGTCTTCCATGAGGGGTATGTCGATAACCGGTTTTTGTTGCGCCATATCAATAGTAGCGCTGGCTTCTGCATCTTCTGCTGCCATACGAACGGAAGCGATCACATACAAACACGGCGACGTCCGACTCGTAGGCTACCTGGCATATGATGATTCATTGAAGGGCAGGAGGCCGGCGGTTCTCCTTGTCCATGAATGGTGGGGACTCAACGATTATATCAAAAGGCGGACAGTACAGGTGGCGTCTTTAGGTTACATTGCTTTTGCTGCGGACATCTACGGGAATGGTTTTTCCACAAAAGATCCTGCCGAGGCTGGAGCACGTGCAGGAAAGTTCAGAGGCGGCGACCGCAAGCTTCTGCGCGAACGCGTTAATGCGGGGTTACAGGTTTTAAGGGATCATGGCCTTACCGATAAGAGAAAGATTGCTGCAATCGGTTATTGTTTTGGAGGTACGACAGTACTTGAGCTTGCCAGGAGCGGTGCTGATATTGCAGGCGTAGTAAGCTTCCACGGGGGACTCGACACCCCTAACCCTGATGATGCCAGGAATATCAAGGCCAAGGTGCTCGTACTCCACGGCGCTGATGATCCGAATGTTCCTGTTATGCAGGTAAACGCATTTCAGGATGAGATGCGCAAGGCAAAGGTAGACTGGCAGATGGTCAGCTACGGAGGGGCTGTCCACAGCTTCACCAACCCCGACTCAGGCTCGGAGCCTTCTCGCGGCATTGCATACAACGAGAAGGCTGATAAACGTTCATGGGAGCATATGAAGGTGTTTTTCTCTGAGATATTTAAGTTGTGAGATAGATCTTTCTCCGGAAAGCAATGCTGTAGAACTCATCCCCGACTGTCTTGTGAAATCTCTCACAGATCCCGTTCGATTGAGGTCGCATTGCCCTTGTCCTGGTATGTTCGATATCATTAAGGGCAAGGAACAGTTGGTATTCATGGGTAGTGGGATTACCGCAGTATTCAGTTCCACGGTCGGTCAAGATCCTCAGTAGATGCACACCCTTTTCATCGAAGAATGGAATAACCCGATCATTGAGAAAATCAGCGGAATTGATGGGATGCTTGCTGGTATAGACCTTCGCCATGGCCACTGAAGAATACGTGTCTATGAAGGTCTGCTGATAAATACGGCCCACTCCCTTGATGTTGCCAACATAGTAAGTGTCCTGCGCTCCCAGGTACCCCACATGCTCAGTCTCTATCTCTCCAAGGGAGATTTTCTCTTCTTTGGCTCGTTCCAAGGCCTTCATCTGGGATTCCGTGAGCACAGAGCCTGTCTTGGCTACATTAAGTCTTCATTTCCTTTTGGTCCTCCTTGGCTTAACTCACGGTGATGTCGAGGTTTCCCTCCCAAAGGCCATGGAGGTTGCAATGCTGTCTCGCAAGCAAGGTTACCTTCCCTGCAGGTGCCGCTTCCTTTGGGATGACCATGGTAAAGCTTACCTTGGGCATCAGGTACCCTATTGGCTGGAGATCAACCCTCCCAGCCGGTTCGTTACCGAGACGAAGTTCGATGAATTCAATCCAATGGGTGGGACCCATAGGGTGAAGGTTCTCACCGACGGACACTTCAACGGTGAATGGCTGGCCAGCCTTTACCGATGATGGGGCAGTAAGTACTGGGGCATGACTTTTTTCAAGCCCCGTTTTCATGGCAGGGTCTTTTACCCGGTTGATACCACCGAAGAGTGACTGGTTTACCTGCACAGGGAAATAACGCTCGGCTGCTGCAACCGTTTTGGCAAAACCGGCGACGACGGAGCTGGCGACAACAGTTTTCAGAAACATTCGTCTATCCATTTTTTTTACCTCCATGAATGTTTAGTTGTATCAATCTGATCTGATAGATCTGATATCTCCTTTGAAAGGAGGCTGATCAGATTGACACCTTTTACTGCTTATCTTTAAATAATAAGGTATCTTTGTTAAGCTAGGGGGGCATGGGACGAGACTGAATATTTTGTAGCCCTTTTTACTAGGATATGACCCCGTTCTTGTTTGAGCCTGACTACGTCACAATTGATCAGCGAGGAGGATGACCCCGTCAGCAGATGTGGCGAGGCAGGTTTGGGGAAGTATATTCATGCACGCAAGCGTTGGGTCTTTCAACTCATGAAAGGTGTGGTGATCGATATCAAGGGCCAACGGCAGGCCCTTTTCAATGGCACCGGGCCACATGACCACGGAAAATGGACTTAGTGGCTGAAGGTAATCAGCCATAGACGGGTATCCATCATATGCCCACTCGATATTTTTATAAACATGGCAATTGCCCACGATAACCAGCCCCTTGGAGCCGGGATGGTGCGCGATGTAATCGGAGATATGAGAGGCCATCCACTGGTCCCTCGTGACCTGCCCATTTTCATCATTGTCAATGGCTATGATGTCCATGCCGAGGTCCTTTGCCCGTGCAATGATCTTCAGGTAGGCGTGCGACGCTATGATCTCATGGATCTTAATATCGCTTGCCGGGCAAAACCCCTTCCTGAAACGCTCGATAACACCTTGTTGGCTCGATGGTATTTCAACAAAAAGGGTAGTTATCCCCGCTTCTTTGACAAGGCCGGGCAGGATATCGAAGATCAGTTCATGGATCTGGTTGTTATCATGCCTGGTACCGAGCAGGATAAGCCTGTGTGAAGCAACCTTTTCCGCAAGGTATAAGGCAGGACTCTTCCCGTTTTTCGATGCCAATTCATGTAATGTCGGGCGTAGCTTGACACCCATACAGAAGATGAAGGCAATACATACAAACAAAGATAAGGTGCGTATTCTCTGATCCGCTAACATCTTATCCTTATATATCGGCAAGTGGTTAAAAAGTAAAGAGAGGGCTTAATAATTATAATAAAAATAGACAAGTATCGGTTAATAAAGAGAAGGCCTTGACTCCGTATCCGGCATTCCCTACTAGCACGGCAGCTGATAAAGCTAAAAAGGAGAGAAAGTCATGAAGAACATAAAATACATAATGGCAATGGCGGTTTTTCTCATAGGCGTAGGGTTCAGTGTATATGCAAGCGATGACAACATCACCGATATCAGCAGCGGTGCATTAAATATCAACACTGCGACCGTCCAGGAGCTGAGCATGTTACCGTTTGTTGACATGCAAACTGCCCAGAACATCGTTGACTTCAGGGATTCACATGGCCCCTTCGATTCAATCGACGAGCTGAAGAACATAAAGGGGATTACCCGTACCTTTTTGGATGTGCTGAGATCACACCTGAAGCTGGATGGGTCATCCGACTACAATCCTTATGGAGCCATCTAATATGAATTTGCATTACGGGTTTGCTAAAAGGAGAGTCAGCATATGAACTTGGGCGGATATAGGATCGAAAAAGGAGGATAATGATATTTAAGATAGATTTACGAAGAATGAGAAGGCACGGAAATCAAAAAAATGTTCCGTGCCTTTTTATTTATTTGATAAGGATCTAAATCCTCCAGATAAATATACCATCTCAGTCTTTGCCATGACGATAGGAGGAAAAGATTCGGTTGTATTGTGTGCCTCCCTTTCTTGCAATTTGTTATGCTGAGTATTATCATGATCATATTATGTTACCAGGCATCTGAAAGATAACGGTTGCATGCATCCCATTCCGGGATGATGTTTATTTTGATGGAGTTCCATGCACATAGACATTGGGCGTTCATACGCAACCCCAAGACAAACAAGGCCGGCTAGGCTACAGAGGAGCAGAGATGTCAGGCAAGGTACCCCCGGAGAGATTGCAATGTATCTGTGAGCCAAGTGTTTTCGGATGTACGGACAGCAGGGATGCCGAGCCCCTGCAGACGATCCTCGGCCAGAAAAGGGCACTGAAGGCGCTCAACTTCGGGCTTCGGATCAGAAACAAAGGGTTCAACATCTATGTATCGGGTTACGCAGGGTCCGGCAGAAAAACGGCTTTGAGAGCCTACCTGCGGGAGCTTGCAAAGGGTCAGCCCACTCCCCCTGACTGGTGCTATGTAAACAACTTCAAGGACCCCTACCGCCCGAATACCATATCCATACCCGCAGGCACGGCACACGAGTTCAGCCGTGACGTGGAGGAATTCGTAAAGGCATCCCGCAAGGGGATCGTCAAGGCCTTTGAGAGCGAGGAATACGCGACTCGGAGGAACCAGGCGGCCAAGAAGTTCCAGGAACAGCGGGATGAACTCTTCAGCAAGGTTAATGAGGACGCACGCAAGAAGGGCCTCCTCATCCAGGCTACCCCCATGGGGCTCTTCGCGTTTCCCGTTGTTGAAAACAGGCCCATGACCGAGGAGGAGTTCCGCGCGCTGGACAAGAAGACACAGGATGCATTCACCCGCAAGCAGGGGAAGCTTCAGGAACTGATCAAAAAGGCGGGTCGCCAGGTGGCTGTCCTCGAGAAGAAGGTGAACGAGATGATTGCAAAGCTTGACCGGGATATCGCCTCCTACACCCTTGACAACCTGCTGGACGACCTGATGGAGAAATACCGCGATCAGACAGGGATCATATCGCATTTAAAGGCCGTTCGTGAAGACATGGTCGAGAACCTACCCCTGTTTAGAGGCGATGACCAGAAAAGCCAGCCACAGCCGGAGACGCCTTTTATGATGGATGGAGAACTGAGGTTTAGGAAGTACAAGGTCAACGTGCTTGTAGACAACTCCAAGCTCAAAGGCGCCCCCATCATAACAGAACTGAACCCCAGCTATAACAACCTTTTCGGACGGATCGAGAAAGAGGCGCAGTTCGGTGCGCTCCTGACCGACTTTACCATGATCCGCTCAGGCTCGCTGCACCAGGCAAACGGCGGTTACCTCATACTGCCGGTGGAGGACGTCCTCATCAACTACTTCTCCTGGGACGGGCTCAAGCGCGCCATACGCAACCGGGAGATCCGCATCGAGGAGGCAGGAGAGCGCATGGGATTCATGACCACGAGGAGCATCATGCCCGAGCCCATACCCTGGGATATCAAGGTCATTCTTATCGGGACGCCGAACCTTTACTACCGGCTCTATGAGCTCGACCAAGATTTCCAGGACCTCTTCAAGGTAAAGGCCGATTTCGATACTGTCATGGAACGCACCGATGAGAACATGAAGAGCTATGCCTCGTTCCTGTGCAGCATCTGCCAGGAAGAGAACCTGCTCCATTTCGACAAGGACGCCATCGTAAAGGTGGTGGAACACAGCTGCAGGCTGGCATCCGACCAGGATAAACTCTCGACCCGCTTCGGCGAGATCGCCAATGTGATCCGCGAGGCGAGTTTCTATGCATCCCAGGAGAATTTGCCGCTGGTACAGGAAAGGCATGTAAAACAGGCGGTGGAAGAACGCTTTCTCCGTTCGAACCTGCTCATGGAAAAGGCCAAAGAGATGATCTCTCAGGGCATGATAAAGATCGATGTGGATGGCGAAAAAACGGGGCAGGTGAACGGTCTGTCCGTAATCGACCTCGGCGATATCATGTTCGGCAGACCCAGCAGGATCACGGCAAGCATAGAGCCGGGCCACGACGGGGTCATAGACATCGAGCGCGAGGCCAAGCTCGGGGGGCCCATCCATACCAAGGGGGTCATGATCCTTTCAGGTTATCTTGCCTATGCCTATGCCAAAGAAAAACCCATCAGCCTTTCGGCCAGGCTCGTGTTCGAGCAGAGCTACTCAGGGGTCGACGGTGATTCCGCCTCCTCCACCGAACTCTATGCCATATTATCCGCACTATCGGGTAAACCCATCAGACAGGGCATCGCAGTGACCGGATCGGTGAACCAGAGGGGCGAGGTGCAGGCCATCGGAGGCGTGAACGAGAAGATCGAAGGATTCTTCGAGGTGTGCAAGGTCATGGGCATCACCGGGAGACAGGGGGTGATAATCCCTGAAAGCAATGTCAGGAACCTCATGCTCAAGGATGAGGTCATCGAAGCGGTGAAGGCAAAAAAGTTCACTATCTGGAGCGTTACGAGCATCGATGAAGGCATTGAGATCCTCACGGGTGTAAAGGCCGGGTCGAGGCGCAAGGACGGCAGCTTCGAGAGGGGGACCATACATGATCTCGTTGACAGAGAACTTTGCAAGCTGACCGAAACCTGGGCCGGCTTTGCTGAGAACAAGTCGATGAAGGGCGACCATAGGAAAGACAAGAAAAGAAGGGAAAAACCGGCAGGCATAAGGAAGAGGTGAGCATCGGCAGGAGAAAATGGAGACGGATTTTTTTTACTACTCAAAAAAATCCGTCTCCACCTTGTCCAGGAAATCAGCTTGTCATGAGCCCGCATCTATAGAGCATTCCGTAGATCTTTTTTACCTCTCTCGTGTATTTCCTGCTCCCCCCGCTGTACTTGTTCAGGGCCTCATCAAAGTTTCGTGATGTCTTCAGGCAGTCATGCAATATTTCCGAGCCGATATCATAGTTGTTCCTTAAGAAATACAGGTCACGCCAGGTGATCCCCCTCCTCTTCAGTTTGTCCTGGTGAGTCCTCGGATTAACCTGCATTGCGCCGATACAGCCTACGGAACTCTGGGCATCGGCCCTGAAATTCGATTCCTGGTGGGCTATGCTGATCACCTTCAGCCGGTCCACCTTCCATTTGCTTG
This sequence comes from uncultured delta proteobacterium, assembly GCA_963798485.1. Classification (GTDB taxonomy): domain Bacteria; phylum Desulfobacterota; class Desulfomonilia; order UBA1062; family UBA1062; genus MWEI01. Next base: position 611,421 of record CAWCTR010000007.1, on the reverse strand, counting down.
CATATTCATCAATGTACTTTGCATGGATGGCGGCAATTTCAGGGTCAAGGTGCGGCTCCAGGTATATTATCAGTTCTGCCGTGCTGGATGTCTTCATAGAGGATCTGGAATAAGCGATCTGGGTCTGGGTCATCATGAGTACTGCCAAAGCAAGGAATAGGCAAAGTATTTTCATTTTTTTCCCCTCCTCAGTTTGTTCTTGGTCTCAGGAGCGGTCTCTATGGATTATGTTTTGGGATTCTTTATTAATAATGCCATGGGTATAAAAAGCAACAGGGTATCAGGATAAGATATCCCATTGATTATTGGCAGAAGACAACTAACATTGAAGTAAAAAGGGACATGAGTATGACAACTCCAGCTATCCACATTCGTAACCTCTCCAAAATCTATGTGGTGAGCGAGAGGGAAGTCGGGGTGAAGGCTGCGATCAAAAGCCTCATACACCGGCGTACCAGAGATATTCACGCTGTGGATGGCATCACGTTCGACCTTGCCCCCGGCGAGATCGTGGGTTTCTTAGGCCCCAACGGCGCCGGCAAGACGACCACGCTCAAGATGCTTTCCGGATTGCTCCACCCCACTGCGGGTGAGGTCAGCGTGCTTGGCCATGTGCCGTGGAAGCGCGACAGGGAATACCTCCGCCGGATTACTCTGGTAATGGGTCAGCGCAACCAGCTTATCTGGGATATCCCGGCCTTGGATTCGTTCGAATTGAACCGGGCCATATACCGCATTCCCTTCGAAGACTACCACCGAATGCTTGACGAATTGACCTGTCTCCTCGAACTGGGTCCGCTTCTCCGGAAGCCTGTGCGCAACCTCTCTTTAGGTGAACGGATGAAGTGCGAGATTGCGTCCGCCCTTCTGCACCAGCCCCAGGTGGTCTTCCTCGACGAGCCTACCATAGGCCTTGATGTGACCATGCAGCGGCGCATCCGCACCTTTATTGCAGAGTACAACCGCCGCTTCGGGGCGACCGTCCTGTTGACCAGCCACTACATGGCCGACGTCGAGGCGCTGTGCCGCCGCGTCGTCATCATCCACCAAGGCCGTCTCCTCTTCGACGGCGACCTGTCGAATCTGGTGCAGCAATTCACCGCCCATAAAACCATTGTGGTGCAATTGGGAAATTGTAATAACGATTTGAATTCCTACGGTGAGGTGGTCTCCTGTTCCGACGGCCTCGTTACGCTGCGCGTCCCGAAGGCCGAGGCCGCCCATGTCACCGAGCGTCTGCTGGCCGATCTGCCCGTGATCGACCTGCTGGTAGAGGACCCGCCCATCGAGGAAGTGATCGAACGGATCTTTGCACAGGAGCCCCCATGAAGGCGCTTAAGGAGCTCTATGTGCAGCAGTTTAAGACCACCTTTATCATGATGCTCCAGTACCGCGCCGCTCTGGTCATCTGGATGATGGGGCACGTGCTGGAGCCGCTCGTCTATCTCATTGTCTGGTCCGTGGTCTCGAATGGGGCGGGCGGCAGCGTGGGCGATTACACCGCACAGGGTTTCGCGGCCTATTTCATAGTGCTGATGCTGGTCAATCACCTCACCTACACCTGGATCATGTACGAATATGAATATCGCATCCGGGAAGGGGTGCTGTCGTTCGCGCTGCTGAAGCCCGTGTTTCCTATCCACTCAGACATAGCCGACAACGTCTCGGCAAAGCTGGTCACCCTTCCCTTCATGCTGCTCATTGCGGCCGGGCTGGCGGCAATCTTCAAACCAGCCGCCGCACCAGTTCCCTGGGCCGTCGTAGCATTTGTCCCTGCGCTGTTGTTTGCCTTCATCCTGCGGTTCCTCCTGGAGTGGACACTGGCCCTGGCCGCCTTCTGGACCACGCGCACCAACGCCATCAACCAGATCTATTTTGTCCTGGTGCTGTTTCTCTCCGGGCAGATCGCCCCGATTGCGCTTTTCCCCTATCCTATCCGGGTGGCGGCAACTGTCCTGCCGTTTCGCTGGATGATCGGCTTTCCGGTGGAGCTCCTTCTCGGCCGTCTTACTTTAAGCGATGCACTGACAGGCTTCATGGCACAGGCTCTATGGCTGGGAGTAAGCCTGGTGCTGCTCCGGATCGTGTGGCATGCGGGCGTGCGTGTATACTCGGCGGTAGGCGCATGAGCTACCCTCGCCTCCTGGTTGTCTTTTTTAGGGTCAGCGTCATGGGCGAACTGGCCTACCGCGTAAACTTTTTCGTGCAGCTGTTCCAGTCCGTCCTGGAATTGGCTACGGCAGTGGCCGGACTGGCCGTGATCTTCTCACATACCAGCACCCTTGGTGGTTGGCGACCCGACGAGGTGCTGGCACTGGTGGGGATTTACATCCTTGTCGGAGGTATAATCGGTTTTGTGATTCAGCCGGGCATGGAGCAGCTTATTGCATCCGTCAGGAACGGGACGCTCGATTTCACTCTCACCAAGCCGGAAGACGCCCAACTCCTCGTCAGCATTCAGCAGGTGGAAATCTGGAAGCTTATAGATATCATCCTGGGATTCGCTGTTCTGGTAACCGCGCTTCTGCGGCTGGGGGAAAAGATGGGGATGCAGCAAGTAGCGGAATTCACCGTGATGCTGCTCGCAGGCACGGTCATCATCTACGGCTTCTGGCTGATCCTGGCCACGCTCTCATTCTGGTTTGTGCGGGTGGAGAATATCCTGATGATCTTCCAGAGCATGTACGAGGCAGGACGCTGGCCGGTGAGCCTGTATCCGGGGTGGCTGCGCTTCGCGCTTACCTTCATCGTGCCGGTCGCCTTTGCCACGACAGTGCCCGCCGAGGCCCTGACCGGCCGTATGAACGGGGTCACCCTGGCAGGCGCAATTGTCATGGCCGTGGTCCTGCTAGTGATCTCACGGGTTTTCTGGCGCCTGGGATTGCGGCATTATACCGGGACTTCGGCGTAATGTTAGGGTCCTCTCATGTATGGTTGATATGTCAAATCTTAGCAGGCCATATCTATGGTCTTGGCCCGATACCTTAAAGATATGCCTGCTCTGGTGACGGAGCGGATATTACCCGGCAGAGGCTGCCTGCGCATCCATATGCGCCCTAATCTTTTTGGCCGTCCATCCCATGGCCATGTAAGAGCCAAGATACACTGCGATGAGAACACACACGACCTTGGATATCATGGCAGCTGCAAATGAAATGTTTTCCACTCCGACTGCACCAAAGGCTGCCACGTAGATGACACCTAAAACGATCCCCATGAGGAGCATGATCAGGAAGTAGAAGAACCCGTGAATACCCTTGCCCTTGCGGAGACCTTCAAGTGTAATGATGCCCATATAAAAGCCCGAGATTGTGTACATGATGGCAGCAAGAAAAGTGAAGTTGCACACGAACATAAAGGTGATGATATGGTCTAACATAACCGCCTTTACCGGAATAAGGCCTTGCGATTGTTTGAGCATTTCCTGATGGAACCCTCTGTTTGCGATCGGACAGTTTATGATGAGTTGAAATATGACATTGGGCAGCATGTATGTTTTCCAGAAATACTCCTTCTTCGATATGACCCCGGCATAGGCACCTAGTCCTTTGGCTGCGAAGATAGTAAGGTCATGGCCGATGAATCGGCTGGTAATGAGGTAGTGCGGTATGACATAGAGCAACGAGAGCGCTAAGGTTATGCGTGGGCGCGGCGTCCACCCGGTTCCATAGATGATACCCACGATGATCGCCGTGCAGAACAAGGCGATGGGAAACGATACAGGAAGAGTCATGAGCCAGGGGTTCCCCACAGGCCTATCCGCCCCTGCATCTCCCCCTGTTGGAAGCTCCACCTTTCCCTCGATGAGCTCCTTGCGTGCCGCAAACAGGGTGCCTGCGGGCTGGAACGTAATGAATGCCATGTATACCGTCGCAATGAACCCTGCCACGGTGAACTGGGTGTATTCGGTCCCCATGACACGGAAGACAAGTAATCCCCCTACCACGATCAAAACGGCGATGACGACGAAGCTCACCACTACCTGGACTGCAAGAACCTGATTGACCCCGAGTTTCTTTTTCTTAGACTCTGCCATAGAAACCTCCCCTTAAGAAATATAGGACTGTTTCAATACTTAATGGTAAATTAATTAATACTCTCACTATTCACTATAATAAAGATGAATTATTTTATAATAAAGAGTGGTTTTCAGCCTTGCTTCTTCTGGAGCAGCATCTCCATGAACGCGTCGGCCCTGGTCTGGAACTGGGCAAAGGAGAAGTTACGGCTGTCCATATGGTCTGCATCGATGGTGATGGAAGGGATGCCGAGTTCATGGGATAAGGCCTTACGGATATCCGCCTGGCCCAACGTGATGGGTGCGCACGACTTGTTCTGGTGGAACACGGCGCCGTCGATCTTGTAGTCGCGGCAGGCCTTAAGCACCATCTCCTTGCGGCGATCCACGGATAAACACGAGACCAGCGAATACGACATGAGGCCCTTCCTTGCAAGGGCCTCGATGGGGTCTTTCGTGTCAAGCCTGAGCGACCAGGCTGCAGAATAGGTCTCGGCAACCATCACGCCGCCCATCTTCTCGAAGTAGTTGAACAGGCCCATGTTGTACCACAGCGGGATATTATCCCAGAAGAGCCTGATCTTCTCGTTCTCGATGACGCCGATTCCCGCCTCTGCCCTTTGTTTGACCTCGTCACGCACCCCTTTGAGGAAGTCCACGGCGATTTGCGTGCCCTGCCTGGTGACCATGACGAACATGATGCCGATCTCGGCTGCCGAGATAGGGGTGGGTATGAACCGCCGGTAAGACATGATCTCGTCCCAGAGCAGGCATGCCCTGTCCGAGAGCTCTACCACGTCGGCAAGCCTTGCCATGTCGAGCCTTCTGCCGGTTGTCTCTTCGAGGAAATCTATGAGCCGGTGTATCTCGCTCACCGCATAGGCCACATGGTGGTCACGGATGTCCTCCACCGCCACCTGGGGACCGTCCGCCCTAAAGACCTTTGCCTTGGGAAAACGTTCTTCCATGATCTGGAAGATCTTCATGGCCGGTATGCACCCGCCGCCGAAGGACAGGACCATGTCCGGCTCGGGCAGGCCGCCAAGCGGGACAGCAGGGCCGTTCATGTCGCCATGCACATAGCCTACGATATTGCGCAGATATCCGCACAGATCGCCCGAATAGCCCAGGCGCTCGGAGACCTCGAAGTTGGCGGGCGTCAGCCCGAAGGCCGCGCACACGGGCGACCAGTTCTCCGGGAAGACCGGTTGCAGGTCCATGGCATAAAATACCTCTATGGCCCCGTTCATGGGGGGCATCCAGCCGACGGGCTTACCCGAGGCCTTGGCCTGGTGGCACTCGAGGTAATATTCCGCCACCACTTTTGCGAGGTCTTTGGCCGTGTTTAAGCGTTTCGTGGACTTCCGGTTCGTTTCCATCTTATTGCCCCATTTATTACCCCAGCATGCCCCAAAAGGTCTCCAGCCTTGTCGCCGCCTGTGCCTCCATGAGCCCGGACTCATCCATCTCGATTGCTATGCTGGGGATACCTGCATCTTTTAATCCTTGTGCAACCATGGGGTGATCTGCCAGGTGCGGCGTGCAGAACTTCTGAAATACGAAGATGACCCCCTTTGCTTGAGATGCCCTGATGAGTTCCATGAGGAGCGGCACCCTGACTTTTGCGTGCGATCGCGAGGGGCAGGGAAACCTGTTCATGATCCTGTCTATTAGCCGCTCCATGGGTGTCTCCCCTTGCCCGGCAATGGGCATGAAGCCACGCCGGCCCGTACAGAGATCATCGGCAACAACCTTGAAGCCAAGGCGCTCGATGATCGCAAAGGCTTGTACATCCTCGATGACGCTACCCGATACGAGGACCGCTGTTCCTTTGGTTATTGCTACAGGGGCGTCCTTCAGGTACGCCATCAAACCTTTGAGCATTCCCAGGTACTCTTGGGGCGGCGTGACAAAGTATGCCTGCACAACGCTCAGGACATCATTGGCGGTAAGCGGCAGGTTGCCCTTGGCGCGTCTTTTGAATATCCATGCAAGGATCGTCCTTATCTCTTCATAAAGCTCAAGCGAGTCTGTGAGGGATTCATCCGTGAGGCTGCCCCCTATCCGCGTCAGCTTTACAGCGAGTTCCTCAATGCCGGCCTGCAGGAATGCGCGTGCATCCCGGTTGTCGTTATAGGGTAAAGGCAGGCTGTGGCAGAGTTCCATACTGAAGTTATCCTTCCAGATATTTACAACCCCACAGGCCACATCACAGGTATATCCCTGCACGATCCCGGACAGAAACGAGAACTCATTGTTCAAGGCCCCTTCCAGGGAAAGCCTCATATACGGACAGATAAAGTTCGGCACCAGCGAATAGGCCTTCTCAATCCGGCCGGTCCCGCCCCAGATACGCACCGGCAAAAACCCGCTCGCATGGATGATCTCGATGGGGGTGTAGGTGCAGAAGTAGCCGATGACCTTCCTTCCCTGAGAGGCTGCATCTTTGAGACGAGAACCTTTGAACTTCACTGATTCCACAAAAGGCATTATTTCAGGATGCGGATTCATAAGCCTCCTCATTCGCCTTATTGTCATACAATCCTATGGCATATGGAGTCAATAAGGCTCGTAAAAGTCAGGTAGCCAGAGAAAGAAACGGCAGGGACCGCGCTTGACACCTGAGACCTTTGCATAACCCTATGTCAGTAATTGCGAGCGCAGCGAAACAATCCCTGCATCTTGGCACTTCTCTGGTTTTATCGAGATTGCCACGTCGCCTTCGGCTCCTCGCAATGACCGATTAGTAAGTCAGTAGGTTGGGTTGAGGAACGAAACCCAACACATCAAGATCTGAATATTTGAATGGATGCTATTTTAAGTCTTGTTGTTGGGTTTCACAAGTTCAACCCAACCTACTGGTGTTCGCATGAAAATGATGCACGACCCCTGCCGGTGGTCTTTTCTTGTGTTTGTCTCTACTTGTTCAGCCGTCCTTTCAGGGCATCGAGCTGCTGCATAATGCGCTGGGGCAGCCTGTCCTTGAACTGGGCAAAGTGCTCCTCCAGGCTTGGTATCTCGGCCTTCCACACATCCTTGTCAACCTTCAGGAGTTCGTGCAGGTTTTCCTGTGCGATGTTCAGACCCTTCAGGTCGAGGTCGCCTTCATTTGGCAGCAGGCCGATTGCCGTCTCACGGGCGCCGGCCTTGCCGTCGATGCGGTCGCACATCCATTTCAATACCCTGCTGTTCTCGCCGAAGCCCGGCCAGAGGAACTTTCCTGAAGAGCTTTTGCGGAACCAGTTGACATAGAAGATACGCGGGGCGTTCTTGCCCAGAGCGTCGCCCATATTCAGCCAGTGCTGGAAGTAGTCGCCCATGTTATAGCCGCAGAATGGCTTCATGGCAAACGGGTCGCGCCTGAGGGCCCCGATGTCTCCGATATTGGCCGCTGTCGTCTCCGAAGAGGCCGTCGCGCCCAGGAATACGCCGTGGTCCCAGCCATATGCCTCATTCACAAGCGGCACTACCCCTGCCCTCCTGCCGCCGAAGACGAAGATATCGATGGGTACGCCCTCGGGCTTTTCCCAGTCGGCGCAGATACACGGGCATTGTTTGGCAGGCGCGGTGAAGCGGGCATTGGCATGGGCCGCCACCTCTTTCTTATCAGGCGTCCAGTCGCGACCCTTCCAGTCAATGGCGTGCGCTGGGGGCTCGCCGTCCATCCCCTCCCACCAGATGTCGCCATCGTCGGTGAGTGCGCAGTTGGTGTAGATGCAGTTTTCGTGCAGGGTATCCATGGCCATGGGGTTTGAAGTATAGGAGGTGCCCGGCGCCACGCCGAAGAACCCTGCCTCTGGGTTGATGGCATAGAGCCTGCCGTCAGGGCCGGTCTTCATCCAGGAGATATCGTCGCCGATGGTCTCACACTTCCAGCCTTTAATGGTGGGCTGGAGCATGGCCAGGTTCGTCTTGCCGCAGGCGGACGGGAAGGCAGCGGCGATATGGTATTGCGCGCCCTCGGGGTTTGTCAGGCGTAAGATGAGCATATGCTCGGCCATCCACCCTTCCCTTCGTGCCATGGCGGATGCGATGCGCAGCGCCAGACACTTCTTGCCTAATAGGGCGTTGCCGCCGTAGCCGGAACCGTAGGACCAAATGAGGTTTTCATCCGGGAAATGGCTGATGTACTTCTTCTCGATAGGTGCACAGGGCCACACTTCGTCTTTCTGACCCGGCTCCAGCGGTGCACCCACGGAATGGACGCAGGGGATGAACTCGCCGTGGCTGCCCAGGGCCTCTATTACCTTTGTGCCCACACGGGTCATGATGTGCATGTTGCACACGACATACGGGCTGTCCGTGATCTCAATGCCGATCTTGCTGATAGGCGACCCGATGGGACCCATGGAAAACGGGATCACATACATGGCCCTACCCTTCATGCACCCCTTGTAAAGCGCCTTCATGGTCTGTTTAAGCCCTGCCGGATCGACCCAGTTGTTGGTGGGGCCTGCTTCATTCTTATCAGGCGTGCTGATGTACGTGCGATCTTCCACCCTGGCGACATCGCTCGGGTCCGAGCGGAAAAGGAAGCTGCCCAGCCGCTTCTTAAGCTGGGTTGCCATGCCGCTTGCAACCATGCCCGCCATGAGGCGGCCGTATTCCTCTTTGCTGCCGTCGCACCAGATGACCGATTCGGGCCTGCACATATCAGCCACCTCGGAAACCCACTTGCCCAGCCGTTCGTGTTTGATGCCTGTACTCATGGAGTAACTCCCCCTATTTGTCGGTGTAACCGCAGACTATATAGAAACCGGACCTTTTAATCAATCTCATAAGCTATTTGATGAAAGACAAACTAAAGAACGTTCGATCCTTTTGCCGCACCTTCATTACCACGGTGTTGTTGAATAGAACTCCTTGGCCATCTCGATATAGCCCTTGGGCGTAGGCGGTTTCTCTCCCTCCAGGAAGATGCCGGAGAGCTTCAGGTGCTCGATTGTCTTCATGTAGGAATCGTCTTTACAGCCCAGTTGCCGGTGGAGGAACACGGCCTTGAGCACGATTGTGTCGGTCACAACCCTCCTGATTTCCTCATCTTCCCTGAGATTTTTCATCTCGGTATCGATAATATCTTGATAAACCGATGTGAATTGAAGGGCAGCCTCATCTTCAGGTTCAATATTGAAGAGGACCCACGTAACGGCGCGTGCGAGGGCCGATACGGTATCGCCCGGGAAACGCCTTCTGTAACGGTTGTTCAGCCTGCCGTAGACCCCGGCCATAACCTGTTTCTCTGCCTGCAATAAATCCGATGAAGTAACTGCTTTCATGAAGCATATCCCCTTTTTTAACCATAAAGAGATCAATCGCGGCCACCATACATCATGATAAGTCGCTTGTGAAGACAGCCTGCATTCTTTCTGTACTGAATTCATCGGCATACCACCCCCTGGACTTTATGCAATGCAGACCATATGAAAGGCACAACTCCTAAGAAAGAGGTGATACACTATGGACAGCATAATAAATGCATACACCCGGATAGTACAGTACGGAACATCCCTTTACGGCCTTTACGGACAATGCCCTGGATATGGTTATTTCGGCGGCAGCGGCCCGGGAGGATATATGTGGCACCCGGGCCACTTCATGATGATACCCCTCTTCATACTCCTTATCGCCCTGGTTTACCTTATTGCACGAAATGCCCGGTACCACCGCGAGGCCCACGCAGACCAGGACACCCCGCTGGATATCGTAAAAAAACGCTATGCAAGAGGCGAGATTACAAAAGAGCAGTATGAGAATCTCAAGACAGACTTGAAGACCTGAACCCGCCATATTCGAGAAAAATACCCTGGGAGCTGATAGGGTCAGGTCTTGCCTTTTGCTTACCGGATTATGAAAAGCAAATAACAAGACCCCTTTATTTTTGGTCCATACACTGCATTGCCGGAAAACGCACAGACAAGGCATAGCCATTGATTGGGGGACTCTCTCCTTGACAACTCTATGAATACAATTATTAAACTCTCTGAATATCACGTTTATTTTAACAGCAGCCGGGTGATAAATCTTCACGGAGGTATTCCATGCTATTCGATTCATTGAAGATCCGCGGCATAACCCTGCGGAACCGGATCGTCGTTTCGCCTATGTGCCAATATTCCAGCAAAGACGGTTTTGCCGGTGACTGGCATCTGGTGCACCTGGGCAGCAGGGCAGTCGGCGGGGCCGGACTCGTCATCACCGAAGCCACGGCCGTGGAGGCGAGGGGCCGTATCAGCCCTCAGGACCTGGGTATCTGGAAAGACGAGCATATCCCGCAGCTTCAGCGCATAACCGCATTCATCGAGGCCCAAGGCGGGATTGCCGGAATGCAGCTGGCCCATGCCGGGCGTAAGGGATCGACTTACAGACCCTGGGAAGGGGACTCCTTTGTCGATGAAGCCCATGGCGGATGGAAGCCGGTGGTCGCGCCCAGCGCCATAGCCTTTTCACCGAACCATGCAGTTCCCGAGGAATTAACGGCCCAAGAAATCGCCGAGGCGGTACACTCTTTTGCCATGGCCGCTCAGCGGGCGTTCCAGGCCGGATTCAAGGTGGTCGAGGTGCACGCAGCCCATGGATATCTTATCAATGAATTCCTTTCACCAATTTCCAACAAGCGTACGGATGATTACGGCGGAACATTTAAAAATCGAGTCCGCATGTTATTGGAGGTCGTGAGGGCAGTGCGCAGGGTATGGCCGGAAGGGCTCCCGGTATTTGTGCGGATCTCCGCCACTGACTGGCTCGAACCTGAAGGCTGGGATCTCGATCAGTCAGTAGAGCTCTCACGTATCCTTAAACCCGAGGGTGTCGATCTTATCGACTGTTCATCGGGTAATATCGTGCCATATGCCCGGATACCCGCAGGCCCGGGCTTCCAGGTGGGGTTTGCCGAGCGTATCCGTAAGGAAGCCGGGATCATGACCGGCGCATTGGGTTTAATCGTCTCGCCCCAGCAGGCAGAGACCATCATCAGAACCGGCCAGGCCGACGTAGTGGTGATAGCCAGGCAATTCCTGCGAGATCCCTACTGGCCGTTGCACGCTGCGGCCGAGCTGAAGGAGCAGATCAGCTGGCCTGTTCAATACAACCGTGCAGCGGTCTAGGGATGGAGACAATGACAGACGGATCATTAAGTCCATTGTCACGGAACGGAGATCTCGATTTCTTTCAACGGACTTCATACTGTGACCAAGAACCGTTCAGCATAACTTCAAGCTGTTGAGGAATGTTATCTGATCGCGAACCGTCTGTTCAAAACGCGGCTCGACATATACATCGAAGTGGCCGCACTTGTAGACGATGAGCTGGCTTTTCGGCGCCTTCATGGCAGCCTTGATGGCCGGTTTCACGGGGGTGGTCAGGTCATTGGCAGCGACCTGCACCAGCCAGGGGATACCAAGCTTCGGGGCCAGCCGTCCCGGTGAAAAAAGCCCCACGAAGAGAAAAATCCGCGCAGCAATATTCTCATTGGGTATAAACCCTTCCGGATAGAGCCTTTTCACCCCTTCAACCACCCCGGGTGCCGTCATGGCTGCCAATTCGCCGGGCTCTCCGACGGCAGGTACATAAAAAGGGCGGCGGCGCAGGAGCTTGTTCGCCATATCACGCCAGGCGGCAATCCCAAGCCGGATGTTCTGAACCAGGCCGGCCGCCGCTGCCGTCGCAATTCCGTCCATATGCGGTACCTGGGATATGACCGCGGCAATGTCCTTTTCCTGAACTGCTACGGCGACGACATGCCCGCCGCTGAATGATGTGCCCCAGAGGATTATCCTTTGGGGGTCCACCCCGGAGAGCCCCCTGGCGAACCTGATGGCCGCATGCCAATCCTGTTGCTGCTTCTTTATGTCCAGGATCTGTCTGGGCTCGCCCTCGCTTCCGCCAAAATGCCGGTAATCGAATACCAGGGCGTGGTATCCGGCCTCGGCGAATTTCTCGGCATAGGCGTCAAGGCGCATTTCCTTGACACCTCCAAAGCCGTGAGCCAGGACAATACAGGGGGCGATGTCTTTGACCCCGGCCCGGTAAAACCAGCCGGCGCAATTCAGCCCTTTCGATGGGAATTGAATATCCTGTCTTTCAATCATAGTAGTTACCTTCCTCTCTGTATGCCATGCTTTGTCTTGCAGTTGTACTTTATTCGAGTCCTACACCCGCATCCCCTATCGTAGGTTTGTATAATACAGGGGTCGGTAATTTCAATATGAAGTTCCGCTGCCCGCCTCTATTCTTCTTTTTTCATGACTGATGCTTAACCTGTTCCGTGCTATTTTTCCCTGTGGCGCGGAATAGGGCTGAATAGTTACAATTTATTTTGCTCCACAAGATGGAATCTGATAGCTTGGCCTGATCTGTATTGAAAACGAAAGGGGTCTTCGCAATGTTAATCAATAAAACCGCCCAGCAGGGCGACACGGTCAAGGTCCATTACCGGGGGAGACTTGAAGACGGGTTTGAGTTTGATACCTCCGTCGGGGGGGAGCCTCTTGTGTTTATGATCGGTTCAGGCGAGGTAATCCAGGGGTTCGAAGAGGCTGCCACAGGAATGGCCGTGGGCGAGCTCAAGACCTTCACCATAGCACCTGAGCAGGGCTACGGCCCATACAAGGACGAGCTCGTTGTGGACATGCCTTTTGATTCTTTTCCCGAAGACATTGTCCCGGAGGCGGGAATGACGCTCAAGCTGGTTGATGAAAACGGAGACGAGATCCCTGTAATTGTTGTCGAGGTGAAAGAAGAAACAGTCACCCTGGATGCCAACCACCCCCTTGCAGGCAAGGATCTGACCTTTGATATCGAGGTCCTGGATATCAACTAGGGTTAGTCAACTTTAGCGGATGCCGAAGCGCTCGATGAGCGCCAGGCTCATCCATGGGCAGTAGGTTATCACCATCAGGGCAATAATCATCATGATGATAAAGGGAAAACACGCCTGGTAGAGCTTTGTCACCGGCTTTTCGAACCTGATGCAGGAGATGATCAGGTTCAGGCCCACAGGCGGCATGGAGTAGCCGATTTCCAGGTTTGTCAGAAAAATGATGCCCAGGTGTACGGGGTTGATGCCATACTCCTTGGCAATCGGCACAATGAGCGGAACCACCACCAGAAGCGCCCCGTAGATCTCCATGAGACTGCCTGCAAACAACAGGAAGATATTCAAGGCTATGAGAAAGACCACCTTGGAGGCAATATGCGCCTGTATGAACTCCAGGATGTGCCTGGGGATCTCGGCGTCGATCATATAGGTGGTGAGCGCCAGCGCAGAGCCGAAGATAATGAAGATGGCGCCCACCAGGATCATGCTCTCCCTGATGATGGCCGGGAACGCTCTGATGCGGATGTCCTTGTGGATGAAAACCTCCACGATGAAGGCATATGCCACCATGATGGAGGCCACCTCGCCGAGCGTCACAATACCGCCAAAGATACCTACCATAAGAATGACCGGGATGAACAGCTCCCACTTGGCCTCGTTCGTTGCATGCATAATTTTTTTGAGCGAGGTTTTTGTCCTGGCTGCCCCGGAGCGCTTGGCCACAAAGATACTGTAGAGGGATAGCACGATGATGAGGAAGATGCCGGGAATGAGGCCTGCGGCAAAGAGCTGGGGAATGCTCGCTTCGGCCACTACCCCATAGATGATAATGGGCAGGCTCGGGAAGAAGAGCAGGCCGAGGCTGCCTGAGGTTGTCAGGAGGCCCAGGCTGAAGTTGTCGGAATATTTCTCCTTCATGAGTGCCGGGTAGAGCAGGCCGCCCAGCGCAATGATAGTGACCCCTGATGCGCCGGTGAAGGTGGTGAAGAAGGCGCAGGCCACGAGCGAGACAATGGCGAGCCCGCCGGGGAGCCACCCGAGGATGGACTGTGAAAAGTTCACGACCCGTATGGATGCCTTGCTCTCAGCCAGAATAAACCCGCCAAAGGTAAAGATAGGGATAGTATAGAGCACAGGCTGATTGGAGAACTGGCTATAGATATCTACGATCAAGGCGGCGAACTGGATGTCTGAAATGTAAAACCCCAGGAGCGCAAAGGCGGCCAGGACTGCGAACATGGGGGCGCCCAGGAATGCCATGATGAGAAAGAGGATTACAAGCGCAGCAACCATCGCCTTAGCTCCCCCTGACCAGCCTGAAGAGTGAGAGCTTGCATGCGGCCGCATACCTCAGCGTGACCGCGCAGTAACCGACAGGGATGATGACCTCGAAGATCCACACCGGCAGATCGAAGAAGGCGATCCTCGTTCCCAGGCTGTAATCGGCCCGCACGAACTGGATGGATGCATAGAACAATATGGCGCAGACCGCAGTGGTGAACAGGCTGGTAATGACCTCTGTGAAATCCCTGCCCCCCGCAGGGAAGATCCGTTGGGCTATATCGATCCTGATATTCTTGCCTTCACGGGCCGCAATCCCGGCCCCGAGGAAGGCCACCCACAGCACCAAATGGCGCACCATCTCACCGCCCCCGGTGATGCCTGTGGCATAGAAGTTCCGAAGCCCTATCTGGACAAGCACAAGCAGTATCATGCTGCAGAGCATGACAGCGATGAGCGTATCCTCAATCCAGGCAATGACCCTGAAGAAACGGGCCCGCCGTCCTAGAACGCCCCCGCATTCAGTGCATACAGCGATCCTACTGTCTAGTTGGGTGGATCCGCACAAAGGACAACGCATACGTCTTTTACCTCAGAACCTATTCAAGGCGGATTACCGTGGTGTCATTTGGGTGCTTTCGCCGGTATTCCTCGGTGAGGGCCATGGTCTTGTCAAGGAGGTCCTTTGGATAGAGCTTGCCCACAAGGTTTTCCCGCACCTTCCTGCCGACTTCAAAGACAAATTGCTGGTCCTTGTTCTTAAAGTTGGTTGGGACGATGGTGACCCCCGCTTTTTTCAGGAGTTCTACAGATTTTGTGTCTTCATCTCTGGTGACCTTCATGATCCTTTCATGCGACCTGGCCGAGACATCCATTAAGATCTTCTGGCCTGAGGGGGAAATCTTGTCCCAAACATCCCTGGTAATGATGGTGGCGCCTAAAATATTGCTGGTTGGGTGGCTCGACATATACTTGAACTTGGTATACCACTGGAATGCAACGGCGCCGAACGGGGTTGAAGGCGCACAGTTGATCATGTTCGTAGAAAGCGCCGTGGCCACATCGGAGAACGAAAGGGAGATGGGCGAGATGCCCAGGGCCTCGAACATGGCCTTCCCGATGGGTTCCCCTTCGAGGTTCCACCACTTCTGCCGCCTTGCAATATCCAGTGAAAGCAGGGGCTCTTTGGAGAAGGTGTATACAAACCCGAGGTTCATCCACCCGATCACCTTGAAGCCCTTGTCCTCGAAGTGCTTGTTCATGATGGGCTGGAGTTGTTCACGGACATAGGCAACCTCTTCATAGTTCCGGAACATATAGGGGACTTCCGTAACCCTCACTTCCGGTACGATGAGGCCGAGCCCCGGCCCCATGAAGCCCCCGCCCTGGAGCTGGCCGAGCTTGATCTTCCTGATGACGTCCTTCTCATCGCCCTGGACACCGCCCCAGTATATCTTGAATGCCACTTCATTATTCGTCCTGTCCTTGACCTGCTTCGCCATGTCGTCAAAGGCATTCGCCATACTCGACCCCTTAGGTGCTATGGATGCCATCTTGATGAGCACCTTCGGTTCAGGACCCGACGCAAGGCAGCCTAGCGGCAAGACAAAGAGAATCACAATGGTACTCATAAGCGCGGTAAATCTCATCATGGAGCCCCCTTTATGGTGAGTTGTGCTAGAAATACATATCAACATTGTCTAAAAGGATCTTGGCCTTGCGCTTTGCCACCTCATTGGCAAAGGCCCTGTCCGGGAAGATATCGCTCGGCGCATCAAGGACCTCTTCGAGGGTCTTGATGAACAGGTCCCGGTCCTGGATCTGGTATGCATAAAACTTCGCATAATACAGGTGGACAAAAAGAAGCTTCCTGCCCGATATCTCGAAGGCCTTGTCAAAGTGCTGCTTTGCCTTGGCCGAGGTGTCGCCCATAATCCTGGGCTGGGATGCATAGAGGGCACCCAGGGCTGTATGGGCGCTGCCATAGTAGAAAGTCTCATCGAGCTCGACGACTCGCTCCAGCATGGCCTGGGCCTTGGGTACATCCATGATGGCCGCAGGCTTATCGAGGTTCAGCGCTACCCAGGCGATCCAGGAGTTGGCGGTCCAGAAGAGCGCCGGCACATCGCCGGCGCCATAGCCCTGCAGCAATTCCTTAAATTCAACGAGGTCTTTGTCGAAAAATTTTTTATGGTCCGCATTCCCAAGAAGAGCCCTGATCGCATAACCTCTGGCCTTGAGGTAGAGCATGCTTGCACGCTGTTTGTCCGTATCTTCCACATAGCAGTTCGCATACCCGAAGTAGGCTTCAGCCGTCTGCAGGAGCCGCTTGTCATTGGGGGCTGAAATAAGGAACCCGTCCATCTGGACAAGAAAGGCCGGCATGGCGTCATGGAGCATGTCCACATCGGTGTTCCGGTTAACCGCGATATTCATGTCATCCATGATAGGGTCCATGGTTTTCAGCATGATTGCCTTCGGGTTACAACCGCAAAGTAACATAATCAAAACAAGGATGCCGAGCAGCTTTTGTGTATGCAAAAAACGCCACGCCATAGAATCCCCCCTTCCATCAAATCAAATACCTATGCGTATGTATATTAAATAAGGAAAGGGCAGGACACAACCGTGACCTGCCCTCGGATAAGACTTACGCCTTGCCCTTTTCGAACTCCTTCATGAAGTCCGCGAGTTTCTGCACGCCGTCGAGCGGCATGGCATTGTACATGGACACCCTGATGCCTCCCACGGCCCGGTGGCCCTTCAGACCGATAAAGGCCTTTTTCGAAGCCTGGGCGAGGAATTCATTATCAAGCTCTTCGGTGGGAAGCTTGAAGGGGATGTTCATCTTTGAGCGCGACCCCTTCTCGACGCTGCCCTTGTAGAAGGTGCTCTTATCAAGGATATCATAGATAAGCGCTGCCTTCTTGTTGTTGATCTTTTCAATCTCTGCTACTCCGCCCATGCCGTCAAGCCACTTCAGCACCTCGTGCACCACGAAGATGGCGGTAACGGGACAGGTATTATAACAGGAATTGTTCTCCACATGCGGCTTGTAGTTCAGCATGGAAGGGGTATTCTCGGGTGCCTTACCGACAAGGTCATCCCGGATAATGACGCATGTGACCCCGGCAGGCCCCATGTTCTTCTGTGCGCCTGCATAGATAAGCCCGAACTTCGACACATCGACCTTCCTGGAAAGGATGTCTGAAGACATGTCTGCCGCAAGGGGCACATCTCCGGTTTCCGGGAATGTCTGATACTGGCTGCCATAGATGGTGTTATTGGACGTAACGTGGCAGTAGGCGGCATCCTTGGTGAGCTTGATCTCGTCCGGTGCAGGCAGCCTCGTGTAGTTGAGGTCCTTGGTGGATGCCGCGATGTTCACCTTCCCGATCAGCTTGGCCTCCTTGATGGCCCGGGTGGCGAAATAACCTGTATCTATGTAATCGGCAACCTTGCCCGGGGTGAGCAGATTGATGGGGATCATGGCAAACTGCATGCTCGCGCCGCCCTGAAGGAAAAGGATCTTGTAGTTGTCCGGGATCTGCATAACCTTCTTAAGAAGACCCACTGTCTCGATGAGCAGTGCATCAAACTGCTTCGATCGGTGAGAGACTTCCATTATTGACATGCCGGTTCCGGCAAAATTCAAGACTGCCTTGCTCGTACTCTCGAGTACGGGTTCAGGCAGGACCGAAGGTCCTGGGTTAAATATGAATACATTTCTCATACCAGAAAATCCTCCTTACCGTGTTTGATAGGAGAATCTATATATCAGTGAATGACACCCTCAGTAAAGGCTATTGTTCTCCTGAAAAAACAGGTTGGATCATCCCGGGCGCTCATTGACAGAAAATTCTATCAGGGGTATATAAATGAATGCTCATTCATCTTTATAGAAAATCGCCATCATGAATATTGACAGGAACATAAAGGATGCTCAAGAGCGAGACACCCACACTAGGAGGAGCCACATGGATTTTTCACTGAGCGAAGAGCAAAAGATGGTACAGGACATGGCCAGGAGATTCTCAGATCAGGAGCTTAAGCCCATAGCCGCCCAGATCGACCAGACCCACAAGCATAATGACGCCGTGCTTAAGAAGATGGCGGAAAACGGTTTCATGGGCGTCGCCATCCCGAGCGAATATGGCGGAGCGGGCATGGATTATATGGCCTATGCCCTCATCCTCACCGAGATATCCCGGGGCTGCGCCAGCACCGGCGTGATCATGTCAGTGAACAACTCGCTCTATGGCTTCCCGGTCTATACCTTCGGCTCCGAGGAGCAGCGCAAGAAGTTCAACACCCCCGTGGCCTCAGGGGTTGCCCATGGGTGCTATGGTCTCACCGAGGCCAATGCGGGCTCGGACCCGGCAGGCATGAAGACAAGCGCCGTGCTTGACGGCAACCACTGGATCATCAACGGCGAGAAGAAATTCATCACCAACGGCAACATAGCCAAGTATGCAGTCATCGCCGCCATCACCGACAAAACCAAGGGATACAAGGGCATCACCCAGTTCGTTTTGGACCTCGAGCAGACCGAGGGCTTCTCGGTGGGCAAGGTGGAAGACAAGCTGGGCATCAGGGGCTCAGGGACATCCGAGCTTGTGTTCCAGGACGCCCGCATCCCCAAGGATGCCATCCTGGGCGACCCCGGATCAGGGTTCAGGCAGATGCTCACCACGCTGGATTCAGGCCGCATCGGTATCGCATCGCAGGCATTGGGCATCGCCAAGAGCTGCCTTGAAGAATCGATCAAATACTCCAAGGAACGCGTGCAGTTCGGCAAACCCATCAGTGAGTTCCAGGCCATCCAGTTCAAGATGGCCGACATGGCTACACGCATCGATGCGGCTGAGCTGCTGATCCTGCGGGCTGCATACCTCGAAAGCAACCATATGCACTTTGAAAAAGAGGCTGCAATGGCAAAGATGTATGCGTCCGACGTGGCCATGTGGGCAACGGTCGAGGGCGTTCAAATCCTGGGCGGCTATGGCTATGTGTCCGAATACCCCATGGAACGCCTCATGCGCGACGCCAAGATCACCCAGATCTATGAAGGCACCAACGAGATCATGAGGGTGGTCGTTGCCAGGAACATCCTGGGCAAGAGATAGCATCAACAAAGACATGGGGCGGGCACAAGGCCCGCCCCTACAGTCTTTTTAACCACCCCTAGTGGGCCTTAGCCCAGTTCTCCCCCACCCCGATATCGACCCTCACCGGCACCAGTAAAGGGTAGGCGTTTTCCATCTCGGATTTTACCATCTCCCGGACTGTCTCGATCTCATCGTCCTTGACCTCGAACACCAGCTCGTCGTGCACCTGGAGGATCATCCTGCTCTCCATTTTCTTCATGTGTTCATGGATCTTCACCATGGCCATCTTAATGATATCCGCCGCGCTCCCCTGGATCGGGGTGTTGATGGCGATCCTCCTGGCTGCCTCGCGCTCGTTAAAATTGTTCGAGGCGATCTCGGGGATGCTCCTGCGCCTGCCCATGATGGTCGTTACAAAGCCGTCCTGTTCGGCAGAGCGCGCGATGCCCTCCATATACCCCTTCACGCCGGGGTACTTGGCAAGGTAATTGTCGATGTATCGCTTCGCCACATCGCGCTTGATGCCGAGCTCTAAGGCGAGCTTGTGCGGGCCCATGCCGTAGATGATGCCGAAGTTGATGGTCTTGGCCTGCCTGCGAAGGTTCTCCGTGACCTCGGCCAGCGGCAGGCCGAAGACCTCGGAGGCGGTGCGGGTATGAATGTCTATGTCCTTTTCGAAGGACTCCATGAGGGTGGCGTCCTTGGTTATATGGGCGAGTATCCTCAGCTCGATCTGGGAATAGTCCGCGCTCAGGATGGAAAAACCCTTGGGGGCCGTGAAGGCGGACCGGATGCGCCTGCCCATGTCCGAGCGTATGGGGATGTTCTGGAGATTGGGTTCGGAAGACGATATCCTGCCCGTGGCCGTGACGGCCTGGTTGAACCGTGTATGGACGCGACCGGTCTTGGGGTCGATCATGGCAGGCAGGGTGTCCACATAGGTGTTCTTGAGCTTGGTGAGCATGCGCCAGTCAAGGATTATCGCCGGCAGCTCGTGCCTGGGCGCAAGGGCCTCCAGCACGGCGCTGTCCGTGGAAAAGCCGGTCTTGGTCTTCTTCACCATGGGCAGTTTGAGGTCCACGAAAAGGATTTCACCTAACTGTTTGGGGGAGTTTATGTTAAACGACCTGCCCGCATGGGCATAGATCCGTTCCTCCATGCCCTTCATCTGGACATCGATTTCCTTTGAAATGGCAAGGAGGACATCCGGGTCCACAAGCACACCAATGGCCTCCATGGTTGAGAGCACGTGGAGCAAAGGCGTTTCTACCTCGTAGAAGAGCCTGTCCACCCCGAGGTCTGCCATGCGCCCTGAAAGGACCTCTTTGAGCGGCATAAGATAGTGGGCATGAGTTGCAAGGTAGTGGTCAAGCTCATCTTGCCCCAGATCACCGAGCACCCTGGTATTCCTGCCTGAACCCAGCAGCTCCTTGGTTCGGGGAATTTCCCTGTCGAGGTAGGACTTGGCAAGGTCCTCTACGGTGGTCTCACCGGTTGCAGCATCACAGCAGTAGGCGGCAAGCATGGTATCGAAGATCTCAGGGTCGGCATCAATGCCCCGGAGCTTGGCCTGAACCAGGGCCTCCTTTGCATTGTGCATGACGAGCCTGATATGGTGCCGCCTCAAAGGATCGAGGCAGGTATCCTTTTCCTTGCAGACATAGGTTATATCCCCATGGGAGATTGCCGAACAAGCCCCTTGCATCACGTACATCCCTGCTTCTCCAGAGACTGAAGGGTTGCAGGCATGTTCGATTGTGCCCTCAAAGACCGCATTGGCCTTTGGCGTATCACCGGCAAGCCCGGCCTGCAGCGCCCTAAACTCGAGCTCGATGAAAAGTTTGGAGAGCGTTTCCACGTCCATTTCCTTCATGCGCATGTTGCTTAAATCGAAGTCCATGGCCACTTCCCTGTCAAGCCGCGCGAGTTCAAGGCTTAAAAGTGCCTTATCGGTATGGTTCAAGATTGCCTCCCTGGCCTTTTTGCTCTCGATTGACTGTGCGCGCTCGATGATATCGGATACATGCCCGTATTTGCTGATGAGATCCAGGGCGCCCTTTTCGCCGATGCCGGGCACGCCGGGGATGTTGTCCGAGCTGTCGCCCATGATGGCCAGCAGGTCAGCGATATATTCCGGATAGACCCCGTATTTTTCTTTCACCGATTCAGAGTCATAGACCTTTTCCTTGAGGGTGTCCCACACCGTTACTGCTTCATCAACGAGCTGCATGAGGTCTTTGTCGCCGGATATGATGGTGATTCGCGCATCTCCCTTGAACCTCCGCGCCGCCTGGGCAATGATGTCGTCCGCCTCCTGCCCCTCTTTGACCAGGATAGGGATGCCAAGGGCCTCGACGATCCGGAGGATATAGGGGATCTGGACCTGGAGGGCCTCAGGCATCCTCTGCCGTGTGGCCTTGTATGCTTCATACATGCGGTGCCGCTCCGTGGGGCCTTTTGCGTCGCGCACGAAGCACATGAACTCGGGTTTTTTGTCCTTGATGAGCTTCAAGAGCATCCTTGAAAAGATGTAGATGGCATTGGTGGGCATACCCTTGGATGTGGAGAGGCTCTTCATGGCGTAAAACGCTCGATAGATGTACGAGCTGCCGTCGATGAGAAAGACTTCTTTCCTACCTGTCATTCAAGTTGACCTCGATACATTCCCTCCCCTTCAAGGGGAGGGTTGGGGTGGGGATGGGTCTGTTCCCGTTTTTCTGTTTAGGTTGCTTCAGAAGCAGCCGTTCCTGCACAACTATCCAGATCTTCTCTTTTACTGCCTCAATATCCACAAAGCATCTCATTTGTCTTTTTATTTGTCTGACCAAGCATGGTAAAACACCATCCCCTCCCTATCCCTCCCCTTGAAAGGGAGGGAACTTAAAGCGTAACAATACTTCAGGCAGCAGAATGCTATTTCCTAATAAGACCTATCTCCTTTCCATGCTTCCATGCCTGATAATCCTTTAGGATTTTATTATGGTCAAAGGCGAGCTCGGGAAGGTGATCCAGAGCAAACACCTGGGCTTTCGATGCGTCATCCCCGCCTTTCAACCGGCCATGGCCCTGTGCAATAAACACCGTAGTAATGGTATGCTGCCTTGGGTCCCGTGCGGGGTCGGAGTATACGGAAAACATTGTGAGCCCTTTAAGTTCAAGGTTTGTTTCTTCCTTGGCCTCTCTCATTGCAGCTGCCTCGATGGTCTCACCGTAGTCCACAAACCCGCCAGGCAAGGCCCAGCCGGGGGGTGGATTCTTCCGGAGGATAAGCACGACACCGCCTTCGTACTCAATAACCACATCCACGGTAGGGACAGGGTTTCGGAAGGTCTGTACGGCATGACCGCAGTTCGGACAAGTGATGTCCTTAGAAGAAGACATTAAAGGTCCTTCAGGGCAATGGTAACCTTCAGGCCGTTCGTATCATCCATAAGGACATCCGCCACAGGCGAAAGGTCACTGCAGGCCTCATCGATCTCTTGACGCACCTTATCATCCGGCTTCAGCTCGGCACAGCTGATATGTATGATCCCGCCGTCGAGAGATATCTTGATGGAACGGCCTTTTTCCGTGTGATCCATCATGGCGTTGATGGTGCCCGACACGGCGCCGGAAAGGGCATTGTAATCCACCTTGGCATAATAGGAGCGCGGACCATACTGAATATCACGCTTGGTATCGTGCTTGAACCGCATATCGGCCATGAGGAAGTTCACTTCCATCTCCAGGTATTCCCGGAGCTCCACAGAGGTGTATCCCTCATTGACCATCTGGATCTTATAACCAAGACCTTTGAGGATGGAGTCGATCTTATCGGCGCCTTCAAGGATGGAGGTAATGTCCTTGTCGTTCTTCTGCTTGGTCTTGGCAAGTTCCTCTTCCGAAAGGTCCTTGAATGTATCGAAGTGTTCATTTCTTGACTGGAGGAGCTGCGCCCTGCCCATGACCCACATCAGGGGCGTATTGAGGTTATGGACGACCCCGCCCAGCAACGATCCCATATGGGCAAGATTCTTTTCCTTCATGACTCCTCCATAAATGCCCGGTAGGCCAGGTAGGTGGAGTAACAATCCACCTTGGAAGCGAGCTCGAAGGGCGCATGCATGGAAAGCAGCGGCGGCCCTGCATCAACGATGTCCATACCATACTCTGCAAAGAATTTTGCCACTGTCCCCCCGCCGCCCTCATCCACCTTACCAAGCTCGCCGGTCTGCCAGGGGACGCCTTTGCGGTTCAGGACTGACCTGAGCCAGCCGATGTACTCCGCGTGAGCCTCGCTGGAACCCACCTTCCCCCGGGCCCCGGTGAACTTGGTCACGCATATGCCATAGCCCATACGCGCTGCATTGGACTTCTCATGCACCTCGGGATAATCCGGGTCAAAAGCGCCGTTGGCATCGCCCGAGATCGCCTTGCTCCTGAACAGGACCCGTGCAGGATTGATGTCCTGTTTGAGCTTGTCACCGAGCGCCCACAAGGCCTCCTCGATGAACATGCTCTTGGCGCCCGTATTACCGTCGCTGCCGATCTCTTCCTTGTCCACCAGCAGCACGATGGTGGTAACAGGCACCTTCCCGGCATCGAGTACCGCTGCAAAGGCTGCCCAGGAACAGACACGGTCATCCTGGCCATACGCCCCGATCATTGAGGCGTCAAGGCCCACCTCCCGGGCAGGTCCTGCAGGGACAATCTCAAGGTCGGCAGAGACAAAGTCCTGCTCCACGATCCCATATTTCCTATGCAGCAACGTAAGGATCTGCATTTTGACCTTCTCTTCCTTGGCCTTAAGGTCGGGCCTGGAGCCACAGATGAGGTTGAGCTTCTCTCCCACAAAGGCGTCTTCCAGTTTCTTGCCGTACTGGGCCTTGCCGGCGAGGTGGGGCAGGAGATCCTCGATGGTGAAACACGGCTCTTTCTCGTCCTCGCCGATGACGATATTCACCAGCTTTCCGTCCTCCTTGACCACCACGCCGTGCAGGGCCAGGGGCCTGGCGAGCCACTGGTATTTCTTGATACCGCCGTAGTAGTGTGTCTTGAGCATGGCCAGTTCGGTGTCCTCGTAGAGCGGGTTGGCCTTCAGATCGATCCGGGAGCTGTCGAGATGCGCCACCACGATCCTTACCCCTTCTGCCAACGGCCTCGTGCCGGTCCGGCAAAGGGCAAGGGCCTTTCCGCGGTTCTCAAAGACGACGAGTCCCTTATCCCTTGATGCCTTGTCCTTAATGTAGCCGACAGCCTCCCGTTCGGTTTTCACCCGGGAAAGGAACGAGAGATACTCGCGGCAGTAGGCCTCTACCCTTGCCTCTTTTCCCTGGAGGATCTCCCATCCGGATCTGAGTTTGTTGGACAGTATATTCTTCTCTGTTTGATTTTTTCTTGACATCTTCTTCCTTGCCTGTTGCATGTATTTACCGTGGTCTTAATGGAATCTCCCCGGTATGGTATGATTGCAGTATCCGCACGCCTGACCCTTCATATCGATACGTTCGATGAAGTAACCCTTGCGTGCAATGATCAGCTTCTTGCAGTTCGGGCAGTAGGTATTTTCTCCAACATGGCCCGTAACATTTCCACTATACACGAAATGCAGCCCTTCACTCAATCCGATTTCCCGCGCCCGCTCGATAGTCGTAACCGGTGTGGGTGGTGCGGAATCATATTTGTAACGGGGATAATATCTGCTGATGTGCCAAGGGATTGAAGGGCTTATGGAGTTGATGAAAGAGGCGATGTCATGGAGCTCTTCATCAGAATCGTTTTCTCCCGGGATGGTAAGCGTGGTGATCTCGATCCAGATGCCCGCATCATGATAGGCCTGGATGGCATCAAGCACCGGGGCCAGTCTTGCCGAGCACAGCCTCTTGTAGAACCCCTCGGTGAAGGCCTTGAGATCGATGTTGGCGGCATGGATGGTGTCCTTCAGATCCTTATCAATTACCTCGGTTGCCGTATAACCATTGGTGACCAAAACATTGAACAGGCCCTGCTCCTTGGCCAGTACAGCCGTATCGAGTACATACTCCAGGTAAATCGTCGGCTCGGTATAGGTATACGAGATGCTCCTGCAGCCATTTCTCACGGCCGATGCAACCACAGCCTCAGGCGGAAAGTCTTCACCGGTAATGCGGCGCGTTTCATGCGGTAACTGGGAGATGTCGCTGTTCTGGCAGAAGGCGCATGTGAAGTTGCACCCTACGGTTGCAATGGAAAAGGACTTTGAGCCGGGCAGAAAGTGGAACAGGGGCTTCTTTTCAATGGGGTCAACATTGGCCGAGATGCTCTTTCCCCACACAAGGCTGTAAAGCACCCCTGCCTCGTTTTTCCTGACCCCGCAGACACCCGTCTT
Source organism: uncultured delta proteobacterium (assembly GCA_963798485.1). Taxonomy (GTDB): domain Bacteria; phylum Desulfobacterota; class Desulfomonilia; order UBA1062; family UBA1062; genus MWEI01. The sequence continues at coordinate 585,853 of CAWCTR010000007.1, read as the reverse complement.
TCCATTGGCTATAAGGCACCGGTGTGCGCACAGAAAACATCGCACCTTGTCCTCATCCGCCTTTACCCAGAAACGGGCCTGCTTCATCAGTCCTCGTACCGTGCGCCCTTGTCAGCGGACAGGCTCATGCGGGCATAGCGCTTGAGCACTCCGGTGAGCTGCTGCTTGGGCGGTTTCCATGCCTTCTTCCTCTGCGCGAGTTCGGCCTCATCAACCATCAGGTCAAGCCTGCGCCCCGGTATATCAATATGGATACTATCACCCTCTTTTACCAATGCTATGGGCCCGCCTTCTGCCGCCTCAGGCGAACAGTGGCCGATGGCCGCCCCCCTGGTGCCGCCCGAGAACCTGCCGTCGGTGATGAGGGCCACGTCCTTATCGAGCCCCATGCCGGCGATGGCCGAGGTGGGGGTGAGCATCTCCCGCATGCCCGGGCCGCCCTTGGGGCCTTCATACCTGATGATAACGATATCACCCTTTTTAATGCCGCCTGAAAGGATCACCTTGGTGGCCTTTTCTTCCGAGTCGAACACCCGGGCCTTGCCTTTACGCTTCATCATCTCGGGCAGTACGCCGGACTGCTTCACCACTGCGCCGTCAGGGGCCAGGGTCCCCCGCATGATGGCGATGCCGCCCTCTTTATGGTAGGCCTTTGCAATGGGACGGATGACATCATCGTCCAGGATCTGCGCTGCCTTAAGATTATTGACAAGGGTCTTGCCTGTTACGGTCATCACCTTGGTGTTCAACGCCTTTATCTCGGTAAGACGCCTCATGACGGCCTGGATACCGCCTGCCCGGTACAGGTCCTCAATATGGTGGGGCCCTGCAGGAGAGAGCGAGCACAGGTGGGGCACCTTGGAGCTCATTGACGTTGAAATCATCCAGGTTCAGCTCGATGCCCGCCTCATAGGCAACCGCAGGCACGTGGAGCACGGTGTTGGTGGAGCACCCGAGCGCCATGTCCACGGCAATGGCGTTCCTGAAGGCAGGAGGTGTTGCGATATCCCTCGGGTTTATCTCCTTTTCCAGCAGCTCCATAACCTTCATGCCTGCATGCTTGGCCAGCCTGATACGTTCGGAGAACACCGCAGGGATGGTGCCATTGCCGGGCAGGCCCAGTCCCAGGGCCTCGGTGAGGCAGTTCATGGAATTGGCCGTGAACATGCCCGCGCATGACCCGGCGCCCGGACAGGCGCACCCTTCGAGCTCGATGAGCTCGGAGGGGCTCATTGAGCCTGCCTTGACCTTTCCCACACCCTCGAACACGCTGATGAGGTCAACGCTCTTGCCGCGATGCATCCCGGCCAACATTGGACCACCTGAAACCACTACGCACGGGACATTAAGCCTTAAGGCCGCCATGAGCATGCCGGGCACCACCTTATCGCAGTTGGGGATGAACACTAACGCGTCAAAGGCATGGGCCATGACCACAAGCTCGATGGAGTCGGCGATGATCTCACGGGAAGGTAGAGAGTACTTCATGCCTGCATGGTTCATGGCAATGCCGTCACAGATACCGATGACCGAAAACTCCATGGGCGTTCCGCCTGCCATCCGAACCCCCGCCTTTACGGCGTCTGCGACCTGGCGCAGATGGATGTGGCCGGGGATGATCTCGTTTGCAGAGTTCACTATTCCTACAATAGGGCGGGCTATCTCTTCATCCGTCAGGCCGCATGCCTTGAGCAATGATCTGTGGGGCGCCTTTTCAATGGATTTCTTGGTCTGGTCGCTTCGCATGGCAATTCCTCTCGTTTTTATAGCATCGGCAATGAAGTATTGCACTATTGAGGCTGGTTTTCAAGAAGCGATACGCATTCGGTTCACTGCAGTTCTTTCGCCATATCCGGCACGGATTCTATGGAGATGACCGAGATCTTGTCGCTCAAGGGGTATTCCCGGCGGCCCGGATATATCACCCATAGGCGCTCCAAGGCCAGATCTTCAACGGCGACATGCATGGATCGGGTCACCCCGGGGGCGTCGGCATATTTGAACTCAATCCCATAATGTTTGCCTGAGACCATGACCAACAGATCCAGTTCGGCGCCGGCATGGGTGGCCCAGAAGTATGTATCACGGGTGTCGAGCGCCGTGATGACCTGTTCCAGGGCAAACCCCTCCCACGATGCACCGAGCTTAGGGTGCGCATGCAGATCGTCCAGGGTGCTCATCTGAAGCAAGGCGTGCAGGATCCCGCTGTCGCGGATGTAGACCTTTGGGGCCTTGACTTGCCGCTTCCGGGTGTTCTCGAACCAGGGAGGCAGTATCCTTACCATGTAAGACCCGGAAAGGATGTCGAGATATCTCCGGGCAGTGTTTTCCGAGGTGCCGAGCGACCTGGCGAACTGGGCCGCATTCCAGACCTGGCCGTGATAGTGAGCGACCATGGTCCAGAATCGTCGTAGGGTCTCTGCAGGGATGCTTATGCCGAACTGGGGGATGTCCCGCTCGAGGAACGTACGAATGAAGCTCCCCCGCCAGAGCATGCTCGTTGAGTCATCATCGGCCAAAAAAGACCTGGGAAAACCGCCGCGCAGCCATAAGTGTTCTCGATGCTCCTTTCCCACCTCTTGGAGATCAAACCCGGAGAGATCAATGAATCCCAAACGCCCGGCCAGCGATTCCGAAACCCCTTTGATCAGATACGGAGAGGCAGAGCCCAAAATCAGGAAGCGGGCAGTGTTCCCGGGCCTGTCCGCCAGGACCCTCAGTAACTCGAACAGCTCGGGCCTGCGCTGAATTTCATCAATGACCACCAGGCCGGTAAGACCCTCCAATGCTGTCATGGGTGCAGATAACCGGCGGACATCGACAGGGTCCTCCAAGTCGAAATAGGTGCACGGCTCCTGTTCGGCCATCATCCGGGCAAGTGTGGTCTTGCCGCACTGGCGCGGTCCCAGAAGGGCGGCAATCGGGTGGACCCTAAAGACATCGCTTATGCGCGTAAGGGCTGCCAAGCGCTGGATCATAAATAAGATTATATCCTTGAAAATCGCGATGTCAAGCTATGATTTTCAAGGCAAATCGGGTAAGACGTATCAGAAAGACATAGGGTTCAGCTCGTCACCTTACGGTTGTGCACGGCCCACATGTCATCGTCCGTGAAGCAGCGCTCACTGTCGTCCGGGTGCATGGCGTCCTTTTCCATGTGACGCCGGTCATAGGGCTGATTAAGGATTTCATCATAGTACTCGTGCTGGATCATGAGGTTCATGATCTGACTTGTTCCGGTCCAGATCAAGGCCAAGCGGATATCGCGGAGCGCCCTTTCCAGGGGATAAACGTCTGTGTAACCAATGCCGCCCATGATCTGCATGGCATTATTTACAACGTTCCACGCCGCCTCAGTTGAGAATCTCTTGGCCTCGCTCACTAAACGGCGCATATTGGGGTAACCGCTGTCCACCGCCTTTGCAGCCATGAATGTTATGGCCCTGGCGGCATCGAGCTGGGTTATCGAGTCTGCAACCAAGAAATTCACTGCCTGATATTTCTTGATAAGCTTACCGAAGGCAGCGCGCTTATTGGAGTAGCGCACCGCCAAATCAAGGGCGCCCCAGACACCGAGGCATCCGGAAGCGGAGGTCATACGCTCGGGGATCATCATCTGGCTAAAGCACAAGGCGCCGCCATGCAGTTCTCCCACGAGATTTCCCCTGGGCACCGATACGTCACGGAAGACAAGCCTGCCTGTGCCTCCGCCCCTGCAGCCCATGAGGCCGTAATGGTATTCGGTCTCGACGCCCGGTCCTTTATCGATAATGAGCAGGCTTATGCGCTGGTACTTATGGGCATCGGGCTCGAAGTTGGTGCGGCAATAGACCAGGAAGAAGTCAGACCCTTCAGCCCCTACCACGAACCGCTTCTGGCCGTTTACGATAAAGTGGTCGCCCTGGAGCACGGCCTTGGTGGTGGCGCCGAAGAAGTCGGACCCGCCCCTGGGCTCGGTCAGGGCCTCGGCGGCCACGAGCTTGCCCTGGAGGTAGGGCTTTAGGTAGCGTTCTTTGAGATCCTCCGTGCCGAACCTGTTGAGGGCCTCTCCCACAATGGAGGGCATGACAAAGGCGCAGCCCAGGGCCATGCCAAGACAACCGATCTCCTCCGCAGCCGCTACATCGGCAACCCAGCTCATCTCGCGACCGCCATACCTCTTAGGGAACCTTATCCCCCTGAGGTTGTGCCGGGCAAGTCTTTCCACGAACTCACGGGGGTAATCGATCTCATCCCTGTCCATCTTCCGCAGGAACTCGCTCTCCACCTCTTCCCGAACAAACCGGCGGACCTGGTCCCTCAGTTCCCTTTCTTCCGGTGTAAGTAAAAAATCATACATGGATGGCCTCCTTTATTGATATTCATTATCCCTCTTAAGCCCTGTGCGTTTAACTCATACGTTTTTGAATCATTCTTACTTATGGCTATAATATTCCATAATACGGGTGTTCTCAACTTTCAAATGTCATTGGTGGAGATTGCCTGGATTAAACTGAGCATAAGCTCACCTAATCGTCTTTTAAGGAAATATCTCATGCGCATAACAGCTTGAAATATAATTTCTTAGACCTATTGTAATGAGGTGTATTAAAATTAAAGGAGGAAGGAATGTCAGATAACGCCCTTTTAAAACCAATTAAAATCGGTCCGTATGAACTGGCGAACCGCATATTCATGGCCCCCATGACACGCAGCCGCGCGGACAACCCGGAGAACACCCCGACAGCGCTCCATGCGCAATACTACCAACAACGTGCCTCGGCAGGTCTCCTGATTACCGAAGGGTCTCAGGTGTCCAGGCAGGCTATGGGTTATATCAATACCCCTGGCATTTACAGCAAGGCCCAGATTGAAGGATGGAGGCTCGTCACCAAGGCAGTGCATGACAAAGACGGACATATCTTCATCCAGCTCTGGCACGTGGGCCGCATGTCACACCCGGATTTCCACGGCGGCGAGCTGCCCGTAGCGCCGTCCGCCATAAACCCCAATGACAAGTCATATACACCCCAGGGCTTCAAAGAAACCGTGTCGCCCCATGCACTAACAATTCAGGAGATCCATGCCATCACCAGGGACTTCAAGAATGCTGCCCAGAATGCCATTGCCGCCGGTTTTGACGGCGTTGAGATCCACTCTGCCAATGGGTATCTCTTCCACCAGTTTTTCACCAACTGCTCAAATGTCCGCACCGACGAATACGGCGGCAACCATGAGAACAAGGCACGCTTTTTCTTCGAGACCCTTGATGCCGTTGGGAAGGCCATCGGCTTTGATAAGACAGGCATCAGGCTGAACCCTTCAGCACATGGCTTTTTCGGCATTACCATCGATAAAGACACCATCCCTACCTTTGAGTATATCATCGAGCGGCTGAATGACTACCCTGGCCTCGCCTATGCCCATCTTGTAGAACCTATGATGCCTGTGGATAACGTGCCCTATGCGGTGAAAGAGATCGCAAGACATTTCCGGCCGCGCTACAAGGGGACCCTCATCATCAATTGCGGTTTCAACCCGGAGAACGGCAGCCGGGTTATTGAAGAAGGCCTGGCAGATGCCGTGTCTTTCGGCAAATACTTCATATCAAATCCTGACCTGGTGGAACGTATCCGCCGTGGAGCACCCTTGGCGGAGCCTGATCTGCAAACATTTTACACCCCCGGGCCAAAGGGGTATTCGGATTATCCATTTCTTCATTAATATGGCATAATGCATGTTCAAGGAGGAGTCATGATCTCATATAATAAACCCGTTACCGACCTCATCAGGATCAGGCGCTCATGGAGGAGCTACCGGGAAGAGCCTGTCAAAAAAGATGATAAGGATTATATCCGCGCCTTCATTTCCGGGATCGAAAAACCCCCATTCGGCTCACAGGTGAGATTCATCCTTGCCGATGCACCCAGGCAAGGCTTCGGGAGGGTCAAGGGCACCTACGGGGTTGTTACAGGGGCATCAAGCTTCCTTGTGGGTGTCTTGAATCGTTCCAGCATGGGGTTCGAGGATTATGGCTACCTCTATGAGGCAGCAATCCTCTACATTACATCCTTAGGGCTTGGCACCTGCTGGATGGGGGGGACCTTTAACAGGACATTATTCTCTGATATTGCCCAACCCCAAAAGGCAGAGATAATCCCGACCATAAGTCCTGTGGGTATCATTGCAGAAAATCGCAGCCTTATAGATACCATGTTCGTGCTCACCGCCGGGTCGCGGGCCCGGAAACCGTGGGCTTCCCTCTTCTTCAAGGATTCATTCTCTTCACCCCTCGGTGAAGAAACATCCGGGCCCTTTGCTCTACCGTTAGAGATGGTCCGTCTCGCCCCCTCTGCCTCAAACCGGCAACCATGGCGGATCGTGATGAATGAGAAGGGTTTCCACTTATACCTTGCAAGGACCTTCGGATACGGGGTCCTGTTCAGGGAGGTAGACCTCCAGCGGATCGACATGGGTATCGCCATGTTCCATTTCGAACGCACCGCCCTTGAACTGGGTCTTAAGGGCTCATGGCATATTCAGGACCCAGGGATCTCTCCCCTGCCCTCTTCGACCGAATATGTGGTAAGCTGGGTCCTATGAAGAATAAGACCCCTTTCCTTAAACATGGACAAGTTACACGTGTTGCACCGAAAAGTTACAACAGCACAGAGGTCATCTATGGTAGAAATGCTGTCCTGGAATCCCTTCACAAGGGGACAAGGACGTTTCACGAGATCCTCGTGCTGCAGCAGCATTATGATGATTTACTGGAGGCATCCAGGGGTGTGCCTGTAAGGGTTCTCCAGAAACATGACCTGGATAAGATCACTGCCACGAATCATCACCAGGGTATCGCAGCCAAGGTCTCGGCATACCGATATGCCGACCTGAAAGACCTCTACCCCTTAAAATGCGTCATACTCCTGGACAGCGTGGAAGACCCCCAGAATCTCGGTTCTATCATCCGCACCGCACATGCGCTGGCAGATGCCGGGGTCATCATCCCTGAACATAGATCTGCACCGATCACCCCGGCTGTTGTGAAGGCTTCATCGGGTGCGACGGAGCATGTTAAGATCGCCCGCGTTAAGAACCTCAGGACTGCGGCCCAGGATCTGAAAAAGAACGGGTTCTGGCTCGTCGGGCTGGAGGCCGACGCACCCGAAGATATCAGTCACACGCCTGTGTTTGATAAACTGGGACTTGTCCTCGGAGGGGAAGACAGCGGTATAAGACCTGTTATGACCTCGGAACTGGATCTTGCCGTGAAAATCTCCATGAGGGGTGACTTTAACTCCCTGAACGTATCCCAGGCAGCGACCATTGCACTGTATGAACTCGTGGTCAGAGTGAGAAGCACATGAAAGGATCGGACCTATGAACGAAACCCATGTTGACCTTGAACAGCTTAAAAAATACTTCACAAAAGACGCCTTTGCCGAGCTGTGCGGAATAGAGATAGTAGAAGCCGGTCCAGGTTTTGCCAGGACAAGACTGGCAGTCGACAAACAGCACCTAAACAGCCTGGGTATAGCCCATGGAGGCATCGTATTCACCCTGGCGGATATGGCCTTTGCAGCCGCTGCGCATACCAGGGGGAAGTCCGCTGTAGCGATAAACACCACTATATCCTTTATTAAGGCCGGCAAGACCGACACCCTCTATGCCGAGGCCAGGGAGGTGTCCAGAAACAGGAAACTCGCCACCTATTCGGTGCAGGTAACAGACGCTTCGGGTGAGATCCTGGCTCTCTTCCAGGGGACGGTATACATCAGGGCCGAATCAATCCTTGAAAACCCTTCTAAGATCCATAATCCGACCCCGTGATATGATCTTCATCAATATAAAATACAAAAGATCCTGCAGCTTACAAAGCTGCCGGATCTTTTAACATCTTTATGGTTAGAATAGAATGTGCTTATTTACTCTTCCTGCGGAACCCTGCAAGGCCAAGCAGGCCGGTGCCGAGGAGAAGCAGGGTCATGGGCTCCGGGACTGGTGCCGGTGCTGCATGAGCAGTAACTGTGGCAGTGATCATCCTTGTATTATCACTCCCTCCATATGAACCGCCAAGAAAACTGACATCAAAAGAATCCCCGTTTGAGAGAAACTCAGTCTGTGGCATATTAGCCCATGTTATTCCAGATGTTGTCAATATACCTGAAATCTGCGCATACATTATGTCCCCTTGAGCAGTAACGCTGACAGCTTCAGGTGAATAGAAGGCTAATGTTGCAGTAATATCAGCCGTTCCTCCACCGATGAAGAAGGTAGGAGATACCGTAAGGGAAAAGAAATTAAATGTACTTGAGGCTCCATCAGCCAGTGTAAAATCACCAGGCGCGGCTGCCATGGCAGAAGTAATTGTCGCTCCAAATCCGGATATGTTGGTTAACTGAACTGAAGAGTCTGCCGCATCTACTGAAAATGTTATAGGTATAGCATTACTCGTTCCGATCATTCCAAAAACAAACAAGATGGCCAATAAAGAAACCGATATTTTTCTCATATCTTACCTCGTAGATGAATAGTTTAGTGAAGATATATTAGCAAATCATATGCCACTATCATAACATACTAATTATACATATAATATAGTGGTTTCACTTGAAATGTTATTGATAGACTGTAAAGTTTATCGACACAATATATTTGAATGATTGCTACCTGACGTATGAGAATCTTTCATTTGAATACTCCAAAGTTGGGCAATCATTTTCTTATTATAGCTAATCTAAAGGGCAATTTGAGCGCCGCTCTTAATTAGTTTGTCAATCAATCTATTATTAAATCTACCCGTGCATGGCTTATCGTTTGTGTAAAATTTTCCGACACAATTCGGCATGACTCCGAAGCACCTATTAAGAGGGCGGTACGCATTTTCAGGATAAATTGAACATGTATTACTTATATCCTATTGATTTTAAGCTCGTTTTATATCTAACCACATAGGACTTGCAACAAGGACTCAAGCCTGTTAAATTTTTCGACAGTGCTTTAGATCTCTGTTCGAATTGACGATGACAACGGTAAATTATGATTCTAGTTTTCTATGGAATAACCGCATTAGTAAGCCTGTTGGGGGGGATGATCATCCTGTCCCGCAGCGGGGCCTCGCATGGGAGGGCTATCGCATGCGGGCTGCTTGCCGTTGCAGCCACCGAGATCAGTTATCTCATTTATTATCTCAGAGAGACCCTATTGGCTCTACAGGCAGCCTCGTTCTTCGAGTTGGCCTCCATCAGCTTTTTTATCATCTCGGTTCTTTCCATGGAGAGGAACATTTCGAGAAAGATTAAGCTCGTTCGCTGGACACGCCGGGGCCTGATCCTTACCTGCACCCTCTATGGACTTACGCTTTTAATCTACCCGGAAGCCTATGCACATATAAACCTCAATGATGAAGTGATCATCGACCGGCTCGGACGTATCCAATCCTTACTGATCATGGCCGGAGCAATTGCATTTATCTGGATTATGGAGAACATCCTCAGATCATCAGAAGGAGTCGGCAGAAGAGTACTTAAATACCCTACGCTAGGCTCTATCTCTGTGGGGGCATCCTTGTGCATGGCCTCCATCTATAGGCTCAGCACCAACAGCATATCTCACGACATTCTCATTCTGTGCTCGCTGATTACCCTGGTGGGTGTTGCATTCCTGATCTTCTTTTCCATCCGGTTCAAGCTGTTTGAGATGGATATCTTCGTTTCGCGTTACGTGGTCTATCACTCCATCACCTTTATCAGCATCGGTACATACCTCCTCTTTACAGGACTAATTCTCTTATGGATTAACCAACTTGGTGTGAGGCTGTCACTGGTAATCATGGGGTTCATAGTCTTTCTCGCACTCATTTTACTTTCCATCTTCCTTCTATCACCTGAAGCGAGGGCCCGTATAAGGTTCTTCATCAATACCCACTTTTTCTCAAATAAATATGATTATCGCAAGGAGTGGGGAGAGCTGAGCGGATACCTCTCAATTGCCTTCAATGAGAACCAGATCATCCATGTTACCTCCCAAGTTATCCTTGACAGCATGTACATCAGGGAACTTTCCATCTGGATGCTCGAAGGGGCATCATACAAACGCTCGTTTTCCTTCCCCGACACCTCCGGGGAGACAATCATGAGTGATAACCACCTCCTGGTTAAATATCTTGGCAGCAACCCATATTTTATGAGGAGAACACCTTGTAAGACAAATGACTCCCTATGGGAGGATATTGTAAAAAATCACCGCGACTTCCTTAACCGGAACAAGGTCGAACTCGCCGTGGGAATGACGGCAGGTTCTATGATAGGATTCATAGCTGTCGGTCAGGAGAATCCCGGCACGCCTTACGGCCAGGACGATATTGACCTTCTGAGCGCCGTTGCATCCCAGGCAAGCGCCGCCCTTATGAGTGCACGTTATGCCAAGAAGCTCGCCGAGAACAAGGAACTCGATACGTACAATCATATGTCTGCAACCGTGCTTCATGACCTTAAAAACGCGGCAGGACACCTTTCCCTTATCCTCCAGAATGCCCCTAAACATATGAATCAGGCAGAATTCCGCACAGACATGCTTGACACCATCTCTGAGGCCCTTGCCCGGATAGATAAGGTCATGAGCAAATTTAAGACAATACCGGAGCATGTGGAAATCCATACGAAGACCTTCAGAATCAAACCCTTTCTTGAAGAGCTCGTTGCCGGGCTCAGGCCCAGGCTGGAAAATATCCAGGTCATACATGATTTTAACAGCTCATTCGAGCTTACCACTGACCCTGATATCTTAGACAAAATCCTGGAAAATATCATTGTGAACGCCACTGAGGCAGTCGGGGATGATGGGATAATAACAATCGCCGCCTGCATAAAGGGAGATTCACCGGTTTTCACCATCACCGATAACGGTATAGGCATGACGGATGAATATATCCGGGAAAAGCTTTTCAAACCTTTCCAGACCACCAAGAACAAAGGCACAGGCCTCGGGCTTTGGCAGGTAAAGAACATGGCTGACCAGCTCAGGGCAATAATTGACGTGAAGCCGAATCAGGATCGGGGAATCACTGTTTCAGTATGGTTCCCTCAGAATCAATCCGGGAGAACTACAACATGAAGGACCAGATACTGATCATTGAGGATGAATCAAGCATGGCCAAACAACTCAAGTGGGGCTTGCGCGACACCTATAATATCTTTACGGCGACAAATGCCGCTGATGCAGTGAGTATTCTCGATAAGGAGAGCCCTTTGGTCGTGCTGCTGGACCTTGGACTTCCACCCTATCCTGACAGCGCGGAAGAAGGATTAAGGGTCCTTGAAGAAATTATCAGCAAAAAGGATCAAACAAAGGTCATCGTGATTACCGGAAACACTGATAAAATGAATGCGGTAAGGGCTGTCTCGCTCGGCGCATACGATTATCATACCAAACCAGTAGATCTTGAAGAACTCAGGATCGTCATCAAGAGGGCGGTCCATTTGTCCCGGCTGGAGCATCAGGTGTCAGAACTCCAGTTTATGGTCTCGGGCGAATTGCAATTCCATGGCATGGTAGCTACATCCCAACCCATGATGGACCTGTTCGAGCGAGCCAAAAAGGTTGCCCGCACCGACTACCCCATTCTGATTCAGGGAGAGAGCGGCACCGGCAAAGAGTGTCTTGCACAAGCGATCCATGCCATGAGCGACCGTTCCGATAAACCTTTAGTCATTATCGACTGCGGGTCCATACCGGAGAATCTCCTGGAGAGCGAACTCTTCGGCCATGAGAAGGGATCATTCACCGGTGCTCATGCCCGCCAAATCGGTAAGGTTGAGAGGGCCCAAGGGGGGACTGTCGTTCTCGATGAGATAAGCGAGCTCCCTCTCCAACTTCAAGTAAAACTCCTCAGGTTTATCCAGGAGGGCACCATTGAGCGGATTGGCGGCAAAGAACCTCTCTCCATCGATGCCCGAATGATCGCCTCTACCAACGTAGACCTCAAGAAGGCGGTGGATGAGGGCCGTTTCAGGGAAGACCTTTACTATCGGCTCAATGTGGTCCCGCTCTCCATGCCCGCACTTAAGGACCGACCAGATGACATTCCGCTATTGGCGAGATATTTCCTGGATTCCTTCAGCAGGGAGATCGGTCCGAGGTTTAAGGGATTCAGTTCCGCTGCAATAGATTCCATGATGAAACACAACTGGAAAGGCAACATCCGTGAGATGCAGAACAGGATCAAGCGTGCAGTCGTGATGGCCGAGGGGGATTACATTCAACCCCAGGACATCGACCTCAATGATACCACTGATGAAGGAATATCTCAGACGTTGAAGGAAATACGCGATTCGGCCGAGATCACAGCCATAAGACACGCCCTGGCATGCAACAGCGGCAATATATCAAAGGCTGCTCAGGATCTCGATGTAAGCAGGCCGACCCTTCATGACCTCATTAAAAAACACGGCATTACCATCCCAAAATAAGAAAGATCAACACCATTGCACATTAACCGGGAAAGAGGTTTTTGAGCTCTTTCCTGATGGTCTTCAAGACATCCTGCTTCTCCCGGTTCGTCTTCTCGATCTTTTCGAATCTCTGAGCAAGGTTTTCTACCTTCTCCTCAAGTTCATGGATCCGGGAGATAATCTTATCGAGCTCCGCCTTTATATCAATGTCGGAAGAGATGCCTTCCATCAGCCCCAGCAGGTCGTTGACCTTCTTCGAGGTATCAGGATCCATACACCTCACGCTTAGCCTTGAGCCTGATATGCGACAGGGACGAGTATACCCTGTCCAGTGCAATCTTGAGCTCTGCTATCTCATCTTCCAGCGGTTTTCTCTTATGGTATTCTTCCTCGAGCTTGGTTTCCAGTTCTTGAATTCTTGCAGTGCTTATACCGAGGTCCTTCTCGAGGATGGATACCTTGACGTCGAGCCTTGCCTTGTCCTGGATGTCTTTTGAGAAGCGCACGAGCCTGTCCTCGAAGGCCTTGCTTTTTGTCACCTCGGCATCGAAGCCTATTGTCCTTTCCTCGAGCATACCCACCACATGCTGGATATAATGGTCTGCATCTTCGAGCTGTTCGTTCAGGAACAGGATCTCCCGATCCAGGAGCTTGTGCTCCTGTGCCGCCATTTCCAGTTCGGCAAGATTCACCTTGAGGCTTGAATTTTCCCGCCCGATCTCTTCGATGACGCGATCATGATCCTTGAGTCTACGGGCGACGTCCTTCTTCTCAAAGAGGATCTGCGAGAACTCGGTATTCAGGTCCTCAATGGTTTCCACAGCCTTGGCAATGGAGGAATGGGCGATATCCTTGGATATGATGGGGGATATAACCGGTTCTCTGATTGCCTCCGGAGCGGGCGCGGCCTGCTCTTTGATCTCTTCCTGCGGCTTTATCAGTACAGGGTCTACATTCCAGGGCCTGTTGGGACGGCGCTTCTGCATCTTGGGCATCCGTTCAGCTACGCTTGTATCAAAACCGTCTTTCATATATAATAACTCCTCATTTCAATCTATTGGCATCATAAAAAATCCAATGCCCTTCAGGTTGAATCCGAATACTACGTTAACCATAAAACCGATTAAAAGACAATCGGGAGATTAGGAAAAACCTCCCGAATAAAATCATTCAGATCTACCGAGCCTCTGTTCTTCGGCGCATACTGCGTAATAGGTATCCCTACGCTCGCCGCCTCAGCAATCTTTATGTCCTGGCGTATCAGCGTCTTCATAAGATAGCCGTTATAGTGCGTCTCCAAGGCCTCTTTCGCCCGCTGGCAGATATTGTGGGATGCATTATAGTTATTCAGAAAGATATAGATATTCTCAAAGATGAATTCAAAGTCCTCCTCAATAGTCGATAACGTCTCGAAGAGGATCTTAAGCCCATGGTAAGACAGAAAATCCGCCAAAACCGGGACAAAGAGATCGTTGCAGGCAAGGATACCGTTCAGGTTCAATAAGCCGATGGATGGCGAGGCATCCATGATGATCACATCAAAGTCATCCTGAATCGCGGTTATACTCTTTCTCAGGCGCTGCTCGCGGGCATTCATGGAGGTGAGAGCCAGTTCCACCGGAGAGAGGTCGAGGTTCGCAGGGATGAGCTTAAGATTTTTCATCTTCGTGTTTATGATAATGTCGCGAATGTCCGTCTTCTCGATAAGGACATTATATAAGGTGTTTTCAATGGAATCGTGGTCGATCCCAAGACATTGAGTGAGATGGCCCTGGGGGTCAAGGTCCATGAGCAGCACCTGCATACCGAGCTGAGCGAGCCTGAAGGCATAGAAGGCCGAGCTGCTCGTCTTTCCCGTTCCCCCTTTAAAGTTGAGGAATATCTGCCTCCTTTTTGATGTTACCAATAGAGGTTTTCCGAGGCTCTTAAGATAAAAGGGGATGTCATGCGGATAATAGACACGAGCGCCCTCAACAAGCTGGGGATGAGGGAGTGTTCCGTTCATCTCCATTTTCAAGAGGGCCGGCTTTGAAATCCCGAGCAATGTTGCAAATTCCTTGGCCGTATATACGGGTTGTTCCATCTATGGACGCTCCCTCATGATCTCCCACCAGCCCTGCCACCTTGCAATAATCCACTCGAATTCCTCTGGTGAAGCACCAAGCGGCTCTCCGAAATCCTCACCCGTGAGCCTTTTGAGGGTCTGCACAGCCTGCATTCTCACCTCATGTGACGGGTCCTCCAGGGCCTGGATCACCTTCTCCACATTTTCTATCGAACCCCATATGGCGATCAGTCTCAGACAGTCCTTTCTGACGGATTCATCCGGGTCCTCTATGCAGAGCCTTGCCACTGCGCCAAGAGAGCTCTTGTCATTCAACCAGAAGATATAGCTGATAACCCTCCTGCGGACATAGGGGTCTGAGTCTTCAAGCCATTTGATTCCATCTTCAGGGTGGAATGCGCCTCTCCGGAAAAGATACCGTATGGCCCGCGCCCTCACCCGGGGGTCTTCATCCTGGGTGGCTGCATGGAAGATATTTGAGAAATCGGCCTGGGCATCAAAGAGGATGTCATAGATGGCAGTAGCTGTAGGCTTATCGGCCTCCTTCAGCGCCTCGGATAAAACCAGTGCGGGGTCCGGGATTTCTTTGAGTATGGCCCTTGCAGCCATCTTCTTGATTTCAGGGTCTGCATCGTGCAGGTCCTTAAGAATCTGGTTCAAGCCTATGCCCTTCAACGAACCCTCCCCCTTTTGTCTGTATGAATATAAAGGGGAAGGATACAATCAGTCAAGCATATCAAAGAAAAGATTTTATCTGCTCATGACTCCATGGTAGAGCAGTCCTTTATGGGAGCCCTCATAGCCGATGTTGTCATTCTTACAAACATACCCAAAGTTCTCTCTTATTCGATCCCTGAAGGGGTATCCCCGAAGGTAGGCTGCAGGGTCGCAGCACCGGTCAGGAAGGCGGCAAGGATCGGGGTCATCATCGGCATCCATGAGGGAACCCAGACAAATGAAGGGTTAAAGGACCTCATATGCGCACTTGATGAGAGTCCCGTCATAACATCAGAGCTGATCGAGCTCATAACCTGGACCTCGAGATATTACCATGCAGGCATAGGCCCCTGCATGGCGCTTGCCTTTCCCCCATACCTCAGGGGGGGGCGCACTATACCAATTGATAAGGACCCGGTCGTATTCAGGACCAATCGCATACACACCAGGACCGGACCTCAACAGAAAGCCGTCCTTGATTCCATTCCCCATACAGGCATCCGCTTGAGTGACCTCAAACGCTGTTTACCGGGCATGGCCGGGAAGATAAAGGGCCTCCTCAAACGCGGCCTCATAGAGCTCAAAGAAGGGCCTAGCAGCTTCGTCCCTTCCTGCTCCCCGACACCGGAGTACACCCCGGACCAGCAGATGGCTGTTCAAGAGATAACCAAGGCCATCAAGGCCCTAAGATTTCACACCTATGTACTCCATGGGATCACAGGATCGGGCAAGACCGAGGTATACCTGGCAACTGCACTGGAGGCCCTCAGGCAAGGCAAGTCGGTTCTCTATCTGGTCCCTGAGATCGCCCTGACACCCCAGACCATCGACATGGTTAAGGGCAGGATACCTGTAGAGGTGGCGGTGTTCCATTCTGGCCTTTCCCCAAAGGACCGGGCAAGGGAATTCATGAAGGTGGCCCTAGGGGGTGTCAATTTCATTCTCGGTACCCGTTCAGCGGTCTTCTCGCCTTTGAAGGACATCGGCCTCATCATAGTGGACGAAGAACATGACCACAGCTACAAGCAGGATGACGGCATACCCTATAACGCAAGGGACCTGAGCATCCTGCGGGCAAGGAACAACCAGGCCGTGGTGATCCTGGGCTCCGCCACACCGAGCATGGAGACTTATCAACGCTCACGGTTATCGCATTCAAGCCTCATCGCCATGCCGAACCGTATCGGCCCCGCAGCATTGCCGGCAGTAGAGATCGTGGATATGAGGGGGGTGGAAGGACCGCTGTCGGAAAGACTCATCACGGAGATGAACCATACCGTCAATAGGGGCGAGCAGGTGCTGCTCTTTATCAACCGGAGGGGGTTCTCGGCCGCCATGGTATGCCCGGGATGCGGCAAGGTCCTTAAGTGCAAACGCTGCGACAGGAGCCTCACCTACCACAAGGCCAAGGGTTTAGGCCTATGCCACTGGTGCGGCTTTACCATGAAATTGCCGGAGATCTGCCCCTCCTGCGGATGTCTCGATATGAAACCCATTGGAATGGGTACGGAACAGGTCATAGCCTCAGTGGAAAAGGCCTGTGCGGATAAGCGTCTGTTGCGTATGGACTCGGACGAGATAACGACTGCGATAAAATTGACAACCGCCCTCGATGCCATCAGGGCCGGCGATGTGGACATCATTGTGGGCACCCAGATGATCGCCAAGGGACATGACTTCCCCAATCTTACCCTGGTGGGGGTGATTTATACCGAGCAGCTTCTGCATATGCCCGACTTCAGGAGCCTGGAGAGGACCTTCCAGCAGATAGTACAGGTAGCCGGACGTGCAGGCAGGCGGAAGTCCGACACCAAGGTGATCATCCAGACCCTTATCCCTGACCACCCGCTTATCCACTCGATTTCACGCTATGATTATCTCTCTATGATAGAAATGGAACAGGACATCAGAAAGGCAACCGGCTTCCCGCCATTCTCCCACATGGCCCGATGTGTGATCAGCTCGGCCAAAGACAAGACGGCTCAAGAGTTCTGCACTCAGATTGCATCGGTTGTTAAGATACAAGGCGTCGAGGTCCTCGGTCCTGCCCCGGCCCCCATTTCGCTTTTAAGAAACCGCAACAGATGGCATATCATTTTGAGGTCCAAGAACAGAGGTTCACTTCACAAGGCCCTTGACATCATTGAACAGGTCCGATGTCCGCAGGAGGCAGACCTCAGGATCGATGTGGACCCTTATTCCATGATGTAAGGCCAATAAGGTCTTTAGGGTTTCCTGTAGGAAAGTCTGCGGACCAGCTTTGCCCGATCCTTGAGCTTTATCTTCAGATAGCATGGGCTCAAGATGAGGCTTTTAATGACTTCTTTCATAGTCATCCCTGAACTCCTTTTCATCCTCCATGAAGGTATAATTATATATATCGGCAGAATCTGAACATTTCTGGAGAACTGATTTATCCTACGAGAAGTGGTATATTCGGTGAGCTAAAGATAAAGGGAAGAACACTCAGACAGTGCGGACTATGGCGGAGAGAGAGGGATTCGAACCCTCGGTAGAGCTTTTGACCCTACATTCGCTTAGCAGTCAGTCCTTCCGAAATTCGGTGTTATACTCAACTGGCAATATAGCATTAAAGATGTTGTATTAAATGTCCTGCTTTACTTGACATTCTGAACTGATAAGATAATACTTTGCTTAATTATTTGTAAACATTTAATAAAATATGGAGTTGTTATCTTGTAGATGATCACGGATTATCACGCCAAGCTTTTCGCCAATGAGCTGTTGAGGCGCTGCCCGTCTGATAGTGTGGAACGTTTCACAGCCGCTTTAATGGACTCCCGGGTCGATCTGAACACTCACCAGATGGATGCGGCATTGTTTGCATTTCAATCACCTCTCTCGAAAGGGGCCGTACTCGCGGATGAAGTGGGGCTCGGCAAAACCATTGAAGCGGGATGAGGCATGGCGACAGTACGACGAGGCGGCCCGAGACATCGAGCAACAAAAAGACTCCCTGATAGACCGGGTTGAGGCCCGCCTGCATCAGGAGGTTGAAGAAGAGACCCTTTTCACGGTACAGTGGAGGCTTGAATGAATAGTTCTCAGTTAGAACAACTTATAGGTCTCGGAGAAGGGTTTACCCTCGAATTTAAACGGTCTGTCTCAGGCACTATAGGCCGGGACCTTTGTGCGTTCGGGAACGCCACTGGTGGCGTAATGCTTATCGGTGTGTCCGACGACGGGACGATCATGGGTATAAAGAACCACAACAAGATAAAGTCGGAGATCCAAACAATTGCACGATCCATGGAACCCCCGCTGGCTGTTGATATTGAAAGTATAGAAGACATCTTATGCATTACCGTGCCCGAACAACACAGTAAACCGTACTCCTTTGCCGGGAAGTTCTTTATCAGGGAAGGAGCTAATTCTCAGCAGATGGGGCGGGAAGAGATTCGGGAATTCTTCTTCAAAGAAGGCCTTATCAGGTTTGATGAAATGCCGTGTGAAACTTTTAACCTCTCAAGGGATCTGCAGATGGAAGGATATAGGCGCTTCGCCGGTATCGCCCATATACCGTCAACCCTTGACCCGTTTCATGCCCTGGAAAATCTGCATCTCATCCGAAATGGAAAGATGACGAATGCCGGGTCATGGTTATTGGCTGAAGACGTTACCACATACAACATCAGCGCTACCATCTCCTGTGCCCTTTTCATGGGAAACACAAAAACCCGTATCCTTGACCGCAAGGATTTCTCCTCAGACATTCATACGAATTGTGAGTCTGCCATAGAGTACATATTATCAAAGCTCAATACCGAGTTCATCATAGCAGGAGCACGGCGGACCGAACGACTTGAGCTGCCTGAAGCAGCCATTCGAGAAGCCCTCATCAATGCCGTCGCCCATAGGGATTATCGGGCCACTGCAAATATTCAGATCTACCTTTTTTCCGACAGGATAGAGATAGTCAGTCCGGGCGGGCTTCCTGCAGGAATGCGGGAAGAAGACCTCGGGAAAAAGAGCGTGCCGCGTAACCCGCTTCTCTTCGGGGCTATGTACCGCATGAACCTGGTGGAACATATCGGTTCCGGTATCAAACGAATCAGAGACCTGTGCCGTGAGTATGAAATAGAAGAGCCGGTGTTGGAATGCAATCAGAGCTGGGTAACGGTCATCTTCCAACGTCCCGGCAAGAGCACCGAGGCGGCGCGGGAATTAAGCAAGGGGACCGAACAAGTCACCGAACAAGTCACCGAACAAGTAGGCCGCCTTATGGCAGTCCTTGGTGATGAACCTGTTGACATGAAAACATTGATGGTCCGGCTTAAACTTGTGCATCGTCCTACTTTTTTATATGATTACATCAAGCCCGCCCTGAAAGCAGGCTGCATTGAGATGACCATCCCTGAAAAACCCCGGAGCAGTAAACAGCAATACCGCCTCACGGGAAAGGGGAAACAGATCTTGAAGCAACGGGAGCAGATGCCATGAAGGAACCGAATGGAATACCAGGGCAAATGGACCTGCGGTCCATGGATATAAGCACAGGAAACAGGGCCAAGCTGAAGGCCCTCTTCCCATCGGTCTTTACCGAATCGCGAAATGAGAAAGGTGAGCTGGTCGAAACAATTGACTTTGAAAAGCTCAAGGCAGATTTGGGGGCGTTTAGTGATATTTTCGAATCCAGGCGTGAGCGTTATGGCATGGACTGGCCTGGTAAAAAGGATTGTTTAAAGCTCATCCAGCAGCCTTCGGTTGCCACGCTGAAACCTTGCCGTGAGGAGTCGATCAACTTCGATGCCACAGAAAACCTCTTCATTGAGGGTGACAATCTGGAGGTGCTCAAGCTCCTGCAGAAGTCATACTACGGCAAGGTCAAGATGATCTACATCGATCCGCCCTACAACACCGGCAAGGAGTTTATTTATCCTGACAAATATGCTGAAACCTTAGAGACCTATCTTGCCTATGCCGGGCTTGTGGATGACGAAGGGAAGAAATTCTCGACCAATTCCCCCAATGAAGGTCGTTTTCACACCAGGTGGCTCAACATGATATATCCCCGGCTCTACCTGGCACGGAATCTCCTGCGGGAAGACGGAGTGATCTTTATCTCTATCGATGACAATGAGGTGAGCAACCTGAGGAAGCTTTGTGATGAGATTTTTGGAGAAGATAATTTTGTGGCAAATGTAGTTTGGCAGAAGAAATATTCTGTTTCAAATGATGATCCAAGTATTGCCCCTATGCACGATCATATTTTGTCATATAGAAAATCCGAATCATTCCAGCGAAAACTTCTACCCAGAACGGAGAAGCAATTACAGCGGTACAGTAATCCAGACAATGATCCTCGCGGTGATTGGACATCTGGAGAATATGTAAGTAGCAAATCAAAATCTGAACGACCAACACTCTGGTATTCAATTATCCACCCTAAAACTGGTGAAGAAATATGGCCTGATGAAAATGCTGTGTGGCGTTACACCAAAGAAAAGCATCAACAGATGGAGGCAGAAAGTAGGCTATATTGGGGTCCAGATCTATCGTATAAGAAACCAAGACTGAAACGCTTTCTTACTGAAATTCAAGAAGGAATAGTACCCTCTACATGGTGGACCTTTGAGGAGGTTGGACACAATGATGAGGGGCAAAAAGAAACAGGACAGCTTTTAGGTAAAAAAATATTCAGTACTCCAAAACCAGTCCGTCTTTTAAAGAGGATGTTAGAGATATCTGTTTCAAGGGATGATTTAGTCCTAGACTTCTTCGCTGGCTCTTCTGCTACCGCACACGCAGTTCTCGACCTGAATAAGGAGGATGGTGGTAACAGGAAGTTCATCATGGTCCAACTCCCGGAGCCCTGCGAGGAAGATTCGGAAGCCTTCAAGGCCGGATATAATACAATCGCTGATATCGGCAAGGAACGTATTCGTCGAGTGATTAAGAAGATCGAGGAGGAACGGGCAGTAAAGGTTAAAGAAGCCATCGGTGCTTTACCAGGCATGGCTGAGAACCTACCCGTGATTGATCTTGGCTTCAAGGTCTTCAAGCTCGACAGGTCCACCTTCAAGATCTGGGACGGCTCCAGGCCGGGTGCATCCGAAGAAGAGATGATCAGGCAGCTTACATTGCACATCGATCATATCAATCCTCATGCATCACAGGAAGATATTCTCTATGAGCTGCTTTTAAAGGCAGGCTTCATGCCGACTGAGAAGGTTCAGAAACTTGAAATGGCAGGGATGACGGTTTTCTCCGTAGCCGAAGGGGCCTTGCTCATCTGTCTTGAGGATAAGATCACCCGTGAGCTGATTGATGCCGTTGCAGCAGCAGAGCCTATGCAGTTCATCTGCCTGGACAAAGGCTTCCAGGGCAATGACCAGCTCAAGGCCAATGCAGTGCAGACCTTTAATGCACGCAACCAGGGCAGAGATAAGGCTGAACAGATCGTGTTCAGAACAGTGTAAGAGGAGTTGCAGATAAGTATGACTACCATGAATAATCCGCAAACATCCGCAACTTCTCTTTGGATAACCCACAACCGGAGGGGTTTTCCACGGTGAAGCTGAAATTTGATTCGAGCCTTGAATACCAGATGGAGGCCATCAGATCGGTAACAGACCTCTTTGAAGGCCTGCCGTCGAAACAAAGTGCCTTCGAGGTAAGGCTGAGCACAGACTTCTTCATGGGGGCAGAACAAACCGAATTGGGAGTGGCAAATCAACTGGTAATGAATCCTCACCAGATGCTAAAAAACCTCCATGCCGTGCAGGAGCGTGGCATCATGCCCAAGTCCCTTTCTCTGATCGAAAAGGGAGATCCCTATTCCTTCCCAAATTTTTCCGTGGAAATGGAGACAGGAACCGGCAAAACCTATGTCTACCTGCGCACCATCTTTGAGCTGAACCGCATGTATGACTTCAAGAAATTCATCATTGTGGTCCCCTCGGTTGCTATCCGGGAAGGAGTTCTCTCATCCATCGAACTCATGAGCGGGCATTTCAAAGGGCTCTATGATAACATCCCTTTTGACCATTTCGTGTACAACTCGGCTGACCTGTCCAAGGTGCGCCAATTTGCAGTGAGCAATGAAATCCAGATTATGATCATCAACATCCAGGCCTTCCAGAAGGATGCCGGAGATATCGAAGACTATGCAAAACTGACCGACGACCAGCGCAAGAAGCTCAATGTCATCCACCAGGAACAGGATAAAATGTCGGGCCGCAGACCTATCGAATATGTCCAGGCCACGAACCCCATTGTCATTATCGATGAGCCCCAGAGTGTGGACAACACAGTCAAAGCAAAAAGGGCAATCAAGACCTTGAACTCTCTCTTGTGTCTTCGTTATTCAGCCACCCACATCAACCCCTACAACCTGCTCTACCGGCTTGACCCCATCAAGGCCTACGATATGCGG
Source organism: uncultured delta proteobacterium (assembly GCA_963798485.1). Taxonomy (GTDB): domain Bacteria; phylum Desulfobacterota; class Desulfomonilia; order UBA1062; family UBA1062; genus MWEI01. The sequence goes on along the minus strand of CAWCTR010000007.1, from coordinate 563,244 downwards.
CTGGTCAAGCAGATCGAAGTAGCCTCCATCCGGTCGGAAGAGAACTTCAACGAGACGTTTATCCGCATCGATTCCATCGGCTATGCAAAAGATGCGAAAGTTCCCCATGCCAAGGCAACGATCCATAAAGACACCAAGACCGGGCCGAAGGAGGAAAAGATCACCCTCAGGCAGGGGACCGATATAAGCCAGCAGACCAACCGGCAGGGCTATGATGGTTACATTGTCACCAATATCTGTGCAGAGGCCGGTCTGGAACATGTTGAGTTTGCCAATGGGAAAATGCTTGAGCTGAACCAGGAAGAAGGCGGCATGGGCGATGAGGTGCTCAAGGCCCAGATCCGGCAGGCAGTGGAGGAGCATTTCAAAAAAGAACGCAGGTTCAAAGACAAGGGAATCAAAGTTCTCAGTTTATTCTTTGTTGATAAGGTATCCAATTACCGCTGGTACGATGATGAGGGAAACCCCCGGAAAGGCAAACTTGCCCAGTGGTTTGAAGAGGCCTTTGCCGAAGTCTCCGGGAAACCGCTCTACAAAGGTCTGCTATCCTTTAATGTGGATGCGCTCCATGACGGGTATTTTTCTGCGGACAGGAAGAAAGGCGCGATCGTATCCTTGAAAGACACGAGCGGTTCGACCAAGGCTGATGATGAGGTTTACCACCTGATCATGCGGGACAAAGAACGCTTACTCTCCGTTGATGAACCGCTCCGGTTCATATTCAGTCATTCTGCGCTGAAAGAGGGATGGGATAACCCGAATGTCTTCCAGATATGCTCCTTGCGGGAGATGGGCACCGAACGTGAACGGCGACAGACCCTAGGCAGAGGTTTGAGGCTTCCGGTGAACCAGGACGGTGAGCGCATCTATGATGAAACTATCAACAGGCTTACGGTTATTGCCAGCGAGTCTTTTAAGGACTATGCCAAGGGGCTTCAAGAAGATATTGAGAATGATGTGGGTGGCGGGTTTAAGTTCGGACGAATGGAGAAGCTCGCCTTTGCAAGATTGATTGATGAGGTGTCGAATCAGCCCATCGGTCAGGAGGCCTCTGCAAATATATGGCAGGCTCTGGTCGAAAAAGGCTACCTGGACCTTCTAGGAGATATCACTGAAAAATTCGTCCCGGAAAAAGAAGGATTCGTCTTAGAACTGCCGCTTGAGATGGAGTCCATGCGGGCGGCTATTACGGATGAAATAAAGCGCTACCTCTTTAAGAATCGTATCGTGAATGCCCGGGAGCGCTGTACCCTGAAGTATAACAAGCGTGTCGAGTTGAATGAAGAATTTAAGGCCCTCTGGCAGAAGATCAACAAGAAGACCCGCTATTCCGTTGAGTTTGAAACAGGTAAGCTTGTTGCCCTAGCTGCGATGAAGATCGAGAAGATGGAAAAGATCCAGCCGGTCAGTATCCTCATCGACAAGACCGAGGTGGATGTCACGGAAGCGGGGATTGAAGCCGGTATGGTTCGAGAGAGCCGTATTGAATATGCGCCTGGCCCCAGGTTCCTTCCTGATATTCTGGCCTATCTGCAAAGAGAAACCGAATTAACCAGGGGTACGCTTGTAGAGATCCTAAAGGCATCCGGTCGTCTGAAAGAGTTCGCCATCAACCCCCAGACATTTATGACCGAGACGGCCAAGCTGATCAACCGTGCCTTGCATGAGATGGTAGTTGAGGGCATCAAGTACGAACATATTGAAGGTCAGATCTATGAGATGAGGCTCTTTGAGGAACGTGAAATTGAAGAGTACCTAAGCCGCCTCTATGAGATCCAGAGCAGGGATGACAGGACGCCATATGATTTCGTTCCTTTCGATTCCGAAGTAGAGCGTGAGATTGCTGAGAAGCTGGATTCGAGTGAAAACGTCAAGTTCTACTGTAAGCTTCCCCGATGGTTTGTCGTACCCACTCCCCTAGGCAACTACAACCCCGACTGGGCAGTGGTGACCGAGAACGATGAAAAGCTCTACTTGGTCCGAGAATCCAAGAGTACCCATGACCGTGACAACCGTCGCGATATTGAAAATCAGAAGATCGACTGCGGTAAGGCACACTTTGATGCCCTCGGCGTCAATTTCAAGGTCGCTATGAATATCTATGAAGTATTGGCGAGATAAAGGCACCAGTTGTGATCACCCAGAAAGATCAAGGAAAATATTTCTCATAGCTCAGAGAGAATCAATTAGAGACCTTTAGGTAAGAAATCAAAGTCAATAGAGCACTAGCTTCGACAGTGATTGTGCAGTAAAGGAGATTGGTACTCTGGATGTAAAGTCATCTAAAGATTTAAAAAAACAATACCGGATAATATATCCGATGTGCATTTTAAATGGCTCCGATGGCGGAGCTGCAGCAAACTCTGAATATGTTTTTTACTAACCCAAAGGGTAATGGAAGAGCTATAAGTAACCAGCACTTATTCACGTCCTATTCTCAAGTGTTATTTTGCCGCCCACCATGGGCGGCATTATTATGTCAAAAACCACATCCAAATTAAAAGTGGCAGCAGAAGTGGCAGCAACGAGATTATCAAAGGTTATTTTTGATTGTTTTTAGGGGCCAAAGGCCCCCTAAAAAGTGCGGACTATGGCGGAGAGAGAGGGATTCGAACCCTCGGTAGAGCTTTTGACCCTACATTCGCTTAGCAGGCGAACGCCTTCGTCCACTCGGCCATCTCTCCACCCGCGGCACGTTCTTAAAAATCCATTCAACACGTCCCGCGAACGCGACATTCTAACAACAATTAGCACCTAAGAGTCAAGTGCTCTGATGCATTGGGCATAAATTATGCGTACCTATGCGACATGATACTTGCAATCGCCAAGAGGGTGACTTAAAGTGGGCTGGAATTTTAAAGTATTGCATTCAATCTGTTAAACGAGACCGGGAATCTATGAACAAGGAAACAAAAAACCGAATCCAGGTGAAACCAATCGGTTTACTATCATTCCTGGTGTTCTCCCTATTATTAATCACGAGCGGGTGTTCCTTATGGAAAGGCAAGGCGGCAAAGGAAATGCCATGCCTGGTCGCACCCGAGCATATTGAGGGTCTCTATGGCGCCAAGCTCACTGCAGCCGACACCCCGGGGAGAATGATCCGTTTGAAGCTATTTCCCGACCACCACTCGGAGATGATCACTGATTCCCTGGATGGCAAGCCGGCCCTGATTGAGAATGGGCAATGGGAATGCCGGTATGCCTCAACGGTGACGGTGAAGCTGACCGGCATGATAGGCCGGATATATGAGAAGCCAGAGCTTATCAATTTTACGGTAGACGGCGATAGCCTTTCAGCCCTCCAGTATGACAAAGATAAGTGGGGTAATGTCGGCCTGCGCCTGGAGCGGAATCCGGCAGTCACGGGAATAGTCTGGCGGCTCGTGCAGATCCAGTATGCGAACAACACGGCCATGGTCCCTGAAGACCCCTCAAAATATATCCTCATCCTGTCACAGGACGGAACGGTGACCGTACGGGCGGACTGCAACCGGGGTATGGGGACATATCTGATGGCGGGCACTTGGCTTGTCATGCGCAAGCTTGCATATACCCACATGATCTGTCTGGAAAACTCTCTGTTTGACCCATACACCAAGGCGCTTGAAACGGTTTCATCATGCATGTTCCGGGATGGGAACTTTTACATCATGCTCCAGACGGACAGCGGTGTCATGAAGTTCGAGCCGGCAGTAATAGGGGACTGAAAATCGCTTAACAGCTACCTACCGTTCAACAGCCCATGCAACGTCTCGTATGCGGTCTTGGCCGGATCGGGTGAGTCCATGATCTTGCCCATCAGGTAACTGCCGACGATGACCCCGTCGGTAAAGGTGAGAAGATCATCCACCTGGGCTGCGCTGGACACCCCGAAACCCACACACACCGGCAGGTCGGTCATCTCCTTGATGGCGCCCACCTGGGCCCGTACCTCCGGAGGCAGATCACTCCTTGAGCCGGTAACCCCCTTGATGGAAACCGCATACACGAATCCGCCGCACTGGGAGAGGACCTCTTTCATCCTGGCTGGCTCGGTGGTCGGGGCCACCATCCTGATCAGGTCGATGCCGATCTCTTGGCAGTCGGCATAGATCTTATCCGCATCCCGGGGCAGGTCCGGGATGATCGTCCCTCTCACCCCGCAGGCTTTAAGGCTTGCAAGGGTCCGGCGAAGGCCGCGGCGCATGAGGGGGTTGATATAGGACATGACAACGAGCGGTATGTCAAGCATGGTGCTCCACCCCGTCAGGCAACCCTGAAGTTCGTCCATTTTAAAGCCTTTCTGCAGGGCCAGGTAGGATGCCTTCTGCAGCACCGGCCCGTCCGCCATGGGGTCCGAGAAGGGAATACCTATTTCGATTGCTGCGGCGCCTGCATCCTTCAACGCCAGGAGGATCTTGCCTGTAGTATCGAGGTCCGGCAGGCCTGCCGTGACATACGGGATAATTGCCTTTTTATGATCTCTTATCGCCTTTGCTATCATTGCCCGCCCCCTAACACCGTGTGGATGTCCTTGTCCCCCCTGCCGGAAAGATTGACCACAACCTTTTTGCCTTGGTTGTTCTTGCAGTACTCTGCGAGATACCCGATGGCATGGGCGCTCTCCAGGGCAGGGGCGATCCCCTCCAGCCTGTTCAACAGCTTGAAGGCGGCAAGCGTCTGCTCGTCATTGACCAGGGCGTAACGCGCCCTTTTCGTAGCTGCAAGAAAGCTGTGCTCCGGCCCCACTCCAGGGTAGTCGAGCCCTGCTGCAATGGAATGGGTCTCCACGACCTGACCGTCCTTGTCCTGGAGCAGAAAGGACCGCGATCCGTGGAGCACACCCGGAGTCCCGAAGTTGATGCTGGCGCCGTGCCTGCCATTACCCTGGCCATAGGCCTCCACCCCGATCAGATCCACCTTGTCCTCATCAAGAAAGGCGCTGAAGATCCCGATGGCATTGCTGCCGCCTCCCACGCATGCCACCACGGCATCAGGCAGCGAGCCGGATAAGGCAATGATCTGCTGCCTGGCCTCACGGCCTATAATCTCCTGGAAAGCACGCACCAGGCTCGGGTAGGGGTGCGGACCGATGGCTGAGCCGATGAGGTAGTACGTGGTGTCAACATTGGTTATCCAGTCCCTGATGGCCTCGCTGGTGGCATCTTTTAAGGTAGCGCTGCCGCCCTCTACCGGGATCACCTCGGTACCTAAAAGCTTCATACGCTCCACATTTATCTGCTGTCTGACAATATCCGTGCTTCCCATATACACATGGCATTCCATGCCGAACAGGGCGCATACCGTTGCCGTTGCCACGCCGTGCTGGCCGGCCCCGGTCTCGGCGATGATGCGGTTCTTTCCCATGCGCCTGGCCAGCAGTATCTGGCCGATGGCGTTGTTGATCTTGTGGGAGCCGGTATGGTTGAGGTCTTCCCGCTTGAGCCACACATCGAGCCCGAGATGCGCCGAGAGCCTTTTCGCATGGGTGAGCGGCGTGGGCCTGCCCACATAGTGGACCATGTAGGAGTTGAATTCATCCCAGAAGGCCGTCTCGTCAAAGGCCTTTTCCATGGCAGCATCGAGTTCCTCAAGTGCGGGCAGTAATGTCTCCGGTACGTACTGCCCTCCGAATTCTCCAAAGTATCCCTTCATGACTTGGCCTCCCTGATAAATCTTTCTACCTTGAGCGGGTCCTTGATGCCCGGCGACATCTCTACGCCCGAAGACACGTCCACTCCTTCAGGCAAGGCCGCCCTGATGGCCTCCCGGACATTATCCGGGGTAAGTCCGCCGGCCAGGATAAAAGGTATGTCGCGCTTTTTCCATATCCCTTTCATGCCCTTTCCCGTGCTCGCGTCGATAAGGATACGGCATGGGTAGCCGGGGAGCATGCCTTGAGCGTACTCGTGTGCGGCATAGATGATGCCGTAACGTTCGATCAGGCGCTCGTGCTCCTGGTGACGGCGCCGCATGGAGCTGAATAGTGTCAATCCCGAGACCCGCACAGGTCTTAAGGATCTCATCCACGCCTTCATCCATGAATACCGCCACCTTCTCCACCCCTGTTATCTTTTGAATCCAAGGCACTATGATCTCACGAGAGACGTTGCGCGGACTCTTTGTAAAGACAAAGCCCAGGGCATCAGCGCCACACCCGATGAAGCAGCCAACTCGGCATCCTCAAGCCTGGTGATGCCGCAGATCTTTACCCACATGGAAGATCTCCTCCCGTAACGCCCCATCCGCAAAGGCCCTGCCGATAAGCGCTGCATCATAGCCAAAGGCCTTGAGTTCCATAAGCCTTGTCCCTGATGTTATCCCGCTCTCGGCAACCTTGACCACATGCGCGGGGATGTGACCTGCAAGCTTTTCATGTCTTAGAGGGTCAACCTGCAGGGTCTTGAGGTCCCGGGAATTCACGCCGATGATCTCTGCACCCACGGCCACGGCCTTGTCCAGACCCTCGAGGCCGTGGACCTCCACGAGGCAGTCCATACCCAGGTCCTTGCCGCATGCATACAAGGCCTTGAGCCCTTTTTTGCTCAACATCTCGGTGATAAGCAGGAAGGCATCGGCACCCAATGCACGTCCTGCCTGGATCTGCCGTTCATCCACAATAAAATCCTTCATCATGACCGGCAAAGAACAGCGTGCGCGGATGATGCCTATGTATTCGAGGCAACCTGCAAAATACTCCGGCTCGGTGAGGCACGAAATGGCGCTCGCGCCGAGCCGCTCGTATTCACATGCAATGGTTGCCGGGTCATCGGTGATACCCAGCAGGCCGTCCTTGGGGGTGGCGTACTTCACCTCTGCAATGAGCGCCATATCCTTCAAGGCGGACTTGAAGGGCCTGGCGGAAAAGGGATAGCCGGCGGGCGGCAAAAGCCCTGCTGCGCGTCTTCGCGAGAGCCTGTACATCTTGTCCAGAAAATCCATGGTTATGCCCTGGCCCGCCTCAGGGCATTGAGGGCCTCCCCGTTTTTGATCACTTTTCTCGCCATAGCCACTCCATCCTTGATCCCCACAGTGCCGTCAACGGCCATAAAGGCTGCAGCCGTGTTCAGGAGAAGGCTGTTCAGGCATGCACCTTCAAGCTTACATTCGAAAAGGTCCTTGATCTTCTGTGCGGATTCCATAGGTGACGATACCTTGAGGTCTTCCATCGACATGGGTGCAAGCCCGGCTTGCTCTGGTGTGATCTCACCCCTGGTGATCCTGCCATCAGAGAGCCTTGCATATCTGGTGGGTCCGGCAATGGATACTTCATCGAGCCCGCTGTGTACTACCATGGCACCCTTGAGCCCCATGTTCTTCAGGGCCTCGATGATGGGGTCCACCAGGGATGCCGCATAAACGCCTATGACCTGATTGGTCGCGCCGGCCGGGTTTGCGAGCGGACCCAGGGTATTGAAGATGGTGCGGATCCCGAGCTGCTTCCGGGCCGGCATGGCGTACTTCATGCTCGGGTGATAGGCCGGCGCAAACAGAAAGCAGAAACCCTTTTCCGCTATCGCCCTTGCGGCATCATCCGGCCCAAGGTCAATGGGCACTCCTAACGCCTCCAGGCAGTCGGCACTCCCCGAGGAAGAGCTCACGGACCGGTTGCCGTGCTTGGCCACCTTGTATCCGGCCCCGGCCATGACAAAGGCAACGGCAGTGGATATATTAAAGGTAGAGGCGCCGTCTCCGCCGGTACCGCACGTGTCTACAACCATGTCGCACCCGGTCTTGACCGGCAATGCCTTCTTGCGCATGACACGGGCCGCAGTCTCGATCTCCTCGGGGGTCTCCCCCTTGATCCGTAGCGCAGTCAGAAACCCACCTATCTGCACATCATTGACCTGGCCGGACATGATCAGATCAAACGCCCGTTCCATCTCGTGGGGATTCAAGTGTTGTCCTGAAATCAATTTTTCAAAAGACGCCTTCATGATGGCCTCCTTGTCAAGGATATGAATCTCTCCAGGATCTGCTCACCAAAATCGGTGGCAATGGATTCCGGGTGGAACTGGACCCCGAAAATCGGCATATCTTCATGACAGATGGCCATGATCTCACCATCGTCATAGGCCCTGGCGCTTACAAAAAAGCCTTTCGGCAGGCTGGACTCGTCAACGGCCAGCGAGTGGTACCTGACGGCCGAGAAATTGTCAGGGATCCCATCGAACAGCCCCAAACCGTTATGGGCGATCCGGGAGAGCTTCCCGTGCATGACCTTCTTGGCCAACACTATCTTGCCGCCAAAGGCCTGTGCAATACACTGATGGCCGAGGCATACACCCAAGATGGGGATGGTCCCGGCAAGGTTCTTGATCAGGTCCAGGGAGACCCCGGCATCATTGGGGGTTCCGGGGCCTGGAGAGATGATGATCGCCGACGGGTTAAGCGCCCTTACCCCACCTAAGTCTATGGCGTTGTTCCGTCTGACCACCACCTCCTCGCCTCGTGCCGCTATGGCCTGCACCAGGTTGTAGGTGAACGAATCAAAGTTGTCGATCATGAGTATCATTTCGTCCCTCCCAATGCCGTCTGAAGTGCCTTCAGCTTGTTGTCTATCTCCTTGAGCTCCCGTTCAGGGACCGAATCCCATACGATTCCGGCGCCTGCCTGGAGGTATGTCTTGTCATTCCGGGAAAATATAGTCCGGATAACGATACCGGTGTCCATGTTGCCGTTGTATGAAAGGTAGCCCACAGCACCGGCATAGGGGCCCCGGCATCTCCCCTCCAGCTCGTCGATGATCTCCATGGCCCTCACCTTGGGGGCGCCTGAAACAGTGCCCGCAGGGAAGCAGGCCTTCAGGACGTCGGTGGCATCCACACCACTGCGACGCAAGCCCTCGACACATGAGACGATGTGCATCACGTGCGAATAGAGCCTCACCTTTTCCCGCTGCATCACCTTGACCGTGCCTGGGATGCAGACGCGGCCCAGGTCGTTCCGGGCCAGGTCCAGCAGCATGAGGTGCTCGGCGCGCTCCTTTTCATCGGCCAGCAGGTCCTGAACCAGATAATCGTCTTCCGATGGGCTCTTACCCCTTGGCCTGGTCCCTGCAATGGGGACCGTGGTGATCGTCTCGCCCTGGAGCCGCACCATCTCTTCAGGGGATGAACCGAGGAGGGTTACATCTGCAATCTTGATGAAAAAAAGATATGGCGAGGGGTTGATGCGCCTGAGCCTTCGGTAGATGTCAAACTGGTCGCCTTCAAGGTCGAGCCTCACCCTCCGTGAGAGCACCACCTGCATGATATCGCCCTTGTGCAGATAATCCTTTGCCTTGAGAACGGCCTCCGTGAACTCACTATCATCAAGGGAGACCTCCTGCACTGCCGCGGATGCTGGGCATCTGCGGCCTGATATTGATGCTGCTTGAATAGAGTGCGTCCTCGATTTCGGAAAACCTTTCCCTTGCAAGGGCTATCGCCTCCTGATCGGTGACGGAAGGCTCCGGGATCACCTGAAGGAGCTTGAGGTCCTGTTTCAGGTGATCAAAGACCAAAAGCGTGCTTACCCTGCCAAGCAGTGCATCGGGAAACCCGGAGGGCAGCTGGGGCCGTGGCAGGGCCTCAACCCCCCTGATCATGTCATAGCCTATGTAGCCCACATACCCGCCAATGAAGGGGGGAAGGCCGTTATGGGCAAAGCAAAGCGGGTTTGCAACCCTGGGGATTTTTGCCCATGGGTCTTTTTCTCCCTCCTCTACCGCTACAACCCCGCCCTGGTCAAAACGGCCGACAAAGCTGTAGGCAACCGGTACGGATTCCAGCAGAAATCCCTGGGTTTCTCCAACGAGGGCCTTGTAGGCGCCAACCGGGGTAACCGTATCGCAGGCCATGCTCTGTACAACCAAAACCCCCTGGTCAGAAACGTCTCTGATAATGTTCAATCGGTCCGGCATAGTTTTCTCCAAAGTATAAAAAAAACGGCAAGCCATTGGGAGGCTTACCGCTCTGACATGTGGCTAAACTTAAACCCCTAAGGCAAACCTCCCCGTATACCTTTATTCATGGTGCGCCACCACCACCTGATTGTCTTTGATGTCGCATTCTTTCTCGTCATGATGTTTCTATATATAGAAACATATCGGTTGTCAACCCTAATTTCTTTACTGGAGTTTCCTGAGTTTTATCACTGAACAGTAGATAACCTATTGAAATAAAGTAAGAAGCTTATTTTATCAAGATAACAACGTCTAAGCGTAAAAGATTCCTGAGATTCACCGGCTGATATGGTAGAAAGTAGCGTCACATACAGGAGATGGAGACGATATGGCCGGGAACTCCAGGATAGCAGCGGATATAAAAGGGCAGATAACGAGATTCTCAGGAATCATTTCCAAGGGATTACCCAAGTCGAAGCAGAAGCTCATTCGAGAGATGGTGTATGGGATACAGGCCGGGAAGGATATCAAGTTGTCCAGTGTGAGTCGTAGCCTGAATGAGGCCATACCCCTGATCAAGACGGAGGACCGGTTATCGAGGAATCTGGATGATCGGGATTTTACGGATGCGATCAACCATGAGATATGCCGCCTTGGGAGCACGAAGGTGCTTGATGATATGGTGATAGCCATAGATCCTGGAGATATCCGTAAGAAGTATGCCTCGAAGATGGAGTGTCTCTGCAAGGTACATGATGGAAGTGAACATGAGATTGGTGAGGGGTACTGGCTCTGCAAAGGGGTGGCCGCGGACATTGAGCATAAGAAGGTGATACCGTTGTACCTGGAGGCATATTCGCAGGAAGCCGAGGATTTCAAGAGCGAGAACGATCAGCTCTTCAAAGTGATCGACACCGTGAGCGCCCATGTGGGGAGCAAAGGTATCTATGCCATCGACCGCGGAGGGGACAGGGGTAAGCTCTATGACAAATTTCTTGAAAAGGGGAAGGCGAAGCGGTTTGTGATCCGTCTTAAGAAGAACAGAGATCTCATCCATAAAGGCGTCAAAAAGAATTGTCACTTTCTTGCCACGGCCTTGCCCTGTCCGCATGAAGCGGTCATGATCAAGTATGAGGAAGGGAAAGAACGCCAGGCAAGCGTTTTCTACAATGCCGTGGCGGTGAAACTACCCGGCCATGATGCTCCGTTGTTTCTCGTGGTGGCGAAAGGGTTCGGCAAGGAGCCGATGATGCTTTTGACAAGCTGCCCGGTTCACCTGAAGGACCGCGAGACCATCTGGAGAATCATTGAGATATACCTCACCCGCTGGAAATGCGATGAATCCTTCAGGTACATCAAGCAGTGCTACAATCTTGAAGATATCCGGGTGCGCCATTACACCAGTATCCGGAACATGGTGGTCCTTGTCCTTGCCGTCAGCTATTTCGCGGCAGTATATTTAGGGGATAACCTGAGACTCAAAATGCTGGTTGAGAGAGTGTATATCGTATCCAAGAGGTTCTTCGGCATCCCCACCTTTTTCAATTATGCCATCGCTGATGGGCTCTATAAGCTCCTCTTCTCCGATAAAACCGGATTCAACAAGACGGCAAAACCAAAATATCCCGAGTTCCAACTGTGCTTCAGCTTCCTGGAGTGAGTGGGGTTAATTTGAAAACTCAGGAAACTCCAGTAATTTCTTTAGAGAAAAATATTAAGTGCCGACTTGATTTTTCGAGCGCTTAAAGATATCATGATCGGTGTTCGCAAAATCTTTTACTACCATCATCTTTACGCACAAGGGGGCACTATGAACGACAACATCATCTCCCTGGACCGCCATATCATGGATGAACAGCGCAGGTACGGGGGCAAGGGAGACTTCAGCTCAATCTTAAGCCAGATCATCTTCGCCGCCAAGGTCGTAGCTGCACAGGTTGCCCATGCAGGCCTCGTGGAGGATATCCTCGGGAGGACCGGCAAGACAAACATCCAGGGTGAAGAGGTTCAGAAACTTGATGTGTATGCCAACAAGGTCTTCATCAATGCCCTGAACTATATCGGTAAGGTCTGCGTCATGGCCTCGGAAGAAGAACCGGACATGATCAGAATACCCGATGATTACCCCAAGGGCGACTACGTGGTGATGTTCGACCCCTTGGACGGTTCCACCAACATCGATGTGAATGTGTCCATCGGCACCATCTTCGGCATCTACAAGAGGGTCACCGAAAGCGGCAACGGCACCCTGAATGACTGCCTCCAGCCCGGACACAAGCTTTTTGGCGCCGGGTACATCATCTACAGCTCCAGCACTATCCTTGTCTATTCCACAGGCAACGGGGTCAACGGCTTCAGCCTGGACCCGAGCGTGGGCGAATTCATTCTGTCGCACCCCAACATCACCATGCCCAAGCGCGGAAAGATCTACAGCACAAACGAGGGCAACTGCCCCTACTGGAAGCCCGGCACCAAGGAATATATCGACTACCTGAAATCCGAGAAAAACACCCTGAAGAAGCCGTATTCATCGCGCTATATCGGCTCGCTGGTGGCGGACTTCCACAGGAATCTCCTCAAGGGCGGCATCTTCCTCTACCCGGAAGACACCAAAGACCCCAAGAAACCCACGGGCAAACTCAGGCTCCTCTACGAGGCCAACCCGCTGGCATTCATAGCCGAGCAGGCAGGGGGGTATGCATCGACAGGCTATGAGCCGATCCTGGGCATCAAGCCTACGGCATTGCACCAGCGGGTGCCGCTCATCATCGGTTCCAAGGACGATGTCCTGGAATACGAACAGTTCGCGAAAAAGAATTGAGTGTGAGGAGAGATATTACTAAATAGAAATATGTCCCCTTTTCCCTTTGAAAAGAATTCCGGCCCCTTATGGTGTTGTCGTAGGGGTCAAGATACAAATAGGACAAGGCACAAGGTCTTTATTTATGGCGTTATCGTCACATCCCTCACAGTTACTACTATCGAGACAACTCGCGCACCATTGTACAAAAAAACTCCCACTCCATTGTTCTATGCCCCTATATTTATCAATGAATGTTGGATAGATCCATGTGAGTGTATTATTTATGTTCTCCATTCCGTTTCTCAGCCCGAATTTATTTTCAGTATTGCTTGGCTGGGAAAAAGAATTTGAATAATAATTGAGTGTGGCATCATAATCGGTGATCACGTACATCCTTTGATATTGACCTGGATCGATTTCATCAACGGTACCATAGTGAACGGGTGTCATTCCATTTGGCGAGAAGCTGATGCTCAGATTCAGGATAGCATCTGAAGTCATGTCTTGAATACAGGGATTGTCTTTATTAGCTTCTTTAAAATTATCAAGATTTTGTTGAATGTTCAGGTCATAAACCCATGTTCCATTATAGCAAAATATATCATCGCTGTTGCCAAAAACGATCGGCGTAGGCTCTGAGACGTCTTTAAATCCCACGCAAATGGCATCTTTTTCCACATATTCTCCATCCCCATCTTTACCCAGATCCCCCTTGTATACGACAAAGAACCTCACATCCACGGCCCAAAGTGGAATTTCCTGGCCGCTGAGGTCAAACTCCAGAGGGTACGGAGTAACTGAATCGATTTTACCTTTATCGATAGTATTTTTCACCACGATATACTGGGGTTTTGATGGATGGAAATGAGACATATCGCCAGGAAGACCGGCATACGTATCACTTATAAAAGGATTCTTTGGGACGCCGCCATTCTCACTGTCCGTCAAAAACCTGTACTGGACGACCAGATCGATCTCACCTCCCAGCATCTGCTCGCCGGTGCTGGTAGTGTTTCTAACGAGCAGATTCACCTTGTTGAAACCCTGTGTTGTTGGGTCACCGGGCTCGGTATCCCTGGAGGTATATAGTCCGTTTGGCGGCAGTGTGATCTCCATGGTGCCCCGGAAGAAATAATTGAGCAGCGCAGCGGAATAGTTTTCAGCACGAGGTATCAATTGCGCAGCATAGTCTTCCAGTACATTGTTATCTAAGGCGCTCACCCTATAGATTTTGATAGGGTCGAGGAGATCAGTTTGATATGCCCCGGTAATGGATGTCGTGCTGAGCCTGTATCCGGTGGCGCCGTTACCGGTTTTCTTCAGGTATTCTCGTTCTATATTTGATCCATTATTCCTTGGATCGGCTATTTCATAGACCTCTTTCGTCACGCTGCTGTCTTTGTTCGGATAGTCATACCCTTCGAAGATCCTACCCTGGCTGAGGAAGTTTGCATTGGTGAATTCCGCCAGGCCGATCAATGGATCCAAGGTGACATTAGGATTGTCGCCTGTATACCTGTCCGTATCAACTATCCTGGCTATGGGAATCCGTGCATTGGAAGGAAGGGTGTCGAGGCCAAGCAGTGATGCAGGGAAGAGTGCGTTGAAGAAGGGGTAGTTATAGTTCTGACCGCTTTGGAGCCATCCCTGGAACTTAGAATACTCAATTACTTTATTTCCATCATTATAGTATGTCAGCAATTTTTCAAACACACTTTTACTAACTCCATGTGAATCATTTCGTACATGCTCGGGGCAGGAGCTGTCCTGGATCAGGTGCATGAGGTGGCCAACTGCAAGGAAAGTGGAATAAAGATCGCTATTCCTCTGATCAGCATCGGTTCCAGTGAGGGCTTTGTAAAAGTAATCCCGTGCGTCATACCAGCTGTAATTGCCACCGTTCCAGAAGGACTGTTCGCCTTTATTCTTCTGCGCCCAGATTATGGATGAGTCAGCACTAATACCTGAGTAATGGTAACCAGCCTGGCCCCAAAGCTGTAAAGGATCATGAAAGTGATACCTGCATCGCCAGAAAGGGCTATCCTCATCCTTACCTCCCTGGGCAATCAGTTCTTGGGGAGAATTATAGTTGATAATGGTCAACCAATTGAGGATATTCACAGATCGTATGCTCTTTCCCCTCATCCCACTATCTATCCCCAGGCTATTTCGTACATAGTCATCCATATCAAACCCGACTGAATTATCTAGTATCCAATCGTCTATTGCCGCATGTTCTTCACCATTATAACCCCAACACTCTATTCCATAAGTTATGAGAATAATGGACGCCAATACTATACATATAATCCTTCTAGACATGGTCTTTCCTCCTCTTCCCATTGCATCAATCATGATCATCAAGTGCTTTCTTCAACAAAGGCAGGTTCCACAACTGGATTGTAACAGTAGATGGTAATAATCTTCTCGCATCCCTCTTCTCTTCAGGTGTTACTGCCCGCTTGAGGCCTATGACTTCATACAACATTTTAAGATCAACACTGGGTATGCGTCTAACATTTGCTGGATACTGGAAATCAAAATCAAGGGTACGTAGCCTCTGTTCAGGATCTCTGACTGGGATAAAAGGGTAGCAATGACAATCCCCCCATTGTTTCATGAATCTAATCTTTTCTTCTTCTGTATCTCCCATGCGGAATAATATGATTCCCTCCAAATTATCAGTCTTATTCACATATGCATATGATGTGAACCAGCCTAATTTCGTCCACCGGGGGAAGTACCCGGGCTTGTAATATCCAATCCGAGGAGACTCATTCCAGGGAACGATGAACCCAAGTATCGAACGAAGGAACCCGGGATCATCATTCCCTTTCGGGCCTGTTATCTGCCATTCTCCATTGGCATCAGTGAGGACTTCTTTTACCATGCCTGTCTGACATGATCCGCTCCCTATCCCAGAGCGGCATGATTCCCATAGAGCATACACCACCGTGCCCTCTATAGGCTTAAGCGTGTCCGCGTCGATCACCTTGCCGTGAAAGGTCGCATGCCCAGGCATGTCGAATCCAAAAAGTACAGCTGGGATAAGAACCAAATACACTATCAATATATGAACCCAGATTGCTGTTTTCATATGCACCTTCCTTTTTAGAAGTTGGCGATCTTCCACCTGCCATCCATTTCGTCTACCTCAAAGAGAAGGTAGAAGGAATAGCGGGTCCCATTCCGGATAGTTTGAATATCGTATTCAACTTTGTTGCCGCTCATATTAATGAGCTGGATATCCCCCAACTCGTCCACGAGGCTGGCTCGATGCTCCGGTGTAAGTGAGCTGAAGATATCCTGGTAGTTGCTCTGGGTCCTGCTGGATATATCCTTCACCGCAGCCTGGATGTCGTTATTCAAGAGAGCGGTCCGCATAGCTTCCCACTTCTGCCGGAGCATGGCATCCAGTGATGCCTTGTCGTATGCAATCACGCCGATGGTATCGGTAAAGGTATAGCCGCTATAAGTCGCCTGGGCTGTGACATAATAGACTCCAGAGCTGGGAATGGAGGCTGTCCACGTATTTGGGTCGGTACCGGCAAAATACTGGATCTGCCCCTGGCTGGTATCCGAGAAGCTCAAGCTGTCCGGCGTGAAGACGGCATTGATATTAAGGTTAGTATCAAATGGCGCAATCCCAAACGAATCGACCGGTGAGAGCGTGATGTATGGCTGTGTGGTGTTTGCAGTGACCGCAATGGTCTTATCGAGTGAATTGCCCTGGGTATCCATGGCATGCACCGTAATGGTATTACTCCCATCAGTAAGCGGCACATGGTTCACAAAATACCGGCCCTGGCACACGACAGCAGGCGTACCATTGATGGTGATGCCGGTCTCGTTATTGTACGCATTGCTCACCGTACCCCGCACCAGGATATCGGGCCGGTTGATGGTTGTACCGTTTGTGGGCGAGTCGATAGTAATATTGATTACACTGTTCACGGTTATTGTCACCGATGCGGTTGAAGTACCACCCGGTCCGGTGGCGGTTATTGTGTATGTGCTTGTCTGCGTGGGGCTCACCACCAAGGAACCATTCGGATCTACGTTGCCGATGCCGTTGTCTATGCTCACTTGATCCGCATCCGTAGATGTCCGGGTCAACGTCGAGGACTGACCTGCGTAGATGGTGGACGGATCTGCAGTAATCGTCACCGTTGGAGGAACATACACGGTTACCGTAACGGATGCGGTTGCAGTTCCGCCAGGGCCGGTAGCTGTAATGGTGTAGGTGGTAGTCTCCCAGGGGGCATCCATGAAGGAACCCGATGCCCCAACATTACTTCCCATACGCTCCAGGAATGCGGTATCAGCATTAGCGCTTGTCCATGATATGATTACACTCTGACCCTGGATGATGGTCTGCGGATCGGCGGTAATGCTCACTGTGGGAAGCTGATACACCGTTATGGTCACATGGTCCGTTACTGTCATACCCTGAGCATCGGTCGCTGTTATGGAGTATGTCGAAGTCCCAGCCGGCGAAACGGCAAGAGAGCCGCTTGCACCGACAGCACCGATGCCGTGGTCGATGGTGACGCCCGCAGCCTTGGCTGAGTTCCAATGGAGCACGGTAGACCCGCCGTTGATGATCGTATAAGGCTCGGCCCACATCCTTACACCCAGCAGCACCTCAACATCCGGCATGGATACCGCCTTGTCTTCAACATCCACCGCCTGACTCTGATTGGAAAGGACATATCCGTTGCCGGAATAGGAAATGGTATACTGGCCCGGAGTGGCATAGAAAAAGTACTGACCCTGAGAGTCTGAGGAAACACATAAATTTATATTATCATTCGAGAGAGAAACAACAACTCCTTCAACACCCGAACCATCCGATACGACCCTGCCTGATATCTTCTCCTTGTGCTCTGCTATGAAATGCCCGTACGTACTTGGATCGGAGAAATCTCCTTCAATGGTGCCTTCGAACCACTGGGCGCACATGTCTACAAAATAAACCCCGTTAATCCTGCTATCCGGGCAGTAGATGACCGATCCGTCGGCAGTGAAAGTCAGATCAGAAGGAGCCACGGCAGGGAACCAACTCAAAACATCCAATGACTGGCTGTCGATGAGATATATTGTCCTGGGCATTATTGACATTGAGATATCGCTCAACGCAATCATCTGCCCATAAGGGCTCACTGCAATATGACATTCGGAAATAAACGATTCCCCTTCCCCTAAATAGGGATGATAGGGATGGCTTCCTATAACTGAGTTGGTTTTACCGTCGATTACGGAGAGCGTGCAGAATCTGGATGAAACGGCATATACTTTCGATCCGCATGGACTCACCTCAACATCCCATATCGGATCGCCTGGTTCTGTTACCACTATCTCTGCGATCACACCCAAAGTCGTTGCATCGATGATCCTCACCTTACCGTCATCGAGTGAGCTCACATAAATGCGCGTACCTTCGTTGTTTACGGTAATGCCATGAGGAGTGGGGCCCGCTTCAATGGATTTCACAACCGCCCCTGTGGCGATATCTATGTCCTTGAGCATGCCTTCATTCATTGACACCCCATAAAGGCTTTTCCCGTCAGGGCTTACTGCGATGGTGTCCACAAATACTGGTATCGTCCTGGTTATGGTGTTTGAAGCCGCATCGATAATGGATATCCCCTTCTCTGCGCTCGTGACATAGGCCGTATCACCATCAGGGCTTACGGCTACACCATAGGGGCCATATCCCACTTCTATGTGTGAGATCACCGCATTCATCGTGAGATCCACTACCGAGACATCATTGCTGTTCCTGTTCGTAAAGTAGGCATATGCGTTCCTCTGCGCCGGAGGTGCAAGCACCTCTACCGTCACGCTTGCTGTTGCCGTACCGCCTGGACCTGTGACGGTAATGGTAAAGGTGAATGGCCCTGGGTCGTCGATTTCTCTATCCATGGAACCATTGACGTCCACATCCCCTATACCTGAGTCAATCGTTGCGGAATCGGCATTGGTAGTGGTCCACGTAAGGGTAGTTATATCGCCTGCATTGATAGGGTTGGGAGATGCAGTGATGGTGACGGTGGGCTTATGGCGCACGGTGACGGTGGTGCTTGCCGTGGCTGTGCCGCCGGGTCCCTGGACCGTTATAGTGTAAGTGGCCGTATCGGTGGGCGAGACCGGCATTGATCCCTTCACATCGACAGACCCTATACCGTTGTCCAAAGATGCAGAGTCTGCGTGGTCTGATGACCATGTGAGGGTTGCACTGTCCCCTTCGATGATAGTCAAGGGCTGAACCGATATACTCACGTGCGGAGGCTGGAACACGGTGATCGTGGCCGTGGCGGTCGTTGTGCCTCCAGGTCCTGTTGCAGTTATGGTATAGGTCGTGGTGATTGCGGGTGATACGGAAAGAGAGCCGTTTGGTATCACAGAGCCGATGCCCTGGTCTATGGTGAGGGTGGCTGCATTGGCGGACGTCCATGACAACTGCGATGTCTGTCCTGAAACAATGGTGCCCGGAACTGCACTCATATTCACCATGGGTGGCTGGCTCACAATGACCGTGGCTGACTGGCTTGCAGTACCGCATGAGCTAACAGCGGTAATCGTATACGTTGTGGTGGCCTGGGGGTGAACCGTTACCGTACCGGAAGCAGAGACTGTTCCGATTCCCTTGTCGATGCTGACGGAGGTTGCATTTCCTGTGGACCAGATCAGGGTGCATGGGTCGCCCGGATGTGCCGCAGAAGGATCGATGGAAAACTGCACCGAGGGTTTCATGCACTGTGTCACTGTCGCTGTGGTGCTTGCCGATGCCGTTCCCCCCTTGCCATCCGATACCGTGAGGGTAACTGGGTATGTCCCCGGAGTGGTGTATGAGTGGCTGGGAGTGACACCGCTCCCTGCCAAACCGTCGCCAAAACTCCAGGCGAATTGAAGCGGATCGCCATCAGGGTCATACGAGGCTGAACCATTAAACAGTATATTCCGGCCCACCTGAGCTGTATAAGGGCCACCTGCATTGGCTACAGGATTCCTGTTGAGCGCAGGCATCTCGTTCGCTTCGATGATATAGGTCTGATATGTGCTTCCCCCCCTTCCATCACAGGCCTTGACAATGACCTCATAATCACCATTGGATTGAGGAACCCAGCAGATAAGTCCTGTTTTGGCATTGATCGTCATACCAACAGGAGGATTGACCAGGGAATAGGTTACCGCATCACCCTGCGGGTCCGCTGCCAGAACAGTATAGGTATAGGGCAGGCCAACGATGGCTGGGATGACTGGGTTGGTATAAATAACCGGGGGATAATTCAGTTTGGGACAGGTGGAGAATGGGTGGGCGCCTGATACATGGGAATAAGTCCATGCCCCGTTTACCAATGCCCCGATCACATATAAATATGTGGCGTCTTTGAGACCACTATCCGTATAGATAAGCGCTGATGGGTGCAGCTCGGCTATTTGTTGATAATGAGAGGGGTCGATCTCAAGTGCACGAAAGATTTTATAATCCTGAACCCCTTTTACCGGGAACCAGGTTAGGACTACCTTCCCCTTGAATGCAGCCGTGAAGACAGAATAGTCAGGCTCGACTTTGAAATAAAGGGTTGCCGGACTCGATCGTTGTATTCCATTGTTAGTAACTAACGTAACTGCATAGGTACCTTCGGGTATGAATACGAGAGGGTTGGGTCCGGTTATCCAGGTAAACG
Organism: uncultured delta proteobacterium; assembly: GCA_963798485.1. Taxonomy (GTDB): domain Bacteria; phylum Desulfobacterota; class Desulfomonilia; order UBA1062; family UBA1062; genus MWEI01. The sequence goes on along the minus strand of CAWCTR010000007.1, from coordinate 542,879 downwards.
GGCCGCACCATTCATAATAAAGTGGGTTGCCTGTTATCCCAAACAAGGCGCTGTCAAGTACGACTTCGCTTCCCAGGGGCATGTTCTTGTCAAAAATAACATTCTCCATGATGTTCTGCGGACAGGCCTTGACGGTACAGGCTGTAGCCCTATTCATGAAGGGTATGATGAGGATATACAGCAGGAGCAGGGATGCCATGATCCTGAATGTGAGAAGCAGCGGTTTTACGGTACACGCAGATACACTACGGGATACTTTACAAGTGTTGCTCATCACAAAAAACCTCCTCTTTATTACATGTGGTCTAAAAGAGGGTCACAATATTACAATTTAGCTATATAGGTATCATCGCATGCAAAAACCATACAAATTGCTGATTCTCGCTAATTCAATACTTTACGTAAAGAGGATGTGAATAACCATTGCCCTTAGGAATAACTTTTCCCTCTTTGAAAGAAAATTCTTTCCACATTCCATCTTATTGCAACTTCCTATCTTATCGCCTTTGTGCTAATACAGACTCCGGGATCAATCCATAGAGAAGGGGGTTGAATAGTGAATAATTCAACTAAAGCATTTAACAAGGCCCTGGAAATCGGCCGTCCACCCAATATCGTCAAGCTCTTCCCCAACTCCAAGGTTCTTATAGTGAGCGGTAAGGCAGTAGACCGGGCCATGATGAAAAAGGGGCATGCCATGACCATTGCGGCCAACGGCCGTAACAGTATTATCATCCGGGGTGTTCTCCAGGCGGCCCAGAGGGCGAATGCGGCTGTTATCCTCGAGATCGCCAAATCCGAGGCCAACTACTGCCCCATCAGCATGTGGAACCTTGCCGCGATATGCGGATACCATAGGCAACGAGCTCGGCATCACCGTGCCCATTGCCGTCCATGCCGACCATTTCGGGCTCAAGAAGCCGCCCGAGGTGGCAAAGGCCAAGGTGGATATCCCCTCCATGTTCGATGCGGGCATCACCTCCATCGCCATTGACGCATCCCACATGGTGGACGATGAGAACCTGCTTGCAAACCTCGACCTCAAGGCCTTACATACCCTCCTGGGCCGGCTATGAGACCGAGGTGGGTGAGATCAAGGGCAAGGAGGGGTTATCAACCCCTGAGGAAGCCTTGTTCCTTATCCAAGGCCTGAACGCCAATGGTATCTTCCCGGACTGGATCGCGCTTAACAACGGGACGACCCATGGCATAGAGGCCACGGCCTCGGGTATCGATGTGGAACTGACTAAAAGTATCCATGAGGAGCTTGCAAAATACGGCATCTCCGGAGCCCAGCACGGGACATCCGGCAACAGCTATGAGAGACTCAAACGCATCGCCGCCGAGACACGTACCACAAAGGCCAACGTGGCCACTGCCCTTCAAATGATTTCCTGGGGTGTCAAGGTCAATGAGTTCGGAAACGCCTTCCTGGATGATCAGAAGAACTTCATCAAGGTCGCGGATGAAGGGGTAACTGACGAGCTGTGGGCCGAGATGACGGCCTATGCCCAGGGCAAGTCGCTCAAGGCAGGCGACTACAAGAACCTGAACCTGCCCTTTGAGAACAAACTGCTCGCCCAGCCGAAAGAAATCCGCGATCGCATGGCCAAGGGTGTGGAGGACTTTGTCTATGACCTGCTCGTGAAGTGGTTCAATGCCTCGGACACCGCACCGCTTGCCATTGAAGCCATCCTTGAGAAGGGGTCCTACGACCTCGGACCAAAGGGAAAACGCATCGAAGACCCCGGGGAGTGGACAAAGGAAAAGATCATGGCCCGCGGCCAGGCCTTGCATAAGAAAGGGGCCGGAACGGGAAATTTCGACGATTGAAAGGGCATCATGGCCCTTGACGAGTCTGAATTTGTATGGCATGAGGGCACTGCTCTCATTTGAAAACCAGGAAGGTAATAATGGCACGAGTCACCGTTGAAGATTGTCTTGAAAAGGTAAACGATCGTTTTTCTTTAGCCGTTGCTGCATCGAAGCGCACCAAGCAGCTCATGAAGGGGTCCAATCCATTAAGCAGACGCAAGGACAACAAGTTTGTGGTCACGGCGCTGCGCGAACTGGCTGAGGGGAAGATCACGCTGCACGAACGTACATGACAAAGAGGGACTACTACGATATCCTTGGGGTATCGAAGGCAGCGACCGGCGATGAGATAAAAAAGGCCTACCGTCAGCTTGCACTGAAATACCATCCGGACCGCAACCCCGGCGATCATGCGGCCGAATCGCACTTCAAGGAGGCCGCCGAGGCCTACGAGGTGCTCCACGATGCTGAAAAGCGACGCCTGTACGACCAGTATGGGCATGAAGGCCTGTCCCGCACCAACTTCCACGAATTCACCAGCTTTGACGACATATTCAGCAGCTTCTCGGATGTCTTCGGCGACATGTTCGGTTTCCCGGGGGGCAGGTCAGGCCGCAGACGTCCCACCAAGGGGGCCGACCTCAGGTACGACACCGCCATCACCTTGGAACAGGCTGCAACAGGCACTGAGATCGAGCTGGAAATCCCCAAGACGGAATTGTGTGAAGAATGCAAGGGCAGCGGGGCCGAGGCCGGGACATCTCCCGAACGATGCTCCACCTGTGGCGGCAAGGGCCAGGTACACAGGACCCAGGGCTTCTTCACCATCAGCACCACCTGCCCTTCCTGCAGGGGGACGGGCCAGGTAATCAAGAAGCCTTGCAGACCCTGCAGGGGCACCGGCCACGTCACCAAGAGGAAGCACCTCAAGGTCAAGATCCCTGCCGGCGTGGATACAGGGGCCACCATGCGGGTCCCCGGAGAAGGCGAGCTTGGCGAGTTGGGCGGGCCTGAAGGCGATCTGTATGTCTTCATCAACCTCAAGCAGCATGAAACCTTTGTCAGACAGGGCGATGACCTCTATATCGAAATGCCCCTCAGCTTCGTGCAGGCAGCCCTGGGCACAACCATCAAGGTGCCCACCCTGGACGGCGAGACGGACCTGGAGATCAAACCCGGTACGCAGCCCGATGAGATTTACACCATCAAGGACAAGGGCATAAAGCACCTCAGACACTCAGGCCATGGATCACTCCACGTGGGTATAAAGGTGGAGATCCCCAAGAAACTCTCCAAGGAGCAGGAAGAGCTCCTGCGCAAGTTCGCCGAGATAAGCAATGATGATGTAAAGGACCCCAAGAACAAGAAGAAGCTGTTCGGAAGGTTCTAAAAATCTCACTCGTACCGTAGTGCATCGATGGGGTTTAAAAGCGAGGCCTTGTAGGCCGGGTAGAACCCGAAGAAGATCCCGATAAACCCTGAAAACCCGAAGGCCAGTAACACGGCAAAGGGAGAGACGACCGTGGGCCAGTCGGCAAACTTCGAGATGGAGGCCGCCACGATGACGCCCACGATTATCCCTACAATGCCGCCTATGAGAGAGAGCGTCACGGCCTCGATAATGAACTGGAACCGGATGTCTTTTGCCTTGGCCCCCACCGCCATGCGGATACCTATCTCCCTGGTACGTTCCGTCACGGAGACGAGCATGATATTCATGATCCCGATACCCCCCACCACGAGCGATACCGAGGCAATAGCCCCTAGCAGAAGGGTCATGACGAGGGTGAACTGCTGTGCCATCTGAAGCATCTGTGTGAGGTTCCTCACCGTGAAGTCCACGTCCCTGCTCGGACCGATGTGATGACGCTGCATCAGGAGGTCATTCACTTCGGTTTCCGCGATCGGCAATTCGTCGGTGCTTTTCGCCTTCACCATAATAGCGCGGACCATGCCGGGGAAGGCGGTGCCGATGATCTTCTTCTGTGCGGTAGTTATCGGGATGTATACGACATCGTCCTGGTCTTGGCCCCCGAGCGACTGGCCCTTCTCTTCCAGGACCCCGATGACGGTGAAGGGGACATTCTTGACCCGGATGATCTTGCCCACCGGGTCCTCGTTCTCGAATAGATTTTCTATGATGGTATGGCCGATAAGGCAGACCTTGGTGGCGTTGCGTATGTCCTGGTCCGAGAAGTTCCTCCCTTCAACGATGGCGCAGTCACGGACAACCAGGATGTTCGGTGTAGTCCCGGTGATGGAGGTGGCCCAGTTCTGGTTGCCGTAGATCACCTGGCCGCTTCCGTTCAGGATCGGCGCCACGGTCTGAACTGCCGAACATTCGCTTTCAATCGCATTAGCATCACTTGTGTTCAGCGTCGACTGCGAGCCTAACCCCATGCGCAAGCCGCCCTGGGTCATGCTGCCGGGTACGACGACGATGAGGTTGCTCCCGACGCTGTCTACCTGTTGTGCGATCTTCCTGCTCGCTCCGGTGCCCACGGCAAGCATGGCGATGACCGCCCCAACGCCGATGATGATACCCAGCATGGTAAGCGACGAGCGCATCTTGTTCACCCACAGCGCGCGAAGCGATATCTTGACCGTAGCAGGTATACTGATCATGGGCCTTTCACCTCATCGCTTATCACCTTCCCGTCCAGAAAATGGATACGCCTGTTGCTGTATGCCGCGATATCCGCTTCGTGTGTGACGAGGATGATGGTGATGCCCGATTCTCTGTTGAGCTTGACAAGGAGGTCCATGATCTCGATGGAGGTCTTGGTGTCGACATTGCCGGTGGGCTCGTCGGCGAATATGAGCGGGGCCTGGTTGACGAGCGCCCGCGCAATGGCCACCCGCTGCTGCTGACCCCCTGAGAGCTGATTCGGGTGGTGGTGCTCCCTGCCCTCGAGCCCCATGGACTTCAGTGCCGCAAGGGCGCGATTCTTCCTCTGCGAGGCAGGGATGCCGTTATAGAGCATGGGAAGTTCCACATTCTCCAACGCAGTAGACCTGGCCAGTAGGTTGAATCCCTGGAAGACAAAGCCGATCTTCCTACTCCTGATATCTGCCAGTGCATCGGGGCTGAGGTTCCCTATATCCATTCCATCTAGTCGGTATGTCCCGTTGGTCGGTTTGTCCAGGCAACCGACGACATTCATGAAGGTGGACTTCCCGGAGCCCGACGGCCCCATGATGGCGACGAATTCTCCTCTCTCAATGGCTATGGTAACCCCGTCCAGGGCATGGACAGGACTCTCTCCCACATCATAAAGCTTGTAGAGATCTTCTGTTTCGATCAGCGCCATCAGTGGAAGAACCTCGGCCCCTGGGCCTGTGATGTTTTGTCGTTCTGCCCAAGGTTGGCTACAATGACATCCTGACCCACTTTTATCTGCCCGGAGACGATCTCGGTGGATGAACCGTCGTTGATGCCGACAGAGACCTTAATGCGTTCGGGTTTGTTGTTTTCAAGGACCCAGACCGCAGGCCCTTTATTCCCTGCCCCAGGCTTCTTCTGGGGGGTTGTTGATCCGTTATCCTGTTTGTCCGGATGATAGCGCAGGGCGCTGTTTGGAACAACAAGCACACCGCTCCTGCGGGCCGTTATAATCGAGACATTGGCGGTCATGCCGGGTTTAAGCTTCAGGTCGTTGTTGTTTACCTGCACGACCACATCATAGGTGACGACATTCTGCACCATCGTGGCCGCATTCCGGATCTGGGAAATCTTCCCGGTAAAATTCGTGTCGGGGTAGGCATCCACGGTGAACCGGGCCTCTTGACCGACCTGCATATTACCCACGTCCGCCTCGTCCACGCTCGTATCGATCTGCATCTTCGTGAGGTCATTGGCTATGGTGAAGAGTGTGGGTGTCTGGAAGCTTGCCGCCACGGTCTGACCGACATCGATGTTCCGCGAGATGACCGTGCCGTTTACCGGTGAAAGGATCTTCGTGTAGTGCAAGTTTGTTTCCGCCTGATTCAGGGCGGCCCTGTTCTGAAGGACTGAGGCCCTTGCAGCCTCCACCTGCGCCTTGGCAGTCTGTACATTTGTTTCCGAGGTGTCCAGGTCACTCTGGGCTATAAAATTTTGTGCAATGAGCCGCTTGTTACGCTCGAATGTACGCCCGGCATCCACAAGAGAGGCTTCACTTTTTTCGAGATTGGCCCCAGCATTAAGGAGGTTTGCCCTTGCCTGATCCACCTGTGCCTGGAACGTGGCAGGGTCGATCTGAGCCAGGAGCTGGTCCTTCTTTACAGGTGAATTGTAGTCCACATACAGGGCATTGATCGTCCCTGATACCTGGGTTCCCACGAGTACGGTCGTTACGGCATTGACCGTGCCGGTGGCCGTCACCATGGCCTCCAGGTCCGTTCGGTGGACCGCCACTGTCTTATACTGCGGTGCCTTGTCCCCTTTCTTCAGCATATACCATGCGCCTACGGCAATGATGATCACGATCAATCCAAGTATTACAACCTTTCTCATTGTCTTACCCCCATGGCCTTTTCCAGGCTTGCAACCGCGAGGCGGTAGTCACTCAGGGCGTTTATATACGCGGTCTTGGCGTTGATCTCCGTTACCAGCGCATCCGTCACCTCGATGGTGTTCCCCACCCCTGCCTCATATCGCCCCAGCGCAAGCTCCCGGTTCTCCTTGGCCTGCTTTACGGTGACCTCGGCCAGCACGATCCCCTCTTTGGCCTGCGTGAGGTTCGAAAAGGCCTGCTCGATGTCAAACCGGATGCCCTGCCGGATGTTCTCCTCATTCGCCCTTGCCACCTCCAGGTTGGCCCTGGCCTCCTCCACCTGGGACTTTGTCAGAAAACCGCTGAACAGCGGAAAGTTCAGCGTGGCCCCTACGGTCCACTCCTTGTCCAGAGGATAGTCCGGCCCGCTCCATCCATACCCCGCATTGCCGGTGAGCACCGGGTAGTATCCTGTCCGCGCAAGGTCTATGGACCGCTCGGCAGCCTCACGCTTCGCTGTTGCCGAGACTAGGTCGCCCCTGGCATCATAGCCCCTCTTCAGCGCGCTCGCCAGGTCAATGGGGTAATCCTGGTAGCCCGCAGTATCCTTAATCTCATAGCTTGGCGCTTCCGGCGCCCCCATGGCGTTGTTCAGTGTTATCCTCGCAATGCGCAGGCCGTTTTCGGCCTTGAGCAGGTTGAGCTTTGCCTGGCTCAGGTCCACCTCTGCATTCGTCACATCGATCTTCGGCTTGGTCCCGACCTCGTAGAACCTCCTGGCCTGGTCCAGGTGCTTTTCATACTGCACCACGGCTTCCGCATACGCATCCCGGCTCTGCCTGGCCTGCAGGATGCCGTAATATGCCTGTTTCACCCCCAGGACGATCTGACTTACCGTATTATCAAGATCCGCCCTCGCCGCATCCGCTCCCAAGGCCTGCACATCCACCTGCGCGGACGTCTTGCCGAAATCAATGAGCGTCTGGTTGAGATTGAGACTATCCTGATACTCGTTGTAGTAGCTGCTCCCCGGGGCGACAGCACTCGTTCCCCCCTGGGCATAGTTCCGGCTGTAGGCCGAAGACGCCCCTACCTGAGGATAATAATTCGACCTCGCCTCCTTCACCCTGCTCTCGCTTGCCTTGAGGCTCCCGGCCGCTCCCAGGATGGCGGGGTGGTTCTTCAGTGCAATGGCTATGCAGCGCGAAAGGTCAAGGGTCTCGCCGGGCTTGATCTCATCTCCCGCACTGGCCGCAAGGGGTAACAGGACAACCAGAATAAAACAACACAGGAAAAGCCATGACCCTTGTATGTGTTGCTTCAAAGAGATTGTACCTTCCACAAACCATATCTTATTCATCATGTTTATGTAGTATCACCTAGATTTATTAAAGAGTATAAATGCATTCTCTTTCATTTTCCAGATCTAACATATTTCTTTACAGACGGATGAGGAAAGGATTTGTTTACACGGGGTGGTGATAGATGAAAAATCTGCTCTAAGACAAAAGGGCAGGCACAAGGCCTGCTCCTACAACCATTTTCATACGGTCACTGCTCTCAACACTTTTCTGATCTTCGTCGAGAGCACCTGGAGGCTGAAGGGTTTCTGGATAAATCCCTCACACCCGCTCTCCAATATCTCATTGGCCTGGCTGTTGAGGCTATATCCACTCGAGAGGAGAACCCTTACCTTTGGGTCTATTTCCTTCATGCGGGCAAACACATCTTTCCCGGACAGATCCGGCATGATCATGTCCAGGATTACCAGGTCAATCTCACCACAGTGAGCAGAGAACTCCTCAAGGCCGGACTCACCTCCCCTGGCCTTAAGCACCCGGTATCCTAGGTTCTCGAGCATTGCCGAGCCCACATCCAGGATCATCTCCTCGTCATCCACAAGGAGCACTAAGCTGTTGTCACCCTTCACCACTTCCTGGAGCGGTTCTTCCCGATCCGGATGTTTGATGGAGGCAGGCAGGTAGATGAAGAACTCCGTCCCGGCACCGAGTTCGCTCTTTACACCGACAAATCCATCATGATTCTTCACGATCCCATATACCGATGCCAGGCCGAGGCCTGTCCCCCGCCCCATCTCCTTTGTTGTGAAGAACGGATCGAATATCCTGGCCTTTGTTGGTTCGTCCATCCCTACACCCGTATCTCGAACGGTTATTTTCACATATCTTCCAGGTAAAAGCTCATAGGCCTTGGCAGTATTGTCATTAAGCTCTGCATTCTCAAGGCCCACATACAAGTCCCCACCCTCCGGCATGGCCTGCCAGGCATTCATGTAGAGGTTCAACATTACCTGTTCAATCTGAGTCTGGTCCACTTCCACCGGCCACACCCGCTTGTCCTCCAGGGTATGCACCCGCACCTCTTTATGTGTGCGTGCGAACATATCGGTGCTCCTGCGGATGAAATCATGAAGATCCGTAACCTTCACCTCATACTTGCCGCCCCTGGCGAACCCCAGGAGCTGCCGAGTGAGGTCGCTTGCGCGTTTGATATAACCCTCTATATTTTTCAGCCTCTCATGCAGCGCACTCCGCTCATCCAGGTCCATTCCCATGAGGGAGATGTTCCCCTGGATGCCCATGAGGAGGTTGTTGAAGTCATGGGCAACCCCACCGGCCAGGGTCCCGATGGATTCCATCCTCTGGGCATGGAGAAGCCGTTCCTCGAGACTCTTCTTTTCCGAAATATCCACAAGAAAGCCCCGGATGCCTGCGGGATTGCCATCACGCATGATAGGTGCGGAACGGGCGAGTGCAGGGAACGTGGTCTTGTCCTTACGGACCACCATAAATTCACTAAGTCCGGTTCGCTCGCCTGTAAACATCCTGGCGAAATTTTCTTCCAGTTTGTGTATATCTCTGGAGGGGATAACATCACGTATCGTAAGGCCGTGTTTGAGGTCCTCCTCTCTATACCCGAAATGTTCAAGACCACTCTTGTTCACAAAGGTTAACCGCCCATCCATTCCGGCCTCATAGACGGTCTCGGGCAGCAGCTCCGCTAAATCCCGGAAACGCTCCTCACTTACTCGCAGGGCCTCTTGTGCCTGTTTTCGCTCGGTAACGTCACGCATCACACCCCTGAATCCTATGGGCTCTCCCTTGGGGCCCCTCATCAGGGTTGTCGAGCTCTCTATGGCCTTTTTAGTGCCGTCTTTCCTGACTATTGACCAGTCGAATCCTTTATCCGGGTTGCCGGTCAGGTAGACATTATGGAAAACATCATAGATCTTATGTGCCGTTTCCTCGTCAACGAATACCCGATACTTCGTGCCCATCACCTCCTCGGGGGTATATCCGACCATGCTGCAAAAGGAATCATTGAAGAAGGTGAAGCGCCCTTTGAGATCCACCTCATAATACCCTTCCTGGATGCTCTCAAGGATCGAGCGGTATTTTTCCTCACTCTGATGCCTGGCCTTCTCAGCCTCTTTACGCCGGGTGATATCCCGGACCACGCCTTTGAAGCCGACCACCCGCCCATTACTATCCCTGCGCAACGACACCGAGGCCTCAGCAGGGAGCCGCCCCTGGTTTTTCATTATCACATCAAACTCAAATACGGGAATAGGCTCACCCGTCACAAAGACACGATGATAGGCGTCGAACACCTTCTGTATATTGTCTGCATCCATATAGTCGCGGAAATTCATGTTCGTGAGCTCTTCTTTTGAATATCCCAGTGCCCTCCATGCCATTGGGTTGAAGAACGTAAAATTCCCCTTGAGATCCACCTCGTAGTAGACCTCCTGGATGCTCTCGAGGATGTTCCGGTAGTTCTCCTCACTACGCCGCAGTGACTCCTCGGCACGTTTCCGGGCCGTTATATCCATGCAGGAAGCCACGCTCCGGCTGGTGCCTTCGATCATGGCCATGTTCAGAAGTATGTTCCTTGTCTCGCCTGTCTTATTGACAAAGCCGAACTCGTATTCGGCCGGGGCTGACGACTGGTCTGACCTGCGTTGTTTGTGATAGGCCTTCATCCGTTCCAGGTCTTCATCTGCAATGAACACGGTCCAGCTCATCTTGCCTTCGAGCTCCTGGCTGCTGTAGCCTGAGAGCTTCTCGAAATTGGAATTGGCAATCCTGATGGTGGTGTCGCTGTCGATGACAATAATGGCGGTCCCGGCGGTTTCGAAAATGGTGCGGTAGAGTTCTTCACTCCCTCGGAGTTGCTCTTGCCCATTATTGATCTGTTTCAGCTCATTGGGGGGCTTATCTCTTTCCTGTTCTGTCTCCTTATCTCGCATATCATCCTCCATTGCAAAGGTCTCCTTATACAATATGAGGAATAACATCTGTGCTCTGTAAACGGAACAGGATCTCAGCTATGAGGATATACCCCCGGTTTACAGAGATTATTCCTCGTCTTTACACTCTTCGGCACGGAATATTTTTATCATGAAAAATTCTTTTGATAGTTCCCTTAAAAGGAAGACTTATTATTGATTAATCATCACTATCCTTGATGACGCTCCCCGGATCAGTCCTGAGTCTTTCCAGTTTGCTCTTGAATTCCTCGGTGGGTTTGACCCCTGCCTTCTCAAGCATCCGCTCGGCATTCAGGCCGATGTTCCGGGAGTCCTTGTAAAAACTGTCGGTCTTTCGTGCCTTGGGGTTATAGGAAGATACGCGATCAGATCCTGATGAATGATAGCTCACCTTGGAGATAATCCTCTTGAGGTCTTGTGATCCGCAACTTTCGCACCTGGGATCAACAGGGGGCGTATAACCCTGGACAAGAAAACTTGTCTGATGGCTGCAACCCAGGCATTTGTATTCATATATGGGCATTGTATAAATTACTAAGGATATATATGAGGCGGGGCGCCAATGGATCTACCCTATTGCTCCATGGGGAACCCCGCCTGTTATTCTTATCCCTTATCTCCCTTTACCTCTTCAAATTCTGCATCCACTACGTCTTCGGCCTGCTTTGAGGAACCGCCGGCCCCTGCGTCAGGCCCTGCCGCCCCGGCATTGCCCTGGGCCGCAGACGAGTAGATCATCTCAGCCAGCTTATGCGATGCCGTAGTGAGTGCATCCATCTTCTTTTTGATCTGCTCGGTGTCATCGCTCTTGAGTGCCTCTTTGAGATCGGCCAGGGCATTCTCTATACTTGCCCTGGTCATGGAGTCAACCTTGTCGCCGTGCTCCTTCAGCGTCTTCTCGGTCGTGTATGCGAGACTGTCCGCAGTGTTCTTCGCCTCCACAAGTTCCTTACGCTTACGGTCGTCCGACTCATGTTCTTCGGCCTCGCGGATCATCTTATTGATGTCATCCTCGTTCAGACCTGAAGAGCTGGTAATCCTTATCGACTGCTCCTTACCCGTGGCCTTGTCTTTGGCGGACACATGGAGGATGCCGTTGGCGTCGATATCAAAGCTTACCTCGATCTGAGGGATTCCCCTGGGCGCGGCCGGTATGCCCATGAGATCGAACTGCCCGAGCAGCTTGTTGTCTCCCGCCATAGGCCTTTCACCCTGGAACACCCTGATAGTAACCGCATTCTGATTGTCTTCGGCCGTTGAGAAGACCTGCGTCTTCTTCGTAGGGATGGTGGTGTTGCGCTCGATGATCTTGGTGAACACCCCGCCTAAGGTCTCTATGCCGAGTGAAAGCGGGGTCACGTCGAGCAGGAGAACGTCTTTCACGTCCCCGCCCAAGACACCGCCCTGGATGGCAGCGCCGACGGCAACCACCTCATCGGGATTCACGCCCTTGTGGGGCTCCTTGTCAAAGATCTCCTTGACCTTCTGCACTACCCTGGGCATACGTGTCTGCCCACCCACGAGGATGATCTCGTCGATCTCCTTGGGCGTGAGCCCGGCATCGGCCATAGCCTTTCTGCACGGCCCCTCGAGATTTGCAATGATGTCCTCCACCAGGTTCTCGAGCTTGGCCCTGGTAAGCTTCATGTTGAGGTGTTTCGGCCCGGTCTGATCGGCAGTGATAAAGGGGAGATTGACCTCTGTTTCCATCATGGAAGACAATTCGTGCTTTGCCCTCTCCGCACCTTCCTTAAGCCTCTGGAGGGCCATGCGGTCCTTGCCCAGATCAACGCCGGTCTCCTTCTTGAACTCGGAGACTAAAAAATCGATAATGCGGTAGTCGATATCTTCACCACCCAGGTGGGTGTCGCCGTTGGTGGATTTCACCTCAAACACGCCATCGCCGATCTCAAGGATAGAGATATCGAAGGTACCCCCTCCGAGGTCGAACACCGCCACCTTCTCTTCCTTCTTCCGGTCAAGTCCGTATGCCAGTGCCGCGGCAGTGGGCTCGTTGATGATCCTCTTCACCTCGAAACCGGCAATCTTACCTGCATCCTTGGTGGCCTGCCTCTGCGAGTCATTGAAGTATGCCGGCACGGTGATGACGGCCTCATCGACCTTTTCACCCAGATATGCCTCGGCGTCCATCTTGAGTTTCTGCAGGACCATGGCCGAGATCTCAGGCGGGGCATACCTTCTCTCTTCGATCTGGATCGCGGCATCGCCATTATCCGCCTTGACGATCTTGAAGGGCATCACCTTGATATCCTTCTGGACCTCTTTGTCTTCAAACTTCCTGCCGATAAGGCGCTTAATGGCATGCATGGTCTTTTCGGAATTCGTAATGGCCTGACGTCTGGCAACCTGCCCTACAAGGCGCTCACCGCTTGCAGTGAACGCAACCACCGATGGGGTCGTCCTTGCGCCTTCGGCATTGGGGATGACCTTCGGCTCACCGGCCTCCATAATAGCCATACAGGAATTGGTGGTACCCAGATCAATTCCTAATATCTTTCCCATGTGAATAATCCTCCCTTATGTTTTCTCCTCTTAGTGTTTAAGAAACAACCGCTACCTTTGCAGGCCTTAATACCCGCTCATTCAACAAAAAGCCTTTTTCGATCTCATCGGCCACCATACCCGGCCCGAGGTCATCCCTCATAACCTGTATTAAGGCCTCGTGAAAATGAGGATCAAAGGCTGTATTTATTGTTTGTATAGGCTCCACACCGTGCTTTTTCAAGGTCTCGAGCATCAGTTTCTCCGTCATCCTCAAGCCTTTGATGAAGTTATCATCATCCGGAAAGAGCCCAAGGGAAGAGGCGATGGACTTCTCAATGGCGTCGTAAACCAGAAGGAAATCCTTCAGGACGGCCTCTTTGCCGTATTTCAACACATCGGCATATTGCCGCTGTTGGCGCTTCTTCATGTTGTCCATCTCCGCCAAGGCCCTCAGATATTTATCCTTGAGCTCTGCGATTTGCGTCTTGAGCTCATCAACAGATGGTTCTAATGCCTGTGCGCCTTCGGTGGCTTCCTCCTGCCCAAATTGAATCTCTTCGACGGTGTTGTTATTCATCTCCCTCACGTTGTCCTTCTCGTCTTGCATCTTACATGTCCTCCAACAACTCGCTCAAGAATCTTGCCATATATCCCACGAGCGGTATCACCCGTGTATAGTCCATGCGTATCGGGCCGATCACGCCCAGAGAACCCACAGGGATGTTCTTTTTATGGTAGCCTGTGGCCACCATGCTGAAGTTATCTACCCCGATGTTTTTCATCTCTTCACCGAGCAGGACCGAGACGCCGGGCACCTCGAGCACCCTGTTGAGTATGCGGACGATCCGTCCCTTGTCCTCAAAGGCATTCACAACATCACGGAGCTTTCCCAGGTCTGAAAGATCGGGCTTGTTGAATACGGTATCCTTTCCCCGGATAACAATTTCAGGAACTTCCTCCACGGCCTTGAGCGCCGTCATGCCAAGGTCAAGGGCCTGCTTTATCAGCGTATCCACCTTTGCCTTTTCGCTGGACATCTCCTTCACCAGCCTGTCGCGCATTTCATGTATGGTAAGGTCCGCATAGGCCCCGTTCAGATAGTTCGCAAACTGATCGAGCTTGCCCTGCTCTATGTCCTCTCCATGGACGATGTGGTTGTACACCATGCCCGCCCGGCTCACCAGCACCACCATGATCCTGCCCTCATCCAGCCTGACAAACTCGATACGCTTGAAGAAGAACGTGTCGAACCTGGGCAGGATGATGATCGAGGCATTCTGTGAAATCTTGGAGAGCAGCACGGACGCCTGAATGAGGGTATCCATGATATCTCCGGTGCCATGAGACATCTGCCGGGAGATCATGGTCTTTTCTCCCCTCGGAAGCGACTTGAGCTCCATAATATCGTTCAGATAGCACCTGAAGCCCTCGGGGGTCGGTATCCTGCCTGCAGATACGTGGGGCTGATACAACAGGCCCATCTCCTCAAGGTCGGCCATGATGTTGCGGATGGTCGCCGAAGACAGGGTGTAAAGGTACTTCCTTGCAATAATCCTCGACCCTACCGGTTCACCGGTTTCCACATACTCACGGATGATTGCATTTAATATGCTTTTATCTCGATGGGTTAGCTCGGGCATATTATCATTCCTTAGCACTCGTCTCCCTTATCTGCTAACAGACCTCTTATAGAATCTCTCCTGATCAATGTCAATATTCAAACTTCCCTTTGCCATCACGTTTGTTTGACTTGCATGAAGAACCATTGGAGGCGGTGTACAGCACACAGGATAGTGATTTTGCTCACTAGACAAACAGCACAATTGATATTAAGAGGCACCTTAATCAAGGCGTTCAATGCCAGGACCATACAGAGTAAAGAGGCTCCCATGAAGGACAAGGTGGAACGGCTATTAAGAGATACGGCACAGAGCCTCATCTCTTCAGGCTCTCTCCCTGAGCTGGATCTCGATATCATCTCCATAAGTATTCCAACCAACAAGGAGTTCGGTGATTTTTCATCAAACCTGGCTATGGTGGCCGCCAAGAGGGCCAAAAAGTCTCCCAGGGAGGTGGCTGGAATCATCAAACAGGCCATCGAGGCCCAAAGCGAGTTGATCGAGAAGGTCGAGGTGGCAGGGCCCGGCTTTATAAATCTCTTTATAAAACCTGTCAAATGGGCAGGCCTGCTCCAGGAGATCACCACACTCCGCCGGGACTACGGGAAGAGCAGTTACGGCGCAAAAAAGAAGGTCCAGGTGGAGTTTGTCAGCGCCAATCCCACAGGACCGCTGCACATCGGCCACGGAAGAGGGGCGGCCGTGGGCGATACACTGGTGCGCATCCTGGATGCGGCAGGGTTCGATGTGGCGGCCGAATATTACATCAATGACATCGGCAACCAGATGAACAATCTGGGGCGCTCCGTACTGGAGCGCTACAATGAGATACACGGCAAGGACTCCCTCTTCCCGGAAAGCGGCTACAAGGGCGACTATATCAAGGACATCGCCGAAGGAGTGATCAAGATCCATGGCAATGCCCTCCTTGAGACGGACCATGACGAGGCGGTCAAGATCTGCAGGGAGTATGCAGCCCAGGTTATCTTGCAGGGTATAAAGGAGGACTTAAGCCTTTTCAATGTCCATTTCCATAAGTGGTTCAGCGAGTCGAGCCTGTATCACGACCACAAGGTCGAGGATGCCCTCAGCTACCTGAAGGAAAAGCATCTGAGCTATGAAGCGGACGGCGCCCTGTGGTTCAGAACATCACACTTCGGGGACGAGAAGGACCGCGTGCTGAAAAAGCAGGATGGCTCACTGACCTACTTCGCCCCTGATATCGCCTACCACAAGGACAAGCTGGACAGGGGTTTTGCGCACCTCATCGACATCTGGGGTGCAGACCACCACGGCTATGTGCCCAGGATGAAGGCGGCAATCACTGCCCTGGGCGCCCCGGAGGACTGTTTCCATGCACTGCTCATCCAGCTTGTGTCACTGGTAAGGGACGGTAAGCCGGTGTCCATGTCCACACGCTCGGGCGAATTCGTGACCTTAAGAGAGATCATCAATGAGGTAGGCAAGGATGTTGCCCGGTACTTCTTTATGATGCGAAAGTGCGATGCGCAGCTCGTGTTCGACCTTGATCTCGCCAAGAAGAAGAGTGATGAAAACCCTGTTTACTATATCCAGTACGCCCATGCCCGGATCTGTTCCATCATAAGGAATGCGGCCGGACAAGGGGCCGGACCAACCCTTGAAGGGGCAAATCTGGAACTGCTTACCAGCGGAGATGACCTGGACCTCATCAAGGTACTGGCCGGCTACCCCGATATCGTCGTATCGGCTGCCTCAGACCTTGAACCCCACAGGATAGCCTTTTATCTCTTAGACCTTGCAACGGCTTTTCACAGGTTTTATAATAGAAACCGGGTGATAACAGAGAACGCCCCATTGACTTCAGCCAGACTGGTGCTCATCGATGCAGTAAGACAGGTAATCGCCAACGCCTTGGCGCTCATGGGCATCGATGCCCCGGAGAGCATGTAATAACCGGAGAGAATGTACTAATAATGATAAAGAAAAAAACCAAAAAAAAGGGCCGCCGCGTCAAGCAACTATCCCTTGCAAAAAATATAGCCCTGCTCTTCCTCTCTTTAGGCCTGCTCGCCGGTGTCAGTTTTGTCTTCTCATACTTCAGCAGCCGCTCGGAGCTCTCCCTTGATCCGATTCAGCGCACATGGAAAAGCGCCTTTTCAGAAAAGGACAAGCCCCAGGCCGTCACTGAACAACCCAAACCCAAGACAAGCTCGGTAGCCCCCATTGGTTTGACATTCTATGAAACCCTCAACCAGAAGGACTCCTCCAGTCCGGATGACAGCTATACCATCCAGGTCGGCGCCTTCAAAAGCAGGGAAAAGGCGAACAGCTTTGCCAGGGAGCTCAAGAATAAAAGCAAGCTCTCCTTCAGGGTGGACAAAGAGGGCAAAGCATACTGTGTGCGGTGGAACACATTCACAACCCAGGAGTCGGCTGCGAGGGACTGCGGAAAACTTGCCGCCAAGCTCCAGCATGTATGCAAGGTTGTAAAGATGTAGGCCCCGATAAGGTTAGCCTGCGGCGCAATGTTACAATCTATTATGGGAGATAAGCCATAATCCTTCATATCGTTGGGGCGCGGCCCCAATTCATAAAGCTCTCGCCTGTTGTACGGGCATTTAAGGAGTCGGGCATACCCTATAAGGTGCTGCATACCGGTCAGCATTACGATTACACCATGTCGGAGGTCCATTTCACCTCATTAGGCATGGACGCCCCCGACTATTCCCTCGGGATCGGATCAGACAGCCACGGCCGACAGACCGCGAAGATGCTTCAAGGCATCGAAGATATTCTGCTCAAGGAAAACCCGAAGATGGTAGTCGTTTATGGCGATACAAACTCCACCTTAGCAGGCGCGCTCAGTGCCGCCAAACTCGGGATCAAGATAGGCCATGTGGAGGCGGGTGTCCGCAGTTATGACAAGAAGATGCCCGAAGAGATCAACCGCGTGGTGACGGACCATGTCAGCGATCACCATTTCTGCCCCACCATCAACGCAGTGAATATATTAAAGACCGAAGGCATAGAAGGCATTTTGACCGGTGATGTCATGTATGACGCACTCCTGCAGGTATGTGTAGAAGGCCTTAAGAACCCCTATACCAAAGGGTATGTGCTCGTTACCATCCACCGGGCGGAAAACACCGATAACACAGAAAGGTTCCTTGCCATCTGGGAGGCCTTGAAACGTATCTTGCATCACACCGAAGTGATCTTCCCCGCCCACCCCCGCACAAAGAATATGTTCGGCCACATGCTTGCCCATGCCAACAATCATATCAAGGTCATTGAACCGGTAAGCTATCTCACCATGCTCGCCATGATAAAAGATGCACGGTGCATAATCACCGATTCCGGAGGGGTGCAAAAGGAGGCCTTCCTCTTAGGCTGTCCATGCGTGACTGTCCGCGACACCACTGAGTGGCCGGAGACCGTGCAGGCAGGGGCCAACCGCCTTGTTGAAGCCGAGCCGGAAACGATTTTGAATGCTGTAATTAATATGATGGACAAATGTATTGAATTGGCGTATAATCCCTTTGGTGACGGTCAGGCGAGCCGTAAAATCGCAGGATTCATTAAGGACCACTATTTATAAAGGCCGGATCTAACATCTTTAGATACATACCCCACGAACAGATCCTCCCCATAGAATGCTTTGCTGTGAAAGGAGGACTTCATGAATAAATCCGGACAAGATACGAAAGATCCCCGCAAATTGCTCTCTGATGCTCAGCATGCCGCATCATGCAAAGATGTGGACATGGCGCTACGTCTCTTTGATGAGTGCATGAAAGAGTATCTTAAAAGGCAACTGCCCTTCAAGGCCATGGCCGTATCCAGAAAGGCAAAGACGGTTCTCGGTCACATCCCGAAGGTCAGCGCGCTTATCATCCGGTCATACACGATAGCAGGTCTTCTTGGGGATGCGTTAGAGGAATATGAATTCGCCGCATCATTCCTGAAAAAAGATTCCTTCAACTTCTTTGCAGCCTTGGAGAAAGAGGCCTTCATTGACCTGCTCTCCATCATAGACATCAATACCTATCCCAGGGGAAGGATTGTCATGAAGCGCTACGATGAAGGCGGTGACGTCTTTATGGTACTCTCAGGCTCCTGCGAGGTTTACCGTGATTCGAGAAGGCTTGGTGTCATGCTGCCGGGTGATGTGTTCGGCGAGATCGGCTTTTTCGCCCGGACATGCCGCAGTGCAACCGTGAGGACAATAGAAAAGAGCATGCTCGTCAGGATGTCTTCAGAACCCTTGCGTGAACTTAAAGGGCGTCATATGAGCCTGCGACAGATCCTTGAGAGTATCTACAGCGAGCGCATCATGAAAAAGGTCGTGGAAGACCTTGAAGATAACGGAGAGCTGAAATCGTTGCCTGAAGTCATTACGACCCTGAGTTATGACAAGGGCCAGGAAATCCCTGTTAGCCCCAAGGGCAGCGTTGCCGTCTTAAAGCACGGGATCGTGGAGGTCGATTATGATGACATGTGTCTCAAGACGAAACACTATCTGAAGCCCGGGGCCATCATCGCAAACAAGCGCCTCCGCGCACGCGCCAGCACCAATGTGGTGATCATGCTGACCAGCGTTGGCCGAAAGGCAGACAGGCTCGAAGGGAATCTAAGGAAACTCGATCGCGCCTGAAGGCGCTCCTACAAACCAAGAACCCCTGCAGCGCATGCCATGACAATGCCCGCAGCTACGGCTACGTTCAAGGACTCAGTAGCGCCTTTCATGGGAATGGAGACCGTTTCATAACAGATATCCAGGATCTCCTTGCTGATGCCTTGGGCCTCCCGGCCAAGACATACGGCCACCTTGGACTCAAACAGTGCAGGGGAAAGACCCTTGCGGCCCTGGGCACTAAGCGCAAGGATTCGGTGGGGAAGCCGCCTCAGATCGCCTGTAGCACAGCGCGCTATCCGGATGCCCAGGCACGAACCTGCATTGAAGCCCTTACAGCCTTACCTGAGAAGGGGCTTGCCGTGCCGTCCAGGATGATCATGCCGGAAAACCCGAAGGCCTCGGCGGTCCGGACAATAGTGCCGACATTCCCGGGGTCCTGGAGACCGTCGAGGATAACAACCCTCTCCTGCTCCATGATCTCTTCCATGCCTGCCCAGGGGACCTGAAAAAAGGCCAGGACACCCTGGGGTGTCTCGGTCTCACTGATACTCTTAAAGAGCGTCTCGGACATTACGGCATCGGGCGGCACAGGAAGGCTGTGGACCTCTTCAAACCCCTGGGAGACCGCCACCATCCTCGGCGTGATGCCCCGTGCGAGGGCATCGGCCACAAGACGCTTCCCCTCCAGCAGCATAAGGCCCTTGTCTTTCTTGAGGGCGGTCAACTCCTTGTAAAGGGGATTATGCCTGCTCGTGAGCGTCTGCATGCATTGCCGTGATCAGGCGCCTTACTTCTTTATCCACGTTGAGAGAAAATCAATCGGTATGGGTAGGATCGTATTCGTTGATCCCTGTTCCGATGACATCTCGCGTATGGTCTGGAGATAGCGCAATTGCAGGGCAATAGGCTCCTTCGCCATAAGGGCGGCCGCATCCAAGAGCCTCTGGGCCGCCTGGAACTCGCCTTCCGCATTGATGACCTTGGCCCTTCTCTCCCTCTCGGCCTCTGCCTGCCTTGCGATGGACCGCTGCATCTCCTCGGGCAGGTCGATGTTCTTCAGCTCCACCGCAGACACCTTGATCCCCCAGGGTTCGGTATGCCGGTCAAGGATGGTCTGTATCTGGGCGCTCACATCTTCCCTCTTGGAGAGGAGCTCATCGAGCTCCGCCTGTCCGCACACGGACCGCAGGGTGGTCTGGCTGAGCTGGCTGGTGGCATAGAGGTAGTTCTCCACATCGATGACCGCATTCAAGGGGTTGATCACCCGGAAGTAGATGACGGCGCTCACCTTGACCGTTACATTATCCCTGGTGATGACATCCTGCGGGGGGACATCCTGGACGATGGTCCGTAGCCCGATGCGAATGAACCTGTCCACGAGCGGGATAATGATGATGAGCCCCGGGCCCTTGGGCGCTCCGAGCACACGGCCAAGCCTGAACACCACGGCCCGCTCATATTCATTGAGGACCTTGATGGCGGAAAAAAGAAAGAGAAGCACGAGGACAGCGATGGTGATGACGGCATACCCGGCGGCATCCATAGAACACCTCCTAAAGGGGTTCTGTTACGTTTAACCCGACTTACCCGCCTTGAGCGACTTGTCCAGGGAGAGATCATCGAGCAAAGTAAGTTCTTTAAGGCTCTGTTGCCTGAACCTTGCCAAGACAGTACCTTTAAGCGTTGGCCCGTTTACCGGATCGAGATGCAATGGGTTGGTAAACTTTCCTCGGTACTGGACCCTGAAATCGAGATGCGGTCCTGTTGCAATGCCTGTCATCCCCACATACCCGATCACATCTCCCTGTGCCACGCGCCTACCCTTTGTAATCCCTTTTGCAAACCCTCTGAGATGCCCGTAATGGGTGATATATCCGCCTGGATGGATGATGGTAATGGCATTGCCGAAGCCCCCCGACCATCCACAGGCGCTTATCCTGCCTTCACCCAGTGCGACCACCGGGGTGCCGGACGGGGCTGCATAGTCCACACCCAGGTGAGGTCTCTGTACCTGGAAGACAGGGTGAATACGGTGATACGAAAAAAAAGAAGAGATGCGGCGGTAATTGAGCGGCGCCTTTAAAAATAGCTTGCGGATTGGTTTGCCGTGTTCGTCATAATACCCGTGCATGCCTTTGTTGTTATCATAGTAGACCGCCAGATGCTCCACACCTTTCACGACAAAGCGTGCTGCAAGCACCCTCCCGTATCCCTTGAGGTTGTCTTGGACATTATATTTCTCATAGAGGACCGTGAAGGTGTCGCCATCCTGGATCTCGGTGAAGAAGTTGATGTCCCACCCGAAGATGTCCGCAAGGTCCATGACGATCTCCGGGCTCAGACCCGACTTTATGGCCGACTCGTACAGGGAGTTCTTGATTGTCCCCTCCGCCCTCTCATAGGATACATCCAGCGACTTCGTGCAGGTTCTTGCCTTGAAGATGCCTTCCTTGGGGAGCACCTCGATATAGGTTACCGGGCTGATCTCATAGGTAAGCTTCTCAAGGCTTTTCGTCGA
Organism: uncultured delta proteobacterium; assembly: GCA_963798485.1. GTDB lineage: Bacteria > Desulfobacterota > Desulfomonilia > UBA1062 > UBA1062 > MWEI01. The sequence goes on along the minus strand of CAWCTR010000007.1, from coordinate 521,038 downwards.
GTCGCCGGTGACCCATATCTTCAAGGGATGGCCCGGCGCGATATCCGCGAGATTGTACTCGTGTCTGACCGAGGTAAAGAGGCTGTATATCTGTTTGTACCTGATGCCGCAGGCCTTCAGGAGGCTGAAGATATTGTCGCCGCGCCTCACCTTCAGGTCCACCTGTCTCATGGCATTATAAGGGGCGGGTTTCACGATCCGGTCTATCTGCTGCTTCCTGGCCTCAATGCTATCGCCGTCGATGGCCACTATGAGCCTGCTGAGGTCGCTGATCTCATACTCAAGACCCAAGAATGCCTGGTTATCCTTGCTGAAGATGAGGACAAGCTCATTGCCTACGCTCAGCTTCGACAGGTCGAACACCTCTTTGACACGCTCTATGATATCAAGGGCCTGAAGACTTGATATGCCGTTCTTCTGAAGGACCCCGGAAAAGGTATCCCCCTGGGCAACGGTGAGCGATATCCTTTTTGCGTTTTTAACCGCATCAGGAGACGTCACCTGCGGCGGCACAGGCCTGGCGGCCTGCACGTTGGCGGTCTTGGCACCATGCACCGGGCACAGGGCAGTCCCGGAAGGACATTGACCGAGGAATGCCCACACTATGCCGGTTACTACGGCAACCATGAGGGCTATCAAAATAAATTCCTTAAGGTTCCTCCCCTTGCTCCCCTGGTAGATGATCCCCCTCTTGTATTCTAAACCCATGGTTAGCGCCCTTTATAAAAGGATTCTCCAGCCATATCAAGCCATTTTGTCTTGAGGTTGTCAGGCCCTCATCAGGAGCAGTTACACAGCCTTTCGTTGAATTCATCAAGGCTGAAAGAGTATTCCTGCGTGCCATAGCACTCTACGGAAAAGGAGGCGCAAACGCTGCCCATCCTGGCGCACTGCTCGATATCCTTACCCTGTACCAGGCCGCTGATAAGGCCGCCCCTAAACGAGTCTCCCGCGCCTGTAGGATCAACCACCTGCCGTGCCTTGCCTGCAGGAATACGTACCTCGCCTTCTTGTGTGCAGAGCTGCGATCCCAGTTCTCCCAAGGTGGTGATGACGGCACCTGCTCGGCTCAGTAATGCCTTTTTGTCCAAGCCGGTCTTGCTCATGATCAGTTCCAACTCATAATCATTGGTGATCAGTATCCTGCATCCGTCTATTGCCTGGATCAGGTCCTGCACATCCAGCATGGGCAGTGCTTGCCCGGGGTCGAATATATAGCCGATCCCCTTTGCCTTGCAGGCGCGCGGATAGTTCACCATGTCATCAAGGTTGCCCGGTGAGATGATGAGGATGGTGTCCTTGGGGTCGAGCCTGTCAAAATCCAGCTTAGAGGTATACTTCATGGCGCCCGGGTGGAAACCGGTTATCTGGTTGTCTGCCCGGTCGGTGGTTATGTAGGCGCTTGCCGTGAAATCGTCCTCGATGATGCGGATGGCCTCGGTAGAGATCCCATTTTTGGCAAGCCCTTCGAAATACCGCTGGTAATCATGGCCGATAGCGGCGGAGATGACGGGTTTCTCGCCCATCAGGGTCAGCGCATAGGCGATGTTGCCCGCGGTGCCGCCGAATTTCTCCTTCATGCTGTTCACCTGGAAACAGATGTTCAAGACATGTATCTTATCAGGCAGGATATGGTCTGAGAAGTATCCGGGAAAGTCCATGATCCTGTCGTATGCCAGCGATCCGGAGACAATGATTTTCATGGCTGTACCCCTTTAAATTATCTCTACCGCACTATCGGCTAAATGAACACCATTCATGGCAAGTCATGGCCTTTAAAATTCCAAGGTTTCGGGTAAAAACGTACCCGATGGAGTCTTTGACTGTCAAGCCCATTATAAGTTGTTAATACTACTGGTTTTTCAATTATATAGAAATGACTCAAGGCCCATGATACAGTCTCCATAATGGCAAATAAGGAAGCCTCAGCCCGTATCAAGATCAACAAGCTGCTCGAAGCGGCAGGCTGGCGCTTCTTCCCGGAAGGGGGCGCGCCCGCCAACATCCGCCTTGAGCCCAGTGTAACGATCAAGTCATCCGATCTGGAAGCACTTGGCGAGAACTTCGAGAAGACGGGCAAGGGCTTCATCGAATGACGACCGGCGACAAAATTTTATGAAACCAACCTACACCGAACGACATGATCGTTCCGCCCGATTCATTGCCTCGCCTGAAACCAGTCCAACCCAGGAGACTTAAACCATGACAAAGACAACCAAAAAACCCGGCGGATGGAGCGCGGTCCGCCAGCAACTCGCCACCTGGGAGAAACCCGCGCTGCTCGCCCTGGTGAAAGACCTGTACGAAACCGCCGGGGTGAACCGCGACTTTGTCCATGCCCGCTGTCAGGACGGAGAGTGCGGCGGCGAGGCCCTGGAAAAGTATCGGGGCAAGATCGTTGAGCAGTTCTTTCCTGCACGGGGCGATGGCAAACTGAAGCTGGGAGAGGCGCGCAAGGCCATCCGCGATTACCGCAGGGCCACGGGCAACATCCTTGGCACGGCGGAACTGCTGATGACTTATGTCGAGAACGGCACGCGATTCACCGACGAGTTTGGGGACATTGACGAACGGTTCTACGGCAGCGTGGAATCGGCCCTGGAAGAACTGGCCGCCCTGTTGCGCGGTGAGGTGCGGGAGATGTATCCACAGTTCAGCGACCGGTTGGCGAGAGTGGAGCAGATGGCCGACGGCATCGGCTGGGGATTCGGCGATTACGTCGCAGATATCATCGGGCGGCTGGAGGAGGAACTCGGCGGCCGGTGATGCGCACTGCGGCAAAGTTAGATGGATATCCCGCTTGCCCTTGCCTTGAATCCTCGTTCCCTTGTAATATCTATGCGCACCCTTTGTGAGTTTGTCTCGGATTTACAGGATATAAGGACCCGGGAGAAGGCATGGAAAAACTAGAGGTATTCCGTGACAATTCTTAGCATCATAAGCACCCTGGGCAACTGGGGCTATGTACTCATATTCCTGGCCCCTTTTCTCGAAAGCTCTGCATTCTTAGGTGTTCTCGTACCGGGCGAAACCGTGGTTGTCCTGGCAGGGTTCCTGGCTTCACAAGGTTATCTCGAGCTCGGGAACTGCATGATAGTGATTGCCCTTGGGGCGATCCTGGGCGACAGCACCGGGTATGCCCTGGGCAAGGCCATGGGGAGAGAATATTTCCTCAGGCATGAGAGGCTGTTCCTGTTCAAACTCAAGCACCTTCACAAGGTGGAAGGCTATTTTGCAAGGCACGGGGGAAAGACCGTATTCTGGGCCAGGTTTGTCCACCTTCTCCGCGCCTTGACACCTTTCACGGCAGGCCTGTCCGCCATGCCCTATGGAAGATTTGCCTTGTTCAACGTAGCAGGCGGGATCATCTGGTCCGTCTGCTTCACCTCCCTTGGATATTTCTTCGGGCAGAGCTGGCAGCTCGTGGAAAGGTGGGCAGGCAGGGCCGGGGTGTTCGTTTTGTTCATGATCCTGGTTATCGCCTTGTTCGTTTATCTCTATGAAAAGCTCTCTAAGAACCGGGAGGATATCTACCAGTGGTTCAGGGAAATAGCCTCTTCTTCGATAGTCAGAAGGTTTGAGCAGAAGCACCCCGGGTTTGTGTCCTTCATTGCCAGGAGGCTCTCGCCGGGCTCATACCTGGGACTTCACCTCACCATAGGCCTGGGCATAAGTGCTGTCTTCATGTGGATATTAGGCGGCATCACCAAAGACATCCTCACAGGTGATCCCTTTGCGGCTGTTGACCGATGGGTAGTAGGCAGGGTTCTTTATTTCAGATCGCCGCCGGCCACCTCTGTGATGGAGGCGATCACACAGCTGGGCGGCATCAGGTTTATCGCACCATGCACCATTGCCGTTGTTGCATACCTGCTGCTGAAAAGGCATTTTGACAAGGCTACGGGGTTTGCTGCGGCCATTGTCGGGGGAAGCCTCCTGAACAACATTTTGAAAACCATAATACACCGGCCAAGGCCCATCAGCGCGACAACCCTTGTTGACGCATATGGCTGGAGCTTCCCCAGCGGCCATGCCATGACCTCCATGATATTCTATGGCATGATCGCCTACCTGCTGGTGTGCGCAGTGCACTCATGGAGACTTAAGACCTTTTCCATGGCACTGGCCGGCTTCATTGTGTTCATGATCGGCTTCAGCCGGATATACCTCCGGGCCCACTATTTAAGCGATGTGCTCGCAGGCTATGCAGGCGGGCTCTTCTGGTTGAGCATCTGCATAACCGGCATGGAGGTGTATCATGTCAAGAGGAGAATCGCACGGGAAAATAAAAGAGAGGACGCGCCATGAAATACCTCCTTCGTTTTGTGCATAAGGAGTTACCCATCTTCCTTGTCTGCGTGGTTATGATCCTCGCAATACCGCCATATGCCTCGGCGCGGTACGACCCGGCGTTGCAGTGGTGCACGGTTCAGACGGATAACTTCATCATCTATTATCCCAAAGGCCATGAACTGCTGGCCCAGCGCGTGCTCTCACTGTGCGAGGAGGTCCATAAGAACATCACAGGATACTTCGGCGTTGAGCCGCGCCCCTGCCCCATAGTCCTTGACCCCGGTACGGACATCTTCAACGGGTTCATGGGGATATTCCCCAACAGGATATCCCTGTATGAAACACCTCTCTATACCGTTCGGGGCTTCGGCCCTGAATCGGACCTTATGGACCTCGTGTTTACCCATGAGTATACCCACTATGTCCATATTACCACACGGCTCGGGTGGTACGGCGAGCTCACCAAGGTCCTTGGCGACGGCCTTGCCATATCCAATGGCCTTTCACCGGGATGGGTCCTTGAAGGTATTACCACCAATACCGAGACCATGTTCACCGACGGAGGCCGCGGGCGCTCCACACTTTTCAAGGGTGAGATGATGTCCTTCACCGAAGGGCAAGGCCTGTGGGACCTCAACTCAGCGGCAGTATCGTCCCCGTATGCCCCACCAGGCGAAAGGATATACCTGGCCGGGTACCATATGGTCGAATATATGAACCGGACATACGGGCAGGACGCCTTCGCACGCCTAAGCCGGTACCAGGCCCGGCATCCCCTGGGCGGCACGGCTGAGGCACTGAACTTTGTGACCGGGAAATCCCCCCAGCAGTTCTATTTGGATTTCTTAAGCGATTATCTGGCCTCTACGCGCACGAGCAGAGACCAAGCCCTCTCGGCCGGCCTGCCCCAGGGCAAGGTGGTCCTTGCGGATGACCAAACCCTGGACAGCCTTGAATCCCACTTCTGGACGGATCAGGGGACGATCGTCGGGCTCAGGAGAGGCTATGATAAGAAGACCGCCCTGGTGGAGGTTGACCCTGGTACGGGCAAGACCGTATCGGAAATTGAGACAGGCATCCTGGCGAACCTCTCGGCGCGAAGGCTGCCTGACGGGCGCCTTCTTATGCCCGAGATATTCTATCACCCCCTGGGCGAGGGGCAGATTGACACCACCGACCTTGTGGTCTTCGACCCGAAGACGAAAGAACATGAGCGGTTGACAAAACAGGCGCATATCTATTCCGCCTGTCTCTCGCCGGACAAAAAGACCTTCGTCGCCACCCGCAGGAACGGTATGTGGATCGACCTGGTGCTCCTCAATGCGGATGGGACGAATATCAGGCCGCTGATCTCGAAGGCGGGCATGTACTTTGATGCGCCGTGCTGGTCCCCGGACGGCTCTCAGATCGCTACCGTGGTGAAGATCGGCCGTAACTCGGATATCGTCCTGGTCAACCCTGCGACAGGGGCCATGGAGCTGCTGTTCGCCTCCGACACCTGCGAAGACAACGAGCCGGAATTCTCGCCTGATGGGAAATGGCTCGTCTTCTCCTCGGACCGCAGCGGTATCTGGAACATCTATGCCTGGGACCTCGCAAACAAAAAGCTCTTTCAACTGACATCGGTACCCTACCTGGCAGGCGACCCGCATATATCTCCGGATGGGAAGGACCTGTCATATTCCAATACCATCAGGGGGGTAAAACAGATTTGCACCCTGCCCTTCAATCCCCAAGCAGGCAAACCGTTTCCGACCCTGGAGGCCCAGGGCATGGAACAGCCCGACCTGAAGCGGCTGCAGCCCGACGTCGCCTTTACCGGTTCTCCGGGCATCCCCTTGCAGGCGTACAAGCCCTTCGTCCATATCCCCTATTTCAGCTCCGATGAGAAGGGGGCTCAGGCCGGTGTGCTCCTTATGGGGGCCGACCCGGTGGGGATAAACAGCTATACCGCTAATCTGCTGTACGGGTTTAAATCCGACAGGCCGGGTTATGATATCAACCTCACCAACAAATCGTTCTGGCCCACGCTGACGGCGCGGCTCTATGACACGTCAGTAGAGGGCAATACCGTGGGAGACGGGAAAGACTACTGGTATCGGGAAAGGGGCGGCGAACTTTCCGCCGGGGTGAACATGATCAATCAAATAGAGCCGAGCACGATTACGTCATCACTACGCATCGGACCTCGCCTGAGATATTTCAGCAGCCTGGATGACAATGTCCGTATCTCCGATGATTATAATCAATCCGTAGGGGTCTTCAGCGAGTTCAAGCTTGAAAGGGCGCCGGATACGTCACCCAGGGACATGGTGTCATCCTGGGGGGAAGATGTCTCCCTTTCTTATGAAAAGGGCCTGTCAACCCTCGGCGGTGAGCTGCCCGGCTATAACGGTTTTGCCTCGATAACACAGTATGTTCCGTCATATTTCACACACCAGGGTCTGGCGCTGACCCTTACCCATCAGTCACAGAGCGGCCTTCTCTTTTACAACAAGGATCTGAGCATACCCAGGGGCTATCATGATGACGACCCGGAAGGGGGCCTTGACAGACAGAAGAACCTCCTGATGTCAGCGCGAGTACCATTTCCCGATCCTCTATACCGATGGCGGCATCGGCCTCTATTCCTACCATAGCGATCTTCTGAAAGGGTCTCTCTTTGTGGATTATGGTGCGGGCTGGGACGGAGGTTTTGATTGGGATTCGTGGAACCGCATAGCACAGACATCGATAGGTGCAACCCTGACGAACAGATGTATACTGATGGCTGTCCTGCCCATAGAATTCGGCATCCAGGCCGGATACAAGACCCACGAGAAAGAGGGCTTCACGAATTTCATCTTCAAGGTGGAGATGTAGACGTGGAATTATGGTTGGATTCAGATTATTAGTGAATCGATACCTATGAACACACGAGGAAAATGAGCTATTCACCGGGAACAGTGAATTTCAGCCGAAGCGAAGAAGGGACCCTTCTTGTCCATCTGAAGGGCACCTGGAAAATCGGACAGGATCATCCTTCTACGGATGAGGTCTTGAACCAGGCCGCCATGAGGCCCGGCACACGCCTCATCACCTTCGATTGCTCCAATCTTGATGCCTGGGACAGCAGCCTTCTCACCTTCCTGGTCAATCTTGCGAACCGATGTTCTTCCACAGAGATCACGATGGATATAGCCGGGCTGCCGCAGGGTGTGGTGCGCCTGTTAAGACTCGCTTCAGGAAGTATTGCATCAGAAGGCCTACCGGGAATAAAGGCGGATGTATCTTTTCTCACCACTATCGGGGAGCACACATTTAAACTCATCCGCTCTTCTTTAAGCGTGCTTGAGTTCCTGGGCGAGGCCTTTATTGCACTGCTCAGGTTTCTCCGGGGAAAGGCCCGTTACCGCCGCTCGGATCTGGGGCTTCTCATTTATGAATGCGGGGCCCAGGCTTTACCTATAGTATCCCTTATCAGTGTGCTGGTAGGGCTCATCCTCGGGTTTGTCGGCGTAGTCGAATTAAAGATATTCGGCGCTCAGATCTATATCGCCAATCTCGTAGGGATCGGCATGGCCCGCGAGATGGGCGCCATGATGACGGCCATCATCATGATGGGCCGCACAGGCGCCGCCTTTGCCACCCAGCTCGGCACCATGGAGACCAACGAGGAGATCGATGCATTGAAGACCCTGGGTATTTCACCCATGGAATTTCTTGTAGCGCCGCGTATCATTGCACTGGTCTTGATGATGCCGCTCCTGTGTGTCTATGCAGACATCGTGGGGATTCTAGGCGGTGCATTCGTGGGTGTAGGCATGTACGATATCTCCCTTAACCAATACTTCGAGCAGACACAAATTGCCGTCAAATTCACCCAATTCTCCATCGGGATAATCAAGAGTGTAGCCTTTGCAGTCCTTATCGCCATATCAGGGTGTTTCCACGGAATGCACGTTGACAGGAGCGCCTCTGCCGTAGGCTATGCGGCGACAAGGGCGGTCGTTGTGGGCATCGTATTAATCGTTATAACCGACGGCATTTTTGCCGTCATCACGAGCATCCTCAAGATCTAGGCATGAAAAGATGAACGCAGAGGAGAACATGAACCCTCCCCACATCACGGTCGATGACCTCACGCTCGCCTATGAGAATTACACGGTCCTTCAAAACGTGAGTTTCACCATAGCCCGTGGGGATATCTTCATCATCATGGGCGGAAACGGCTGCGGAAAGAGCACCCTGCTGAAATTTTTAATCGGGTTGAAGCAGCCGGTTAAAGGCCGGGTCTTTTACGATGATATTGATTTCTGGGGATCGGAGACCCATGTCCGCAACCGGATTCTGAAACAAGTCGGGATTCTGTATCAAAAGAATGCCCTGTGGAGCTCCATGACATTAGCAGAAAACGTGGCCCTGCCCCTTGAGGAATATACCGATCTCAACCCCGGACAGGTCAGTGAGATCGTATCCCTCAAACTCTCACTTGTCGGCCTGAGGGGTTTTGAGGATTTATATCCATCCGAGCTCAGCGGCGGGATGCAGAAACGGGCCGCGCTGGCGCGTGCCATGGCCTTGGACCCGGATATCTTGTTTTTCGACGAGCCGTCGGCCGGGCTTGATCCTGTCAATGCGCGCCTCTTGGATGACCTGATCCTTGAACTCAGTGACAGCCTCAAGACTACCGTGGTAGTCATCACCCATGACCTGGCAAGCATATTCGCCATAGGGAACAGATCGATCTTCCTTGACCGGGAGGCCAAAACAATACTAGCCTTCGGGAACCCCAAGAGGCTTCTCCAAGAGTCTGACGACCCGAAGGTGGTTGCGTTCCTCACTAGGGGGCATACGGACTCGATATGATTGATGAGACTTATTTTGATCGACCTGTATGCCATATGATATAGGTAATAGGGATAAGAGGAGATGAGCGGAAAACCGAGTAAAACGTTAGTGGGCGCCTTTGTCTTGGGTGCCGTCATCCTCTTTATTATAGGGGTTATGACCTTCAGCGTAGGCAAGTATTTTTTCAAACAGCCGAGTTTTATCATGTTTTTCGATGGGTCCGTCAAGGGCCTCAATGTCGGGGCGCCGGTCATGTTCAAGGGTGTCAAGGTCGGGACAGTCAGCGACATCAACCTGCGTTTCAACCCTGAAACAAAATCGGTTCAGATTGCGGTTCTCACTGGGCTGGACCCCAATAGTATCACGAATTCCCATGGCAAGATCGACGCACAGGCGTTTCTCAATACCCTGATCCGACAGGGTCTTAAGGCACAACTCCAGTATCAGAATCTGCTTACAGGCCAGCTTCTGGTCGGGCTCGATTTCCACCCGGAAAAACCGGCAATGCTGACCAGGTCGGATTCGAAGTATCCTGAAATCCCGACAATACCTTCAAGCATCGAAGAATTCACCAGGACATTAGAAAAGCTGCCCCTCGGGGTGATGGTAAATAAACTGACATCGGCAATCGATGGGATGGAAAAGGCCGCGACATCCCCTGAACTCATGAACAGCATCCATACCATGAACCTTGCCCTTGAAGACATGAGAAGGCTGATCGAAAATATCAACAACAATGTCGGACCTATAGCATCGGATATTAAAGGGACACTGGCAGACTCGAGAAAGATGGTGCAGAACTTTGACAAACACTCAACCTCCCTCCAGGCCGGCATTGAACAAACAGCCGAAGCGGCCCGTGCAGCCATGGTACAGGCCGCCAAGACATTCAAGGCCGTAGAGAACGCAAGCTCAGGTGATTCTCCGGCGCTCGAGCAGCTCTCCCAGACACTGGAAAAGATCTCCGAGGCCTCGGATTCGCTCCGCACCCTGTCCGACTATCTCAATCGTCATCCCGAAGCCCTGTTGCATGGCAAAAAAGACTCTCAGGGAGAATGAAATCATGACAATGCGAGGCTTGCTGATCTCTATCCTTTTCTGCATGAGCACCATTATGCTGACAGGGTGCGCAGCTTCACAACCCACAAGGTTCTTTGTCCTGAATGCCCTTGAACATCCCCTGAAGGAATCTCCCCAATCCTGTCAACATGACAGGATCTTCACCCTGGGGATCAACCCGATCAATCTGCCCCGCTACCTTGACCGGCCGCAGATCATGACAAAGGTTAATGAAAACGAGTTCAAGCTTTCAGAGCTCAATGTCTGGGCTGAACCATTAAAAGATATGCTCACCCGCGTGATCGCACATAACCTGAACTCAGTGCCATGCTCCGACATCGTGATCATGCCAAAGGCAGGGACGAAACAGATCGTATATAGACTGTCCGCAGACGTGATTCGCCTTGATGGAACACTTGGGGGTCAGGCCTTGCTCAATGTTCAATGGTCCATTATTGATGAACAGAGTCAAAGGGTGCTTATCGCCAAGGTTTCCAAGTACAGAGAACCTGTGCTCTCACATGATTACAATGCCCTTGTCTATGCCTATAACCGCGTTCTCGATTCCTTCAGCCGGGAGATTGCCGGTTCTCTGACCTCCATTACACAGGGCACGTCCCATCAGTAATTACCGTGGCAGAATAAAAAAGGTCCTAAAATGCTTTTTGCCCATGTTCATGTAAAATTTCGGTAAAATATCTTCTTGCGAATATATGTTGATTGCATTTTTCAGGAAAGAGGCTTATTTACACACCAAAGACCAGGTATTGCCTGCAACTGTCATTATGTAACAATCTTAGGTGGTTCCGGGGTCTTGAATTGGAATTTTAATTATATGCCTGTAAGGAGACATGACACTTGTTATCGCTTGTTATCGGGAAAAGTTCCGCCAATCCCAACATATCATCTCCACGGAATACTATTGAAGGGAAACGACCATAATGAAGATCGCCCTTATCATACCCAAGAACAGCTTAGACGGATCAAGAAGCTTTTATGACTACAAGTTCTATGCGGATTTTCTTCTTTCCAATAAATACATCTCATACCTCCTGGCAATCCCCACCCTGGCATCATTGACCGCGGCGCACCATGAGATCAGGGTGTTCGATGAAAACATCGAGGAGATCGATTATGAATGGCCGGCTGACCTTGTGGGGATCAGCGTCAGGACCATGTTTGCCAAAAGGGCGTATGCCATATCCGAAAGGTTCCGGGGGAAAGGAGTCAGGATGGTTTTAGGCGGTATTCATCCATCCATGTGCCCTGATGAGGCCCGGCAATATTGCGACTGCGTAGTGATCGGAGAGGCGGAGAATGTCTGGGCTACACTCCTGAAGGACGCTGAAGAGGGTAAGCTGAAAAGGATCTACAAGCCGGAAATGTTTACCGACCTGCAATCCGCTCCCTCTACATCCAGATCAGCTCTTTCAAGAGAAGATTATCTGCAGGATATCGTTCAGACCACAAAGGGCTGCCCCTTCCACTGCGAATTCTGCTCGGTGTATGCCTTTGACGGGCAGAAGATCAGGAGCAAGACCATCGAGCAGGTCATCGCCGAGATCCGGGACATCAAGGGTAATCTCTCCAGGTATAAAAAAAAGAACGCCATCTTCTTTGCCGATGACAACATCATTGCCAACAAGAAGTTTGCACAAGAGCTGTTTGAAGCCCTCAAACCTCATGACATCAACTGGATGTGCCAGGCCTCCATCAACATCTCTCAGGAGGATGATCTCCTTCAGCTCATGAGGGAAAGCGGATGCGGGGCCGTATTCATCGGTTTCGAGTCTATATCCGGTAAAAACCTTGCCGCCATGCACAAGGAGATCAACCAACGCTACGACTATGTGGAATCCATCAAGAAAATACAGTCATACGGTATTCTGGTCCACAGTTCGTTCATCGTGGGCAATGATTTTGATTCAGAGACATCCTTTGGCGAACTTATCGAATTCATACAAGAGACCAAGCTCCTCATGCCGCTCATCAATGTCCTCACGCCCTTCCCCGGGACCGAGCTGTTCAAACGCCTCGAAAAGGAGGGGAGGATCCTCCACAAGGACTGGAGCAGGTACGACACCAAGCACGTTGTCTTTAAGCACCCCAGTCTCTCTGCCGGCCGGATCTCGGATGGATACAGGCGGATTCTGCAGGCGGTGTATTCATTTGACTCCATCTGGAACAAGCTGAACTACTACTGGGAGATCGACTTCTGGAAACGCTCCAACGAACTCGACCCAGTGAAGTTCTCCTACCGTCTTATCTTCGCGCTGCGGCTGACCACCCTGCTTATCTCACGCAATACAGACCGCTCAAGGTTCATCATGAAGATATTGCCCAAGGTGTTCAGCAAAAGGGTGAGGATATCCACCATCCTCACCTTAATGGCATACAATGATTTCGCATACAGCCTTCAGGCCCAGCATGATCATACAGTAGTGGATTTCGCAGACAAGACAGGGATACCAGCCGGCCCGATCAGCCCCATCACGCCACTGCACAAAAAACCCTTACAACCATCCATTCACCCTGAGGCCTGAGGCAAAGCCTTCAAAAATGCCCGCTTCAGGAGAATAAACCTGTCTATCCTGCTTTTATTCCCCCCTTCTTTCAGGTCTTCCATTTCGACGTTCAGATTGTTGTTGCGCCTCCCTGTGCTGCGGCTGTGAGTGCTGTTTTTGGACCCTTCCGGCTTGTGATTGGTTTCTGGGTCTCAAACCCTGGACACCCCACGTATTTTGTTTCTCCCAATGCCCGCTCTTTTCCCAATTGCTCCAGTTCCGTTGAACTTGTTGGTTGGGTATTCGCTGGTAGTTCCATGGATGTCCTTGCCAACGATGATTCCTGTAGTCGTTCCTCCACCCTGACGGCACCCTTCCATAAAAGGCCGGGACCCTTTGATGGTAGACCCAACCTGAGTCGTAGTTCCGGGAGCAATACCAGCGCCCTCCCCACGGACGCCACCACCAACCATGGTAGAAAAAGATGTCCACACTTACGTCCGGGGCAACATAGACATCACTCTCAGGTATCACTACCATAGATGGAGGCGCGGAAAATTGAATGAGTGGAGGCAGAGAAATGTTGATGCCTACATCTACCTTTGCCATCGTTGGAATAGGAAATACCAGCACCAACGCTAAAAGTATTGTTCCAAGAAGTAACTTTTTCATTTTGTGACCTCCCCTTTCTTATACCTCTTAGTTGCTGATTGTTAAGTCTTATTGACCCATTTTCTCAACTGCCTTCTCAGTAGCCTTCTGGGTCGCCTTCTCTTCAGCCTTCTTTACTTCTTTCTTTACTGCCTTTTTCCCTAGGGCTACTATCTTCTCTGCGTTCATGGTTCCTGCTGCCAAGGTAACCTTCACCTTATCGCCCTTCTTCAAGGTAGCAAGGTCTTCTGCCTTCACGTTGATGGTCTTACCCTGTACAACGATCGTTTTTGCTGCTGTGTCTATCTTCGTGATAGCGCCAACAACGGTCTCACCATTTACAGCCTTCACTGCCTCAGCCTTCGTAGTATTCTTTGCTGCGGCTGCGGCTGCGGCTGCTGTCGGCATTGTTGCATCGGCTGCAAAAACCATAGTGGTGAAGCATACCAGTGCCAATACTGCGATCATGCTAATAACTTTCTTCATGGTACATCCCTCCTAAGATTTTTTTATTGATGCTACTCTCTCTCTATACGTAAAGGATGATTAAATGATGATTAGAAGAAGATTAAATGATTCTCATGTTGCATGGAAGAACAGCGTCTGAACCTCATCACACTCTTTCAACTTCAAAAGTATTCTTGATCCGGATGAGCCCTAATTCAATCTCCTGCCTTTCCACAAATAGTAGATGCTCGGGTAGATGAGCAGCTCGAGGATGGTGGAAGTGAGGACGCCTCCCACCATGGGTGCGGCGATGCGCTTCATGATGTCGGCACCGGTGCCTGAGCTGAACATGATGGGCACCAATCCAGCCAGGATGACGCTTACGGTCATGATCTTGGGCCTGATGCGCTTGACCGCGCCGTCCATGACCGCCCCCTTCAGATCGGCCAGGCCTGTGAGCCTGCCTTCGAACTTCCATTTTTCATAGGCCAGGTCCAGGTAAAGGAGCATGACCACACCGGTCTCGGCGTCCAGGCCTGCCAGGGCAATGATGCCGACCCATACGGCTATGCTCAGGTTGTAACCCAGCAGATAGAGCAGCCAGAAGGACCCCACCAGCGAAAACGGCACGGCCAGCAGCACAATGACCGTCTTGGCTATGGATTTGGTGTTGAGGTAGATGAGCACGAAGATGATGAACAGGGTCAGCGGGATGACGAGCTTGAGGCTCTCGTGGGTCTTGAGGAGGTATTCGTACTCGCCGCTCCATTCCAGCCGGTAGCCGGGCGGCACCTTCACCGTGGCGGCCTTTTGCTTGGCCTCTAAGACATAGCCGCCCACGTCACGTCCGGAGAAGTCGATGTATACATAGGCGGCAAGCAGGCCCTGCTCGCTCTTTACCATGGTGGGACCGCGCACGACGCGCACATCCGCCAGCTCGGACAGGGGTATCCAAGCAATGGCGCCTGTCGGCCCGGTAGCCGCCCCCATGGCCGTACCCCCGGGGGCAGGGCTTGCCATGACCGGCACGAGGACGTCCTTGAGCTTATCGATGTCGTTCCTCAGCTCACGGGCATAGCGCAGGTTCACCGGGTAGCGCTGCCTGCCCTCCACGGTCGTCGTGAGGTTCATGCCCCCGATGGATGATTCCACCGCATCCTGAACGTCCTGGACGCCCAGGCCGTAGCGCGCCGCAGCCTCGCGTTTGATGGTGATGTCCAGGAAATACCCGGTGGTGGCCCGCTCGGCATAGACGCTTCTGGTACCGGGCACATCGCGCAAGGCCTTCTCCAGGTCTTTGCCGATCCGCTCGATCTGAGAAAGGTCGCTGCCCAAAACCTTGATGCCAACGGGTGTCCTGATGCCGGTAGAGAGCATGTCGATGCGCGCCTTGATGGGCATGGTGAAGGAGTTGGCAACGCCCGGGATGGTGAGCTTGTCATTAAGCTCGTCCTTGATCTTCTCAATGGTCATGCCCGGCCGCCACTGGTCCTCGGGCTTGAGGTTGATAACGGTCTCGAACATCTCGGGCGGCGCCGGGTCGGTCGGCGTCTCGGCCCTGCCCGCCTTTCCGAAGACGCTTTGAACCTCCGGCACCTGCTTGATGAGGGTGTCCTGGATAATAAGGAGCCTCTTGGCCTCTGATATGGATAGCGCCGGCACGGTTACGGGCATGTAGAAGAGCGTGCCCTCGTTCAAGGGCGGCATGAACTCCTTGCCGAGCTTCATGATGGGGTAAACCGTTATGGCCATGATGATCAGCGCAGCGATGATAACCCCTGACGGAAACCTCAGGGCAAACCCTGCCAGAGGCCCGTAGACCCAGCGTAAAAAGCGGCTTATGGGATTATGGTCCTCATGGGAGATCTTGCCGCGGATGAACAGGGTCATGAGCATGGGGGTGAGAGTTATGGCCAGCAGCGAGGAGAAGAGCATGGCAAAGGTCTTGGTGAAAGCAAGGGGCTTGAAGAGCCTTCCCGCCTGCTCCTGCAGGGTGAAGACCGGCAGGAAGCCCACCGTTATGACGAGCAGCGAGAAGAAGAGCGATGGCCCGACCTCTTTGGCGGCATCAACGATTACATCGAGGCGCGCTCGCTGCCTGCCCGAGGTATCCCACTCTTCGAGCCGCTTGTGGGCATTCTCCACCATGATGATGGCGGCATCCACCATGGCGCCGATTGCTATGGCAATGCCGCTTAAACTCATGATGTTCGAGGTTATGCCCAGGTAATACATGCAGATGAAGGACATGATGATGGCGAAGGGCAGGGTGAGGATCACCACCAGGGCGCTGGGCAAATGGAAGAGGAACACGAGACAGACCACGCTTACGGCAAGCGCCAACTTGATGATCTCGCCCTTCAAGGTGTCGATGCTCCGGTAGATAAGGTCGGAGCGGTCATAGGTGACCACGAGCTTTACGCCTGGGGGAAGCGATGGGGCGATGTCTTTCGCGATCTTGTCTTTGACCCGCTCGATGACGTCGAGCACATTGACACCGAAGCGCACGACCACAATGCCGCCTGCCACCTCGCCCTTGCCGTTGAGGTCAACGAGGCCGCGCCTGATCTCCGGGCCGAGCTGAACCGAGGCTATGTTCTTGAGAAGGACCGGTGTTCCGAGCGTATCCACGCCCACGGGTACGTTCTCAAGGTCCGCGATACCCTTGAGGTAGCCCCGACCGCGGATCATGTATTCGGCGCCCGAGAGCTCGAGCACCCTTCCCTCCACGTCCAGGTTGCTCCTCCTTATGGCATCCATAACCTTGGTGAGTGCTATGTTGTACGACTTGAGCCGGATGGGGTCGACATTCACCTGGTACTGTTTCACAAACCCGCCCACAGAGGCCACCTGGGACACGCCCGGCACGCTCTCCAAGGCGAGCTTGACCGTGTAGTCCTGGATGGTGCGGAGCTCTGAGAGGTTGTGCCGGCCCTTCTCATCCACCAGGGCATAGGTGAAACCCCAGCCCAGGCTCGTGGCATCGGGGCCCAGCACCGGGTTGACGCCTTCGGGTATCTTGTTCTTGACCGCCTGGAGGTACTCGATGATCCGGCTGCGGGCCCAGTAGATGTTCGTACCCTCGTCAAAGACCACATAGATGAACGATGACCCGAGGAAGGAGAACCCGCGCACCGCCTGGACTTTTGGTGCCGCGAGCAGCGTGGCCGAGATGGGATAGGTGATCTGGTCTTCCACGAGGTCTGGGCTGCGTCCCGGCCACTCGGTGTAGATGATCACCTGGGTATCGCTGAGGTCCGGGATGGCGTCAAGGGGGGTATGTTTGATGGCCCAGGCGCCCCAAAGGAGTGCGCACATGACCAGCAGGATAACGAGGAACTTGTTTCTCGCGCTCCAGTCGATGATCTTTTCAATCATGGATATGCCTCATGGTGAAATCCCCTCTCCCGGTCCCTCTCCCGCAAGGGGAGAGGGGACTTGAACCACAAGACTCCTTCTTTGTAACCCCCTCTCCCCATTTCGTTTATGGGGAGAGGGTTGGGGTGAGGGGTCCGTACACATGTTCTGTTCACCATATGTATCTCAATTGTATTACTTGGACACCGGTGCCACGCCCTTGAGTTGGGCCTCGGAATCGATGAGGAACAAGGCCGAGGCGGCCACTTTCTCGCCGACCTTCAAGCCCGATATGATCTCCCGCCTGCCTCCAGCACGGACGCCACTCGTCACCGCTCGGGGCTCGAACATGCCTTCACCCCTGTCCATATACACGACCTGGCGCTCACCTGTATCCATGACCGCATCCTCGGGCACGGCAAGCCTTTTACCGAGGCCCACAGAGATCTCCACCGTGGCAAACATCTGGGGCTTGAGTATCTCTTTGGGATTCGCGAGCGAGCTCCTTACTTCCAGGGTCCGTGTCTGCTCATTGATCACCGGGTAGACATAATCGATGCGGGCCTTCATTATCGTTCCGGCCAGGCCTGTCACGGTGATGCTCGTCTCCAAGCCGGGCTTCACCATGGCCATGTCGGCCTCGCTCACCTGGGAGACCACCCACACCCTGCTGAGGTCCGCGATGTCGAACAGGGGCTCGCCTGCCATGACCCGCATGCCTCTTGTGGCATAGCGCTTCACCACATAACCGGAGGCCGGGCTTGCAATGGTCAGGGTCCTCTCGGATTTGCCTGTCTTGACGATCCTCTCGATCTGGGCATCCGAGATGTCCCAGAGCCGCAGCCGCTGCCTGGCAGCGCTCTTCAGTTTCTCCGAGTCGGCGTCGAGCATGCCCTCCACCCCTGAGGCCCCTTCAGACTTCTTCCAGTGGGACAGGCTGATGAGCTCCTGCTGTGCCGCGAGCAGGTCAGGGCTGTAGATCTCTATAAGGGGCTCGCCCTTCTTTACCAACCTTCCGGTATAATCCACATAGAGCCGCTCGATATACCCTTCAACCTTGGCGTTCACCGTGAAGAGCAGTTTCTCGTCGTAGTCGATGCGGCCGGTCAGACGGATGGTCTTGTTCATGTCCACCACTTGGGCCGAGGCCGTCTTCACGCCGATGAGCTTCTGGGCATCCTCGGGGATCTCCACGGCCGGGGCCTCCGCGTCGGAAGCTGCAGCGCCTTGTGCTGTCGCAGGGACAGATCCGTGCACATGGCCCTGCATATTCCCCGGGGCATGTCTGCCATTTTTCAAAACCGCATACCCGGCAGCCGCTGCAATCACTATAACGATAAGAATGCCTGCAACGGAGGAGCGATTTATCTTCATCACTTGGCCTCCATATCACCGGTCATAACCTTGATCCGGGCTATGGCCTTCTCTCTCAAAACCTGCTGCTGCCAGGCCGTGAGCTCGTAGTCGAACGGCGCCTTCAGCTTGGCCAGGGCCATGGATGCCTCCAGTTTTCCCGATGAGAAGGAGGCCAGTGCAGCGTCGATGGCCTGCCTGCTCTTGGGGAGAAGGGCATTCCGGTAGAGCTGCATGATGCGATCTGCTGCATGAATCATGGCGAGGTTGTCCCTGATTTCGGAAGCGGCCTTGAACCTGGACGCCTCAAGATCTTTCCGGGCGCCTGCGTTCAAGAAGGATGCCCCGGATATCCCTGCGCCCTGCCTGTTCTTGTAGTACAGGGGCAGCGGCACGCTGAAGGTGAGCTCGGCCATATTCCCCAGGTCACCTCCACGGCTCGAAAACTTCCCCATGACCGTGACGTCCGGCAAGGCTTCTTTCTTGGACCTTTCAACCCTCTGGTCGGATGCGAGCAGAAGCTTTTCACGCATGCGGATCTCGGGTGATTCCCGGTTTGCCCGGTCTATCAACTCATCAGCCGTGTACGCGAAGGCCGTAGGCAAGGTTTCCACCGGCCTTCCGAGCGGTGCGGTATCCGTACTGCCCATGGCCTGCCTGATCATGGCTTCGGCGGATTCCCTCCTGCCCTGCGTCATTTCTTCGGCCTCCATGAGCATATATTTTTCGGCCTGGGCCATGAGCGCCTCATCCTGGGTGAGCGTGCCTGCCGCATAACGCTTGAGCGCGATGTCCTCCATCTGCTCGATGAGCGGCATCCGTGTCCTGATCAGGTCCAGTTCCTTGGTGATCAGGACAAGGTCATAGTATGCCTGGGTTACCTTCAGTCTGACCTCGCGCCGCACCTGATCGGCAGAGGCATTCTCGGCCTCTGCCTCCAGGACGGCGGCCTCTTCCTGCAGTGCGAGCTTGCCCGGCCACGGGAAGGTCTGGGCCAGGGAGAACATCCACTGTGCATCAACGGATTGGCCGTAGGTATATTGCTTGAATCCCTCGTTCTGATACCCGACGGAGAGCATGGGGTCCATGAGGCTCCCTTCCATGGGCGCCTTCTGGGCTGCGGCGGCTGCCTTGGCCTCGGCAGCCTTGATTTCCGGGCTGTTATTCAGGGCCTTTGTGATGAGGTCTTCCAACAGTGCCGGAGGGTCCCCCCCAAAGGCGCAGCCCGAGTACATAAGGACGATACAGACAAGACCTCCCAATAACCTTGCTGCTGCGGGCATGGTCAACAATCTACCTGCTATGATACGTCAACTGTGAACTTCAGGCTGTCCGTCTTGCCTGAACGGGTGATCTTGATCTTCACGGTCCAGGAACCCCCCATGGAGAAATTGACTGTCCCCGCATAGGAGTCCCCCTTAAGCTGCGGCTGGCCTTTGTAGGACATGGCAGGCATGCCGGGCATGGCGGGCATCTCGTAATCAACGGCCACCTTTGCGTCTTTGACGGCCTTGCCGGCAGCATCCTTGATGGTGATGGTTATCCCGTTCTCGCCCATGATCGGGGGGTTCTTGTCCATCGTGACAACAACCGTATACGGCCCGGCCTTTTTGGTTATCTCGAAATCTTTTGCATAGGCAACTCCGGCCGCCATAAGGATCAACATGCTCATAAGAATAATCTTCTTCATGCTCTACTCCTTTTATGTGTTCTTTCTATTGTGTGGATACTAAGGGTCTCAGTCAAGACCCTGTTAAGATTATTGTTTTCAGCCGCTTGTAAATACGTCATTTATTCTCTTTGCCGGTATGGAACAGCCACGTTGAAAGGTACCGCTCCCCGCTGTCCGGCAGCAGGACGACAATAGTCTTGCCCCTGGCATCGGTTCTTTTTGCCACCTCGAGTGCGGCCCACATGGCGGCGCCGCTCGATATTCCCACCAGGATCCCCTCCTGCCTGGCGAGGCTTCGTGCTGTCTTACCTGCATCCTCATGTCTTACGAGGATGATCTCATCCAGGACATCCCTGTTCAATATCTCAGGCACGAACTCTGCCCCGATGCCCTGTATCTTATGGGATCCCGACCTACCCGAAGTAAGGAGCGGCGAATCAACAGGCTCGATACCGATGATCCTGACCGATGGTTTTCTTGACTTCAGGACCTCGCCCACCCCTGTGATGGTCCCACCGGTCCCGATCCCGGTAATGAAGTAATCCACCTTCCCGTCCGTATCCTTCCAGATCTCCTCGGCTGTGGTCTTCCGATGTATTTCCGGGTTTGCCTTGTTCCTGAACTGCTGGGGTATGAAGCTGTTCTTTATCTCACGCCCCAACTCTTCGGCCTTTTCCACTGCCCCTTCCATCCCTTTTGACCCCTCGGTGAGGATAATCTCTGCCCCAAGGATCTCGAGGAGCTGTCTGCGCTCCACGCTCATAGTCTCGGGCATGGTGAGGATCAGGCTGTACCCCTTGGCTGCTGCAACAAATGCCAGGCCGATGCCGGTATTACCGCTGGTGGGCTCGATGATAACCGTATCCTTGTTCAGAAGCCCCTGCTTTTCGGCAGCCTCGATCATTGCCACGCCGATCCGATCCTTCACACTGGAAAGCGGGTTGAAGGACTCGATCTTGGCCAGGATGGTTGCATCGATGCCTCGAGCCATACGATTTATCCGTACTAGGGGAGTATTTCCCACAGTCTCGGTAATATCGTTATAGATCATGGCCGTTATCCTTTCATGCATGGCACCCCTGAACGGGTGGGCACCCTTCTTTTCCATAACGACTAGATCCGTTCCTGCACTATGCACCCAGGGCCTGAGTGATATCCGCAATGATGTCATCCACGTGCTCGATGCCGATGGAGAGCCTGATGAAATCAGGCGTTACCCCGGTGGCGAGCTGTTCGGCTGCCGAGAGCTGCTGATGCGTTGTCGTTGCCGGATGTATGGCAAGGGTCTTTGCATCCCCGATGTTCGCCAGGTGCGACACAAGGCTAAGTGAATTGATGAATCTCTTTCCCGCCTCGGCCCCGCCCTTGATGCCGAAGCCGATAATGGCGCCGGCACCCTTGGTGAGGTACTTCTTCACCTTCGGATATTCCGGGCTTGATGTGAGCCCTGGGTAGTTGACCCAGGCCACCTTCGGGTGTTTTTCCAGATACTCTGCCACTGCCAGGGCGTTTTCCGAGTGCCTGGGCATGCGCAGGTGCAATGTCTCCAGGCCCTGGAGGAAGAGGAACGAGTTGAAGGGGGACAGTGCCGGTCCAAGGTCGCGGAGCAATGTGACCCTTACCTTGATGATATAGGCCTGGCTTCCCAGTGCGTCAAAGAAGTTAAGCCCGTGATAGCTGGGATCAGGATCAGTGATCAAAGGGAACTTCCCGCCGACCCAGTCGAACTTGCCGGAATCAACAATGATACCGCCGATGGAGGTCCCATGGCCGCCGATGAATTTGGTGGCCGAGTACACCGTGATATCCACCCCGTGATCAAAGGGCTTCAGCAGGTATGGGGATACCGTATTATCAAGAACAAAGGGGATACGGTTGTCATGGGCGATCCGGGCAATGCCTTCGAGATCGGCCACATCGAGCTTGGGGTTTCCTATGGATTCGGCGTATACGGCCTTGGTCTTCGGCGTAATGGCTTTCTTCAGTGCATCCAGGTCATTGGACTTGATGAACTTCACCTCGATGCCCATGCGCTTGAAGGTGTGATGGAAGAGGGTGTAGGTGCCACCGTAGAGGTTGTCCATGGACACGATCTCATCTCCGGCCCGGGCGATGTTCAGCAGGGCCAGGGTAATTGCCGACTGGCCGCTGGCCACGGCCAGGGCACCGATGCCGTGATCGATGAGCGCCATGCGCCTTTCCAGTACATCGGTGGTGGGATTCATGAGGCGGGTATAGATGTTGCCGGATTCCTTCAGGCCGAAGAGGTTGGCTGCATGGTCCGTATCCCTGAACTGGTACGAGGTGGTCTGATATATGGGGACAGCCCGCGACCCGGTGGTGGGGTCAGACTCCTGGCCGCCGTGGAGCAGCAGCGATTCCGTCTTTAAATGCTGATCGATCTTACTCATGCTATCACTCCTTTCTCTTTACTTTGAATCCATATGTTATACCCTGTAGAGAAGCATCCTCTGAATACACTTCTTCGCCTTGGCTATTGTCTCACGGGGCAAGGTGATCTCGTCATGCATCTCCTCAAGCGCCCACAACACCTTTTCTAAGGTAATGAGCTTCATGTTCGGACAGATCGCAATGTCCGAGGCAGGGTAGAAGGTTTTATCAGGGTTATCCCTGCGCATCCTGTGAAGGATGCCCACCTCGGTCGCCACAATGAATTCCTTGTCCTTCATCTCGCCTGCATACCAGCACATACCCTCGGTGGACATGACCTTGTCGGCAAGCATCCTCACCCCTGGGGTGCACTCGGGGTGCGCCAGGACAACGGAATTAGGGTGCAGGTCTTTCTGCGAGAGAATGTGTTCAGGCAGGATCCTGGCGTGCGTGGGGCAGTATCCCTTCCAGGTAATAAGGTCGTACCCGGTCTCGGTGGACACATAATCCGCAAGGTACTTGTCCGGGATAAAGATGACTTCTTTATTTTCCTTCATGACATCTTTGACAATGCTCACGGCATTGGCGGATGTGCAGCACAGGTCGCACTCGGCCTTTACCTCGGCAGTGGTGTTCACATAACACAATACCGTTGCGTTCGGGTGCTCGGCCTTCATCACGCGCAATTGATCCGCATTGATCATGTCCGCCATGGGGCATCCGGCATGGATGTCCGGGATAAGAACGGTCTTCCGGGGGGACAGGATCTTGGCGGTCTCGGCCATGAAATGGACCCCGCAAAACACGATCACCTGGGCATCGGTACCTGCCGCCTGGATGCTTAAACCAAGCGAGTCACCCACGAAATCGGCAATGTCCTGAACCTCGGGAAGCTGGTAGTTATGGGCAAGAATAATTGCATTCCTTTCCCTCTTGAGCTTTATGATCTTCTCAACGATTCCCATTGTTTCTCCTTTGGTTCACCTTCCTAGATGTGGTACATCGCGCCGCTCAGGCCCTTTTCCCTGCTCTTCCTGACCAGGTCATCCAGGGTGACGGAGCCGAGTGTCTGGGATATATTGTCGCTCAGGATGGTCCAGAGATCTCTGCTTGCGCAGGTATCGGAGCGTGAGCATGCAGAAGGGTTCTTTACACAGTCCACAAGACAGGTTTCCCCTTCGAGAACATCCACAATCTCCTTTAACGTGATGTCCGATGCAGGCTTTGCAAGGGTATATCCGCCGTGGGCCCCGCGCATGGAGTTGACGAGACCGGCAGCCTTCAAGGGGATGATGATAAGACTCAAATATTTTTCCGAGATCTCCTCTTCCTTGGCGATATCCTTGAGAAACACCGAGCCTTTGGTGCTGTTCAGCGCCAGATCGAGCATGAGCCGCACCCCGTACCGTGATCGAGTAGATAGTTTCATATGATCCCTCGAATTACTTTAATTACTATCGATAAACTAGTGTATTATCGTCTACACCCCTTGTCAAGGGTGTATCTAACTCTTATTTTTCAGTTGACAAGCTACAGTGTTTTATTTACTATCTTATCGATAGAGTTACTAGTTATTAAAATAACCAACGGTTATAAAAGGGTTTTTAAAAAAAGATAACAATAATAGACAGCTTTCCTAAGGAGGCCTTTATGGGCACATTTTTTGACGACAACACATTATCAATCGGGAATTCACCACTAATTAAGATCAACAGGCTTTCCAAAGGGCTTAAAGCCACCATCTTAGCCAAGATAGAGGGACGCAATCCTGCCTATTCGGTGAAATGCCGCATCGGCGCCAACATGATCTGGGCAGCAGAGAAAGACGGCTCACTCAAGCCTGGCATGGAGATCATCGAGCCCACGAGCGGAAACACGGGCATCGCCCTGGCTTATGTGGCTGCGGCACGGGGATATAAACTCCATGTCACCATGCCCGAGACCATGTCCCTCGAGCGCCGCAAGGTCCTCTCAATCTTTGGCGCCAACATCATCCTGACTCCAGGCCCAGCCGGGATGAAGGGGGCCATTGCCGAGGCGGAGCGGATTGCGGCATCCGACCCTAAATATTTCATGCCCCAGCAGTTCAAGAACCCTGCCAATCCGGATGTCCATTTCAAGACCACAGGGCCTGAGATCTGGGAACAGACTCTCGGTAAGATTGATGTGCTCGTCTCGGGCGTGGGTACCGGCGGTACGATCACGGGCATTTCCCGCTATATCAAAAATGTTAAGAAAAAGAAGATCATCAGCGTGGCCGTTGAACCCACAGAGAGTCCGGTCATTTCCCAACACCTGGCAGGCCAGGAGATCAAGCCGGGGCCCCACAAAATTCAGGGCATCGGGGCAGGGTTCATCCCGGATACCCTCGATCTGTCAGTGGTGGACCGGGTGGAGAAGGTAACCAGTGAGGAGGCCATCGCCCATGCCAAGCGGCTGGCACGAGAGGAAGGAATCCTTTCGGGCATCAGCTGCGGTGCAGCCATTGCAGTGGCCCTCAGGCTGGCCGGCCTCAAGGAATTCGAAGGGAAAACCATTGTCGCCATCCTCCCGGATTCCGGTGAACGGTATTTGAGCGGTGTGCTCTTCGAGGGACTGTACGACGATACCGGGCTGCCAAAGATCTGATCGCGATTAGACTTTCTCAAATGCCTGCTCCAGGTCGGCAATAAGATCATCCACATGCTCGATGCCCACAGAAATGCGGATCAGGTTACCGGTGATGCCGGCAGCGGAGCGCGCATCCTCGGGCATGGACATATGCGTCATGGTCCATGGGTGCTCGATGAGCGACTCCACCCCACCCAATGATTCTGCAAGGATAAAGAGCTTCACGTTTGCCAGAAGCCGGAAGGCCTCGTCCTCACCGCCCTTGACCTTGAAAGAGAACGTACCGCCGAACCCGCGGGCTTGCCTTGATGCCAGCTCGCGTTGTGGATGGCTTTCAAGACCCGGATGAAGGACGCTTTCTATCTTCGGGTGTCTTTCGAGCCACTGCGCGATCGTTAATGCATTTCTGTTGTGGGCCTCCATCCGCACGGCCAGGGTCTTGAGCCCCCGGAGCACAAGGAAGCAGTCAAAGGGGGCCTGACAGGTGCCCAGGGCATTCTGAAGGAAGGCCAACCGCTTGGCAAGTTCGGGTTCATCGACCACGATGGCCCCGCCCACCACATCCGAGTGGCCGTTGATGTACTTTGTCGTGGAGTGCAGCACCATGTCTATCCCGAGGGCCAGCGGATTCTGGAAATAGGGAGACAGGAACGTGTTATCGCATAGGGTGAGCACACCTTTTGCCTTGGCTATCTCTGCAATGGCGGCCAGGTCCAGGATGTTCATGAGTGGGTTCGTGGGGGTCTCGGTCCAGATGAGCCTGGTATTGGGCTTGATGGCCGATCTCAAGGCATCGAGGTCCCTGAGGTTCACAAATTGAACATCAACGCCCTGCCGGGCAACAACGCTGCTGCACAGGCGGTAGGTGCCGCCGTAGAGGTCGTCATGGACGATGAGATGGTCCCCGGCGGAAAGCAGTGTCAACGCCGTGGTCTCAGCCGCCATACCGGTTCCGAAGGCAAAGCCGTACGTGCCGCCTTCCAGCGATGCGATGCAGTCCTCCAGGGCCTTACGTGTGGGGTTGCCGGAACGGGAATAATCAAAGGGTCCCATCTGCTTCACGCCCTTGTATGCGAACGTGGACACCTGATAGATAGGCTGCATTACAGCGCCATAGGCCTGGTCAGGGCCCTGGCCTGCGTGAATTGCACGTGTCTCGAATTTCATCTGGTAACCTCCTTAGTTATTGCTGAAGCCTGCGTACATACATCACTCTATTCACTATCGATTTACTAGGTATTATTGGTCATGAAATCTTGTCAAGAATATTCCCGGCCATGATGTATTTCACCATCTCGCTGCCTCACAGATAAACCACCTCTTTGCCTTTAAAGGATACCTGCCCCCGGCCCTTGAAAGATTTTTTCATTTTTATGCTTGACAGCCTTTGGTATTTTTTTATCTAGTTTTTAGATAGTAATAGTAGTTATTAAAATCAACGAGGCGATACATGCTTTTGGCAAGACCTACTCATCATACTGCATCTGCAGACGCGAACATGTGCTGCTGCATGTGTATGTGCCGCTTAAGGGAATGGGGGGTGCCCATGTAGGGGAGAGTCCTGCAGACGCGCAGCAAATAAAACCCATTCCCGGCAAGGAGCACGGCCGTGAATGGGTTTTTTATATTCAAAACAAAACATCACAAAAAGGAGAAAACAAAAGGCATCTATGTGGAGACCATCGGAAACCCCAAGCTGGACATACCGAACTTTGAGGCCATCGCCAAGATCGCCCACGATGCAGGCATCCCGCTGATTGTGGACAACACCGTGGGCGTGGGTATTGTCAAACCGTTCGACTATGGTGCCGACATCATAGCCACCTCGGCAACCAAGTTCATCGGCGGCCACGGCACCTCCATCGGTGGGGTCATCGTGGACGACGGAAAGTTCAACTGGGGCAACGGCAAGTTCCCAGGATTCACCGAGCCTGATCCGAGCTATCACGGGCTCAAGTTCTGGGATGTGTTCGGAAACTTCGCTGACTTTGGCAATGTCGCCTTTATCTTCAAGGCCCGGGTGCAGCTTTTCCGCGACATCGGCGCATCGTTGAGCCCGTTCAATTCATTCCAGTTCCTCCAGGGGCTCGAGACCCTACCGCTTCGGCAGAGAAGACACTCTGAAAACGCACTTGAGATTGCCCGGTTTCTGAAAAAACACCCCCTTGTCAGTTGGGTCAATTACCCGGGATTGGAAGGCCATGTGAGCCACGCCACTGCAAATAAGTATCTCAAGGGCAACTACGGCGCGCTGGTAGGTTTCGGGATCAAGGGCGGCCTGGAGAGCGGTAAGGGGTTCATCAATTCAGTGAAGCTGCTTTCCCATCTCGCCAATATCGGCGATGCCAAGAGTCTGGTCATCCACCCGGCATCCACCACGCACCAGCAACTCACCCGTAAAGAGCAGGAGGCCACGGGTGTGACCGAAGACTATATCAGGCTCTCCATAGGCCTGGAGGACCCCGAGGACATCAAGGCGGATATCGATCAGGCCCCGAAGCAGGCAGTCAAGGCGGCTGCATGAGGCTGGAGAAGGAAACCATGGGGGTCGATTTTCCATGGCCCCCATATCACGTTTCCCGCGCTACACGTCTTGAGCAGAAAAACAAGATGAATATCTACGAGGATATCACCAAGACCATCGGGCACACGCCCCTGGTCTGGCTCTCCCGCATTGCCAAGGGTAGCCGGGCCGGGGTTGTTGCCAAGCTCGAATCTTTCAATCCGCTCAGCAGTATCAAAGACCGTACGGGCCTCGCCCTGATTGACGATGCAGAAAAGAAAGGGCTGCTGAACAAAGACTCAATCCTCATCGAGCCCACGAGCGGCAATTCCGGCATAGCCCTGGCCTTTATCGCTGCCGCACGCGGGTATCGCCTTATCCTGGTCATGCCGGATACCGTGAGCATGGAAAGGCGGAAGCTCGTGAAAATCTTCGGGGCCGATTACATCCTGACCCCTGATGATCAAGGAATGGAAGGCGCGATAAGGAAGGCGGAAGAGCTTGTTCAGACAGTGCCCAATGCCGTCATGTTCCAGCAGTTCGAAAACCCTGCAAACCCCGATACCCACCGCAGGACCACGGCCGAAGAGATCTGGGACGATACAAATTAGGACAAGCTCATTGTGGTGATCCTCCCTGACACGGGAGAGCGTTATCTGTCCACATGGCTTTTCAAGAGCCGTGAACAAGGCTTGTTTTCCAGTCCTCAGATAGGTTAAGGTCCTTCCATGGAATATGCATATCTGTCCATCTCTGCCATAGAAGGGGAAACAATGAGCCGCTCGCAGGCCCTTGCCGTGCTGGCTGCTTCAGACAAGGATTCCCTTGCCCTAATCGAAGCCGCCTGGCGGGTGCGCAGCCATTTCCACGGCAGGCGCGTGCAGGTCCAGGTACTGAGTAATGCCAAGAGCGGCATATGCCCTGAGGACTGTCATTACTGCTCGCAGTCATGTATTTCACAGGCCGATATAGCACACTACCCGCTCAAGGCCCGTGATGTCCTTCTCGCCGAGGCCGGAGAGGCTGTGAGGCTCAAGGCCTGCCGGTTCTGCATGGGCCTAAGCGGCCGCACCCTTACGGACAGCGAGGTGGATGCCCTGTGCAGCGTGATCCGTGCGATCAAGGAAGATGTCGGCATCCAGGTCTGCTGCTCGCTCGGGTTCCTGACATCCGGGCAGGCAGTAAGGCTGAAACAGGCGGGGCTGGACCGCGTCAACCACAACATCAACACGAGCGAGCGTCACTATCCCTCGATCTGCACGACTCACACCTGGGCCGACCGCATGCGTAACCTGGAGATCTGCAGGGAAGCAGGGATCGAGCTCTGCTCAGGCGGTATTGTCGGGCAGGGTGAGACCGACGAAGACATCGTTGACATGTTGCTGGCGCTGAAGCAGGTCTCTCCCCGTTCGATCCCCATCAATTTCCTCATCCCGGTTACGGGCACGCCTTTCCAGAATCTGGACCCCTGCCTCACGCCTATGCGCTGCCTTCGTATACTGGCACTGGCGCGCCTGCTCCATCCGGCAGCCGACATCAGGGTGGCAGGCGGCCGCGAGGTTCATCTGCGCAGCCTGCAGCCCATGGCCCTCTTCCTGGCAAATTCTATTTTCGTTAACGGTTATCTGACGGAAGGCGGACAGTCGCAGGACGAAGCTCTGCAAATGATCGCCGACCTGGGCTTTGAGCTCGAAGAGGAGGAGGCCGGAGGATGACCCGGAGGATATCCCGCGCAGGGGTCATATTAGCCGGGCTTATGCCGCCTCTTCGACAATATGCTCCTTGAAGAGAATATGGATGAACATATGAAAAGGCGGTATGCCTCAGAGCTTTCGATCCTCCTCCATGAGTTCAGACTTGCTGAATTCCTTCAGATCAAAACCTGCTGAGAAGCACTCACCTGCCCCGATGAAGATGACAGCGGCTACATCTGTGGCATGGACCCAGTCCTTGAGGCAATCAGATATCTCCTGCCTGAGTTTTATGGAGAGCGCGTTCTTTCTCTCAGGACGGTTCAGGGTAATGATCCCTATCTTTTCCGGTGTCTTCTGGGCTTGAATGTTTTGGTAATTCATTATCCCTCCTGATCGTAATTTAACTCCATCACTTATGCTCATGCTATACCTTATCTCCCATGCAACAGGGAGAGGGAACTGATTTTTAGCTTGTTGTTATACAACACCTGGCGGGCAGCAGATGGGGATGCATGCCCTCACCTGGTCGACCAGGGATTCGAGCTTTGCAAGGAATTCAGGACCGTTAATGGAGTAATACACAAACCTGCCTTCCTTCTCGCAAATCAGAATCCCGGCCTCCTGCATGAGCTGAAGATGCCGGGATATCACCGAGCGATCCTGGGGAAGGTGCTGTGCAATCGTCCCGATATCGGAGCGTCCGTTCAGCATCAGGTATTTTAAAAGCTCCTGACGGACGGGTTCTCTGAGGGATTTGATAGGGGCAGGACAAGCTATCCATCTCCCCGATTTCAGGGAAAAGGATGGACTGATGGCAAGGTACAAGCCGAACGAATTCGCACAGAACTTATTGATACCTATTTCTCTGCAGGAACAGGTCATGCCCGGGAGCCTTGAATATGCGATCTGCACGCTTGTGGACGAGCGGATGGATATGAGCCTGTTCGATGGGAAGTACCGGAATGATGATATGGGGAGACGCGCATACGATCCCCGGATTCTGCTGAAGGTAGTGCTGCTGGGGTATTCACGGGGACTGATATCATCGAGGAAGATCGAGCAAGCCTGCCGGGAGAACGTGGAGTTCATGGCATTGAGCAGCGGCCAGTATCCGGACCGTAGCACGATAGCAACCTTCGTTGTCTCCATGAAGGAGGATATCCTGCCTCTATTCCGTGATGTGCTGCTGATCTGCGAGGAGATGGAACTGCTCGGGGGGACGCTTTTTGCATTGGATGGGTGCAAGCTTCCGGGTAACGCATCCACGCAGTGGAGCGGATCGGTTGATGACCTGAAGAGGAAGCAGATGAAGCTTGAGGAGAAGGTAAAGGAATTTCTGATGGAGGCGGAGGCGTTCGGGAATGGGCAGGATCACGGTCACGTACCCCCGATGCTGGATGGTGCCAGGGAGAACATGGTGAGTATCGGACATTGTCCGGATTACTTCAAGGAGAAGGCTGTACTGCATGGTTCATAACATCGAGAAGATAGCGAATTATGGTTTTGCCTGAGCAGAAATATGCAGATGAAAGTGAGAAGAATAAGACAAGATGAGATAAAAACGATAATGACCAGGTAAATCCGAGATCTTTCAGGTAGCGGAAGTTGAGCCTTGAAATTCCGGGGCTACACCAATTTAGAAAACATAATGGGCAACAGTCTCCGCAGTTATCTTCAGTCAGAATCAATTAGGTTATGAGTAATAATTTCTATAGTTGCCAGAAACCACCTAAATTTATTATAGTCATTTAATAATGCTTTTCAATTATTGGGTCATAATTTTACTGCTTGCAACACTCCCGATATACTATTCCTTATCGAGATTATGGCAGAATATATTCCTTATTGTTGCGAGTTATCTGTTCTACAGTTACTGGGACTATCGTTTTCTCTCACTTATAATTATTACTACTTTATTAAACTTTTACTTTGGTTTGAAAATCCACGCAGCAAAGGATCAGACAACAAGAAAAACCCTTTTAACCATCAGCTTAGTGTATAATCTGGGTATTCTGGGATTTTTCAAATACTACAATTTCTTCGTCACCTCATTTATAGATGCTTTTCAGTCCTTTGGATTTGTTCCCCATGTGCAGATATTGAACCTCATCTTACCCCTTGGAATCAGCTTTTTCACCTTCAAGATCATTGGATATCTTATGGATGTCTATAGAGGCGAATATGCACCTGCAGATATCGTATCATTTGCTTTATTTGTTGGCTATTTTCCGGAAATATCTGCCGGACCCATCGGGAGGGCCGACACCTTTACCCCGCAGATTAACAGGAAGAGGGTTATGGGAAAAGAACAGATCTTTGCTGGCCTACAGCTGATTCTCCTGGGTTTTTTCAAGAAGAAAGTGATCGCAGATGCAGTAGCCTCTCATGTAAATCTGCTTTTTTCTTCTCCTCAAAAATTTATGTGCATTGATCTTCTCTGCGGGATGTATCTCTATACCCTTCAGATATATACCGACTTTTCAGGCTATACCGATATTGTCAGGGGCACCAGCAAGCTTCTGGGCATAGAGATAATGGAAAACTTCAAACAGCCATATCTGTCAAAAAACATCAGGGAATTCTGGACAAGATGGCACATATCCCTGTCAACTTGGCTAAGGGATTATCTCTACATTTCACTTGGAGGCAGCCGGAAAGGCACTGTCCGAACATATATAAATCTTCTCGCCACCATGCTCCTCTGCGGTCTCTGGCACGGCGCTTCATGGGTGTTTGTGGCGTGGGGGGGCATCCATGGGTTATACCTCGCTTTGTCCAGATATTTCAGGGACAGCCTCAGAAAACCAGGGTCAACCACCCTGCAAGTTCATGGCACCATGAGGTCCCTGCTCTCAGTCTTCATTACCTTTCACATCGTAGCCTTTGCATGGATATTCTTCAGGGCGCCTGATTTCGGGACTGCATACAGCTATATATATTCCTTATTCAATATATCCCATCTCGGGTATTCATCAGCTTCGCTCATTTTCATTACGCTTTTTTACATGGCTGTTGTCTTGGCAATAGATTTACCACTATACAGATCCAACCGGGAGTTGCTGTTAACGGCTGAAACCCCATGGCCCTGGCGAAGTGTAGTGTATGCCCTGCTCATTCTAAGCATCTCCTTCTTAGGGGTAACGTATGTCCAACCATTCATCTACTTCAATTTCTAATCCACAGAAGAAAATGCCCCAGGCCATAAAGGTCGCTCTGTTTGCCTTTGCAATACTCTTCTGCACAGGCATATCTCTTTCCATCTATAGTGATTCATTGGAGAAATTAAATCCTAGATCCTATGTTACCCCTGTTATTTCATACCTAGATCTTAAAAAGCCTGATAATTTGAAAGTTGTTTTTTTGGGGAGTTCTCGTATAGCATCCTGTATCAAGAGAGATCTTTTTTCTAAACTATCAGGTATTGAGCAGTCAAAAATACTTATACTCCCAAGTAATGGTGCTGGTACTTGGGAAGAATTATTACTTTGCAGAAAAAATCCCGACTTGCTTAACTCATCTCCACTTGTAATTATTGAGGTTGACCCATGGATGTTTAATAAAAGTTGTTATCCTATAGGTGCCGGAGAAACTGCTTTTCTTACATGGTCTACTTTTCAAGAAAGATTAGAATTCCCAGATTTAAATATGAGGTTTTTATTGTTATCAGATTACTTTTTCCCATTCTCTCAACGTCGCACACTTGAGGAATGGAGTACTATTATTTATTCATTTATAATTGGGAAACGTCCAGAACCTTATCAGCCTGATTCTATTCCCGAATACCATTACAATCAATCAGCAGCATATATAAAAATGACCACTGATCCAGTTTTTTCGGTTCAACATCAAATTGGGTTATTGAACCATTATGAATTTGCTGAATATAAAGCTGAATATCTTTGGCGTCTTATACTTTTAGTTGAGAAAAAGACTAAAAAGATTGTTCTTCTTCAACCACCATTACGTAATGAATATATTGAAGTTATAAATAACATACCGGAATTATTCAATGCAGAGATGATATATTTAAATTATATCCATAGCTTAGAAAAAGATAGCGTACATTCTATAGTTTGGGAAAGGCCAGAAGACTGTGGATTGAATGATTCCGTCCTAATTGATTATGGACATTTTAATAATGATGGCGCATATCTTTTCACTCAGAGATTATTTAATGAAATAAGAAGTCTAGGGCTTATTGAATCAGAGAATATTCCTAATAATAAAATCGAAGAATATACCCATAACCTTGAATCAAGTTTAAAGAAAAATCCTAATGACTATGAAAAACTATATGAGTTGGGCAATTTATATTTAAAAATAAATAGCACTAAGGCCATAGAATGCTATCAGAAGTCTCTTTCTATACATCCGGATAATATTAATGCTATGGGAAAGTTAGTCATGTTGTATTGTGATTGGGGGGAGTATGAGAAAGCACTTTTATTACTGAATCGTTTTAAGGAAATTCACCCTGAACTTGCTAATATTTATTATAAAATAGCATGTATAAAAGCAAAGCAGAATAGAGTAAACGAATCAATTGAATGGTTAACGATAGCTATAGAAAAAGGTTTTCACAATCGGTATCTTCTTACCGCTAAAGATCTTGACAACATAAAAGAAGTCCCAGCTTATAAGAGTCTTTTAAACAAGATGTAAGTAAACTTAAAAAGTCATAGATCACGTGCCTATAGACACGCTCTGATATGGAACGCCTTGCTGTATAGGTTTCAAACCCAGATCTTCAGTTTTCAGGCATCATAAAACCGAGATGGCCTCGGTCCTCACCACTGAATCGGTCGAGGGCATAGAGCTCAAGCCGGGTGGCACCGTGGCACTCATAATCAAGGCCATCCACGTGCTCCCGGTCAAAGAATAGACCCGCCAAACCCTTTCGCTGCCCGATGAGAAGACTAGTGAAAAGGCTTCTCGCAGCCCTATTTCGGCCTGGAATAATTTTTCCAGGCCGATGCTATGATTACAGGAACCTTAAACGCAGAGAGTTGTTTCATGTTGGTTCTCAGGGTTATGGAGCCTTGTACCCTCCCCGCGCTATACACGATACGGAACAACTGTTTCTGGTCGGGATCCACCATATTGTTCAAGATCATGTAGGATGAAATTATGGAACATGTGTGGTATTCATCAAGCTTATGACTTTCACAAACTTTCCCCGGAGTTTCCTGGATTCACTTGAAAACAATCACGGCTAAGGAACCATGCAAAGGCCACTAACCACATCAAAAGGAGAATAGAATGCCGCATATCATCGTGAAGCTCTACCCCGGGAGGACGGAGCAGCAGAAGAACAGGCTTACCGAAGAGATTGCCAAAGATGTCGTGACGATCCTCAAGTGCGAGGACAAGGCTGTGTCCATATCCTTCGAAGAGGTCGACCCGGCTGAGTGGGCCGAAAAGGTCTACACGCCCGACATCCTGGGGAAAAAAGACCTGCTGTACAAAGAGCCCGGGTACGATCCCTTCGCATGAGAGGACCAGGCGCATGGCATCCCGGCCTGTGCGGCCCTGTGGCTGGTCAGGAGCTAGGTCGTCATACGCCCGGGACAGGTATAGATATACCCGGATCCTCCCCTGACATAACCGAGGAGGGTTACATGATATTTCTCGGCCAGCCTCACCGCAGCCGCAGTTGGGGTCGATCGTGAAACCAGGACAGGGACACCCAGACGGATGACCTTGGTCATGATCTCAGAAGAAACCCTGCCGCTGATGAACATGATACCATCACCGGCCTGAGACAGTTTACCGTTTTTCATCAGGATGCCGGTGATCTTGTCCACACAGTTGTGCCTGCCGATATCTTCGTTCAGCACGGAGAAATCATCAGAATGGTACCAGACGCTGTGCACGCCCCCTATGGTCGAATATATCTTAGATAGCCTCTCGAACTTTTTCATAAGATCGATGATGTCCCTGATGGGATAGCTTCTGGTATCCGGCAGGGGGCGATATTTGTCCTGTTTCAGCGGATTGATGTAGGTATAGCACTTACCACAGCCTGATGTCATGCTCCTGAGGCTTTCCTGATAACTGATGTGTACCCCTTCCTTGAGCTGGATGACGACAGCGGACAGGCGCTCATGATAAGAGATCGATTCTATCGCCTCATAAGAATCGATAACCCCTTCACTGTACAGAAAACCGAGGGCCAGCTCTTCCTGGTATTGGTTCAAGCAGAGCAGTGATGCATACTCATCGCCGTTAATGATGATCTTCAATGACATCTCTGAGATCACCCGCTTTTCCACAGGCTTCAGATCAATGCCGTGTTCGCCTTGAGATATCTGAAGGATTCCGAAGTCTTCACCTATGGTATCTTCCATGATGGGTCCTCCCATGACAACCTTTTTTATAGCATGATTTATGAGAATGGACGAGTCGTTTCTATGGGGGATTCTCCAGATTTGATAAGGTATCCCCGCAGCAAGCTGCGAGGAATCATTTGATTGAACCGGCCTTATCAGCCTGCTTTCTGGAATGCCCTGCATCTTCGGCCACTGATCTGTCCACGGACAGGATCCTCATGCGCATGCAGGAATGGCAATGCATCGGGTCTTCTGCAATGCAGCGCTTGTTGGGGTAGATCTCGTAATGCACCCGGTACTGCAAGGGGGTATAGTTCGGCATGACCACGTCCGCACCGGCCTGAAGCGCAAGCTCCCTGCCCTCTTCCTCTATAGAACCTATGGCAGTGGTGGCCGGGATGAGGGCGTTCCTGGTCACGATGCGCGCCAGGGCCACCATCTTGAGCGACATGTCCAAACCGCCAGTTGGACATCCTGCATACGGTGTGTTCGGGTGAGCTATGAAGGGCCCGATGCCCACCATGTCGGGCTGGAATTGCTGGATAAACTCGATGTCGTCCGCCAGGTGTTCCAGGGTCTGGCCCGGAACTCCCACCATGCTGCCCGCGCCAACCTGGAAGCCCAGGTCCTTCAGATCATT
This sequence comes from uncultured delta proteobacterium, assembly GCA_963798485.1. Lineage (GTDB taxonomy): Bacteria > Desulfobacterota > Desulfomonilia > UBA1062 > UBA1062 > MWEI01. The sequence continues at coordinate 484,705 of CAWCTR010000007.1, read as the reverse complement.
CAGGCACTGCATCCGCTCGTCATGGCGGGAGTCAGGGTGGAGCTGTGCATAGAGTTCACTGTTCGCCGCCTCATGCCGCAATAGGTAACGGTCGGCCCCGGCATCCTTGAGCTTAAGGTACTCCTCTTTGGGCCTCTCGCCGACACACAAGGTAACGGCCATACCAGTGGACCGCTTTATCCTGCGCACCATGTCCGAGAGCATGTCCACATGGTAGAACGGGTCTTCTCCCGACTGGAGCACAATGGTCATCAATCCCTTTTTGTAAAGGGTGACGGAAAGCTCGACAATCTCATCAATAGACATGCGGTATCTGATAAGGTCGCGGTTGCCCCTGCGCAGGCCGCAGTAGTTGCAGTTCCTCCTGCAATGGTTCGAGAACTCCACCAGGGCTCGGATGTGGACATCAGGACCACAGTGAGCCTGACGGACCTCATCGGCACATCGTGTTATTGCGGCACTATCTTCGCTGTCATGCCGGCTGAGGAGGAATAGGGTCTCATCCCGGGAGAGAGAGCCTGATTGCAGACAGCCTTTCAAGACATCATCAAGTTGCATGGCGTCCTCTATTCTGTAGTCTTGACAATGGCCTCGGAACAGTAGAAGTCACCGCTTCGATATATGGCATCAATGGCGGCCTGCTGCATCTTCCGTACTACTTGCACCGTGTAATCCTTCCCTCCTATTATCTGGACGTTGAGATCATACCGGTCGCGCTCATCCTTGGAATAATGGGCCACCATCTCCCCTATCAGATTTCCCTGGGCTTCATCGGGAATGCCCGTGGCCAGCGCCGTTGGTCCACGGAAGTTGACAGGACTCAGGATGGTGTGCCCCGGTTTGGCCAGGCCGATTATCCTCTCGTTCTCGGCCTCATTCCTGCCGAGTACGACCTTCAAGCGCGGATCGATCCTGAAATGCCTTCCCGCCTTCAGGAGATGGATATCCGTCATATCAAAATCCGGCATGTGCTGAAAAAGGTCCCGAAGCCTGGACGCAATAACGGGGTCGGTGAGGAGACAGCCGCCTGCGGGGCAAGGGTAGTCTTTGATGCCGAGTTCATCCGCCAAGGCTATCTGGGGTTTCCGGGACCTGCCGGAAATGGAGAGGAGGCGCCCCCGGTCTACGATTCCCTCCTGTTCGGGAATGCTCGGCGGGAATAAACCCGCGGAAAGGGGCCTTAAGATGAGGCCTGCAAGTCCGCTCTCCTTCTCGATGATGCGGATTGCCTCCCTGTGCTGGGACATGGGACGCTGCCCGAGAACCTCTCCGGTGATGACAAAAGATGCCCCAAGGGATTCCATCTTCTCTTTGACCTTTCTGAGCATGTATATCCTGCAGTCGATGCATGCATTCATGGCCCTGCCGTATCCGTGGGGAGGCTTCTTCACCATGTCAAGGTAATCCATGCCTTTGGGGAGTACATGGATCTCCACGCCCAGATTTTCAGCTATAAGGCGGGCCTGGTGTTTGCAGCCGGCACTCCGGGGCGTACAATTGCAAAACGGACTGGTAAAATTGATTGCGATGACCTCGATGCCCTGGTCGATCATGAGCTTGACGGCCAGCGAGCTGTCCAGCCCGCCGGACAGGAGGGCAATGGCCTTTTTGTTCATAGGGATACCTCTTGAGAAACAGTCTATCAGCGATGCTTTTTCCTATTCTCCATTGCTTAAGGCGCTCTGCCCTTTGACAAGAATATCTATTATCACTATTAGATTGATAGTAATTAACGTGAGCATGGTTATTTGTCAATGCATTTTCATGAAAACAATTTTTGAAGCCCATCCTCGCAGAAACAGCTTGACAATACAATTGATGTATTATACATCTATTGCAAATATCATTGGAGGCCTGGATGGATAGTGCCTTGATCAGGGAATTCAGGAGATACATACGGGAGATCGAGCGGGAAGTGGAGTATCAGCTTAAGAATCAGTCCGATTGCTGCGGGGTGACCATGGCCCAATGCCATGTGCTCATGGAATTGGACGACATGGGCACTACAAGCATTGTGGACCTGGCCAAGAGACTCAGGCTCGACACGAGCACCCTAAGCAGGACCGTGGACTCACTCGTGCGCGATATGTATGTGGGGCGCACGATCAACCCGGTGAACCGGCGCTTTGTTGAGGTGAAGCTCACGGCTCATGGGCAAAAGAAGGCCGACGAGATCAACAGCGCTTGCGACAGCTTCTATCACGATCTCTTTCACCTAGTCCCCGGGGGGCAGGCATCCATCATGAAAGCAGTCAGGCGGCTGTCCGAGGTCCTCGCGCAGAAACGTGACGGCATATGCTGTGCAAATAGTTCAAATAGTTGTGGAGGTCTCACATGAAAACATGCTGCTCCGGACAAGCATCCTTTGGAAGCATTCAGGAAAAGGTTATGCCTGTCATGCCGAGCGGCAGGTGGGTGACAGGCATCCATCAGGCATCCACGGGTCCTATTGCTCTCATAGGGACACAGCTCGTGCTTAAGGACACAATAGAGCACTTGAAGGCCAGGTGGGGGATCAGGAGGGATGCGCTTCAGGTGCAGCCCGGCCTCTATGCGGTGGGCAATCCAGGCCCGGAGGCTATCGTACTGGCAACCGCCAATTACAAGCCCTCCTTCGATGCGCTCCGCAAAGAGCTCAGCAACTTGGACACCTGGGTTCTGGTACTTGACACCAAGGGCGTCAATGTCTGGTGTGCGGCCGGCAAGGGCACCTTTGGAACGGATGAGCTGGCAAGGCGCATCGAGGCAACACGCCTGAAGGATGTTGTCTCGCACAAGACCATCATTCTGCCCCAGCTCGGTGCCCCCGGCATATCAGGACATTCCATCAAGGCAATGACCGGCTTCAGGGTGGTCTTCGGTCCGGTCAGGGCGCACGACCTCAAGCCCTTCCTGAAAAACAACATGCAGGCGACTTCCGCCATGAGGACAGTGAGGTTCGATCTGTGGGACAGGGTTGCCGTTATCCCCATAGAGCTCGTGATGGTGATGAAATACTTTCTGATCCTGCTCTGCGTAGTTGCAGGCTGGAAATGGTTTGCCGGCAATCTGACCTTGGCACATATGGTGTCATCCACGCTCCCGCTCCTGGGTGCGCTGCTGCTGGGGACCATCGGCGTACCCGTGCTGCTTCCGTGGATACCGCCCCGATCCTTCGCACTGAAGGGCTGGGGTATGGGTTTGTTGTGGACCCTGGCCGTCGGCCTGTACCAGGGCTGGGGCATGATACCGTTTTTGGGCAATCTCCTCTTGCTGCCTGCCATTTCCGCCTTTCTGGCCTTGAACTTTACCGGGAGCAGCACGTTCACCTCCCAGACCGGGGTGAACAGGGAGATCGGCCTGTTCGCCAGGCCGATGGCTGCCTTGGGCATATGCGGCCTCCTTCTGCTTGGGGTGAATGTACTTATAGGGGCACTGACATGAGCATGCGATATCTGAAGAACATTTCCACATTACAGCTTGATCCCTTGCGCTGCACCGGGTGCGGGGCCTGCACAGAGGTGTGCCCGCACGGGGTGTTCGCCCTCGAAAAGAAGAAGGCCGTTATCACGGATCTTGATGCCTGCATGGAGTGCGGGGCCTGCAGCAAGAACTGCCCGGCGCTCGCCATCACGGTACAGCAAGGGGTCGGATGCGCCTATGCCATCCTCAATGGCATGCTAAGGGGCACTGCCCCGGTTTGCGGGTGCGGGTGCGATACGGACAATGCCGGTAATTCAACCTGCTGTTAGCACTTGGGTTTGCTTCACTGGTACCGAGCGGCTCAGGCGAACACCAGGGGCCTCAAGACAACAACACCAAGGCGAACGCTATGGCACCAGGGAGGGCTTGAACCCAGAGGATCTTTCGATTTGCGGTTAACCCTCCAAACACACCGGCCATAATAACGCAACCAAGGAAGAAAAGCTTGATCGGGTTTCCTGCAACGCCCAGGCTCAAGCCCCATACAAGCCCAGCAGCCAGAAATCCGTTGTACAGGCCTTGATTCGCTGCGAGCGACTTTGAGGCGGAAGCGAACTCGGGTGTAAGGCCGAAGGTCCGCAGGCCGAAAGGTTTGTCCCAGAGAAACATCTCGAGTACAAGGAAGTGGACGTGCAGAAGGGCCACTAGACCAACAAAAATGTTTGTTATTGTCGTCATCTATTTCTCCCCTATCTGAATTAATAACTATTAGTTTTGAAAAAGAAAGGGGCACCTACTATTCCCCCGGGTCAAACAGCCCTGGCACTTTTTTATTCCGTTCCGACCATCTTCAAATGACCTTGAAAAGGTCTATCACATAATGTAGGCTATAATATATCAGGCAAGGAAAAGAGCAAATGGATATTTACATAAGGACAATTTTTCTACATTTGCTCTCTACTCTCCTATTATACAGAGAATAAATGGCTTGTCCTGATAGAAGCAGTTACCAGCCACGGACCAGTAAACCCCAAGCGTAGGGAGGAATTGAAGAACCTATTTGCCGGGTCAAAGGTCGGCCTTGTATATGTGACTGCCTTTCTTGATCGAAGAACCATGGTGAAATATCTTGATGATATATCTTGGGAAACGGAAGTGTGGGTTGCTGAGTCTCCAACTCATTTAATACATTTCAACGGTGAGCGTTTTCTCGGTCCATATGATGATTAGGTTGCCATTATTATTGAATCACAGGGAAGTGACGTAAGGAAGTTTCTTTTTGTAATTTGTTATACGAGTTCATCAAGTCTCATGGTGTTCAGTTACGGCTTAAGGTATTATACGTTTGCATGAATGCCTTTTTAAAACCTTGAGCCTGAATTATCATCTCTGAATGCCCACAAATCCCGTATTTTTCTATTGCCACTCCCTTCAAAATATCAGAGTATAAATGTCTGTTGGCAGCATACTTATTATCTGGAGAGATGGGATGATGTTTCAGGAGGACAACCCGGGCGGGATCACAAAGGCCGACATTATCGTAGGTATCCCGTCCTACAACGAGGCCGCCAATATCGCATACCCCCTCGAGCAGGCCTCTCTGGGGTTGAAGGAATACTTCCCGCACATGACTTCGGTTATCATCAACTGTGATAACTGCAGTACCGACAAGACCGGCCAGACCTTCATGAATGCACCCTCGCACGGCATCCCCAAGATGTATGTCTCCACCCCCCGGGGGATCAGGGGCCGGGGGACCAACCTGAAGAACCTGTTCAGAAAGGTCATGGAGATGGATGCCAAGGCCGCGGTCATCATTGATGCAAGCCTCAAGAGCGTTACCCCCATGTGGATTAAAAACCTTGCAGAGCCCCTCTTTAAAGACTTCGCCTTTGTGGCCCCGCTCTATGTGCGCCATAAATACGATGGCACGCTTACCAATAACATCGCCTATCCGCTCACCCGGAGCCTGTACGGCAGGAGGGTGAGGCAACCCATCGGGGGAGACTTCGGCCTTTCAAATAAAATGGCCGGCCTGCTGCTGAAAAGTCATCTGTGGGATGAGAACGTGAGCCAGTTCGGCATAGATATCTGGATGACCACCATTGCCATGAATGAGGGCATCCCCATCTGCCAGGCCTTTTTGGGCAAGCCCAAGATCACCAAACCGAGGGACCCTGCCCTTGATGTGGGCACCATGTTCCGCCAGATGGTCATTACCATTTTCAATCTCATGGGTGCATTTCATGACAAGTGGGCTTCAACCAAATGGAGCAAGCCCACAGCCATCTTCGGATTCGGGATAGGAGACGTGGAGGCCCCCCCTGCCATCAAGGTGAGCAGAGACAAGCTCTACATAAAATTCCGGGAGGGGTTCAACAATCACTGGGATGTCTACAGGTCCATCTTCTCCACCGAGAATATACAGAAGATCAGGGAGATCGCATCGCTCGACATCGATCACTTCGAGATGCCTGTGGCTGTATGGGCACGGATCCTCTTCGACTGCGCCATCAGCTACCACAAGAAGTCCCTTGACCGTGGCAAGCTCATCGATGTCCTCGTGCCTCTGTACTACGGCATGACCCTGTCGTTCGTGAACAAGACCGAGGGGATGTCCCATCAGCAGGCAGAGGAATATCTGGAAGACATGTGCATCGTGTTCGAGCAGAGCAAGCCATATCTCACTTACCGGTGGGGCCAATAGGAAAGGAGCTCTCGATGCCAAAGGTATTGATTGTCGATGACGAGAAGCACATCAGGATGCTCTATGCAGAAGAACTGGAGGAGGATGGCTATGAAGTGGCAGTAGCCTCCGACGGTTTAGGGATACTGGAGCGCATTGAGAAAGAAGAACCCGATGTTATCATCCTCGACATCAAGATGGTCTCCAGTAACGGCCTGGATGTCCTCCAGGAAATCCGGAACAAGTTCTATAACCTCCCGGTAATCCTCTGCAGCGCCTATGGAAGTTACAAGGTGGACATCAAGTCCATAGCCGCAGATGCATATGTCGTTAAGTCCTCGGACCTTACCGAGCTTAAAAAAAAGATTGCACAAGTCCTGGAGACTACTGTCCCCATATGAAAGAATAAGCCTTGCAGATATGTGCCGATCTCCATATCCACTCGAATGCATCCGATGGTGATCTGAGCCCTGAGCTGCTTGTAAAACAGGCAACCTCCATAGGACTTGCTGCCATAGCCCTGACCGATCATGATACCATCTCAGGGGTACCCTATGCATTGAACTCCATACACAAACACGGCCTGAAGGTAATCGCAGGTGTTGAGATCAGCGCTGAATACGACCCAGGCATGCTTCACCTCCTGGGATATTTCCCTGCCTATCCAGATGGTCTTGAGATCGCCCTGAAAGAGGTGCAGACGGCCCGCAAAGAACGGATACCAAAGGTCATTGAAAGATTGAATGCGCTGGGTTGCATGCTTACCGAAAAAGATGTCATGGCCGAGGCCGGCCAGGCGCAGGTGGGCAGGCCCCACATTGCCAAGGCCATGCTCAAGAAAGGGTACGTTCGCTCCTTTGATGAGGCATTCGATGAGTACCTCGCCAAAGGCAAAAAGGCCTATGTGCCCAAGGAAAAGATGACCTGGGAAAAGGCCATATCTCTTATCATACGTTATGGCGGACTGCCTGTGCTCGCCCACCCCAACACCCTTTCCCTGAGCACCAAAGAGGCGGAAGGATTTATCAAAGGCCTTAAAGAGGCAGGCCTTGCCGGGGTGGAGGTCTATTACCCGGATCACACCCCTGAGCAGACAGAACGCTATGCAAGCCTTGCATCAAGGCTGGGACTGATGGTCACCGGTGGCACGGATTTTCATGGTCTTTACAGGAATGGATTCTCGTTAGGGGACTATGGCCTTGACAAGGAACTCCTTACGATCTTTCTCAAGGGCCTCAATCCATAATACATAATAATTGAGAACTCCGTTGCATATAAATAGGAATAACTTTTCCTACAGTGAAAAGTATGCTTAGGGCATTATGTTTTTTTCATTCGTATAATCAAATGGTTGATCGAATACAGTCCTTGGCATCTCCATTGCAATATAATAAAGCACCTGCACAAAAGGCTTAAAGGAACATCTTAGTTCTCCCTGCCTCATTCCTCCTCCTTGATTAGGATCTCCCATCGGGGGAGATCCATGTCTGTACAAAAGAACTTCTATACAACATTTTGAATATTCGATATGATCAAGACATGCACAAGGTCGCCGAAAAGGGCATCGAGCACGAGGATTACCCGGTCAAGATCAGCGTGATCATCCCTATGTTCAATGAAGAAGAGAACGTCACCGAGACAATCGCACGGGTAAAAAGACTCCTCGAAGAGTCAGGCGACCCCTATGAGATCATCCCGGTCAACGACGGCAGCACCGATCACACACTGGCTGTCCTGGACAAGATCGCTTCGGCCGATCCGCACATTCGTGTCGTTTCATACTGGAAGAACGGCGGCAGGGGAAAGGCGCTGAGGTATGGATTCAAGGCGGCAAGCGGCAGGTATATCGCCACAATCGATGCCGACCTGTCCTATGACCCTGCCTACATTCTTCAAATGGAGCAAACTCTAGACGAGGAGAGCGACATCGATGTTGTGCTCGTGAGCCCTTATATGAAAGGCGGCGGAACCGAGGGGGTCGCCAGGGACAGGCTCTTCGTGTCCAGGATGGGCAACAAGGTGCTCCAGCTCGCCCTTCCTGAAAAGATCCATACGCTGACCTGCATCGTGAGGTGCTATCGCAACGAGGTCATCAGCAGCCTCGACCTGGAATCCGACGGCAAGGAAATACACCTGGAGATCCTCTCCAAGATACTTGCCATGGGATACCATGTCAGGGAAATCCCTGCCGTTCTCACTTCTCGAAAGAAGGGAAAATCAAAATTCACATTCAGGGCTACTGCGATTTCGCACCTTTTATTCACCATCTTCGAGCGGCCGGCACTGCTCTTCGGCTTTGTGGGGGTTGTGCTCTTCCTCATCGGCCTGGGGCTTGGCGGATACATCCTGTACCTCTACTACAATCTTATCCTCAACCCCAACCGCCCGCTCATCACCCTCATGATCCTCTTCATATTAGGCGGCATCCAAATCCTTTCCTTCGGCTTCCTTGCTTCCCAGATCCATTTTTTAAGAAAGGAGGTCCTCCTCAACCGCAAGGCACTGGCCCATATCAAGCGGTTGTCGCCGCCGGGGAAGTCCGGGAACACATCAAGCAGCCCTGATGCTACGTAAGAAATAAACTATATACTTACTCATATGAGGAGGATTTTATGGCTAACCTGATTTTGGATGAGCATGACCAGAACTTTGTTTTGTTTGAAATGCTGGAGATTGACAAGCTCTGCGAACTCGAAAGATATAAAGACTTCTCCAAGGACATGTTCGAGATGATCCTGACCGAGGCACAGAAGTTCGCCGTGGATATGATCTTCCCGACCCTGGCTGAATCGGACAAGGAGGGATGCAAGCTGGAGGGCGGCCAGGTCCATGTGCCTAAGTGCTTCCACCGTCCCTACAAGCTCTTCTGCGAGGCCGGATGGAACGCCATGTCCCTGCCTGCCGAGCACGGCGGCCAGGGGCTCCCCTTCATCATGAGGATCGCGGCCCACGACTGGTTCGTGCACAACTTCGCCTTTTCCTCCTACCCCGGTCTCGGCGAAGGCGCCGCGCACCTCATTGAAAACTATGCCAATGAAGAGCAGAAGAAGAAATACATACCCAAGATGATCATGGGCCAATGGGGCGGCAGCATGTGCCTCACCGAACCGGGGGCAGGCACCGACGTGGGCAACTTGAGCACCAAGGCGATCAGGCAGCCTGACGGCACCTTCAAGATCCAGGGAACCAAGATGTTCATTACCGGCGGAGACCAGGACCTTACCGAAAATATCATTCACCCCGTGCTTGCCAGGATCGAGGGTGACTCTCCAGGCACCAAGGGCATCTCCATCTTCATCGTGCCCAAGTTCCTTGTCAATGCCGACGGCTCGCTGGGAAGGCGCAACGACTTTGAGATCGCCAAGATCGAGGAAAAGATGGGCATCCACGGCAGCTCCACCTGCGTCATCAATTTCGGCGACGGCAACAACTGCTACGCAGAGCTCTTAGGCGGGGAGCGAGAGGGCATGAAGATCATGTTCCAGATGATGAACGAGGCGAGGATAGCTACGGGGCTGCAGGGCCTCACGAGCGCATCTATTGCCTACCTCCACGCGCTGCAATATACAAAGGAACGGCTCCAGGGATCATCCCTTTTGGAGTTCAAAAACCCCGATGCCCCGCGCGTACCCATCATCTCTCACCCGGATGTGAGGCGCATGCTGTTGTGGATGAAGTCCAACGTGGAGGGCATGAGGGCCCTCATGTACTATGCCACTGCATGCGGCGACAAGGCCACCGGCATCAAAGACCCGGTGGAGGCCGAAAAGTGGTTGGGTATCGTGGAGATACTTACCCCCATCATAAAGGCCTACTGCACGGACATCGGCTTTAAGGTGACCGAGACCGCCATGCAATGCTACGGCGGTTATGGCTTCTGCAGCGAATATCCCATCGAGCAGTTTATGCGCGACGAGAAGATCGCATCCATTTATGAAGGCACCAACGGCATCCAGGCCCTTGACCTGGTGGGCAGGAAGATGGGCATGAAGAAGGGCGCTTACTTCATGACCCTTTTAGGCGAAATGGGGGCGACCGTAGCGAAGTGCCGCACCATAGAAACCTTGAAAGTCCTTGCTGAAGACGTCCAGGCCGGCATCAACTCCCTGGCTGAGATCGCCATGTTCTTTGCCTCCTGCGGCAAGGCGGGCAAGTTCCTCATCCCCGTGGGCAATGCCTACCCGTTCCTCATGATGATGGGCAAGATCGTCTGCGCCTGGCTCCTGCTCTGGGAGGCCCAGATAGCCCAGGAAAGGTTCACGGGCCTGTGCAACGCCAAGGGGGTGAACGCCGCCGACCCACTGGCCCTTGCACCCTTTGTGAAGGAGAACAAGGACGCTGCCTTCTATGACGGCAAGATCAAGTCCGCCAGGTACTTCATCAAGAATGTCCTGCCGGAGATAGACGGAACCGTAAAGGCCATCAAGAGCGAAGACCTCTCCATGATGGAGATCGCAGAAGAGAGCTTCGCCTCATAAAAATGAACCCATGCCCGGTGCAGCCGGGGGGAGTCTTCTTGTTTCCCCCGGCTGCATATTTATAAAAAACTGGAATTTTCTTCATGTTTGCCTTATGAGTCACTACTATGCTCAGCAAACGGATCATCATCTGCCTCGACGTGAGGGACGGCAAGACCACCAAAGGCATCAAGTTCAAGGGCAACATCGACATCGGCGACCCGGTGGAGATGGCGCGCGAGTACTACGAACAGGGCGTGGATGAGCTTGTCTTCTACGATATCACGGCATCGTCGGACCGCAGGGATATCATGATCGACGTGGTGCACGGCGTTGCCGAGAACATCTTCATCCCTTTCTCCGTAGGCGGGGGCATCCGCACACTGGATGATATGTATAGGGTTTTGGATGCCGGGGCCGAAAAGATCAGCGTAAACAGTGCCGCAGTGCTCACCCCGCAGATCATCTCTGAAGGGGCCCGGCATTTCGGTAACCAGTGTATCGTTCTGGGCATGGATGCAAAAAAGGTTGATAGAACCGACAAGATCCCATGCGGGTATGAGGTGGTGATCAACGGCGGCAGGACCCCTATGGGCATGGATGCGTTACAGTGGGCCAGGCAGGCCCAGGACCTTGGTGCAGGGGAGATATGCCTGAACTCCATTGATGCCGACGGGACCACTGCCGGCTACGAGCTCACCCTCACCTCACTCATATCCAGGAATGTGACCATCCCGGTCATTGCCTCGGGCGGGGCAGGAAAACCCGAGCATATTCGGGACGTGTTTATTGAAGCACAAGCGGATGCGGCCCTCATCGCCTCCATGGTGCATTACAGGGAGTACACTATCCGAGAAATCAAGGAATTCCTGAAAGAAAGCGGCCTCCCGGTGCGGCTTACCTCATAGGAACGGTTTCACACCACCAGGGCATAACGGAGCACGCCCACGTGAAGGACGACAAAAAGACAAAACAGCGCCTCATCACCGAACTCGATTCCTTGAAAAAAGAAAACGAGGAACTCAAGGCCCAGGCGCACAGATACCTGCAGATTGATGAAGAGCTCACCCACTCGGAGAACTTCTACCGGACCTTGTTTGAAAATTCCGGTACGGCAACAATAGTCATTGAGGAAGACACCACTGTATCCATGATAAACTCCGACTTCGCCAATTTCACCGGTTACTCCCGCGACGAGATCGTAGGCCAGACCTGGACCAAGTATGTGGCCCAAGACGATATAAACCGCCTGCTGGAATACCATAAGATGAGGCGGCAGGATTCTGCCGCTGCACCAAGAAACTACGAATTCAAGATCAGGAACAAGGATGGCGGGACCCTGAACATCTTCATGACCATCGCCATGATCCCGGGCACCACGCAGAGCATCGCCTCCATGGTGGACATCACCGAACGCATAAAGGCGGAAAATGCACTACGGGACAGCGAAGAGCTCTTCCGCCAGCTCGTGGAGACCATGAATGAGGGCCTGGGCATTCAGAACAGGAGGGGGGTCCTCACCTATGTGAACGACAAGATATGCAAGATCCTCCAGCAAGGTCGTGAAGAGATCATCGGCAGGCCCACCCGGGAATTCATCGGCGAACGGGACCTGGAGCTGTGGACGCACAACATGCGGAGAAAAGACGCCCCGGAATCTTACGAGGTCACCTGGAGGGGCCGCGACGGCACGCTAGTGTACACCATCGTCTCGCCGCGGGCCATGCACGACTCACAGGGCCGTTTCATTGGCGGTTTTGCCGTGATTACCGACATCACTGCCATGAAACAGCTCGAAAAGGAGGTCCTGGACACCTCCGAGCGCGAGCGCCAGAAGATCGGTTACGAGCTCCACGACGACCTCGGACAGCACCTCATCGGCATCGATGTCATGACCAAGGTGCTCAAAAACAAACTGGCCATGCACTCCCCGGAAGATGCACGCTATGCAGGCGAGATCAGAGACCTCGTGAAAGAGGCCATCGTGAAGACCAGGAGGCTCGCACGGGGGCTGTGCCCGGTGCACCTCACCAGCCACGGGCTCGAATCATCCCTGGAGGAACTCGCGACATCCACTTCGAATATCTTCAGCATCTCCTGCATCTTCAATTGTCCCAGGCATATTCCTATCAAGGACAACACCTTGTCCACCCACCTCTACTATATCGCAAAGGAGTCCATCCACAACGCCATAGAGCACGGCAAGGCCACAAAGATCTCCATCGACCTGCTGAACAACAGCGGGGTGGTCTCGCTGTCCATCCTCGACAACGGTGTAGGTATCAAGGATGTTTCCACGGCCTCGGGTATTGGCTTAAGGATTATGAATTATCGCACCAGGATGATAGGAGCCTCCTTGAAGATCGAGTCGGACCAGAGCGGAGGTACGCTGGTGACCTGCACCTTCACCCCCCAGAAAGGATAGGACACATGCCCCAGGATAGAGCCCGCAGGGACAAACACCGGATACTCATCGTGGATGACCACCCCATATTCCGCCATGGCCTTATGCAGCTCCTCAGCCAGGAGGATGACCTTGAGGTGTGCGGCGAGGCAGAGGACTACCACGGCGCCATCAAGGCCGCCGCTACGCTGAAGCCGGATATGATCGTCGTGGATATCACCCTGAAGGACATGAGCGGCATCGACCTCATAAAGGAGATCCACAAGACCGACAAGGGCATCCCCATGTTGGTCATCTCCATGCATGATGAATCGCTCTATGCGGAACGCGCCTTCAGGGCCGGCGCCAGGGGATACATCATGAAGCAGGAGGCCTCCGAATCGGTCGTCCAGGCAATCCGCCAGGTACTCAAGGGGGGGTTGTATGCAAGCAGCAAAGTCACCGAGAATATCCTCACCCGGTTCATCGAAGGACCGAAAGAACCTTCAGCGTCCCCGCTCCAGGCCCTGACCGACCGGGAGATCGAGGTCTTCCAGCTCATCGGTGAAGGCCTGAGCATCAGCGAGATCGGTCGCAGGCTCCATCTGAGCGTGAAGACCATCGGCACCTACCGGGAGAGGATCAAGGAAAAGCTGAACCTGAAGAACGCCACCGAGCTCCTGAGGCATGCTCTTAACTGGGTTGAGAAGGAGCGCCCGTCACAGGAATGAAAAAATGGAGAGTAAAGGAACTGTAGGAGCGGCTTCAGCCGCGAAACGGTTCCGCAACAAAAAATCGCTTAAATGAGGAAGTAAAATTACCCGTTTGATCGCAGTGGTTGTAACCTCATCGAGAAGGTCTTCATCCTTTAAAAAAAGTTTGATCTGATATGTTTATTATTCATATTTACCTCGTTCAACGTATATTCAATTTAGAACGAGTATTCACCGCTGTTTCAAAAAAATGGGGAAGCCATTGCAGCTTCCCCTAAATTTGAGGAGGTTTATACGGTCTTATGACCGTAAGGTTCAGTAAGGCCATACCATCCACATTTCAAGTACCGGCACCAAGGTTAAGGCAAATGGCAAACGGATCTGATGCCCATTTCATGGAATGCATCATAAGAAATAATGAGTTGAAACCTGGAGACTTTCTTTGAAGCCCGGTTGTCTTTGGTGTGTCTTAACTCTTATTATGGGTTTTTATATGCAAGCCATGTGATAATTTGTTAATAATCAGATATAGGGGGCCATGGTTATCGTGATGCCGGATATAATGTCTCTGGATGCTTGCTACATGCTCGAACACGGTCATATTGCAAGCTGCCCCTATGAGGTTTGAGTGTCCTTAACGATGGCCTGCTGGTATCTATACATTGTAAGAACCGTTGATAACTCCCTGTACGCAGGCATATCAACCGATGTCGCCAGACGATTCAGGGAGCATCTTGCCCAGGGGAGAAAAACCGCGAAATATTTGCTTGCACACAAGCCTCTGAGCTTAGCCTTCTCACAAGCGCTCGGAGACCGGTCCCTGGCCCTGAAGGTTGAGTACCATTTCAAGCTGCTTTCAAAAAAGGGAAAGGATAGGATAGTAGATGCGCAGCAACTGATCTTTGAGAGGGACTCAGGACGTATCAAGATTCCAGGGTAGGGAAAAGAGGAGGCTTCAGATGAAAAACAGGTTCCGATTTCTGCTGATCATTGCCGCCCTTGTCCATTGCATGAGTGCCTGCACCCATTATTCGCTGATTCAGCAGACAGCCCCGGCTAAAAATGGATATCTGATCAGGGATGTAAATGTCTTCACCGCCGTAGCGGGTAGCCCGGTGCTTGAGGATATGGATGTGTATATTCTCGGTGAGACTATTGCCATGATTTCCAAGGAGAGGTTGAATGTCCCCGGGGCAGAGGTTATTGACGGAAAAGGGAAGATGCTTCTCCCGGGCCTCATCGACTTTCATACCCACATCACCAGCGGCATGATCGTACCATGGAGCGATATTACGCCGACCATGCGCTTTAATATGGAGGCGTGCCTGTACAGCGGGGTCACCGCCATTGTGGACATGAGCGGGAAATCAACGCTTGAGATGAAGGCGCTGGCCGAGGACATCGAGACAGGTAAGCTCATAGGGCCGCACCTGTTCCAATGCGGTATGGGGTTTACCGGCAAAGGCGCCCACCCTATTCCCATGATGGAGAAGCTCAAGTCGATGTATCCCTGGTTCGTCCGCCCCTTTTTCCCAGAGGTTGTTATTCAGGTACAGGGCGTTACGGATATGGAAAGGCTCGAAAAGCACCTCGATTCCAATCCTGATTTCACTAAGATCTTTCTCGATGACCTGCCCGATGGAACGCCTAAGATGAGGCCCGAGATCGTCAAGGAAATCGTGAAGCGCTCCCATGAGCAGGGTATCCCGGTGGTCATCCACATCGGCAGGAATGAGGACGTGAAGGTTGCTATCGAAAGCGGCGCAGACGGGATTGCGCACGATGTCTACAAGGAGCCGCTTGACCCTCAGCTTGCCAAAGAACTTGCAAAAAGGAAGATGTTTGTTACGCCTACCGTGTATGTGTTCCACAACCTGAATGACTTCGTGAACAATAAAAATTACACCCACTATACGAAACTCGAATGGGAAACCATGTATCCATCCTGCGTAAAGGCGTTACAGAACCCCAAACCATACATTGTCCCTCAAGGAGACCCGTGGGGCAACTATTATAAACATTTTAAAAATTCATATGACCGAGTGCTGCATCCGAATGTCAAGATTCTGAAAGAAGCAGGGGTTACGATCATTGCAGGGACCGATGCACCCAACCTCGGAATTGCAACCGGGGGCTCGTTGCATGTGGAGCTTCAACATCTCGTAGAAGGGAGTTTGACACCCACCGAGGCCTTGTTATCGGCAACCTCCATACCGGCTATGACACTGAAGCAAGTCTTCCACCGGAATGTGAACTTCGGAACCATTGAAAAAGGCAAGGCCGCTGACCTCCTGCTCGTTCAAGGAGATCCCACAAAAAACATCAAGGACACGGAAAACATCGTTGCCGTGTTTTATCGGGGGGGACGTTTAGTCAGATCCAAAACAAATTATCAAGAGTAATCAGGCCAAGTCTCTGATTCTTCCATGTGCACGATCTCAGCGTTCTTACAGGCATCTTTGTTCTATTTTACCTCTATCTCCGCCATCCATCGTTCGGCATCTTCGGCGCTCGTGATGTAGTGTATGGGGAGTTCGCTCACATTATCGAGCCTGGCGCAGGCAGTGGAACATCCGGTCACGATCAGGATCATCTGTGCATCCTCGCTGTGGGCGGCAACGAACTCCACCTTTTGTGCAAGCCGTTCCCGTATGGAATCCACCATATCGACACGGTCATAGCCGGCCCGGCATCCGCCGCAATACTTCAGGCCTATTTTTATCTTTCCGTCTCGATCCCGCACAGGTACTTGGCAACCTTCTGTTTCTGCTTCATGTTCACGAACCTTGCGATCATGATCCGCTGTGCCTGGGGTGAGCCCGCACCATGCATGGACTCGGTGAGGTAACCTACGGCAGCGGTACCCATGGTGATGTTTTCGATAAGCCTCAATATCCTCATCCGGTATTCTGTGGGGACATCCGCCTTGGTCCGGTAGTATTTCTTCACCCACTTACCCACCACCGGCGAGTTAAGGTCGGCCTCCGACGGGCAGGTGACCACTACGCCGCCTGCAATATCCTGGGCAAGCCTGGCGATCTCATAGGGGAAGCGCGTCACGTTCTGCTTGTGCACATTGGCCAGGAGCACATCCACCAGGTATGTCCCGCTCGCCTCCTTGTGACCCTCTGATGCGCAGGCAATGCACCCGCAGAAGAGCGTCTCGTTCAAGTGGTTCATCTCGATGATCTTGTCTTTCACATGGGAGGCCTTCTCTGCACCGTTGTACTCGGCAACGGTCTGGGCAGCGCCGATAAGCACATCGCCCACCCCCACCTTGCATGCGTAGCTCTGGCGGTGGTAGGCGGAGAAGCTCTCCACCAACTGGGTGGTGAAGTCATACTCCTTGTACATGAACACGCGTCTCCCAGGGCACGAACACGTCCTCGAAGACGACCAGGGCCTCGTGGCCTCCGTAGAACATGTTGCCCCTATCCATGGTCATGCCTTCGAGTTTCCTGGTGTCGCAGGACTGCCGGCCCATGATGTAGGTGATGCCTGCTGTATCACTGGGGACTGCAAAGGCCACTGCATAATCCTTGTCCTCTTCCCGCATGGTGATGGTCGGCATCACGATGATCTCATGGGAGTTGACCGCGCCGGTCTGGTGGGCCTTCGACCCCCTGACCACGATGCCGTCTTTACGCTCTTCTACCACATGGAGGAACATGTCAGGGTCGAACTGTTTGTGGGGGGGCTGGGAACGGTCGCCCTTGGTATCGGTCATGGCGCCGTCGCAGACCAGGTCGTTTTCCTGAACGTATTCGAGAAATTTGAGGAAGCGCTTGTTGTACTGCGTCTTATATTTCTGATCGATGGCATAGGTAACAATAGACAGGGCATTCATGGCATCCATTCCCACGCAACGCTGGAAACAGCAGGCGGTCAGAGACCCCAGAAGCCTTCCCATCTTGCTCTTCTTCACCAAATCATCCACGCTCTGGTGGATATGGGTGAAGCGGTTGATCTTCTTGCCCGTAAGGTGTGATTTGACGGTCATGATATCTTCATATTCCGGCCTGTGGGCAAATTCGTAGGTGGCTGCCACCGCATTCATGGAGGGCCTTATGATAGGGTCATCCACCACGTTCTCCACCTTCTTGCCGAACATGTACACGTTCAGCTTCAGCTTCCTCAAACTCTCTTCATACTCTTTAGCGTTCATGAGCTTGCTCATACGATCCTCCGTGTAATCTTTTTCCTCGGATCAGGTTTGATTCCAAGGTTTGCTGTAACGTCTTTTTTTAGGATGTTCATGTAACTTATAATAGCTTTAATACCAATCGATGTAAAATTGCATTTAAATCGGAATCGGGCCTCCGTATTAAAACCGGAGATCATGAGTCTCTATGGGTTCATCAACCCAGCTTCCTTTTATGATGTAAAAATGCTTCGAAACGACATTGAGTTTTATGAGGAATAAAAAAAAGTTTGATCTGATGGAAACGGCTTTACGTAAGGGGTGGCCCTTCCCTTAAAGCAGGGCCACCCCTTATTGATGCTATGACTTGAGGATCTTCTTGGCGCCCTCATCGAGGACATCGGTGATAAAGGGTATGCCGGTGACTTCAACGGTCTCCCTGTTGGCGGAGAATATATCGTCCCTGCTGATTTCTTTGAGGTTGAACCTGCGGGCCCCGGCCATAAGCTGCTGAAGGCCTGCGGCCAATTTGTCGCACAGAGTCCACATGGCTATTGCGCCGTAGGGGATCTTTTTCATCTCTTTGGCGCCGAGTTTCTTCTGGAGATCGTAGTACCCGGCAAAGATCTCGTCAACGTCCTTGCCGATCTCGGTCACGGTGTTCGGCAGGCCATCCCAGTGGCCGCTGATCTTTTCCCTGCGGTCTGGGTGCAGCGCCCCTTCGATGTTCGAGCCGAGGAAGCCCGGTATCATTGCCCCCCTGCCCATGCAGATGAGCCGGGTGAACGGTGCGCCAAGGGCGAAGGCCTTGAAGATGTGATCTTCGCGTGCCAGGCCGCCTGCAAGGGCGACGTCCACGACCTTCTTTTTCTTCTTGGCAAGGATGGAGCAGTACTCACGGGTCTTGGAGTGCAGGTAGATGGAGGGGACACCCCAGGATTCCATCATGTTCCATGGGCTCATGCCTGTGCCGCCACCCGAGCCGTCCACGGTCAGGAGGTCGAGGTTGGCATCCGTGGCAAATTTGATGGACATGGCAAGTGCCTCCATACCATATGAACCTGTTTTCAAGGAGATACGCTTGTATCCGAGCTTGCGCAGGTAGCCCACCTCTTTCATGAAGTCCTTCTGGACATCGGCAGGGGAGTTCAAGTTGGTGTAACCGAGCCTGCTGTGGCGGGCGAAAGACCTGATGGCGTGGTGCTTGAACGCCTCCTGGACCTCGGGCTTGGTGGGGTCGGGGTCTACAATATAGCCGCGCTCCTTGAGGAACAGGGCATAGTCAAGAGAGGTGACCTGAATCTCGCCGCCGATGTCCTTGGCCCCCTGTCCCCACTTAAGCTCGATGATGACCTTGTCGCCGTATTTCTCAATGATGTATTCCGCAACACCGTTTCGTGTGTCCTCGACGTTCATCTGGACGATTATGGCCCCGTAGCCGTCATAATAACGCAGGTAGGTGTTGATCCTGCGATCGAGCTCGGGCGACTTGACGATCTTGCCCCTTTTGATGACAGATTCTCTGTCTACGCCGACGACGTTTTCACCAACCACAATGGGTATGCCTACCAGGGCGGCACCCACTGCAAAGGATTCCCAGTATTTTGCCGCAACGAAGGTGGAGCCTAAAGCGCCTGTCATGATGGGGATGCGACTCATGGTCTTCACCTTGGCCCCGAATTCCGTCTCTAAATTTACATTGGGGAATATGCAGTCATCAGGTGAATTAGAGAGCCCTTTGGGCACCCCATAAGCCCCATAATTATAACCCTGGATTCGAAGTGAGTTATAAGATGCTCCCACATGGCAGGTATTGGAGCTGCCTGCCGTAACGATGCCGAAGTCTCTGGGGTAGAGGAGCTTTCTCCCCACAAGGCTTGAAAGCCACGTTTCACACTTGCCCTTGCAATCTGCACGACAGAGCGTGCAGAGCCCTGATTCCGCCGGATTGCCCCGATTGATCGTTCCGAGAACATCATTGGATTTCTGCCACTGAATCATCTAAAGGTCCTCCCCGTATGGTTTATGATGGCAAGATATTGCCAGAAATGAACTGAAGATCGGCAACAGCTTGCCATAAAAGGCTACTTCGATCCTTAATTAAATAACATAAAACTGGATAAAAGGTCAACCGATAAACACATTCTTGCCAAAGAAATAAATATGATTTGGCAATATTGCCAATAAGAGGTGCATTGACTTTCCGGCTGAGCCTGGGTAATGATCCGACCATGCAAGAGAAGAGGAAGAAGATCCAGCAGGTAATACTGAATGTCTTACGAGACGCGGACAAACCGTTGAGCAGTTTGAAGATCAATGAGGTATTGCTGGCCCACGGTCTTGATATCAGCGAACGCACCGTCAGGTTCTACCTTCAGGCGCTGGAGAAGCACGGCCTTACGGAAAAGTCCAACCGGCGCTGCCACAAGATATCCAAAAAAGGCATACAGGAGGTAGAGACATCCCAGACTATCGAGCGGGTGGGCTTCCTGTCTGCGCGGATCGATCAGATGACCTACCGGATGAAGTTTGACCTTGAGACGCTTACAGGCAGCGTGGTGATAAATGTGACGAACACAGAGCCGCGTGATGTCTATGACAATATTTCGTTGATCAGCAAGGTGTATGAACAAGGTTATGCCATGGGGAATCTCATAACCGTGCTCCCCCCCGGGGAGAAGATCGGCCACACAACGGTTCCCGATGGTATGGTGGGCATCGGCACGGTATGCTCCATCACACTCAACGGTGTGCTCTTGAAGTATGGCATCCCTACGAATTCACGATTCGGCGGGCTATTAGAGATCAAAGAGAAGAAACCCACGAGGTTTGTCGAGATCATCATGTACGATGGAACGAGCCTGGACCCCCTGGAGGTCTTTATCCGCAGCGGTATGACGAACTATCTCGGGGTGGTTAAATCCGGCACCGGCAGGATAGGTGCAAGCTTCAGGGAATTTCCATCCGCAAGCAGGGATGTAGTGGAGGACCTGGCCAAACGATTGAGCGTAATCGGCCTTGGAGGCTTCATGCGCATCGGGAGGCCCGGACAGACATTGCTTGAGATACCCGTAGGGGAGGGCAGGTTCGGCGCCATTGTCATCGGAGGTCTCAACCCGGTTGCCATCCTGGAGGAGAATGGGATGAGGGTCCATTCTCGAGCACTGGCAGGGCTCATCGATTTCAACCGCCTGTTCCACTACAGCGAGCTGGGGAACCATCTGAAGCCGTATCTCCCATAAGTCTTCAGGAATACTTCTTGAGTTTCCGGGTGAGCGAGGAGATGAAGGTCTGTCTTCCGAGTTATTCTTCAAAGTGGATAGCGGTTCATCAGGTGGTGAATTTTTATCAAACCTTGTTCTCCTCCTAAGGCAATAGTTGCCATATATCATGATGTCAATAATCTGTGGCATACAATGAGCTGGAAGATGAAGCTTTTTTACCCAGTGTCCGGATTGTATGAGTGTGACGATTGTGATAAGGGTGCGACCATGAAGGCGGTAATCATAGGTGCGGCGAGGAATCGTAGCTTCAGCAGATCTATGCAGAATATCCACGCTTGTGAGAGGGTGTGATGGAGCAACGGGAACAGAAGGAACATGATTTAAGCGCCAAGCTGAGACAGGCCTCGGTTGTCGAGAACCTTAAGCGATACATTACCTGGCAACGTGCGGTGAGGAGATCTCCGGATGGGGTGCAGTCCCCCAAATATGGACCTGTCTTGATAAACCTCGACCTAACGACGGCGTGCAATTTCTCCTGTCCGCATTGTGTGGACTCGAGGTTGCTCAACAGCGGAGATTATCTCGATCTGGAGACCGTCAAACGGAGTATAGATACTTTGCAGAAGAACGGACTGCGGTCGGTGATCATCATTGGCGGCGGCGAACCCACCCTCCACAAGAATTTCGAGGAGATTGTAAGGTTCATCAGCGAGCGCGGCTTGCAGATCGGCATTGCGACGAACGGGTCCAGACTTGAAAAGGTTGCAAAGGTAGCTGATATGCTTCAGGAGGGCGACTGGCTGAGGATCTCCATTGATGCCGGCAAGGAGAGCACCTTTTTCAAGTCCCACCGGCCCAGGGGCAGGGTCAACCTTGAGGGCATTCTGGACAATGCACAACAGATAAAAAGCCTCAACCCCAAGATTACGCTCGGTTGCTCCTATATGATTGTATGGGATGGGATTTCTGTAAACGGCCATGAGCTTACCCCCAATATCTTTGAAATGGACCAGGCAGTAACCCTTGCAAGAGAACACTCCTTTGATTATGTAACATTCAAGCCCTGTCTGCTGCGTCTCGAAGTCTCCCAGAAGGAATCTCTTTTCGAAATACCTGACCCGGAGTTGGAGTCAGGGATCATTGAGGATATCAAAAACAACCTTGCTAAAGCCAAGGAAGCAGGCGGCACTGATGTTAAAATACATGAGAGTGTGAATCTTGATGCAATGCTGAATCAGAAGGTACATGAACTCAAGATCCAGCCCGAGGTATGCCATAGCCAGTTCTTCAGGACCGTGTTAGCCGCAGGCGGCATCTTTCACTGTCCCGCCTTGACGGGGGTGGAACAGGCCAAGATCGGGGATGCTGCGGGATACCGGGGGAAGGCCAACCTGGATTTCACACATGCCCGGTTGGAACATTCCATCCGGTCGTTTAATGCCAAGCTCGAGTGCAGTATGGTCGCGTGCATCAATCATCATGTGAACTGGTGGATCGAGAACCTCATTACCTCGGACAAGGATGTCTCTGAAATCCGGGAGGTTGAGGCAAACAATATCTTTATGGATTCGTTTTCATGAAGAACTACAACAAGATCTGCGTCATACACTTAAATCAGATAGGTGACCTGATCTTCTCACTACCGCTGTTAAAGTCCCTTAAGGACCATTTCCCTCAAGCCTCCATCCATTCTGTTGTGAGGCCTTATCTGGAAGGGCTCCTCATGGACAGCCCCTTTATTGACAGGATCATTCTCCACAAGGACACCAATCTTGCCAGGCTTAGTCTCATATGGACCCTTATAAGGGAACGTTACGACCTTCTCATCTCGCTTGCCCGCTCTGAAGAGGCGCTCAGCCTAGCAGGGCTGAGCAGGGCACACCTCAAAGCAGGTTTTACTCACTTCCCATGGGATCTTTGCCTTGATGTCAAGGAGGTCATCCAGGGGAATTACTCGTGGTTCAACAATGCCAAGCTCCTTATGAGGCTTGGCATCCCCATCTCCCAGGACAACTACGTGGGTCTCCTTCATGTGGATAAATATCTCCAGGTAGATGGCTTACCCTTGAGGTATGTAGTCGTTTCACCCGGTGCCTCCAGCCGCAGGATTGCCAAGACCTGGGATGAGCGCAAATTTGCTTCTGTCATTGCTCAGCTTTCCATGGAATTCGGTCTTGACTGTGTGCTCGTGGGTGGAAGCGACAGTGCTGAGTGCACCAGTACCATCACTAATCATGTGGAGCATTTCTTGAAAGGAGGGGTGCAACAGGTGGTGGATTTAGCGGGAAAGACCAACTTGCGGGAGCTCACCGGAATCCTCAAGAAGGCAAAACTTTTTATCGGCAACGATTCCGGGGTTCTGCATATGGCCTCTGCCCTCGACATTCCGGTTGTGGGCATCTACGGCCCTACAGATCCAAAATATTCCGGGCCGCAAAATACAAGGAGCGCAGTGGTGAAAAAACAGATGAAGTGCGCCCCTTGTTATCTGCGCGAGCCATGCACGCACAGGATATGCCTTGAGGAACTGGACGCGCAGGCGGTGGTCGATGTATGCAGGAAGGTATTAAATTCATAGTAATCAGAAATGAAGAGGGCTTGGTTACTGCTCACCCAAGTACTTCTTTAAGCGTATGAAGCACCATCTCCGCAGTGATCCTGCTCATGCATTGCGGATTTTCGCAGTTCCTTTTGTTGCACGGCATGCAGTCCAGATCAAGCTTTATGACCCTGCCCCTTAATGGGCCTGTCCTCATGGGGTCCGATGGACCGATGAGCGCCACTATCTCTTTGCCCAGTGCAACGGCAAGGTGCATGGGCCCTGTATCGCAACTCACCACTGCCGATGCTGCCGCCAACACCTCCTTGAGATCTAGAAGCGATGTCCTGCCTACAAGGTTGAAAACCTGATCATCTATGAGAGATTCTATGTGGCATCCTAATGCAGTGTCTTCAGGTCCGCCTGTGAGCACAGTATCAATACCAAAACGCTGCTTAATGCCCAAAGCAGCGGATGCAAACCCTTGGGTTGTCCATCGATTCGCTTCCTTGGTAGCCCCGATGTTAAGGACGACATAATGTTGCGGCAGGTTGAAGGATGATCTGCCGGCGACAGGGATATCCCACCTGGTTTCGCCTGGAGTAATCCCCAGGTAGCGTGCGAATTCAAGGTATTGGTACGTCATGTGAGCAGCAGGGTCGGATGCAGGGATTCGTTCGAAGGGAAAGAGCCACGTGAACTCTTTGCACCGAGCCTTGTCAAAGCCTATTCTCCTGTCGCTCCGGGATGCCATGCAGCAAAGACCTGACTTAATAAGACGTTGGAGGTCCAGGGCGATATCGAAGTGCTGCTCCCTTAATTCTTTAAGTACTCCCGGGATGGTTTGCTGCAAGTCCTTTTTGTTAAAGAGGATAGCCCTCTCAACACTCGGATGAGAAGCCACGAGCGGGTAGCTCAAAGGCTCAACCAACCAGTGGATATGAGCATTGAGCTGCTCTTTGAGGGTATTGGCCAATGGCAAGGTATTGATCACATCGCCTAAGGCGCCTAGTTTTATGAAGAGGATATCCATTTTGTGCGGTGTTTATAGGGTTTATTTGGCCCTCTATAGCACTGTTAGCACAAGAAGACAAAGCATTACAGCTCACTTCAGGGTTCAATCAAGGCTTGATATACTTGATTGCCTCTATACTTAGATGGTAAGTCTGACGTGTTATGGATATGAAGCCTGATGATTATGTGTATAAACAAGAAATGACAAGATCGTCAAAATTAAACGATCCCTACATTATCATCAGGCTGCAGGGAGGACTCGGCAATCAATTATTCATGTATGCCTTTGCAAAATCTATCTCCATGAAAAATCGGCTTCAAATCAAGTTGGATACGACAAGTGGTTTTTATAATGATAAGGTTTATAAACGAAAATATCTGCTTCACCACTTTTCAATCGATGACGAGGTAACATCTGAATGGGAATCATTCTATCATTTATGGGGAGAGAGGAGGAGGAGTCTTGTAAGGAGATACAACAAGCTTCTCCCATTAATAAAAAGGAATTACATCAAAGAGAAGGTAAAAGGATTTGATCGAGATATTTTTGAAATGCCCATAAGGAGAACGACCTACTATGATGGATATTGGCAGTCATATAAGTACTTTGAATGGATTGAAGGATTCTTAAGAGAAAAGCTTTCGTTTGATTTTCCATTAACACCAGAAATATTAGAAGAGGCAAAGTCTATAGAAAAATGCAATGCTGTTTGCCTTGGAATAAGGCGTTTCGATGATATACCCATTAAAAGAAGATCACGAAAGAATATTCTTAGGGCGGATTATTATGAAAAAGCTATGCATCTGATTGAGAATAAGGTCTTGGAACCACATCTCTTTGTCTTTACCCAAGACATTGAATGGGCAAAATATTACTTATCCTCAAATCAGTATCATGTAACATTTATAAATGAAAAAGATTCTCACCTGGGAGCTGTCGTTGATTTGTGGTTAATGACCCTGTGTAAACATTATGTTATTTCAAACAGCACATTGCACTGGTGGGGGGCATGGTTGAATAAAGATCCTCATAAGGTTGTAATAGCGCCTCAAAATGGCTGGGGCAATAGGGACATCCTGCCTCCCACCTGGATTTCCATTCCCGATTAGGGAATGCTGTGGCCTGAGATACAACTGCCTTCCTGACTTATATCTTACGTCTGTATGCATGACTGTCCTGGACTTCTACTGAGAAGCTCGATCAGATGCTCTGTCCGGTTTGCATCGACCTGTTGATATTCCAGCGGGATTGCATGTGGTTATTCATGAAATCCGGCCTTTCATCAGTTGTCGTCATGCTGCCCAGATAAACACCGAGGAGATCCATGGTAACCCATATATTCGTTATTTATCTTTGGAGGGGTTGCTATTATCTAAGCCCGTGAATCACCCACGTGACCACACCCCAGATTTCCACCTGATCACATATTACTTTGTGCCCTGCTTTATTATCTTCAGGTCTTCTACCACCGAGGTTAGCATCTGAATCTGATCTTTCTGCATGTTTACCAGATCCTCCCATTGATGTTCCCTCAATTGATCCATCTTACCGTGAAGAGCCATAATCTCCAGCTCAGCCTTCAGGTTCACCTCGTAATCATGATTTGCATCGAGCCTGTCTCTCTGTGCCTGTCGGTTCTGACTCATCATGATTATCGGAGCCTGAATTCCAGCCATCATGGACAGTACCAGATTCAGCAGTATGTAGGGATATGGGTCAAAGATATGCTTTTTATCCCATTGGATCAGAATATAAGAATTGATCCCGATCCATACGGCCATAACAGCAAAAAAGATAATGATGAAAGGCCATGATCCTCCGAAAGTGGCTACTCGGTCTGCTGCCCTCTGACCAAAGGTGTACTGTTCTTCATGCTCCTTAACCACATCCTTGCTTATATGCTCACGTCGAGAGATGTGACGGATGACATGCTGCTGCTGTGATGAAAGTGAGTGATATTCTTTGTTCATCAGGTGCTGGGACAACTCATGGACATCTTTTTTCATGCATACCCTCCCTTGAAATGGTATGATTCTCAAGGTAAAACTGCTTCACCTTACAGCTGATCCTGATATAAATGAGCCGGGACCTTTGTTCTGCCATGTACCAGTTGCAAGATATGCTGGAAGGCATACATTACATCAAGAGAAAAACATAGAGCATACAATAAAAAAAGGCGGGTATGATCCTATGAGCAAAGGGAATCGATTCCATCTTCATCAAAGAGTTAAAGCAATCAACTATGGAAGAATTGATTGTCGAGATATGCCATATAAATGTAGTGTGATTATTGGTTATCTCTTTTACCCCTTGACAAAGTATAACTGTGGTTATACCATAAGATTATGAAGACAGCTATATCAATTCCTGATTCAGTTTTCGAAGCTGCAGATAAATTTGCACAGAGAATTGGTATATCACGAAGTCAGCTTTATTCTAAGGCAGTGACAGAATACCTCAAAGAGCACAAGAATAAGTCCATTACAAAGAAACTAAACGAAGTTTATTCTAAAGAACTATCTCATTTGGATCATGCTGATCATGAGCTTCAGTATTCATCTCTTCAAAAGGATGAATGGTGATATCCAGAGGAGAGATATGGTGGGCTTCGTTGCCTATGCCTATTGCATCTGACCCTGGCTATAGACGCCCTCTTCTTGTTATCCAATCTAATGATTTTAATCAAAGCCGAATAAACACAGTTATTGCAGTGGTTATTACTTCTAACCTTCGACTAGCTGATGCACCAGGCAATGTTCTCTTGTCGAAAAAGGAGTCCGGTTTACCAAGAAAATCTGTGGTCAATGTTTCACAGTTGATTACTGTAGATAAGTCCTTTTTCACTGAGAAAATTGGCAGCATAGATGCACCCATATTGAAGGAAGTCGAAGCTGGAATACGTCTGGTACTCTCCTTATGATAAAGCCACAAGGCGATCACTGGTAGGTTTCACCATTATTCTTCGATAACTCATCGGTCTTATACTGCCTGAAAACACCATAAATTTCTTACTAGATCTATGGTCATGTCATATTCGATAAATCTGCATAGGGACCTATCATCTCAGGACTGATATCAATCTCTATTCTTTATCCGAATCTCCATGCTCTTCCAGTACAATGTCATCAACATCTACAGCATATTCAGCATCGACCTCATTCACAACCTCGATCACATCATCCCTCTCTTCCGGAGCAAATATGATAGGGTCTGTCTTACCCATGAAGGCTGATCTCCGTTTTCTCTTCCGCTTGTGAATTCCCTTTGCCTCATCATCGTTCTGATTGGCTCCACAGGAAGGGCAAAGGGGTTCTGGTCTGCTCAGGTCATAAAACTTGGTGCCGCACTTATAACACTTGTATCGTGTCCCGAGATCCTCCGGAGAAAATCCCTTCTTCTGTGACATACTCT
This sequence comes from uncultured delta proteobacterium, assembly GCA_963798485.1. GTDB lineage: Bacteria > Desulfobacterota > Desulfomonilia > UBA1062 > UBA1062 > MWEI01. The sequence goes on along the minus strand of CAWCTR010000007.1, from coordinate 456,734 downwards.
TCATAGTCCTACTTGTTCACGAGATCCTTTAGTGCTTTTCCAGCCTTGAAACGAGGAGCCTTGCTTGCCTTGATCTTTATCTTCTGCCTGGTCTGAGGATTTACCCCTTCTCTGGCTGCCCTTTTAGCTACATCAAAGGTCCCAAACCCTATCAGAGTTACCTTATCACCTTTCTTGAGAGCATTGGTAATTGCCTCAGTAAGGGCATCTAAAGCTGCCAATGATGCTGTCTTTGATATCTTTTCTTTGCCTGCAATAACATCAACCAGATCCGTTTTTGTCATGAGTTCCTCCTCTTATTTACTAAACCACTTATTAGCATACTCAGTCCCTTATTCATGAGCTGAGTTCATGAAGAATGGCTTTTCCTGTGGTTTAAGCATTATCATCTCTATAATATATCAATAAAAAAATGTCATCTTTTTCATGAATAGAATGACAGATTCTATCACCGTCCTGCTCTGGAAATTTTGCCTGCTTTTCTTTTAACAGGTACCTTTATTTCCTGGATCGATCTCATTTCCTTTTCAACCCTTTCAGCGAGAAAGCTCTTCAGGAGTGTCTGATAGGGTACATCTCTCTTGTTAGCCAAGACCTTCACCTTGGCTATCAACAACTCCGGCAGCCTCAATGATATTGACCTAACCGATGGTTTCAGGTGATGGGTACTGAGATGTGTGGTGATGTAATGAAAAAGTCAATACCAAAACTTAAAACAGACGTTAGATATTAAACCGGTATTAGTAATATCACCTAAAAAAGTTGAATATTGATCTTAGATATTGTAGATCTATTTGGTCGTTGTTTCGCTTAGGAAGATCACACCGAGGTCTAGAGAAGTAACAGGGCTGGTGAATAAAGTGTAGGTAAATTTTGCAAAAAAACAAAGATGGGGTCGGTGGTCAATCATGCGATTCCTCGTGTAGAGGTCGGCAGTGAATACAGTAGATCATAAAGATGGGGTGCCCAATTTGGTCTTTGTCCATTTAGGTCGTAAATGGTTTTCTTATATAGTTGACTGTATCGAACAGGCAACACGCCACAACCCAGATAGCATTCTCTGGCTCGTGATGAAAGAGGATAATCGGAAGAACTTGCCTCCAAAGCTCAGGGAATGCATTAATTTGGTTGATCCTAAGATTCTTCCCCTTACATCCCAACATTCGCAATTTTCAAAGACGACACTGTTAAATCAGAGATTCCGAGGTGGGTTCTGGCGATTCGCCATGGAGAGGTTCTTCTTAATAGAGGAACTGATGATCTCTTTTCAGCTCGAACATTGTTTTCACATTGAAAATGATAATCTTATTTACTGCAGATTAAACGAGCTACTACCCCTTATGAAGGCGTACTACCCAGGTATAGCAGCGACATTTGATAACGACGATCGATGTGTTCCAGGTTTTATGTACTTCGGAAGTGCTCAAGCTGCCACGTCTCTTACCAAATTTCTCACATTGGAGAGTTCAAGATCTTCAAGAAACGATATGGAACTGATAGCCGACTACAGAAAAGTCAGCGATCCAGGTAAGATCGACAGTCTTCCAATCGTCCCCGAGGGATTAGTATCTGAATGGGTAACTTCTTCTGGGAAGAGATCTGTACATCCAGAGATCTACACGAATCATGCAAAAGAATTTAAATCTGTTTTTGACGCTGCAGCTATTGGTCAATATCTTGGAGGAGTTGATCCCCGGAATGCCCGGAATAATATAACAATAGGCTTCATCAATGAAAGTTGCGTTTTCGACCCATCTCAATTTAAGTATGAATGGACCGTGGTAGACGATCGAGGACGGCTCCCCTTTCTCTCATATAAAGGAATTGATGCTAGAATAAACAACTTGCACATCCATTCGAAATTGCTTAGAGATTTTCGATCGTAGGATAAGACGCTAATAATCGTTTATTGTATTGTATATATTATAGGTAGGAGCTAATGATATATGATGCAGTAGTGCTTGTCGGACCCGATCGTCATCTTCTTGCCATCAAGGCGGTAAGGTCTCTCAAGGTCTTTTCTAAGGCAAGGAAAATAATCATTATTACCTGTATTAATAATTTTTCACTCTTTGGAAATATCGGATCCAAGGAAGTGCCGGTTATTCTCAAAGATGAGGATGCATTGCTAGATGGAATGACTCTGAGTTCTATTAAAAAATATCTGGAACAGAGAGGCTCATCCCCAAGTAGGGCAGGATGGTATTTTCAGCAATTCCTGAAAATGGGAATCAGTTTACAAGATGATATTGCTGAGCATTACCTTATTTGGGACAGTGATACAATAATGCTTTATCCAATTCTCTTCTTTGATGAGAAAGATGACAACAAGGTGCTGGTGAAGCCATCAACCGAATTCCATAAACCCTATTTTGAAGTAATGTACAGGCTTTTGGGCATAGAACGAAGTGTGGATTTTTCCTTTATCTCAGAGCATATGGTGGTAAAAAAAGAGTACATGGCTGAATTACTCATGACAATTGAGAAAAAAAATAGAGATCAGAATTGGGAGTGGAATATATTGGATTCTATTGATAGAAGTTATTTAGGCAGGTCCGGGTTCAGCGAATTTGAAACTTATGGTAATTACATACAAAGCAAATACCCGAAAAGCTATAAGATCCGCCCCTTAAATTCCTTTAGAAGAGGAGCTAAATATTTTGGAATGAATCCGAGCAGATTTGATCTGTATGCCCTATCGAAAAGATATGGATATGTAACCTTCGAGACTAAAGATTATCGTTCAAGAGCGAAGGTTGCATTATGGAAAACGTTGAATCTCCTAATTTATATATTTGACTATTTGCTTGAAAGTGGAATGGATCGCTTCAATAAACAGGTCAAAGCCATAAATGAAATTTAAGGCATAAAATGGTAGACCCGACTATGGATTTCATATGGGCACCTAGCCACACGCGAACCTGTTGTTGTAATCAGATTAAAAGGTGGACTTGGAAACCATTTGTTTATATATGTCTTTGCCAGAGCTATTTCATTCAAGAATAATGGATGAAGCAACTGGATTGTTCGACTGGGAAAATCGATATGCCGGGATCGATAAGGGGGGAACAGAATCATGGATGTGTATGTCGATTCTGCGTATCGATCTGAAGAAAGCCTGGAGATGCTGCATAAGCAATGATACAGAGAGCATGTACAGTGCAAGGGATATCGGAACCGGAAGCTGACGGAATGGGAGAAGCGAGGGAATCAAACCCGATCAAAGATACGATCCCGAATTGAGCATGTATTTGGAGTACAAGCCGTGATGCTTTCTGAAAAAGTGGATTATTCGAGATAGCCTTTATGGTGAATGTTCATCCTCAAGAGATGAGGTTTTCCAGTTTCAGAAAATCATACCTTCTTATTGTATTTCTGATTTTTACGGGTGGATTCTTCTACTTCCCGGTCATCAAATGGCACTGCAATTTTTTTTATATATTTATTCTACTGCCTTACATACTCACAATTCGTTTCAGCAATATTGCAGAGATAATAAGTTCCCGAATATTCAGGTTATTACTTGTCTTAGTCGGTTATCTTGCACTTACCCTTCTCTGGAGCGATACTGGACATGATCTCATAGATTATTTAAGGGTAGGCCCTAATTTACTATCTTTATTAGTATTCTTATGCGTCACTATTGAGCTTACCCTGGCATATAAGAATTTTTCGGAATGGCTCTTCAAGTTTCTTGGCTGGAGCTCGCTCTTAGCAGCTTTGGTCTATATCTATATATCTGATTACCATTTCATATACCCTCCCATTAGATTAAGACAAATCGGTGTTTCTCCCTCATCTATACAGCTTGGATGTGTATATGGTGCGATAATGCTCATGGTATATTATAATGTTATAAAAAAGGATACATCATGGAAAATGCTATATGTACTGATATCGATCTCAGCTCTTACAATCTTAACATTGACCCAGAGCCGTGGACCGATTGTTGGAATAATCGCAGCATTTTTTATAGGATCAATTATGTGTAAGGACAAGTTTATGTTATGGTTGATATCATGTGTGTTAACCGGAGTTGCGATTCTTACTTATTTTGGTAACAGCTTTTTGCAGGGTATGATTATAGTAAGAGGTTTTTCCTATAGACTGGAAATATGGCCATGTGCTTTCTTGAAAATAAGAGAAAAAATAATTTTCGGCCATGGGTTGTTGGAAAAGCTATCCTGCCTTGTGTCAGATGGGGGTAATGTAACAAGGGCACACAATCTATACATCTCTACATTGTTCTATGGAGGACTGTTGGGTCTCTTTCTTATTATTGTTCTGATAATAACAACAGGATGGCAGGGGTGGCTCTATAACCTTTTTGAGAGGAACTGTATATATTTGGTCTGGCTTATTTATGGATCTATCTGTGTTATTACTGGGTACGATCAGATAATCTATCGTCCCCACCCCGTCTACATTTTCTTCTGGTTGCCCTTTGGGTTTCTCGCTGCTTATGAAATCAAGATAAGGAGAACCTTTGTACAAACAGATAACATCATAAAACAAGATGAAGTAGTTGGGTCATAAAAGGGGAATTCGAGACATGCCAAGGATTATTGTTGTTGGAAAGTCTCAACGTCTCGTACGGAAGGTTCGTCAGATCATAAGGGCTTTCCGCGATCGGGGAAATGAGACACTTTGGATTAATGCGCATAAAATCAGGCGGCGCATGGGTAGCAGGTCAGAAGATTATATCCTAAAGAGAATAGAGAAATTCAACCCGGACATAGTTTTTATACATAGCATGGATTTACCCCTGGGGGTACTCAAGAAGATTTCAGGTACACATATCAAGACAGTACAATATTACCATGATGGGTGGAGGTTGGATCTCCATTCCCAAATGGTTGAATGGGGAAAAAGGGTAGATATATTTTTGTCAAATGCAAAAGGGCTTCATGATCTCTATCGATCAGAGGGGATCAAGAACCCGATATTCATAACAGAAGGGTGTGATATTTACGAACATAAGAAGAGGCATCCCATCCTTCCCATATGGAAATCCGATGTAGCATTTGTTGGGGAAGCACGGTCGGATGAGACAAGGATAGATCGGATCAAAAGGCTCAAAGAACTATGCAATTTGAAAGTCTATGGGAAGAATTGGAAACAATTTGGAATCAGACCCACGCTCAGGTCAGTCAATCCCCGTGAGTATGGTTTAATCTGTGGAGGGGCTAAGATTGTTCTAGGAATAGATGCCATGACTACCATCGAAGGTCACTGGACAAATCGTCTCTGGCTTACGCTTGGGTGCGGAGGATTCCACCTGACTAACTATATTCCAGGGATGGAGGAGGTCTTCACGAATCGAGAGCATTTGGTATGGTATCATGATGAAGAAGAGTGCATTGCACTTGTCAGAGAATATCTCACCGAACCCGAAGAACGTAATCGAATTGCGAATGCCGGTTATGCCTATGTTCATGAACACCACACCTTCCATCATTTTGTTGACAAGGTGCTGAATCTATGTTCCTCTTATGAGTAATCGGGGATTATGTGATCGTTGTAGGTCTGAAGTAGTTATCAAGGATTACCCAAGCTGTGTTCTCTTGATAAGCAGAAAGACAAGCGACTATGAAAATATTGCATATAAATCTTGAGCGTGGATGGTACGGAGGGGAACGTCAGACCTTGTATCTTATGGAGGGACTGAGGGTTCTTGGACATGAAAACGTATTACTAACTCGAGAGAACGATTTGCTTGTCAAACGGGTTCGAGAATGTGGATTCACTGTCCATGTGATAAAAAAGCCTTTCTTTATACATGGGCATTGTCTCTCTGACTTTAGTATAGTTCATGCCCATGAGGATCGTGGACTCCAGCTTGCCGCACTGTGGAAACATTTCCATAGAAGACCCATTCTATATACACGACGTCTTGATTACATTCCAGGTAAGCATTTTCTTAACCGTATAAAGTATGAGGAAGTTGATTGTCTTGTGGCAATATCGGAAAAAATTAAATCTATTATGATCGAGTGGGGTTTCCCCCGTGAATGCATCAAAGTGATCCATAGTTCAATATATCTTGATCGTATTTCCCCTCCGGATGATTCAATCATACTGAAGCAACGATTTCAGAATAAGAAAGTTATTGGGTGTGTTGCTTCACTTATTAGGCACAAGGATCATGATACTCTCTTAGAGGCTGCCGCGATCATTAATAGACATCGTAATGATATAGTCTTTGTTCTTTTGGGAGAAGGAGATCTGAGGGCAACACTCGAGCATAAGGCAATGAAACTAGGATTAAAAAATATTATCTTTGAGGGATATCAGGACGATCCGTATCCTTATTATAATATTTTTGATGTTTTTACCATGACATCTTCTGAAGAAGGTCTTGGGAGCTCAATACTTGATGCTTTCCTCTACCATGTCCCTGTTGTTGCCACTGCTGCAGGAGGGATCCCTGATTTTGTCAAAGACGGCGAGACAGGGTTATTGGTTCCGATTAAAAATCCTCAAATGGTTGCACAAAGTATACTACGGATACTAGATGATAATAACCTGCGGTTACGATGTATGCAGAATGCATATGCCATGCTGGAGCAAGAGTTCACATCTGAGAAGATGGCTCAAGCCTATGATAGCCTATACCGCGAATTGACAACGACAGTGTCGCAAAAGTATAGTTAGTGTCCATCCGGAAACGGTAGTTAATCGGGGACCACATAAACCCTAGGCATAAGCACCTCATTTTTTCGATTAATGTTTCATAAATTCAATATACTTGCAAAACATTAACCAGCCCTTTAAAGAAATATAGGGTGGCATAAACAATGCTGGGAGCATAAAGTACCTATGAAAGAAGTAGTAACGAAAGCTAATGTAATCCGTTATATCATGCTTGGCTTTGCCGCTTGGACGATTCTGACATGCTTCAGCCGGCTGGGAGATGCACCGGTATACATCGATAACGAGGCACGTGAAGGTATCTTCGTCAGGGCGATGCTCGACACAGGAAACTTCATCCTCCCAGAGGTGCCAAATCATGTGGGGGAGGGGGAAATTATCCCCGATAAACCCCCTTTGTTCCACTGGCTAGCAACGGTAACTACTGTAGTTCGCTCGATTCTCACCACGGGCCGATTGCATAGCAGGGGTACTCTCTCACGAGAGTTCGACGAATGGCTCCTACGCTCTCCGTCGGCAATATGTGGCGTCATCATGGTATTCAGCATCATCGTCTTAGGGCGACGACTCATTGGCAGACGAGCGGCTTTCCTCGCGGCGGCCTGTCTCCTCACAAGCTGGCTGTATATTTATCAGTCAAGGTATGGCCGTGTAGACATGACGCTGGCCTGTTTTGTAACATTGGCCATGCTGTTCGTGTGGCGTGCAATGATGGATCCGGCAAAATGGTATCTGAAGGCTGCAGCAGCGATGTCGGGACTGGCCGTTCTCACTAAGGGACCCCTAGGCTTGGTTCTTCCGGGCCTTGCGAGTGGAGTGTGGGTGGTTTTGGAAACACGCTGGAGACGTTCAATCCGATGGCTTGGTCAGTTCCCGTGGGTTGTGGCCGCCTTCGTGTGGACGCTGATTGCACTACCCTGGTATCTCGCAGCTTACCATTTGAGTGGAATGGCCGTAGTCCGGGCACAACTCATTCATGAGAATTTCCGACAGTTCACTGGGGTCAATGGGCGAATGGAGGTCTTCTATTACGTTGTACCGTGGCTCCTAGATTCTTTTCCATGGAGTCTTATGGCATTGGCCGGTATATGGGAGGCTTGGCGTCGCCGGGACCGAGGTGCTTTATTCTGTACCGTATGGTGGATCAGCTTCATGGTGTTCTTCACCCTTGCTGCCTACAAGCGACGGGCCTACATCCTCCCCGCTTTACCGGCCAGTTCTTTGCTGGCCGGCTATTGGCTGGATATCAAGTTGCCAGCCCTTGGCGACACCATTGGTCGGATCATTTCATGGCTAAGGATGAGATGGAAGTATTTGACTCTTAGCGTTCTTGTGGCGGCTGCGATCGGGGGGTACATAGTGAGATTGCCATGGGGGATCGCTCTTGCAGGTATACCCGTGCCCCTGAAAGAAGGAGTGATCACCGGTGCAAGTTTCGCACTGTTTGCGGTTGCAGCAGGATGTCTGATATATGCACTTCGCATGCGTAGCGCATGGCTGTCTATAGTGAGCCTTTGGGTCGCGCTCAGCGTCCTCTACGTTGGTATCGTAGTCAGCGGCTTTATAGTGGTAGCCCTTCGGGCGTCACCCCTGCCATTGGTAGAGCGTATCCTGCATGACCTGCCCTCGGATGCGGGCATAACCGTGCGAGGCGTAGGCGACTCTCCCAGCATGTTGATATTACTCTATTTCCCAGACCCTGATCGTATCCATATTGTCCCTGAAGGTTCACCCATGCCGACAGTTTTTGCCTCAGGATACTATCTTCTCACACCACAGGAGTTGGATAATATCAGGAAGGTAGAGCCACCAGCTGCCTGGGAAGAACATTGGACGGATGTACTGCGAGAGCGTGGCACGCTGGTACCAGTGGTCATGCTACGAAAAATCTGAACTGCTTCTTAATGAAAATGTAATAACATTGGTCTTGACGGGTAGATGTAACTCGCTTACACAATTTTATAAGAGCTCTTATGGAGGTGTACTGATGGAGGAGGAAAAGAGTCACGTACGGGCAATTGTGGTGATCCTCCTTGTTATATTTTTAGTCGGATTGTTTGCCGGTTACTACTTTTGGGGCTACCGAAAACAGCAGCATCCTGATTACAAAGAAATCCTCAAGCAGACCATCTCCTACATCTCCACCCTGGAAGAAAAGAACCAGGAGCTGTCAGGCAAGCTCAGTACCCTGGAGAATGATATCGCCTCCTTGAAGAAACAGCAGGGTGTCCCTGAAGAAAGCCAGATGGCGCGCCTCAATGAAAGGCTTTCGGTCTTGGAGAAAGAGAATGCCGACCTCAAGACAACCGCCGGCCAGAACGAGGCCCTTGTCCAGGAAAACCAGCAATTACGTCAAAGGGTCCAGACCCTCGTGGAACAGATGAATTCGAGGCCTTCAAAAGCAGTCGGGAACGCGCCTGTTCAGCTTCCTCCCCCCCAGGCCACTGTGCCTTAAGAGGCGTTCAGCCGCTGATTACTTTACTGATGAACAACTTTGCCAGTTCAGGATCGAACTGGCTCCCGATGCAGCGCACGACCTCTTCAATAGCCTTGTCCATGGGTAGTCCTTTCCGGTAAGGCCTGTCCGAGGTCATGGCATCGTAGGAATCGGCCAGGGTGATTATGCGTGAAAGCAGCGGGATTTCTTCGCCTCCGATCCCATAGGGGTATCCTTTGCCGTCATATCGTTCATGGTGATAACGGATGACATCCGTCTCACGAGACATGGGTGGAAGGGGCTTTAATATGTCTGCACCGATATCGGGATGCCGCTTGATGATCCCGAATTCTTCATCAGTGAGCAGCCCGGGTTTCAGGAGTATGCTGTCGGGTATGCCCACCTTACCGATATCATGGAGCGAAGCGGCAATATACAACACATCCTTTTCATCATCAGAGAGCTTGAGGATAGTGGCCATAGCAAGAGATAAGTTGGTGACCCTGGTGGAATGCTGTAATGTGTGCGGGTCTCTGGCATCCAGGATCTTGGCCATGCTGTTAAGGGTAGAGAGCATGTTTTCATACAGGCCCTCATAGAGAGCAACGTTCTCCATACGTTCGGCTGATCGGTTGAGGAGGTAGAGGATTTTGCCTTCTTTTTCTTCGCCGAGCATGGAATCCGAATGGATATCAAGGGTCCCGAACACCTGGCCTTCGATCATGAGGGGAAAGATGGTTGCGAAGTTCCGCTTTGAACTTGCCAGCGAGTTATTTCTCCTGACGATCTTACCCTCCATCAACTCGGTGCTGATGATTCTGTCCTGTCCATTGCTCGTATCAATAAGTGTCTGGGTCTTCCGGTTTAAAGGGTAGAAACGCACGTCGACATCTTCGAGAAGTTGCTTGGAGACATCTACAATGGCCCCCACCAGATCGCGGATCCCTTTTAAGCTGATTATCTTTTCTGAGATGGCCTGTAGAGACGTAAGCTCCTTATTTTTATCTTCCAACTGGCCTGCAAGGTTGTCGATAAGGCGGTGGAGCTGCAGGGCATCGGAGAATTTTTTGTTCTCCTCAAGCAGGAGTTTTTCCCGCTTAACCTTGCTGAGCAACAGCTGGATCTGGCTCACCTTGAAGGGTTTCGAGATGAAATCGGAGGCGCCGCATTTCATGGCATCAATGGCTATCTCCAGGGATGCATAACCCGTAATCACAATGATCGGCAGCGACACGTCGCGGGCCTTGATCTTTTTAATAAGCTCGATCCCGGTCATCTTGGGCATCATGATATCGGTGAAAACGCATAGGTAAGATCCTGTATCCAGCATGGCCAATGCATCCAGACCATCAGCGGCAGTATCAGGATCATATCCGAGCTCTTTGATAATCTGTGATATGGTCTCCCGTATCCCGGGATCATCGTCAACGATGAGAACCCTGTTGTACATCAAGCTATCCTTTTCAATATGCGGCCCTTATATTCGCCGAATTCCCTTTCGGTAAGAAGACCATCGGTCTTGAGCCTGCCGAGATATTCAATGGCTGAAAAGGCCTTGCTCATGTCATTGGGGCCCTGCAATGCAGTCATCACCGGGGGCAGCGCTGTGTTCGGGAATTCGTCGGCCACCTCTTTTGAGAGTTTCGACTGCAAATATTCCACTTGCCTCTTCAGCTGTATAATTTCTTCCAGGAGATCCTGTCTCTGCCTAAGCCGGTTGACCACAAAGCGGATCTCTTCAATGTTGAAAGGCTTCTTGATATATGAGAAGGCCCCCCGATTCACCGCCTCTATGGCCGTATCCAGTGATGCATACCCAGTGATGAGGACAAATGGCGTAGTAATACCCTTCCTGTGAAGTCGCTCCAGGAGATCGAGGCCCGTAAGACCGGGAAGCATGAGATCGGAGATTATGATATCGAATGATTCCTTCTCTGCGATCTCAAGGAGTTCCTCTGCCTTGTGGAACCTTCTTGTCCTGAGTCCTTCCTCAGTCAGGATTTGTTCGATAAGATCGAGTATTTCGTCTTCATCGTCAACAATGGCCGCACTGACTTTTGCCATGCCTTCCCTTATCGAAAGGGACGCCTCACAACTTTAGAGAATTCCGGGATATTTTCTATTTCTTTGTGTTGTTTGAAATCGCCCGGTTATGCTCGTAAAGCGTGTGTGAGAACACATGTGTCCCATCACCTTTTGAGACGAAGTAGAGGTAATCGGTCTTGGCGGGCCACAGTGCGGCCTTTATGGAGTCAAGGCCGGGGTTGCATATCGGGCCTGGAGGAAGACCGCCATGACGGTACGTGTTGTATGGGCTTTCGCGGAGCAGATCATCCGGGCCGACCTTGCCCGTAAATCCATCAATGTCATAGACGGCGGTCGGGTCTGATTGCAGGCGCATACCCAGTATCATCCTGTTGTGAAACACGGAAGAGATCAGGGGCTTTTCCGAGGTTGTATAGGCCTCCTTCTCAATGAGCGATGCCAGGGTTATTACCTCGAGTTTTGACATGCCAAGGGCCTTTGAGCGCTGCTCCATTAACGGGGTGTATACGCCCCTGAACCTCTCGATCATCTTTGCCATGATCTCTAGAGGTGTCATATGCGGGGCCAGATAATAGGTATCAGGAAAGAGGAACCCTTCCATGGATAGGGCTCTTACAGCGAAAAAGTCTGTCGTTTGTTTGCTTCGGGTACTTGTTACGAAGCGATCCTTGGGGAGAAGGCCCGTCTTTGATATAACATCTCCGATCTGATAGATGGTATATCCTTCAGGGATAGTTATCCGGTACTGTTGAGTCTTGCCTCTGAACAGTATATTCATAATATCAAGGGGAACGTGATTGCCTTCGAAAACATATGCCCCTGCCTGCATATGTTTTGCCTTGCCCGTGAGGGCGGCAATCGCAATGAAGGTGCCCGCATGTGCAATGACGCCGGTTTTCTGAAGAATCTTTGAAATCTCCCAGGCGCCCTGCCCTGGCAGGATATCAAGGCGTACAGGTTTGGGTGGAGTAATGGGTGTTGTAAGAAATGAGCAGGTATGGATGAAGGCAAGGACGAAAAGACACAGGAGCACCATAAGGAAGATACGTAGACGGGTGCTCATGCATTCTCCGAATCCAGATAACCCTTAAGGATAATGCTCGCAGCGATCTTGTCCACAATGGATTTCCGTTTCCTGCCTTTGATATTGATCCCTATGAGCATGTCATGGGCCTCTGAGGTTGAAAGTCGCTCGTCCCAGAAGATAACGGGTATACCCAGCAACGCCTCGATCTGTCCGCCCCACCGCATAACCTCCCGAGCCCTGTCTCCGAGGCTTCCGTCCATGTTGTAGGGCAGCCCCACTACGAGCTTAGCCACCTGATAGGCATCGATAAGGGCCTTGATATCCTTAAGGTGTGATCCATCGGGCTTAACCTGTATGGTTTCAATGGGAAAGGCCATAGTCCCATCCGGGTCGCTCAAGGCGACACCGATACGTTTGCTGCCATAATCCAGGCCTAAAAACCGCATGACCTCTAGCTGTTTACAAGGGTCTTCATGGACCGGAGTGACTCGGTGTCACCTATGCAGACGAGTACGTCATCCACTGAGATGGTAAGATCAGCGCCGGGATTGAAGACCATTTTGCCGGTATGATCCCTGACGGCAACTACGATAAGGCCGATGTCCTTCCTGATGGGGGCGTCTTTCAGCGTCTTACCCACGAGGCGGGAGTCTTCCCGGATCTTGAACCCTTCCATCTGGATAATGAAGTCCCCGGTCTTTTCACCTGAGGCAAGTTCAATGAAGTCCACCACGGTAGGTTTAAGGATGATGTTCGCCATATGGCGGCCCCCGATGAGGTAGGGAGAGACCACCTTGTTTGCCCCGGCCCGTTTCAGGTTCTTTACGGAATCCTCTGTCTCGGCCCGGGCAAGCACAAAGAGATCGGGATTGAGTTCTTTGGCTATCAGGATGATGTAGACGTTGGTCATGTCGGATGATGCAGTGGCGATAAGGCCTTTTGCTCGCTTTATTCCGCTTTTCATAAGGATGTCTTCATCGGATGCATCACCTAGGATATGAGGGACGCCTGTGCGTTCCAGATATTCAATGACAACAGGGTCCTTATCGATCACGAGGAATGTCTTGTTGGAGTGAAGGAGCTCCTGGCTGATGAGGGACCCGATCCTTCCGTTACCGCAGACGATGTAATGATTGCTCATCCGCATGATTGTCTTGTCCAACCGTCGCCTCCCGAAATAACGTTGCATCTCACCCTCTACTATAAACCTGGTGAAGGATGCAAACACGTATGCAGCAGACCCAACCCCTAAGAAGATGAGGAATATATCAAAGACCTTGCCTGCCTCGGTCAGGGGGTGAATTTCCTGGTAACCGATGGTGGTGATGGTGATGAGTGTCATGAAAAAGGCATCGAGATAGTTCCACGCTTCGATGAAATGAAATCCCAAGGTCCCGATGATGAAAACGATACAAAGGAGCGCTGCCCCGTATTTTAACCGTGTTGCTGGTTCTAAGGCCTTTACTTCCAACGAATATCCTTTACTTCAACCTGGAACGATGACCCCTCCTGGGCGGGTTTCCCGAAAAACGCCACGGCAAAGGGGATGTCGTTGGCAGGAAGCGTAGATCCGGGAGAAGACGGGTCAGAGGTGAGAAGGGCGTCGATATCCTTCTGAGGTTGTTTGGTGAATTCGCTCGTATCAGGGACGATGCCTGCATAGGCGAGACGGGATTCGATAAGTTTACCGCCCCTGTCATACACCCGGGCCTCCACCATGACGGATTCGACAGGTCTCTTTGAAATCTTTTTGAGACTGCCCTTAATAACCAGTACGCTGCCCTCCTGCTCGTGGGTGAGCATCTCGTAAATAAGTTTCTGTTCATCAATGGTGAAGAATGGGCCCTTTTGTATAGGTGTTTGGACAATATCCGGTTTTGCCTGCCAAAAGAATCCTATCTTGTCCCTTAACAACCACAAGGAGGATAATGCTACCACGAAAAGGCAGATAATAAGCAGCGCGATCTTCAGCGGGCTCTTTCTTGGGGTCACCTCGGGGGCTGGTTCCTCTTCCTCTTCAGGTGCTTGAGAACCGGTCCCTAGGATGGAGTCGATTTCCCGTATGACTGATTCCGGGGCTGCTTGTGATTCTTTCGGTTCCGGCTCAGAAGGGATATCCCCTTCTGGGGTCTCGATAATCTCCATAGAGGCCTCTTCAAAGACAGTTTCGGGTGCCGCAGGGGGTTCAGCAGCTATTGCGGGTGCATCGTCTGCGGATGTGGAGCTCAGAAGCAGGTCGAATTCCTTTTCCAGGGAGACCTCGGGTTCAATGGTGTAAGAAAATATATGCTGGCAAATACTGCAGCGCATTTTAAGGGTGCCCTGGGAAAGTCCCTCCTCGGAAAACCGGAATTTACTGTGACAGCTGGGGCAATTAACGATGATCACAAGAGGTTCCTCCTGTCTTCGGCATCGAGTACGTACAACTGCGGCAATGCCCGGTAGTTCTCTGCAAAATCCAAGCCGTAACCCACGACAAACCCTTCGGTGATGCGGAAACCGTAGTAGTCCGGCGATATGGAGGCTTCCCTCCGTCCAGCCTTGTCTATCATCGTGCAGATCTTTACCGAGGCCGGTCCTTTTTCCAGAAGGTGCTGTTTAAATGTGAGCAGGCTATGTCCGGTGTCCATAATGTCATCGACAATTAAAACATGTTTGCCGGTAATTGCTTCATGGATATCGTCCACGATCATGACATCCCCTATAGGGCTGTCTGCATTACCATAACTGGAAAGCCTTGCAAAATCGATTTTTACCGGGAGGTTGATCCGGCGGACCAGGTCGGACATGAACATAAATCCGCCTTTTAAGACCCCTACGATTAATACTTCACTGCCCTGATATGCCAATGAGATTCTCTCTCCGAGCTCCGCGACCTTCTCAGCAATCTCATCTGCGGTATAGAGCACTCTCATGGCCTGATCTATAACGTATCGCAGCAGGGGTGTCAACGTAGTGTTGGCTTGCCCTATTACGATGAGGTTATAAGATATTTAGTGAATGAAAGGGTATAGACTTCCGATAGAGATTGGGGTAAAATATAATGATCGACCGGAACACAAACGAGTCGTTTCGCGGGTTGTATTGATTCAAGATTGAATGGTGATTCATGTTTGTGGAGAGGCTTAAGGCTATGTCGGAAATGAGAACACATAAGCGTGTCAGGGTGAACATGAAGGTCGCATATCGCGATAATGACCATGCCTATAAGATGGGCCGTGTCTATGATATCAGCAAAGGTGGTATGTATGTCCAGACCGGGAATACCCCTGAAGTTGACGGATACGTGATCGCCAGTCTCGATGCCGAGGCATTCGGTAAGGTCATCTGGGTGCAAGGCCGCGTCATCTGGAAAACCCGCACAGGCATGGCTATCATGTTTACGAAAACCGATGAAAAAGGGCTGAAGAATCTTCTATCCTACCGGAGTGTACCGTTCTGAAGACCCTGACCTAAAGCCTTCAGGGAGGATGTCGAACATGCGCTTCGGAGTCCCTTGGGCGGTTATTTCTTACCGGTTACGGCGTCCCCTTTTTCTATTTGTGCCTTGGATTCGACCAAAAGGCCCATAGAGGTATTCTCAAGGGTTTGCAGGACGAGCACCAAGCCGATAGATTCATTGAACACAGCCAGCTTTTTATCATCACCCTCGAACTTGGTGGTCTTCGCTATGTTCAGGATTGAACCAATACCCACACCCTGGTTTTTGCCGGCATCAATAAAGACCAGGTCGTTGGTGCTGCTGCCGGATACGCCTCCATAGAAATCCATTACCCTTGCCGGTGCGTTCAGGGTTGGCTCGGATACACTCAGCATCAAGGGCTTGACAGAGGCGAGGTCATCGAAAATCACGCCCCCAACTTTTGCCTCCTGTAGAGAGTAGCTGACGCGGGCCTTGACGATGTCGGACTGTACGTCTTCAACCACTGCGGTGGCAACCGCCTTATAGAGGTAGCCCCCCGGATGATCGCCATTATTGATGTCCTGGATCTTGGAGACAATGGTGATTGCCTGATTCGGTTTCAACTCCGAGGTTGTTTTAAGGACGATATGATCGTTCTGGGAGACGAGGTCCCCACCCTCGATCTTTTTTACGATCGTCCCGGATCCGGACAGGATATTGGGGCTGTAGATATAGGTGGAGAATTGCGGAGAGACCCAAATGGATTTTCCCTTAACCGCTGCGGCTTCGTCAGGGGTATAGATCGTCATTTTGGATTCGGTGCCGCCCCGCTCAGGAGAAGGTATGATCTTGATGATGGTCTTCCCGCCATCATTGGTGATTACTACGAGATCACCGGGATAAATAAGGTGCGGGTTGGTGATGTCTTGGTTATTAGCCCAGACAAGAGGCCATTTCCATGGTGTCTTCAAATATTTCATGGAGATGTCCCACAGGGTGTCTCCCTTAACTACGGTGTGCTTTATCTCATCTGCCGAGCAGGGACTAATCAAGACAAGAAACAAAAAAAGGCCCATCATGCTTAGAGCGCGTTTTTTCAAAGGGGTCCTCCTTTATTTTCTACAATTCAGGCACCTTATCTTTGTTTTCTTGTATCGGAGAAGTCAAGGATATTCTTGAATCTCAATTGCATTACGTAAACCTTTGGATTACAGTAACTATTATGTTACCAGGCGATATCTATAGCCAGGCACACCTTTTTGTGGCTGCCATCAGGTTATTCGAACACCTCCGCCATCAGCCCCCCTCTCTGAAGGGTCTGAAGGATCTTTTGCAGGTCTCGGAAGAGGAACTCTCCCGCATTTCAAGGAAGCTCGAGGAGACCGGCGCCATAAATGTCATCATAAGCGGGGGGGAAGCCAGGTTCTCCATACGGGATCATATGAAGATCGAGGAGTTTCCAAGGTCAATAGAAGCGCCCAAAATGGAAGAAGAGATCTCCCAGTTCAAGACAAAGCAAGAGTCGCGCCTTAAGGAGATCGAGCAGTCCCTGGCAAAAAAGGGCGATAAGAGCAGCATCTTTTCCGAGCTTGAAAAGGCCCTCAAAGATCCCTCTTCAATCAAGAAGAAGAATCCGCTCGACTAAAGAGAGAGCCCATCCTTTATGACCTTGTGTTTTGTCGGTCTCTATTGTATAGGAACGCAACTTAATCAGGAATACGGAACGACGGATGGGGGGAAGGAAGCCATGTATAGCTTAGACGAAACAAAAAATGAGCAGGAGAGCACCGCTTCAACAAAGGAGGATCTCGTCGAAACCAAGACCCTTGGTCTTGAGGCTGAGAGCACCAATTTTGAGGCACTTTATGAGGGAACATTCGACAAGCGCATCACGCCGGGTTCGGTTGTGACGGGCACGGTTGTCCAGATAAGCACGGACCATATCATGATCGATATCGGGAAAAAGATGGACGGACAGGCGCCCATAAGCGAGTTCATCGGTGATGATGGTGAGATCACCACTGCAGTCGGCCAGGAGGTAGAGGTTCTTGTTGAGAGTATAAACGCTTCCAGGGGCTTTATCAAGCTGAGCAAAGAAAAGGCTAAGCGCCTGAAGATCTGGGATGATATCGTTAAGGCATATCAGGATAACACGTACCTGAGGGGCAAGGTAACCGAGAGGATCAAGGGCGGTCTTATTGTGGATATCGGCCTCGGCGCATTCCTGCCGAGCTCACAGGCCACGGTCAATCCCGTGAGTGAGGCCGATCTTGAAAAGATGATAGGCCAGGCCATTGATGTTGCCATCATCAAGTTCAACAGGAAAAAGAACAATGTTGTAGTCAGCCATCGCGAGGTGCTGGAAAAGCAGCGGGAAGAGAGCAAGAAGCAGTTACTCACGACCTTGGCCAAGGGCGACGTGGTAACAGGCAGGGTCAAGAATATTATGAGCTACGGGGCCTTTGTCGATATCGGCGGTATCGATGGACTCCTTCATATCACCGACATGTCCTGGGGCAAGCTCAAGGACCCCAAAGAAAAGGTTGCTTCCGGCCGGGAGATCAAGGTTAAGATTCTTGAATTCGACCCTGCGACCGAGAAGATCTCACTGGGACTCAAGCAGCTCACGACTGATCCCTGGGAGGGGTTGGAATACCGGTACCCGATTGGCAAGAAGATATCCGGCAAGGTGACCTCGGTGACCAATTATGGAGCATTCGTAGAGGTTGAAGAAGGGGTCGAAGGGCTTGTCCATATCTCCGAGATGTTCTGGACCAAACGGATGAGACACCCCTCCTCGGTGCTTGATGAAGGGCAGACCGTGGATGTGGTCGTCCTGGGTGTGGACCAGGCGGGGCGCCGTATTTCGCTGGGTCTGAAACAGACCATGCCCAATCCCTGGAAACAGATCCAGGAGTATTATCCCGAAGGCACCGTTGTGGATGCAACAGTCAAGAATGTTACCGACTTTGGGCTGTTTGTGAGTATCGATGACACGATTGATGTTGATGGTCTTATCCATGTGTCCGATCTTACCTGGGACCCCAAGGTCAAGAACCCGCGGGATCTCTACAAGAAGGGCGATGTAATCACTGCCAAGGTCCTGGCCATTGACCCTGAGAATGAAAAGTTTTCGCTGGGCATCAAACAGCTCCAGCCCGATCCATGGCATCAGATAGCCCTCGAACACCCGGTGGGCAGCACCATTAAAGGAAAGATCACCTCATTGACCGATTTCGGCGCCTTTGTCGAGATAAAGCCGGGCATTGAGGGCATGATCCACATCTCCGAGGTCAGCAGCGATAAGATAGATTCACTCGCAGAAGTGCTTGAAATAGGCCAGGAGGTGGAGGCCTTGGTCTTGAGGATCAGCCCTGAGAATAAGAAGATCGGACTCTCCATCAAGGCCATTGATGAGGCGCACCACAGGAAGGCTGCCCCGGTTCAGGAGAGCAAGCCCTCTGACAATAAGGTAGGCACCAACCTCGGAGACCTGATCAAGGGCCTGCGGGATTCCAAACAGAAGGGTTAGGCTCCATCCGTAGTCGGAATACTGGGGGTACCTCAGTAAATGAAGTATCCCCTTAAGACAAGGTAAAAGATATTCCATATAGTGCTTAGGCAGGTATAGTTTTACTGCGACAGGTGTTTTAAACCCGGAGTTCGAAACCGCTAACGCCATGAAACGAAGAACCAAATGGATACTCTCTCTCCTGATTGCCATAGGTGCAGCAGCCTGGGGGTTCGATGCCCTCAGGACATCAATGAAACCTGCCATCGGCATGATCGAGGTGGATGGTATCATCACCGAATCGATGCCCTATCTGGATACCATCAAAGCGTTTAGTGATGATGATAATATCAAGGCGGTCGTTGTGCGCCTCGATAGTCCCGGCGGCAAGGTAGGTCCCTCCCAGGAGATCTACGGCGCGCTCTTAAAGCTGAAAAAGAAAAAGCCCGTTATCGCATCGTTCGGTGCGTTGGGTGCCTCAGGTGCCTATTACATTGCATGCGCCTGTGATACCATTTATGCCCTGCCCGGGACCATGACCGGCAGTATCGGCGTAATCATGGAATTCTTCGATGCCAGCGAGGGGCTTAAAAGGCTGGGGGTGACACCCAACAGCATAACCGCAGGCACCCTGAAGGATGCAGGCTCCCCTTTCAAACCCATGTCCGGCCGTGAGAAAGCCTATTTCAAATCCCTGGTGGATGATGTGCATCTCCAGTTCATCGAGGCGGTATCCGCGGGCAGGAAGCTCAAGGTAGAGACGGTACGGCAACTCGCGGACGGCAGGGTGTTCACCGGAAGGCAGGCATGCACCGTTGGGCTTGTCGATAAGATCGGCGGGCTCGAAGATGCAATGGATGAGGCAAAGAAGAAGGGGCACATTACCGGTGAACCTCGTATCGTCAGGCCTGACAACGCATGAAGGCATCTGGGACCTGCTCAAAAAGATCCTCCCGTGGAACGTTACACCGTTGCCACTACGGGGAGATCTTTCTCAGGGCCTAGGCCTTATACGGCCGGTTCGCCTTGATTACAGCATCCAGTAAGGAGAGGATGACCATATGGAAAAGATTCTCGCGGAAGCCCTGACATTCGATGATGTACTGCTGCTTCCCGCGCAATCGGATGTGCTGCCTGCAACAGTGGACTTAAGCACATACCTTACCCGGGGGATCAAGCTGAACATCCCGCTTTTAAGCGCTGCTATGGACACGGTGACTGAGGCGTTTACCGCCATTGCCATGGCGAGAGAGGGCGGGATCGGCATCATCCACAAGAACATGCCGCCCGAGGCGCAGGCCGTTGAAGTGGACAAGGTGAAAAAGTCCGAGAGCGGTATGATCGTTGACCCCATCACTATGCGGCCCGATCAGGCCATCGGCGAGGCATTGAAACTCATGATGCACTACCGGATATCCGGGGTCCCCATTACGGTGGACGGTAAACTCATCGGCATCCTTACCAACCGTGACCTGCGGTTCGAGACCGACATGAATAAGCCCATCGGCGAGGCCATGACAAAAGAAAACCTGGTGACGGTCCGGGGTGGGATAACCTTGGAGGAGGCAAAGAAGCTGCTCCATAAGTACAAGATCGAGAAGCTGCCGGTGGTCGATGAGGGGTATAACCTCAAGGGCCTCATCACCATCAAGGATATCGAAAAGGCCCAGAAATACCCCCATTCCGCCAAGGACTCCCGTGGCAGGCTCCTGGTGGGGGCTGCGGTCAGCATCATGTCCATTGATGAGCAAAGGGTGCATACTCTGATGAAGGCCGGGGTGGATGTGCTTGTGGTGGATACCGCCCATGGCCACAGCAAGGGGGTTCTTGAGTCGGTAAAGGCCATCAAGGAACTCTATCCGAATGCACAGGTGATAGCAGGTAATGTGGCCACAAAAGAGGCTACCGCAGACCTTATCAAGGCCGGAGCGGACGGCATCAAGGTAGGGATCGGACCCGGCTCCATCTGCACCACCCGGGTTGTTGCGGGTGTGGGTGTTCCGCAGATCACGGCTATTATGGCTTGCTCCCAGGAGGCGAAAAAGCACGGGGTCCCCATTATCGCAGACGGTGGGGTAAAATTCTCAGGCGACCTCACCAAGGCCATTACGGCGGGCGCTTCGAGCATCATGATCGGCTCTCTGTTTGCAGGCACCGAAGAGGCCCCGGGCGAGCACATCATTTACCAGGGCCGAACATACAAGGCATATCGCGGCATGGGCTCTGTTGAGGCCATGAGGGCCGGCTCAAAGGACCGGTATTTTCAAAGCGAGGTCATTGACAGCGACAAGCTCGTTCCCGAGGGCATCGTGGGCCGTGTTCCCTACCGGGGCCCCATCTCCGAGAATGTCTACCAGCTTTTAGGGGGGTTGCGCGCCGGCATGGGGTACGCCGGGTGCTCCAACATAGAGGAGCTCCAGACTAAGGCAAAGATGATCAAGATCACCTCGGCAGGGTTGAAAGAATCCCATGTCCATGACGTGATCATCGTGAAAGAAGCCCCGAATTACAAGCTGGAGTACTAAGGCCTTTTGATGGGGTTCGTCCATCTCCACTGTCACACCCAGTACAGCCTCTTGGATGGGGCCATCAGGATCGACGACCTCATAAAAACCACCAAGTCCTTCGGCCAGGACGCAGTAGCCATTACCGATCACGGCGTCATGTACGGCGCGTTAGAGTTTTACGACAAGGCCATCAAGGCGGGCATAAAGCCCATTATCGGCTGCGAGGTCTATGTCAGCCCGGGCGATATGGCCAGCAGGGAACTCATCCCCGGGATGCCCAAGCACTACCACCTCATCTTACTGGCAAAGGATAACCAGGGCTATCGCAACCTCATGAAGCTCACCTCGCTTGCGCATACCAAGGGGTTCTACTACAAGCCCAGGGTGGACAAGCGAACGCTTACAGAGTTGAGTGGAGGGCTTATCGGACTTTCCGCCTGCCTCCAAGGTGAGATCCCTTACTGGCTGCTCCGCGATAACGAGGACAGGGCGCTGGAGGCCCTGGATTTCTACCGGAAGGTCTTTGAGGGCCGGTTTTACCTTGAGATTCAGCACAACCAACTACCCGACCAGGATAAGGTCAACCCATTAATCGTAGACCTGGGCAGGCGTCACGGTGTCCCTGTTGCGGCCACAAACGACTGCCATTATCTCAAGAGCTCTGATGCCAAGGCCCATGAGGTCCTCCTATGCATCCAGACCCAGAGCACTATCCATGACAAGGGGCGGATGAGTTTCGAGACCGACCAGCTCTATCTCAAGAGCCCTGACGAGATGTCCAAAAGCTTTTCGTGGGTCCCCGAGGCAGTGGATGTTACTTCCGAGATCGCCGGCCTCTGTAACATTGAGATCCCCAAGGATGTCTTTTGTTTCCCGGTTTATCCCATAGGGGCTGATAAAAGCCTGGAGCAGGTCATCGAGGAAAAGTCCTGGGAGGGGCTGAAGGCGAGGATGGGGGATAGTATCCCCGAGGGCTATAGAAAGAGGCTCGCAGAAGAGCTCGAGATCATCAAATCCATGGGGTTTGCCGGCTACTTCCTCATTGTGGCCGATTACATCCAGTATGCCAAGGATCATGATATCCCGGTAGGGCCCGGCCGTGGCAGCGCAGCAGGGTCGCTGGCTGCCTACAGCCTCAAGATCACCGACATCGACCCCATAAGGTGGAACCTCCTGTTCGAGCGTTTTTTAAACCCTGAGCGCAGGAGCATGCCGGATATCGATGTGGACTTCTGCCAAAACCGCAGGGACGAGGTGATCGAGTACGTCAAGAACAGGTATGGCCCTGAATACGTGAGCCAGATCACCACCTTCGGAAACATGAAGGCAAAGGCCGTCATCAGGGATGTTGGCCGGGTCATGGGCATGGGCTATGCCGAGGTGGACAAGATCGCCAAGCTCATCCCGGCTGACCTGAACATCACCCTCGAGGAGGCCGTCTCGGCAGAGCCGAGGCTGAAAGAGCTTGTGGACACGGACCCGGCGGTTGCCCAACTCATAGAGATAGCCAAGGCTTTGGAGGGCTTAAGCAGGCACGCATCGGTGCATGCGGGCGGCGTCATCATCTCGGATGACAGGCCTTTAACCGATCATGTGCCTGTGTATGTCGACAAGAAGGGCATGCTCATCAGCCAGTACGACATGAAGCGCATCGAGAGGGTCGGCCTCATCAAGTTTGATATGCTGGGCCTCAAGACGCTGACGGTAATCGCCAAGACCATCGAGATCCTGCGCTCGCAAGGCATCAATCTTGATATCACCGGTATCCCCCTCGATGACAGGTCAACCTACCAGCTCATAGGCGATGGCGACACGTCGAGCGTGTTCCAGCTTGAAAGCTCCGGCATGAAGGGTATGCTCAGGCAGCTCAAGCCCGACAAGTTCGAGGACATCATCGCGGCAGTGGCCCTCTATCGTCCGGGACCCATGGACCTTATCCCTTCCTATGTCGATCGCAGGCACGAAAGGCAGGTCATCGACTATCCCCACCCTCTGCTGGAAAAGATCCTGAAAGAGACCTACGGCATCATCGTCTACCAGGAGCAGGTTATGCAGATCGCCCAGGAGATGGCCGGCTACTCGCTCGGCAAGGCCGACCTTTTGAGGCGCGCCATGGGCAAGAAGATCCGCGAAGAGATGGCCAAGCAGCGCGAGATCTTTACCGAAGGTGCTGTTGAAAGAGGTGTGGACAAGGACAAGGCCATTGAGATCTTCGATCTTATGGAAAAATTCGCCGATTACGGGTTCAACAAGTCTCATGCAGCGGCATACGCCCTGGTGGCCTACCAGACCGCCTATCTGAAGGCGCACCACTTCAAGGAATTCATGGCCGCAAACCTGACGCTCGACCTGAGCAATACGGACAAGGTATCGCAGCATATTGCCGAATGCAGGAGGCGTGGTGTTGCAGTCCTGCCGCCGGACATCAACCAGAGCAGCTTCGAGTTCGTGGTCACACAAGAGGGAATCCGGTTCGGTCTTGGCGCCATCAAGAATGTGGGAAGGGGGGCGGTGGAGGCGGTCCTTGCGGAACTTTGCGCGAACGGCCCCTTCAAGGATATCTCCTCGTTCCTGAACAGGATAGCGCTATCCAAGGTAAACAGGCGGGTAGTTGAATCACTCATCAAGGCAGGCGCATTCGACAGGCTGCACACAAATCGCAGGGCCATGTTCGAGGTGCTCGACGCCCTCCTTGACCAGGCCCAGCGGTTAGCGCGCAGCAGGAATGACGCCCAGTGCACCTTGTTCAGTCTCGAGGAATTCTCTGAGGTCGATATCAGCAAGCCTTTTGTCATGCCCGACATCCCCGACTGGCCTGAGGCTGAAAGGCTCAAGATGGAAAAGGACGGGATGGGGTTCTACCTTTCGGGACACCCGCTGAACAAGTACGCGGACCTCATCGACAAGTACGCCACGGCCACGACCTTGACGCTCAGGGACGCCCCCAATTCAGTGGTGCTCGCCGGTGTCATAAGTGCGATAAACGTGACCAGGACCAAGAAGGGTGAGGCCATGGCACGGGGCGTGTTCGAAGACCTTGATGGATCGGCTGCGATCCTCTTTTTCCCCCAGTGTTATGGCAAGTATCAGGCATTGATTGCCTCTGATGAACCAGTGATTATAAAGGCAAGGATCAACCGGAATGAGGAAAACGGTGCCGGGGAGTCGGACGTGCAGAGTATTGACCTCGTAGCCGAGGAGGTCATGCCGCTCGATGGTGCCGAGATGGTGCTGGCAAAGCGAATTATCGTCCGGGTGCCCTCGACCTTGAAGGGTGAGGCACTGGGTGCGCTGAAGATGGCGGTCATGGGCAGCAAAGGGTCGTGCTCGCTTTGTTTTGAGGTGGAAACCGATGCCGCATTCGTCAATATCGACGCAGGAAAGGAATATATGGTCTCACCGGTGAGGGATTTCCTCTACAGACTCTCCGAAATCGTAGGCGCAAAGGGGGTTGAACTCCAGTGAAATCAAAAGAGAAGTTCATTGACATCGACAATGCCCTAAAAGGGCTGCAGGAATCCATATCAAAGCTCGAGGGCGTCGATATCACCGAGATCGAACGAAAGGTGGAGGTCTTCAGGAAAGAGCTCTACGAGGGCATTTCCCGCTGGAGCAGTGTAGAGCTTTCAAGGCATTCGGACCGGCCCGGTATCGATGAATTCATTGCGCACCTCTTCACCGACTTCACCGAGCTCAAGGGTGACCGTATCTATGAAGACGACCCTGCCGTCTTGGGCGGGCTGGCATTTCTGGACGACATCCCCGTAGTGGTCATAGGCCACAAGAAACGATCCGAGGGGAAGAAAGATTACATGCGGTACCACTACGGCATGGCAAGCCCCTCAGGGCACTATAAGGCCATCAAGCTATTCAAGCTCGCCGAGAAATTCAAAAGGCCCGTCATCACCTTTGTGGACACGCCCGGCGCATACCCCGTACCCGAGGCGGAAGACAGGGGCCAGGCCTTTTCCATTGCCCAGTGCATCCAGATGGTTGCCTGCGTGAAGACCCCGGTAGTGGCATGCATCATCGGTGAGGCGGGATCAGGGGGCGCCCTGGCGATCGGCTTCGGCGACAAGATCATCATGCTCGAGAACTCTTTCTACAGTGCCATCAGTCCCGAGGGATTTTCCTCCATCATCTATGGCGATTCCTCAAAGAAGGAGAAGGCCGCAGAGACCCTGCGAGGCAGCGGCCGGGACCTCTTCAGCTATGGCATTGTGGACTATCTCGTCAAGGAACCGACAGGCGGGGCGCACAATGACCCGGTCCGCGTCATCGAGGAGGTTTGTAAGGCAGTGCGTGGGTACGTGCACGAGCTTGTCAAGATGCCCATTGATGAGGTCCTCAAGGCACGCTCGGCATTCATCCAGAGGCTCGTACCTCCGTCGTGAAGGCATGGATTATTTTTCCCTTCAAGATGGAATAAAATTCCCGTTTACGTTACGCCTTTGTGGTGATGGCCAGGGAAAAGGGATCTGGCATCTTCCTTGCTTACCTATGGCCAGGAGGCATGTATGAAGATTAATCCGAATATGACTATAGGTTCTGTTCCAGTGCCCCAGACAAAACCTCAAGGTGGAGGAGGCGGGGTTTTTGAAGACCTCCTCAAAGGGATTGAAACCGGGTCTGTGAACAATGCCGGATCGGTTGGAACCCAGCTTCAGATGAACCCGGTCAGCCCGGTCAAGCTCAGTGCGGTGAGCGCCAGTGAAGAAGCCGTTGAGCTCCTTGAGCGCTATTCAAAGGCCGTATCCGATCCGAATATGAACCTCAAGGCCCTCTCACCCATGGTGGACCAGCTTGATGCCATGAAGACCAAGGTGGATAACGCCGCATCCTTCATAGCGGATAACGACCCGATCAAAGGCATCATGAACGAGGTATCTTCCACCCTGTACGGGGAGGTGCTCCGCTTCAAGAGGGGTGAGCTCACGAGCTGATATGGTATTCATCGCAGCGCTCTTCGGGCTCTTTATCGGGAGTTTCCTCAATGTATGCATATACAGGATCGCGCGCGATGAGTCCGTGGTGTGGCCGGCATCACACTGCCCGAAGTGCGGGACCCCCATCAAACCCTGGGATAACATACCCGTTATCAGCTATCTCATCTTAAAGGGTAAGTGCAGGAATTGCTCCGAGCCCATATCGGTCCGGTATCCGGTGGTGGAGCTCCTAAGCGGCCTGCTCGCGGTGAGCCTGCTGTACCGGTTCGGCCCGAGTGTCCCCTTCCTGATCTATTACCTCTGGACCTGCGTCCTGCTCATTATCACCTTCATTGACCTCGATATCCAGATCATCCCTGACAGGCTGTCGCTTGGCGGCATCGTAGCGGGGCTCCTGGTCGTATACTGGCTGCCCGTGACCTACAAAGACGCCCTTTTCGGGCTCGTCTTAGGGGGTGGGTTGCTCCTGGCAATCATCTATGGTTATTATTTTCTCACCAAGAAAGAGGGCATGGGCGGCGGCGATGTGAAGCTGCTCGCCATGATCGGGGTCTTCACGGGCTGGCAGGGCGTTCTCTTCACGGTGTTTGCCTCATCGCTCATGGGAACCATAGTGGGCATCCCCTACGGTCTCATCAAGAAAGGTACCCTCAAGGCCGCCATCCCCTTCGGGCCGTTTTTGGCCCTTGGCGCCCTGATCTACGTGTTCTGGGGCCAACAAATCATTGACTGGTACTTCGGTTTTCTCGGCTGAAATAGTCCCTCAGATGCATCTCTTCCATGAAGAGATCATCCAAAATAGAGAGAAACTAATTGAGAGATATGAATGACATACTCAAAGCGAGGTATTGTTATGAAAACGATAACTGAAAGATATGAGAGAGAAGAAATAAAGAATGCCATAAAGTGGATATCAGGGCATCTTGAGAATAACGCCGGCCGGCCGGTCCAGAAACTTTTGAATCAGGCTATCTTTGAATTCAACCTTTCCCCGTCCGATGCGGAGTTCCTGATGCGCTTTTTCCATGAAAGGGCGGCATAACAGGGGCGGGTCAGCTCTTTAACGGTTGTTGCTCAAAGGATACGAAGACTAAGAGATCCTTCGCTGCGCTCAGGATGACACCCTATCTCATAATAATTCATGTCATTCTGAACGAAGTGAAGAATCTCTTTTTTGAATATGTTATGATTCACTTTTTGGGTAATAGACCTTACAGGATTGAAGAGAAGGTTCGTGCAAATGCATGCACGTCACCCGGCCATCGTGCGGAAACATATGATCCGTCTTTTACTACCCAGGCAGGCCGGCCATCTGAATCCGAATCACGGAACATGCCGCTTGTCTTAAGGAAATAGTACGGTGTGGTTTTCGGCACATCCAGGAAGTCATCCGGCTGTTCGAGGGCGCGTGTAACCTCTGCCTGTACACTCCGGTAACCCACAGGTTCTCCAGGTTCTTCCGGATATGTACGATAATAATCCGGGTCCCATATACGGCCGGCAATACGCATCAACGACCATGCCATTTTTTCCAATTGCCAGGTGAGCGCAGTGGTCTTGCGGCCATAAAGCACTGATTTGCCGGTTTTTGGCGAAAGACTGCGGGCGGCAACTACCACGCCGTGGCAGATAGCGCCCACGGGTTTTGCACTATCGAAGAAGGCACCGACAAAGGCATGGAGGATCGGGGCTTCCAGATAACGCCTCATGCCGCGGGCATAGTGACCACCTGGTAAAAGTAAGCCGTCAAATAAATCGGTTTCCAGGTCCTGATATGACATCGGTTTGAGGAAATCAGGGTCTTGCTCCATCATCGCATAGGCCTTACGTGCCTCAGCGTTAGCCCGCAGCATAAGACCGAGCATCCTGATTTTCTTCAGCCCAGGGATAAAACCCCACAGGTCGAGCCCTTCACCGGTGAGCATGTGGGGGTCTCCATAAGCCCTGTTCCCATCAGGGGTTGCAAAGAGGACCCTGTGGCCGTACCCTTTGAGGACCTTCCAGCTCACCGCTGCCTCTGTCGGATCGAAATCGTGGTTTGGCAGTGGTATTATGACAGTGGCAAGTTGGTGGTTTTGCATGATCGACCCTCCTAGCGGTGTAATCCATATTCAACCGGAAATACGCAGCTTATGATAAGCAGCCTCAGGCCTTTGTCAAGATGCCTGGTTATACGGCACCCGAAGGTTCCATTCAAGGAAGAGTGAGGTGTCTTGAAACTTGACATATAATTCAACAAACAAGCTGCAGGCTGTCACCCAATACAACCAGCAGGGAAACGTGAGTATCAGCGCAAACAAGATACCGGGACTGATCAATATTTCCGTTTAGGTGAATCTTTTATTGGTGCCCCTCGTTGACGGGTCGGCTATGGGATGTGTGAGGGTGCTGTTTTTTCGCAACGAATGCTTCATCTTAAGCCTGTGAGGCAGCCCTGAACCTGCTTTGGCGCCGATATAGATCCACTTCTTGTCCAGATCAAACGGCAGGTCGTTGCTCTTGAAGACCAGACAGGAGTTTTCTGTTGAGCCGAACTCCACAAAGACATAGTCGTCAATACGCATGATGAGTGCGTTGTCTTCATCACCGCCCGGGCTTTCAAGCGCCAGGATGCGGTCTTTTGCTATCTCCCGGAAATCTTTGAAGACCGCCCCGGGGTGGTTCAATGCATAGGGACCCAGCGCAAACCACATGTCTTCTATCTTGGGGATGAAATGCAGCCAGTACTTAAGGCGCTTCATATCCACCGATCTGTCCCGGCTGAGCAGGTGGAAATAATCAGTGATCAACCGGCGTTTCAGCCAGCTCTCGATCATGGTTCTCGCGATATCATCGTGTACATGTGCATCCCATGCCGCCCGGTTGACCCATGGGTTTCCCAGTATTGTTATAGCTGAATCACAAAGCAAGGCATTTTCCGGTCTTGTTGCACACCGTGCATAACGGCCTATGAGCTGCGCGAGACATTTCTTTTTCAGTATCTCGGAGAGTAGAATGCCCGAGTTTTGGGTTGCCATGACGAGAGACGGTGCAAGCTGTTCCTTGAATTCTTCATCCGTGAAACTGCATATGGCCCTGATGCGCGCCAGGACTATGACCTCCCAGATCCACGAATTCTTAGGGATGAGGAGGCCCTTGAATACCGATTTCAATTCCGTGTAGTCGCCCTGTGCCAGTGCCGCGCCATAGCGGTCGCACGGGTTATCGCCAAGCAGGTTTATGTGGCTGACGATAACCTTTACCCAGCTGAGCACGGGCACGGACCGCTGAATTACACTCAAATGATCATGGAGAAAGGAACGCAGGCTCAGCCAATTCTTCCGGCCCTGCTCCGGGACGCCAACATCAAATATATTGTAGTCGAAATACCCGTTCAGAAGGCCCTGGTAGCACTTCCTCAAGCGTCTGGGATTATGCGCCTGGGCGCCTACGCCCTCCAGTACTATTTCGAAGAGGTCCTTATCTTCCAGCAAACACCAGCCATCGTCTCCAGCCGGCTGGGAAATGCCTATGCACGCATATTTCAGATCTAGAAATGTGGGCAGCTTGGCAGAGGCGCGAAAAGACAACAGGGTATGACCGATGGACCTTTTTGAGGTGGTATCTGCGGAGGTATCAAATGCACAGCACACCTCTTGAAGGACCTTGCTCATAAGTTCTGGCTGTCCCCACGTTGCATCATGAAAAGCAGCAGAAAACGATTGATGCAGCTTGAAACGTAATAAATCGAGTGCGTTCATGGTCAATCGAGCTCTCAGTACTGGTCTGCAGCCAGTTTTATAGGAGGCGCCATGGGTCTGGTTTCTCCCATCTCTAGGAATTCCAGTTTCAGCTCTATCCGCCTGCTCTCTTCCAGGGTTTTCTTCAAAGAATTGAACGATGCCCCACCGACCAGGAAGAGCTGCTCTATGAGCAGCCGGTCTTCTGGGCTCAGCGATTTCTCTTGAGGTTCCGGCATTGCCAGTAAGGCGCACAACACCCTTTCGGAACGCTGCATGCTCAGGTCGAGGTTATGCAGATACGTCCCCCGCTGGTCTGCGTATCCTTCCACCACGACCCGCTTCAGCCACTTTTTGCCCAAAGGATCCCGGGCTATCTTCAATACACTGGGCACAAAGGCCCTTAAATGCTGCGCCTGCTCACGGTTAAGGCGGTAGCTGTCGGTGTCGAAGCGGGCTTGGTCGCCGAAGTCGATGGTACTGCCCTTAAGGGTGATGCCGGGGAAATCTTGTGAAGCCTCCCGTATCTTGGCCATGAGCTTGTTGATCTCTGCATCCCTTACTGTCTTCATGCGCTCGGCCTGTGAGATCGTATGGGTGATCGCAAGGAGCGTCACGGTCATGACCACCAGAAAAAGCACCATGAGCGCCGTCATCATATCGGAAAACGATATCCAGAAGGGCTTTTCCGCCTCGTCTTGTGTGGAACGACGATAGGGAAGCCTTAGACCCAGCATTTCTTTTCACCCTTGTCCGAGGCCGAGTCGAGGACATCCCCGAAATCCTGAATTGCCCCTGAGACCAGCGATACGGCCCTGGAGAGCTCTTCATGGAACTGGGTATTGCTCTTCCGGAGCGTCAGTTCGATATTTCCGGCGAACTCGGCATGCGCCTGGGCCAGCACATCAGTCAGCCCATGGAGATATTCCTCCGCCTTGTTCTGGGCTATGCCGAGCTGCTCGGTTGCCTTCTGTATCCGCGCAACGATCTGGGTGGTCATGGACGCCTCGTGCCGGGCATTCTCAATGGTGGACCTGAGATCCGAGACAATAGTTGCAAAAATATCGCTCGTGCGCCTGTGTTCATCCATCATATCCTTTACCCCGTTTGTTACCTGTGCGAGGTTGGATGAGGCGCCCTGGATCTCAACTGATGCCTTCTGTATCGCCTGCATGCTCGTGCTCACCATACCGGAGGCCTTTGAAAAGTCTTTGAAAGAGACCTGCAGGGCCTGTGCACCTGCATTGAACAGCCCTGTCGATTCTTTGGTGATGAAGGCCAGGTTTGTCGCGCTGTCACGGGTAACTTCACCTGCCTGTCTCATCTCATTGGCAAGGGTCCTGAGCTGGTTCGTTATCTCGCCCATTGTGGAGATGGTCTGTTCTGCCAGAGCGCCCTGGTGTGCTTCATACACCTCTGCCGTGTGCCGTGACTGTGTCTCGATCTGGGTAACGATGCCCGCCATCCGCTCCCCGATGTCGGTAAGGATCGACTGCATATTCCTTGTTGCCTCTGTCTGGGAGGTGTTCACCAGAGAAGTCTTTTCTACAAAGGCACTCATGGACCTGTCCATGATCTTCTGACGTTCATCCAGCGAATTGACCGCACTGTTCAGGCGTTCGGCCATGGCTTGTTCCGTTCCTTTTCCCGTGGCCTGCATGGTTTCAACGCACCTGGTCACCTGCAAGGCAGCCGACTGGATGGCTGTTGCGGTTCCTTTAAGGATGTCGCCCATTTCATGGAACTGATTGCCGAACAGGCCTTGCATCTGTGACGAAAAGCTTGCCAAGACATCGGAGAGTACCTTGTTCACCGCATCGCCCTGGTTAGTGCTTGCCTTCTCAACGGCCATGGAGATACGCTCCATGGGTGCTTCTATGCTCTTGGTTATACCTTGGGCGATGGTTACGGAGAGATTTTTATTAAGCAGGGCCGAGGCCTTCATCTGCTGCGTGGCGAGCTCGGTGAAGACCTGTCTGAGGTCGCCTACCAGGGAATCCTTTATCTTCTGTGTGAGCTCTGCCGAAGTCTCCGAGGCAACCACGAGGCGCGCCAGATACTCCTCCCCGGCCCCGGTATCGAAGAGGCTGTCTATGAGCTGGCATAGGTTCTCGACGTGACGGTAGCACACCGTAACGAGTGATTTCTCAACCCAGATAAAGATCATGGCAAGGGTGATAGCCGTTGCGGATACGACAAAGGAATACCCCACGCTCTGTATGAGCCCGTTCAGGCTCGCACGCACCTTGTCCGCATCGCCTGACACCTCGAACCTGATCAGGCCTACGATGAGGCCCGAGAACGTGCCGATGATGCCGAGCCCGGTGAGTATCCCGGGCAGATGCTTGTAGAAAGCGGTCTTCAACGGGGTATCTACAAGGGCCTGATCGGAGAAAAAGGTCTCAGCCAGGGTTGTGGAACGCCACCGTACCGACTTGCCATGACCGGAGGGATCAGCGAACTGTTGTTCATGGAGCGTTTCGCGATACTCCTGCCAGGGGTGGCGCAACCTTTCACTTGTCAGTATCTCCTGCGAGATCTCCTCAAGGTCGGTTACCTTACCCTTGGAGGCCGCCTTTAAGCGCCTGATCCGCTCGATGGTCGCCTGAAGGTCTTTCCTGAGGCGCATGGCAGGCAGGACGAATTGAGAGAAAAAACTGAATGCTATGGCAAGTAGTGTCAGGGATATTAGTGCTATGATCAGAAAATGGCGGACAAACTCTATTATCATACCCTACAGTGAGCAACCATTATGCCACAGGAGAAAAGGCAGGCGCTTCCTAATTTATGTACGGGACGCTACAGTGCCCTCCTGGAAAATATTTCATGCGAGAGAGAAAATATTGCCTTCATCCAGAGTCTCTGTAAACAAATGCTGTACTTCAATCGTCTTATATCTTTATCTTAAATAATCTGATGGGGGAAAGGTGGATCCGATCAAGGTTGTTGCTCACTTCATAGATGGCCTTCTTCTCAAAGGCTATGTACAGGATTTCAATCCATTAACCCCTTATTCCCATCTTCTGACTGTGAAAAACCTCCATTTCTTGGGGTTGGCAAATAATTTCACTACCGGAGTCAAGACTAAATGAATATATGATAACAGAGATACAAAAGATCAATATCCCGATATTCGGATCTCTTGCATTGCTTCCCACTTCATGCTTAAGGATCAAACTATGAACAGACATAGACTACTAACCTTTATTCCGGCCCTAGTGCTTGTGATCGTGCTTTGCCTTGCTGGAGGATGGACTCCGGCATACGCTGCAGATAAGAAGGTATTTGTACTCTGTTATCATTCCTTCCTCGGAAACAAGAAATTTGCAGGCGATATTTCCATGCAGGAGCTCCGCTCTCAATTGGAGTATTTCCAGAGCAAAGGATTCCATTTCACATCGTACGCCGATCTCCTCAAGGGCTCAGTCACGGGGACACAGAACCTGCTTCTCGTTATTGACGATGGAAATCAGAGTGCCTACCCTGCCTATCAGGAGATTCTCAAGCCCCGGCATATCAAGCCCATGCTGGCTATTTATCCATCCATTATCGGGAAAAAGTCCTTTGCCCTTACCTGGGAGCAATTGAAGGAACTCTCGAAAGATGGGTGCGATATTGCTGCCCATGGATACTACCATGAACTCATGAACCAGAAATTCTATGACAAAGATAAGAAAGGGTTTCTCAGGGAGATCTATGACTCTAAAGAGACCCTCGAGAAAAACCTGAATAAGAAGATCACGGCCTTTGTATATCCGAACGGGGTGCGAGCCGGCATTACGAAAAAGACATTAAAGGAGGCAGGATATTCTTATGCCTTTACCATCACGTGGGGGCCTGTTCTCTCTCCTTTGGGTCTCAACAAAGATCCCTACGAGCTTTCCCGCTACATGATCTGGAGAGACCACGAGAAAGAAAACTGGCGCATGATCTCAGGCGCAATCCTCAAGGCCTCTGCCAATGGGGGCACTCCCAATGCAGCTATTACAAAAGTGCAGGCAGCCGCCCATGGGACCCCGGCTCACTCAGGGCTCTCTCCACTCTGATAGGCAATAAGAGTATTTTACAAGGGGCATTGATAAACACCATGACTATATATAGACCCAGAATCATACCCATAATAATTACAATCTGCATACTTCTTTTCCTCCCCGACATGCAGAAGGCTGTTTTTGCCGCCACCTCTGGTGCAAAAGAAAAATATCGGGAAGCTAATTCGGCATATGTTGAGCTATCACGAGATGCAAGCCTCCGGAAGGACAAAGCCAACTGGGTGAAGGTGGTGCAAAAGTTTGATGATGTCACAATAGGATACCCTGAATCGTCTTTTGCCCCGAAAGCCTTATATATGGAGGGAAAACTCTACGAGCAGATCTATGGCTACTTCTTCAGGAAGGCTGACCTTGAAGAAGCAGTCAAAGCCTATAAGACGGTCGTCAGCAAGTATCCCGATTCCGGAACTGTGCCCGATGCCCTTTTCAGGGAGGCCAAAGTCTACGAGGTCAGACTACGAGAGAAAAAGAAGGCCATCGAACTATATCATGAGATCGTGAAGAAGTATCCAAGAGGGGATATTTCCTTGAAGGCGAGAGCTGCTCTTCACAGCCTTGAGAAAAAAAAGAACGGGGGTGAGGAGAAGGCTCCCGATGTGGATAATCAGGAAGGTACCGATCTCAAGCACAAGGAGACAAAGCAATCTGATAAGACCCTTGACCGGAATGAGGATGCGATCACTGTGGACAAGGATAATACACCTTCACAAGTTATGGGCAATCAGTCTTCCGTAACAAATGGACTCTCTCGCAAAATATCGAAGGTCGTCATTGACCCAGGCCATGGAGGGAAGGACACTGGAGCAATAGGACCAGATGGTGAGAAGGAAAAAGATATCACCCTTGCAATAGGCAAGGCACTTGCAAAACGCCTGAAAGAAGAAGGCTTCGAAGCCTTCCTCACCAGGGATGAAGATATCTTTATCCCCCTTGAGGAGCGAACAGCCTTTGCAAATAAGAACAAGGCAGATCTCTTTATTTCCATCCATGTGAACTCAAACCCTGACAAATCCTTGGATGGGGTTGAGACCTATTTTCTCAATATGACCAAAGATGACTATGCCATTAAAATTGCTGCAACAGAGAATGAAACAACAACCAAATCGTTGAGTGATCTCAAGTTCATCATCAACGACCTTATGCTTAACAGCAAAATAAATGAATCATCCAAGTTTGCCACGTACGTTCAGAACTCCATTATCTCATCTCACGAGAAATCCGAGAACACCTGCCAGAACCATGGTGTCAAACAGGCCCTTTTCTATGTCCTGGTAGGTGCGCAGATGCCGGCTATCCTGATAGAGACCGGGTTCATCACCAACCCTACAGAATGTAAACTCCTGCAGAAAGAATCCTACCAGAACAGCATTATTGACGGCATCATCCATGGCATAAATGCATATGCCAACAATGGGGCTGACTCGGGAGAGAGTGTGGTCAGAAGCAACCACTCCAGCCTAAAGAAGAAAGGGTCGACCAACGAATGAGAAAGAGAAGGAAAAAGATCAACGTCAATCAAGCTACTCTCCTTGCCATATTTGCAATCATAATGGTCCTTGTGGGGGCAGTCGTATTTCTGGAAAAGGGTATGCACAGAAGGGAAGCACAACATGTACTGGTGGCACCTGCAAAGCTTTTGAAACCTGATTTAATTATAAAGGGCTGTCTGTTTGATCTCGGAATTCATAAAGACCAGACAACGACCTATAATCATACAATCAAGGTGGAGTCCCGTAAAAACTTCACCCGTGATCAGTTGTCATCCGCATTCAAGCCAGCCGAGAAATACGGCAACATCGAGATCAAGGATATCGGGTATGTAACAATAGAAGTTGGTGACGAGACCTGGATGATTGAATTCATTTATCCGAAAAAGGAAGTAGCCGCTGTGATTCCTCCCAAGCCTGTCGTCCCTGCTCTTCCAACAGGCTATATGGCCATCATAGTGGACGATATGGGCACTGATATGAAACCTGCAGAACAGCTCGCGGTAATTGATGGAGATCTTACTTTCTCTGTCATGCCTATGCGCCCGCACTCACAAGAGGTTGCACAATATCTCCATACAAAGGGCCATGAGGTCATGTTACATCTGCCTATGCAAGGTGCTGCCGGTCATGACCCCGGTGAGGGAGCGATCTTCAAGGGCATGGCTCCTGATCAGATCCGGACCATCCTGCTGGGTGATATCAGGGCCGTGCCATATATAACTGGCGTGAACAATCATATGGGCTCCGAAGTGACTCAGGATCGGGAGATCATGATGCTTGTTGAAACGGAGCTTAAAAATAAGGGCCTCTTCTATATCGATAGCCTTACCTCAAGTAAATCCGTGGGATTTAAGGTTGCCCAGGAGATCGGCCTTCCCTGGAATAAACGTGATGTGTTCCTTGATGATGAGCTGAATGAAGCCTACATCATGGGCCAGCTTGAAGAGCTGAAAAGAAAAGCTGTAAAACATTCAAGCGCTATTGGCATCTGCCACCCGCACACTGAGACTATCGCTGTATTACTGAGGGAGGTTCCCAAGCTCAAAGCTGAAGGGATAACACTCGAACGTGTTTCAAAACTTATTCACGAATGATGGGTGGGTATATTAAACAAATCAAACTGAATGGAATATTACTGCTACAGGAAGCAAGGAATTCAAATGACTCAAGGAAACAAGGAACTCAATGGATTAAGAGGCTGGCTGATCCTGGTTGGAATAGGTGTACTTGTTGCTCCACTCAAGACAGGCGCCGTTTTGATAAATACATTTCTCCCGATATTTTCTCATGGGATGTGGGCCATATTAACCAACCCAGCCAGTAATGCATATCACCCGCTATGGGGTCCGTATATTCTATCGGAAGTCTTTACCAATATCGGTTTGTTTTTCGCTTCTTCGTTTATGATTCTTTTATTCTTCAAGAAATCAAAAAGCTTTCCGAAGTGGTTCATTGCAATATCTGTCTTGTCTTTACTCATAACAATTGTAGACACTTTTGCAATTAAATTGATCCTGCCGGGAAAACCGGTAATTAACCTTGTCTTTATGAGAAATATCAGTTCCGCTTTCCTGACATGTTTGGTTTGGGTTCCGTATATGCTTATTTCTAAGAGAGTTAAGACGACTTTTGTTCAGGAATTGGATTTTCGTTACCTTCATGCTCCTGCATCGAGGCTGCAAAAATTCTCAATAGGGTTAATCATCGTTTCCTTGTTCATAATGATTTACCTATGGGCTGCCGGATACGGGATTCCCGCACTCAGCAGGATTAATTATGAGCAAGTGAGCAGCCTTGAAACTCTCTTCTTAAGTGTCATTCTGGAATCACTCCCCTTTCTCCTCATCGGGGCATTTTTCTCTGCAGTAATAGAGGTGTTTATTTCTGAAGAGACAATAGCCAGGTTTTTGCCGAAGAGAACCCTTCCTGGTCTGATCGCAGCTGCATTCATGGGGATGATCTTCCCTATATGTGAATGTGGAATTGTCATGGTGGCAAGTCGTCTCATACGAAAGGGGGTACCCCTTCATATCGCTATTACGTTCATGCTGGCAGCTCCGGTTATCAACCCGGTTGCTTTGGTGTCCACAATAATGGCTTTCCCTACAGGGTCAATGGCGGTTTATAGGATGGTCGGGACATTTTTTGTGGCAGTCTTTGCCGGGTTGATAACCAATTTGCACTTCGGCAGTCAAAACATCTTAAGAGAAGAGGCCTGCGACAACCATAATCATGGTGATTGTTGCGATGACCACCACTCTAAGTCATTGCCTACTAAGCTCCATGATGTTCTCTTGCATACCAGCAATGAGTTTTTTACTATGGGCATGTATTTTATCATCGGCGCTTTTCTTGCATCTCTTGTTCAGGTCGTCATTCCAAGAAGCGCAATAGCAAGCGTGGGTCATGGAATGGTTTTGTCAATACCTGTGATGATGCTCTTTGGTTTTGGACTATCAATCTGCTCAAGTGCCGATGCATTTGTAGCAAGGGCAATGTCCTCTTCGTTCTCAACAGGGTCAATTGTAGCATTCCTTGTTTATGGTGCCATGATTGATTTGAAAAACACTCTGATGATGTCAAGTCAGTTTAAGGCATCTTTTGTATCCCTTTTAATCCTGATCGTTACCCTTTTAACATTCAGCTATGCCCTTATCAGCGTCAATCTTAATCTGTTCGGAGTCTAATTTATGGTTTTTGCCAAACTAACAGGCCTCATACGCGCATTGCTTTTGTTCGGATTCGGATATTTATTAATGCACGTTGTTTTGAATGGCGATGTCCTTTTGTACATTCATCCCAGGTTTATAGTGGGAATCAAGATTTCCTATTGGTTTTTTTATGCACTGGCGCTGGTTCAATTTATCAATACATTGAAGCCGCAAGAAATTCTGCATCATGAGTTCAGAAGAGGATGGGGAATGTATGTTGTTTTTATCGTCCCGTTAGCCATTGGATTGCTCATGCCTCCTAAAGCTCTGAGTTCATATATGGTAAACCAGAAGGGTATCAACCTGACGAATAACCAGCAGGTAAGCGGGAGATCAGTTGAGTCTGCAACGGTTTACAATTATGCAGCCAATTGGAACCCTGTCATTACCGACAATACTTTCATGTATGCAATGCAGATGCTGACTTTACAGCCTCGGAGCTTTGTTGACAAAAATATAGACTTTGTAGGTTTTGTGTATAAAAATGATGAGTTCCGCAAAAATCAATTAGTGGTTGCCCGCTTTGCTATCACCTGTTGCACAGCTGATGCACAGGTTTTGGGCCTAACATGCTTATATGATAATGCCGATGCTTTTGCCAAGGATGATTGGGTAAGGGTCAAAGGTATCATCAAAACAGAACATGGCCTGACAGGGGCCTATCCAGCGGTTGAAGTCTCTTCAATTAAGAAGGTACCTCCACCAAGAATGCCGTATGTATTCTTTAAGGGACCCCCTCCTGTAGGTCGCTGGGGACTGATTGAGACCCTGCTTCCTCAATGAGGAGGATCTTACTACGCCTCATGAAAGATGGCAGGTGAACATCCATCCCCTTGCCTTCAATGTATTTTGAGTTATCTTATAGTTTTTTTTATGCCTTTTTTTTCTTTAGTTCTTCACCGCAACAAGAAAAGGTACATCCAGTTCCGCAGCATGAAGCCGAAGAGCCTTCTGGCTCTTTACATTCTTTGCATTCTTGAACTATTTTAATCTCAAGACCACAGTCCTTGCACATGTAGATCTCACCTTTTTTCATTGTAGCGCAACTCAGCATAGATACCTCCCTCACTTTTCTTGTGAGTTGATAATAATTGTTGAACATTCAGAAACAAGTACCCGTTGAGTACTAAAATCCTGTCATGGTGGATTACTGTTGTTCTTGTTATCCGGGGTCCATTTTTTTGGAACCCTTGACTTATATGGGAAAGGTATTACTATGTATTACTATGTATTACTATGGATATCATGAGTATGAAAAGAATAAAAGACAAAGCTATACAGCGAGGACGGAACATATGGTCAAAAAAGTATTTTCCGGAATTGTTATTCTAACCCTTTGCACTGTTATTTTTGCAATTGGGTGTAATAGTTCAAGCCATACAGATGCAGAAAGATCACATAAGATTAAAGTTGTGACAACACTTTTCCCCCTTTATGACTTTGTGAAAAATGTTGGGAAAGACAAGGTAGAGGTTTCATTGCTGCTTCCTCCGGGCGTGGAAGCCCATTCATTTGAACCCAAACCAAGTGACGTTATCAAGATTAATGAAGCGGATCTTTTTGTGTATACAGGCAAATTTATGGAACCATGGGCTGCAGATATATTAAAAAGTATTTCAAACAAGAATCTCATTGTAGTTGATTCAAGCCAAGGCACGAAGATGATTCCTGGTGTATTTCACGATGCAGATGAACCTGCAGGATCACTTGACCCACACATTTGGCTTGATTTTGAGAATGCCAAAATAATGGTTAACAACATCATGCGGGGCTTACAGACAAAGGATACTTTAAATAAGGATTTTTATAAAGAGAAAGCAGATGAATATAACAAGAAGCTAACTGAAATGGATAGTGCGTACAGCACAACTCTCGCCCCTTACAAAGGTAAAAAAATCATTTATGGAGGGCATTATGCTTTCGGTTATTTGGCTCGCCGGTATGGTTTGATATATTTAGCTGCCCAGGGCGTCTCTCCGGATGCCGAACCTACTGCCAACGACCTTGCCAAGCTGGTGGATCAGATAAAAAGACACAACATTAAATATGTTTACTATGAAGAGCTTACGAGCCCCAAGATTGCCGAAACGATTGCCAATGAAACGAATGCGAAAATGTTACTTCTTAATGCAGCGCATAATTTGACAAAGGATCAATTGGAGTATGGCATATCATTTCTTGATATTCTAAAAAGCGATCTTGCTAATTTGAAAGTCGGACTCCAAGGCCAACAGTAAGACCCGAGTAATGGATGTTCTAACTTTATTCATCAAACAGTTTAAACGGTTGTTTGTCTTTTCCGGGATGAAAACCTCTGGAAAATCGATGTTTTTGCCGGAGTATGCAGAAATAGCGACACTACAAACCACATACAGGCAAGGATTGCTAGAGCCATAGCACGGGGGTATCCGAGGATCTCACTGCCGGGGTGGATAAAGTACCAGCAATAAGCCATGAATAAAGAATAGGAGAGGAAACAAAAGCACAAGGAGATCGCGATGGATTGCAAAAGCCTTCTCTTTCCCAGAATCTTGTGTAAGAACATTAAAGTTAAAATCCATCCTGCCCAGCTTAATGATTTTATGTGGCTCAGGCTTCCGAAGTAGTGGATTGTTCCTGTAAAAGGTTCAAAAAAAGATCCGGCGCCGAAATACTCCCCGGTCGGCTGGTTGACCACCACACGGATTTCGGTTCGCTTGCGTAAAAGGTCGAGCAGCATCTTGGCGGTAGGCTTCACATTCGCCGGTATTTTGACAAGGGTCCAGACATCCGACAAGGTAGACCATCCATGGTAGTCCGAGGCGCTGACCATAAACAGGTTTCGTTCTTTACAAAGGCGTATGAGCTTCCCCCGTTTTTCGTGAGTGATTCCACGGTCAGCTGAATCGTATATCTCAAAGCCATCGACTCCTAGGTTGGCAAGATAATTCCAATCCTGCCCCGTAAAAGCATGCGCATGAACAACAAGGAACCCCTTTTCATGTGCTTTATTGATAATTTCTTTGGCATTCTTTTGATCGAAATCAGACATTGAAAACTTTCGATCAGCAAGAATTAAGAAACGAACGCCATCTGCGCTCACCGTCTCGACACCGGGAAATGCACTATGAAGCCGCACTTCCTCAGAAAAATCAGAATAACTTTCAGTAACCTCATGTTCAGTGATGAAGAAACAATCATAACCCAACCTCTTGTGATAAAGCAGGTTTTGTTTCGGGGAAGCAATGCCGTCCCAAGAATGCCAGGTGTGTGAATGGAAGTCAACCCGGAGCCAATCCGCAGGAGCTTTGAGGTACAATGTAGGCAAGGGCAGGACTACGAGAAGGGCGAAGAGGGTGATTAATGCAAGCCATGAGATCAGTATCGCGCCAAGTACCCTTGGCAATCTCCTGCTCCTCCATAAAACTATGAGTCCTGGTATGACTGCTGTCCAGAAAAACCAGGCTTTCACCTGCCCCCTGGGATCTTTGAGGGAGAAGAAATACTCAGCAACTCCGGCAAGGGGTTCGAGGAGAAGCCTGATATGATGGTATTCCAGAGCCACCCCTGCGGGTGGCGACCCAACGGTCAGATCCACCAAGTGTGACCCATTGAGGTGGAAATACGGGAGTGCTATAATGAGCAAGAGCACTATCCAGTGCCACTTCATGAAATTTAGTCCCCGCCTTCTCCAGCTGAATCAGCTAAAGTTACAGGCGTCAGACATAGACGACTCATCACATGCCCTTGCCGGGGAGATTTTACAGGAAGTAACTTCTTCCTTGTCTTTAAATAATATCGGATGAACTCCGGAGCAGCCTCATGTATTTTCAGAAAGAATAACCTCCAGCATGCTTTGGTATGTCAAGGATTTAGCAATGAATATGATTTATCATGATAATCCGTCAATGATAAACCTACTGAACATGATTAACAGGGTATCCAGAAGAAAGCGATGGAAATGGGTATCCCATATCAAACACTCATTTCCGGCATAATCCACCGGTACATCGATGGGGAGTTGCTTTTAAAAAACGGGTTAAAAATGTTCGTACCTTACAGCTCATTATCCCATCCCAGGGACACAGGCTCATGAATAAGCTCTGTTTCCGTGTCACCTTCCCTGATAATGAGGTGGCCCTCCATGGTGAGGTCGACGATGGTGCATCTTTGACCCCTTTCATTAAAGACCTCATATCTTTCCAACAAACCATGGCGGAGGAACTCCTCCCTGACCGGCCCGAAGCCCTGGCTGCGGAACACATCAATCCAGGTGCAGAGATGTTCTAAGACCGATTCAATCACCGTATTGATGCTGAATCCATGGCCAGAGTGCTGCTTCAATGAACAAGCCCTGTGCTCAAGCTCCTTGGGCCATGCCTGCTGGTTCACATTGATGCCGATGCCGATAGCGGTGATAGGCCCCCTGGTCTCACAGAGGATCCCGCACACCTTCTTGCCTGATATGATAATGTCATT
Organism: uncultured delta proteobacterium; assembly: GCA_963798485.1. GTDB lineage: Bacteria > Desulfobacterota > Desulfomonilia > UBA1062 > UBA1062 > MWEI01. The sequence continues at coordinate 413,776 of CAWCTR010000007.1, read as the reverse complement.
GGGCCATTTAACGGCCACAGTCTCATCCGGAAGAAGACCGGCAATGGCGGAGCGGACGGCAACGCCTGCAATGATGGGGTAGCGTTCTTCAGGCGGCGCCAGGGTGAGTGTCATATATACATTCTCACCAGCAGGCGAGAACCACGGCCTGCCCCGCCTTCCCCTGCCTGCATTCTGTGCGCGGGCAGTGACAAGAAGGCCCGGCCTGCTTTTGTCCAGGGCATATTGATTGGTGGAGTCCACCTGGTTAAGCTCTATGAACTCCGTGATAACTCCCTTTGGCTTCGGTGGCGCCATCACCCTTGAAGCAGCGAATAGGCCTTCTGGAGGCTTATGAGTTCGAATTCAAGGTCTTCCTTTATCTTGAGTTGCTCTTCCACCACTTCCTTCTTCGCCTTTTCCACAAAGTTGGGGTTTGACAGCTTCTTGAGTTTCTCTGCGAGTTCCTTGTTCACCTTGCCCATCTGCTTGTTCAGGCGGTCAGTCTCTTTGTCGATGTCGATTATACCTTCAAGGGGCACATAGACCTCGAGGCCCTTCCTCACGGCAAGGGCGCACTTCTTCGGGCGCTCGGATTCATGGGCGATGAACTTCACCTTACCCACCCTTGCAAGGTCTTTGATATGGATGCTGTTGGCAGCCAGCAAGGATTGCAGCTTTGCGTCAGGCACCCTGATGGCCACATCAAGCACCACGGCAGGGGATATGCCTGTCTCACCCCTGATGCTGCGTACACCGGAGATAACCTCGATGATATAGCCCATGAGTTCGGCATCGTCGGTAAAGTCCAACTCCGGTCTCTCCTTTGGATAGGAGGCGATCACTATGGACTCCCCGACCCTGGCCGGCAGACACTGCCAGATCTCCTCGGTCACAAAGGGGATGATGGGGTGCAGGAGTTCGAGGATGGACTTCAATACATAATGCAGCACCCACCTGGTGTACTGCGCATCTTCGGTGTTCAGCCTGGACTTGGACAGCTCGATGTACCAATCACAGTAGGTATGCCAGGTGAACTGATAGAGGATGTCCGCCGTGTCGTTGTAGCGGTATTCATCAAGGGCGCGCCTTGCATCCCGGATGGTCCTATTCAGCTCGGTCAGTATCCATTTTTCCGCCAACCCGAGTTTCGCCAGATCAAGGGTAACTGCTTCCGGCTCGAACCCTTTGATATTGGCCAGGACGAACCTGCCTGCGTTCCAGATCTTGTTGATGAAAAAGCGGTACCCCTGGATGCGCTTGTCGCTGACGCGCACATCCCGCCCCATGGCGGCGAAGGCGGTGAGTGCAAAGCGGAAGGCATCCGCCCCATACTTGTCCATCTCTATGATGGGGTCAACGATGTTGCCCTTGGACTTGCTCATCTTCTGGCCCTGCTCGTCACGCACCAGGGCATGGAGGTAGACATCCCTGAAAGGCACATCATCCATGAACTTCAGGCCCAGCATCATCATCCTGGCCACCCAGAAGAAGAGGATATCAAACCCGGTGATAAGGACATCGGTGGGGTAAAACTTCTTCAATGTGGCGCCCTGCTCCGGCCAGCCCATGGTGGAAAAGGGCCACAACCCCGAGGAGAACCAGGTATCGAGCACATCGGTCTCCTGTCTGAGTGAGGCGGATTTACATTTGGGGCACTGCTTGGGTTCTATCTCGCTTACCATGACCTCTTCGCATGCATCGCAATACCATGCAGGGATCCGGTGCCCCCACCAGATCTGCCGCGAGATACACCAGTCACGGATGTTGTTCATCCACTCGTAATAGACCTTCTCCCACTGCTTGGGGATGATCCGCGTCCGGCCGTCTTGGACTGCCTTGATGGCCTCATCCGCCAATGGCCTGGTCTTGACGAACCACTGCTTGGAGAGATACGGCTCGATGGTGGTCTTGCACCGGTAGCACTTGCCGACCGGAACCCGGTAGGCGGTCTTGTCCACGAGGAAGCCAAGGTCCGCCAGGTCATTCTCGAGTTGTTTCCTGCATTCAAACCTCTCAAGCCCGTTATACTTCCCGGCATTGGCATTCATGAATCCCGATTCATCTATGATGACGATAACTTCCAGACCATGCCGCAGGCTCATCTCGTAGTCGTTGAGATCATGGGCGGGGGTGACCTTGACGGCGCCGGTGCCGAATTCCTTATCCACCAGGGCATCGGCAATAATAGGGATACGGCGGTTCATGACAGGCAGGATAAGGTCCTTGCCGATCATGGAAGCATACCGCTCATCATCGGGGTTGACGGCCACGGCAGTATCGCCGAGCATGGTCTCGGGCCTGGTGGTAGCCACTACAACCTCACCAGATCCATCGGCGAGTGGATACCTTATATGCCAGAGATGGCCGTCTTCTTCCTCGTGCTCCACCTCCAGGTCGGACAGGGCGCTGTGGCACCTCGGACACCAGTTTACGATGTAGTCGCCCCTATAGATCAGGCCTTCCTGATACAGTGTTACAAAGACCTTCCTGACCGCATTGGAGAGCCCCTCGTCCATGGTGAACCTGATGCGGTCCCAGTCACAGGAGGCGCCGAGCCTTTTGAGCTGACTGATGATAAGCCCTCCATGCTTCTCTCGCCATTTCCATACCTCTTTTATGAAGGCGTCCCTTCCCAGTTCATGCCGGGAGGTGGCCTTTTCGGCAAGATACTTTTCCACTACGTTCTGTGTGGCTATACCCGCATGGTCGGTGCCGGGCATCCATAAGGAATTATATCCATCCATCCTTTTATAACGGATCATGATATCCTGAAGGGTGTTATTCAATGCATGCCCCATGTGGAGCACGCCGGTGACATTGGGGGGAGGGATTACGATTGCATAGCAGGGTCTTGTCTCATCATCTTCACGGGCATGGAAATACTTCTTCTCAAGCCAGGTATCGTACCATCTCTGTTCAATATCCTTCGGGTCGTAGTCTTTATCGAGCATCTTGCACTCCTGATGAAGGTTGTGCAAAATCTCATAACATGAACAGGACGGAAAGGCAAAAGGCTCCCAGGGGTTATCTGATCAGAGTTTCTTGAGCTTTTCAATCTCCTCATGTATCACCTTCTCTACAATCCCGGGGATCACTTCACGGGTTGAGGAGATAATCTCCTTGAAGAGTTCCTTCACAACCGGCCTGAGGATGCCTTCCAGGAGGGCAGGCATTTCTTTCCTGAATTCAGTGATAACGGCATCTAAAATGGCCTCGGTGGGCATATCTGCCGGGATGCCGATCTTGGGCATTTCCTCATAGGCACTGGGTGGTTCCTGCATTGGTGACGGCATGGACATAGGGATGGGAACCTCCTGAAGCCTCACAGGCTCTATCGGTGGGGCCGGAAACTCTTCATTGAGGGCAGCAGCCTCTTCTTTCTTTATTGAGGGTATCTCTTCTACCAAACCTTCACTGAGAAGCACTTCCTCTTCTTTGGCCGTAAGGCTCACTTCCTCTAACTTGTCCTTCATTGCAAGATCGATCTCAGACTCGATGCCGCCCAGGGGCTCCTTGAGGAGATCATCCAAAATATCATCAGTTTTGGGTTGCTTGCCGGGCTTCTTATCAAAATCCAAAGGGGTATCATGGGCACGCACCGTGCTGTTATTTTCGATCTCTTCAATGGAGACATCATAGTCCATAGAGATCTCCTTGCCGAGGTCAAAGGAATCGGGCTCATTCACAACCTTCTTTCGTATGTCGGCTTGCTGGGGCTTCTTTGGCGGGCTGCCTTCCTCCAGAAGGTCGGTAAGATCAATAATATCATCTTCTAATAAAATCTTGTCATCCATAGCCGCTCCTTTTCGATCCGTACTTTGGGCCTTTGTGCAGCCACGCTTCAATTCTTCATTTCGGGCTGTCCGGTTGATTCCCTGACGCTCATCCACAAAGGCCCGCTCGTATCGATCTTCTTCCTCCCCCTCATACATATTGCATTGGGTATATGTACATATACATTATTCCACAAACCAATCAACATATCGGTTTTACCGCTCATACCTGCATGAACCGCCATCTGGGCGAGGAACCCGCAAAAGATCGAATCGGATGCATTGGCAACCACACTCCTGATCACATAACTCGGGTCGAGGTACTTGAGATTGGTGGGCATACCATGGGCCAGGAAATAACGCTCGATTTGTTCCTTAAGGAAAAGGCCTATATCGTGCTTCTTTACATTGCCGGAGGCATCCTTTTCTTCGGGGAGATCCTTGAAGAACTTCTGGCCGGCGCCTTCAGCCGCCACAACCACGGCATGCCCCCGAGACCTGACCCTTTTTTCGAGTGTCGCCAGAAAGCCATTCTCACCCTCAAGGTCAAAGTCCTCCTCAGGGACGAGCACGAAATTGACGTCCCGGGAAGCAAGGGCGGCATTCGCTGCTATGAATCCGGAGTCCCGGCCCATCACCTTAACGAGCCCGATGCCGAAAGGCGCCCCCTTGGCCTCCGCATGAGCGCTCTGGATGACCCTCCTTGCCTCCTCCACGGCAGTATCGAAGCCAAAGGTCTTGGAAACAAAGAGGATATCGTTATCGATCGTCTTAGGGACCGCAATGATAGAGCACCTGAACCCCCTGGCCACGGCCTCCCTGGCCACGGCAGAAGACGCCTTCAAGGTACCGTCTCCTCCGATGAAGAACACGATATTCATATTCAGCCGCTCGATGGCATCCACGATCTCCGAGATATCTTCAGACCCCCTCGAGGACCCGAGCACGGTGCCGCCTATTCCATGGATGTGCTCGACATATGAAGGCGTGAGTTCGATGAGGGGATGCTTGTACTTGGGGACAAAACCCTGGAGACCATAGGTGATGCCGTAGATATTCTCCACACTGTAGACATAGTACAACTCTAGGACAATGCCCCGGATAACGTCATTGATCCCAGGACAGAGCCCTCCACACGTTACAATACCGCACTTTGTCTTGGAAGGATCGAAGAAGATCTTCCGGCGTGGCCCGGAGAGCTCAAATGATGTTGGCGCGGGACCGCCCTGCGTGCACCTGTTGAAGAAGGCCAGAGAGGTATCTATGATGACCCGCTCGCTCTCTTCCACAAAGATGGCACTTCCCCTCACCGGGGATTCGATTGTAGCCTTCCCCAAGGACTGTATCGTGGTGTCGACTTGTTCTGAGAATATATCAAAATCCACAATAACCCTCCGTATACGCCTTTTTATCGGATGTCAGGATGTGATTCTTTATCCGCCAAGATGAAGGTATCCTATCATAGAATTGTTTCAGAGAATATGGCTACCTGTTCGAAATATTACTTTCCGGCCAGGGGGATGTGTCAGGCCCTTTATAGGCATGGGCCTTGTGTGCTATAGCACGTGGCGTGGTGAAAGATAGTATTGAAAAGACACAGCAAGAACTCATGGAGGAGATGGCCAAGGCCCTGGGCCACTCCGGCCATCAGCTCGAGTCGATCCTGGAGCAGCTTAAAGAGCTGGATGCCCTTATGGATAAGACCCAAGGCATCGAGGAATACAACATACTCGTGGGAAAATTTAATGAGCTTCACAAACTCGCCCATACCCGCAGGGAGATGCTGATGATTCACCGTGAGGCCTTAAGGGTGTTCAAACATACATACATAGATATATTCTATCCGATCCCTAAGAAGAAGAGGAAAAAGACCTGAAAAATGGACACGCAGAAACGATATGATCTTTTTGTCATAGGCACAGGGCCGGGCGGGTATACTGCCGCACTGCTCGGTGCAAAAAAGGGCCTGCGGGTTGGTATCGCTGAAGGCTCGAACTTCGGGGGCACCTGTACGAACAAGGGGTGCATCCCTGCCAAGACCTACATTGAAAGCATCAACCTCTATGATCACATAAAAAATGCCCGGCGGTTTGGTATCATTGCAGGAGATGCAACGCTGACCCTCGAGGGCCTTTATAAGCGCAAGACCAGGATCGTAACAAGGCTGGCAAAGGGCATTGAGTACCTGCTGAACCAAGCCGGGGTCGATATCTATCGGGGATATGCCAAGTTCTTAACAGAGAATTCCATCCAGATCGTAGATGAACATATTATATCCACCTCAATCATTATTGCCACCGGCTCCCGCCCGAAAAGACCCGACCTGTTCAATCTCGAAGGGGTCCTGACTAGCGATGAGATCTTTGATATCAGGCAGCTCCCATCCTCTCTCCTCATTGTGGGCGCCGGCGTGATCGGCATGGAGATGGCCCATGTATTTTCGAACCTTGGTTCTGAGGTTACGGTTATCGAGGCCCTTGAGAGGGTCCTTGCCACCGAAGATGAAGAGGTTTCCAGAGGGCTGGTATCACACTACAAGGATGTGCGGTTCATTCCATCAGCGAGAATAACAGCCGTAGAAAGGCCTTGCGCATTCAAATTATTCATAGAAACACCGGCCGGGATGGAAACCGTAACAGGAGAAGGTCTTTTGCTCTGCATAGGCAGAGAGCCGGTTATCCCGGAAGGACTGCAAGCAAAAGGCCTTATGCTCACACCATCAAGAGGCATCCGGGTAGACAGCTCCATGCGCACAAACATCCCGGGCATATATGCCATCGGGGATGTGACCGGCTCACAGATGTATGCCTATGTCGCATCAAAAGAGGCTTTCATTGCTGTGGACAGCATTACCGGCGGGTCCCGGACCATGGACTATTCAGCCATACCATCGATTGTCTTTACAAATCCCGAGATAGCCTCAGTAGGTAAACAGGTGAATCCTGTGCTCGTGAAAATGGGCACCTTCCCGGTATCCGCCCTAGGCAGGGCACGGACCATGGAGGCCTCAGAGGGATTCGCAACCGTGTATTGCAGCCCTGAAGGGAAGATGGAGCGGGTGACCATAATGGCCCCTCATGCGACAGAACTCATCTCATGGGCAACACTGGCCATTGAGAAAGGACTCCATATCGAGGACTTCATCAAGCCCCATTACCCCCACCCCACCATGGCAGAGCTGCTCAAGGAGGCGGCTGAAGATTGTCTCGGCTTGAGCGTCAACAAGCCATAACCGGCAAAGCCACGCAGAACCAGGCCTTGCCCCCTTGACACGCTTTGTAAAAACCTGTTAAGGCTCAGCATTCAGGAGGCATTTGATGGAGAAACTGGTCGATTTCGCAAAGTCAGAAGGGCTTGTCCCCGCAATCGCACAGGATGCAGCCACCGGCGAGATCTTAATGCTCGCCTATATGAATCAGGAATCATTCGATGAAACTCTCCGCACCAATAGGGCATGCTACTTCAGCCGTTCCCGAAACAAGCTCTGGAGAAAGGGTGAGGAATCCGGTAATGTTCAGGAGGTTGTGGAGATCCGTATCGACTGTGACCAGGATACCATTCTGCTCAAGGTGAATCAGGTCGGAGGTGCTGCCTGCCACACCGGCTACCGCTCGTGCTTCTTCAGAAAGGTTGAGAAAGGAATGCTTCTCGAAGATGGTATCAGGGTCTTTGACCCGAAAGAGGTATACAAGAAATGAGCTTGATCCGGTTGGCAATACCCAAGGGAAGCCTGCAGGCTTCCACCGTTGAGCTGTTTAAGGATGCAGGCTGGATAATCGGCACATCATCCCGCAGCTATTTTCCCTCTATTGATGACGCGGACATCGAATGTGCCCTGGTGAGGGCCCAGGAGGTCTCGCGGTACGTTGAATCAGGCCTGTTCGATCTTGCACTCACGGGCAAAGACTGGATCCTGGAGAATGAATCCGATGTGGTTGAGGTGGCTGACCTCATCTACTCAAAGGCCACCTACAAACCTGCCAGGTGGGTCCTGGCCGTGGACGATAAATCCTCTATCAAGAAACTTGAAGACCTTGAAGGCAAGAAGATCGCCACGGAGCTGGTGAACTTCACCAAAAAGTTCTTCAAGGAGAGAAACATCAACGTGGAGGTTGAATTCTCCTGGGGCGCCACCGAGGCAAAGGTGGTGGAAGGCCTGGCGGATGCCATCGTGGAGGTGACCGAGACCGGCTCCACCATTAAGGCGCACAACCTGAAGATCATAGATGTCCTGCTCGTAACCAATACGAAGCTCATTGCCAACAAAGAAACCTGGAAGGATGCTCAAAAACGTACCAAGATCGAGCAGATCTCCCTCATGCTCAAGGCGGCCCTGCAGGCCACCGGCATGGTGGGCCTGAAGATGAATGCACCCAAGGATAAGCTTGAAGCTGTTATCAACATGCTGCCGGCCATCACCTCACCCACGGTCTCGCCGCTGCATGACCCGAACTGGTATTCGCTCGAGATCATCATCAATGAATCGCAGTCGCGCTCATTGATGCCGGAGCTCCTAAAGGCCGGTGCGCGGGGCATTATCGAGTATCCCCTGAAAAAGGTTCTGGATGGATGATCATCCTCAAGACCCCCCAGGAAATTGCAATAATGCGGGAGGGGAACAGGATCCTGGCCCTCCTGTTCGAGCACATAGGGCCCATGATCAAGCCGGGAATCACCACAGCCGAACTCGACAAAGAGGCTGAGCTCTTCATTCGCTCACACAGTGCAATTCCTGCATTCAAAGGGTACAGCGGCTACCCTGCAACGCTGTGCACCTCAATAAACGAAGAAGTTATCCATGGGATACCAGGGCCTCGCAAGCTTTTGCCCGGTGATATCATAAGCATTGATGTGGGTGCGATACACAATAATTTCTACTCGGATGCATCCAAGACCTATGCCGTGGGCATTATATCGAAGAAGGCCAGTCATCTGATGGAGGTAACGGAGAAATCCCTTTATGAGGGCATCAGCAAGGCTCGTGCGGGAAATCACCTTTACGACATTTCAGAAGCGATCCAGAAGGTTGTTGAATCAGCAGGATTTTTTGTCGTGAGAGAATTTGTTGGCCACGGCATCGGCAGAAGCCTCCATGAAGACCCTCAGATCCCCAATTTCGGCAAAAAGGGGGCCGGCCCTATGCTTCAAGAGGGCATGACGTTCGCCATTGAACCCATGGTCAATGAGGGTACATGGAAGGTTGCCATACGTAATGACGGGTGGACTGCCGTTACCGCCGACGGATCCTTGTCTGCGCATTTCGAACACAGCATCGCTATTACTGCGAACGGGCCGGTGATTCTGAGCGTGCTGTAGGAGCGATTTCAATCGCGAAGAGTATTTCGCGGCTGAAGCCGCTCCTACAATTATTCAATACAATTATTCAATTATTGCGACCCTCTCCCTTTGACCGCCACCTTGATGGTCTGGAAGATGATTACAAGATCGAGCCACATGGAGCGATGCTTCATGTAATAGAGCTCAAATTTAAGCTTCTCCTTGGCATCTTCAAAGGTATCACCATATTGGTAATTGATCTGGGCCCATCCAGTAATCCCCGGTTTAGCATGCATCCGCAAGGCATAGAAGGGTATGGCCTTTTCGAGTTGGTCCACGAAATAGCGCCTCTCGGGCCTCGGGCCGACAAAGCTCATATCGTTTTTAATCACATTGATAAACTGGGGCAGTTCGTCCAACCTCAGCTTCCTGATGATCCTGCCCACACGGGTGATACGAGGATCGTTCTGACTGGCCCACTTGGGACCGTCCTTCTCTGCATCCTGACGCATGGACCTGAATTTGATTACCTTGAAATCCTTACCATCCACACCAACCCTGTGCTGGAGATATAAGATGGGACCTGGAGATTCGATGCGGATGGCAAGAGCGGTAAGCAGCATAATAGGTGATGTAATGATGAGCCCGAACAGAGCGAAGACCAGGTCAAACAGGCGTTTTATGAGGTCTTCAATTCGTGCGCTCTGAAAACCCCTTGTGAATATTATGGAGCTTGGGCGAATTTCTTCAACAAGAATTCTGCCGGTAACCTGCTCATAGAAGGTGGGGCTGTCAATGACATCACATAAGGTGAACTTTACCCTGAGCAAATCCTCGATGGGCAGGGTTCCCCGCCAGCCATCCGGGGCAACTACGAGGACATCGGGATCAATTTTATGTATAATATCTACGAGCGAAGAGGCTTCACCCAGGCAACGCAACGGCAAATCCCAGTTGCTGCGGCCGATATAACCTTCAAAAATTACGGGATAGCCACCGGAGCGTATTTCTCGAAACAGAAACTTGGCATTCTCTCCATCACCTAAAACCACTACCTTCATGCCGGCATAATGGGTGAATCGCAATTTAAGGTAGAGCAGGCGGAGCATAAATGAAAATCCTGATGTTATGGCAATGGCCATGAGAAGCACATCCCTTTCAAGACTACTGATGGGGAGAATATAATATATGAATGCAAGAATGATCAGCGTCAGGCCTTCACCAAGAAGGATGGAAGAAATGAGCTCTGAGGGCTTTTTCCAGTATTTCCAGTCATAGAGTTCTTGGAAATAGAAACAAATAAGAGTGATAAAGGTGTATACACCCGCCTTAATCAACAAGAATTCATCCGGAAGGCTTACCTCGGGAAGAAACCTCTGGATATACTTCGCAAGGAACACAGAACCACCGGCAATAATAATATCAAGAATAAATAGAATAGCTGCTGAAACAAACCTTCTCATCTTACCCTACATCGGAAAAACAGATTCTAAATTTAAATAGTTCAAAAAGCCCATTGTTCAATTGTTTATAATTCCAGCACAGGAGATCACCTATTAAGGCATGAAATAAAGATCCCCGTTACATATAAGAAGCTTCATTCATCACTACCCCCCAATAGGCCTGACCGCAGAATAAAATACAAAAGCTGAATAATAGCAGTTGCTGCTGCTGCAACATAGGTGAGTGCAGCTGCTGTTAAAACCTTCCTTGCGCCGGCCAGCTCCGTATCAGAAAGGATTCCTGTTGCAGGCAGCGCCTGCAAGGCCCTGGAAGAGGCATTGAACTCCACAGGAAGAGTGACCAGCTGAAAGAGAACCGCCAAGCTAAAGAATACGATCCCAGCCATAATGAGTGACTTGGCCATGAAGATGAACCCTATGAAAAGCAGTGGCCATGCGAGGTTCGAACCAAGGGAAGAAATTGGAACAAGGGCGCTTCTCAGCTGGAGAGGGACATAGCCTCGTGCATGCTGAATGGCATGGCCTGCCTCATGCGCTGCAACACCGACACTTGCCAATGAATCTCCTGCATAAACCGATTCAGAGAGCCTGAGAACCTTGCTCCTGGGATCGTAATGATCCGAGAGAAACCCTTTGCCAAGCTCAATAGATACATCCCGTATACCCTGTGCATCAAGGATGATACGGGCAGCCTTTGCCCCTGTTATTCCGCGAGATGTAGGTATCTTTGAATACTTTTTATAGGATGAACGTACTTTAAACTGCGCAAAAAGGCTCAGTAAAAATGTTGGAACAATCATAATGAGATAGAGGGGATCAAAAAACATATTTTTACTCCTTGAATAGATTCCGTCCTTTTAATAGTATCTTGGAAAAGGGAAGTCAACATAAGCCCCATGATCAATCAACTTTGGGCCTGCCCTTATGCCTACATCTGAGATAGCCTATATGGAGATAATCCGAATGGTTTCATCCATAGAAGCTTCTTGTTCCTTTTCCTATGCTGCCAACTGTGTTATCGTGAGCCCATTTGCTACAAGGGGGGATTATGAAGAGGGTCGCTCTGCTCTTAGTACTTATATTTATTTCTATGGTTGTCCTTGTCGGGTGCAGCAAAAGTCCGCAAGAAAAACGGCAGGACTACCTCTCAAGCGCCCAGAAATACTTAAGCCATGGGAAATATGCCGAGGCCGCGATCCAATATCAGAACGCCTTGCAGATAACCCCGGATGATGTCAAAACACTTATCAGCCTTGGCGAGGCCCAGCTCAAACTGAGCCGACCGCAGGAAGCATACGCAGCCTTCACGAAGGCCTCCCAAGCCGATCCAAAGAATGTAAAGTCCAGAGAATACCTCGCTTCCATGCTCCTACTCGCGAAAAGATATGATCTGGCAGAACAGCAAGCTTCTACGCTCCTTCAAACCGACTCAAAGAATATTCTCGCAAAAGAGGTGTTGGCTCAATCCCTCTTCATGAACGGGAAGCGGGAGCAAGGGATCAAGGTCATGGAAGGGCTTATCGGCGCACAGAATCCCACAGAGGACATGTATATAACTACCATTCAAATGTATATGCCTGTGGGAAGGGTGGATGATGCAAAAGCCTTGGTAAACAAGGGAACTACCTTGTTCCCAAAGTCAACAAAATTGCGTTTTGTTGCAAGCGATATTTATGCGCTCAAGAATGATCTTGCCACTGCCAGAAGGTGGGCCGAAGAGGCATATCGTGTTTCAGGCGGCAATGTCTCTGCCGGGGTTGCTTTGGCTATGTTCTATGCTCGCCATAACATGGATGCCCTTTATCAGGGCCGGCTTGCAGCTTTGAAAAAGGACTATCCGCAAAACCCCGAGCCTTATCTCCTGGAATCCTCCATACTCCACCAGAAGCATGACCTGGATGGGGCATTGAAAACAGCACAAAAAGCACGCGAGTTGAAAGATTCAACTCAGATCCGCACCCTCATCGCCCAGATCCTCTTGGAGAAAAAAGATGGTGCTCAGGCAAAGAAATTGCTTATCGAGACAGTGGAGAAGTATCCCGGTGATATAGTATCAAAAATCATGCTTGCCCGGGTATACATCGAAGAAAAAGACGGCACCAAGGCCATAGAGATGCTCAGTGAACCCCTGAAAATGGCTCCCCAAAACCCGGATGTTGCGTCAACGGCAGCACAGGCCTACATTATCAAAGGTGATATGAAAAAGGCGAGGGAACTCGTTGAGAATTCTCTTAAGGAACATGTCCAGAATATACAGCTCCACAGGATAATGGCAAAGATCCACTTCCTCCAGGGCGAATTCAAGGACGCAGTTACTGAAACCGAGCTCCTTGTCAAACATTCGGTGAATACCCCTGACATCCTCTATATTGGCGCACTCTCTGCACTCAGAACTTCAGGCCCCCAAGCTGCCTTACCATACATCCAAACCCTGAAAACCCTCTCACCTAATGATTGGATCACACTCCATGCACAAATCCGCTACTACCTGGACCAAAATGATAAAAAGAATGCTTACCTTATAGCTGAACGCGCAATTACCCTCTACCCTCACAATGACGAAGCCTTATCGTTCTTTGCCTATACAGCCCCTGGAGTAATCGGATGGCAGGAGGCAATTACAAAGATAAAAGGCATCTGCGCCGCAAAAGGTACGGCAAGTTGCCATATGATACTATCAGCGCTCCTGGAAGGGTCAGGGAAGAAAGATGAGGCACTCTCAGAGATAAAAACAGCGATAGGGCTCGATCCCAAAAAAGACGCCTCCTACCATGTCTTGGCCCAATACTATGCACGGAACAACATGGTGAAGAATGCCTTGGAGGAGTATGAGGCTATCCTGAACAAGAACCCCAATGATATAAATGCAGCAACCATGCTCGCCCTGCTCCATCAGAGCGCGGGGAATCTGGATGATGCTCAAAAGGTATATAAGTATATCCTCGATAAGAATCCGAAAAATGGCCTTGCAGCAAACAACCTGGCCTGGGTTCTCGCTGAGAAAGGAAAGAAGAGCGATCTTGGTGAGGCACTCAAATTAGCACAAACAGCCAAGGATATGTACCCTGATGATCCAAGGGTTGCAGATACCCTCGGTTATGTTTATCTGAAAGAGGGTCTACCCGATAACGCCCTGGGTCAGTTCCAACTAGCTTCCGAGAAACTGGGAGATGAGCCGACAGTACTCTATCACATGGCGCTGGCCCTTATGGATCTCAAGAGAAACACTGAGGCTGTTTCATACCTAAAAAAATCACTGATCAGCACCAAACAATTCCCGGAAAAACAACAGGCCCAGGCACAGCTCACACGTCTCCAATCGCAAAAACCCAAGTAAATTAGCTAATTGCAAAACTAAAAAAAGGTGTCACCCCCGCGAAAGCGGGGGTCCAGAAGTCCTTGAGAAGACTGGATTCCCGCTTCCGCGGGAATGACATTCTGGTAGTTTTGCAATTGGTTCGCGAAGATTATTTTTACAAACCAAGAATACTTATAGCGCATATTGCTGCCGTGGTAGACCTCAAGATCGTATTCCCCAAGCTCACAGGAATGAACCCGCCCTGAGTAATCGCCCGAAGCTCTTCTGAAGAAAATCCTCCTTCAGGACCTATAAGTATACAACAATCGTTTCCCCGATATTCGAGTATGGAATATCGAGCTTCTTTATGGGCCACAAGCCTGGTGCTCCACAGGTGAGATACTTCACATATGAATGCATCCAGAGACACCGGCCAATGGATAATGGGGGTTGTCATCCTGTCACATTGCTTGACCGCCTCAAGGATTATAGCCTCCCAACGTGCAAATCGAGCCTCAGTTATGGATCGGATGTTCGACCTTGATGATATGACCGGGTGGATACTTGAAACACCGAGTTCCGATGTACACCGGATGGCATTATCGAGATCCTTTAGGTCGAAGAGACATATGGCCAGGTGCACTCGTGCAATGCTTCTATCTTGAAGGGGCTCTTCGTCAATTATATCAAGCAGGATCTCTTCTGAACCAATGGCTGAGATCCTTGCCTGGAAGCCTTGGTCCCCCACGCGGATAGCAATCTCGTCACCCTTCCTCTTCCTTAAGGGACCAGTGATATGACGGACAGCCCCCTTTCCGACAATTATGGCTATAGGGAACCGGGTGATCTCAGCAAAAAACCTCGGCATCTCTTCTTTCCGATACCTTATAATGAAACTACAGGTGATCGCATTATCTTCGCTGCATCCTCATCTATGACATCCCTAAGACACCTTCAGTGTTACATCAGGAACATTTTTCTGGCACTGCTGCATGAAATATACACTCCACCCCTGGAATGTCTTTTCAAAGCCATCCTCACTTTGTGATACACATTCAATGGGCACGATGCAGACAACCCAGTAAGATCCGGATTCAATCCGAACGGTGAGCCCGCTATAGCTATCCTTGATCTCAACACAGTGAGCCCTGTAAACACCACGGTCATTCTCCATGGCCTGCGTATCAACAAATGGCCTCTCACCGGTGAGGGTGAATATATTCCATTCAATGACGATCCATGTATTTTCACTTAAGGGGGATATTACATGAGATAAAGTAATAGATCCTAAAGGATCATACCGATATGTTTTGCTTATCTCCAGAATGCCCTGTGTGCCGGTAAATGTAAGGGAAACACTGTCTTCATTGTCAACCTTCGACACAAGCTGGAACGGGAGATGAGCAGTCAGGGAGGTACCGATCCGGTTTTCTTTGAGGATCTTCTCAACTGACGCAGGTGCCTCAAGATAATGGGTAATGAAGGAATCCTTCCGGTAGGTATCATACACCAGAAGTTCTTTGAACTCTTCGGGGGTTTCATGGGGAATATCATGAATAGACAGCGGCTCTTCAGCTGACTTTTTCTTTTTGTGCACCTGGGGATTCAGGACATCCTTGTGATAAATTTCAGGGTTACGCATCAGGATATTGGAGAGACTATAATGCTTCGGCTTGTATTCAAGTGCGAAGACCGAGGCATTGTCTTGTGGTGAGATATAGCAATTGAGTATCCTCCCCGAAATGAGGACCTCTTCGTAACCATCAACATCGTGGTCTACCTGTTCAACGATCCAGGGGCAATCGCCCATACGGCTTTCATCGATGATCTGTTCGGCCTTCAGAAGATTCTCATAGATCGCATGCCTAAGAGCCCCGATATAGATTCCACCGAAAAGACCATGCCAGTAGGGGCAATTACATTGACCCATAAGAAGATGCTTCATGGCATCATCAGACCCTTGACCATATGTCTGCACCAGTGAGCTTACCTTCAGCATCTTTTTATGCATCAAATTAGATTCGCGATACTTGGAGAGGAAATTGTCCCACATGCCCCCTCTTAAAAATGCGCGCTTACGATCCCAGTCGTGCTCTGTTTTTGCCTTCTTTACAAGTTCTTCATAGTATCTGCCCTGGGGAGCAAGGAGGCTCCACTCCATCATTTCCTGATAGGTTGCCGTAGGCAGGTAGACGAGTCCGTTGGGGGGATAACGCTCAAGGGCGTAAGACAAGGGAACGATCTCAATATCGTTTGAGACCTTCAGCATGGCATCAAAGAAACGCCGAAGCCATCCCTGCTCTATCACCCATTTGAACGTCCCCGGCCACATGCCGAATTTTTCCCCATCATCTCCGTAGGTGATGATATTCACTCCCCTCGCCTTCAGATGGAGGATATAGTCAATAATTTCATTGGGCTCTTTGAAAGGGATAAGATAGCGCAGGTGCATGTCAATGGGAAACACTTTAAGGGCATATCCCTCCCTTTCGGTTATGTAATATCCATGGACATCATCCGGGCAAAGACCGGCAGAGAGAAAATGGCTGTCGTCAAGGAGTGTATATTCAACCTTTGCACCAGAGTTGATCTTTTTCGGGAGGCTTGGGTCCCAAATCCTCTCCGTACACCACATACCGCCGGGGACCACACCGAACCTGTTTTTCAAATAATTTTTCGTATATTCAATCTGTTTTTGAACATCTCTCTTTGGGATAACGGGGAGAATGGGCTCATAAAATCCGCCCCCCATAAGTTCCACCTGGGACCTTTCTACCAGCATGGTAAGCAGCTCGAAAAATTCCGGTGAATTCTGATCGAACCATTCAAGTAACGGCCCTGTATAATGGAGTGTTGCACGAATATCAGGGTACTCCTGTAAGAGTCTCAGAAAAGGCAGATAGCATTCCCTTGCTCCCTGCTCGAAAACACTCGCGTAATTACCCACAGGCTGGTGGGAATGAATACATAAAGCAAGCATGATTTTATTAGACATGCTACATCACCCTTTCAAAACTTTTATCGGAAATTGTTAAGGATAATAAACCAGATCCCAGATGTCTTTCAACTTCCATCTCATAATTAGGCAATCACAGTTTTTCCACAAAAGAGAAAATATTTGGGACAATGTGGCTAATCATTTCTTATTATAGTGTTTGCATCGTTTTTTTTAAATTCCTTTTCTGATAATTACTTGAATTTAATAACTGTTTTGAATCTCTTTCTTTGGCATCAATAATGCATTTTACCTAACAAAACATCATCGGAAAGACACCAGGAGGTAACAAATGGCTATAAAAAGAACATTAGTAGCATTACTTTTTCTGTTTATACCGCTAACAGCTTATGCACTTCCAATAAGTAATATGCCTAACACAGACTCCAACATACCGTTATTCTTTTTCAATACAATCTATTCAAATTCAAGTATATTATTGAACATTATTTCTAATGATACATGCTTGCTAAGCAGAAGCGCCATCACGAGCCCCTGCCCCGATATTCTTAAATGCAATTTACCTCAGCCACCATCCAACCCGGTGAGTATCAATGTCTCTTGCAATTTCAATCCTGATCGGCCAACGACCCATCCATCACCTGTTCCTGAACCAGCTACAATGCTTCTTGTCGGAAGCGGCATGATGGGTATTGCAACATTTCGAAAGTTTTTTCATAATAAATAAAATTAATGAGAAGCTTCAGTGCCATGCACACTTGCTTGTCATTAATAATTCATTTAAGTTTTTATATCTTGGTAGCGGAGGAGGGATTTGAATACTCCACAGTTACTGCCCTAGCCTAGCTCTCCAGGCACTACGGGGAAGATACGGGGAAGGTGAATGTATTGCGATAGTGACCCCCTTCTACGCAGATCGGCACCATATCTGGATCTACGCTCAAGAGCATGAGCCATGTGAATGACTTGGGTGTGCATACTGGGGTTATCTTGAATATTTTGAATAAACTCAGTATTGATAATTCCATCTAATTCATCACCGCTTGACGGCATGAAGACTAGTTCTACGCATGTTTTGAGCAAGGCAATGTTGTGATACGTGAATTGCTACATTATCAGCAGGGGAGCCGGTTCAAGGGCATGCTTGATATATTATATGTTACTACGGACAGAAACAGAGGCATAATCTATGATCGTTAGATCAATAATCAGATCAGGCATAGGAACTGTAAATAAATAACATGACTATATTAACACTGTGTGTTAGATTTAATGCATGGATAATGAGTCAGCAATCAAAGAGCGCTATCAGAGTATTGAATGGGCGTTAGATGAACGATTGAGGCGTTTGGTAGCCGCATCCGAGGCAAAAGTAGTTGGTCATGGCGGCATAACGCTTGTATGGAAAGCAACAGGGGTGGCGCGTGGCTCGATTCAGCAAGGGTTAAAAGATCTTGCTCAAAGGCCTGAGGAACTGGGAAGCAGTTCGCGGCGAATACGCCGAGTAGGCGCCGGGAGAAAAGCTTCTGTTAAAGGCGACGCGAAATTGCTGACAGCATTGGAGAGCTTGGTAGAGCCGGTAACCCTGGGAGATCCAGAATCACCCTTACGCTGGACCTGCAAGAGCCTGAGGCAGCTGGAAACTGAGTTGGGCGTGGAGGGGTATATTGTTAGCCACACGTCTATAGGAGGACTACTTAAAAAGCTTGGATATAGCCTGCAAGGAAACCGCAAAACCATGGAAGGGTCTAGCCATCCCGACCGCGATGCGCAGTTTAAATATATAAACACCCGGACAGAAGAAGCGTTGCGTAAAGGGCAACCGGTAATTTCGGTTGACACCAAGAAGAAAGAACTCGTTGGTCAGTTTAAGAACGGAGGAAAGGAATGGCGGCCACAGGGAGAACCAGAACAAGTTAATGTATATGACTTTGTTGATAAAGATCTGGGCCGCGCCAACCCATATGGTGTCTATGATCTGGCAAACAATACTGGCTGGGTTAGCGTAGGTACGGATCATGACACGGCAAGCTTTGCCGTGTCCACAATTCGCCGATGGTGGTTTTCAATGGGGAGACCGCTCTATCCCAATGCCAAAGAGTTGATAATCACAGCGGATGGTGGTGGCAGCAATGGTTCTCGGGTTCGGCTATGGAAACTTGAGTTGCAGTTGTTGTCCGATGAGCTTGGTATTCCTATCCGTGTCAGTCACTTCCCACCGGGAACAAGCAAATGGAATAAAATTGAACATCGATTGTTTTCGCATATTAGCATGAATTGGCGTGGGCAGCCATTAGTTAGTCATGAAGTAATAGTGAATCTGATTGCGTCAACCACCACACGAAAAGGATTGAAAGTGCGAGCAGAACTCGACTCAAAACCTTATCCGAAAGGCATCCGGGTGACTAACGAAGAATTTGCCGCGATACGCATTTCGCGTGATGAATTCCATGGTGAGTGGAACTACTCAATTATACCTGCAAAGGTAAATTGAGCATGTAATTAATTTACAGATCCATAGTATATTTTTTAAGAATAATATGATATTATATCCCACTGTCATGACAATATTTCATTTGTGGTTTCCTCTAAGACACTAAAGTTGTAGAAATATAACATGTTGGAATAACGCCTGAATTTATTACATTAAATTTGAGGAGATAATATGAAAAAAATTGTTGTACTATTAGTGGCAGTGTTATTGTTTGGTTGTTCGTCTACAGGAACACTTGGTATAGTTGCCAGGAGTATGGGTGATCCTGGTGCACTCTTGAGAAATGGTAAATCCTACAAGGAGTTGGGTGCAGTGCAAGGCGAGTCTAGTCGGTTCTTCCTCTTAGCAATAATCCCATGGGGAGATGGAACATTCTCAACCGCAGTGAATGATGCCCTTGCAAAAAAGGGAGGAGACGCTTTGATTAATGTCACCGTAACCAATAGTATGTATGGGTTCATCCCGATTTATAATATCTTTTGTTACCAAACCACCGAAGTTTATGGGATAGCCGTCAGGTTTGAAGATAAATAAGTTTGAATGTTGGTTGGTCGTAGAGCTAGGACTGGAGTTGTTTATTTAATATGGGTTGGAAATTTTATTTGGATTGATCTCAGACAGGCGAGCGTGTGCATAGGGATACATAAAAGGAGTCTCTACCTATACCACCCTTTCTACAGCGGGTATACCGGGGGGGGGGGTCAATCTGAGTGCTAGGAATCAGTCTTTTTTAAAACCAATGGTAATGTAAAGCAGCAAAGGCCAAAGAGGCTATAACAGCAACTATAATCAAGCTCACGACTCGCTCCTGCTTAATCTGCTTCTTATAACAGGTAAGACATAGGCTAACAGGGTGACGATATAATCTTAAGCTTCGACCAATACTCCATCCCGTTTGGACTTCATGTCGATTCTTAAACTTATTGTCATATCTCTGCCCACATTTGTAACAAGTAAAAGAGCCTTTTAACCTTACAGGCTTCTCCGTTTGATCTTTGTCAGCTATGTCTTTGTAATCATTTTTACCAAACATTATAGTGTGCCTTGCTGGAAGTATCTCAGATAACAAGACACCATATCTTTTTAAAAAGCAATATGCTTCCTTGGTGCTGCATACAATCTATATATGGGTTAGGAGTTGCATTCCGAGCTCGTTACAGCTCTCTGATGAGCCTTCAAGACCTCAACACTGCCAAGGCATACCATCTCGTTAATCACGAAGCCCTAAGACCTTATTTCATGAAGGTTACTTTTTGGAATGAGGTTCGTGCTTCTTTAGGTAATCCCGTAGAGCATCTTCAGTGTCAGTTCTCTATTTGTAAGATCGAGTTGTAGCTAACACTAAATAACCCCTCAAACATTCTCATACATTCACCAAGACTTAACAATTCATTCATACGATATTAACAGAACCATGTTAATAGTATCCGTTAAGGGTACTTTGCTGGCTTACAAGTGATCCTTTCCTAGGGACAAACAGTAGTTAACCGAAGAACCAGAAAGCCCTCACAAGATATAAGACTTAGAGTGCAATGCGGGTGAAGCATGTCCCGTGGCAATAAGAACGGTAAATCTTTTGTGAGGAGATTATTTATGAACTTACCCAAAGCCCAACGTATCCACACATTCAAACCCATGACTCTACCGCTTCTCATCCTGATGTTGATGGTACCCTTTTCAGTCCACGCCGACCAAGAGTATCTTTACACATACACTAGCGCTAATTTCACTTATTTCACAGGCCCCTCATTCCCATCCACTCCTATCATCGGTGATCATATGACGCTACAATTCATATGTACACCAGCCGCACTGGCAGCAGCAGCTGCTGAGCCAGGCGCATCTGATCCTCAAGCCTACGGGGGCTTTTTACTAACGACCCAATATACCCTATCTTCTGGTGCCCTTGTCATACCATCTGGGTCGGCATTTCAAGATCTTGCACTTCGTGTAATGGCTGTGGGTTCATCAGGTCTTCCAACGGAGTGGTATACTGATCTCTATACCTCTAGCGCTTCATCTTCCACACTACATGGCTACTATTATATCCAAACCGATCAGTATCCCGGTAGTATATGTGACGATGTTTGGTATTTAAGTGGTACACCTCAAAATCCACAGTTTATAACTTTAGCTGCCTCTTTCGGCACAGGCACTTGGACTCGCACGCCTGTGACTACACCACTGCCAGCAACCTTCCTATTATTCGGTTCCGGTTTGGCAGGATTGGCAGCAACCAGGAAGAAGAGAAGCATCTGACATCACAACAAAGGGTGTCCATGGAGGTTAACAATATGAAATTATTATTTATAATAGTGCCAACCATCGTGCTCATGACAGCCATTTCCTCTCAGGCATTTGCCTATTTCGAGAACAACCATCTTATAGAGGTAGTGTACAATGGAACTACGGCAGAACGTGCTATTGATCTCGGCGATCTAACCACCTTAGGACTTGACACACTCAGTAGTAACCCATTGACTCTTGCCGGGGCGAACAGCATCAATCTCAGCGCACTCCAGGCATCCAGCTGGTCGAATCTGAGTGTTGGGTTCTTTGCCTACAGCGGTAGTAGTGGTTCTACTCCCCATCAAGAATATTTTGCAACCACGCAGAATGTAAGGCCGTCAATCAATAATACTTTCTTGATTGCCTTTAGTAATGCTTATAACTTTGTTGCCAACACCTACTACCGCACAAACCTCAATGGGGTCACAAACCAGATCGTAGATGCAGACCCAGGCAACTCAGATTCATACAGGGCGAAAATGGATCAGAATGGAACTGCTCCCGGCGCTTTTGGAGGATTGAATAGGGTCAGTCAGATTGGCGAGGCCAACCTTGCAGCCCTCGATACTGGCGCTTCCGTGACCATGTACCTCTACCATTTCAATATTGCCACGGTTGCACCGGGTGCAAACGGCACCCCTTACTCCGCCATTCTCACCCTCTATGCCAACGGCAGCACAGTCGCCGAGGCAACAGCTACCCCGATACCGGCAAGCATACGTCTCTTCGGGTCAGGGTTGCTCGGGCTTATTGGATTCAGGAAGAAGCTCAATAAATATCATTGCTGTTAATAAGCTTGTAAAAGCACGGTAAATCTCAGTCCCTGCTTTTTTAATGCGATTAGATTTTGGAAAATATTGGGGTTACCTCCAGACAGGCACACAAGCACATAGGGATACATAGAAGGAGACTCTATGGGGTGGGCCTTTTCTGCCAGGGGGTGCCAGGGGGGGTCAAACTAAGGGCCAGGAATCCAAGGAATTCATTCTGTCTGTACAATCCTTCCTTCTTGGCAATGGTATCTTCCCAGTCCTTGCATCACAATTCCCAGCTCGTAGCCGCTCGGTGGTAAGCCTTAGTTGTATCAGCCCTACCAAGGACATCATCCCGATTGTTGTCATCGCTCTATCGACCTATATCATTTCAATACAATCAGTCTTCTTGATACCCTGCTGGGGCTGTCTCCTTGATTGGTCATAATCAATTGTATTTGACCATCAGTGATTTGTGTGATACCCTCTGCATCAGTGCTTGATTTCCAGACATCATTTTAAGGAGGTTTTTGACCATGCCCAAGAAAGTAGGGAAAGTGGAGCGAGTGGCGATTTACACCAGGGTATCGACAAAGGATCAATCAGTGGATAGACAACTCAAAGACCTTCGAGCACATGCAGAGGCAAGAGGCTGGGAGATAGTCATAGAGTTCGAGGAAAAGATAAGTGGTGCAGCAGAGAAGAAACCAGAACGTGAGAAGATCCTCAACATGGCACGCAAGAGGGAGATTGATGCTATCCTGGTCTTATCCTTGGATAGGTGGAGTCGATCTACTAAAGACCTTGTGAATACAGTTGATGAATTGAAACACCTGGGAGTAGCTTTCGTGGCACCTGGTCAAGTAGACATGACCACACCAGCAGGGAGAATGATGGCAGGAATGCTATCCTTGATAGCTGAGTTCGAGCTTGAGCTTATTCGTGAGCGTGTCAAGTCAGGGCTTGCCAATGCAAGGGCAAAGGGAAGAATTGGTGGAAGACCAAGGAGAGAAGCTGACAAGGTGGGGAATGGTCTTGCCCTACTCCAGCAGGGGAAGAGCTACAATGATGTTGCCTTAGAGACTGGTCTGAGTGTGTCAACGCTTGTCAGGGCGAAGAGAAATGCCAAGGCATTGGACTCAAGCAATTAATCACGTAGCCCATAGAGATCTTCTCTCATAACCTTCAGTATATGCAAAACATTTGCTGTGACACGTTATCGACTGAAAGCCAGTTACTTGATTCCATATTTCTGACTTATTGATTGTTGCAAGAATACTGCGTCAAAAGTGTAAGTTGAGTCTGGTTTGTCAGCAAAGCATCGGACAGAGATAGAGCTTCGTGGCTTGTGGATATTGTAGGTCTGAGGTGGATTGTAAGTGGTAGTTCCTGAGTAAGTGCCTTGGTAGGTTCCATAGTTTCCATACACATTTGCTGTGCCGGTGGAAGATCCAGTGGTCTGGGATGAGCCTGGTGTCGAATATGTACTGACATCGGTGGATGAAGATTCATCGATTATGGCAAAATACTTGAATCCATGCTGCAAGGTCAGTTCAGCTGCCCGTAGAAGAGCGAAGTCTTGTGCACGTTCGTTTGAGGTGTATCCATTGCCCCTCACGTTGACACGAAAAACATCAGGAGCTAGCTGCGTTTCGGAATACCCTCCTCCGAGACCAACGGGTTGGTATGGCGTAGCGCAGCCAGCAACAAAAAAGAGAAAAGCGCAACCGACAATAAGGGTTAGTGGATGCTTCATCTTGCCCCCCTTGAAAGTAGCCACCAGCTGTCAAAAAGATACAATGATGATATCTTACCGTATAAAAATCAATTAGGCATTCAAAATAATGCACTTCCATTGAAGAAATAATAGATACCTATGATACGTGATCAGCTTTGCACATAAAATAAATGGTGATCTATATGCAAGACCTCCACAAATCACAGGCCTATTCCAGGCTCGTAATAGCTCGGTGGTGAGGATTCTTTGCCAAGGTTGATGGATTACATCATGGCAAACTATACCTACTCTCCACGACCTCCAAATATGATCATATTTACACAGTGGCAATCTCATGCATTGACTGCTTGCAGCTCTTCATATAGATCATACTTACACCGGAGGTCGCTATGTTGAACAAGGTTAATCTATCAAGATTACAAGAGAAGTTTGGCATTCTGGTTCGTGACTATCTGCATAAGAACAATATGAACCAGTTGGAACTATCGATTAAGCTGGGGTTCCCCAACTCCAGGTTATCAGATCTGTTATCGAAGAATGCTCAGACATCCAAGTACAGGAAGCCTTTAACGGCTTATTACCTCATAAGCTTTATTGAAGGTGGTGTCATAACAGCAACTGACATCTATGACGGACAGGGCTATGATGATCCGAGGGAAAAGGGATTCTGGAGGGTTGCAAGGGTTCTCTCCAACACGAAGGTTAATGAACTGATCGACCAAATCCTTAAGCGTGGTTATAACCTGACACCTGTATTACAAGGCATTCTTGCAAGCTTGGAGAAGTAGCCGGACAAGCCAGAGCTCACCAACCATTAACTCGAAATACAGCAAGGAAATTAATACTGTATCAGTTTGCACGAACCAATTTAATTTCCAAGGTGTATTGTCAGGCTAGAGAGTAAAATACATTTTCAACAGTGATCACTTTGTGTTCACAACTTTCTTTGCCAAGATGTATGGTTAAGCCAAAAAGGAGGTCACGGCGATCATGGCAACACCATTGCAAATTATTTTCCATTATAGTCTTTTTGTGCTTATGATATTGATTGCCAAGGTGTATGTTTAGGCCAGAAAGGGGGTCATACATGAAAAAAGTCGTCAAGTACCGCAAGACTCGTGCTTACCAGCGATACATGCTTGCTAGTGGAGGAGCGTGTAGAAGGAGTGACGACTATCATCGGAGCCCCTTTTTTATCAGTATATTTGCCATCATGTAATATCGCCCTTGTGAATATTGCTTGCCGAGGTGTATGTCAGGGCTATGGAGAATACAAACTTAGTTGGAGCAGCTCTGGAATACTAGGCCACGGGGCTACTACGACAGCAGGGAGAGAGAGGCAAGGAGTATGAAACTGATAGACATTGCTGACGAATGGAAGGGCAAAGCTCCTCGCCTCTTCATAGAAAGGGATATGTTCCATTCAAGGGCGTTCAGGGCTCTTAGTGGGGATGCCCGGTATGTGCTTATGGAATTCCTTCACTGGAGGACATTTACGGCTGACTCAGAAGGAAAGCCTGTCTATGACGAGGGGCCTTATCCCTTCCCTGCTGCAAGAGCGAAAGGGTTGGGGATAAGCAGCGCCTCGTTCACTAGGCATATTGCAGATCTGATTGAAAAAGGCTTCCTACGGAGAGCACGAAAAGGAGTAATGGGAAAAAAGAGGAATACATTGGCAACATACAGGCTTGTCGATAGCTGGAAAGAGTATAGGTAATCAATATTGAGCACCTACATAAAATAATGATTTAAAAATTATATTATGTAGGTCATCAGGAATGATTAGTACCGAAATGCTACACAGAGACACTACACTTCCCCACCCACTGCTGCAATAGACTCTATATACTTTCGGGCCGTCTTGTTGCGGCCCGCTCTACTACTGGCTTTGTCACCAGCAGGGGAGAGCGTGAGGGTCATACTTATGACAATGTGAGGATCTGTGAGGTTTGTCAGAATTTGTGAGGAATCTGTGAGGTTGCTCAGAAAGACATTATATTTCCATCGGTTTAGTGGAATCATCCGGTATCCTTGATGGGATTGTTTGGATTTGTTCACATTGTTTGGATTTGTTCAGAACGTGTTCACATTTTGTTCAGAACACATATAATCAATATATTCCAATAGGTTAAGTGGGTTAATCCTGTAACCATGATGGGATTGTTGAAAGTTGTTGAGAGTGTTGAGAGTTGTTGAAAGTTTGTTGAGACTTTGTTGAGAGTGACAGAAAGGTATTATATTTCATATAGTTAAGTGTTTCATCCCGTAACCATGATGGGAATGTTCGGAAATGTTCGGATTGCTCGGATTTGTTCGGAACGTGTTCGGATTTTGTTCGGAACGCACTAAGTTATATTGAATCCAATGTATTATGATGTTTAATACGACAATGTTAGGATTTGTTGGGTCTGTTAGGATTTGTTGGGAACTTGTTAGGATTTTGTTGGGAACGCATATAAATCATTATATTCCAATAGGTTATGAGATTCACCTTATAATTTCAAGTAGTTCTTAAAGTTCCATCATTCCTTGATGGAAATCGATGAAGCACTGATTCGAGTTGAAACGGAAACTTCACCCAGCGCAGCCCCCTGCTGCCATAGACGGAGGTATTACTAACTTTGCAGACTGAGTCCACATGCAGATCTGGGAGCATCGATGCTGCACAAGCATTGATGTTTTCCCAGACAGAGTATACCCTTCCCTCACATAAATTCGAGGGAGGGGTATGCATGAAGGGCTCTATTACGCTTCGGAAGGATGTGCGGATACCATACTGGATTGTCAACTGGTCTCAGCAGGGCAGAGTGTATAAGATATCGAAATATCTTGGGGAATCAGATCCAATGTACCAGAGGCACCCAGACAAGAAGAGCGATATAGGTTACAAGAAGGCCGAGAAGCTCCTTGCCCTTATACAGGGAGATGAAGAGCGGGGAATCCTACGCATCGAGAAGTATCTCGGTGAACACCTTGCTGACATCATCCCATATATGGAGCAGTGGCTTGAGGATAGACGGCCTACGTTGACCCCTGGTGGTTACAAGAAGTATAAGACTGCTGTCAATGTTCACCTGATTCCATTCTTCAAGGAGAACCCTATCATGCTTCATGAGATTCGATATGATACCCTCGTTAAGCTTCTCAACTGGGTGCCAGGATCAGGGAATAACAAAAAGAACGTAGTCGATACGCTTCGATGCTGCCTCAGGTATGCATGGAAGTCTGAGCGTATTCTTGCTGTTCCGCCTTTCCCTGAAAAGAGTCTATACGATATCAGACAAAAGCCTATCGAATGGCTGCCAAGTGATAGATACTACGCCGTGATAAAGGAGATCCCCACAGAGCACAAACCCTTCTTCATGTGGTTATATCTGCACCTCAGACGACCGGGTGAAGCCATGGCATTACAGAAGATTGACTATGACCAAGCTCAAGACGCATTCATCATACGCAGAGGGGTAAGTGATAGCAAGGTGGTTGATCGAACCAAGACAGGTGATATCCATGTGATACCCTGTCACTCTGAGTTCAAGCCATATATGGACTCCATGCCAAAATCATTCGGGCCTTACTTCTTCACATGCGCCGAATCAAGGCTTGAGGGTAAACGGTACACAGAGAGGCAATATAGAAAGATATGGAAAGAGGCCTGTGAGAAGGCTGGTGAAAACATAGATGTATATCGTGGCACCAAGACCAGCAGGGCTTCACAAATGTACAACGAGGAAGGGATGTCAAGGAGTGATCTCCAGGTGGCCGGAGATTGGGCTAGCTACTCTTCAACGGAGGCTTATGCAAGGGCAAGTATTGCGAAGAAGCGTGAACTGCTTGAACGGAATGTAATACCGATTACGGGGAAGACACGGGGAGCCAAAACAAATACTAACCATTAATAATATCAATAAGTTAATGGTAGCGGAGGAGGGATTTGAACCCTCGACCAATAAGTCACAGCCATGCTTTGCAGGTAGGGTGCTACCGTTGCGCTACTCCGCAAGATTGGATGATTCAAAATAATGGTGTTCACATTAAGCGCACATCGGCACCATATTTCAATCTACGCTCAAGAGCATGAGCCATAAGGAAGACATCGGTGGATTGATACTGGGATTATCTCTAATATTACGAATAAACTCAGTATTATTTATTCCATCCTGTTCATCACCGCTTGACGGTATGAAAACTAGTTATACGCATGTTTGGGCAAGGCAATATTGTGATATGTGGATTGCTACATCATCAGCAGGGAAGCCAGTTCATGGACATGCTTGGAATATTATATGTTACTACAGACAGAAACAGAGGCGAAGGCCTGAAACAGCCTATTCCTTCCCGTGGTAAAATCGTATATCCCATAGACACATACATCTTAAGAGAGGCACATCATGAAATACATTGCACCCAGACTCATTCTCCTCACCTGCTGTCTGATTATTTCGATCCTACCTATATCGGCCCATGCTGAGCAGTTCAAGGCAATCGGCACTATAGATGCCTACTTCTCCCCTCGTGGTGGTGCTACAGAAGCCATTGTGCAAGAGATCAACGGGGCAAGATCAGAGATCCTTGTTCAGGCATATTCCTTCACAAGCAAGCCCATAGCCAAGGCCCTTGTCGATGCCTGGAAGAGAGGAATCAAGATAGAGGTGATCTTGGATAAAGGGCAACGCTCTCAGAAGTATTCATCTGCTGACTTTGTCGCTCATGCTGGGATACCAACTTATATCGACTCAGCCCATGCGATAGCTCATAACAAGATCATGGTGATAGACCGGGTCACCTTGATCACGGGGTCATTCAACTTCACCAAGGCAGCAGAGGAGAACAATGCAGAGAACCTCTTGATCATGAAAGGGAACAAGCCTTTGGTGGACAGGTATATCCAGAACTTCAACGAGCATAAGGGGCATTCGGAGAGGTATACTGGCAAGTGAAAATAATGGTATGTGTTATTGTTGCCATAATCCATTAAATAGATCATAATCTTATATAATTAGGCAAACAACATCTCTAATGGTTAAGTCCATCTTCCTTATGAGGGGGCATGTAAGTCGTGAAGAAGGCACAAATCATTGTACTGCTCATATTGGCATCAGCCACCGTATGGTTCTGGTCATCGAGTCATTCATGCCGGAGGTGGGCTATGGGAAGGCTTGTGGGAAGTGAAGAAGCCAATCGGCAGATTAAGAGAGGAGACTGATTCTTTCACCAAATCAATGGATGATCTTTCTGCGACTCTGAATAAACAGAGATTAAAAGCTGCAATGAACGATCTCTTTGTTATGATTAAGAGTGAAGGGGCTTACGGAGTCACTTCTCAGGATATTGTAAATATATCTCAGAACCGTAGATTAAGTCCCGATCAAACGCTACAACTCTTCGGCTTTCTTCAGCAGGCTAGGTCTTTGGAATCAGCAAAATCTGAATCACAAAAAGAACCTTCTTCGGAAGTAATCGAATGCAAAATAGACGGTGATTTCAAAGGATGGGAAGGAGAGACTATCGTGAAGCTGACCAATGGGCAGATATGGCAGCAGAGCGAATATTACTACTGCTACCATTACGCTTTCATGCCGGGAGTAATAATCTTCCGGTATGGCGGTGGATTTAAAATGAAGGTTGATGGAGTTGATAAATCAGTGGGCGTCAGTCAGTTGAAATGATGCTCAACAGATTACGTAAGGTGCGGCATTATCCATCATCTACCTGCTCAGAGCAGCATATGTTTTTTGAGTGCTATTAACTGGCACAATGTGTTAAATGTAAACACAAATAAGTTATGTAAGGAGAGTCTGTCGTGCGGAATAGAGTCATTTTGATATTTGGAATAACTTGCTTTTTGCTCACAGCATTGACATCTTCAAATGCCAATGCTCAAACAAAAAAATTATTACCCATTGGAATTTCATATGATCAGATAATGAGATATATCGGCCAGGATTTCCCCATGGTTAAATTGGATGATGTTCGTGGTCTGCCTTGTTACGGTGGAAATGCACCAGGTGATCATGCGAGGTTGGAAATAACAGGGAATAGGGATAATGTTTCAAGAGCATCACTTGCCATCGGTCTTCCAGATGATGCTCATGTTAGACTTGAAAACTTAGCTAAGATGATGAGGTTTGTTAAGAATGTTGCACCTGAATTGGAGGATGATTCAGATTCAGATTGGTTTACAAATGCTTTTAAACGTGTGACTTCAACAGGACAGAAAGAGCAAAAAATCATAGGAAACAAGTTATTAGAAATGGATATGAATATAGAAGTTCGTATGCTCACTGTGACAATCAAGCACAAGGATTCAATTTAATTCATGAACATCTTGCATATAGGTCAATAGAGGAGGACAAATGAAAATCATCAGAATGGTTTTGGTAGCACTCATAATGTTTACTGTCCTTAGCTCACCTGCGAGCCTTAATCGGTTGGATTCCAACGATAGGCCCACGGGCATTCTTTGCTTTAAAACCGGAGAGCAGATATCGGGCATGAACAAGATCTGTTATTACAACTGCGCTGGCAGCGAAGCGGCAATAACTGTAGGTGTGGCTGAGCTATGCCCGTTGTCCATCGAGAGATAGAAGCCCTTCCGAAAACCGCTGCGACTCATCACGGGTGTTAACCGTCCCTATTTCGGAAGCCCATTCATAGCTTTGAAAACTAGAGCTACGGTATCATTACAGCACTGACAGGGTTTTAAATGCGATAGGGATTGAAATTTTTTTTGGATTGATCTCAGACAGGCGAGCGTGTGCATAGGGATACATAATAGGAGACTCATGCATTACCCCCCTTTCTGCGACGGTCATGGGGGGGGGTACTGATCTAATAGGCCATAGTGTCAGAGAATCGTCCTTTTCTCCCTGGTTGTCCGGGATGCTCCTCCCCTGCTGGTAAGAAGTTCATCAAGTTCACTCCGAAGGAACATCACAGTCCTTACAACACATATTCCAGCTCGTTAATAGCTCGATGGTAAGCCTTCGCTGCACTCCCTACCCTCACCAAGGACATCATCTCAACTCATTATCATCGCTCTATCAAGCTACATACATGATCACTTCTTTGCATGAGGTTCGTGCTTCTTAAGATAATCTCAGCAAAGCATCATCGATCATATCATCAAGCTTCTGATATACGTCTACAGTCAAGTTCTTCAATCTCTTAAGAAGTTCTGTCCAGCTTGGTACTTCATACGATCTCGTTCATGCCATGCTTATCATCCTCACCATGCATGGTTATCTACAGAGCCTCTCAAAATCTCCCCTAGCATCCCCGTTCATGACTTAGGCAATAGATCTATCTTCAGTCTCCTTTCCATACCTCTCAATATAATGATGATCCATCTGTTAGTCAAGATCTTCGCATTGACATATCATGTCATTACGTTACTGCTATATCTTCGTAAATTAGATTATTGTGATCGTTAACGATCACATTATCGAACGTAAAAAGAGAGGGTACAACATGACTGAAAACATGCTGATTGAGCACCATGCAGAGAACAACAATCTCCATTGAAGTTGCATCAAGGGTGAAGACCATCCTGGACGAAGGTACCGCAGATAACACCCGCAAGGCTTACAGGTCTGACATTGAATACTTTAAAGCGTGGTCAAAGATTGCAGCAGGGTTCGATATGGAATACCCTGTACCTCTTGGCCTTCTCGTACGCTTCATCACAGACCATCTGTATGGCATGAGTGATGCCCTTGACGGGCACCTTGTATCTATCGGCATCAAAGCGAAGACTGGAACGCACAGCCTTAATACTATCTGTAGGCGTATCGCTTGCTCTTTCCGCAGCTCATGAAGCCATGAAGGTACACAATCCTTGCAGGGAGAAGGAAATATCCACCCTGCTGTCAAAAGCTCGTAAGGCAGCAGTGAAGAGAGGACAGATGCCCCGCAAGGTAAAGGCTCTTACACGTGATCTCCTGGAAGCCATTGTTCCCATGCAGACCAGATCCTTGATAGACATTCGGGATAAAGCTCTTCATCTTATTTGCCTTCGGCTCTGGTGGTAGAAGACGATCCGAAGTAGCACATGGCAAGGCTTGAACATCTCACCAGCATTGATGGCGGCTTACGTATATCATCTTGCCATATTCGAAGATCTGACCAAGAAGGCCAGGGATAGTTGACTTGCCTAGTTCTTGGCCGTGCAGGGTTCGCCCTTGAAGCATGGCTCAAGGCAAGTGGCATCTCTGAGGGCTACATATTCAGGAGTATCACAAAAGGCCACAAGATAGGAACGAGCCTTACTGATATGACAGTTACACGGATTGTCAAGAGGCGCTGCTGAACTGGCAGGGCTTGATGCCTCTATGTTTGCAGCGCATTCCCTGAGAAGTGGCTTTGTCACTGAAGCAGGAAGACAAGGCAAATCCTTGGGTGACACCATGGCCCTAAGTGGTCACAAGACCGTTCGGGTCTGTCTTGGGTATTACCAATAGCGGATCAGTAGTACACAACCCAGCAGCAACCCTGCTGGATTAAAACACACAAGGAGAAATGCTATGGGAAACGGTATTACATTTATGGGCAAGCAGGTTGAAGTCTTATTGGATCTTCTTCAAGACCATAAGGATGACATGGAGATGCAGTGCTGTGAGGGGACAGAGAGATACACGAACCTTGTCACCTTGATTGATCACATCCTGAAGGGCATCAACTGAGTTTTTATTTAAGCACAGGCAGATCAGTTCAGCTTGAAAAGAATGGGGGCTAAGGCCCCTGCTCTTTATTTTGTTCTAACATCCAAGCCCCAAATGTAAATATCTTGAGGTAGAGGTAGTTATTCTTTCTGCACATAATGATATGAGGTGTATGATTTCGTAATCATACATGTACGTTTTTTTCCAGATTCTTCATCTTTCATTTTATAACCTACCAATATTACTAGGCTAGATCACTTGGCACATGTCTTGCATATCATCTGGGTAGCAATATGATATATGTTACTTATGAGGTGACTAAAGATGAAACAATTAAAACCAGATGTAGAACCTGGCTATCTGATTGGCCCATTGCTTAAAGAGTTCTTCACCATCAACTCGGATACGTTTGTAGAACCGGAGCGTAAAGGGGTTACGAGGGGAGATCCTATTGGTTACCCGTTCAAGAAGCAAAGGGCGAACCTTCTGATGGTCACTGATCTGGATCTGATGACAATTGCTGAGATCACAGAGAATTCTTACAAGGTGATTCGGAAATGGCGAGTAGATCAGAACTTCATGAAGAGGATAGATGATTTCAGGATGGACTTGGTAAAGTTCATTGTGGAGGAATCAAGGAATCGTGATCCGAATGTTAATGAAGATAATTACGAAGAAGTTGTTGGCCCAGCCCTTGTTAAACGCTTAGTTGATAACTTCATCATACAGGACTTCAACGGCATAGGAATGAAGGTCAGGGGAATGCTCATGATCTGGGCAATAGATCAGATGACTCGGAACAACGAGACAGCAAAGAGAAGAGCTTATACTTGCTCTTGATAAGCTGCTCTTTGGGAAATCTATTGAGAGATCCCCAACGCCTTACCAAGGAATATGTGGAGTTCATGATTGATGTAAGCCAAGAAAGGATGAAGAAGATCTCATTGGGAGATCTTGATAAGGAGGTGATCAGCTATGCGATAAGGACAATGAAGAACTTCATTAACTTAACGAGAAAAAAGGGAGAGTGATTTTTTTTATTCTTAACGGTAACATATATTTAAAATGTTACCTACAAGCCAAGGGGGACATGAGTGAGAATCGAAGAGTTTTTATCACGGGTTCATGAGTCAAAGAACAGGCTTGAGATAGTCGTAGCAAGGAAGAGCAATGATGCTGCCAGAAGAAGAATCGCTCTCACGATTGTAGATGACTACCTCATGAGCGGAGGCAACACGACCAATGCCAGAAGAGATCGAAGCGAAACTTGATGAACTGTTACATCAAATGGAGGGGAAATAATGAAGAATGAAGACACAAGCCCAGAAAGATCCAGCACTTCAGATTATGCACATGCCAGCTTAAGGAAAATGGGTGCTCCGAAGATGAGGCAAAGCAGTACATGGTACAGAGCATGGGGAGATCTTTCTATCCCAAATGGAAAGGGGAAACCCTGAGACCCTGCACTGATGAGCAAATATCATCTGCCATCAAGCAGGTTTACGGCAAAGCACCAGAGGAGTCTTGTATCTCTACTACAGCAGTGGAGACAGTTCCACCTGTGTCAATGGAGACCCTCGGGGCAGCAGGGGGGGAGGCAATTGGTGCAGAATCAAGCAACATAGATCCGAAGTGGATGACTAATCGATATGCCGTTTTAGAAGCCGAATTACTCTACTCAGTTGCGTTCATATCACTGACCTTTACTGCCGTGAAGCTGCTTATCCATTTTCTAAAAGAGAGAGAGTTTTATTATGAAGATGGTAATAGAATTTACAAGGATGGCCCCTATGCGCTTCCCATGGCCAAGGCTAACATCGTCCTCGGAATTAGTGACAGATCCTACAGCAGGGGAATGGATGAACTGGAAGAGAAGGGATTCATCAAGAAGGTACGAGAAGGTAGCCAGTTACGTGAAAATGGTCGCTGGTCGTTGTATATGATGAGCAATGACTATAAAAGTTGGGTGGCCATAGATGGCCATAGTGGTAGCCAAGGATGACTACCTAGTTATAATCTTTAAACAACAAAAGAATATACATAGAATATACCTAGCTAGCCAAAAATGGCTACTCACGGAATCTGTAACTGGCATCACCGTTCTCCACTGCTGCAATACATTATTCACTGCCGGGCCGTTTGGTTGCGGCCCGTTGTATCACGAGATCTATAGGGCAGCAGGGTTGGGAAAAGTTGGTAAATCGTTGGTAGAATGTTGGTATGGCTCTAGCCCTGATCTGCGTCGATCATGACTGCTCGTATACAGAAAGGCTATCCCTCCTCCCACTGCTGGCATAGATCAGGTAGCTCCGGGCCGTCTTGGTGCGGCCCGAAGTCCTGCTCTTTCAACAGTCAGCAAGGGGGGTGCAGGCATAATGATCAACACAACCTAAACTCAATTATGAAAGGAAGATCGATGGATAAATATTTTGCAAGCAAAGACAAAACTGCTGCAAAGGCGAAGCATGAACCTAGGCTGCTTGAGTGGCAGTTGCTTTCACATAAAGATTCCTGCGACAGACCGGCAGAGATAAAGGAATATCTCAAGCTGCTTAAAAAATTATCAAGTAAGCCGTGGCTAACAAAGGTCGTCGAAGACATTTTGCCCAGTGTGAACGATGGAATTGTGTTTGTTCATGAAGATGAAAATAGTTGCTGTTTCTTATTCGACGAAATCCGACGATGGGGGATTAGCGCTAGATTGATTGCAATCTCTACCCCTTATGAAGATATGAAGAGAACATTGAAGGAATTTGAGGACGGGGAATTCCTCGTACTGGTTATCAATGGAAGTACAATACCTCAAAACTTCAGCGTAAGAGGGTTTAACAAAATATTCCTGTTAACACCCATTCGTCAATCATCTTGGGCTAAGCAGATGATAGATACTGGGATGGGTGCAGGAAAAGAAACACCGATCATCTACGATTATGCGGATAAGACCTCCGTGTTGAGGAATAGCTTCACGCCACAACAGGAAGTTTATCAGCAGATGGAATGTGTCAGTAGTCTGGCTTCAAGTCATTCTGTAGGCCATCAGGCCGTAACAGCTTCATAGAAACTCCATTTACTGTGATCGGGACTATCCTTGTGATGGTCCCATAAGGCTTTACTTCCCTCTAGGAGAAAAATGGAAACAGCCATACAGACCAGCACTATACCTGCGTTTAGGTACATCGATGCTATACCAGCGTTGATGTATCCGCAGGTAAAGTGTACCCTTCCCGCCAATACACGTGAGGAGGTTTGTATGGATGGTGGGATATACACACGGGAGAAGTGTTATATTTGCGGAAAGGCATTGAAGCATGATGGAGGGCGTAAAGGATGCTTCTGCCCAGATCATCCAGATGTTAGGGCGCACAGCTTTGCTGTGAAGTTTCCTGGAGGCATCTACCAGAGATATCAGTCTTACGATGCTGCCACGCAACGCCTGAATTACCTGCGCTATGAGAAGGGTGTCCGAAAGGGCGGTTTTGATCCCAATGATTACCGTAGTCTTCGGCCCAACTCCTTTACAGCCCTTGCACCGAAATATCTTGAGCGCAAGAAACAAC
This sequence comes from uncultured delta proteobacterium, assembly GCA_963798485.1. GTDB lineage: Bacteria > Desulfobacterota > Desulfomonilia > UBA1062 > UBA1062 > MWEI01. The sequence goes on along the minus strand of CAWCTR010000007.1, from coordinate 377,540 downwards.
AGGGGAAGAAGAGCCTTACAAAGATTTCCTACTACATCAACACCGCAGAGAGGTACTTCGGTCACACGAACATCAGGGATATCACTGGTGGGATGATAGACGACTACATCTACCTTCTGCCATGCAAGAGTGAGAAGACGAGGGCGAACCATTGCGCCCAACTTCATGACTTCTGGAAGTGGTGCCTTTCCCGTGGTGGTATCATAACCTTGGCCGAATTCCCGACATTCCCCAAGGTCGAATATGAATTGAAGTACCGCAAGATTATTGATTGGGAAATGCAGGGGCAGGTATTATCGAAGCTCAAGGAAATATCGCACCACATCAATCCCAAGATATGTTTTGGGTGTGACCTCCTTGCAACCTATACGGCACTGAGGCCCGATGACCTCAGACGGGTGAAGGAAAATAGTCTGGATGATAGCGGATGGCTGGTGATTCACAACCCCACAAAGAAGAAGAACAACTTCAAGACCATCAGACTGCACCAGGACCACCTTGACCAATGGCGAGAGCTTCAGCGAACTTTCCCCGCCATGCCCGATATGCCATTCTTCCGGCATCACGGAAAGGTTAGGGGGACCACCAAGGAAAATATCGTATTCGGGGAAAATATGCTTTATCTCTGGTGGAAGAAGGCTTGCAAGGAGATCGGACTTGAAGGAGTTCCGCTTTACCCCGGCACCAAGCACACCACTGCTACAGAGACGGCAAAGATGCTCGGATCGGAAAGAGCCTTGAATGCATCCGGCCTGACAAACAAGGCATTTGAACGGTACTGTCAGGTGGAAAACAATGATGCTTTCGAGGTTGTGACTGAGATCAGGAAGCGTAAGATGGGCGAGGTAATACCGCTCATTCGCAAGGCTGAATGACCAATGTTCGGCGCTACCAATCCGCTACCAAGTTTTTGCTGTCTTTGTGGCAAAATTAACAATAATATCAATAGATAATGGTAGCGGAGGAGGGATTTGAACCCCCGACACTGCGGATATGAGCCGCATGCTCTGACCACCTGAGCTACTCCGCCACGGCAACACTTCTACCCAACTGCCCTGGCTTTGTCAACGGTTTTGCACCCCCATGAACCCGCACATGACCACGGTTTCTCCTCGCGGGACCGGAAACTCTTCGGAGGCTCTAGAATCAATGAATATCAGCTCATGATATCATTTGAGGCAGGAACCCCGCCCATGCCCCGGGCATGCCGTACGGCATTCAACAAGGCCTTGCTCGCGCTCTGGGCAGCTATGACGCCGAGATGGAGAGGATGCGCCTGTTTGTCACCCACGGAAAGACAGAAGACCATATCACCATCAAAGGGGGTGTTGAAGGGAGAGATATGTCTGGCAAGACCCTGGCCTGCCATGCGTGCCACCTGCATTGCCATGATTTTGTCCATATTGGCATCTGTCACAAGGACACAGAGCGTTGTGTTGCCGGGTGCACCGAAACGCTCTCTAACCTCACCTTGCGTAATGGCCTCCTGCATGTTGAGAAATCCGTGATCATCACGCGAGCCTGCAATGATCCTGCCCTGCTCATCAATTATATCCCCGAAAGGGTTTGCAACGACCAAGGCGCCCATGAGGACTCCATCAGTGCCTTGGACCATGCTGGAGCCGAGCCCGGCCTTTGTACCATGAACCACGCCCCTGAGCTTGCCACAGGTTGCCCCTGTGCCTGCACCGATGCATCCCTGTTCAACCGGAGAGGATGACGCTGCCCGGCATGCCTCATATGCCATGGAAGGTGTCGGCTTGGCATGAGCATCCATAAAGGACAGATCGAATATGACAGCCGTTGGAACAACGGGAACTTTTGCTACAACAAGATCAAGCCCTATGCCTTGCTCACTAAGATAGCTCACGACACCAGATGCGGCGTCGAGGCCAAAGGCAGAACCTCCGGCCAGGCAGAGACCGTGAAGTGCATTGCCGGGATGTAACATATCGAGGGAATCGATTTGTCTGGTGGATGTCGCCATTCCTGTAATATCAACAGCACCGAGCGCCGGCTTATCAAACAGGATTACCGTAACTCCGGTGCCTCCCACAAGATCAGAGCAATGACCGACGCGCACGCCATCAATTGCAGTAATTGTATTATTCTTTAGGTTTGACATTCTTTACAACGCCATTAAATTCAGCCATGATATCTTTTACCAGCGGTGATTTGAGCGCCTGAGTCCTTATCTCAGAGGGTTTTAGTTTCTTATTCTCGATCGTGTTCGTATCTCTTCCTTCAACAATCAACACGATATCCTTCTGAAGAAAGGCCTTGGCCCTGGCTGTTAAATCCGGAAGTGCTTTTTTGAGTTGCTCTGAGAGAAATTGGTTCGCACAAGACAGTACAACCTGATCGCCATTATCTTGCTCAACCGCAACGCTCGATACAATAGCATAGAGAGGCTGGTCATGATCCTTTAGATATGAAAGGAAGCCTTCCCATGAAAGCGGCAGCGAAGAAGGAGGCCTTTTGTATATTTCTACAGATGAAATCTGCTGAGTATGACCTGACGGTAATACACCCGCCCTGGAGGAAACTGCTTGTATGAGGTTCTGCAGATCTAATATACGTGGGGCTGATATGATTCGGAGAAGGATCGTCTCAAGGGTTATCCTGGTAACGCTGGAAAACTTCATGTCCTCTTCAGAACGAATGAGGACGCTCAAATACCTATGGATCTCTTCTAAGGATATTTCAGACATAAGATCTTTCAGGAAGGTCATCTCTTCTTCCGGCAACATTACATTCATATAACCGGCCTTGAGAACCATCATATTCCTGAACTGTTCGAGGAGCGACCGATAGAGCAGATTTAAATCCTGCCCGTATCGGTAAACCCTTTCCACTACATCGAGGGTGCTAGGCGCATCCTTTTTCACAATTGCCGAGACCAAATCGCGCATGGTCGATCTACCGACAAGCCCTAACGCATCTTCTACGGCATCAACTTCAATAAGGTCCTTGCCTGTGGCAGAAATATGTTCAAGCATGCCCTGTGCATCCCTCATACTGCCATCGGCCTGGAGCGCTATTACGACCAGGGCATCATCAGTGATGGCAATCTGCTCCTTTTGGGCTACTGTCGCGAGACGACGCACAATATCATCCACCGGGATTCGCCTGAAGTCGTAACGCTGGCAGCGGGAGAGCACGGTAACAGGGACTTTTGCAAGCTCAGTTGTGGCGAGAATAAATATCACATGCGGGGGTGGCTCCTCTAATGTCTTCAGAAGGGCATTAAAGGCGCTCCGGGAAAGCATATGTACTTCATCGATGATAAAGGTCTTATATCGTGCAACCGTGGGTGTGTACCTGGAATTTTCAATGAGGTCGCGAATCTTTTCCACCTGGGTATGGGTGGCTGCATCTATCTCAAACACATCGACTGCACGCGATGCAGTAATATCCATACATAAGGGGCATGTATTACATGGATTGCAGGATAGGCCCTTCTCGCAATTAATCGCCTTGGCAAGAATCCGGGCTACAGAAGTCTTACCCACCCCTCGAGGACCGGAAAAGATAAATGCATGGGGAAGCCTGTTTAGCTCTATGGCATTACAGAGCACTCTCGTCACATGCTCCTGCCCCACAACATCTTCGAACCTCTGGGGTCTGAACTTACGGGCAATAACCTGATACATAAAATTATCCTAGTATTGAAACCAAGATTATTCAAGTGGACTAATGAAGCATTTACGAAGAACACTAAGGCCTTGCAAGAGACCGGGCCTTACCATACACACACAGCATCTTGCTTACCGCTGCTCCCTTCCGGGCCTGACGGGGTTCGCAGTGCTGTATTGTATGAGACCCGGCCTCCTGCAAGGCCTTGTTCATATGGCGGAGAGAGAGGGATTCGAACCCTCGGTACCGTTATTAGCGGCACACACGATTTCCAATCGTGCCCCTTCGGCCTCTCGGGCATCTCTCCTCATGCGTGACGTATTCGTGTTGGCGGAGAGGGAGGGATTCGAACCCCCGGTCCTTGAAAAAGGACAGCCGATTTCGAGTCGGCCCCGTTATGACCACTTCGGTACCTCTCCTTACCTTTTTGCCTTGAAAAAGGCCTTCATCAAAGAGCCCGCCTGATCCTCCATTAGACCGGCATGAATAACAGGTTTGTGGTTTACACCAAGCCTGAATCCTTCGATCATGGATTCCACGGCTCCATACCGTCTATCTCTCGCACCATAAAAGAGGCATTCAATGCGTGCCAGGATAATCGCGCCCACACACATAATGCACGGCTCAACAGTGACATAGAGCCTCGAATGCGCGAGCCTGTAATTATTAACCAGCCGTGCAGCTTCACGGATAACCACTATCTCGGCATGCGACGTAGGATCATTATCTATGATCATCCTATTGTGGCCTCTGACCAAATGATCATTGACCACAAGCACTGCGCCGACCGGCACTTCTCCGATCTCGTCAGCCTTTCGTGCCTCTTCCAATGCCATCTTCATCAAAGAGCAATCATCAAGATCAAGCATGTATCATCCTCTAACCTTATTCGTCAAGGGTTTGGGAGATGCTGAATGCAATAATCTCGATAACATATGCTAGGTGGTATATTCTGCATAGGTTCTATGCACGTCCGGGGAATTTACTACCTGAAAGACCAGCTTAGATTTCTCTGAATGAGGTCGTATCTTTATCTTCAGGAGAATATGGTTTGTTTGAAGATGTCCTTGAATTTGGAATATTTTCTCTCTTGAAGTCCGGTATGAGTCTTTCAAGGATTTTCAGTGCGGTCTTTGAATCACCTGAGTTCTTCACGAGCAGACTGAAATGCTCGATCCCCCCGAAGAGATCCCTCTCATCAATCCTGCTGCAGGTATTGCACACCTTGATCTTTTCATAGGAAGTATCGATGATGCCTTCTCCATCAATGAGAAGTTCTTCGTAGAGCTTCTCTCCGGGCCTGAGTCCGATATATTCCACCTTGATATCTCTATCCGGCACAAGTCCTGAAAGGCGAATCATGTTCCTTGCCAAATCATCAATCTTCACTGGCCTGCCCATATCCAACAAGAACAACTCCCCACCTTTCCCAATGGCACCTGCCTGGAGGACCAGCATGACTGCCTCAGGGATTGTCATGAAATAGCGGGTGACCTCAGGATGAGTAACCGTCACCGGACCACCGGACGCTATCTGCTTTTGAAACAGAGGGACAACGCTCCCATTGCTTCCCAGGACATTGCCGAACCGTACCACAACGAATTTGGTGCTGTTTCCGTTGATCGACTGCACCACAAGCTCTGCAACCCTCTTGGTGGCACCCATGATAGAGGTAGGGCGAACAGCCTTGTCAGTTGAAATCATGACAAATTTATTCACATGATATTTACAGGACAGGGTAGCGAGCTTGAATGTCCCTATAATATTATTATTAATGGCATCAATAGGTGATAGCTCCATCATGGGTACATGCTTGTACGCTGCTGCATGATATACATACTCCGGTTTGTACTTACGGAATATTCTTTCAAGACTCTTTCTGCTCCGCACATCACCGATACAGGGAATAATTTCTGTGTTGGAATCAGGTGTGTTCAGAGATTTCAGTTCCATATCAATCTGATAAAGTGGTGTTTCGGCATTATCAATGAGGACAAGTCTCCGGGGATTGTATCTGATTATCTGCCTGGAAAGCTCAGATCCTATAGAGCCACCCGCACCCGTAACGAAGACTGTTTTTCCCTCAATCTCAGCCCTCATGATCTCCATATCAAGCTGAATAGGCTCCCTTTCCATGAGGTCTTCGAGTTTAATATCCCGGAGGGTGTCGGTTTTCCCTTTGCTCATCCTCTCCGAGAGGGAAGGGATAACCTTGAACTGCACTCCGCAATCTCCGCACATCTCCACAATAGTAGCGATATCTTTTGCCTTCAGATCAGAATCTGCGATGAGAATATTTTCAATTCCATAATAAGAAATCAGGCGAGGGAGATCCATAACGGCCCCGAGAATGGGAACACCATGAATTTTCATTCCCTTATGCGCATTAGCCACATCAACGAATCCGATCACCTGGAAATTGATCTTGCTGTTCTCATGAATTTCTCTCATCAGCTTTTCCGCTCGTTGGCCTGTACCTACAATCAGGATTTTCTTTCTGTTTCTCATTGATTTTCTCCAAAACACTAGATCATCGACAAATGCGCTATCTCTCTGGTAGTAAAGACGAATCATCAGACGCAATCCACCGATGCTTATGATTGTCAAGAGAAAATCAATTATTATGACCCCTCGGGAAACAGCTTCGAAATGGTGAAACATCGCCAGATAAATAATAAATAGCAAGGCCCCTGAAAGTGAAGCTTTTATAACATTTATCAGGTCACGAATACCTGCATACCTCCACATTCCTCTATAAAGATCAAAAGCAAAAAAAGAGCAGATCTTCAAGGACAGCAGCGGCAGGAGCGTAGTTAAAATCTGATATTGATAGTCTGGTGGGATACTTCCTTCAAATCGGAGGCAATAGGCGCAGATATAGCAAAAGACAAGGAGAACTATATCTGCAATGAGAATTACCCATAAGTTTTTTCTCAAAAACAATGGCATTATGATCCAACCTAGCAATTTTTCAATATGCTCATTTGTGCATGGTAACGCATCACATTGCAACGAGTGCATTCTATCATACTTCACCCTTGTTTCCACTATGAGTTTTGCTTGCTCCTTCTTATGCAATATCGCAAGTTAAGGTCGAGGCTTTTATCAGATGATTTTCAACAGGTTGCTGCGGGGTTATCTCATGCATCTCTTCCTTGGTGGCGGCTGATTCACAAAGAGGGGAGACTATGGCTTAAGGATAGAACATGTGCATCCTAATGGCATATTGTGGGTCTTAATGATCTACCCCTTCACTCCTTAACACCTTAAAGACCGTTATGAACAGAATCTTAAGATCAAGCATAAGGGATTTGTTCTTAAGATAATATTCATCGTACTCTACCTTAATGGGGATTGGAATATCATCCCTTCCTTTAATCTGGGCACATCCTGTAATCCCAGGGATAAGCTTATGAACACCCTTCAGAGTTCGCAATTCAATAAGATCATACTGGTTGAAAAGTGCAGGCCGCGGCCCGACAAAACTCATGTCACCCTTGAGGACGCTCCAGAGCTGCGGGAGTTCATCCAGGCTCAGCTTGCGCAGAAAAGGACCGATGGAGGTGAGGTATTTTTCAGGATTTTCCAAGAGATGGGTTGCAACAGGGGGGGTATCCAAACTCATGGTTCTGAACTTGGGCATTTTGAAAATCGTATTGTTCACACCGATACGATCGGACCAGTACAACACAGGCCCTTTGGAAGTAACTTTGACCAGCGCAGCAATAACCAGTATGGGAAACACCAGGACCGGAAACAAACAAAGAGAAAAAAATAAATCAAACATTCTTTTCATAGCAACATCTCTCGGATCGTCTCTTCCCAACCGGCCTTGAGATCATATTGAGGCACAAAACCGAGTTCTTTCTGAATGAGGCTGCCGTCAACGGCAATATCCTCGGTATATTTATCAATCATCTCCCGTGTAACTGGTGGCCTTAAACCAATGGACCGGCTTCCATTTGCAACTATACTAACCAATGTCCGCGTTAGACCCACGGGCAGTGACAACCGCGGCGGCTTACGACCGAGGGCAGCGCAAATGGATTCAATAATTTCATTCAAGGTATGAAACCCACCATCAGTTATGTTGAATATCCGACCTGAGCGCAGCGGGATGAGAAACAGCCAAAACCACCGCACTACCAACGTCCTTATCATAAACCAGTGTCCGTCGATTGAGACCATTTCCGATGGGGATAAAGCGATTGCGTGCCAGGGCATGTGTCAGCCGTTCGTAGTTTCCCTTGATGCGGGAACCATAAACCGCACCCAAACGTAATACGGTGCCCAAAGACTGCCCGTCGGCACCCTTCGCATTCAAGACAATATGTTCGGCAGCACGTTTGGTCTGAGCATAAAAAGTATCAGGATGAGTTGGCGATATCTCATTGAGCACGCAACCATCTGAAGGCCCGTACACCGCAATCGTACTGAACAAGACAACGCGCTTCACACCCGCCTTAATTGCAACCTCAACTACCGTCGATGTACCGCCAATATTGACGCGCTCGTATTTTTCCCGCATCTCAGGCGGGGGATTGACAATGTGCAGGAGAGCCGCCAGATGAACGACTGCATCCACATCTTGCATCGCAGATTGGACAGCCACCTTATCCGTGATATCGCCGATAACAACCTCTACCTGCTCAGGGAACATGGACGCCGTGGGAGCGTCAACCGAAAAGGCGCGAATCTGATAACTTGCTTGATGCAGAGCGTGAACAACACGCGGACCAATGGCTCCAGTGGCGCCTGTAATAAGAACAAGTGGTTTGTTTAAGTCGGCTATATGAGACATGGGGTTAAATTTGGTGAGGTCTTTTGCGCAATTGAGATAATTTTACAAAATATTTCAAGTAAACTTTGAATATATTTGTTTCTATGCCATTCTCTCTGCAGGCACGCACAATCTCACTATTTAGAATAACATTGCTTTTGAAATTCCTGGTACTTAAACCACCACTCCGCATTTTAACAATAACTTTTGGCAAATAACTATAGCTTACCCTGTGCTTTGCATAGAATCGTACAAGCAATTCGTAATCAGCGGCAATGATATAGTCAGTCTTATACAAACCATATTTTTCATAAACATTTTTTTTTATAAAACATGCCGGATGAGCCGGCATCCAGCCATAGGCAAATTTTGAAATCTGGAAGACAGAAGAATCATAGTACCTGACAACATTTTTCAGGTTGTTTCTTTCTACATATACCAAGTCAGCATAAACCGAATCAATATTATTGCGAAACGCTTGAACAACGTTACCTATAACATGTTCATCAATATATAGATCATCAGAATGTAAGATTCCAATAATGTCACCGCTTGACATACCGATACCTTTGTTTATAGCATCATACATTCCCTCATCTGGTTCGCTGATCCATACGTTAATTTTATCTTCATATTTCTTAATGAGATCGACCGTGCCGTCCGTTGATCCCCCATCAATTACAATGTATTCAATGTTCTCGTAGTCCTGGTTGATAACACTCTGAATACAGGCATCAATATATTCAACATTATTTAAAACTACTGTGATAATAGAGACTTTCAAGAAATTGTTTGGGTATTAGTTCACTTTCCACTCAATCAACACTTCAATTACATTATCTGGTATGGGCCAATCATCAAGAACTACATCCGATGCATAGTCGGGATCAGGACAGAATCCATAGGGCATCTTTGGGCTTACAACGGCTCTGCCTTCTGGTGGTAACCATTGGTTTATATCAGATATTCTTGCAATAGCAATTGTTTTACACCCAATTATTGCAGCCAAATGCATCGGCCCTGAGTCATTTGTAACAGCAAATTCTGCTTTTCTAAATTCTTTCACAATCTCCATATCTGATATACGCGATACGTCCTTTTCGTTGAGCCCACGTGGAAGAGCATCAAATGGACCTGATAGGATACTAACCTCATAACCGAGTTTAATCAACTTCGTTTTAAGCTCTATGACAAATGGGTATTGTCTTGATTTCCAGTATGCTCCTATGTGGATTGCTACACAGTTCTTATTTAGAGGGTTGGTCATGTTTTTTTTATATGAGGTTATAACCTGAGAATAAGGAATACCTGCCATTTTACACCACGACTGGTATCTATTCTTTATTGGTAAGTATTTTGATTTGTAGGGCAAATTAAGTAATGACGAATGACCAGCAAAGAACGGCAACCAGCCGGACATACTAACTTGAGAATGTGGAAACAATTGTCTTGCAACAAAATAATCTCGTAAGTCGCCCCTTATACTTAGTACCTTTTCAGCTTTTACAGACAACTTTTTTTTAACCAACAATCCATCAAATGGGTGCTTCTTAGACTTTTGAGTGTATTGAAGATCGACCGGGATTAAATAAGGTATAATTGGATCTCCAAATAAAGATAAGAGGATTGGATGCCATCGGGTAGAACAGGCTATTGCCCTTCTTTCTGGCTGTTCTCTGAGTATTGATGCAGCTATTAAAGCATCCCCCATTCCCCATGGCTCAAAAAATACACTTTCGAAAAATGGCCTTCTCATAAATTGACAGTATTGCTCAAATCGGCCTGCATCCTTTGGATAGCCTCCCAAACCTTGTCAACAGTAATGCCTGTCATACAAGGATGGCCAATTTCTTGACAAGGTCTTCCTATTAATCTGCAGCCAGCGCAAGGCACGGGATTGCGCAATACAATATGCCTTCCACCAAGTGGATAAAAGCGGCCCGGCTCTTCCCGGCAGCCATATAATGCCACACAGGGTACACCCTGTGCCGCAGCGAGATGAGTAGTCCCTGTATCAAGACCAACAATAAACTTGCATTGAGAAAGAAGGGCGGAAGAGATGAGCACAGAAAACTTCCCTGCTGCATTCATTCCTGTGCCCCAGGTCTTTACCATCTGTTCTCCAACTTCATATTCTGCAGGCCCACCCACAATCAAGACCTCGGACTTTCCTTGTTGGATGAGGCGTTGTCCTATTTCAATAAAACGATCAGTCGGCCAGGCGTTTGCAGGTTGCTTGCATCCTGGGCAGAGAGCCACGAGGGGTTCCCCCGGGTCAATTTGATTATGATTCAACCATTCTTTAGCCTCTCCAATAGCACTCATAGGTAATGTGAGAAATGGTTTACTCAAATTACTCTCAAGAGAACCATCGATACCATCAAGACGTATCCGCTCCAGACGGAACATCGCCTCATGCTGGACACAGGCCGGCAAGCCCTGCTCATCAACCGGATAGAGCGAGTCATCAGGGAAGGTATGGAAGCCGATCAGCTTATGAATGCCGCAAAGGTGAAAAAATAGGGCATCTCGCTTTACCCTAGCCTTGGAACGCTCGCTTGGAGCAAGATAGATTACCTTTTGGAATTGCCCTGATCGTATCTTAATTGCGAGAACAATCGTTGAGAAGAGGCTAAGAAAATGTCTTTTGGGTATCTCGTATGACATGTAGTCATCAACTAAGCCAAGCCCCTCCAACACATCTACCGGAGCACTATTGATCCCTTCTTGAGGTTTATCGTGCATGAGTACGATATGTGCCCGAGAACCAAAATATCGGCGTACAGCCTTGAGCGCCGGGACAGTGATTACCGTATCGCCCAATGTACCAATCTGATATACTAATACCCTATTATAACTAACCATTTGAGTTCATCTTAAGCCAACAAATCATACCGACATCGTTTAGACCGAATATACTATCCATGTAACGCACAAGGTCACGCCACCATATACCTTTAGGGATATTCCCATTCATCCAAGTCGGCACCGATAAATCCACAAGAGGAACATTCAACAATGCTTAACTCTGGCCTTTGATACAATCTTAAAGAAAAGTTATGGTCACATATCAGGCAGAATATCACGACGCACTTCTATTCCATCATTACTTCATTACTAAAGACCTTGGCTTTGTCCGTGATAACCGTATTTTTCTGCTTCTGTTTAATAAACAAATTATATGCAGCCAACCCTATCAAGGCATAGATTGGCATCATACGCCAAGCCGCAATGAGTCCGTTCAGATCCGTTTCCACCATGAGATATAATGGGTACATCGCTACTACAATGATATTGGCTGAATTCCTGAAAAGGGCATAGAGTAGCCATTCAAGAGTATGAAGGAATAGTACCATAATCATTGGTATGGCAACAAATCCGATGAGTCCTCCGATCTGTGCGCCAATGCTGAAAAAGGTGTCAGTGTAATCGGTGTTGGGATCAAGACCGGCATTAGACAATAATCTCTGCACATACTTAGTATCTCTATAATATTTATCCTCATAGAGTATCTTGGGCACCGAGTAGTATATAGCGTCTTTTATGATTTGTGGATTGAACATAACAGGACTGTTTCCCTGGATTATTGTTGCGGCATAATCCGTGAGGTCAAAGCGATAGGTGAGATGATATCTCAGTTCTTCAAAACTATTATCAATCCTTCCTGAGAAGGATAGAATGATGATCGACCCAATGCAAATCACCAAAGGGGCTGCCAAGAATATCTTTACAAAAATCGCCCTGCCAATGTTGTAGAGACGGACCAATGAATAAATCATGCCCAAGAAGAAGTAGAAGAGAATTACCCGCGATCCTGAAAACATTGATTCCATAGCTACCAAAACAAAGGGGACAATCAATAATGTCCACTTCCTTTTTCTCATAAATTCAATTGAAAGCAATAATACAAGAAAGGCTTCGATCGAACTGATCAGCCATAAGTAGATCTTCTGAATTGTGGGCAGATTGGTACGTTCAATTGCAGCCTCAACAGGATTTATGTCACTGAAGTAATTGTAGCCGAATCCTTTCTGATAAAGGTCGAATACACTGAAACAAATAATACCCAACAAGAGTATGATCAATAATCGGAGGAGATATTCATGACTAATCATAAACTCTGTGATTACATACCTTGGCCCCACCCTTGAAACGATTTCAAATGACACCCAGAGCACGAACAGACCCAATAAGGAATAAATCAAACGAAGATAATTACCGTTGATGAATCCCGGGTATAACTCAGGCTCGAAATATTTAACACAGCTGGCACCGAAATAGAGCAGGTTGATAAGGATAAATATGACAGCCATATTGGCCCCGCAACTATTCTTAATCAACGACCTTGATACAACAAGATACATGACGATCGATGCAGCAAATGCATGGATGATGCTACAGAAAAACATATCTGTGGTGGTATTGACAAAGAAAAGTTCACACAGGAGAGGATACGAAAGATAACACAGCAATCCAATAAATAGATAATCGGTTTTCTTAAATCTTAGACGATAACCTTTAATTCTAAGCATATATAATTGATAATAATATCTCCCGTACTAACATTTTCAGGAGGTCTCGTTAAAAGAACAACTGCTGCATTCCTGGCAGAACAATTCTTTCCAGGACAGGTTTGATATACACATAATAAAAACCACCTGTAGTATCATGACCAGGGAAGAAGAACACAAACAGGAAACAGCTGCACCCAAGGAGCCATATGCAGGCAAAAGAGCCGCTAGAAGAGCAACCGTCAAGATCAAGCCAGATCCTTCTGAAAGCGCAGTTTTACCAGGATGTCCAAGACCTCGCAGGCTGTTCCCTAGTATAATGACTGCACCTTGGCTTACTGCCGCAATCATGAGGATCTGTGCAGCAGGAACAGATTGGACAAATCGATGACTAAAAAGTAGAGGTAGGATGGTTGGCATTGCAATAATTACAAGCACGCTCAAAGGGATACCCGCAATAAGAGCAATTCTCATATGGCGCAAAGCCTGTCTTCCTGCTGAGACAAGATCCTTTGCAAGGGTAACACGGGGAAGGACAACAACAGCCAATGCCCCATAGAGTGGATTCACCATTGCAGAGATGCTTACCGCAACTACATATATCCCCAACTGTTCCTTTGATACCCATACTGTCATTATTATCTGATCAAGGTGCAAATTAGCAGGGGCCATGAGAGTACTGATATAGGACTTCAATCCATATAACATAACAGGTTTTATCAGACTTAACTGGAAATGCCATTGCGGTCTGAGATATTTTTTTACCAATCCCACACCTACTATGGATACAATAATCTGGGATGCAACATAGGCAAGTATATAATTTTTAATACTACTTAACCCGAGAACAGCAAAGCTGCATACTCCAGCAGCATAACTCAGGGTACCGAGTGTCCGCACGATGTTGCTCTGTTTTATGAAGCCGCCACCTAACAGGAGATATGACTGGTATCCAGTCATAAGGCCGAAGGGGACACTCGAAATCCCTAAACACATCAATACGCGGTGATTAGGAGTCAAATGTAAAGCCCAAGGTATCACTAAGGCTCCAACCGTGGCTATGAAAAAACCCCAAACAAGGCTTGCCAGCCATGACATGGTCCATACTCCATCCAGCGATGCTCTCTCTTTGCCAATGTAATAAGAAAATGCGAATCCGAGCCCAAGATCACCAAAGGTCAGTAAGGCCATTGTCCAAAGCAGTATTGTTGCAAATTCACCTCTTCCTCCAGGGCCTAGTGACCGTGCTAAGACTACTCCTGAGCAAAGACCGGCGCATGCAATCACACCGTTCATAAGGAGCGTGTTCGGGATACCATCGCTAATACGATGTAATAGAGAACGAATAAATGGTGTCCTCATGCATTATTACCTTTATATTATAGGACTTTTGTGCACCAAGATAGGCTGGGATACAGGTGGCTCAGGAATTGGATTATATGATAACCGCTTGGCGAGTTTACAACTGCCCAGCCAGTAACTATTCGTGCAAGGTCCAGTAATCCAATTCTTACCTTTAAGCTGGTTTCTCTTCAGCCTTCTTTGAGATCCCAATCATATGGAATAGAGGGATCATATGGTGGAATCCGGAATTCATCTGGATCATTGTAATTATAAGCTTCTGTTGGAACATTCACTACATACGCCGGTTCAACACCAGTGCCCTTGAAACCATGGACAACACCGGCCGGTATGGTCACTAGCATAGGATTTTTCTCTCCGACAAAAAACTCGTTGACCATTCCTGAAGTCGATGAGTCATCACGTTTGTCGTATAATACTAATTTAAGCATACCCTTAATCGCAACAAAGATATCATCTTGCTTCTTATGATAATGCCAACCTTTTACAACACCTGGATAAACAACAGTGAGGTATACTTGTCCAAATTTTTGAAACAGATCATCATCACATCTTAACATTTCCATTAAGAAACCACGCTCATCAGGAATAACCCTTAGCTGCTTAGTTCTGACACCATCAATGGGCTTCATCGGAAACCACTCCTTTCCATGTCCTGGCTAATTTCATCCTTTTTAAACCAACATCTACACTTACAGGCTTCATCCCTAATTCTGTCTGGATCTTGTCTAATATGAAGGATGTGTCAAACGGTCGTGGGGCAATGGTTGGGAAAAAACTGCTTGAAACAGGTTCGATTAAAGTTGAATCAAGTCCAAATGCTTTCGAGGCCTTAAGAGCAAACTCATATAAGCTTATCCTATCCGGGCCAGAAATGTTGAATAATCCTGTTTTTCCCTTCTCTAAGATTGTCCAAATCAGATCTGCACAATCTTCCACATAAAGCGGCTGCCAATACCTATCATTAACTACTTTCAGTGGTTTCCCCTCACCGAGCAAGCGAAGCCACATAGTGACAGGATTTTCTCTAGCATGCAAATAATGCCAACCATACATGAGAATGGGACGGACTATAGCATGTTCCAAACCACTCGACTGCACTTTATCTTCGGATTCAACTTTCAGTTGACCATAGTAATTCACTGGTTGCCTCACTGAGTTTTCGTGATAAGGAGGGTGATTGCCATCAAAAACCGCATTAGAAGATATATAAATCAATTTTGTGCTTAAACTGCGGCAAGCATCAATTACATTTTGAGTGCCCTGAACATTGATAACCCAAGCCTCATGCTGGTTTTTCTCTGCAAAATCAACACTACCTAGCCCCGCCATATGTACCACGGCATAGGGTTGGATCTCTTGTAATAACTTTTGTGTTTCTTCCCTATTAGAAACATCCAACTGTCTTAAACCATTGCATTGAAGCCCTGTGGGCAGATCTCGCAAATGTGTTGTAAAAAGCTTGATACCTTTAGGACAAGACTCCATAATGGCTTTCCCCAAAAGGCCCGTTCCACCAAGAATCAGAATCTTTTCCCCTATCATTACATTAACCCTTCCCAGACCTTATATGTTTGTTGTGCAATGCTATGGAATGTGAAATGTTTTTGAACCCGCTCATATCCCCGCTTGCCCAGATCTACTCGCAAAACCGGATTGGACTGCAAGAGACGCAGATGTTCAACAAGTTTTGTCACATCGCCTTCTTTAAAGATTAATCCAGCATCCCCTATCACGTGGGGGGTTTCTCCACATGTTGAGCCCACCACTGGTACTTGAGAATTCATCACTTGAAGCACTACCAAACCATACTGTTCTTTCCATACAGGGGTGGAAACCGACGGAGAAACTAAGACATCCATTGCATTGTAATACTTGGCGAGATCAAAGTGTGGTACTGACCCGATCATTCGTATACGAGGTACAATGCCAAGCTCTTGGGCGCGCTTTAATGCCCTATCACGATCGGGCCCATCGCCGATAAGAAGAAGCGTCCAATCACCCTGTAATTGAGCTGCAGCTTCTAAGAGATATAAGAGGCCTTTTTCCGGAACAAGACGTGCTGCAAAACCGATCACAAATGTCTCGGGAAAAATGTTCAACTGACGACGTATTTCATTACTATCAAGCTTATGAAACACCTCTGTATCGACTCCGAGTTGTGGGACTACTACTACAGGCCCTTTATAACCAGTAGATTTGACACTTGTCACACCATCTCGATTTCCACAAATCACACAATCGGTATGTTTGAGATTGAACCTTTGAAATACAAATCTATGCATAGGTAAAGGACGAACAAGGTTCTCCCATGAAAATATGACGAACCGAGCATGAGGTGCCCATATACGCTTGTACAAAGCAGCTTGAAAGGTTGGGAGACTTCTCCATCCATCTTCTATCTCTATAATATCCGGGCGAAATTGTCGCATCGTAAGATCCAACGTTAGATAGAAATACCGCCCTGCTCGTCCGGTGAAGAATGTAGGTGTTGGCAAAAATGAATAACGGGGGTTAGGTGGAATCTGAGCTGTCAGTATGGGATGGAGCGTTTCATGCCACACCGTTGGGACAATTACCTGTAATTCAACATCCGGCATTGCAGCCAACATCTCCAACTTTCTTTGGTTTACGTGTGTAAGATACGCTATGGATACAAGAAGAATCCGCATAAAGAGACCTTTACATATTCAACATTTAGGGTTGAATCAATTCTTTTCTGTTTATTTTTCATTCAAAACCAATGGATAGGCACACCTAATCTGACGCTTGATCTTCCCCATTACTCCTCTGCCTTATGGCAGTTCCCATGCTCCAGACATACCTATCCTTAGGTAGCTGGAACAGGAACCGTCTTCCTGCCCCCCCCCCCAGGTATGATCTCTTGATCTAGAACGCAATAACACTTACAGAGCCGATCTTACGCCTAATTGACCAAGGAGTAGAGGAAGCTTGGATCAATAAAAAACCCCTCCATCAGGTGCGTTGGTCCACTTGTCTGCTGCCAGAAGAAATATATTCCAACACAAATGCAACAATTAGCCCGATAAACAAACCGCTGATGAGGGCAATGCCCACATTACGAACAGGTCTTGGTTTAATAGGACGATGGGATACGGTAGGTTCACTGATGGTTTTAATATTTTGAATCTGGGTGATCTTGTTCTGGAAATCAGCAATCTCAATACCAAGGGCATCGCCCTTTGACTTGAGTTCTTCCTTTTGTTTCAACCTCAGGCGCTCAATCTCCCGCTCATTTTCATTTAACTCATCCTCCAACTTTTTGATATCTGATTCATGGGTTTCTCTTTCTATCCTGGTTTGATTGACCTGATTTTTCAATTCATTGAAAAAGACCACATTCTGTTGAATGGTTGTTGAATATAGTAGGTCTGTCATCCCACTCTCTTTATTAGCAACTCCCTGCCTTAACATCTGATCGCGCTGCACGGCCATTCTCTGTGTGTTGCCCTTAACATCTTTCAGATCACTGAGGAGATCGGCTTCCCTTTGCTTACCGATTGAAATCATAGAACTTAATAACTTGATCTGCCCCCTCTTCTCTTTCACAAGACCTTGCTTGATACCGATCTGTTGATCCAGATCTTTTCGCAGTGTTTCAATATCGTTGAATTGATTTTGTTTCATCAGGATCTGTTTCTGATACTCATCCTTTTTTTTCCGCAATTCCTGGGCATAATCACTTTGCATCTCCACAAGGAGTTGTCTGAGAATCTGCATCCCAAAATTTGTCTTATTTTTAGGAAACTCAGTAGAAACGATGAGGACGTTGGCGTTTCTTGGTACAGTTACCTTGAAATCTAAATCCATTCCATCAGGGTGCATGTGCAATGACTTCAAGATTCGGGGAAGGTAGGCATCACTTTCTATCTTACCTTTGATATTATCAGGAGTATCCAGATAAATGTACTTTCCATCAGCAGTTACATCGATGATTCCCGGTTCGACAACCATAAATACTCTATAAACTTTAGGGGCATAAAAAGAATAGAGCGCAGCTATAAGTATGAATGAAAAAGTTATCCCCATGATGGGCCACTTGGAGCGCCAGAGAGTTAAAAAAAACTCTCTTAGATCTATCTCATCATTATAAATTTCTTTATCTTGTCTTTCATTCATTATATTTTCCTTAACTTATATTCAAATGATTATACTACGGGAATAATAGTAAGATAACTTAAAAAACATCTACCCCCTCAATGTCAATCCCTTTTCCCTTCGCTGATATGCCTTTGCGCAGTGGGAACATTCTAAATTATCATCAAGCCTATTACCGCACTCGCACATCCACCCTATTTGTTTGGCAGGGTTGCCCACCATGAGGGCATGGTCAGGGGCACCGCGGGCTACCGTAGCACCTGCGCCGATGAATGCATACTCACCGATGGTATAACCGCACACAATGGTGGCATTCGCGCCGATGGTGGCACCCTTCTTCACCAGGGTGGGCCTCAGCTCGTCCATCCTGGGGATATGGGCCCTGGGGTTGAAGACATTGGTGAAGACCATGGATGGCCCACAGAAGACATTGTCTTCAAGGTTGACGCCCTTGTAGATAGAGACGTTGTTCTGAATCTTGCAACCGTTCCCGATATTCACATCAGGCCCGATGACCACATTCTGGCCGATACTGCACCCGTTGCCGATGCGTGACCCTTTCAGGATATGGCTGAAATGCCAGATCTTAGTCCCTGCCCCAATAACAACACCATCATCTACATAGCTTGATTCATGCACGGAATACTCATGCGGCTTCTTGAGGTCTTCCTTCAGCATGATCTTCCTGCCATTGTTGTTTAACGAATCCTGGCTTGCCTTGAGGATTTTAAGTACCTTGATACCTTCCCGGGCATCGGTTACCGGGGCCTTCCTTTGACTGATACATTCAATGAAGTGGAGGCACTCTGCCTTCAGCGGCTCGCTCTGTTCAACGGGTATCTTTATCTCGTCTTTCTTGTCAGGGATGGGGATGCCGTCGTGCCATTGGATATTATGCGGGTACAGGAGCAGCTTATCACCCCATGGGACAGTGTCCCTGAATACTGCCATGTTCTTCTCTCCAACAACAACGAGCATCTGTTCCTTGAAGGGATGGAGCCATGATACGAATACATGTGCCTTGAGCCCGCTGGCGAATTCTAGATGGGTGGTGGTAACATCGGCAATCTTCTTGTGAAGGTAATTGCCGCCGGTTGCCATTACATATTCCGGCTCTTCCTGGGCTAAGGTGAGTATCATGGAGATATCGTGCGGTGCAAAGCTCCACAGAATATCCTCTTCCCTGCGGATCTTGCCGAAGCTGAGTCGGTTGGAATAGATGTAATGAATCCTTCCAAGCTGGCCATCCCTTGTAAGTTCCTTCAACTTGATGAAGGCGCTGTGATACTGAAGCAGATGGCCAACCATAAGGATCAGTGAATTCTTCTCAGCGATCTCTTTAAGCTCCCCCGCCTCATCTACATTGAGCGATAAGGGCTTCTCCACAAAGACATCCTTGCCTGATAGAAGCGCTTCCCGCGCAAGGGTAAAGTGTGTTTCTGCCGGTGTGGCAATAACGATGCCCTTCAAGGCATCATCATTGAGAAGATCTAAGTAATTTGTGGTGAATTTCATCATTGGATACTTCTGTCTGAATGAATCGAGGGCAGAATCGCTGCTGTCACAGACACCATAGAGAGCTCCAAGCTCGGCATAGTTTCTCACCAGATTCTTACCCCAGTATCCTGAACCGATGACTGCAACTTTTACATCTGTGCTCTTCAATTGAATCTCCTTGTTCATTATACAGTTTTAAGTTTTAGGTTTTAAGTTTGAAGTCTTTGGTCTCCCGCTGGTGCTGCTCTTTAAGGATCTTATGAGTGATTGCAACATGGAAGAGATCTCAATGAGCTCTTTTTTCAGTTCATCTCTCTTAGAACCAGGAATAGCTCCAACTTCTGATGCTATATACAATTGTGTTCTCAATTCAGCGGCAGAACCTTTTGCAATGTTTAGAAAACGAATAAACTCCAGAGATGAGCTCCTCTCAGCACCCTCTGCAATATTGCTAGGAATCGAGAGGGCAGAGCGGGTCATCTGATCCCGTAGTACATATTCTTTTGAGTTCTTGAACAACTCATATACTTTCACAGTCAGCCTGCAACTTCTTTTCCATACCTCCAAATCTTCAAAAGAATGGTATGCCATTATTAAGTTTTCTTAAAACTTAACACTTTAAACTATTAAACTAAATTTCTAACGTCTTGATTATCACCTGCGAGATCTGTTCCTGGTCCTGCGCTGTAAGATAAGGGTGCATGGGCAGGGAGAAGATCGTTTCAGCAGCCTTTTCCGAGACAGGAAAGGCGCCGGGTTCGTACCCGAGGTAGGCATAGGCGGTCTGTACATGGAGAGGTTTCGGGTAGTAGATGGCGCTCGGGATCTTAGCGTCCCTGAGTTCATCCAGGATGACCTCCCTGTTGTTACAGAGCACGGAATACTGTGCCCATACGCTCTTATGACCCGGTTTGACAGTTGGGCACGTGAGCTTATCAGAAACGCCGAGCAACAGGTTATACTGCCACGCCACCTTCTGTCTGAGTTCGATCTCCTCCTCGAAGATCTCGAACTTCGCCAGCAGGATAGCTGCCTGTAGGGTGTCACACCTGCCATTGATCCCTATACGGATGTTATCATACTTGTCAGATCCCTTGCCATGAACTCGAATGGAATCAAGCTTTGATGCGAGTTCGTCATTACCGGTGAAGACCATTCCACCGTCTCCATAGCATCCCAGGGGTTTTGCCGGAAAAAATGAAGTGGCGGCAATATCAGCCAAGGAGCATGCCTTGGCGCCATTATATTCAGCTCCAAAAGACTGCGCCGCATCCTCAATGACAAACATGCCTTTGTTTTTGGCTATGCCATTGATGCGTTTGTAGTCTGCGCTCTGACCAAAAAGGTCCACTGCAATGATCCCTTTTGGATCAAGCTTTTCATACCCATTAGGCAATGGATGTCTCTTGGGGTTGCGCCCCTCAAGGGCTGATATTGCTTCTTCAAGCCTTTCAGGATCGATATTGAAGGTATCCGGCTGGATATCCACGAATACGGGTGTTGCCCCCAGCAGAGAAATGACCTCTGCCGTTGCAACAAAGGTGAACGGCGTTGTGAAAACGGCATCACCGGGCCCGACACCATACGCCATAAGGGCCATCAGAAGGGCATCCGTACCCGAAGCACATGCAACGGCATGCTTTGTCCCCACAAATTCGCTGAGTTTTTTTTCAAGCGCTCTGATCTCCGGTCCCATGATGTACTGTCCATGTGTGAGAACAGTCGTGATGTTCTCCATGATCTTCCCATGGATCAACTTCTGCTGGTAATTCAGGTCAATGAATTGCATATATAAATAATCTCCTGCAAATTAAACAATGCTCCGCTTTTCGGGGTGAATAGCCTGTTTTAAAAGCACAAAAGAATGGGCGCCGCATTGCTGCTCTATACCACACTATCGCATAGCACTACACAAATCAAGAATACCATAGAATTAGGGGAACACTCAAAACCAATATCCGACAGAATTCCTAACCTGGTATGTTTTTCGCATTCCACCATCGTATGGCCAAAGAAAACGATAACGGTCAAGAGCGAACCGAGCAACCTTCCAGTAAGCGTATAGATGAGTCCCGCGAGAAGGGACAGGTATGCAAGAGCGTTGAGGTATCCACATCAATGCTCTTTCTTGCAACAATATTAGCATTTTATTTTTATATTCCGACTATTGCATCTAAGCTCATGACAATCGTCAGAGCATACATCTCTGACCTTTCCATGTGGGATGGATCAAACATAAGCATTATTGCCATCGTAAGACACGGCGTCTTTGAACTCGCTATGGTAGTAATGCCCCTGCTTTTGCTCTTCCTCGCTATCGGATTAGCGTCAAATATCATGCAGGTCGGCTTCCTCTTCAGCTCCGAGACCATCACCCCAAAGCTCTCCAAGATCAATCCTATAACCGGATTCAAGAACAAATTCATGTCCATGAGGAGCCTCGAGCTGCTTGTCAAGACACTGGCAATCATGGGAATCATCATCTGGGTTTCATATCGGTCCATCATGCGTGAACTCCCGGTCTACCCGCCTCTTATTGAGGCCGATGTAAGTGTCATTGTATTGACGTTTTACCACTCATCAATACGCCTCCTGTGGGATGTCCTGTGGATCTTCATTATTATCGCGGCTTTTGATTACGGATTCCAGAAATGGCAGCACACCCAGGATCTTATGATGACCAAGCAGGAGGTCAAGGATGAATTCAAGCAGTCGGATGGAAATCCAATCATCAAGAGCAGGATACGCTCCATACAGATCCATATGGCCAGGAGACGGATGATGCGGGACGTGCCCAAGGCGGATGTGGTCATTACCAACCCCACGCACTTGGCAATAGCCTTGCAATATGATCGCGGTAAGATGATAGCACCCACGGTGATTGCCAAAGGGGCAGGAATCGTGGCGGAAAAGATCAGGGAAGTGGCGAGAAAGGCATCGGTTCCCATTATTGAAAACAAGCCGCTGGCCCAGGCGCTCAATAAGTCAGTGGATATCGGGGAAACCATCCCGGAAACACTCTACAAGGCGGTGGCCGAGATCCTGGCATATGTTTACCGCCTGAAGGCAGGGGTTAGATAAATGGCAGCAGAGAGTCTTCCCATCAAGTTCCCGGAAAAGATTACCAGCGACATTTTCATGGCAGTCGGTGTCCTTATCATTCTCGCAATCGTCTTGATGCCATTGCCTACCTTCATACTGGATATCCTGCTCACCTTCAGCATAACGCTGGGCATCATCATTCTCATGGTGAGCATGTACACCACAAGCCCGCTGAATTTTTCCGTGTTCCCCTCAATGTTGCTTATCGTGACACTCTACAGGCTGGCGCTGAACATCGCATCCACCCGAATCATCCTCCTGCATGGCTCTGAGGGTGACCTGGCCGCAGGCCGCGTTATCCATACCTTCGGCCAGTTCGTGGTGGGTGGCAGCTACGTTGTGGGAATCGTAGTCTTTTCTATCTTCGTCCTTATAAATTTCGTGGTCATCACCAAGGGCGCAACCCGCATCGGCGAAGTCACGGCACGGTTCACCTTGGATGCCATGCCCGGCAAGCAGATGGCCATTGACGCTGACCTGAATGCAGGGATGATCACCGAGAACGAGGCCCGGCGCCGGAGGGAACGCATTGCCAGGGAAGCCGAATTTTACGGGGCCATGGACGGTGCCACCAAGTTTGTCCGCGGCGACGCTATTGCAGGCATTGTCATTACATTCATCAATATTTTAGGCGGCATTATCATAGGAATGCTGCAAAACGGCATGCCATTCCAGGATGCTCTCAAGACCTATACTCTTCTTACGATCGGCGACGGACTGGTTGCCCAGATCCCGGCGCTCATCATCTCATCGGCCGCCGGTATCGTGGTAACACAATCCGGAGCAGACAAATCGGTCGGCAAACAGCTCTCCGAGCAGCTAGCCTTCCAGCCAATGGCACTCCTTACTTCTGCAGGAATCATCTTCATCTTCGGGCTGGTCCCGGGCATGCCCCACTTGGCCTTCCTTACCATGGCCTCGGTTATGGGCGGGATCGGATGGGTAAGCCTTAGGTTTAAGACTGAAGAAAAGGAAAAAGGAGAACTTCCCCCGCCTCAAGGCGAAGAGGCCTCGGCCGAGGCTCTGCTTCCCTTGGACCTCATCGAGTTCGAGGTGGGATATGGCCTTGTACCCCTGGTGGATACCTCCCAGGGCGGGGAGCTGCTTGCGCGTATTAAGGCCATGCGCAAGACCGTTGCAGGCGAGCTTGGTGTCGTGGTCCCCCCCATCCATGTGCGGGACAATCTCGAGCTCAAACCCAACGAATACAGGCTGCTGCTCAAGGGCATTGAGATCGCCCGGGCTGAGGCCATTTCCGACAGGCTTATGGTCCTGAATCCCGAAAAAGTGGATATCGACATCCCAGGCATCCCCGTCAAAGAACCTGCCTTCGGGCTGCCCGGCCTCTGGATTAAAAAGGCCGACAGTGAACGCGCCCAGGTGGCCGGGCTCACGGTAGTCGATGCAGCCACGGTTGTGGCCACCCATCTGACCGAGGCCATCAAGGGCAATGCCCATGACCTATTAGGAAGGCAGGAGTTGCAGTCTATCCTGGATTCGATATCGAGGACCCACCCCAAGGTGATCGAGGACCTCATCCCAGGCACGATGCCCGCCGGAATCGTTCTTAGGGTGCTTCGTAACCTCCTCAAAGAGAAGGTCTCTGTAAAGAATATCCTGACTATCCTGGAGACATTGGCAGACTTTGGACATATATCCAAGGACCCCGATATTTTGACAGAGTATGTCAGACAAGCCCTCATGCGGACTATCAGCGTTCCCTACATCCTGGGCAATACCATCAGCGTACTGGCTCTGGACCCCAATATAGACGGGATGATCTCAAGCTCCATCCAGCACACGGAACATGGTTCGTATCTTGCATTAGATCCGGAGAAATCGCAGAAGATACTGATGACGTTGAACAAGGAGGTAAACAATGTGGGTAAACAGGGGCTCGTACCGATCCTGCTTACATCTCCCATCAGCAGGGCGTATGTGAAGCGGCTTTCAGAACGGTACATGCCTGACCTGGTTGTGCTCTCCCACAATGAGATACCTCCCGATGTGACCATTAAGAATCTCGGATTGGTGAGGATCGATGCAAATTAAAACCTATATGGCAGCCTCCATGAAGGATGCGCTCTCGCAGATCAAGACTGAACTTGGCTCCAATGCGGTCATTATCTCAACCCGCGAGATCAAAGAGAGCGGTTATGGCCTTATGAGCAAACCATTGATCGAGGTGGTTGCCGCAGTTGACTATGATGGGGACACCCTTATTAATAAAGTGCAGACCTATAAGGCTCACCCGGGAAAACCTGTTGCGCCTAACCACACCTCACCCATTATGCAGACCCCGAATCATATGGGCGACGAGATTATTGAGCTGAAAAAAATGCTCAAGCAGCTCATGAACCAGAGCAATGTAGTCCCAGAGAGCCCCATGCGGGAGAAGCTCATGAAAAAGGGCGTTCGCGAGAACCTTGCAGACCTCATCATCACAAAGCTTGGGTCTGAGACCACCGAAGATGCGGTCAAGGACCTCCTTTCAAAGCTTCTCCGCGTAGAAAGGCCTACGGATGATCGTATCTGGATATTCCTTGGCACCACCGGCGTGGGAAAGACCACGACCATTGCCAAAATTGCCGCCAGGGCCGTATTTTCCGAGGCCAAACGGGTGGCGCTCATCACACTGGACAGTTATAGGATAGGCGCCATAGATCAGAGCCGCATTTATGCCAAAATTTTGAATATCCCATTCTTTTCCGTAACGACCCCTTCCGAACTCAAGATCGCACTGAATCAGCTTGACTCCACCGACCTCATCCTCGTTGACACCGTCGGCCGTTCGCCCTTTTGTAACGAGTATGCACACCAGTTAGTAGGATATTTTGACAATATCAAGGCCTGCAGGTTTCTCCTCATGCCGGTAGCTACCCGCGACCAGGAGATGGACACCATCACCAAGACATTCTCCCCCCTGAAGGTGGACCGTATGATCTTCACTAAATTCGATGAGGCGCACTTAAAAGGGAGCGTACTTTCACACAATCTGATCCACCGTTTGCCTATCTCCCATATAACCACCGGGCAGCGGGTCCCCGAGGACATCGAGCCGGCCAGCACAAACAAGATAATAGCATGCACGCTTGGAGATGCATAATGAAGGATCAAGCCCAGACCTTACGGAGAATCTTCAAAGAAGCACCAGCTATCTCCCCCACCGTCCTGTCCGTAACATCGGGTAAAGGTGGGGTCGGAAAGACGAGCATCGTGGTGAACATGGCCATCCTGCTCGCTGCGCGTGGGAAAAAGGTGCTTGTCCTGGATGCCGATCTGGGCCTTGCCAATGTGGATGTAATGCTGGGACTTGCCCCTAAACTCACCATTAAGAATGTCTTGGACGGACAGTGCTCTCTTGATGAAATCGTGATGGATGGCCCTGGCGGGATCAAGATCATTCCGGCATCGTCGGGAATCCAGGAACTCTCTGAGCTGAATACCGAACAGCAGATGAGTATCATGGATTCACTGGACCATTTTGAAGGCGCCCTTGACTATATGATCGTAGATACCGGGGCAGGGATATCCAAGAACGTCATGTACTTCAACGCAGCCTCGCAGAGGATTATTGTGGTGGCGACCCCGGAACCCACGTCAATAACGGATGCTTATGCCCTTATCAAGGTATTGCGCAGGCAATACGGCATCAAGAGATTCGACCTTATAGTGAACAATGTGAACTCAAAGTCCGAGGGGGATCAAGTGTCGGAAAAATTGTCTTTGGTATGTGAGAGGTTCTTAGGGGATGTAGCCTTGGAGATCTTAGGCTCCATCCCGCATGACAAAAACATTCCTGAATGCATCAAGGCGCAGAAGGCTTTTGTGGGCCTCCACCCACAAAGCGAGGCAACCAAGAGACTTTCCCGAATCGCGGGCAGGCTTGAGGAGACCACGCTTTCAAACACCAGCGGAAACCTTCAGTTCTTCTTTAGAAAAATGCTCTTGAATCAAGCGAAAGGAACAGGCCATGCAGGATATCGTCTACACGGAACTTACTGAGGAACAGAAGCTCAACCCGAAGGTGCGGGGTAAGATAATCAACGAGTTCGCCCCGTTGATTAAGTACATTGCAAGCCGTATTGCCATACGGTTGCCTCCCCACATCGACCTGAACGATCTTATAAATGCAGGTGTCATAGGATTGATCGATGCCATCGAAAAATTTGACGCCAGCAAGCAGATCAAGTTCAAGACCTATGCGGAATTCAGGATCAGGGGCGCCATCCTTGATGAGCTCCGCTCTATGGACTGGGTCCCAAGGTCTGTGAGGCAGAAGGCCCGCAAGGTGGAAGACGCCTATGCAAGACTCGAATACAACCTTGGCAGGCCGGCCAGCGATGACGAAGTCGCTCAAGAGATGAATGTCGACATTGATACCTTCCACCGGCTCCTGTCCGAGACTGCATCCGTATCCCTGCTCAGCCTGGACGACCTTGGCGAGGACGATACCGACCTGTCCAAGCGGAACCTGCTTGAATTTATTATCCAGGACGACAAAGACTGGCCCTCACATAAAATCCGCTATGCCGAGGTCAGCACCATGGTAGCAAAGGCCATCCAGTCGCTGCCGGAAAAAGAACGCATGGTGATCTCACTGTATTACTACGACGAGCTGACCATGAAGGAGATAGGGCATGTCCTCAAATTTACCGAGTCTCGGGTTTCCCAGATACATACTAAGGCAATCCTGAGGCTGCGCTCAAAGATGCAAAAGATCCTTAAAGAGATCAATGTGTAAAGGTTTATAGCGGAATATTCGATGAGAACTTAAACGGTACTTGTACCGGAGGTATCTATGACAACAGATAAGAGCATGAGGATCCTCATCGTTGACGATTTTTCCACCATGCGCAGGATTGTGAAGAACATCCTGAAGCAACTTAATTTTGTAAATATTGCAGAAGCCGACGACGGGTCAACCGCCCTTGAGGCGCTCCAGCGGGAGAAGATCGATCTGGTGGTCTCGGACTGGAACATGCCGAAGATGACCGGTCTGGAATTGCTCAAGGCGGTCCGATCCGATGACGCGCTGAAGCACATCCCTTTCTTGATGGTCACCGCAGAGTCTCAACAAGAGAACATCATCGAGGCCGTGAAATCCGGTGTGAGCAATTATATTGTCAAACCCTTCACCGCTGAGACCCTGAGCCAGAAGATCAATCAGATATTCAACAAGTAGGTGAAACATGGAAAATCAGCCTGGGAAAAAGGCAGACCTCGATAAAGAAGGAATCCTGTTGCAGGATACCGGCAAGGCTGAACTTGACAAAGAAGGCATTCCTCTGGATACCGAAGAGGCTCAGGCGCATGCCGACGCGCAAGAGCCAAAGTCCGACCAGGAGCCTGAAAAGAAACCGGCTTCAAAGAAACGCCTGATCCTGATGGCCGGGGCGGGCGCTGCTGCACTTCTGGTGCTTCTGAGCGTTATAGGGTTCTTCTTATTCCATGGGCACCATGAAGTTTCAAAGAATATTGCAAAAGTAGTCCAGCCTCAAAAGATATCCCCTTTGGGACCTGATGGAATAGTCCTTGACCCCTTTATGGTCTTCTATTCAACGGACATACCCAAGAAATCCGGTGTGCTCGTTGCACAGGTGAGCCTCAAGGTGGACCCCTCCATGATTACCTCTATTCAGAGCAAACTCTTCGAGATTAGGGGCATTATCTACAAGAGGCTTTTGGCAGCGGCGAGTGTCTATTCACAGACCGAGATTACCTTGATGCTCTCAGATGATCTTATGGATTATCCGATA
Source organism: uncultured delta proteobacterium (assembly GCA_963798485.1). Lineage (GTDB taxonomy): Bacteria > Desulfobacterota > Desulfomonilia > UBA1062 > UBA1062 > MWEI01. The sequence continues at coordinate 348,774 of CAWCTR010000007.1, read as the reverse complement.
CAAGAAGTGGCATTTGTCCAGTACAGCGCAAAATGAATGAATACCTATCATCTGAATTGATAACAGGATTCAATCAATTCTTTTAGGATGATGCGGGCATTATGAATTATTCCACAATAGACGCACTGATGAGGTCGGATGACTCCTCTGACCGTCGCATGGCAGCCACCATGCTTGGTGAGTCCGGGGATGAACCTGCTACCATCGATCGCCTCGTAGAGTTACTGAAGGATACAAATGGAGGCGTCAGGGACGCCTCACAAAGTGCGCTCATGTTCCTGGGCGGCCGAAACACGGTTGAGAAGGTGGCCCCATTGGTCGGCATTATTGATCCGGGCTTGCGTAATGCCGCTATCGACATCCTCAGGAAGGTCGGTGATGACGGTATTGATGTCATGCACAGGCTTGCAGTTGATGAAAATCCTGATATCAGGCTCTTTGTGCTCGACATTTTAGGCACCATCGGCAACCCCGAGAGCGTGGACGTGCTCATCGGCGGGCTCACCGACCCGAATCTCAATATACGCAATGCAGCAATAGTATCTCTTGGTCTCCTTGGAGACCCCAAGGCCTTTGAATATATCAAACCATTGATTGAAGACGAAGAATGGATCCGTTTCTCCGCCATTGAGACCCTCTCTCAGATTCCCCATGAGAATACCGCTGGTTTTCTCCTTGAACAGCTCGAGAGGTGGTCTTTCGACGAACTCACCGTATCCGCACTGCTGGAAACAATCGGCAAGATCAAACCCAAACAGTGCGTGAATACCCTGATTGCCATGCTCGAAACCGCAAATGCATATATTGAGACCGAGATCGTCAAGGCCTTGCTGAAGATCCTATCCCCTGACGAGATCGCCTCACTGCCGGATAAAGACGCACACATCATCAAGACCATTATTGATATGCATCTGAACGATGTTGAAGAAGGGCTGCTTGGCGATATGCTCATGGTGCTCCCGCGCATCGGCGACAAGGCCAGCGTACAGGCCATGATCGAGCTCGCCCGCAGCACAGACCCTGACACCCACCCTGAGAAGTTCGGGGTAGTCACTGATGCCCTGTGCCGGATCGGCGACGCCCAGGCCATGGTGAAACTACTCGATGCCGAAGACAAACTTAAAATCCTCGCTGCGAATGTCCTGGCCGGAATTGGTAAGGACGAGGGTGCGGCACGGATATGCGAGAGGGTCTTTACGGCCCAGGGCTATGTAAAACGCGCCATGACCGATGCCTTGGCATCTATCGGGGGTGCATCTTTATGCGATACGTTCCGCCGGCTCCTCACAGATACGGACGGCCATGTCATCTCATCATCACTCCTTGCGCTTGCAAAAAACGGAGATCCTGATGACGTCAGGATAATGGAGCCATACTTAAGTCATAAATATCCGGATGTGCGTGAAACGGCACTGATTTCCGTCGTCATGATCGGGACTGAGCAAGCCGAAGAGGTGTTCTCGCATATGGCCTCGGATCCTGATCAGGGCAAGCGTATCATGGGATTAAGGGGTCTTGAACACATGGAAAGTCCCTGTCTCCACCAGGCTGCCGAAAGACTGTTGAAAGATGAGAACTGGGAGGCGAGGGCAGAGGCGGTAAAGGTCATCAGGGATAAGGACCTGCCTATCACTACGAATATGCTCAAATCCCTGCTCGCCGATACGCATGAGCAGATAAGGTATGCTGCACTCGATATCATAGGCATGAAAAAGGTCGAAGCGCTCAAAGAAAACCTTCATGCCGCCATTGACAGTGATGACATGTGGGCCGCATCCCATGCCATTGAGGCCCTGGGGAGTTTCAAAGACGATTCTGCCAAGGCGAAACTCCTCGATCTCTTAACCTGCGGGTCGGACTTCCTGAAGATCTCCGCAATAAAGACCATTGCCGGGTGGGAGGAAGAGGCGCTTGCTGCAGAGTTGGAAGAGTATATCGACGATCCGAATCCGGACGTGGCCCGCGCCATCGTTGATGCCATTGACAGGCTTCAGGGGGTGAGCTTCTAAAGATGCAGGCCCATGTGCTCGAGCGAATCCGGAACATAGACGATCTCCCTACTTTACCCTCTGTAGCGCTCGAGGTCTTGAGCCTGGCACACCAGAGCGACGTGTCAATCCAAATCATCGCCGAGTCCATCCACAAAGACCCCCCTCTGGCCGCAAAGGTGCTGAGGATGGCCAATTCTACGTTCTACCGCAGGGGGGACCGGAAGGTCGAGACCCTGCACCATGCCATTATCTTTCTGGGACTTGCCGAGATCATCAACATCACCACCTCGCTTTCGGTCTTTTCCGCACTCAAATCCCGCAGGGCAAAGGAGGTCTCCATCAGGGAGAGTTTCTGGGATCACAGTGTCGCCGCCGGTCTTATTGCAAGATATATAGACAAAAAGCTCGGTATGAGATCTATGGGTAGGGAGTTCGTAGCAGGGCTTCTGCACGATATCGGCAAGATCATCCTCGACCAGTACTTCCATGACGAATTCCTTGCAGCCTACACCATGTCCATTGATAAGGACCGGCCAATGTATGAGACGGAGATGGAGTTATGCGGGACAAACCATATGGAGGTCGGTTATTACCTGGCCCAGAAATGGAACCTGCCTGCCTACCTCGGGGATGTCATCCTCTGGCACCATCAGCCGTCCCAGGCAACGCACCGGGATATGGTTGCACTCGTCTCCATGTCGAACCTCCTGGCAAAGGCCAAGGAGCTATCGTGCGGGGGCGACAGGATGTCCTTTATCCTCTCGGATGAAGAAGCCTGGAATGTCCTCAAAGAAAGAGGTTATGACCTTGATGACCTTGACATAGAGCGTATTACCTTTGAGATGGAGTCAATCGGCGACCAGGTGAAGGGCTATATCGATACGGTCATGGATCCCACAACGGCGGAGAAGGCCAATGGCTGAGAGCTCAGGCAGCACCTGCCCACAAATGACTGATGAGACCTTTATCCTGTTGCGCGACTTTATCTATGAACAGTCCGGCATCTACTTTGCCGATACCAAAAAGGGCCAGCTTGAGACCAGGCTCTCCATGCGATTGAAGGCCAATAACCTTACCGATTATGATAAATACTATTACCTGCTCAGATATGATCCCCAGGCGGCACGGGAACTGAGTGCGTTGTTTGACTCGGTGACCACCAACGAGACCAGCTTCTACCGGAGCCCGCCGCAGATCCAGGCGTTCCAGGAAAAGGTACTCCCCGATATCATAACCCGCAAAGATAAGCAACAAGACCCCCAGCTCCGCCTCTGGTCTGCCGGATGTTCCACGGGTGAAGAACCATATACCATAGGCATCGTGATCAAAGAGGTCTTGAATGAGAAGTGCCCTAACTGGGACATAAAAATCGTTGCCAGCGACATCAGTGAAAAGGCGCTACGCTCAGCCAAGGCCGCCATATACAGCGACTACGCCCTGCGCTCCGTACCGCCTGAGGTGAAGCAGTCATTTTTCATTCCGGACGGAAGCTCATATCGTATCATTGATGATGTCCACAACCTGGTGGACCTCCAGTACCTCAACCTCAATGATGTCAAACGTGTGCAGATCATGAAGGGGTTTGACGTCGTTTTTTGCAGAAACGTGCTCATCTATTTCGATGACTCAGCCAGAAAAAGGTTTGTTTCTCAGCTCTATGACAGCCTGAACCACGGCGGTTATCTCTTCATCGGCCACTCCGAATCTTTGCACAATATTTCAAGGGCTTTCAAGCTTGTACATTTTCCTGGGGCTCTGGGGTATAAAAAGGAATAGGGGGAGGTTCTTATTCATGGAAACGATCCTGGTTGTTGATGACTCAAGTACGGTGAGGAAATTTCTCGCATATACCCTGAAGACAAAGAATCTACGATGTATCGAGGCCTCGGACGGTTTCGACGCACTGGAGAAACTCTCACAGAACCCAGAGATAAAGCTCATCATCTCAGACCTGAACATGCCCAACATGGACGGCATCGAATTCATCACCTCAGTAAGGCAGGACCCCCTGTACAAAGATCTCCCCATTATCATGCTCACCACCGATGCCACTGTCGAAAACAAGAAGCTCGCCTACGATTCAGGGGCAAACCTCTATCTCGTCAAGCCTTCACCTGCACACATCATCCTTTTCAAGGTGCAGAGCCTCCTGGAGGCAGACCGGTAAAAAGTCTTTACGGATCCAGCTAAACCCCCTATCCATTTAACAATCAATTACCTACACCTGATGATGCCTTACCCTTGAATCAACCTTCTCTCGTGTCTTGGTGAAATCCATATATATTCTCCCGATGCACAACGATATTGCCAATACAAACAATCCAAGCATAAATGCGGGCTCGGTATTGAACCGCATATCGATCCACCGTCCGACAAACATGAACAGGAAGGAGGAGATAACCAGGGTGAAGCTCCACGCACTCATGAGGATGATATGGTTGAGATTCTTGTTATTGAGTTTGTCTTTTTTAACCCTTTTCATGGCTGTTACCTCCTCTCCTTCTTTACCCTCCCGTTCCCGGCACTTCGACTCTCAGGGCTTGATAACCTCACCTATATATGACCTTCTCAGCTTACCAGGCCCTTTACCGCCTCGATGACCGGTGCGGTGAACAGGGCAACGAGCACTGCATACAGCGCGAAAGATCCCACTGCCTCGCTGAGGTACATCCTCTCATAGCGATACTTCAAAGAGATGATGGTGAGCCCGCCCATGATCAGACAGCCAAGGTGGAAGTAGGGGAAGCTGTTGCCACCTGACGTTGCTGCTGCGGCAAAGGCAAACGTACCGGTAATCATGACCACGAACATTGCTACGATTATTGTCTGGATTATCTTTTTCATTGTCATTGACCCCCTTCATAATTGCTTGATGCTTATGTAATGAGCACTAACCATGCCAATTGCGCGGACAGAATGAATGATGCCTGTTAACCCAACAATATTGCTTACGATTAACTGAATTGCCGCTCAAGTATGATACGGACCGGACCTGAGAAACCCAGGATCCATTGAAAAGAATGTTTAATGGCATTGAATGAAATGTGAGATGGGTGATGCGTGGAGGCATCCTATTTCCGCCCCGGCACGAAGAATATATGCGGTTTTAACAATACCGGGTCTTTCCCTACTTCCACCCGGGCCCGGTACACATGTTCGATATTCTGTGCAGTGAGAACCTCTTCCGGACTCCCTTGTGCGTGGATGCGGCCATGGTCCATGAGTGCGATGGATGTACAGTAGAGGCTGGCCAGGTTGAGGTCGTGCATGGTTACCAGCACGGTGAGCCCGCAGTTGCCGGAGAGCCCTTTTACCAGGTCCAGCAGACTCATTTGGTGGCCGATGTCCAGGTGCGTGGTGGGTTCATCCATGAGGAGGATCTCGGGCTTCTGGGCAAGCCCGCATGCAAGGAACACCCGCTGCATCTCTCCACCCGAGAGCCGCTGGATCCGCTGTGCCCTGACCTCAGTGAGGTCGAGCATTGACATGGTCTCCTCAACGATCCGCTGGTCTGAGGGCGTAAAGGGCATCATCCTGCCGCGATGGGGATACCTTCCCATAAACACGTATTCCTCCACCGTATATGGGAAGGATACTGAATGGATCTGGGGGATGAAGGCGGCCTTGCGGGCAAGCTTCTTCCTGGGCATTGCCGAGATGTCTTCATCTCCCAGGAATACCTTCCCTCCCCAGGGTTCCATGAGGGCGCATATGCACTTGAACAGGGTGGTCTTGCCGCTTCCGTTGGGCCCGATAAGCCCGAAAATGCCCCCTGGGTTAACATCAAAGGATACCCTGTCTACCACCGGGTGGTTCTGATACCCGGCAGTCAGGTTTTCCACCCTGAGCCCTGTCATTTAGATAACCTCCGGGGGAGAGGCCCTGAGAAGGTATGCCAGAAAGAAGACACCGCCTGCGATACCGGTGATTACCCCAACCGGCAATTCATAGGGCCTGATAATGACCTGGGAGAGCGTATCACACAACAACAGGAAGGTGCCCCCTGCGAGCATGGATGCCGCCAGGAGCACCTGATGGTCCGCACCTACTACCCGCCGCATGGCATGGGGGATGATGAGCCCCACGAAACCTATGATGCCGGAGATGGCCACACAGACCCCCGTGATCAACGAAGCGAGCCCGAGCAGTACTGTCTTGAGCATGCCTGGAGAAAAGCCGAGGAGGTGGGCTTTTTCGTCTCCAAGTGAGATGAGGTTCATGTCCCGCGTCAACAAGCTGAGCAGCAGGATAAGGGGAAACACTATCATGATGATCACGGGCGTTGACAGGGTATCGGTGGAGCTGAGGCTGCCCATGATCCAGAGGATGGATGTATGGACCTCACGGGATGTGGCTATGGTGAAGATGAACATTACCACCGAGGACAATAGGAAGCTCAAGACCACACCGCTGAGGATGATGGTCGTGGTGGAAAAATCCTTCAGGGTGGACATTAAGATCACCGCGGTAATACTCATGAGGCACCCTGCAAAGCAAAGCCCCACCATGGACAGGCCTGAAAGCCCCAGGGTTATGGCAATGGTGGCCCCGAGGGCCCCGCCGGCAGAGACCCCCAATGTGAAGGGCTCAGCCAACGGATTTCTCAGCACAGCCTGGAATGCCACCCCGCATCCTGCAAGGCCTGCGCCTACCACTACGGCCCTTATGACCCGCGGGAGGCGCAGTTCCCAGATGAGGGTATGCGCTATGCCACTCGACCTCGGGTGGATCAGCGCATCGATGACGGTTGCTGCGGGTAGTTCCGCCCCTCCCATAAAAACGGCCAGGATAAGCGCACATACCAGCAGAAAACCTAAGATGAGAAAGGTGGGAATCCTGTTCATAAAATACCAGGGTAAAGCATGGCCAATACCGCTTTATATCCCTTGAGGTACATGAGTGGAGTGGGCTGGCAGACTATGTCCGCCGAGAGATCATAGACCCGTTTCTTGCTTACCGCATTGATAGTGCCGAACCGGCCCCATACAGACCCGGTGGAACCCGATCCCATCTGGCTTACCACCACAATGACATCGGGGTTGCGCTTGATGACCTCTTCCGCATTTACCCGTGGATAGTGCATGGGGGCATCCCCAAAGATATTGACGCACCCTGCCCTGCACAGAAGCTCGCCTGAAAAGGTAGCGTCGCTTGCAGTCACAAGAGGGTTCTCGCCAAGCTGCCAGAACACCTTCAGACTTTTCCGGCCATGGATCTTCGCCTGGATGATGTCCATCTGCGCCCTAACCTCTCCAATGATACCCTCGGCCCGCTGAGACCTCCCCAGCATGACGCCGAGCTCTTTAAAGGCCATACACATACATGCGAAGCTCTCGCACCCGTTGAAGACATGGACCTTGCATCCTAGCTTTTTCAGCGTCTCAACATCCGACTTGCTATTGCAGTCCGTGCTTGCCAGCACGAGCTGTGGCCTTAACGAATAGGTCTTCTCGATATTGATGCGCACAGGCGATCCCACCATCTGTTTGCCGGAGCCGGCCCTTACCGGCGAGTAGCTTGTCACGCCGATAAGCAGGCTCTCAGCACCCAGGTCATAGATCTCCCTGGTGATATTTGGCGCCAGCGACACGATCCTCAAGGGCGCCCGGTCCTGGCCGTAGGAAGATGACGGTATGATGATAAAGAGAAAAGAAAAAACAACGATAATAAAAGAGGAAAGCCCATAGGTAACCGCGCTTTTCATATGTGCATCCTACTTTTTGCTGGTGAAGTAGACTACCAGGATACTAAGCTCATAGAGGAAATACAAAGGGATGATAAGCAATATCATGCTTAAAATATCTGGTGGGGTAAGGAAGGCCGCAGCGCAGGCAATGATGAGGACCGCGTATTTCCGGTATTTCTTCAGCTTGGTATGGTTCACGAGCCCCATCCTGGCAAGGAAGAACATGATCACCGGCAGCTCGAAGGTGATGCCGAAGGCTATGATCAGGCTCATGCAAAGGCTCAGGTATTCCTTCATGGAGGGCAGGGCCTGGATACGATCATTCGTGAAACTGAGGAAGAACCTGAATGCAAAGGGGAAGGCCACAAAAAAGGCAAAGGACGCCCCTATGATAAAGAAGACGCATGCCATGATTACAAAGGGCACTACATAGGTGCGCTCCTTCTCATACAGGCCCGGAATCACGAATTTCCAGATCTGGTAGAAGATCACCGGTGCCGCCATGAAGAGCCCTGCAAAAAACGAGATCTTCATGTAGGTGACAAAGGCCTCCTGCAGCGAGGTGTAAATAAGCTTTCCCCCATGGGGCATGGCCTTGAGAAGGGGAGAGGTCAGAAAATCAAAGAGCTGCCGGGAGAACGTATAGGAAAGGAGAAACCCCACAATAACCGCAATGAAGCACTTGATGATCCTGCCTCTGAGCTCTTCAAGATGGTCGGTTACCGGCAGTTTCTCATCTTCCACGTGTGGTTCCTCGTTCAAAGATACTTTAAGAATTCTTCTCGGGCGGGGTCTTTGTGTCCGGGGCCGCGGCGTCCTTCTCGGTGCTTGCTGCAGGCTCAGGGGTCTTCTCTTCCGGGGGCTTCTGCTCGCTTTCGTTGGCCGGCTTGATGTCGGATGCGGTCTTTATCTCGTGTTTGAGATCGTCTACAGCCCTCTGGAATTCACCGAACATCCTGCCCAGGGTCTTTGCAATATCGGGCAGGTTCTTCGGCCCGATGACGAGCAAGGCAATGGCAAGGAGAATGAGTATGTGAGGGAGGCTGAGTTCGAACATGGTATAGCTCTATAAAGCATTTTATAAAGCCATGTCAAATGCACACATCAGGATCATACTCTTGGTAAGCATACCTCGTCGTGAGCGGAACAATAGGATTTGACTAATGGGGGCACCTTACATAATCTAGGTTGTGCCATGGAGCGAAGGACTATTCGTAAAGAGCTGATAATCGAGGGTACAGGCCTCCACAAGGGGGCTGCTATCACTTTAAGATTGAAGCCGAATTCAGATGGGATTGTGTTCTTCAAAGACGGGAGACGGATTCCCGCCACACCCATGAATGTCATCAACACCAGGTCGAACACCACCCTTGGTGATGATTTTGTGTCCATATCCACCATAGAGCACCTCATGTCCGCCATGTCCGGTCTTTTTATCACCGACTGCGCTATCTACGTGACAGGCGATGAGATGCCTGCCATGGATGGTTCTGCCCTGCCCTTTGTCCGGCTCCTGGAGGAGGCAGGTATTGAATCATTAGGCCCTTTGCAAGGCCCCATTGTGCTTGCTTCACCGATACGTTTAGAAGATGGAGATGCATGGATCGAGGCCATACCGGGGCCGTTCAGCCTGTCCTATGAGATCGACTTTCCCGACCCTGCCATAGGGCTTCAGCGGTTCAGTTACAGAGGTGAGGATTATGCAAATCAGATCGCCCCTGCCCGAACATTCGGAAGGCTACAGGACGTAGAGATGATGCGTGCCGCAGGGCTTGCGCTGGGTGGCGGACTTCACAACGCCGTATTGGTGGACCATGACCGCATCATCAATCTTGAAGGCCTGCGTTTTCCCGATGAATTCGTCCGCCACAAGGTCCTGGACATACTGGGGGATCTGTGGACCCTAGGTGCGCCGCTTGAAGCTCGAATCATTGCGGTAAAGGCAAACCATACCTTGCACATTCGTCTTGCGAAACAGGTCTACTTAGGCCTATGCCAACAGGGGCAGGAATAAAGACATGTCTAAGAAGACCAAGGAGATGATCATTGTAGGGGGCATCATCATCGTGATGATCCTCATGAGTATTGTAAAGACAAACATGAGCACCCTAGGGCTCGTACCATCTTCCAATGCAGTTGTATTTACCGTGATCAGCCTCAATGTAGTTCTGCTCATCCTGGTGGTCTTCCTGGTAATCCGCAATGTCGTAAAGCTCATGCTCGAACGCAGGAGGGGGGTCCTTGGCACCAGACTGAGGACCAAGCTTGTGGTGGCCTTTGTAACCCTGACCACCATACCCACTGCCTTGCTGTTCTTTGCCAGTGTGGTCTTCCTGAACCGGAGCATGGAAGGATGGCTTTCTACCGAGGTGGAAACCGCTATTGAGGAATCCATGAACGTGGCAAACATCTATTATAATGAAGCCTCTGTGGATTCCATCCATTATGCCACCTCTATTTCCAAGGAGATCACCGAGCGCAGGTTACTGAAGGAAGACAACCTTAAAATTCTCAAGGCATTGCTGGAAGAGAAGATGATCCTGTTCCGGCTGTCTTCCGTGGTGGTCTTTTCGGCCCAGGGAGAAGAGCTGGTGAAGATCATCTCGCCTTCCATCCAGGCCGAGGCCATGCCGAGCCCCGAATCCGGCATTGTCAGGTCCGCCATGCAGGGCACGGGTATGTCCCAGGTTGTGCGTAAGGGCAAGGCGGACATCATAGAGGGGATCGTGCCCATCCAGTCGTCCTTCAATCCGAAGGACATCGTGGGTGTCCTTGTAGCGGATTACTATGTCCCGGAGAGTCTCTCGGCAAGGCTCAGTCTCATCAAGGGTTCATTTAAGGACTATTCCCAGAGTCTTAGGCTTAAAGGTCCCCTCAAGACGAATTACATCATCCTGCTGACATCGGTGACCCTGCTGGTGATCTTCTCTGCGGTCTGGTTCGCATTGAATATCGCCAAGGGCCTTCTCAACCCCATCGAGAAGCTCGTGGAAGGCACCCAAAAAATCTCCAAGGGCGATCTGGGGTTCAAGATCGAGATGAAGGCTAACGATGAACTGGGGATACTGGTGGACGACTTCAATATCATGGTGGATGACCTCAAAGACTCACGCAGAAACCTTGAGAGCGCATACAATGAAATCTCCATGAGAACCCGCTATATCTTGGCGGTCCTCAATACCATCTCTGCAGGGGTGATCAACATCAATAAAGATGACCAGATTGTATGGATCAATCCCTCGGCGGAATCCATGCTCGGACTCTCTTCGGAAAAGACCATGGGCAAAGGGGTTGATGAGGTTCTCTCGGGTGAATATCTGCCCATCTACACCGAGCTGATATCAGGGCTTAATAAGACCAGGACATCCTCTATCCAGAAACAGCTTACCCTTTCCTTGGACGGAAAGTGGCTTACGCTGCTCGGTCAGGCCTCTGTTCTTCATGGCGATAATTTCGAGCGCATCGGCATGGTGCTTTTTTTCGATGATCTTACCCAGCTCCAACGCATGCAGCGCATGGCCGCATGGCGCGAGGTGGCCCGCAGGATCGCCCACGAGGTGAAAAACCCGCTCACCCCCATACAGCTCTCTGCCCAGAGGCTCAGGCGCAGATACCTGGACAAGCTCGGGGACGATTCGGGGGTCTTTGACGAGTGCACAAGGGTCATCATCAACGAGGTGGATGTGATGAAGCGGCTGGTAAACGAATTTTCCGCCTTTGCAAAGATGCCCACATCCATGCCGAGACCAGAGGACTTAAACAAGGTGGTCGCCGATGCCGTAGCGCTGTACCGGCAGGCCCACCAGAGCTTGGAATATGTCCTCGATCTGGATGAGGGGATACCGAAAGTGGACATCGACAGCTCCCAGATGAACAGGGCCGTCACAAATCTTCTGGAAAATTCTACTACTGCCATCCTGGAGAGCAACAGCCCTGTGAAGAAGATTACCATCAGGACCAGTTATGACGCGGATGTGCACATTGCAAAGCTGGATATTATTGATACGGGCCCCGGTATCCCCAAGAACGTAAAGGAGCGGATGTTTGAGCCGTACTTCTCCACCAAGAAGGGCGGCACGGGACTGGGCCTGGTGATCGTGAACAGGATCATCTCGGACCATAACGGATTTATTCGAGTCAAAGACAACGAGCCGAAAGGCACCATCTTCAGCATAGAGCTGCCGGTTAAGGGGTAACGAATGAAAAACACCATACTTATTGTAGATGATGAAGACAACATCAGGCTCTCGCTCAAGGGCGGGCTGGAAGACGAAGGATACAACACGCTTCTTGCATCATCCGGCGAAGAGGCCCTTAAGATTATCGAGAAACAGGACGTGGACCTCATTCTGTTGGACATCTGGATGCCCGGCAAGGACGGGCTCCAGATATTGGAGGAGATGAAGAATGCCGGATTCAGCATCCCGGTCATCATCATGACAGGCCATGGTTCCATCGAGACCGCCATCCGGGCCACACGGCTCGGCGCGCTGGATTTCATAGAGAAACCGCTCGACCTCAACAAGATCATCATCACACTGAACAACACCATCCATTTGCGGGCATTGGAGGAAGAAAACGCCCTCTTGAAGAAGAAGACCGAGAAGGATGATGAGATCATCGGCTCGTCTCCTGCCATCATGAAGCTCAAGAACCAGATCGACCGCTGTTCCCCCACGGATGCCTGGGTCCTCATCCTTGGAGAGAACGGAACGGGGAAAGAGCTGGTGGCGCGCAGGGTCCACAAGAACTCTAAAAGGTCAAGCTATCCCTTTGTTGAGGTGAACTGCGCCGCCATCCCTGAAGAGCTCATCGAAAGCGAGCTCTTCGGCCATGAGAAGGGGGCCTTTACCGGGGCTGCCGAGCGAAAGCGCGGCAAGTTCGACCTGGCCCACAACGGCACACTCTTCCTGGATGAGATCGGCGATATGAGCCTGGCCACGCAGGCCAAGATTTTACGCATCCTCCAGGAGCAACGTTTCGAACGGGTCGGTGGCGCCCAGACCATCCAGGTGGATGTGCGCGTGCTCACTGCCACCAACAAGAACCTGGAGCAAGAGATCACGGAGGGCCGCTTCCGGCAGGACCTTTATTACCGGCTCAATGTAATCCCCATCAACGTGCCGCGCCTCATTGACCGCAGGGATGACATCCCGGAACTGGTTGATCATTTTCTCAAAGTCTTCTCTCCATTGAAGGGGGGTAAGAAGAACATGACCGAGGGCGCTGTCAGGAAACTCATGCAGCATGACTGGCCGGGCAATGTGCGCGAACTCAAGAACATAGTCGAGCGCCTTGTCATCATGACGCCTGGTAACACCATAACGGCCGATGACATCATGCCGCTCGGCTCTAAACCAACTTCCGAATTGGACAAGATCTTTGATATGGTAGAGCTCAAAGATGCACGCTCCGAGTTCGAGAAGATCTTCATCGAACGCAAGCTTATACAATGCGGGAACAACATATCCAAGACCGCCGATTTGATCGGCGTTGAGCGGAGCAATCTGCACAGGAAGATCAAGAGTCTAAGTATCGATGTGGAATGAGACAGGATCAGTACGCAAAGACCCGGGGGGCAAGCTTAATATCGCCTTTGTCTACCCGAACACGTACTGGGTCGGCATGTCGAACCTCGGACTTCAGCACATGTACCGCCTGCTCAATGATCAGCCAGGAATTCTCTGCGAGCGTTTCTTTACGGACAGGGAGCGCTCGGTTGAATCGGAAAGGCCGCTGACGGATTTTCATATCATCGCCTTTTCCATCTCCTATGAGCTTGATTACATCGAGGCCATAAAGATCCTTCAGGAGAACAACGTCCCTGTGGCTGCTGGGGACCGGAGAGGCAAGCCCATCGTAATGGCAGGTGGTGCGGCCATAACCTCAAATCCCGAGCCCATAGCGGATGCCTTTGATATCTGTTTCCTGGGTGACGGCGAGCCCCTTCCTGCTCTCCTTCAGGAAGCCTATATCGCAAGCGCCGGATATGACGAATTTCTTGATCGATTGAACCTTGTGCAGGGTGTGTATATCCCGTCGCGAACCCGGCCTTTCTATGAAGGGCAGGCCATTGCAGGGTTCGTTGGCCAAAGGCCGCAACTCTCCTTGACGGTCATGTTGGATAAACCCGCCTGCACCAGTATCATCACAAAGGATACGGCATTCGGCGACATGTATCTTGTGGAGATTGCACGGGGGTGCCCCTTTTCCTGCAAGTTCTGCAGCGCCCGTGAAATCTATACCCCCTACCGCCCAGCGCCTATCGAAAGGCTGGTCCCCATCTTCGACGAGGCCGCGAGACACCGTAATAAACTCGGACTGATAAGCACCTCGCTCAACAACCACCCCGCAGCCGCTGAAATCTTTAAAGAGGCGCACAAGCGGGGGCTCAAGGTGGCCCCGCCCTCACTCAGGCCGGGCATGATCAACAATGATCTCGTAGAGGCCCTGGCCGTTTCAGAAGTCAAAGGTGTGACCTTGGCTCCGGAGACAGGTTCTGAGGAACTACGGTCCGCCATGGGTAAGCGTATCACCAACGCCATCATCTTCGAGGATGTCAGGTCACTGGTGGCATCGGGAATACGGGATATCAAGCTCTACTTCATGGTGGGATTGCCGGGAGAAACCCTTGCCCACCTCGATGAGACCATTGACCTCATCAAGCGCATCCGCCAGATCTTCATCCACGTCTCAAGGGGCAATAAGAAAATCGGCACGGTGAGTGTCAGCATCAATACCTTTGTACCCAAGCCCCACACGCCCTTTGAGCGGGAGCCCATGGTTGAGCAAGACAATGCCAAGGGCCGCATCAAGAGGATAGCAAAGGGTCTCAAGGGTGAAAGCAACATCACGGTTGCCTTTGAAGGGCCTAAATGGGCCTTTCTGCAGGCGCTTTTCGCCCGGGGTGACAGGAGGCTCCTGGGGCTCATAGAGGAAATGGCAAAACAGGAACAGGCCACCTGGCAGCGCCTCTTGAAGCAATGGCACCTCAACCCTGATTACTATGCACTGAGACAAAGGGATGAGGGCGAGATCCTGCCGTGGTCCTTTTACGCTACACAGTGCAGCAGGGAGAATACGTATGCCCGCTAAAGGAAGGGAAGACCAAAGTGACCTTAATGCCGGACACAGGCTCCGGCTGAAAGGGCGCCTGAGGAAGTCTGGAAGAAAGGCCTTCTTGGACCATGAGCTCCTGGAGCTGCTGCTGGGCTATGCACTGCCACGGAAAGACACCAAGCCCCTTGCCAAGTATCTGCTTAAAAGGTTCGGCACCTTCCAGGCCGTGCTCGACGCCCCTTATGAAACCCTGGAAGAGATCCATGGCATAGGCGAGCATGCATCAACACTCTTCGGGCTTTTTAGGGCCTGCATGAAACGCTATATGGAACCCTCAAAAGATGATTCCCCTGTTATCACCGGACCTGAGGATGTTGCTGCATATGTGAGGGCCGAGATCGGGGGCGGCACAAAAGAACGGTTCATGCTGCTGTGCCTGAATGCAGCAGGCAGGCTTGTGCATTCCCAGGTCATGGCCGAGGGCACGGTGGATGCGGCGCATGTCTACCCGAGGGAGGTCCTCAAGGAGGCCATCAAACACAACGCCACTGCCCTGATCCTGGTGCATAACCATCCATCAGGCACCCTTCATGCCTCCGAACAGGACATGCGCCTTACCCGAGCGCTCACGGAGATCTGTTCGCAGGTGGGCATCAGCCTGCACGACCACCTCATCGTCACAAGGGGCGGGGCTTACAGTATCAAGCTGGGATCATGCCTCAACACCAACGAAAACAGCTGATAAAAGAATCCACGATGGGTGTTCTGTAAATCATTTGCAAAGTAAATGTAATTCAAATGTGAAATCACATAATTAGATTGTTAATATCCTTGATCTGGACGATATACCCCCTAACATAATGCCTCAAGGGAGAACAATAATGGAAACAATAAGCCCGGTGCATCCGCTCGGTTCGCGAGCCAACATATTGTTAGCAAGCGTTTTTGGCCCTTATGCCAGGGACGATGAGTATGGAAGCCGGAAGATCAACCCCATGGAGCTCTATCATAACCAGGTCACGCGCGAACAGGGGCCTTTTTCGCTACGCATGTTTCACCGTTCTTTCGGTTTGATGCTCCTGAAGGAAAATATCGACGCACCGTGCACGCTCCTTGACTTTCCGAGCCTGGAGCGCTTTACAGACGAACTCAGGGATACTTCGTACGACATAGTCGGCATCAGCGCCATCATACCCAATGTCGGCAAGGTTAAGAAGATGTGCGAGCTGATCCGGACATACCTGCCCAAGGCAACCATTGTCGTGGGTGGGCATATTGCCAACCTGCCGGATCTTAAAAATACTATTGATGTCGACCATATCTGCAAGGGTGAAGGGGTTCGCTGGTTCAGAAAATTCCTGGGCGCCGATGAGAACGCCCCAATAAAGCACCCCTATGTATTTTCCGGCTATGGCACCCGGATCCTCGGCATCAGCACACCCGACAAACCGGTAAACACCGCAGCGATGCTCATACCTTCAGTAGGATGCCCCATTGGGTGTAATTTCTGTTCCACCTCCGCCCTTTTTGGAGGCAAAGGCAAGTCCGTTAATTTCTATGAAACCGGGGATGAGCTCTTCAGGGTCATGTGCGACATCGAGGCAAAACTCAAGGTAAGCGCCTTTTTCGTGATGGATGAGAACTTCCTTCTTCACCGGCAAAGGACACTCAAACTCCTAGAACTTATGAAGGAAAAAAACAAGTCATGGGCTCTGTTCGTATTTTCTTCCGCCAGGGTGCTCAAATCATACACCATGGAGCAATTGATCCGCCTGGGCATCTCGTGGGCCTGGATGGGCCTGGAAGGTGAAGACAGCACCTATGCAAAACTCAGCGGGGTCGAAACGAGAGAATTAGTGCAGGAGCTGCAGTCCCATGGCATCCGCGTGCTGGGATCAACCATTATCGGCCTGGAGAATCATACCCCTGAAAATATTGAGAGTGTTATTGATTATGCCATAAGCCATGATACGGTCTTCCACCAGTTCATGCTCTACACGCCCGTTCCAGGCACACCTTTATACGATCAGCATAAAAATGATGGGACCATTCTGGGTGAAGACGATCGTCCGGCTGCGGACAATCATGGGCAGTACCGCTTTAATTACCGTCATGAACATATCAAGGACGGCAAGGAAACCGGATATCTGCGCAGCGCGTTTTCCCGCGACTTCGAGGTGAACGGCCCCAGCCTTTTTAGGATGATACGCACCATGCTTAACGGCTGGAAAAGGCATAAGAACCATCCTGACCCATACATACGCAAGCGCCTGGCATGGGAGATAAAGTATCTGAAGACCACCTATGCCGCAGCAGTATGGGCCATGAAAAAATGGTACAGGGGTGATGGGCGCATGCATGACATGATCGGTTCCCTATTGAGTGATATCTACAAAGAGTTCGGATGGAAGACCAGGATCATTGCCCCGTTGTTAGGGATATTTGCACATACCTCCATCAAGAGAGAACAACGAAGACTCGCTGACGGCTGGACCTATGAGCCGAAGATATATTATGAAAAAAATGCCAAGGCACTGAAATTGGAAGCCCTGGCGAAGGCCAGGAGCACGCCATACCCGATCCCGCAGAGTACCTTCGTACCTCATGCCGCACAGAATTGAGTGAAATTAAGGCAAGAAAATCTTTACTGTACACCGCAGCTTTTTGATGTTAATAATCTCGAATCCCGAAAAGAAGAGTATTAGAAAGGCTATGGCAGCAAAGGGAAAAATTACCATTGACCAGGGACTCTGTAAGAGTTGTGAGCTGTGCATCACCGTATGTCCTGAAAAGGCAATCCGCATAGCTGAAGTCTTCAATCACAGAGGCTACCATCCTGCAGAGTTCATTGTTGAAACCTGCAAGGGATGCTCTCTGTGCGCCGTGATGTGCCCGGAAGTCGCTATCGAGGTGTACCGTGGATAATCCCCAAAAGGTATTGATGAAGGGCACGGATGCCCTTGCCGAGGCTGCGATCCAGGCAGGATGCTCGTGTTACTTCGGCTACCCCATAACCCCGCAGAACGAGATCCCGGAGTATATGTCCAGGCGTATGGAAGAGGTGGGCGGTGTATTTCTCCAGGGAGAAAGCGAGATCGCATCCATCTACATGGTGCTCGGTGCAGTGGCAAGCGGCGCACGTGCAATGACCAGTTCGTCGTCGCCAGGCATCAGCCTCAAACAGGAGGGGCTCTCCTTCCTTGCGGCCATGGAATTGCCTGCGGTCATCGTCAACATCAACCGCGGCGGTCCTGGTCTTGGCAACATAGCACCCAGCCAGGGTGACTACTACCAGGCCACAAGGGGAGGCGGACACGGCGACTACCGCATGCCGGTATATGCGCCGGGAACGGTCCAGGAGCTCTATGACATCACGATGAAGTCCTTTGACATCGCCGACATGTACCGTTCCCCGGTCATGATCTTAGGCGACGGCATGATGGGCCAGATCATGGAGCCCATCCTCATGCACAAAAGGGAAGACATCGAGCTTCCTCCCAAGGATTACATCCTAGACGGCGCCTCAGGAAGACCCTCACGCATCGTTAAATCGCTGATCCTGGATGCGAGGGCCATGGAGGAGCACAACTGGAAGCTCAAACGCAAATACGACCTCATGAGAAGGGACCTCCCCCAGTATGAGGAGTTCATGATAGAAGACGCCAAGCTCATCGTCGTTGCCTATGGCACGGCTGCCAGGATCGCCAAAGGGGCGGTAAAGCGCGTCAGGGACAATGGTCTGAAGGTGGGGCTCATCAGACCTATTACGCTGTGGCCCTTCCCGGATGAGGCCTTTGCCAGCCTCGCCAAGCAGGCCAAGCTTTTCCTGGTCTTTGAAATGAGCACCGGCCAGATGATCGACGATGTGCGCCTTGCCACCCAGGGCAAGGTGGATTGCGAATTTTACGGCAGGCCCGGCGGCGTCGTAGCGGCACCACAGGAGATCTCACGGATCATAGAGAGGCACTGGCTGCAGAGGGAGCTGTAATGAAAAAGGTTTTCACCAGACCCAAAAGCCTGAAACCCACCCCCTTCCATTACTGCCCGGGGTGCGGACATTCCATAATCCATAGGCTCGTGGCCGAGATCATCGACGAGATGGACATCGGCGGCAAGACCATATGCATCCCGCCCGCTGGGTGCGCGGTGCTGGCATACAACTATTTCGACATCGACACCTGCGAGTCGGCCCACGGCAGGGGCTGCGCCATTGCAACAGGGTTCAAGAGGGCGCTGCCCGACCGTATCGTCTTCACCTACCAGGGTGACGGCGACATGGCCGCCATCGGCACTGCAGAGACAATACATGCCGCCAACCGGGGCGAGGTCATCACCAGCATTTTCGTGAACAATGCAGTCTACGGAATGACAGGCGGTCAGATGGCGCCGACCACCATGCTCGGCCAGAAGACCAGTACATCACCTTATGGCAGGCGGTCAAAGGTGGAGGGCTTTCCCTTAAAGATTACGGACCTCATTGCACAGCTTGAAGGCGCTGCATATGTGGTGCGGACATCGGTAGCCACGCCGGCCAAGGTCATGGCCACGAAAAAGGCATTGAAAAGGGCATTTGAGATACAGATAGAGGGCTTGGGGTATACCCTGGTCGAGGTGTTGTCCCCCTGCCCCACCAATTGGAAGGTGTCGCCCAAGGAAGCCTTCATATATCTGGAAGAGGTCATGGAAAAGGAATACCCCTTAAGCATATTCAAGGACATTACCAAGAAGAAGGAGCTCTGATATGCTCCAGAAGACCATCATGAGCGGCATAGGCGGGCAGGGAATATTGTTTTCCGGCCTGTGCCTTGCCTGGACGGCCATGCTTGAGGATCATCATGTGACCTACCTTCCCTCTTACGGCGCTGAGATGCGTGGCGGCATTGCCTCGTGCACCATTGCCATCTCGGATGAAGAGATCGCCTCCCCGGTAGCGTCATCTCCCGATTATCTGGTCATTATGGACAACGAGTCGCTGCTTAGGCTCCAGAATCAGGGCGCATCAGGCGGAGAAATCTTTATTAACTCCAGCATCGTCACAGAAAGACCGGGCAGGGGAGATATCGAGCTTATAGAGATCCCGGTCAACGACCTTGCCCGATCAACCGTGGGTGAGCAGTATGGCAATATGATCATGCTGGGCGCCTTTGTGAACAGGACACACCAGGTGAAATTCTCCACCATGATAGATAAAATGGACATCATACTTGGCAAATCGAAGATCAAGTTCAAGGATAAGAATATCGAGGCCCTGAAGGTCGGGTATGAATATTTTCTAAAGGAGAAGTAGGTCATGCCTGTCAAACAGTTTCGGCTCCAGACTGCAAATGTATCGGGAAAACTCTCTTACCTCTCTGATGTCCTGGCCAAACACGGCGTGAATATCCGGGCCATCTCGGTGGGACTGGAATCCAAAGAGGTATCATCCATCTGTATCGTGGTGGATGACCCTAAAAAGGCAAAAAACGCCTTCGCATCAGAGGCTATTGAATTTTCGGAATCCGATGTAATGGCCGTGGAGATGCCGGATCATCCCGGCGGCATGAACGCCGTTCTCAAACCGCTGCGCGATGCCAAGATAAATGCCATAGCCATGTACCCCTATATCGGCAGGGCAAGTAACCCTATCATGATCCTGGAGGTGGACAACATCAAGGTTGCCACCGAGGTGCTCAAGAGAAACTGGGTCAAGCTCTGGGATAAGGAGGTTTACCGGCTGTAAGGTTATCCCCTTAGGAAGGCTATTCAAATTCCCCCTTACGCCTCTTGCCTGGGAGTTCGCGCAAGGCGAAACGGCCCACCTTCACAATGGTGTCATAGGCGTCCCATGCAGACATGACGATACCAAACCCGATGGGCATGAGCCGCGATTTTCTCCTGAAGGGAAGCAGCCTTTTAATGAAAACCTTGACCCACCTGGCCAGCCCGAAGTTCACATATCGTGCTGGTAATAGTTTAATTATGAATCTCTTAACATAGGCCTTTGAATCACTTCCCGGGCCTGATGTTTCAATACCATATGCCTGGCCTATTACGCTGATGGCAAATTCCTCCATGCCTTCATAAACTTCCGGCTCCAACCCATGAAGTATGCAAAGGGCCATGATAAGGGTAACGCTCTGGTCCAGGACAAAGAAATCCTCCAGGCTGATGAGTGCCCACGAAATAATAGTGCCGATACCCGGGACGGCCGATGGGAGGTTGATGAAGGCGTTGCGCACCGCCTGGCCCTGGGCCAGATCCTCAATGAGATTCTGAAGGGCGATGTGTTCGCCGTCTGCAGGTATTTCCTGCCTGGCCTGCTCAGCAAGCGCTCGGGCACGTTTGATATTGCCCTTCAGGAGCTCTGTGATGAGCCTCCTGAAGCGGCCACTGATGGCGCTTAAAATTTCCGTGTCATTTTGAATCATTGTACTCATCATGGATACCTGACGGGAATTGTTCATGTTCGTTCATGACAAAATCGCCTTCTTATGGTATGTAATGGGATGTTCAATAGTTTGTAAAGGGGTCATTCTTGTCATACTGTTATTTTCCCCATAAAGGATCCTTTCTTTTTCATGCAATCAAGCGCCGCCAAGGCACAGGCCATATACTATAAGGAGGAAGCAAAATGAGTATAAAGTCCATGAAAGACCTAGACCTGAAACAGAGACGGGTGTTGATCAGGGTTGATTTTAATGTTCCTCTCGACGAAAACTTGGACATCACCGATGATGCCCGCATCAAGGGGGCCCTTTCCACCATCCGGTATGCCATCAGCCAGGGGGCGAAGGTCATACTCATGTCACACCTGGGCAGGCCCAAGGGCAAGGTGGACAAGAGAAAAAGTCTCATCCCTGTGGCCAGGAGACTATCCGTACTGCTCGGCACCAGCGTGAACATGGCGCCTGACTGTATCGGCGAGACGGTAAAGGCCATGGTGAACGCGCTGAAGCCCGGTGAGGTCCTCCTGCTGGAAAACCTGCGCTTCCATCTGGAAGAGGAAAAGAACAACCCCGAGTTCGCCAAGGAACTGGCCTCCTTAGGTGATTGTTTTGTAAATGACGCCTTTGCTACGGCCCACCGTGCACATGCATCCAACGTGGGCGTATGCGCATATATCAAAGACACGGCTGCCGGCTTCCTTCTTATGAAAGAGGTGGACTATATCAACAAGGCCCTTTTGTCCCCGGAGCGGCCATTTGCAGCTGTGTTGGGCGGTTCCAAGGTCTCGGACAAGCTCGAACTGGTGGAAAACCTCCTCGGCAAGGCGGATAAAATCCTTATCGGCGGCGGCATGGCCTTCACCTTTGTGAAGGCACTGGGCCAGGGGATCGGCAAGTCGCTGGTGGAAGAGGATCTCCTGGATACGGCCCGGTCCATTTTGGAAAAGGCCAAGGCCAAGGGCGTAAAACTCTACCTGCCGGTGGACGCGCTTTGCGCTGCCGAGCCCAAGGAAGGCCAGGCAACCTCGGTTGCGACCATCCAGGAGATGCCGGAGAACCTCATGGGGCTTGACCTCGGGCCTGCAAGCATAGCCCTTTTCTCCGAGGCCCTTAACGGGTGCGGAACAATAGTCTGGAACGGGCCCATGGGTGTGTTCGAGATCAATGCATTTGAGGCAGGGACGCTGGCTATCGCGAAGGACATGGCCTTATCCAAGGGCTTGACCATTGTGGGCGGTGGTGATACAGATGCTGCACTCCACAAGAGCGCGCTCACGGACAAGGTAAGCTTTGTGTCCACGGCAGGCGGCGCCTTCCTCGAGATGCTCGGCGGCAGGGTGCTCCCCGGTGTGGCTGTTCTGGATAAGTAGGAAAAGGTATGAGAAAAGCCCTCATTGCAGGTAACTGGAAGATGTTCAAGACGCTCACAGAGGCGGTTCTTTTCGCAGAAGAGCTGGCGCTACGGGTTAAGGACGTTTTGGACAGGGAGATCCTTGTCTGCCCTCCTGACCTGTACATCTATCCGCTTATCCAGGCACTTTCGGATTCGAGCGTGTCTGTGGGGGCGCAAAACGTATTCTGGGAGGATCAGGGCGCCTTTACCGGCGAGGTGAGCGCCCCCATGGTCAAGAGTACAGGCGCACGTTTCGCCATTATCGGTCATTCCGAACGCAGGCAGTATTTCTCAGAGACGGACGAGACCGTGAACAAGCGCCTGAACGCCTGCTTCAAGGCAGGAATCACGCCTGTTGTCTGCGTGGGTGAGACTTTTGCCGAACGAGAGGCCGGCAAGACCCTGGACGTGATCCGCAACCAAATGACTCAAGGACTTAAAGATATCTCAAAGACACATGCAGCACACCTGGTGATCGCCTATGAGCCGGTCTGGGCTATTGGCACCGGAAAGACCGCCACACCCGAGATCGCCCAGGAGGTCCATGGATTCATTCGTTCGCAGGTGAAAGACCTGTTCGGCCCTGAAATTGCCGGTGCAATACGTATTTTGTACGGTGGGAGCGTGAAACCGGACAACATTGATGTACTTATGGCTCAAGAAGATATCGACGGGGCACTCGTCGGGGGCGCAAGCCTCGAAGTGGCATCGTTCGAGAGAATAATTCGATATAGAGGATAAAAAAATGTATGCGCTTCTTATAACAATCCACGTTTTCGCATGTATCTGTCTGATAGTGGCCGTGCTTCTTCAGGCCGGCAAAGGCGCCGACATCGGCGCGGTTTTCGGAGGCGCCGGAGGCCAGGCCTTATTCGGCAGCTCAGGACCTGTAGACTTCCTGAATAAGGCCACACGCGTCATGGTTGTGGTATTCATGCTCACCTCGTTCACCTTAGGGTTTTTCGCGCTCCATAGACCCGCCAAGAGCGTCATGAACTCCAGGCCTGCCCCTGTCGGCCAGACAATGCCTGTTGCGCCGGGAGCCCAGCCTGCTTCAAAGGCGCCATCCAACAATATGGTGATCCCTGTAGCACCTGCCCAACCCCAGGCGCCTGCACCGGCTGCCAAATAGCACATAAACGCTGCCGTCTTTCAAGATCCGCTCCTAATATGGAGTATTATAAATGGTAGCTCTTGTTTCGTTGTGAGATAACCCTTAAAGGGAGAGAGACAGCATGTACCGGGATCAAGACATTGAATGTATCTCGCGGGAAAGGCTCCAGGAACTCCAGCTCAAACAGTTGAAAAAGACCGTGAAGAGCGCATCGAATGCGCCCTTCTACAAGGCACTTGGGCTCAAGGACTTTAAGATATCCGGCCTGTCGGATATCAGGAAGCTTCCCTTCACCACCAAGGACGATTTGCGCTCTGCATATCCCTATGGCATGATCTGCACCTCTTTGGATAAGGTGGTCCGGCTCCACTCGTCATCAGGCACAACAGGGACCCCGACTGTTGTCTATCACTCCATGAAGGACATCGAGAGCTGGGCCGAGCTTGTAGCGCGTTGCCTCACAATGGCCGGGCTGAGAAAGCACGATGTATTCCAGAACATGATCGGTTACGGGCTGTTTACGGGCGGCCTGGGCCTGCATTACGGCGCAGAGCGTATCGGGTGTCTCACCATCCCCACAGGGCCCGGCAACACCAAACGCCAGCTCAAATTCATGAAGGACTTCGGCACGAGCGCCATCCATGTGATCCCGAGCTATGCACTGCATCTCTCCGACGAGATCGAGGCCATGGGGATAGATCCTAAAAAGGAATTCCCTGCATTGAAATACGCCTTCCTGGGCGCAGAGCCCCACACCGAGGCAACCAGGAAAAAGGTGGAGGCATTCTTCGGCATCGATGCCTTCAATTCATACGGCCTGTCAGAGATGAACGGCCCGGGTGTCGCCTTTGAATGCCCGGAAAAACACGGCCAGCACATCTGGGAGGATGCCTATCTGGTGGAGATCATAAACCCCGATACGCTTGAGGGTGTTGCCCCGGGTGAAATGGGCGAACTGGTGATCACGACGTTACAGAGGGAGGCCATGCCTATCATCCGCTACCGCACCAAGGACCTCACCTCTATCATCGGAAGCCCGTGCGCCTGCGGAAGGACCCACTCCAGGATAACGAGGATAACGGGCAGGAGCGACGACATGCTTATCCTCAAGGGGGTCAACATCTTCCCCATGCAGATCGAGGCGGTGCTCATCGGCATAACCGGAGTAGGCAGGAACTACCAGATCACCCTTGAATCCAAAGGGCACAATGACCATATGATTGTGAAGGCGGAGATCGACTCCAATCTGTCCATTAATGACTACAAGACACTGGACTCGCTCAGGAAGAGAATCACCAGGGAGCTGAGAGACGAAATCCTTATTACGCCCGATGTCATCCTGTGCGAGCCGGGCGGGATACCGGTGGCCCAGGGCAAGGCCGTCCGCGTCATCGATAACCGCTTATCACAAAGATAGTACCAGACGTATTCCAGCTTCAACTTCCTTCAACAAGGAAGAAACAGATCTATAAAACCCGTCATATGGAGAGCATAGAACAGGAGGTAAAGGGAAGATGGATGTAAAGCTTAGGGTTGGCGACAATGCTCCCGACTTTCAATTCGAGGCACCCTGGGAGGGAGGAAAAAGCTTTTTTAAAGCTGCAGATGGTAAACCGGCGGTTCTGGTCTTTCTACGCTATCTCGGTTGCCCGATCTGTCAGATCGATATGGCCAATCTGAAGCGCGAGATAGGCCTCATAGAACAAAAAGGGGCAGTGCTTTTTGTTATCCTGCAAAGCTCTCCTGCAACTGTGGCTTCCGCTACAAAGAAAGAAGATTGGCCTTTCACCATTATATGTGACCCAAAGGCTGATCTTTTTAAGCTGTATCATGTGGAACCCGGCAGTATCTTCAAATACATGCATCCTGCAGGTCTGATTACAGCTGTCAAGGCAACTCTACAAGGCTATAAGCACGGTAAATTTGAAGGACATGAGACGCAGCTTCCAGCTGTTTTTATTGTAGCGCCTGATAAAACCATTAAGTTCGCTCATTATGGGGAACACATAAGCGATATTCCCTCGACAGCTACAATGGCAGCGAATATATAATCAGAACTCTTCATAAGAAAAGGTAAGCTAATAGTGATTCAAAGACATCCATGTTTTGTCAGCAATATAAACTCAAGCTTGAGGAGGTAATATGAAGAAGCTCTTTAAAACTTTACCGGCTCTGCTGATAACCTGTCTGATTTTTGGCTGCACATCCTTCAAGCAAGGCACGTATGATTTCATGATCTCTGTTGATCGATCAATGTCCGGTCTCAAGCAATCCTCTGTAATCGTCAATGGACAAACCATGTCCTATCTGGAACGGCCAGGTAAAGGTGAGACCATTGTGCTTATCCATGGATTCGGGGCAAACAAGGATAACTGGACCCGTTTCGTTCGATACCTCCCTAAAGAATATCGTGTGATCGCCATCGATATGCCCGGTCATGGAGATAGTGATAAGGCCGGAGACAAGATCTATACCATAGACTATATGGCCTCAAGCCTTGATCAGGCTGTAAACACCTTGGGGATCTCCAAGTTCCATCTTGCAGGAAATTCCATGGGTGGGTGGATCACCATACTCTATGCCACCCGAAACCCTCAGAAGGTTATCACCGTATGCCTCGTGGATAATGCCGGTCTCCAGTCCGTTACTCCAAAGCCGAGCGATCTTCAGCTTGCGCTGCTCAAGGGGCAGAGCCCATTAACACCCGCCTCAAAAAAAGATTTTGATGAATTGTTGAAATATGCTTTCTACAAGCAACCCTTCATACCATGGCCCATAACTTCCGTACTTGCCGATAGGGCTATTGCATCATATGCCTTCAACAAGAAGATGTGGCATGAATTCACCACTCAATCAACAGATATTTATCCTTTGCTGTCCGAGCTCCACATGCCCGTATTAGTCATTTGGGGCGACAAAGACAGGATACTCCATGTCTCCACCACAGAGGTACTGAAACGTTCTTTGCCGAATTCAGAGATAGTCGTTATGAAGGATTGTGGTCATATACCCATGTTGGAAAGGCCACAGGAGACAGCAGGGTATTATGCATCCTTTTTGAACAAGCACAAGGGTTCTCTGTCATCTCAGTGATGGGGTCTTCACTTCTTGGGCTGTTAACGCGCATTTTCAATGACCAGCCTTCTGCGGAAAGCTTCCGCCTCGCTCCCGAACACTTCCCGCCGATATTCCTGAATTTTATGAAGATACTCGATCGCTTCCTCCGGTGTGGAAGGCGTGCCCCATGACTTTGTCTCATCATAAAGCGTATGCTGGTAATAGGCGTATGTCTTGTAGACCGCGAAAAGTTTATCGGCCTCATCGTAGGACGACATGCCCTTGTAAAGGTAGTCACGCACTTTTTGAAGGAGCTCTTCAATGTTTTTCGAGTCCTTGAATTTGTCGTCCAGGAAAAAGAAATACTTCAGCGTATAGGAATTGACTATGTCATTTTTATATATTAAAGGGCTGTTGCCCAAAATCATCTTAACAACTAGAAATAAATAAAAGGCCTGGATCGCGGCTGAAGCCGCTCCTACCGGTCTTCCGCCCCTTAAACTCAAACTCTGGATTTATAAACCCAGTCGTTACCCGCTGTTCAACGCATTGTATACTTCATCCCGTCCCATGAACCCGGGAGCACAATCAGCCAGGAATCCAGGGCAAAGAGACTGTCGCTCTTTCTCCTGGCAGAAACGATGATGCGGTTCGTCTTCCTGGTGAGGTGGAAAGGACCGTTGCAGCTAACAACCCCCGTCTTGGGATCGAAATGGGCTGCCAGCCTCTTCTTTTCTGAAAGGAACAGATTGATCTGGCTTGGATCATAGAGATCAGGATCCTTCAGTGTGATCGATATCTCAGGGATTGTATCACAGGAAAGTGTACCGCTCTCAGGGATGCGCCTAGTCACTATGAGAGGAGGATTCATGAGTTTTTGGGCAAAATCATGAAGGCTCATCTCGGCACCCACAACTGCCTGGCGGGGTACACGGTCGAATTCAATACCTGTGCCGACACTGCCCGGATCGGATGTCAGCATGAGGCGGAAGCCCGCGCGTTTTGCAACGGCCCTGACAGTATCGTCATAGAGTCCGTAGGGATATGCGAAGTACTTCACCTTGTGGCCCAGATTCTCCTCCATGGAATGCTTGGGACCCATGATCTCCTGTTCAATACTCTTCTCAGGGAGGTTAATCAGCCGCGGATGTGAGTAGGTATGGCAACCAACCCCTCCTCCCCAGGACTCCAGCTGCTTGAGCTGCCCCCAGCTCATGTAGTTCTTTAAACCAATGGCATGGGTGAAAACAAAGATGCAAAATGGATAGCCATATTTCCGCAAAATCGGCACAGCCTTATTATACTCTGAGATAAAACCGTCATCGATGGTGATGACAACACCTTTTTCAGGGATGGACCGCCTTCCCTCCACACAGTCGGCAAGCTGGTCCATGGTGAGCACTGTGTACCCGTGCGACTTCAGATATGCCATCTGCTGCTCGAACTGGGCGCTCGACGTCGTGGTGGTGGGGAAGGAGTTTTCGTCAAAACGGTGGTAAAGGAGCACGGAGATGTATGCAGATGCCGGTGCTGCAAGACCTATGATGAAAAAGAAGGCCAGAAAAAAAAGTATCAGCGGAGAACAAAAGCTGTTTCTGGTAAGCCTTCGCTGCACGGCATGCAGCAACATGCCTTCAAAAACCCTACTGGAGCCGGTAGTCGTCATAACCCTTCAATGCATTATAGCTGATAAGCAGCTCCACCTTGCGTACATACTCTGTCCCCATCTCGGAATAGTTGCGCAGTCCCTGCGCCAGTGCAAAAGAATCATACGGCGGCTGGCTCAGGGAACGTATGTATCTCAGTTCTTTATACAGCGGGTTGGTGTTAATGTTCCACATGTAGTAATCAACGCATGATTGAAGGTCGTTGAACACCGATAAGGTGACCCCCTCTTCACTACTGCGCCCCTTCGGAAGAATACCATACCCTGAAGGGGTCCTCAGCCCGAAGATGTTGTTTCCCTCGATGCAGAACCTGGAGGTCCCCCATCCCGACTCAATAGCCGCCTGGGCAAGTATCAGCGAGATAGGGAGCACATTCACCCTTTTGAGGAGTTCCTGTATCATCTCTTCATAGGAGTTGCCCTCAACAAGATATATCTGAGAAAGCGAGATAAGGGTTTGTTTTTCAAGCGGAGTCAGATATGGCAGATTAAGTCTCAGTTGTTCTACAACCATCCGTTGCCGTCTGATTGTCTCGTTCGCATGGAGCACAAGCGGCAGCAGCACCTTGATAAGGCACTGCTTTCTTTCCTGCACGTCATTGATCTGTGCAAGCCGGTCCTGCAAACTCACGGTATATTGATATTCGATGGCCGGACTCTGCGAGGGTACGGCTTGAAGCGTACTCCTGCCGGTGACCACCTTGGTTGGTATTAAGGCTGCCCCTATCAATGAAGCCAAAAAACACACCGAAACAACCGTGAGTCTTCGCATCTGACCCTTGTTACTTTGTGTACCGCCCATAGTTCACTCTGTAGTGTAGTCATGTGCTCAAACTCGTTATCTTTACCTGATATGTTTTCACAGAGCAAGAAAAAAATGCCGTTTTCTCAAGAAAGTCAAAACCCTGATCAGAAGCCATTTTACACGTGGAATACCTCGGCCAAAAACGTCCTTGCATTATGAATCGTGATTCAGTAATATGGTTTGAGACTATTCCAAGGGGTAGGCCTTCACGATGACGGATGACGACAAGGAAAAGAAAAAGATGTACCTCACGGTGGCCGATCTGAGCACCATGGGGTTTGCCATGGTCCTGTCCATCGTCCTCGGGCTGGTTGCAGGGGTATACCTCGATCGCCGGTTCGGCACCGATCCGATTTTCACCTTTGTCTTTCTCTTTGGCGGCATCATGGCAGGCTTCAGGATGATGTACAAGACCTACATGCGGTTTTTCAGCGAGGATAAGTCAGGTGAAAAGCGTAAGTAAGGACCCGGTGCAAAAAAGGATTGAGTTCATTGCCTTTGCGCTGTGGGCATCCCTATGCATTATCAGCCTGCCCCTGCTGGGGCCAAAATTCGCTCTGGGCGTACTTCTTGGCGGTACGGTCTGCATGGCGAATTATTACATGCTCTGGCGGCATGCCGCATCATCGGTCACCCTTGCTGCAAAGCAGGGTAAAGCCTTTATGATAAAACGCTATATACTCCGGCTCGCAATCACGGGGGCCGCACTCTATGTGCTTATCGCGATGCTGCACGTCGATATACTCGGGCTGCTTCTGGGCCTGTCAATCATCATGTTCGGCATCATGAGCTACGCATGCTACACCTACATCTGCGCAGGAGGAGATTAGTATGGACCACGGGTACCTCATTTTAGATTTCATCACCCACCCCCTTTATGAATTCCTTCATGAAACCTTCGGACTTACAGACGGGAACCACTTCCAACAGGTCACCTTTACATGGCTGTACATGATTGCGCTCATCATCATGTCGATAATTGTATCCAGGAGCCTGAAGATGGTCCCCGGCAAGCTTCAGAACTTTCTGGAAGTTGTCATCGGCGGGCTGAAGTCCCTGCTGGTCGACACAATGGGAGAACATGGGATGAGGTTCTTCCCCCTTATAGCCACCATTGCGCTGTTCATCTTCACCTGCAATATGGCCGGCATTATCCCGGGCTTCTACTCACCCACGGCAAACCTCAACACCAACCTGTCCATGGCGCTTACGGTATTCTTACTGACACATATTGTAGGGGTTAAAATCCACGGCATTAAATATCTCAAACATTTTTTGGGCCCGGTATGGTGGATGGCGCCTATCATGCTCCCGGTGGAACTCATCGGCCACATGGCGCGGCCGCTCTCGCTCACCATGCGTCTCTTCGGGAACATCTTCGGAGAAGACCTCGTACTCGTGGTTCTTCTGGCACTGGTTCCATTCCTCCTTCCCATGCCCATGCTCGTACTCATGATGTTCACGTCAATACTGCAGGCCTTTGTATTTACCCTGCTAGCCATGATGTACATAAGCGGGGCGATGGAGGAGGGTCACTAAGAGAATATTAAAACAGGCGGGCCTGCGGAAGCCATTCTGTTTTAATATTGCATGCCGGACAACAATGTTGACGGCTACCAGGAAAGCCGGGTAGGATACAATCCTGGCCGCCTTTGGTAAGAATACAATAAAATAGTTGGAGGATTGTATGAAGAAATTTTTATGCTTATCAGGAGTTTCAGTATTCTTGGTCCTGGGTTTCTCTTCGCTGGTGTTAGCAGCAGGAGGTCAGGCAAGCCCTGAAGCAATCCAGTATTTCTCCTGGGCCTCTGTGGCTGCGGGCATCGGTATGGCCCTAGCTGCGTTTGGAACCGGCATCGGCCAGGGCCATGGTGTTCAGGGTGCCTGCGACGGTATTGCACGCAACCCTGAGGCATCCGGCAAGATCCTGACCGCGCTCATTCTTGGCCTGGCCATGATCGAGTCCCTTGCCATCTATGCGCTGGTTATAGAGCTCATCTTGCTCTATGCAAACCCCTTCATCAAGTACATGGGTCTGTAGAAAAAAATTAACGGATATCCGGCAAGTACTAAAACAAGTACAAAAACAAAGAGGGGGACACTCTAATCGAGGTCCCCTCTTTTATCTTGTTCCTACATCCCCATTAAGGCCTTGACCTTCTTCTTCTGTTCATCGGTGGCGAGATAGAAGGCCGCGGCTCCGCCTGCAAGCAGAAGAAGGGTGAAAGGCCTAAAGATAAGCCTGATGGTTGTCTTGACTACCGATCTGATCATGGAGGCTATCCCTCCGATGATGCCGAAGATAAGGACATCGGACACGATGAATTTGATTATCTTGAAGGGGGCCAGGATAATCGATGTTATGAGATTAAAAAGAAAGCGCATGGTTTTATACCTCCTGTTTGATTATTTATTCTTGGCGTTCAGTACGACTTTTTAGTTCATGATTCTTTCTTTAAGATCAGATCCTCTACTGACCCCAGGGCATCTGTCGACACCTGGGAGGCCCTCCTGTTCTCTTCCTGGATCTTCAGATATATCTCTTCACGGTGCACCGTAACATCCTTGGGAGCTCGTATACCAAGCTTGACCTGGGTTCCCTTGATCTCAACCACGGATACCTGGATATCATCGCCGATGGCTACAGATTCGCCGACTTTCCTTGTCAATATCAGCAATGAAACCCCCATGGAGTGTACTTTGAGTGAAGTATTACATGATTATGTTATTGAAAGCAATGACTGCATCATATCATCACAGATGGATATCAGCTTCGCAGAGGCCTGGTAAAGTTGTTGATTTTTCAAGAGATCAGTCATCTCATCATCCAGGTTTACACCGGAAACCGACTGTTGGCTCTGCGTGTACTGACTTAATAAGGTGTCGTTGAACTTTTCGTTTTGACTTGCATTCTGTGAATCAATACCAACCTGTGCCACCAGGGAATTGTAGTAGGCATCCATGGTGGTACTCACCCCGGGGCCTCCTATATTGGGTATAGCCTTGTCCTGGAGTGCGGCTATGGCGCTGGCGACATCGTTTGCACCGGGCGCCACCATATTGTCACTATCAAGATATCCGGATGAAATGAGATTGGGATTTGCACTGAGGGCCGGATTGACATCAACGGTTTCGGTTATGTCTTGGACCGGCTGACCCGCTGTTTCTGTCCAAGAAAAGAACGTATTCACTCCGAGGATGGCCAGGGCGTTGCTCGACGAACCGGTGGAGCTTGGATTAACGTTAAAGGTTTCACCGCTGGATGCAGCCATCTGGAAATGACCGGCAGCATCCAGGCCGGCAGTGATATTTCCCCCGGTTTGTTCATTGATCGCTCCGATGAGGTCGTTGACCGTGGTACCAGATGTCCCGTGCTCGGTTCCATAGGCAGCGGTATCGATTGTGTAGTTTGTCGGATTGCCGTTCGCATCGTTTACCGTGATGTCGAAGGTGCCGGTCGGGTTATACCCATCACTGAAGAGAAAATCGGAAGAAAGGTCTTTATCCCCTGTGGTTTGGACCGTGCCGGCCATACTGCTGACACTCTGAAGCCCTGTGCCTTCGCTATGCAGGGAGTTCACCTGCCATACGATCGCCTTGGTGAGCGTGTTTAAAGAATCCAGGTATGAACCGATCTGTGTATCCCTTACATTCACCATACCCGCGATATCACCACCCTTGAGCTTAATGCTGGGGCTGGTGAGGTTGACAGTCCTCCCTGATGCATCATCCCAAAAAACATCTGAGAAGCCGGTAGTAGTGTTTTTAGCCGTACTCAAACTGTATGCGTTTTGTCCAAGAACAAGCGGGGTTCCCCCCATGATGAATACATTGACCTGGCCGTTAGAACTATCCTCATAAGAGGTGATATCAATGTGTTTAGAAAGGTTTTGCAAGAGCAGGTCTCTTTGATCCCGCAGGTCGTTGGCATTGGTCGTGCCTTTGACCTCTACATTGGATATTTCGGTGTTCAGGGTGGCAATTTGCTTAAGAATATTGTTCACATCGGTTACAGCGCCGACAATGTTGGCATCAAGGT
This sequence comes from uncultured delta proteobacterium, assembly GCA_963798485.1. Classification (GTDB taxonomy): domain Bacteria; phylum Desulfobacterota; class Desulfomonilia; order UBA1062; family UBA1062; genus MWEI01. The sequence goes on along the minus strand of CAWCTR010000007.1, from coordinate 315,539 downwards.
TCGTCTGATTGGCCGTCAGGTTTGTATCCATGCTCTGGACCGTGGATATCAGGTTGTCGGTATTTTCCAGCAAGGAAGTCCTCTCAGGGGTGCCATCCGGATTGTTTTCAAGATCGCTCCAGGAATTCCAGAAATCGCTCATCATGGCGTTAAGCCCATTGTCGTCGGTCTCATTGAAGATGCTTTCGACCTGGGTCATGGCGTCGTTCTGGGTACTCCAATAGGAATAATCTGATTGCTTCTGTACCACTTGGGAATTGAGAAAGGCATTATACTGCCTCGTCACCTCCGTAGCCTTTACCCCTGTCCCGAGCTGCCCAGGGACCATAGTGATGGGGTTGTTTGCCTGGAGCACTAAATTCTGTTTGGAATACCCTTGTGTGTTGGCATTGGCAATGTTATTCGATGTTACCTCCATGGAGAGCTGGGAAGTAAACATTGCCCCTGCGGCAATATCCATTGCTCCGCTTATACCCGCCATATCAGGCTCCTGTCTTTATGGTATGCAAAGAAACGGCAGATTTTTTGCCATCCCTGGTGTATCCGTCCTTCAGGCCTGCAAAGAATATCTCGAGCTGGTCATTAATCTCAAAGATCCGCTGTTTTACAAGCTTCTTGGAAATCTCATTAAGCCCACTTGCCTTTTTCCAGAGCCCGACCAGATCTTTTTGGAGTGCCCGCATTCTTTGTGCCTGCTCAGGCCAAGGCTCTCCTTGCGGTTCCTCGTGGCCTTGGCGGTTATCTGCTATACCCTTTAAAAGCTTCTGCTTAAAGGGCATGGATTCTTCGAGTGTCTGGACATTACCTTCCGTGATGAGATCGAGCTCCCTTTGTAAATGTGCATTAAGCCTTTCCACAAGCTCTTTTTCCAGTTGAAGCCTTTGGATAAAATCCGTATATGTCATATCGACCCCCTGGTCTTGTCCATCTTCATTATCTTTATCGGTCATTATCATTTTCCTTGTGAACGTTACCCTGCCTTGTCTTTCCGTCCTCGCCGAAATGCTGCTGTATGTGCTTCTTGATGATATCCGCAATACCTAACGCCCCGGACTGTCCGATGCTCTTTGCAAGTTCCTGATTGAACATATCCTTGTAAATATCTTCTCCGGGACCTTCCTCCAACGAACCTTTCGGCACGGATTCGGTCATGGTCTTCAAAAGCTGGTGGACAAACAGGGTCTCAAACTCCTTGCAGACCTTATCCAATGCCTTTACAGAGTTGCTCTGCTTCATTTCACCGGGCATGTTGACATCGCCGATCATATGACCTCCAGGTCGGCGTACAAGGCACCTGCCCGCTTGATAGCCTGTATGATGGTGATAAGGTCTCTCGGTGATACCCCGACGGCATTTAATGAAGCTACAAGGTCGCTTATGCTGACCCCGCTCTTAAGCAAAATAAGCCTTTTGCCACCCTCTTCCACCTGGACCCCGGTCTGCGGGACTACGGTGGTAGTGCCTTGCGATAACGCCAGGGGCTGCGATACCTGTGGACGCTCGGAAACCTTGATACTCAGATTACCATGTGCGATAGCCACGGTGGAGATCTTCACATCGCCACCCATGACCACGGTACCGGTCCGTTCGTTCACAATGACTCTTGCCCGGTTGTCCGGCGTCACATCGACCGCCTCGATAATCTCTACGAAGTCAACAAGCCTGTTCTGGTAGGAGGCCGGCACATCAAGCCGGATGGTGGAAAGGTCTTGGGCATTGGCCACCTGGGCACCCAGTTTTTCGTTGATTGATCGTACGAGTCTGCCCGCGGTTGTGAAATCAGGATTATTCATGACCAGTGTCATCTGCGGGCCCATGCTCAGTTCGAGCGAACGCTCAACAATGGCACCACCCGGGATCATTCCCGCAGTAGGAAAGTTTTTAGTCACCCCGGATCCCGAGGCCCCGCTCACCGCAAAGCCGCCGACCGATATAGGACCCTGGGCCAGGGCATAGACCTTTCCGTCAGGGCCATAGAGCGGTGTAGAGATAAGGGTGCCGCCTGCTATGGAGGTTGCATCACCCATGGAAGAGACCGTGCAATCAATTTTTTGGGAACTCTTGGCAAACGGTGGAAGCGACGATGTGACGATGACCGCCGCTATGTTCTTCATCTTCAGGTCAGTGGCGTTGACCTTGATACCCATATTCCGGAGCATGTTTGTTACGGAATAGATAGTATACTCATTGCCTGTTCCGGCCTTGTCCCCGGTACCGTTCAGACCCATTACCAACCCGTACCCTGACAACTTGTTCTCCCTCACCCCTTGGATCTCGACAAGGTCCTTCACGCGTACTGCCAGGAGTGGTTGTGCCGCAAAGAGTATACTAACAATAGCTAGGGTTATCTTCTTCATGATCCACCTCTAAAACGGCCATACTTTGTCGAAAGCCTTTGCTAGGAAGCCCTTATCCTGCTGGTCGCCAAGAATACCTTTCCCATAATAATCGACTTTCAAATCTGCTACATTGGCCGACGCGACAGAATTATCACTTTGTATGTCATCAAGTCTGATGATCCCGGAGACCGTTATGTACTGAGACTCATCGTTCACCCTGATCTGTTTCTTGCCCCTGATGACGAAGTTTCCATCAGGAAGGACCCTTACTATACGGGCAGATACGACTGCAGTCAGGGTGCCGCTCCGTGAGGTCTCCCCATCCCCGGTAAACGTTGAAGCGCTGCCGGTCTGTACCTGGGGGTGTGTATGAAAGCCAAGAAAGTCCGTTACCGAGGCGGCTATACTACTGTCCTTCGAGGTATCGGTCTTTGCCTGTTTATCCGCTGACGAGCTCTCGGATATATTGATAATGACAAGGTCCCCGACCTGCCGTGCCTTATGGTCGCTATACATATCCGAATATTTGGCGGTCGGCGCCCACAGGGAACCTGGGCTCTGCGTGTATTCGACCTGATCTCCGATGGGCATCGACAACTCATCATCGGTACGATCGAAGTCTTTGGGAGTATGTGAACATGCGCTTAGAACAGCCGCTACAATAAAAAGTATTAGGTTCTGATGTGCCTTCATTTCGCCTCCTACAGCTCAACCTGCACCAGTGACGCAGCAATAATGGTGCCAATTACTTGTCGACCCGAAGAGATGTTCTTTACGGGGATCGCATCACCCTGATACCCGTCCTTCATGGCCACACCCTTATCCCTGACCACAAGGTCATTCACCCTGACCTCGATGGAGACTATCTCTCCGGAACATACATCCGGTTTTCGCTGCACCTGCGAAGGCAGTATGGGGTTGCCCTCCAGCAGCGTCACCCTTGACCGCTTGCCCACACAGTCTTCAAGGCTGGTATAGGCATAGGGACATGATGAGATATCCAAAGACCTCATCACAAGATCACCCGGCGCAATGATCTTACCTGAGGCGACCTTTGTCTTTACCACGGGGATATCTGCTATAAGTTTGACCTTTCCGGTTACGGTCACCATCGCAGGGAATGGTCCGCTACCGATAAGCATGGTCGCCGTTACGAATCCGAGATACCTTTCGTGGGAGGAAAATTTTGCCTGTATGGTGTTCGAATCTACCTGAAGAACCTTCGGAAGCCGGGATACCCTTACGTAGGACACCTCTATCCTGCCTGAATTATTCCAGGGGCTGTTCTTGATGATCTCTTCGACAAAGACCTTCTTCATAGCATCTTCAGGCACCTCCACCGTGCACGAAACGGCATGCGTTTTGGATGCACCGGTGAAAACTATCACGCCCAGGTAATGGGAGCGTACCGTGTCGGCAACGGTTTTGGCCGAGATATACAAGTCAAAGGAGCCAGTAGGGGGCTTGACAATGGCAATGCTACCGAGCAGTGATGCATCCTCTCCGTTTATCTCGGCTAAGTCTGAAAGCATCACGGTCTTCCCGGCAACCGCAACCTCCCTTTTAAGATCCACCACCGTGTCGGCAAATGCGGTGAGCGGCAGAGAAAGTCCGCAGACGAGACATACTGTCATGATAAGCCTTTGCATCTGGTTCTATCTCACAATACCTGAGGCCGTCTGAAGCATTTCATCCGAGACGGTAATGCATTTGGAGTTAAGTTCATATGCCCTCTGGGCCGCAATCATGCCGACCATTTCCGTAATGGCATCCACATTGGACATCTCCAGGTTACCCTGTGAGATGGTGCCGAAGTTATATGTACCCGGTGTTCCCTCAATGGCATCCCCTGATGCAGGGGTCGGTATATACTGATTCATGCCGATGGATTGCAGGCCTGCCGTGTTAGGGAAGATGTAGGTGGGGATGTTCCCTGTGGCCAGAACTGTGCCGCTGCTCGACAGGCAGTTGATCTGTCCCGTATTGGAAACCGTTATGTTGGAGGTCTGCTGGGGCACTTTGAAATCGGGCTGCAACCGGTCTCCCATGGAATCCACAATATAACCTTCTGAGTCCATCTGGAAAGAACCGTCCCGTGTATAGACATCGGTCCCGTTCGAAACGAGGTGGAAAAACCCGTTGCCCTGGATGGCCATATCCAGGTTATTACCTGTTTCAGAGTAGTCGCCCTGTGTAAAGACCTTCTCGATGGCAGCCGCCTGCACGCCCATGCCCACCTGAATCCCCACAGGCACGGTTCCTCCGGCAGGGGTTTGACTGCCCGGTTGATTATATATGGCATAATAAAGATCCTCAAAATCCACCCTGCTCTTCTTGAAGCTTGTGGTATTCGCGTTCGCCAGGTTATTGGCAATGGTATTGACCATGAGCTCCTGGGCATTCATGCCCGTAGCAGCGGTCCACATGGCTCGAATCATAATCTTTCCTCCTTTTGTTATGCTGTAGTACCGACATTTTGCATCGAGTATGAATATGCTTGGTTTGCAGACGTGATCACCTTCTGAAAGACATCATAAGCCCTTTGAGCGGCGATCATCTCAACCATCTCCGTGATCGGATTCACATTGGCCGTCTCCAAGCTGCCTTGGACGACATCCGGGGTATCAACAGTCTCCGGAGCAACCCCGTCTTTGACGGAAAATAGGTTGTTACCCTCCCGGACAAGCGCATCGGCCGGTATCTTTACCACCTGAAGGGTACCGATCGCGTCACCATCCTGGCTGACCTGCCCTTCGGGGCTGATCACTATCTGGGTTTTATCCGGATCAATCGTGATGTCCCCGCTCTGCCCTTGGACGGTATCTCCCCGCGGCGTAATCAGCGTATTATCCGTACTGAGCTGGAACGAACCTGCCCTGGTGTATCGGGTGCCGTTTCCGGTATTGACCGCAAAGAATCCGTCCCCCGTCAGGGCAACGTCGAGGGGGTTCCCTGTTTTCACAGGGGTCCCTGGCGTCAGGTCAATGGAGCTGCTGACCGCGACGACATCAATAGGCACTGTACTGTACTGGCCGGGGTACAGCGAAGACGTGTCCAGTTGCTTCATATACTGTTCAAAGCTCATCTGGTCTTTCTTGAATCCGGTAGTGTTCAGATTGGCAATGTTGTTGGAGATGATATTGAGCCTCTCCTCCATTGCAATCGCCCCTGCCGCCGCTGTGTAAATACCCTGATCCATACGTGCTCCTTTCTGGGTTCATTTGAGCAAATGGGATGCCAATCCATAAAAACGGCTCTGGTCCATGCTTCTTATCTTGCGAGACAGGCAATTTTTTCCAGGTGCTTCAAGACTGATCCGACATTTAAAGCCTTGCGCCTGACGCCGGTCACCTGTAGAAATAAAGTTAAAGATTTCCGGTGAGAATCCGATAATTAAGTTACGGACGGCTGATTAAACACAAGGAGTGTGTATGGAGGTTAAAAGCCTCTTCATGAATCTCATCATGAGGACCTATGAGAAACAGAATGCGTCTTCGAGCATGAGACATGGGGTGGAAAAGTCCGGCAGCGAGCTTGATGCGGATTCCGTCACGATATCCCAGCGTGCGAGCAAAAGGCTTTTCAGGGATATTATGGAAAGCAGTTTACAGAAAGGATTGAACGAGGTGCTAATCGATGAAAATTAATACTACGAACACTGATGCCCTCAAGGCATATACATCGCAATCGGCTCAAGGTGTTCAACTCAACAATAAAGACAAAGAAATTGCAAATGCTGCAAAACCGAATGCCGCCCCGACTGCCGATAGGGTGAACATTTCAAGCACTGCGAGTCTGATGAAGGACATACTTACTGCGGTCAAAGAATCTCCTGATATCCGTACCGGCAAGGTCAATGAGGTCGAGACAAAGATCGAAAACGGCACCTACAAGCCTGATCTTACTGCAGTGGCGGATAAGCTATTGAGCCCTAACATTAGCGACAGGATCTGAGCGGTTAACGACGATTGATGCCACATACTTGAGCGTGGCGCCACCTAAGAAATTCCTCTTAATCTGTCCGAAAGACAGGTGATTCTGTGCATCGCCGGCGGTTGTTATGAGGGTTATCCCCAGGAGCGAGGGCTTCCATGAGGAGGGGGCTGCAATCACCTCATGAGGTTTGGCCTTTTGCTGGGCCGATATCATGTCAAGCATCAGAAAATAGGCATCAGCCCCGGTAGCAATACTTGAGCCGAGACAAGACCCTTTCCGGGCATGCTTTGAGTAGTACTCAATGAATTCCTTGCCTTTTGCTGATGTTACCTTCTCTTCTATATAATTCGACTGGATATAGACACCCTCCAGAGACTTATCCACCTCACTCAGGAATGACTCCTCAGGCTGAATACTGCCCACCAGGATGGGTTTTGATGCATCAAAAGAGCGGATCTTTTTCAGCGTTGCCCTGGTGTTCGCCCAGGAAAAAGGGATATAAACAGCATCGGGCTTCCGGCCCATGAGGTGTGTTATGGCGGATGCCGGGTCTTCTCTCTCTTTTATATATGCAATATCCTCTATCCTGCCGCCTGCCTTTACCACAGCCGCGGAGAACAGGCTGGCAAGCCTGACACAGCTTTCGTCCCGGTCGTTAATGATAAGCCCTATCCTGCGGGCATGAATCACATCCGTCATGAACCTGGCGCATGCATAGGCCTGATCCTCAAGGCTCGTACATAATCGGATCACCGACAGTCCCTCTTTTGTCTTCCAGTCACGCCTGGCCGAAGACGTTGCTATATACGGAACGGGCCTTTGTTTCATGATACCGCCGGCCTTAGCAATGAGATCAGCCGGCACGGCCGAAATGATACCTGATACCTTATCGTCCACCAACAGCCTCTGAAGGGCCTGGGAAAGATCCAGCGATGACGCGCCGGAATCCTTGAATACAAGTTCAACGTGGATGCCCCCCTTGCCTTTTTCCATATCGTGGGCCATCTGGATACCCTCGGACTGTATCTTGGCAACCTCTGTCAATGGACCCGCCATGGGCATGCAGACACCTATTTTTACCGCCCCCCCCGACTGGGGTCCGGAGACCTCATTATTCTCGGCCTGTATGTTGCGGCTGCAGCAAATTGATATCCCGGTAACAATGATAATGAGGTAGGCAAAGGTTCGCTTAGTCTTCATTGCATGGCACACTCCTGTCATGATCTCTCCTTCTTAGCAAAGCCGGTAGTATATATCACGGAAGTATGGTATCCAATCAATCCCAAAAGTTCCTTTATGCAAAACCATTAGGAGGATCCAGGTGGCAACCATGCGGATATTGGAAAAAGAATATACAACAGGGCTTGTCATCTTTGATAAGGACGGGACGTTAATCGACTTCAGACTTACATGGATCGAGATCATTGCCAATCTCATAAAGACTTTTGGGGAATATGTCCCCATGACTGAACCCTTACGGTTAAGGGTTCAGGAAGCACTTGGCATCTCGGTAGATGACGGCACCATAGACGGCTCCGGGCCGCTTGCCATGGGCACCTTTATCGAGTGCGACGCCTTGCTGGCCTACTGCCTCTACCGGGAGGGCATCAGTTGGGATAAGGCCCAGGACATCGTGCGAAAGGTTGGGGATGAGGTCTTCCGATCGGATGCAAGAAACAGGAGTATCAGGCCCGTACAGGGTGCCATTGCACTCTTGTCCCGGCTGAAGGACAAAGGTATCCATACTGCCATAGCAACCAACGACAAGGCCGCCGACGCCGGCTCAGACATGATGGCAATCGGCGCGGCTTATTACATCGATATCGTAGTGGGGGCCGATAGCGTCGAGAACTCCAAGCCGGCCCCGGATATGATTAACAAGATCTGCGAACACTTCCAGGTGGAACCATCCTCGGCAGTGCTCATCGGCGATACCGTGATGGATGCAGTGCTGGGGAAGAATTCCGGCGTCATGCTCACCATCGGCCTACCCGGTATCGTTCCGAAAGAAGTACTTCAAGAGCATATGGATGTGGTTGTTGACAGCCTGGATGATATTCAATGAAATTCGGACTTCTTTGATTTCGGTTCATTCCACCCGACATCAGGAGAATCAATTATGGATTACACAACGTTAGGTAGAAGTTCTTCACAGAATCTGCTATCGATCGAACTACCGAGACCCACACTTGATCGTGGTAAATCAGTATTAAAAGCATTACAGCAAAGAAAAACTATCCGTGAAATGAGTGATAAAAAACTTTCTTTGCAAGTGCTTTCAAATCTCCTCTGGGCAGCATGTGGGGTAAACCGTAAAAAAGGCCCATTTGGAATTCCTGGAAGAACTGCTGCGTCAGCAAGTAACTCACAGGAAATTGATCTTTATGTTGCCATGCAGGAAGGGATTTTATTATATGATGCGTTTCATCACAGGCTGGTTCCAGTTGTTGCGGGTGATCTGCGCGACCTGGCAATTGGTCACGGCCAGGCGAATTTTGGAGCTAAGGCCCCGGTTCGTCTCATCTACATCGTGGATGTTAATAAACTTTCCAATACATCTGGCTATCAGGAACCTGGACTGCAAGATCCTGAAATTCAAAAATCATATTATTATATGGAGTCTGTCAGCCCATGTACTGAGGAGGTATTTAATGCCCAAGCAAGGCTGGGAAAAGATATTGAGTGATGTCCCCTATGATCGCTTGAAAGGGCATTCCCAAATCATGGCTTATTCCGAATTCATGCCGCCGCCGCGCATTGGGTGGCGCCCATATGGAATGAACCATCGTGCGCCGCGTAATCCCGAAAACCCTTTTAACTGGCTGGTGAGTGAACGTGAACAGGCCCTTGAGTTGACACCGGGTCTCCAGTCCATAGCAGGAGAGGTATTGCACGTTTTACAACATCTCGAACAGGAACAGCCGGCATATGGCATCAACCGAACCAAACTCGAAGGGAACTGTTACTGGCCTAAGGAGCTGGCCGGGCAATCTGATAATCTCCCACATGAACGGAATGTGATCCTCTTGCCGCTGGCCCTCTCGAAAACACAAGATGACAAGGGGCGCGTGCGCTGGACGTTCTTTGGCAGTAGTGAGCAAGGACCGGATCGCGCCTTCTGGAAGAGCTTCTATTACGCTCCCGGCCGGGAACGACCTGTCGATTATGCCCTGGATTTCGTGCGCCGGTTACTGCAGGCTGCATACCAAGAGACGAAAGAGCAGCTGACCGATCTGCACCGCACAGGCTTCCGTGTCATGGAAGGCTCAGGAGAAACGGACTGCAGGCTCTGGCGGCAAGACCCCTTGCCAAGTTGGACAAAACCATTCCTGTTCAAGGAGCGGGAATCTCTTACGGGGGTGAAATACCTCCTTACCTTCCGGCCATTCGGGACTTTGCCGCAAAAGGTTCGGAAGGCTTATTTAGCAGGTGATCTTCATCTTCTCCCCTGCCCCAAAAGCCTGATCTTTTGGGGTACTCCCCCTTTTATAAAGTTGCAGCGAGAACTTCCATTGGCAATGCAGATCCCCCTGCTCAACGTCTGCGAACGTCATGAAGCACTGCGCGGGTTACGAATTCCGCAGTCAGGCTGGTTGCACGAACCGCGAATCGATAAATCCGAGTTAGGGCAAATTCAGGATAAGTTGCGCAACACCTATCGGCGGACCCATCGCTGGGAGCGCGTTGAACGCTTCCAGGATGATCTTGCTGTATCCGAAGGAGAAGACCGTCTAGCACATGTGCTGTTCAGCTCTGACCCGGGGGTTGTAGAACTTTACGGCAAGCCCATGGCACGGAACTCCCAGATCTGGAACGAGCAGTATGAACTGCTTCTGGATGGGCCACGCGCCGGCCGTAAAGAGCTGATCAACGCTGCCCAGGCATTGCGCAAAGGTGGCAGGTTCGGCTACCGTTTTTATTTCCCACCGATGCGGGTGGGAAAATACGAGGTTTTCTGGCATCTCCCCCTGGTGGCCTTTCTTGGCCCAAGGTCGCGCAAACCTCAACTGCTGAATGATGCGCCATCAGGATATCTTACGGCTTATAACAGCGATAAACCCGGCTTGGCGAGGCCTGTTGAGCTCTGGCCCGAGTTGTTACATCGCCCGGAGTATCTGGCAACTATGCGCGGTTATGAGAAGGCTTATGATCATCACGAACACCAGGTTGCACTGAATGTCCACAAGCTCATGGAGGTCTCTGATTTTTTGGGTCGAAGTGAATTGCCCAGTGATTTTGCAAGGGCTATTCTGAATATCCCGAAGGATCAAACCATCAAAGAGTGGCTTGATCAGGTAGCTGCAGGGAACAGCCCGAATGCATATGGGGACCTGCTGCAGAACACCTTGCGCAGGATCATTGCTTCTCAAGACGACACGTCTTTGCATTCATTGCCCGAACCGATAACTTTTCAATACACGGCAAAGCGCGCCTTTGAGGTCGAATACTGGAAGACTATCGCCAAGCTGGCAAGAGGTCGCTTCATCAACAAAGACACTGCTGATTGCATAACCGATTCAGCATCGCAAAGGCTACTTAAGCACAAGAAACGTGATCTGGGTGCACTTGGTGACTGGCTTCTTTCCTACTATCGAAGGATCATCATCAAATACGGGATGCAAGGCAAAGCCCTGGCAGGTGATTTGCCATTTCAGTGGCATACTGATTTCGATTTTTCATGGATGGGTGGTTGGACAGCCAATCAATCGGGTAAAGAGTATGAGCGCAATCTGTTGATTACGATCCCGGGAAAGGATCGCGGACACGCAGTAATAATGGCCGATCACTACGACACGGCTTATATGGAAGATCTTTATTATAAAAAGCTCGGGGGCACACTTGCCCGCATCGCCTCTGCCGGTGCGGATGACAATCACTCCGCAACCGCTGCACTCATGCTCTCAGCACCGGTTTTCATGCAGCTCAGCCAGGCCGGGCAATTAAATTGCGACATCTGGCTGGTGCACCTGACCGGCGAAGAGTTCCCATCGGATTGTTTAGGGGCAAGACACCTTGCACAGGGATTGATGGAACGTTCCCTGAGGTTGCGTATTCCAGGTCAAAAATCAGTTGATCTATCGAGGGTGAAGGTCGAAGGTATTTATGTGCTCGACATGATCGCCCACAACCGTGATCATGACCACTATGTTTTTCAGATTTCGCCCGGCCTTAGTCCGCAATCTTTCAGCTTGGCATATCAGGCGCACCAAGCAAATATGATATGGAACACGGGAATAGAAAAGTGGAACAGACGCTTTGAGCGCCGCAAGAGCGGACCCGGGTATCGCAGTTCCGACGGCCTAACTATTCCGGCGCTTGCCCAGCACCCGCGCTTGCATGGAGAAGTCCGTCTTCCGCGTGATATGCGTAGTTCGCTTTTTAACACTGATGGTCAGATCTTTTCTGATGTGGGAATTCCGGTGGTGCTCTTTATGGAGGATTATGACATTAGTCGAGTAGGCTACCACGACACTCAGGACAACATGTCCAATATTGATCTTGACTATGGAGCGGCAGTAGCGGCCATTGCGATCGAGTCAGTAGCGCGAGCCGCAGTATATTATGAAAAAAAACAGGCCGGTTAAGGCCTGTAAAATGAGGAGGTTCTATGGGGAATTACTTGAAGAACCTATTATACTCTTCGACATAATCCGGATTAGCTTAAGCACTATTATGAGTGAACCTAAATTTCTATATCCACTTTAGTATGCCCATGAACACGATGAGCAAGGCGAGGTCAAAACCCAGGATGGCTCCGACGGTGATGGCCTTGGCCTTGATGGTCTTCATGTCGTAGACCCAGTAGGCCACGAAGTAGAAGTAGAAGTACCCTGCGATCCAGATGAGCCAGGGCGCCTTGGCATTCCACCAGGAGTAGTCCCACGTGAGCGCGCCGATGGCATTCAGGATGATCTCAACAATGACGGAAAGGGTTGTGAAGGCGATCATGAAAAACCAGCGGTTCGGCAGGCCCAGGATCTTCATGTCCTTGTCTTCAGGCAGCATGATGGTGGTGGCGACCCCCATAATAGAGAACATCATGCAGATCTCGATATTGAGCCCGATGAGGATGAGGTATGCCGTCTTGGCAGGCGCCCCCCATACAGGGGCAAACTGGGTAAAGTGGAAAACAAGCGCATTCCAGATCTCGTTGAACCAGTCGCAGCCCCACAGGGCGAGGCCGGCAAAGATGGAGTTAAAGTTCTTGTGCCGTGCCTCGTTGTGATAGATGTAGATGATGATGAGCAGCAGCGGGATAAGGTACCACTGGAATTGGGACGGGTCCCTGAGGATTGAAAGTGCCTTGGCTGAAGATTCGGTCATATATCCCCCCTCGTTATGAATATCACTGCAATTCCGGAGCGCTGAAAATATCATGATGCTTGAATACCATAGTATCGATGGGCATGGGTCAAGTCAAGATTTATGGGTGTGAAAGAACAGTTTGTCGTTACGTGCAAAAAGAGCTTTATGTATCTCTCCAGGGACGAAAAGAAATTCCGCCGGATCGACATCAAGTATGTAACCGACCTGCTCTATTCCATCTATGGTTAAATAAAATTTGTCTCCCGAATTGATATGTGATAGCTCTGAATACTGAATGGTATTTTAAGATGTTAAGATACAGGAAGGTACCAGAAAAGGTATGAAGACAACAGCAGTAAAACCCATGAGATGTGAATTCGCCGACGAGGGGGTCTTGTGGATCGACAAGATCGCCACCGGGGTGGGCGTCATCCTCTATAACCCCCAGCACAAATTTGCAGCAGGGTTCCATGTGCTGAGGGGGAAATCAAAAGGGCAACGGGCGGATAACCCTGCGTACTTCGCCGATACGGTCATAGAATATGCCGTCCAGGAATTTATGAAAAGAAGCATCCCGCTGAAGGTGTCGGTAGCCATTGCCGGAGGGGCTTCATTGCTTTCATCGAATGATCAGAACGATGTAGGTGCCGGGCTTATTATTCAGGTGAAGGAGATCCTTGCGGACAAAAAACTCGACGTAAAGATAGAAAACATAGGCGGAACCAAGCTTCGCACCATGATCCTGAATGTGGACGAGGGCAAGATTAAAATTTCGTGATGCACGCAGACAAAATGATTAAATTCTCAGGGATAGATGCTATGACCAATGGAATGATCCCAGGAATCACCGGACATACTGATAATACGCCGGATTTGCCTTCCCGGTATGCAAAGCCGGTGAGGGAACAAGACATCGGAGGGTATATCAGATGAAGATTCGCTGCCCTAAATGTTCAAAAGAATACATAATCCCTGATGAACGCCTTCAAGGTATAACACAAAGCGTAACCATACCCTGCCCAAACTGCAAAGGTTCAATTATCCTGAAACCGAATAAGCAAACCCAGGCCCCGGCAGATAAGGACAAAGATCGGGGATCAACCCCGGATATCACCCCTTCCGACAGCGCAGACCTCAAAAAACGAATATTAGGATCATTGAAAGACCTGCCGCCCATGCCGCAGGTGGCCCAGAAGGCAAGAGAGATTATAGCCAACCCTTCTTCAAGCTTTTCTGATCTCGCCAAGGTCATCGAGACGGACCAGGCCATTGTCACGCGTATCCTGAAGATCGCCAACTCCCCCTACTATGGCCTTTCGGGAAAGGTGTCTTCGGTACAGCACGCTTCAGTTGTACTGGGGGTAAAGACCCTCATGGAGATCCTCAATCTCGCGTGCTCCTCCGAGATCCTCGGAAAGACATTAACCGGTTATGACCTTGATGCCGGCGAGCTCTGGGCGCATTCCCTGGCCGTAGCAGCCGGGTCTCAGATCATTGCGCGCAAGGTGAACCCTTCTCTGGAGCAGGATGCATTCTCAGCCGGGTTGATCCATGATGCCGGCAAGATCATCCTCGACCCTTATATCGAAGAGCGCAAAGACACCTTCAAGGCCTTTGTGAATGAGGGGAAAGAAAGCTTTCTGAATGCTGAAAAGAACGTCCTCGGGTTCGATCATGCCGAGCTTGCTTCGGAGGCCTGCGAGCAGTGGCATATCCCGGCACAGATTTCATTTGCCATCAGGCATCACCATGACCCTACCCCGGCTAAGGGCGATATTCTCTCTTTCATAGTGCATATGGCCGATGCCATTGCAATGATGAGCGGTATCGGCTCAGGGATAGACGGGATGCTGTATCATATGCACAAAGATGCCATGACCATTTTAAGGCTCAAGACTGATGATATGACTGCAATCATGGGTCAGATCGCCGAATACGTGGATAAGACAACCCAGTGATCAGGAAAGACCTATTCCCTATTGATCTTTATCCAACACTTCAGACATATAGTCACATTATGCTCCCGGCAGTGAGGAGAACCCATGCTGGCCTTTGAACCGATTTCACTTTCCCGGCAGCAAGAATATCTCGAGCTCATATCGGCATCGAGCGTGACAGCATCCGATTACAGCTTCATCAATTTATGGGCATGGGCTGAAGAATATGGCCTTTCCTGGGCATGGGACAACGGGCTCGTATGGATAAAACAAACCAGGCATGGGCCTTGTTTGTGGGCGCCGATCGGACCTTGGGATGGCGTTTCATGGGCCGGAGTCTTCAATAATCCTGAAATGTATGAGCTTGGGTTTATCCGGGTCCCTGAAGAACTCCTTTTCCAATGGGTTGCAACGCTGCCCGGCAGGGTACGGGCAGAAGAGGCCCGGGAGCTTTGGGACTATCTCTATACCGTATCCGAACTCGTGGACCTTTCAGGCAACAAGTTCCACCGCAAGAAGAACCTGTTAAACCAGTTCAAGAAGAAGTACCCCTTCGGGTATCAGGACATCACGCCATCTCATATACACACTGTCCTTGCAATGCAGGAAGAATGGTGCGCCTGGCGGGACTGCGAGTCAACTGAACTGCTGGCTGCAGAAAACCGTTGCATCAAGCGGGTGTTGGAGGCCTGGGGTGAGTTATCAGGTATAAAGGGTGCGATTATTCATGTTAATGCCAATCCTGCAGCGTTCACGGTTGCAGAGGTGTTCAGAGAAGATGTGCTGCTCATCCATTTCGAGAAAGGTCTGCCTGAATATACCGGTATATATCAGGCCATTAACCAGATGTTTCTTGAACATAACCGGTCTTATTCCCTGGTGAACAGGGAGCAGGACCTGGGTGATGAAGGTCTGCGCAAGGCCAAGCTTTCCTACAACCCGACAGGATTCGTCAGGAAGTACCGGGTGAGGATCACCTGAAACAGGTGAGATCGACACAGAGATACATTCGGAAATCTATCCTTACATTTGTCTTTCTGTGCACCCTGTTCGCGTGGCTCCCAGCCCTGCTCCAGGCAGGCCGGAAGCCGGAAGGACCGGGATTCCACATCGATGTGGGGCACTGGGAGGAGGCGGAGAATCTCTTCAGGAGCGACCCCTGCTGGCTGGGCGGTGACGGGGCATCATCAATCGATCTGGGCGCTCGAAAATCGCTGTGGCTCTTCGGCGACAGCTTCATCGGCACAAAGGGCTCTCCTTCCAGGCGGGATGCCGTGCTGGTGAGGAACAGCATCGCTGTCCAGTCGGGCAGGAACCCGGCAAAGGCATCCATGAGATTCGCCTGGAAGACAAAGAGTGGCATTCCTGCATCCTTTTTCCCTGAAGAGGGAGATGAGTGGTTCTGGCCGGGCTCAGGGACACTTCTTAAGAGGGCGCTGATCATCTTCCTGGTAAAGGTCCGTGCATCGAAGCGCGAACTCGGGTTCACCCCTGACGGGTGGAAGGCCGTATTGGTCGCTGATCCGCTCAAAGATCCCGGTGCCTGGAAATCTCACGATCTTGCCTGTCCAGCCACCGGGGAGATCCTCGTCGGGTCGTCGAGCATACTTATCAGGGATGGATTCCTCTATGCCTTCAGCACAAGCTGGAAGGACAATTCGGCATATCTCCTCAGGTGGCCCCTTAAGGATGTTTCCAGGGGCGACCTTGCAAGGCCCCAGTGGTGGATGGGAACAGCGGCCGGCTGGATGGATGCAAAGCCTGCAGACCTGAAGCCGGTGCCGGTCATCAAAGCCGCCCAGGTGGAGTTTACGGTTCACTATGAACCGCGCATCAAGGGTTATCTGCAGGTCCAGACTCTGAGTCTCATGGACTCCTGTGTGGCAGTGCGTTCTTCCGCCAGGCTTTCAGGACCGTGGTCTGACCCGACGTGCATCTACCAACCTCCTGAAAAGAACAGGCCCGGGCTGTTCCTGTATGCAGGCAAGGCCCACAAGGCCTTCATTGGTGCGGATCTGGCCTTCACCTATGCAGTGAACACCACGGACAAAGACAGGATCTTGGATGATATGGGCATCTACTATCCAAAAGTGCTCAAGGGAAAAATTACCCGGAAAAGGGCACGCCCATGACAGACCTCTCAGCCGTTCCATCCACCCTTGTCAAGGCAATGACATCCATGGAAAAGGCGATGCGACAACTCCACCCCCTTGCCATACCTGCGCTTAAGAAACAGCTCCTTGCACATGAAGATCCCCTTGAGACAGTACGGCATGTTCTCCTGGCTCATGACAGCCCTGTTATGGATGAGCATACCCGGCAGATCTTCACACATGCCTATACGCTCATTCTGGATTCCATCAGGATCTTCGGCACGGGCGACGATGCCATCCAGGCCTTCATGTCTGTTCTCAGGGCCATGAGAAAACATTGCCAGGCCCAGGAAGTGCTCTTTGATCTCTGTGATGGTTTCCCCCAGATCAACCGGTACTTCCTCGAAGAGGAGTCAGTCCCAGGAGTAGTACCATACCAGCCCGGTAAAACGCAGCTATTTCACTCCATCCAAGACCCCTATGCCCGGGGCGGTTATTCCCTCTTTGCGCCGGAATCCTACAGCCCTGATCATCCCCTGCCACTGGTCGTGGCCCTGCATGGGGGCTATGGCCACGGCAGGGACTTCCTCTGGACCTGGCTTCGCGAGGCCAGAAGCAGGGGTTTTATCCTTATGGCTCCATCCTCCCTTGGAAGGACCTGGTCAATCGCGGATATATCCATGGATGCGAAGCAGTTGATCCGGCATATGGAAGAGGTATGCTCCCGCTTTACCATTAACAGAACCCTCATACTCATGACCGGCATATCCGACGGCGGGACCTTTGCCCTGGGCTTCGGGTTTCAGAGAGATTGCCCGGCAAAGGCCATCGCGCCGGTTTCCTGCGTGCTGCCGCCTGCCAGCCTCGAACTTGCCAAAGACAGGCGTGTCTACTGGGTGCATGGCGCACAAGACTGGATGTTCCCGGTGAGCCGGGCCATGAAGGCATGCAAAGAAATCTCTTCGGCAGGAGCGGAGGTGAGGCTCAAGGTCGTGCCAGACCTCTCCCATGCATACCCGCGCGAGGAGAACGACGCCATCCTCAGATGGTTCGACCCCGCCCTTGCACCCTAAAAAGAATATATCCTTGAAAGCAACCCGGACCTGGTATAAAGGTAAAGAAGAAACGGAAGCCACACCGGTTTGAAGATAAGTGCTGACACTCATCACCATCCTTGTCACCTCCTTTGTCATTGCCCTCTCGGGTGCGGCAATGCCTGGGCCTCTGATGAGCGTTACCATAAGCGAGAGCACGAAAAGGGGCTTTATCTCAGGACCGCTCCTTGTCCTGGGGCACCTTCTGCTTGAGCTTGCACTGGTGGTCCTGCTCATGTTCGGTCTGGCCCCTTTTCTCAAACAGGAATGGGTCTTTGCGGCAATAGCAATTATCGGGGGCGTCATGCTTGCCTGGATGGGTACCCAAATGCTCCGGTCCATCCCGTCTCTGAGCATCCGCTCCGACATGCAGACCAAGGGCGGACCTCACCTCGTTTTCACGGGAATGCTCGTCAGCATATCCAGCCCATACTGGAGCCTATGGTGGGCGACCATAGGGCTCGGGTATGTCCTGTTCTCCGCTCAATTCGGCATTTCAGGAATCGTGTTTTTCTTTATAGGACACGGCCTGGGTGATCTCGCCTGGTACAGCGCCGTATCGCTGGCTATTGCACAGGGGAGAAGGTTCCTGAGCGACAACCATTACCGGGCACTCATAGGCACTTGTGCGGTTTTCCTGCTTCTTCTTGCAGTCTACTTTGCCTGGAGCGGGATAAATAAAGCCCTTTCGCTTTCATAACGGACAGCATGATATGGAGCCAAGGTTCATACAAGCATTGTAGGTTGGGTTGAGCGAAGCGACACCCAACAATACCAAGTTTCATCATGGTATCATGTAAAAATAAAACACCCTGATTGACCCGTATGCGCCTTGATTCAGCCACTTTTTGCATGCTGACTCGGATGTGTTGGGTTTGGTTCCTTAACCTAACCTACTGACTATTTAAGAAACACGGAGTTAGGCACGAAAAAACTGATCCGTTCAATTCCTCTATGCCTATGTAATCCCCTTGATTGTATCATGACATCCGTTCCAAAATACGCTATATCACAAGGGTAGCCCTGTAACCGGGTTGCCCTATATTTCATACCAAGCAGGAGGAGACAATGCTGAACGAGAGGATCGAAGACGGGATTATCATCGCGACGTTCGAATACGGAAAGACGAATTCCCTTACCATGGATATGCTGAGGACATTGAGGGGCATGGTAAAAAGGGCCAATGAAGAAGATGCCATCAAGGGCATCATCCTCACGGGCGCCGGCAGGTCCTTCTGCAGCGGGTTCGACCTCCCCACGTTCATGGGGTTCAAGGATATTAAACAGGTCATTGATTTTTTTGATGAAGAGGAAGAGATCCTTGTAGAGCTTTTTGAGTGTCATAAACCGGTTGTCTCCGCCTTGAACGGGCATGCCATTGCAGGCGGACTGATCTTTGCCATGGCAAGCGACTACCGTATTGTAAAAAACCACCCAAAGATCACCATCGGCATGTCAGAGATCAGGCTGGGATTGTCGCTTACCATTGCCCAGTCCGAGGTCATGCGGTTCGGTTATGACAGCGACAAAAAATTCCGCGACCTCATGTACTTCGGAAAGATGCTCGACATCAACGGAGCAAAGGAATATGGCATTGTGGACGAGATCGTTGAAGAGGCCGACCTCATCCCCAGGGCAAAGGAGATCGTGAAAACATGGATCGATCATCCGGGCAGGGCATTCATCAGACTGAAGGAAGGTCTGAAGAAACCCACAGCGGACAGGATCAGGAAGCGGGTTGTTGAAGAGAATTGGAAAGACGGCTTCAAGTGTTTCTTTGACAAGGACGTGAGAGGGGCCATCGAGTTCGTGATGGCCATGATGTAAGAATTTCCCGGGGGGGTGCCCCGGGGCATCATGCCGGGGACCTTCTTAGTGCCCCGGCATTTCATACTTATGATACGGATTAACCGTTACATTACCATTGAAGAAGACGACCTTCGCTGGGACTTTGTGCGTTCAAGCGGGCCCGGCGGTCAAAATGTCAACAAGGTCGCAACCGCAGTCCAGCTCAGGTTCGATGTTTCAGGCTGTGCCTCCCTGCCCCTGGAAATCAAGGAGCGCCTGATCCGGATTGCCGGCAAACGCATGACCACGGAGGGCGTGCTCATCATCAAGGCCCAGCGCTTCAGGTCCCAGGAACGCAACCGAGCCGATGCACTTGAACGCCTGCAGGAGATCATTGCAGAGGCCGCCCAAAAACCCAGGCACAGGATCAGAACACGGCCAAGCGCATCATCGCGGATCCAGCGCCTGGAATCGAAGCGCAAGATGGCTGCAAAGAAAGGGATGCGGCATACCGTGGTGCATGAGGATCCATGAGTATTTATCATGGACGGGTTCTAAAGAATTAATCATGGTGAGGTTACGACTGGCCACTCATCTCTATCAAATTATCTCCTCGTTCTTGAAACACCGAAACAACAATGCACCAAGAATAAGGCAATAAAGAAGGACATTGATGAGTGGATATACTGATCCAATTCCTTGAAATCCTTCGCTGCCGATCAATGAAGAAGCCAGATGTTGTGTATCTGAGAGTTTCGGCCACAAATAATAGACAACTTTCCACAATGTTAAGCCCGAATGCGGGTGGGGGCCTTGTTGCAGCAGCATCATCTGCGCCATCCGGCTTTGGTTTATGGCGTATATCCCGTCGGCCACAGAGCCGATGACTGCGATACCCATAACACAAAGAAAAGCGACGATGTCTGGCATAAGAAGCGTTAAAAGAAGCACGGTAACAACCACAAAGAGCAGGTTGAAAGAGCAAAGGAGTGAGGCAGCGAGGTATTCGGGCATAACAACATTTAAATTTATGGAGGTAATTAAGAACACAATGCTATGCAGGATAAACATGAAGAGCACCGATAATGACCACAACCCTAGGATCTTACCCATAACGTACTGCCGCCGAGTTATCGGTTTTGACAGAATGCACGATTGCATCCCCTCATCCCGATCGCGCTTGAATATCCGCATCGAAAGTAAAGCCGTTATCAGCATCATTCCTGCGGCGATGACATGGAAGGTTACTTTCGATACTGTCAAGGCAGCGGTTCTGGTATCGAGCACCTGCCCATTAACCATGTAATTTCCATGATAACAGCCGCGAACAAGAAACACGAATATGGAGCAGATAACGAACATGACGATGAAACTTTTCTGCCGTACTTCATCGGTAAGCGTATATTTGGCAATCTTGATGATGGGGGCAAGGGCTTTCGGCATTTTCATGTCAACCTTTTACAAGCCTTACAAACACATCTTCCAGTGTATCACCGTCCTTGACGATAACGGAAATCGAGTCTTTCACCAGAAGCCTGCCGCGATTAATGATCGCAGCGGTATCACATATTTTTTCAACTTCCGACAGCAGGTGTGAATTCAGGAAGATAGTCATCCCTTGTTGTTTCAACGACTCTAAAAGCAGGCGTATCTCTCTGATACCGATGGGATCAAGGCCGGAGGTGGGCTCATCGAGAATTAACAGCTTCGGATTTCCTAAGAGTGCAGCGCCAAGCCCGAACCGTTGAATCATGCCCTTGGAATAGGTGTTTACCTCGGTGTATTCCCTGCCTTGCATGCCTATCAACTCGACAATGCGCCTGCATTGATCCATGGCCTCGGACCGGCTTATATCCAATAGCTCCGAGCAGCGTTGCAGGTACTCCCATCCGGAAAGGTATGGGGGGATATGGTGGTTTTCAGCCAGATAGCCGACTGCGGTTCGGCAGGTGGCATGGGTACTTGAAAGGCCTTTTATCGATAAATTTCCCGATGTTGGCCGTGTAAAGTCGAGCAGCATCTTGACGACCGTCGTCTTCCCTGCACCATTGGGTCCAAGCAGAGCGAAATACTCGCCTGTCTTGACAGAGAAGGAGACATTGTCGACGGCTGCAAGGGAACCGTATCGTTTGGTTACGGCGTTCAATTCAATCATAGATGGCACTCGTGTAAATCATTAAAGCATCTCTTCTCACCATGGAAAAAGTCTCGTCTGTGTGCTATGCCAGATGTCGAAGAGATTGCTCATCTTTACTCCTCTCTTCTTGCTCGCTACAAAAAGAGAATAGAGCATTCTCTTCATTATATCAACTAGTTATCTTGATTTTTGCAATATTATCGCAAACTGTGAGTTTTGCAAGGGGCTCAAAGGGCATCTTATTTCAAACTCCACAGTTTGGCACAAGATCATTACTCTGGGAAGAGGTTGTTTTTGATAGTTTACGTACCAATCTATGGAATTTGAGATAAACAGTTTATTGTGAAGATATCTCCTGCAGATCACTATTTTTCAAGTTCTGCAAGACAAGAGCCTCCTTGAACTTTCACTCATACATCGTGTTTTGATAGTCTCTCCTTGTTCTTATTTGGTAAAACATAAAATCTTAACCCGTGGTCCTAACGGTCACTCGATAGGTTTCACTTGCCTATTAGTATTGCCACAGGTCGTTGAGGTAACCCAAATTCCCTGCGCTGTCATATCCATACCCGCCGAAGAACCAAAGAGTCCCGCTGCTGTCTATCCAGCTTACACTGCTATCACGACCACCCGGTATATTCAGAGATGTAGCACCGCCATAGACCCCGCTCTGGTTAACTGTATTACTCCCATATACCCAGGTCCAATTGGTACTGTCAAATTTCCACAGGTCGTTGAGGTAACCCTCATTCCCTGCGCTGTCATATCCTGAACCACCGAAGAGCCAGAGATTCCCAACGCTATCTCTCCAGCTTACGCTGCCCCACCGCGCCCCTGGTTTATTCGCAGATGCAGAACTGCTATAGTAGACACCTATTTGGTTGATTATGTTATCCCCGGATACCCAGGTCCAGTTGGTGCCGTCGAATTTCCACAGGTCGTTGAGCATACCCAGAATAATCCCTGCGCTGCTATATACCCTCCCACCGAAGAGCCAGAGAGTCGTCCCGTTGCTGCCTATCCAGCTTATGCTGCTATCACGACCACCCGGTACTCCAATAGTTCCTTTAGTAGCACCATAGCCCCCGCTCACGTTGACTGCATTACTCCCGGATACCCAGGTCCAGGTCAAGTTGGTACTGTCGAATTTCCACAGGTCGTTGAGGTCACCCAATTCCCCTATGCCATCATATCCCCACCCACCGAAGAGCCAGAGGGTCCCGCTGATGTCTATCCAGCTTACGCTGTAAGCACGACTACCCGGACCTCCACCAGCAACCCCTTTAGTAGCACCATAGACCCCGCTCACGTTAACTGTATTACTCCCGGATACCCAGGTCCAGGTCAAGTTGGTACTGTCGAATTTCCACAGGTCATTGAGGTAACCATTCTCGTTCACCACGCTGTCATATCCATACCCGCCGAAGAGCCAGAGAGTCCCGCTGCTGTCTATCCAGCTTACGCTGCCATCACGACCACCCGGTCGCACAGTTCCTTTAGTAGGATCATAGATCCCGCTCTGATTAACTGCACTACTCCCTGATACCCAGGTCCAGTTGCCACCACTAAATTTCCATAGGTCGTTGAGGTCACCCAAATTCCCTGCGCTGTCATATCCATATCCGCCGAAGAGCCAGAGAGTCGTCCCGTTGATGTCTCTCCAACTTACGCTGCCCTCCCGCGCCCCTGGTTTATTATTCGCAGGTACAGGATCGCTATAGACACCGCTCTGGTTGATTATTTTATCCCCGGATTTCCACAAGAAAGGACGAATTCTTACTGTGCTAACGGTATAGGTCTTCGTTGTTGTCCCATCCTGTGCCGTAACCACAATGGTGATGGTATTAGCACCTACCAAGAGATTAATGGATTGAGAGGCCGCAGCAGAGCTCACTGCTTGTCCATTCACGGTAATAGCGGAGGTTGAAACGGCAGCTGTCGGCGTTATTGTTATTGATGTGATATTGCTAGGAACATAACCGGTGTATGATGTCGTATTGGTGGTAAAGACCGGGGACAAGGTGCATCCTGTAGACAGGCTGAGTCCGGCTAGATTGGCGTTATTACTCGCAGCAATCCGTGATATCACTACAGTATAAGTCTTCGTTGTTGTCTTATCCTGTGCCTTCACCACAATGGTGATGGGATTAGCACCTACCAAGAGATTAATGGATTGAGAGACCGAACTAGAACTCACTGCTTGTCCATTTACGGTAATAGTGGAGTTTAAATCGGCAGCTGTCGGCGTTATTTTTATTGACGAGATAGTGTAAACAACCTGAGCGGTGTATGATGTCGTGTTGGGGGTAAAGACCGGCGATAATGCGCCTCCTGTAGACAGGCTAAGTGCGGCTAGATTGGCGTTGTTACTCGCAGCAAGCCGTGATATCACTACAGCATAGGTCATCGTTGTTATCTTATCCGGTGCCGTCACCACAATGGTGATGGTATTAGCACCCACCGAGAGATTAATGGATTGAGAGGCCGCACCAGAACTCACTGCTTGTCCATTCACGGTAAGAGTGGAGTTTGAATCGGCAGCTGTCGGCGTTATTTTTATTGACGAGATAATGTAAGCAACCTGAGCAGTGTATCCTGTCGTGGCGGGGGTAAAGACCGGCGATAATGCGCTTCCTGTAGACAGGCTGAGTCCGGTTAGATTGGCGCTGTTAGCCGCAGAAAGCCTTGATATTACTGCAGCATAGGTCATCGTTGTTGTCTTATCCTGTGCCGTCACCACAATGGTGATGCTATTAGCACCTTCCGAGAGATTAATGGATTGAGAGGCCGCGCCAGAACTCACTGTTACACCATTCACGGCAATAGTGGAGGTTGAATCGGCAGCTGTCGGCGTTATTGTTATTGACGAGACAGTGTTAGCAACCTGAGCGGTGTATCCTGTCGTGGCGGGGGTAAAGACCGGCGATAATGCGCTTCCTGTAGACAGGCTGAGTGCGGCTAGATTGGCGTTGTTACTCGCAAGTCGTTTTATCACTACAGTATAGGTCTTCGTTGTTGTCCCATCCTGTGCCGTCACCACAATGGTGATGGTATTAGCACCTACCGAGAGATTAATGGATTGAGAGGCCTTACCAGAACTCACTGCTTGTCCATTCACGGTAATAGGGAAGTTTGAATCGGCAGTTGTCATCATTGCCGTTATTGACGAGACATTGTTAGCAACCTGAGCGGTGTATGATGTCGTGTCGACATCAAACTGGGGAGACAGTGTCCCTGATGACAATACCAGATTGGTGAGGTCGGCATTCTCACTGTTGACCGCAGAACTGCTTCCGCCACTGCTGTGATGGCAACCCGACAGGAGAATGAGTATGGAAAGAATCGTGATTGACCGAAAGATGATGCCCCGGATAACGAATATATCCATAAATAATTCTCCTCGCAATATGTTATGGATTCAAGCACCTCAGATGCTTTGAATCACTGTTGCTCAAGGTCTACCTAGTAGATCAGATGTTGATCACTTGATAGAATTAACCAAAGATCATCAAGCAATCTCAATGCCATTAATCCTATATAATGATTTCAAACAGTTAGAGGAATTAATTATACATCATCTTGACAATATATGAAATAATTTGCTATTATTGTATAAATATATTCCCTGTTTTAGGTAGAATAAGGTATGTTTTTCATTATCTTCTTTCTGGCCTGAGGATTTACACCTTCTCTGGCTGCTCTTTTGGCTACATCGAAGGTTCCAAATCCTATTAAAGTGACCTTATCGCCTTTCTTGAGGGCGATGAGATAATATCATCTTTTTCAAACCGGGCTATGAGCCCGTTTCCTGCTAGAACAGCCCGCTGATAGTACCGTCCTCGTCCACGTCAATGGCTAGGGCCGCCGGGGTCTTGGGAAGGCCCGGCATGGCCAGGATCTTGCCCGTGTAGATCACCACGAATCCGGCACCGGCCGACACGCGGGCGGATGATACGGTGATAGAGAAGGGCTGTTTGGGAAAGCCCGGGACCTTGGGGTTGTCGGTGAGCGAAGACTGGGTCTTGGCGATGCACACCGGCAGGGTGCCATAGCCCATGTTTTCGATGTTTTTAATCTCTGTTGCCGCCTGGGTAGTGAACTCCACGCTGGAGGCGCCGTAGACAGCGGAGGCAACGGTGCGCACCTTGTCGGTAATGGGCAGCTCTAGGTCGTAGAGCATGCGGAAGTCACCCGGCCTCTCGCACACCTGGACCACCTGTTCGGCCAGCTCCAGGCCCCCCGCCCCGCCTGCCTCGCGGAAGTCGGTGATTACGGCGATGGCACCCAGGGCCTCACATTGCCTCTTGAGCGTAGCGAGGTCGTCCTCGGGATCGCTCAAGAACCGGTTGATGGAGATGACCGCAGGCACCCCGAATCGGGAGAGCGTGTCCAAGTGCTTCTTTATATTATCTATCCCATGCAGGACAAAGGCCCTGTGAGTGACCACGAGCACGGCAGCCGCCGGCGTGATCCTGGCGGTGCGGCACTTGATGTGGAAGAACTTCTCGGCCCCCAGATCGGCCCCGAAGCCTGCCTCGGTGACCACATAGTCGGCGAGCTTGCGCGCCATCCTGGTTGCCGCAATGGTGTTGCAGCCGTGCGCTATGTTGGCGAAGGGCCCGCCGTGCACCAGCACCGGGCAGCCTTCCACGGTCTGCACCAGATTGGGGTTGATGGCGTGTTTCAGTAGCGCCGTCATGGCGCCGCTGCAGCCGATGTCTTTGGCAAAGACAGGCTTGCGCAGATAGTCATACCCCACGATGACCTTATTGAGGCGCGCCTTGAGCTCTTTGAGATTCTGTGACAGGCACAGGATGGCCATGACCTCGGAGGCCGCGGTGATTTCGAAGCCGTCCTCGCGCATGACGCCGTTGATGCCCTTGTCCTCAAGCCCTAGGATGATGCTGCGCAACGACCGGTCATTCATGTCGATGACCCGCTTCCAGACCACGTGGCGGGGGTTCACCTCAGGGGTGTGCCTGTGGTGGAGGTGGTTGTCCACCACGGCGGCTAATAGGTTGTGGGCCGTGGTGATAGCGTGGAAGTCGCCGGTGAAGTGGAGGTTGATGTCCTCCATGGGCAGCACCTGGGAGTATCCGCCGCCCGCGGCCCCGCCCTTAAGCCCCATGCACGGTCCCAGCGAAGGCTCGCGGATGGCCATGACGGCCTTTTTGCCGATCTGATTCAGGGCTTGGCCTAACCCGATAGTGGTGGTTGTCTTTCCCTCGCCCATGGAGGTGGGCGACATGGCGGTCACCAGGATCACCTTGCCGTCCGGTGCTTCCTGATAACGGTCCATGACGGAGATGGGGATCTTGGCCACGTACCTGCCGTAGGGGACAAGGTCATCCCCGCTCAGGCCCAGGGATGCGGCGATCTCGGCAATAGGTTTGAGCTCTATGCCCTGGGCTATCTCAATATCGGATTTCATGCCATTCCCTTACCAACGCCTTTCCTATGAGAGCCTGGGGAGTCCGAAGCTTCGGAGCAGGCCGGTGAGCGATTCGCGGCTCAGCGCGTGCTGGTTCACCAGGTCGAGGAGCACCTTCATGTTGAAAGTCAGGCGGATGCCCGGTGTTGTGGGATAGTCGATGTCCGTGTCCGAGATTATGGTGATGTCCTCCTCCTCGATGCGCTCTGCCCTCATGATGCTCGCAATGATCTTTGGGCGCTCCAGGGGGTGCATCAGGCCTACGGGCAGGTCGCCGACAATGGCCTGGGTATCGTCGTCCACGGGGAGCTCGAAGCCAAAGGCATAGTCGATGCCGATGCGCGACTTGATTGCATTGGTGAAGAAAGAGAAGCCGTTTGCGATGAGCCCGATCTTGTAGCCCATGATCTTGAGCGTCTGCAAAAGCTCCAATGTGCCACGGGTGATCTCGATTGCGTTCATGACCGTATCGATGACCGATAGGGGCAGGCCTTCCAGCAGGCTTGCCGTTGCATGCATGTATGCAAGGTCGGTCTGCCCGGGGGTTGTCTTATCGAGGGCTTCAGGCTTTATACCGGCGTGTTTCATGATCTCGCGCATGAAGGCGGCTTCCATGAAACTCTGCGCGATATCGAACATGACAATCTTCTTTTTCTTGTTGAACACATCTTCGGTCTGGAACATGGTGTTGATCCGGATGGAGAGCATGGCCTCACGGATGGCCGATTTCAAGTTTTCCGTGGGTAGCGCCCCCTTGCTCACGTCGCACAGGAGGTCCATGAGGAAGATGTTCTCGCGGGCCACCACATCCGAGACCTCGATGTTGATGTTGTACATGCCGAGCTTTTCGGTGATGACTGCAATGATGCCCGACTTGTCTTTCCCCACCAGCGTGACCAGCATGTTCTTCCTGTCCACACCGCGGGGGATGGGGGTGTATTTGTCGATGGAGAGCTTGATGCCCGTGTCGCTCGATATCTTCTCAACGATGCCCCTGAATTCCTTGACCGGGACTTCTGCCTTGGCCAGGTCCACCACAAGGTAGATGGTGAAGAGCCCATGCATCACATCCTGGCGCATATCCACGATGTTGCCCTTGACCTGGGCGATAGGGGAGGTAATGGCCCCCACCAGCCCCACTGAATCCGCCCCGATTCCATAGACAATATAGAGCATGCTGTTCATAGACTTGCCCCTCACCTTGGATAAATAGATTCTAAAAGAAAATCAATGGATATGGGTAGTAAAAAATGAAAGTGCCTTCATAGCCGTTCCATCCCATTCTTTAGTCCTTGAACACACCGAGTTTCACAGGCAGCCACCAGGTGATGCCGTACACGAGCGTCTTGATGAGGGTGCTCTTCGGTGAGATACCGGACGCTGCACCTACGCCGCGCGAAATGAGAAGCTCAAGGGGATGACCGAAGAGCCATGTGAAGGCAACCGATTTCCAGAGCTTCTTGAGCGTCTCGTTTTTGAAAGGCTTGACAAGGCCGGTGACCGTGAAGATCCACCCGCAGACCGCTCCAGCCATCATGATATACCAGAACCCCTTACTCTTGGTCATTTAAGCCCCCCTTATCAATTTTATCTCAGCCACCGCCCTGACCCACCCCGCGCTTGCCCCCTTGACCTTAATGGGAAAGCAATAGAAGGTAAAGCCGGTTGTCGGGAGCTTGTCCAGGTTGGTGAGCTTTTCGATCTGGAAGTACCCTTTTTCGATGCCTGCAAAATGACCTTCCCAGATTACGGAGGCATCTTTGGTTCGCTCGAAATCCCGTGCCTGGAACGGCAACGGCCTGTCCCAGCTCCAGGCGTCGGTGCCCACCACGTGTACACCCTGCTCCACAAGCCATATTGTGGCCTCGTGGCCGAATCCTGAGCCTTTCACGAGGTATTCGGGTTTTCCCCAGTAGGGGGCCGCCCCGCTCTGGGCAAGGAAGATATCTCCCTCCTGAAGCGAATAGCCTATTACGTCGAGTTCCTTCCTGATGTCCTCGGAGGTGATATTATACCCGTCGGGTTTTGCAGAAAAATCCACTTTCACACCATTCCCGACAGCCCATTCCAAGGGGAACTGGTCGATGGTCAGCGCAGGCGCCCCTTTGTCCTGGGTTGGGTGGTAATGCCAGGGCGCATCCATGTGTGTGCCTGCGTGCGTTGATACCTCCAGTATCTCGATAGCCCATCCCATGCCGCCGGGAAGGTCCTTCTCCGTAAGGCCGGGATAGAAGAGCTTCATGGTCTCCGCCCCAAGCCTGTGATCGAGATACGTTACCTTGGGGATCATCATGGGCGGATCGCTAGGCAGGCTGTTTTCAATGGCAATGGACAGGTCTATGAAGGTCCTGGGCATGGCGCCTCCTTCGATGCATTCTTTATGCAAGGACTTTTACGCGGCATTCGGATTCGTTGTCAAGACGGGTATGTATCATGCATGAGCGTCTTCTTGACAGGTGAAGGCTTCGCGGTTAACGTATTTTCCCATGGAAGTCGACTTTAAGGAACTCGTCAAACAGGCTCAACAGCTTCAGTCCCGTATCAAGGAGATTCAGGAACAGCTTGCGCGCAAGAACGTGACCGTTGATTCCGGCGGGGGCATGGTGAGCGTGACGGTAAACGGCAGGCAGGAGCTCGTCTCCATCAAGCTCGACCCGCTGTGCGTGGATGTAAGGGATGTCCCCATGCTCGAAGACCTTGTCCTGACTGCAGTGAATCAGGGAATCCGCCGATCGCGCGAGCTCGCGGCAGAAGAGCTGAAGCAGATCACCGGGGGCCTCCCCCTGCCCATTGACCTGCTTTGATATGGACCCCTACCCCAAGCCCCTGCGGGACCTCATCAACCAGCTCAAACGCCTCCCCGGCATCGGTGAAAAGACAGCGACCCGGCTGGCGCTCTTCATCCTGGCGGACAGAAAGAACCTGCCCGAGGACCTTGCAGCGACCTTGAAAACGGTTCGCGAGCAGATCAGGCTCTGTCCGGTATGTTTCAACCTCACGGATCGTCAGAAATGTTCCATCTGCCTCAACCCCTCACGGGACCAGACCCAGATCTGTGTAGTCGAAGAGCCGAGCGATGTGTTGGCCCTGGAGTCGGCAAACACCTATAAGGGCCTTTACCATGTGCTCCACGGGCTCATGTCGCCCATGAGCGGCATCGGTCCTGAAGACATCAAGCTCTCCGAGCTCCTTGAGAGGCTCAAGAACCCTTCGGTAAGCGAGGTGATCGTGGCCACAAATCCCTCGGTGGAGGGAGAAGGCACGTTCCACTACATCAATAAGATAATCCATGATGCGGGCCTGAGTGTAACGGTGAGCAGGATCGCTTCCGGCGTCCCTATGGGAGGGGAACTGAAATATATGGACCAGGTGACGCTTGCCAGCGCCTTGCGCTACCGCCGGAACATCAAGGACTTCTAAAGAGGAGATATCGATGGGTAAATTCGCCGTGCAAGGCGGGTATGTCATAAAAACGGCCCGTGATGTTCTCAAAGACCATTATGTCATTGTGGATGACTCAATAATAACCGGAATCACGCCGGATCTCCCCCAGGGCATCACCGAGGTCTTAGGCGGCCCTGATGATATCGTCATGCCGGGGCTCATCAACACCCATACCCATGCACCCATGACCCTTTTCAGGGGCATGGCCGATGACATGCCCCTCATGACGTGGCTCCAGGACCACATCTTCCCTGCAGAGGCCAAATACGTAAACAAGGAGTTCGTATACATCGGCTCTCTCCTGGCAGCCTGGGAGATGACCCGGTCCGGAACTACGGCCTTCTGCGACGGGTATTTCTATGAAGATGAGGTGGGCAGGGCTGCCAAGGAGATCGGCATCAGGGCATGGATCGGAGAGGGGATCCTCCAGTTTCCTACACCATCCCTTTCAGACCCCAAGCGGACGATCGAACACGCCCGCAACTTTATAAACCGCTGGCTGGACGAAGAGATGGTACGGCCATCCGTTTTTCCCCATTCCATATATACCTGCACGCCCCAGCTCCTGAAAGAGGCATTTGAGCTTACCGCAGAGTATGGCCTCATCTACCAGATCCACCTGAGCGAAACGGCCGCTGAGGTGGAGCAGATCAGGCAGGGCTGCAACATGACCCCGGTCGAGTTCCTGGACTCCGTCGGTTGCCTCTCGGAACAGACACTGGCCGCCCATTGTGTGGTCGTCACCGACAAAGACATCGCTTTGCTGGCAAAAAGAAAGGTCTCTGTTGCACACAATGCCGAGAGCAACATGAAGCTCGCATCCGGCATTGCCCCGGTGCCCGCCATGATCAAGGCCGGGGTGAACGTCTGTATAGGCACCGATGGATGCGCGAGCAACAACAACCTCGACATCATAGGCGAGATCTCAACCGTGGCAAAGCTGCACAAGATCTCCTGCATGGACCCAACCGTGCTCGATGAATGCACTGCCTTGACCCTTGTGACGGAAAACGGCGCAAAAGCGCTGCATTTTAACGGCGGGAGGATTGAGCCCGGCGGCCATGCGGACATCGTTGTGCTTAACGGCAAGGACCCGAACATGGTCCCTGTGCATAACCCGGTCTCCCACATTATTTATGCCGCCACCGGGGGGAACGTGAAAGACGTGATCATTAACGGCAGGATCATTGTGAAAGATTCCAAATCGCTCACCGTGGATGAAGAGGCCCTGATTAAGGAATGCCGCTGTATTCAGGAACACATCAGCAGGCCTTGACGGAAAAGAATACCTCATAAGGGGAAGTCTTTTCCCCAGACCGGGCAACCCGGACCATCACTCTTCCTGCCTGGGTCTTATTGGCAAGACCTTTGCTTTGTATCAAGCGCAGCAAATATTTTGCCGATAAGGATAAAATATGAAGATCAGCACGAGCATGCTCTATTCTCAGATCAGCAGGGATCTCTCACAGAACACGGAGATTTTGTACAAGCTTAATGGCCAGATATCCTCGGGAAAAAGCATCAATACTCCCTCTGATGACCCATTAGGTCTTTCGAGCGTACTGGGCTATCAGACGGAACTGAGCTCGTATACCCAATATGGGAAGGCAATCGACTACTCAACGGGATGGCTTAATAATATGGAGTCGAACCTCCAGAATACGGACGACCTCCTGGCCAGGGCCAATGAGATTGCCGTTCAGATGGCCTCTTCCACCGCCACTGCCGACACAAGGACTGATGCGGCCGAGGAAGTCATGCAGCTCAGGGAGGAGGTCCTGAGCAACGCCAATGCCAAGTACGGGAACAAGTACATCTTCAGCGGAACCAGGACCCAGACCCAGCCATACCTTGATGTGGATGTAAGCAAGTGGCAGGACGATGTTGCCACTATGTCGACAACAGCACCTGCCGCACCGGTTGATGGGGCCAGATACATCAGCACTGCAGCAGGCGCCACACAAAACCATATCTTGCAATACAATGCCGCCACCGCCAACTGGGATGACCAGGGCGCACCTCCCGAAGGTACCGCGGTGATGGTAAGCGATAAGAATACAATGTACGTGTTCAATAATGGAGAGTGGAAAAACATCTACCAGGGCAATGACTCCACATTCTCCGTGCAGATAGGCAAAGGGAGTACCGCACAGACCAATATCCCGGGCAGTGAGGTCTTCACGAACCAGCAAGGGAATGTGTACATGTCGCTCTTAAGTCTTGAAAAGGCCCTGAGGGACAATGACGTCGCTGGGATCAGTGCAGAGCTCACCAACATCAACAACTCGGATACGGTCATTAACAACAACCTCGCCAAGGTCGGCGCCATTCTAAACAAGCTCGACGACACGAAAACAGCCCTCGATAGTTCAACCCTAAATACGCAGTCGAGCGTGTCCAACATTGAAGACCTTGACTATGCCTCGGCAATAACCTCACTGCAGAACCAACAGACGATCTACCAGGCGACATTGAAGAGCGCCTCCATGATCACTGGCTTGAGTCTTGTTGATTACATCACATAGGGGGAAAATCTTGGAAATTGAAACGCTGCGTTTCGGAAAGATAGCGGTTCAGGAAGATAAGGTAATAACGTTCCCAAGGGGTATCCTGGGATTTGCCAAGAACAAGCAATACCTCCTGTTCCCCCATAGTGAAGATTCACCCTTCTTCTGGCTCCAGAGTGTTGAGAATGGCGACCTGGCCTTTGTGGTCATGAACCCGCAGCTCGTAAAGGCCGACTACTCCATCGACGTGGATGAGAACGTCATGAACGAGCTCGATGCCAAGCAGGAGGCCGACCTTGAGGTAGTCTGCATCGTTACCATACCCCGCAATGACCCCAAGCGAATGACCATTAACCTTCTGGGGCCCATCATCATCAATGCCAAGAGCCGGAGCGCCATGCAGGTCATCTGCGATAAGCAGAGCTATTCGCACCGGCACCCGGTGGTTTCTGCACAGCAGGCGCAACCCAATCAGTGAGTAGATATTGACTTCCGGCTCGTGACAAAAAAGGAACACCTTTCATTTCCCCAGCTTCTTATGCGTCTTTACCTGTGCCTTTTTCTTGACTCATGCAATCATGACGAACTATACATCACCTGGTGGACACGCCATACCGAAATGTCATCTCCTTTATCGCCCAGGGAACGAACAGCGGAAAGACATATCTCATAGAGCGTCTCATAACCGAGTTGAAGAGGCGGGGCCGCAAGGTAACCGCAGTGAAACATGCCATGCACGGCCATGCCGTTGACCCTGAGGGCAAGGATACCTTCAAGTTCGCCCAGAGAGGGGCTGACCGCGTTATCCTGTTCTCACCCGACGGGCTCCTCATGTATGAGGCAATGCACCCGGAAACCGACGACCTCTATGCCATAGCATCAAAGGATGTGGATATCGTGCTTGTGGAGGGATTCAAGAGCGGTCCCTTCAGAAAAATCGAGGTTTTCAATGGGGAGAACTACACCACGCCCTTGTGTGTGGAACAGCCGGGCCAAGGATTCCTGGCCATTGTGAGCAAGGCGCCCCTTGATACGGACATCCCCCAGTTCCGGTTCGAAGACATCGATGCCATTGCCTCCTTTATCGAGGAACATACCTGCCATAGCCGATAATCTCTGCCGGTTCCGTAAGCGGCGAGTGGCAAGGATAGCAGATAGTGTTTCTTGGGTGGCACGCATGCGCCTGTGCCTGTGCCACCCAGGAGAGATCAGCCGGGTGACGCTTCATGAAAGACGGGGCTAATCACATCTTCCCTCGCTGAATAAACTGTGTTAAAGGCTCTGCTCTATGCTGATCGTAGCGCTGAAAGCCAACAAGGAAGTACCCGTGATCCACGGGCACCCATGGATATATTCAGGCGCCGTGGACAAGGTCCAGGGTGAGCCGGAACAGGAACACCTCTGCAGGGTGCTGGGCGCCAGGGGCCAGTTTGTCTGCCAGGGCACGTACAACCCCATCTCGCAGCTGGCGGTCCGCGTGCTCACCCTTGGCAAGGAAACCATTGACAAGGCCTTTTTCGAGGCAAGGATCAGGAACGCCTTGGCCCTGCGCAGGCGGATCATCCCTGAAAACACCACCTGCTACCGCCTCATCAATGCCGAGGGAGACCGTCTGCCGGGCCTGGTGGTTGACCGCTATAACGACATGCTGGTGCTGCAGGCCATCACGCCCTTCATGGAAGAGATCAAGCAGGACCTGGTGGATATCCTGAAATCAGTCCTGTCCGAATGCAGCATCTTCGAGCGTTCCGACTCCAAGACGCGCAACAACGAAGGCTTAAGGCCCTCCACCGGTCCGCTCCATGGAAATATTGAGAGCCGGGACCTTGTAGTTAAGGAGCAAGGGATTGCCTTTGCAGTGGACATCTTCACCGGCGACCGCACCGGGTTTTACCTGGAGCATAAGGAAACAAGGCAGAAGATCATGCGCTATGCCAAAGATAAGGACATGCTTGACTTGTTCTCCTACACCGGATCGTTCTCGGTGTGCGCGCTACATGCAGGGGCCAAATCGGTTGTCTCAATAGACTCATCCGCGCCTGCCCAGGTACAGCTCAAGAAGAACATGGAACTCCACAAGATCAGGCCCTTTGTCTGGCGGCACATGAGGGACGATGTGCCAAGGTTCTTAAACGATGAACAGGGGAGCTTCGATCTGGTGGTCTGCGATGCCCCCGGCTTCAGCAATGAATATGAAGAGCATGGGAAGACCGTGGCACTTTCCATGGCGCGGCTCAGACCCGGCGGCATCCTCCTTTATTGTGCGCCTGTCACGGCCCAGTTCGGCTATGTGGAGCTGCTCAAGGCCATCGGCCGTGCCGCCCAGGGCCTGTCCCGCACGGCAAAGATACTTTCGCCCCTTTCCCAGGGGGCGGACTTCCCCTCTCTGCCCTCTCACCCCCAGGGCATGCACCAGGCCGGATTCGTAGTGTATGTAGAGTAGGGAACGGTCGCGGCCGTTCCGTTTTTCAGCCCATCTTACCTTCGAGCTGCCTGCCGCCCAGAACGTGGAGGTGGAGGTGCATGACGATCTGGGTGCCGTGGTGTCCGCAGTTCACTGCAATGCGGTAGCCCGATTCGGCCACGCCCTTCTTTTTGGCAACCTGCTGGGCTGCTGTGAGCATGGCGAACCAGATATCTTTGTCGTTGATATCGTTGAGGGATGCTATGTGTTTTTTGGGGACAACAACGACGTGCACCGGGGCAAGGGGCTCTATGTCGTCGAATGCAACGACAAGGTCATCCTCATATACCCTGGTGGAAGGGATCTCGCCCTTAACGATCTTACAGAAGATACAGTCCATCTTCACCCTCCCTGCATGTTATAGGTAGTTTTGTGCCAAGATAACGGCCTGTTTCACATCTACACGGCCTTCATAGATGGCCTTGCCCACAATGGCCCCGTAGAGGCCTCCGGCCTGCAGGAGCGCCCTGATATCATCCATGCTGCCGACACCGCCGGATGCGACAACAGGGGTTTTGACCACGGAGGCAAGGGCTGCAGTGGCAACGATGTTCGGGCCTGTGAGCATGCCG
Source organism: uncultured delta proteobacterium (assembly GCA_963798485.1). Lineage (GTDB taxonomy): Bacteria > Desulfobacterota > Desulfomonilia > UBA1062 > UBA1062 > MWEI01. The sequence continues at coordinate 279,491 of CAWCTR010000007.1, read as the reverse complement.
TCTCGGGAGATGTCGGTATACACGATGAAGGCCGGGTTGAACCGTTCATAGTGCTGTGCCAGGTCTACAGCGGTCTGCCCCGTGACTTCCTTCCAGCCCTGCACGGCCACCTTGCCGTTAAGGGCGTCGATCCCGATGCCGACCTTGCCCGGGCATGCGCTGATGATAGCCTCTGCGGTCTTAGGGTCCTTGGCCACCACGGTGCCCAGGATGACATAGCCGACCCCGAGGTCGAACGTGCGCCGGGCATCGTCTAAACTCCGGATGCCGCCGCCGAGTTCCACCTCAACACCCACGGCAGAGCAGATCGACGAGATGGCCTGCACGTTCATGCCCTTTCCCGCCACCGACCCGTCGAGGTCCACCACATGTATGCGCTTGGCGCCTGCATCGGCAAAAGACTTCGCCACATCGGCAGGAAAGCGGCTGTATACCGTCACCTCGTCGAATTTTCCCTTCTTCAGCCTCACCACCTGGCCCTGGTGCAGATCTATGGCCGGTATAATAATCATGCAATAAGCCCCTCGAACTCCTTTACCCACCAACTCTTGAAAAGGATGGAGTATTTCAGGATATACACGTGGCCGTCAGAGGCCTTTATCTTATAATATTCGTCAGGAAAAAAGCTCGGGTCCTGATATGCCTCGCTCCAGTGTTCCAGGATTTCCTCGATCTCAATGCCTGTTCCGCTCATATCGAACGAGACAGGCCGGCCCGGATGTTTGTGGCAGTCAAAGGTCTTCACCCGGGCAGGGTGGAATTTCATAAGTGGGCCTTGGTGGATGGTATGTCCGTGCCCGTTACGGCTGCCGCCTCCTTGAAGGCCCGTGCAAAGGCCTTGAAACAGGCCTCTGCCAGATGGTGGCCGTTGCCCGAGGCAAAGATGGTCATGTGCAGGGTGATGCCTGCCTGGAAGGTGAGCGACCGGAAGAATTCAGGCACGAGTTCCAGGTCAAGGTCGCCCGCCTTGCCGTGGAAGACATCCCCCCCATGGATAACAAAGAACGGCCTGCCCGAGATATCCAGGCATGCCTCTACCAATGATTCGTCCATGGGGACCTTGGCCAGGCCGTATCGGGTAATCCCGCGCTTCTCGCCTAATGCGCCCTTGATGGCCTTGCCCAGCACGATGCCGATATCCTCCACCGTGTGGTGCAGGTCTACATGCACATCGCCTTTGGCCTCCACCTTGAGCCCGATACCTGCATGCTTGGCAAAGGCATCGAGCATGTGCGTAAGGAACCCGGAGGGTATGTTCACCTTGAACTCCCCGCCATCAAGGCAGATGGTTACCGAGATCTCCGTCTCCTTGGTCTTTCTCGTGACAGTGGCCTCTCTCATGAAACCCCCTTAACGGCATCCTTGAAGGTTACGATGGCCGTGTCGATAGAGCCCTGATCAGGGGCCCCTCCCTGGGCGAACAGGTCCTTGCCGCCGCCCCTGCCGCCCACGGCCTCCATGATCTTCTTCATGATCTTTCCCGCACTCACCTTGCCGGCCAGATCGCTGGTGACCATCACCATGTAGGTGGCCTTGCCGAGCGCGGTTGAAGCAAGAAATACCACGCCTGTGCCGATGGTATCCTTGATCCTGTCTCCCAAGCCCCTGATCTGGTCGATCTCTTCCACTTCCACGCGTTTTATCACCACGGTGAATCCGTCGTGTCTATACTCCTCTTCACCTTCTTTGGCGGGCGTGCCGGTGGCGATGCGGATGTTGAGGTCTTTGATGGCGTTCTCCTGCTCCTTGATCCTGGCCTGTAGCGTACTGATGCGTTCATTGATGTCTGAAGGCGCACACTTGAACCTCTGTGCAACCGAAGAGACAAGCTCGGTGAGTGAACGAAGGTGTTCCAGCGAGCGTGTGCCTGCAATGGCCTCGATCCTACGCAGGCCCGCGGACACGCTGGATTCCGAGACGATCTTCACCAGGCCGATCTGACCGGTGGCCCTACAGTGCGTGCCGCCGCAGAGCTCCACGGACACACCCTCGCCCATGGTCACCACCCTCACCTCATCGCCGTACTTCTCGGTGAAGAGCGCCATGGCACCCTTGCTCATGGCTTCGTCCTTGGAGAGGACCTCGGTCCTGATGGGCAGGTCCTCCAATACGAGCTGGTTTACGATGGCCTCCACCCGTTCGAGCTCCTGTTCGCCCAAGGCGGCGAAGTGGGTAAAGTCGAACCTGAGCCTGGCATCACTCACCAGCGAGCCTGACTGGTGCGCATGCTGGCCCAGCACATCGCGCAGGGCCCGCTGGAGCAGGTGAGTGGCGCTGTGATGGCGCATGATGCTCTTGCGTCTCGATGCATCTACTGAAAGTTTAACGGCCTGACCCTTGGAGAGCGTGCCGGATGTAATGCGCACGCGGTGGATGATACAATCGTTTTCCGTCTTGGTCGTGTCTTGTACCTCGGCCTGCCCTTGTGAAGAACGCATGGTGCCGGTATCGCCCACCTGTCCGCCGGACTCTCCGTAGAACGGCGTGACATCGGTGATGACATAGGCATCCTGTCCCTCAGACACGACATCTGCCAGGGCCGTCTCCCCTTCTGTCCTGATAAGGTGCATCTCAAGGATACGGGCGTCGGCCTCCATGGTATCATACCCGACGAACTTCACAGGATGCCCCGCAGATGAGCCGAACGCCCCCGACGTCTCTGCTGAGGCGCCGAAAACCGATGCGCCGCGGGCCTTCTCGCGCTGAAGCTCCATCTGGGCCTCGAAGCCTGCGTTGTCGATGCCCAAGCCTGCCTTGCGGGCGATGTCCTCTGTGAGGTCCACCGGGAAGCCGAAGGTATCATAGAGGGTAAAGACATCGAGGCCGGGGATCAGGTTCTCACCCTTTGCCGACAGGGCCGCAAGGATCTCATCCAGCAGGCTCAGGCCCCTGTCCAGGGTCTTGAGGAAACGTTCCTCCTCATTGGCAATGACCTTGTCGATGAAATCCCTCCTGTTAACCAGGTCCGGATACACGTCCGCCATCTCACTTATTACCTTCATTGCGACCTTATGGAGAAACGCGGTGTTCATGCCCAGGAGCTTGCCGTGGCGGGCGGCCCTGCGGATGATGCGCCTGAGCACATAGCCCCGCCCCTCATTGGATGGCAGGATCCCGTCGCACACCAAAAAGGCGCATGCCCGGGCATGGTCTGCAATGACCCGGATGGACACGTCGAGGTCTTCGTTTTGGCCGTATTCCTTCCCGGCAAGATCACTGATGAAGCCGATGAGCGGGGCGAACAGGTCGGTGTCATAGTTGCTCTTGACGCCCTGGAGGACCGCGGTGATGCGCTCAAGCCCCATGCCCGTATCGATGTTGGGCGCAGGCAGGGGGGTGAGTGTCCCGGTCTCGTCGCGGTTGAATTGCATGAACACGAGGTTCCATATCTCCAGGTACCGGTCGCAGTCGCACTCGCCGGCCTTGCATTCAGGTCTGAGGCAACCCACATCCGGTCCCTGGTCGAACAGGATCTCCGAGCACGGCCCGCAGGGCCCGGTATCTCCCATGGACCAGAAGTTGTCCTTGTCGCCGAGCCTGAGTATCCTATCAGGAGACAATCCGATGTGCTTGTGCCAGATATCATAGGCCTCGTCGTCGCTATGATGCACGCTTACATAGAGCCTTTCCGGGTCGATACCCATGCGCTTAACCAGCAGGTCCCATGCATAATCGATGGCGCCTTTCTTGAAGTAGTCGCCGAACGAGAAGTTGCCCAGCATCTCGAAGAAGGTGTGGTGGCGCGCCGTCCTGCCCACGTTTTCCAAGTCGTTATGCTTGCCGCCCGCCCGGACGCACTTCTGGGAGGTCGTGGCCCTGGAATATGCCCTCTTCTCCGTGCCTAAAAACGTGGCCTTGAATTGCACCATGCCTGCATTGGTAAAGAGCAGGCTCGGGTCGTCACCCGGCACCAGCGATGAGCTGGCAACCATTGTGTGTCGCTTCTCCTGGAAATACTCCAAAAACATGCTGCGAATCTCAGATCCCTTCTTCATGCATCAACCCCGCCTGTTTCATCAAGTATAAGATCAATGGGGAAGCCCCTGCCTGCAAGGAAACGGATAAGCCTTTCCCTTGGCAGGCCCCCCCTTTTTTTGATTATCTTTTTTATCCTTCCCCGTTCACCGAGCTCTTTGGGCAAGGCCGATACGGCGCTTGTCACAAAGGATTCCGGCAAACCGATGCCTTCCAGAAAAACCCTGATGGCAAAGTCCCCATAGCCCTTTTCCGCCAGGATCACTGCCCTGCGGGCGGCATAGGCATTATCATCAAGGTAGCCTAGTTCCCTGATACGCCCTATGGTAGCCTCGATCACGCCTTCCGGGGCGCCCTTGTCATGGAGTTTTTTTTTAACTCAAAGGAAGATACGGCCCGTCTTGAGATGACTGAGAGTGCATAGCGCACCCCGTCACTCGACGTCGCGATACTTGCCTTGCTGGTAGACGGTCGTCTTGGCAAAGGCATCGTCCTCCCCTTCCGGTTCCTCTTTTTCGAACTGGTCCCACTTGCCGTCGGACGTGCCGCGGATACCCTTCATGCGCAGTGCGAAGTCGTTGGGATTGGTAGCGTTGCGCATGGCCTCGTGATAGCTGACCTTGCCTTCCTTTACCAGAGACATGAGGGACTGGTCAAAGGTCTGCATCCCATAAGATATGGTGCCGTCGGCTATTGCATCGGATATCTCTGATGTCCTGTGTTCGTCTACGATACACTCCCGCACCATGGCCGTGGATACCAGGATCTCGGCTGCTGGTATAACTCCCTGTCCGTCGATCTTGGGCAGCAGCCTCTGGGATATGGCTGCCTTCAGCACACCCGCGAGCTGAAGGCGTATCTGCAGGTGCTGGTGGGGCGGGTACTGGGAGACGATACGCATGATGGTCTCCTGCGCATCCAGGGTGTGCAGGGTGGAGAACACAAGGTGGCCTGTCTCCGCCGCGGTGAGTGCAATATCAATAGTCTCGCGGTCACGCATCTCGCCCACCAGGATAACGTCCGGGTCCTGCCTTAAGGCGGCCCGTAAAGCCATGGCAAAGGAGTTCGTGTCCGAACCCACCTCCCGCTGGTTGATGATGGATTTCCTGTCCTTATGGAGGAATTCGATGGGGTCCTCGATGGTGATCACGTGGCAATTCCGGTTCGCGTTGATGTGGTCAACCATGGCGGCCAGCGTGGTGGACTTGCCCGAACCGGTTGTGCCGGTAACCAGGATGAGCCCCTTGCGTTCGAGGCTGATCTTTTTGAGCACCTCGGGCAGCCCCAGGTCTTCAAGTTGCGGGGGGTCGGTGGGCACGATCCTGAATACCATACCATAGCTGCCCCTCTGCTTGAAGCAGTTGACCCTGAACCTGGCCACATGGGAGAGGCTGTAGGCAAAGTCGATCTCGTTGGTGGTCTCGAACTTGGCCTGCTGATACTGGTTCATGATGCTGTACGCCATGGCATAGATGTCTTCGTTTGATAGCTTGTTCTGGTCGCGCATGGGGATCAGCGCGCCGAACCGCCTGATTACCGGGGGCAGGCCGACCTTGATATGTACGTCGGATGCCGTGGTTTCCACTGCCGTCTTCAGTATGGGGTTGATATCCATCTCTCTCTCCTAAGGCAGGCTAACCTAAGGCGTCATTTGCCACGATGTAGTTCTTTTTCACAGCCTCGCTGACCTCCTGGAAGATCTCGGGATGCTCTTTCAGGAAGGTCTTGGCAGCCTCTCTGCCCTGGCCCAGACGCTGTTTGTTGTATGTGTACCATGAGCCCGCCTTTTCAATGATGTTCTTATCGGAATTACTCGCCACATCCAATAGTTCACCATAACGCGATATCCCCTCACCGAACATGATATCGAACTCCACCTCTTTGAAGGGCGGCGCCATCTTGTTTTTTACCACCTTCACCCGGGTCCTGTTTCCGATGATCTTGTCGCCGTCCTTTATGGGGCCGACGTTCTTGATCTGGAGCCTGACGCTGGCATAGAACTTCAGCGCATTGCCGCCTGTCGTGGTCTCGGGATTGCCATAGACCACACCGATCTTCTGGCGCGTCTGGTTGATGAATACTGCGGTGGTCTTGGTCTTGGAGATAGCCCCGGAGAGTTTGCGCAGGGCCTGCGACATGAGCCTGGCCTGCAGGCCCATGTGTGAATCGCCCATGTCGCCCTCGATCTCCGCCCGGGGGACCAGGGCCGCCACCGAGTCGATCACCACGATATCTACCGCATTGGATCTCACCAGGGTCTCTGCGATGTCCAGCGCCTGCTCGCCCGAGTCGGGCTGGGAGACCAGGAGGTCGTCGATGTTGACGCCCAGCTTCTGGGCATAGGTCACGTCAAGGGCATGCTCCGCGTCTATGAACGCCGCCACCCCGCCGGCCGCCTGGGTGGATGCGATGCAGTGAAGCGATAGGGTTGTCTTTCCCGAGGATTCCGCGCCGTAGATCTCGGTCACCCTGCCCCTGGGAATGCCGCCGATGGCAAGCGCCTCAAAGTCGAGCAGGAGCGACCCTGTGGAGATGACAGGCACCCCCTTGCCTATGGCATCCGAGCCCATGCGCATGATGGACCCCTTGCCGAATGACCGCTCGATCTTGGATATGGCCTCTTCCAATGCCCTCTTTCTGCCTTCTTCCATTTCTATCCTCCTTTACTTCCCAGGCTGCTTCTGTGGAGTACGGTATACTGAGCGCCGCCGGGCAACAATACACTTTGATACAACAGGACCTGTGATGCATTGAACAACCCCTTTACGGGATTGATAGCAAGATCTACCATAGTCGGCGCCTTTAGTCTACCAAGGGTGATATGTCCGGAAAAGGGCCTTTTCTCACCTGCAACCCCATAGGCGATGCACATCTTGTCAATATTCAAGGCCAGCTTGGAAAGCTCGTGCATGTCCCCTTCAAGCCCCACCCATACGACTTTTGCCCGCCTTACGTTGGGAAATGCCCCGAAGCCTTTTAGCCCGAGCGTAAGGGGCGGGCACAGCGCCGCCGCCTTGTCGAGGTCGGCGGCAAGAGGGAAGGCGGTCTCTTCAGGAATATCGCCCAGGAACTTGAGCGTTATGTGGAGCCCTGCGGGCTTCACCCATCTCACTGCATGGTTCTTTGCCCTGAGCTCATTCATGGCAGTGACGAGGGCGGCCTTGACTTCTTCAGGAATGGTCAGCGCAATGAATGTCCTGATCATGGATAAGGTTTCTTAGCATAAACAACGCGGTCTTGGCACTGATCATCTTATTCCCTTCACGGTCAAAGGAAAAGCGCATCATCTGCGCCTCCTGACTCTGTGCCGTGCCAACGCAGATCCACACCGTGCCAACGGGCTTTTCGCCGCTGCCGCCGTCCGGGCCTGCAATGCCCGTAGCGGCCATGCCCACATCCGCCCCGGTAAGCCTGAGCGCCCCTTTGAGCATGGCCCGGGCCACCTGTTCGCTCACCGCGCCGAAGCGTTCGATGTCCTCCCGGCTGACCTTAAGGACGTCTGCCTTGACCTCGTTGCTGTAAGACACGATTGATCCGAGGAAATACTCCGAGCTGCCCGGCACCTGGGTGATGAGATGGGAGATGAGCCCGCCGGTGCAGGACTCGGCCGCAGCGCAGGTCAGCCCCCTGGCCTTGAGTAATTCACCCAACGTGCGCGCCAGGCCTTTCCTTTCCAGGGCATGCCTGCCCAGGATAGAGCGTATCTGAGCCTCCAGGTCGGCGGGCGCCACCAGGGCGATCTCCATTTCGCTCGGCAGATAGCCGCACCTTTCGGCCAATGGCCCGATGCGCTCGGCGATCTGTACCTCCCGCAAACCGAAGACCGGAATCTCGACAGTAGCGGGAATCTCTCCTGCTACACCATCAAGAACAAGGGGGAACATGGCATGAGATTCTCTCGGCACGCCGGGTAGAAACACCACCCGGCAGGTACCGAACCTGAGGTCTATGCCTGAAGCAGAGCCTACGGGGTTTGCTATCTGTGCCTCGGCAGAAGGCGGACGGCGGTTTTTCAACGCGGCGATGGCGAGCCTGGTCGTATCGTCAGGGGTCAGGCCCAGCCCGCCGGTGACAACGATCAGGTCGGATGTGTCAATGAGCTCAAGAATGGCCCCGCAGAGCATGTCCGGTGCATCCGAGATCATCCTCACCTCACAAACCGTGGTCCCGATCGCGGTGAGTTGTGCTGCAAATGGCTGTACCAGGGCATCAACGCGCCTTCCCGTGATGATCTCGCTGCCGGTGATGACGAGCGATGCCTTCACGAAAGCCATCCTTTTTTGCGGACAAAGAGCAGGATAAGGGCGCTCATGACGCCTGCGGCGATGTCATCCGCCATGATGCCGATGCCGCCCTTTACCTTTCGATCGATGATGCCCACCGGAAACGGTTTGATGATGTCAAAAAGCCTGAAGAGCCCTGTGCCCAGTGCGATCTCCTTGAAACCCTTGGGCCTTGAGATGAGCGTGACAAGCAGCCCGCAGACCTCGTCAATGACCACCCGGGAGGGGTCGTGGCCCCATTGTTTCTCCATGATATCGGACGTGATGACACCAATGGCAATAAGCTTGGTGAGAAAAAGGATGTATAGTGGTGCCGGCAGACGCCTGAGGATCAGGTACAGGGGCAGGGTTGCAAGGGTTGCAAACGTGCCGGGGGCCTTGGGGAAATATCCGGTTCCGAAAAAGGTGGCGATAACTCTGCTGGCGATCCCGGGCATAGATAAAACTCAGCTCGCGCCTTTAAGGTGCTCAATCTCGCCAATGAACTCCATCATAGCGCTATCTGATACAACGGCATCCATCTTATCCAGGATCTTGTGAAATCGATCGACTATTTCATTGCCTTCATCTGTCAAATGTGCGCCTGTCCTGCCGTGCCTGCCCTGCTCCAGCAGTCTTATGTCAAGCCGGGCCTCGTAATCGCGCACCTTGCCCCACGCCGCCCTATAGGACATCTTGAGGCCCTCGGCGGCCTTTTTGAGGGAACCTGTCTGGCGGACCAGCATAAGGAGTTGGTATATCCCGATCCCGAAAACCGCCTTGCCGCCGGATTCGATCCAAATTTTATAAGCTATATGCATGGGAGACAGATACCATGAAGGCGCTGTTCTTTTCAAGTGCAGTGCTTGTTGATAGGAGTTGATCTATCTATATCAAATGCGTTATGAAATATTTTCAATACTATATATCGCGGAGCCTTCCATGAGTGAGTATTTGATATCAGGCTTTTCCCGGCACGTGGGCGAGACGGTGACTATCAGGGGATGGGTCGCCAACAGGAGATCCAGCGGCAAGGTATCTTTCCTGATCATACGCGATGGTTCAGGCATCTGTCAGGCCATTGCCGAAAAAGAGGCCATGGGGGATTTCTACGAAGAGATCAGGAAGCTGCCGTTGGAGTCCTCCGTGATCGTCACCGGAAAGGTGGTTGAAGAGGCCCGGTCGCCGGGCGGTTATGAAATGCATGTCTCGGGCATGAACATCCTCCAGAAGTCAGAGGAGTTCCCTATCGGCAAAAAAGAGCACGGCCCCGACTTCCTGCTGGGCATCCGCCATTTATGGCTGCGTACACCCAGGCAGATCGCGATCTTGAGGGTTCGCGATGCACTGGTCAGGTATGTGCGGGAGTTCTTCTACAAGAACGGATTCACCCTTATCGACACCCCCATCTTCACCACCACCGTGGGCGAAGACTCATCCAACCTCTTTTCCGTGGACTACTTCGACCTGGGCAAGACCTACCTGTCACAGACAGGCCAACTCTACCTCGAGGCCGCCATATTCGGCCTCGGCAAGGTCTACTGCCTGGGGCCCACCTTCAGGGCCGAGCGCTCCAAGACCAGGCGGCACCTCACCGAGTTCTGGATGGTGGAGGGAGAGATGGCCTTTTTCGAGCACAAGGACAACCTGGAGCTCCAGGAGAACTTTGTGGCTTATATCGTGCAGAACACGATCCGTGACATGGCCGACGAGTTGAAGAAGCTCGAACGTGACATCGAGCCCTTGAAGAAGATCGTACCGCCGTTCCACCGGGTCAGCTACGACGAGGCCATCGAGATCCTGCGCAAGCACGGCTCGGATATAGAATGGGGTTCCGACCTGGGCGGGGATGACGAGACCATCATCACCCAGCTCTTTGAAAAGCCGGTGTTTATCGAGTGCTATCCCAAGAAGGTCAAGGCCTTCTACATGAAGCAGCACCCGGAAAGACCTGAACTGGTCATGTGCGCCGATCTGCTCGCTCCGGAAGGGTACGGCGAGATCATCGGCGGGTCGCAGCGGGAAGAGGACCCCGAGGTCCTCATGAAGTCCATCCTCGATAATGGTCTGGACCCGGAGCGATACGGGTGGTACTTCGACCTCAGGAAGTACGGCAGCGTGCCTCATTCAGGCTTCGGCCTGGGCATCGAGCGGACCCTGTCGTGGATATGCGGGCTCAAGCACGTTCGCGAGACCATCCCCTTCCCGAGGATGATGTATAGGGCATATCCGTAACATTATTATTGTCACTTTCTTTTGGTGCCAAAAGAAAGTGACGAAAGAAAAGGCGCCCCGTGAACCCGCCCTTCGGGTACGTTCACTCGCTTGAAAAATCCGGGCCGCGGCTGAACTCGCTCCGTTTCACTCCGCTCAGACAGACGCCGCTTTCCCCCGGATTTTCCTGCACTCGCTCACCGGGTTCAAGGGGGGAACAACAAAACCCAAAAGACCACTTCACTACTTTCTATTTGTCATTTCGACCGCAGGGAGAAATCTTACGTCTTTAACTTTCCTATCCCACGGGCAAGCTCTTTGAGCTTCGCCCGTGTCACCCAGGATTTCCTCTCATTCCAAGGCCACCCGCCGCTGGATTAGCTTGTTATGAGTATTTTCATGCAAAGCAAAGTAGATCCATTTTGCTACGTTCTATGGTTCCTGTTTGCCAGGAATAATGAGCTTGGTAGAAATCGAATTCTTTCCGATTCTCGCTTCGACATTTCGATTCAATTATTTTCATTATCTTTAGTTTATCTTCTGTTGAGGTTTTTATCCCGAATGTGATGCTTTCCAAGTCATTGAAGTCAAACTTGAGCTTTCTGCTCTCAGGATCACTATAATCCAAAATGGAACCGGTCAGAATCAGTCTGTATTCCTCCTCATACATCCAATCCACAATCTTCGTAGTTATTCCTTGGTAGAATTTTGTCCAGTATCTCTCCCTCCACTGATCCTCGTATTTAAAAATGTCGTCAGCACAAGTACTTCTTGAGCCGTTTTCATTAGTATACCAACACTTCATCAATACAGGGCTTGGAAGACGACCTAAAGACCTAAAGAAATCGACTTCGACGTGTTTCTTTTCATAATCAATCTTATAGAACGTATGATCTCTTATCCCATAGCTTGGGCCAGAACTACCCCATCCATTTATTCCGTAAAGCTTGATATAAGCGCGATCATTATCGGTCACTGCTTTGAAAGATAGGCATACACCTTGATGCTTATTTCCATAATTTCCCCATACGGAAGAGTTGCTGTACTTTGTCATGAAACAGGCTGCATACCAGTCAGGATACACAATTCGCTCAATGCTTTGGATGTACCCATCGGGGAAGCCGAAAAGGAGGAATATTCTATTATCATCGTTAGGAGGTGAAACATTGTATCTCGTAATCAAACCGAGTTGTGAAGCTATATGCGCTGCAGTAGAGAAAAGCTTATCCGCACTACGCTCTACATCAGGATGCTCCTCTTCAAATTTATTTGTAAGTTCCAATAAGATCGGGGAGTGTGACAAAGTTTCTTCAGCAATCTGGCGAATTTGATCTGTATCTTTACGCTTATCAATTAGGTGGTGGCGTTCGTATAAAGCAAATATAGTTTCCAGAGCATATGGATGAAAACTTCTGATATAAGTCAGTAACTCACTTCGCCGTACTGGGCTTGACCTGCTCGAAAGATTCTTTATACATTGACTAATCATTTCATTTCCGAAGAACTTATTCATTATTTCATTGAACAAGCCTTTGTATTGCACAGTAGGCAGTTGTTCTTCTGTCTTGAAAACAGGAATGTCTCCTGTCTTGATGGCAACGCTATTACCTCCAACAATAAATAATGAACACACGTGTTCCAGACAGAGGAGATAATGAATCATAAGGTTTTTCCATGCAACCTCATCTCCTTGCCAATAAATGTCTTTGAAGCCCTCCATGGGGTCATTGAGTTCTTCTGGTGATGCAAAATAAATCTCTTGGTTCTCCAACTCATGGCGGCCATCAAGCAAAGTATGCGTTGATCGAAATCTATAAAATGTTCTCATCACCTTTTACTCACCGGGTAGGTCGGGGGCGTTACCGCCCCGTTCGCCGGGTAGAAGGGGCTGCAAATTGGCAGCCCCAACCCCCACAGAACGTAGCGTGCGGATTTCCCGCACTACGCTCTTCAGAATTTGTTTCACAGCACAGCGAGTGCTTTCATCCTCCCGAAGGGTACAGAAAGCTTGGGCTGCTGTAACGGAAACACCTGCTTAAGGCAACAGAATCTATCCCAGGTTATGTAGCTCTTCTGGCTCCGGCTACTCAGCATCTTACGCCAGTATCTTTCGGCAATACGGTAAATCTTGAACAATGATTTAACGTTCCCACCTACTCCATAGTAAGCATAGTGGCCTCTCAGCACTTGGTTGATTTTCTCAAGTTGTTCTCCCAAGGAATAGTGCCTGATTTCCCGCATCAGTGCCTGTAAATTTTGAACACTCCGCCGGAATCGAGACTTTTCTATCTTGCGACCCACCATAAAGTTGCCCTTGCGGTTGCGGGTACAGTAATGGGTAAATCCCAGAAAGTATATAGTCTCCAGGCTCTTACCCTTTTCCTTTGCCTCGCGTTGGGCAAAGCGCCCGAACTCCACTAACCGGGTCTTCTCAGGTTCTAATTCCAAGCTAAACTTCTCAAGTCTTTCTACCAGTACCTTTTGGAAGAAGATCGCATCCGACCTAAGCTGAAAGCATACTACAAAATCATCTATATACCTTACCAGATAGGCTTCTCCCTTCAGTTTGGGTTTTATCACCCTTTCAAACCAAAGATCCAAAACGTAATGGAGATATATATTGCTCAGCAGTACACTGATGGACCCCCCTTGGGGAGTCCCCTCTTCAACCGGTTTCACCTCGCCCTCTTCCAGGACGCCAGCCTTTAACCATCGCCTTATCAAGCTTATAATCCTCGGGTCTCCGACTCGATGTTCAACAAACCGTTCTATCCATCCATGGTTCAAACTACCGAAGAAGTTCTTTAGATCTGCTTCGAGTACCCAACTGACCTTCTTGCCCGCTATGATTTCATTGAGTGTGGATAGGGCATGATGGGCACTCAGTTTCGGTCGGCCTCCAAATGAGCACGGCAGAAAGTCCTGTTCATAAATACTTGACAGAACCACCGAAACACTTCTTTGCAGTGCTCGGTCCGCCATACAAGGTACGCCTATAGGCCTCTTGGAGGTCTTCCCAGGCTTGGGTATCCAAACCCGCCTTACCGGTGGTGCATGGTAGGCTTTTCGGTGTATGGATGTTAGCATCTCGTCTATCCATGCATCGAATGTCTTCTTCGTCTCCTCCACGCTGATACCATCCACTCCCGGTGCCGATTGTTTAGGAATGCTATTCAGACTCTTCCAGATCAACTCTCGGGTGACATGATGGCATAATGTCGTGAACTTGAGCTTTGTTTCCTTTCGAGCTTTTGCTGCTATCCCTTCTAATCCCGTTCCCATGACTGAGTTATCCTTACTTTGCATTAAGGCTCGTATCCTCCCTTTGTATGGAGCTCATGTTTCCTTAGAAGAGCTCAAATCCCGCTGGCCGCTTCCCCTTGTAACAGGCTCTCCCTGTCTCTGAGTACTATCAGCCAGTCCGACTTCCGACAAACCGTCGGAACATCCTCGCTTTGTAGGCTTGTTTGTTCCTACAGGCTCCGCCTGGGTTCGCCGGATCTCCCTTGTTCACTTGGAATCCTTTGGTAACATGCCGTAGGTTCGTACCCCGGAAGCAATCTCATGTTCTTGCCATTAAGCGACCATGAGATTGTTGTCTTCCCCATAGAGAGATAAGGTCGACTGCTTCAAACACGTTCGATTTCGGGGCTAATTATCCTCTTCATCTTTCGATTCCGGCCTATCACCTTCCTGTCTACGCTTCGCAGTGATTGTTACCGCTCACCACGCAAGACTCGGTACTTGGCTGCTGGCTAGGCTTTACCAAGGTGGTCATTTCAGACCACTGTATTCCAAACGCTTCAAGGCGCAACCCCCTCAGAACCGTACGTGATAGTTTCCCATCATACGGCTCAAGCATCTTTGAAGGCAGCTCCTGTGGAGCGGCCCGACTGTGATACCTCCTAAGCGGCCTTCATCGCTCGAATCTGTCGAGCAGAGAGGGCCGCAAGCAGTTTGCTTTCCTTTTCATGCCTGCGCTGCCAGTAGTAAGCAGCGTATTCCGGCAAGTAAGGGTTCGCGTCTGCTTTGATCTTCCTATGCCTTCGAATGCCTATGGTGCATACTCTGAGAACCTGATATACTTTTACTCGACCTTTGGCATCTTTCGAGCGTACTGCAAATATATGTTTTAGACCCGAGGCTGTCCAGTATTCCTTGATCAGCCATTTCACGGGCTTGCTCTGATGACGCCTGTGCACCATACGCCACAACTGTTCGAAGACATAGGTGTCGATGCGACAGAAGGCATCCGACGCTACCACGTGGCGGTGGTAATTGGCCCAGCCTCGGAGTGTCTGATTCAACTCCTTGATCAGGACCGGCATCGGCGCGCTGACGTGTTTGCGGATAATCGTTCCCAACTTCCGTACGAGGGCGAGGACTCCCTCTTTTGCCGGAGTGATGTGCAGCACCCGTCCATGCTTTCGGAAAGTTTGCCCGAGGAACGTAAACCCGTTCTTGATGTAGGTGATCGCAGTCTTGGCTGGTGATAAGGATAGACCGCGTTCCGCAAGAAACATCTCCACCGCAGGCTTGATGTCTTCTTCCAACAGACGTTTTGATTTGCCTGTTATGATGAAGTCATCGGCATAGCGGATGAAGTTGACTCGGCTTCGACGGGGGACTGCACGTTGGATGACCTCCTCCAGACCGTCGAGCGTCATGTTTGCAATGGTCGGGCTGATTATCCCTCCTTGCGGTGTTCCTCTGCGGGTCGGATACGTTTTGTTGTCTTCCACGTACCCTGCCTTCAGCCACTTGTGCAGCACGGTCTTATCCATCGGAATGTTTCTGAGAATCCAGTCATGGGAGATGTTGTCGTAACATCCTTCGATGTCTCCCTCCATCACCCAGGTTGCCGAGTTCGGCTTGGACAGGGCATTGAATGCTGCTGCTACTGCATCGGCACACGACCGTCCTTCACGGAAGCCGTAGGAATTTCTGTCGGCAGTTGTTTCCGCTACCGGGGCCAGTGCCAGTTTATACAGTGCCTGCATTGCCCGATCCTGCATGGTTGGGATCGATAGAGGTCTCCTCTTCCCATTCTTCTTCGGGATATAAATCCGCCTGAGCGGCTGAGGCTTGTAGCCACGTCTGCGCAGGCTGCACGCAGCCCGCCATTTGGCTCGGGCGCTTCGCCACAAGACGCCGTCAACGCCAGGGGTATTCTTCCCCTTGTTGGAGGTCGCCCGTTTCACAGCCATCAGCTTGGCGTATAACGAGCGGGTTAACAGATACTGAAGCACCTTTACCTTGTTCCACCTGGTTTCCTTCACAGCCTGTGCGATACGTACCTGCAGCCTTCTGACCTGACGCCTTAAGTCTCTCCAGTCAATGGATTTCCACTTCTGCGCGTCAGCGATGAGTGCACCAGCCTTATCAGCCGTCTTTTGCCTTCCCATCTCCAAAGGTTCTCCAAGTTCTCTCGCACCAAGACACCGGTCGGACGTCTGCACGCTCTCACCGGGGCTGATGCTCCCGGTTTTCGCGTCGGGCCATGTCTCATGCCCTATCCGTAGCGTTACCTGCGGCATTTGCTTCTTCCGACCTCTCTTTCCCACCGCTCCGACAGCACGCCTTACGGTAATGCCTGCCAGGTCTTGCACCGGGCGAAGGGGTGGGGTTACTGCGTTCTGCATAATCGACCATTGTGGACAACGTAGGCGGGACTTGAACGCCGGTGGCTTATTAGGACCCGTGCAGGTACGTTAGCAACCTGCAACCTCCCCACACGTGCAAACACATGAGAAGCACGTCTTAGACCTCTTAATCCCTGTAGGTCCGTTGCTCGTCTGACGGCGCGTGAAATCCTTTGCCTGTTCTCGCCATATTGCCCTGACCCTAGCCCTTAACCGAGCGGGATTCTCGGATGGGATTCCACCTCACGGCTTCCTCCCGGTTCGGTACATTGTCGGACGGGCTTCACACCCGCTGCACAACGCACAGCACGCATGCCGTCCTAGGGTACTGGCGGAGACACACCAGGTGATTTCCAGTTTCTCTATCCTCCTGTAATCACATTCGATTATGCAACTTCGCATCGCGAATAACGGCCAAGCTCAGCGGCCCCTGGGGCAGGTGAACGGAAAACTTTGCAAGGACTGACGGCCCCAGGGGTCCGCCTGGAGCGCCTTGTTGGGCCATGCACTCACTCCTCGAAGTAAATCACATGAGGGATGAAACTCTTCAGTTCTGGACGGTCAGAAGTGACTGAGTTCTTTACCATCCGTGTGCCTTTGATATTCAACAACTGTTCACCCAGCGAAAGGTAGTGTCTAATCAGTGTGCGTTCCATAGCCAACAAACTTCTCTCTTCTTGTTGGCCGGGTTTTGCGATGAACTCCCCGAATATCAACCTCCGCGCTCCCGTGGCCGAGTTCTTGATGCCTTGCATTAGCTTCGAATTATTCAGTTGCGTCTTGATCCGGGCCTTCAGGTTTGTTGCCTTTCCGACATAGAGGCACTTGGCCGAATCCCCGTGGACCCGAAAGAACATATAGATACCTGCGGAGTTTGGAATACGAGAGAGATCAACTGTGTAGACGCCGTTGTTCTCTGAGTCATCCGTTAATGGTAGATGTTTGTGCCAGCTTAGATTGAGATCCATAGATGCTATCTCCTCCTTGATAAAGGCCCAACAATTACTATACAGAATTATTGATAATGCAGAATTCTGTATAAGGGCATAATACAGATAAACTGCAGAAAATTCTGAAGACGATATGTCTCTGAAACCTATAGCACTTCACATATTACAGCTTACTTCATTGGCTGGATTTGATCAAGGAAAGAATCTTAAAAGGTTTTTTCCCTGAGGCTTGATTGTCCGGCTCGCAAGTGATGCTCATGCAGGGTTTTTGTTCGTCCCCTTGAACCCGGTGAGCGAGTGCGGGAAAATCCGGGGGAACAGCGGCGTCTGTCTGAGCGGAGTGAAACGGAGCGAGTTCAGCCGCGGCCCGGATTTTCCAAGCGAGCGAACGGACCCGAAGGGCGGGTTCACGGGGCGCCTTTTCTTTCGTCCCTTTCTTTTGGCGCCAAAAGAAAGGGACAATAATCCGATAACCCCATCCCCACCCAAACCTCCCCTTGAAGGGGAGGGGTGATGTGTATTCTGAAAACGGGCTGTTGCCCAAATGCTCATTGGTTTTATAGATCCTTCGCTGCCCCTTCACTTCGCTCAGGGCTTCGGCTCAGGATGACAACCTAACTTATCATTTTACTGTCATTCTGAACGAAGTGAAGAATCTCTATTCGTTTCATATGCTCAAAACCACATTTGGGTATCAGCCCAAAAAGAAAAAACACCACTTCATTAACCGAAGTGATGGGGGATGAGATTAAGAAAAAAGGCTGGAGCGGGAAACGGGATTCGAACCCGCGACTTTAACCTTGGCAAGGTTACACTCTACCACTGAGTTATTCCCGCGACATCGCCACTTATATGCAAGAGGCCTTTGTTTGTCAAGGCTCAATTCCCCTGCAACGGCCTGATGTTACCATCCCTTGGTAAAGAGATCTCCATTGACAAAATCCTTTGTGACCTTACTAAGTAGTACTAGGGAGTAGCGCTCCTTTGGGATGATCGATTCAACCCTGGCAGAAGTGCAGCGGATTTGAGGTGAACTATGGATGAGAAACAATCGAATACCAATGATGCCCTGCTCTCCATTATCAAAACCTGGGGCACCCTGTCTTCCGCCATGAGCGAGCCGTCCGCAGCAGGCGCCCTGGCAAGTGGATTTGCAACGCTGCCGGACATCATGACAAAATTCTTCCAGACAGGCATGTCGAGCTTTTTGAAGATCCATGAACAGACCGCAGACAAACTCAAGGACCTTGGAAAACGCACCGAGGCCTATAGGTTCGAAAACTTGGACCAGGACAGCATCAAGGTATGGTCCGACTTCTATGACAAGGAGATACGCCAGTACCTCAAGGTCCCCCAGCTCGGCCTGGTGCGCTTTTATCAGGAAAGGTTTTACCAGACCATTGACAAGTTCAATGTCTTTTCCACCGCCTTTGCCGAATTCATGCATGTCCTGATGCTCCCCATGGAGAAGGCATTCATGGTTTTGCATGATAAGATCGAGGAACAGATTCGGGAAGGCAAAACCCCCGAAGACCCCCACGAGTACTACCGATTATGGGTGAAGATCCTCGAAGGCCACTACATGACCCTGTTCAAAACGTCCGAGTACACCAAGACCTTAAACGATACCCTGAGCTCCTATGAGGGCTACCTGAGCGCCCGCAATCAGATCGTTACGGATGCCCTGCAGTCATTGCCCATACCCACGAACAAGGACCTCGACGAGTTGTACGACGAGCTCTATCACCTCAAAAAACGGGTGAAGGACCTGGAAAAGGTGAACAAGGACCTCAAGAAGTCGGCTGCATCCGGAGGCTAAACTATGGAGGAAAAACCAAAGATCCCGGTCGACATAATCCTGAAGCACCTTGCCGAGGATGCGGACAAGGTCCAGGACCGTGCCCAAAAGGCCTCCGAGGTGCTGCTGGGTCCTTTGGAAACAGCAATAGCCACCACCCCGTACGAGGTGATCTACCAGCAGGACCGTGTCAAGCTGAAGCATTACCTGCCCATGCGCGAGCCGTCAAAAGAGATCACCACCCCGCTGCTGGTAGTCTATGCCCTTATAAACCGTGAGACCATGCTCGATCTCCAGCCAGAGCGCAGCGTGGTGAAGAACTTTCTTCAGGCCGGTATCGACCTGTACATGATCGACTGGGGGTATCCCTCCAGGAAGGATAAGTTCCTTACCATAGACGACCACGTGAACGGTTACATGGACGACATTGTGGACCACATAAGGGTCAGGTGCAAGGCGGACAAGGTTAATCTCATGGGCATCTGCATGGGGGGTACCTTTTGTGTGATCTATTCGGCCCTTCACCCCGAGAAGGTCAGAAACCTTGTGACCACGGTATCGCCCACCAACTTTGACACCGACCAGGGACTGCTGCACATCTGGATGAAAAACGTGGATGTGGACCTGATGATCGATTCCTTCGGCAACATGCCTGGTGACATCATGAACTTCGGTTTCCTCCTGCTGAACCCGGCGCGCCTCATGATCGACAAGTATGTGGGTTTTATGGAGAACATGGACAACAAGGTCTTTGTGGAGAACTTCATCCGCATGGAGAAGTGGATCTTTGACAGCCCGGATGTGCCGGGCGAGACCTTCCGGCAGTTCGTGAAGGACTGCTACCAGAAGAACCTCCTTATAAAGAGCCAGCTGGTAGTGGGAGACAAGCGCGTAGACCTCAAAAAGATAACCATGCCGCTCCTCAATATCTACGGCCAATACGACCACCTCGTGCCGCCCGGGGCTGCAGACAAGCTCACCGGCGCAGTAGGGGGCACGGACAAGGAAGATCTCTGCCTTGATACAGGCCACATCGGCATATACGTAAGCTCCAAGACCCAGAGGGAATTCACCCCAAAGATCGTACAGTGGCTTACGGACAGAGACATGCCGAAAAAAGAAACGACCGTGAAAAAACAGCCTGTCCGCAAGACGCCGAAAAAGGCTGCAAAGGCCTCGTGGACGACCAGGACAAAGAATACCACACGCTCAAAGGAGATAGAAAATGTCTGAGAAAAGCGATTACTTCAAGACATTCTGCAAGGTGAGCAGGGCGTTGGGCACCACGCTGAAAAAGGAAAAGCTGCTGGACCTCATTGTGCAGAGCGCCATTGACACCATGGATGGCAAGGCGGCATGCCTCTTCTTCGAAGACGAGCAGAAAGAAAGTGATATCTTTGTCCCCATAGCCCAGAAAGGACTCTCAAAGAGCTATCTCCACGCCGAGCCCAGGGAGGCCAAGCGGGCTTCCGAAGAAATCATGAAAAAGGGATATGTCGCCATCCACGATGCCACAAAAGACCCGAGGGTGAAGACCCACGAACTCAAAAAGAAGGAAGGGATCGCATCCATCCTGGTAGTGCCGGTCATCGTAAAGGAGAGGGTAAAGGGCGTGCTCACCCTGTATACCGACAAGCCCCGGATCTTTTCCGAAGACGAGATCCTTTTCCTCACCGCGCTTGCCGAACAGGGCGGAATGGCCATTGAGCGGGCCCGTCTCGTCATGCAGATCACACGGAACATCCGCATCTTTACCAACATAGCCCAGGGGCTCAACGAGAGTCTGGATATAAAAATAATCATGGAGCGTCTGTCCGTGGACATGGCCCATGCCCTTGAGGTCAAAGCGGTTTCCGTACGGCTCATCGATAAGGACAAGCAGGTCCTTGAGCTTGTAGCCAGTTACGGCCTGAGCAAGAAGTATCTGAACAAGGGCCCGGTGAGGATCGAGAAGAGCGTCACCGAGGCGCTCAAGGGAAAGACCGTGATCATCAACGACGCCACGAGCAACAAAGAGGTTCAGTACAAGGATGAGAAAAAAAAGGAGGGTATCACCTCCATCCTTACGGTGCCCATCAAGGCCAAGGACGAGGTCATCGGCGTCATGAGGTACTATACCGCAGAAGAAAGGGATTTCACCGAGGGCGAGGTCATGCTGGCAGAAGCCGTTGCCGGCCTGGGCGGTCTGGCCATCCAGAACGCATCCATGTACCTACTGCTGAAGCAGGACATGCAGTGCCTTAAGGATGACATCTGGAGCCACCGGTCGTGGTTTTAAGCTGTGATTATTAAGAAGAATTAGGAGATGCGCCGAGGAAAAACCTTCCTAGATCTGACATGAAAATATAAAGGAGGATGACACATGCTGGGTAAGTCCATTCATGAAATGAAGATCGGTGATTTTGCAGAATTTTCAAAGACCGTCTCCGAAACGGACATCTACCTCTTCGCAGGTATTGTGGGCGATTTCAACCCGGCCCACGTGAATGAGGCCTATGCCAAGAACACCTTCTTCAAGACCCGCATCGCCCACGGCATGCTCGCCGCAGGCTTTGTATCCTCTACCATCGGCATGCAGCTGCCCGGTCCGGGCACTATCTACATCAGCCAGGAGCTGAAGTTTTTAGGCCCTGTGCATATCGGCGATACGGTTACCGCCCACGTGGAGGTAGCCGAGATCAACACGGAAAAGAACCGGGTGAAACTGAAGACCTGGTGCGTCAACCAGGACGGTGTAAAGATCCTGGAGGGCGACGCCATGGCAAGCCCGCCGAAGAAATAAATCTTTCCCATTGGGGTGGGCCTGATGCCCGCAAAGTGAAAGGACACAAATTATTATGCGTAAAAACATCGTTTTCACCCTCACCGGTACTGATCGAACAGGGCTCGTGGAAGAGATTACGAAATTACTGCTCGACCTTGGCGGCAATGTGGAAACCAGCCGCATGGCCAGGTTGGGAGGCGAGTTTGCAGTTTTGATGCTGGTCTCCATACCTGAAACTCAACTGGCCAACCTGGGGAAAAGCACACAGACCCTGAAAAGCCAGGGATTCAAGGTAACAACCAGCAGGACGGAACAGACCTATGCTGAAGCCCATGCGGGATGGCTGCCCTACAAGATTGAAGTCCTTGGCGCAGATCACGAAGGAATCATTCATAAGATTGCGCAGACCCTTTCAAAATGCGGCATCAATATTGAGTCCATGGATACGGTGACCACCCAGGCGCCGAACAGTGGCGCCCCGTTGTTTTCCATGACCGCCCTGGTTGTCGTGCCACCCGACCTGCCCGGCCAAAACTGGGAGGCTGCCCTGCAAGAGGTGGGGCGTCACCTGCATGTGGATATTAATGTGTCGCCTGCATCTAAGCAGGAGAAACCTGGGGTATGAAACTGTTCCTGGGTGAAATTCAGGGGCGTATCTCCGGTGAGCACTCTAGAGAGAAAAAGAGAAACGCCCCCCTATGGCCTCATTAATTTTTCTTGATTACATTACTTCCTCTCAGACTCAACAGTCTTGGCTATCTGCAGAATCCCCATAGGCAACTCAATCCCCATTTTCTTGGCTGCCTTCAGATCCACGAGGATCTTAAGATCATCCTGGATCAAGACCGGCAGATTCTCAGGCTTTGCGCCTTCCTTGAGGATCTTCACCGCCTGGGTACCGGAAAGTGCACCGATCTTCTTGAACTCGGAGCCCACATAGAGAATACCTCCCTGGAACCCTACATGGCAGAAACTAATAACAGGTATATTCTTCTGGTCTGTTACTTTGAACAGCTCCATTAGGGGCTCGTAGTTCCTGAGTGCGAAGTAGGCATCTATGGGTATGCCGAAGGCCTGGGCCCCCTGGCTTATCAGTTCTTCCGTAGCTGCCGTGGGGTTATCCGATTTCCCCACCTGTTTGCTTATCACCGTAATCCCAAGGGCTGCAGCCTTTGCCTTGGCCTCTTTTACAAAGGCGACGGCATTGTCGTCATCGCTGTGAACGATCCCCATTTTCGTGAGCTTGGGAAAGGCCAGTTTGGTTATCTTGAAGGCGCTTGTCGGATCGAGATACAACGATGCCCCGGTAAAACCCGGCCCGGATTTGGTTAATGATGCGCATCCAACGGCCTGAGGCATGGCAACCCCGGTGAATACCACCGGTATACCCGCGTTGATGAACTTGTCCTTGCTGTACTCGGTTGCCGGCGTGCTGATGGTCAGCACAAGATCCGGCTTGGTCGCAATGATATCGCCTGCGGTGCCTTTTATCTTCATCAGGATTCCGACCTTCTTCCATATGCCTGCATCTGCATCTGCATCGATGATATGCCGGTTGATGACAAGGTTCTGCCCCTTGACAAGGCCGTTTTTCGCAAGCTCCTCGACAAACCCCTCGTATGACCAGTCAAACGGGTTGATCTTTGAAACCTGAAGCACCTCGATGCGGTAGGCATCTTTTGCCCATAGGGGCAGGCTGAACAATAAAATCGATGTGACAATGAACAGCATCTTTTTCATGATAGGCCTCCTCATTGAAATAGTGGAAGCTGTGGAGCATAAGCGTTTCTATTCATAAGAACAAGCTGAGAATACGTTGTTCTTTCATTCGAGTCTCATTTAGCTGCGATATTTCTGTTGAAAAAAGCAGTGGAAGAATAGATCCGACAGATCTTAGTGTCAATTTCGTTGCAGAAGTTTTGCATTCGTTGATTGTAATCTGAGAAGATCACCCGCAACGGGATATGGTAATTGTCAGCCTGCGTGGAGAATGTTACATCATACATAGGTATGTACATCCCCTTGGCGGTTATCAAGCAATGATACGTCATGAAACTAAAGAAAGGTTGGAATATACAGATGGATAAACATCAATGGGTTAAGGAATTTCCAGGGGCTGTTACGGTTTGTGACCAGGAAGGCATTATTCTGGAGATGAATGATCGATCGGCCAAGATGTTCCAGGAGCAGGGCGGAGAAAGCCTGTTGGGATCCAATTTGATTGACTGTCATCCTGAGCCTGCCCGGACAAAGCTCATGCAGTTCATGGAACAAAGGAAACCCAACGTGTACACCATTGAGAAAAAGGGGCTCAAAAAGATGATCTATCAGACGCCCTGGTACACAGGCGGCCAATCCCGCGGTTTTATGGAAATCGTGCTGGATCTTCCCGAGACGATTCCTCACTTCATCCGCATATTATGAATGCTATTGCTGCAAACGAATTGAAACGCAATGGCATCACCGCTATTGAGAAACTCCTAACAAAAGGGCCCGTTCATGGTAATGGGAATTTGATAATGATATCAATTCAAGCATTGCAAGCCTAATAGACCCTATTCCCCCCCAATTTCGTATTTATCGCCGTCAATAATCAAGATGCATCAGCTTGAACTTTTTGAGAACTCGATTGAACAATGTGATACGAAGCAGCATGCCGTGCAGTCCAAAGCGAAAAACTGTCGGCACGTACCTATACAGCGGTACTGCCTTGGAATACAGGTTGGCATACTCCTTGTAGAATTCCTGCAACGGCAACGTGGTGGGTAGGAGGGCATGCACCAGGTCATACAATTCAGGCTTGAGTGAAAGAAGCTCATTTTCTCGGGAGTCATGGAGTTCTGTGCCGGGAAGAGGCGTCATGACCGTAAATATTACGTACTTATGTTTCATCTTTCGGACATAAGCCAGTAAAGAGCTGAAGTCTTCGCGGGTATAGGCTGGATCAACTATGTATGAGGCCTCCATCATGATCCCTAGCTTATCAAGTATCTTGACCGCTTCTGCCTGCTGCGCAGTAGTGATCCCCTTCTTCATGGCTATCAGGCGTTTGTCCGAGAAATCCTCCATCCCAACAAAAACCTGAGCCAGACCGATCCTGGCCCACTTAGCAAACAGTTCGGGATGATTCACTATGTTGTCCGCTCTGGCATAGAGGAAGAACTTCTTGTGGATGCCTGCCTCTGCGATCAGGTCGGCCATCTTGTCCATCCGCTTTGAATCGCACATGGACTCATCGTCACACAAGAAGACGTTAGGTTCCGCCACACTAAGCAATTCTTCTACAACCTTTTCGGGATCGCGCCTAAGGTATTTCCCATCGGTGATCTTCCAGAGGGCGCAGAAGCTGCAACGCGCCGTGCAGCCGAGTGAAGTGCGCACAGAGGCCAGCGGCTTGAACCACTCGCTGAAGTACTGTTTTCGGTAGCTGGCAGTTAGAGAGCGATCAGGAAATGGAAGTTCGTTAAGATCCGTGTAAGGCCTTGGTTTGCTGAATATCATACCGTCCACGCAGGGAATGGCGATTCCGTGAATGTCAGAGAAGCTGCTTCCCTTTTCCCATGCCCGGAGGATTTCCCGTAGAGTGACGACTCCTTCGCCAATAACTACAATATCAATAAGTGAATCATTAAAATCTGTTGGTCGTACCGAGGCATGGTGGCCGCCGACAACAAACAGGACTCTGGAAGATATCGACTTTAGTCGAGCAACAATTGTTTTGATGATATTGACATGGCTGGTAAAACCGGTCAGTCCAACCACGTCAGGTTGAAACCGGCGGTATGCTCTCTCGTAATCAGGGTCAAGTCGCGCATCAAGAAGCAAAACATCATGTGCATCCTGCTTCAAACCCGCTCCGACGTATTCAAGGGCCAAGGGCTCAAAAAGGAAAACCTGATCTAACAATGGGTCAATACTTGGGGGTTGAATGAGAAGCACTTTCATCTGTTTTCCTCCTAAATATTAAGGTATTTATCCCCCGCATGAACAATGATAATTATTGCATGATCTTGAGGATCTTCGGCTTGTTCCTCCCCCAGGGTGCCTAATCATATTGATGACTGTTTTGGTCTGGTGTTTAGAGTGCTTCTCGTAGAGAAGCGAAACAGGTTCGTCGGATGGAGTAATCCTAAATGTTGAAAGACATCATTAATCGTTTATAATAATTCTGTTTTAAGGAATATCAATAGCAATTTAGAAAGAACTACCTATTAATGTATGAACATATAGAGTTCGTGCCGCGATCAACGGTCTGCTCTTATCGAATATAACTTCGATAAATCGACATGCACTGTTCCCGGTGATCAACCGCGGATCTCTGAATGGAATCTCTGGTTCAGATCTTATGCACGATCAGCAAAGAACGCTGTACATGGATAGCCGGGTTTATTCACACCTCCGGTAATCCTCTCCGGCGTTGCCGGAACAGTGTGCCTAGACAATGCCCTTGAGGAAGGTCACGGCATTGTCGAAGATGGCCATACCCTCGCCCCTGTCCGGCAGGTTGTTCTCCCTTGTCCATCTGGGGTGGTTGGTGCGGTGGGTGTAGGCCTCGGGGTGCGGCATGAGCCCGAAGATGCGGCCTGTTGAATCGCAGATGCCTGCAACGGCCGATACCGAGCCGTTGGGGTTAGAGGGGTATTCCATGGTGGGCGAGAACCTTTCATCGGCATACTGCACCGTGATGAGATTCGCATTCGTGATCTCTTCAAGCGTTGCATCGCTGTCGCACACGAACTTTCCCTCGCCGTGGCGGACCGGCACCATGAGATGATCTATTCCCATGGTGAACACGCAGGGGCTTAAACGGTTCACCTTCAGTGTCACCCAGCGGTCTTCAAACTTGGCAGAGTCGTTGAAGGTAAGCGACACCCGTCTCTTTCCCAGCGGGTTTCCGGGCAGGATGCCTGACTTCACCAGGGCCTGGAAGCCGTTGCATACCCCGAGTATGAGCATGCCCCGGGAGATGAAAGTGCTGATCTCCTCGAACAGGGTTTTTCCGGATGTCTTTACGCGTGCATATTTCAACCGGACACTTTCAACCTGGGCGCTTCCGAGGTCATCCCCGTCCAGGAAACCGCCCGGGAGGTTCAGGAAATGATAATCATTGATAGGATACTTACCGCTCAATACCTCGCTGATGTGGGCGATATCGGCCTGAGCGCCTGCAAGACTGCAGGCATGGGCCATCTCCATCTCACAGTTGGTTCCGTAACCGGTTATGACAAGCGCCTTTACCATAGCCATATCAGAAATCCAGGGTCGCCTTCCAGGCAGCCTTTAATGCATCGATGCCTTCTTGCACGACGGTGTCTCCTGAAGATGATTTTATAACTAGCCTCGGGGCTTTATCGGTACTGCCGATGCATGCCGCGTCCTTGCCGAAGATCTCTTCTATCTCAGTGGCCTTGTCCTTACCGACCTCTATGACGATCCTGCCGGCCGACTCCGAATACATCACCTCCGTGTCGTTCATACCCGATGCGGCAGGCACCTTGCCAAGGTCTATGGAGAGGCCATATGCCCCGGAAAAGGCCATCTCGGCCAGGCACACGGCCAGGCCGCCGTCCGAGCAGTCATGGGCCGACAAGACAAGGCCCTTTTCCATGGCATGGTGAAGGTCCCGGTATCTCTTCAGGGAAGTGTCCGCATCCACCCGAGGAACCATTGACCCTTTCATGCCAAAAGAGGCAAGATACTCGCTTGCACCGAGTTCGTTCTTTGTGACGCCGAGGATATAGATAAGGCTCCCTCCCTGCTTGAGGTCCATAGTCACGGCGTTCCGTGCATCTTCGATCTTGCCGATGACCGATATCAGGATGGTGGGCGGGATGGATATCTTTACATCTGTGCCCATATAGTCGTTCTTCATGCTGTCCTTGCCCGAGATCATGGGGCAGGAAAAGGCCAGGGCGTAATCAAAGAGGGCCTTGTTCGCCCGCACGAGCTGTGCCAGCTTGTATTCGCCGTCAGGGTTCTTGGCGCTTGAGACCGGGTCGCACCAGCAGAAATTATCCAGGAATGCCCAGTGATCAGGGTTGCCGCCCACGCAGACGTAGTTCCTTAATGCCTCGTCGAGCGCACAGGCAGCCATGTGGTAGGTGTCCAGGTCGGAATATCTGGGTACGATGCCGTTCGATACTACCACGCCCTCGTAGGAACCCAGCAGCGGCCGGATGACCCCCGCATCGGAAGGCCCATCACACCCTGCGCCCACAAGGGGTTTGACGACCGAGCCGCCCTGCACCTCGTGGTCGTACTGCCTGACCACATACTCCTTTGAGCAGATATTGAGCCTGCCCAGCATCTCTTTGAGCTTGGCGGCATGGTCTGCCGGAACCGGTGTCAACCCGGTTTCCGTTGAAGGCGGCCTCCAGCGGGCCTTGAGCTTCATGGTGGGCAGGCCGTTGTGGAGAAAGTCCAGGCTGATATATGCCACGTTCTTACCGTTATACGTGCAGTGGAAGAAACCGGAATCCGTGAAGGTGCCGATGACGGTCGATTCCACACCCATGGCCGAGGAGAGGTCGAGGAACTCTGCGATCTTCTCACGAGGGATGGCCAGGGTCATGCGCTCCTGGGCCTCGGAGAGCAGGATCTCCCACGGGCTCAGGCCATGATATTTCAGGGGCGGTTTTTCCAACTCTATATGACACCCGCCGCACTGCGTGGCCATCTCGCCCACAGCCGAGGACAAGCCCCCTGCACCATCGTCGGTGATGGCATGGTAGAGGCCCCTGTCACGTGCCACGAGCAGAAAATCGGTGAGCTTCTTCTGGGTGATGGGGTCGCCGATCTGAACGGCGGATGTGGGGGATGTCTCATTGAACTCCTCGGAGGAGAAGGTGGCCCCGTGGATGCCGTCCTTGCCTATCGGGCCCCCAGACATGACGATGAGGTCCCCTGGTAGGATCTGTTTTATGTGAGAAGGCTCGCCGTTGATAGTTGCGGGCATGATGCCTGCGGTCCCGCAATAGACCAGGGGCTTCCCCAGGTACCGCTCATCAAATACGAGGCAGCCGTTCACCGTGGGGATGCCGGATTTGTTGCCGCCGTGCTCTACGCCTTCCCGGACCCCCTCAAAGATCCGTAACGGATGGAGTATCTTGGGAGGCAGCTTGCCGATACGAAACGGGTCTGCAAAACAGAACACGTCCGTGTTGAAGATGAGCTTGGCCCCCATGCCGGTGCCGAAGGGGTCGCGGTTCACCCCCACGATGCCGGTGAGCGCCCCGCCGTATGGGTCCAGGGCAGAAGGGGAGTTGTGGGTCTCCACCTTGAAGACGAGGTTATAATCCTCATTGAACCGGATAACGCCTGCATTGTCGGAGAAGACGCTCACACAGATGTCTTTTTCCCCGGCACGTTTACGGATCTTGGATGTGGCGCCCTTGATGTAGGTTGAGAACAGCGATGAGATCTGCTCGGTCTTTCCGTCCTCTTCGTAGGTGATATCCGCATTGAAAATCTTGTGCTTGCAGTGCTCCGACCAGGTCTGGGCCAGGCACTCGAGCTCGACATCCGTTATTGTGCCTCCAAGAGACTTTAACGATCTTTCTTTCAGGGTGTCGGGGTCCTTCAGGTAGTTGATGATGGCCTTCATCTCAACCACGCTCAAGGCCAGGGTCCTCTCCTGGGAGAGCTTTATGAGGGCGTCGTCTTCGAGGTCCAGGGAAATTTCTTCCGCCACAGGATCGTGGAGCCCGGCGAGGGTGGGGATGGCCGGCTCAATAGCCCCGCACTCGGGGTAGCCGAGCACCCTGATGGTGTGGATGAGCGAATTGGCCAGGCATTCCCGGGCGATTGCCTGGGCGGTATTGCGGTCAAGCCCGCCCTGAAGCAGGTACCCCCGTGCGGAAAAGACCTTTATGGTGCTGCCGGAGATGAGCTCAAAGGCATATTGGGCGCTATGCCCCACATTGTCGGTAACGCCGGGCTTGAACCCGACCTCGATATACCAGCCTTTATCCGTCCGTAAGATGCCACCGATGGTGATATCCTGGATGACCGGGTCGCAGAAGGCCTCTTCAAGACAAGCGTGGTTCAGGTTATCCGAATCCATGTGGTAGATGTCGAAGCAGGAGATCCGTTCAAGGCTAGACAACCGGGGAAAAGCATGAAGTATCTGCCTTTTGACCCTGGCTCCGCGGGCATCAAAGAGGTGCGGCTTGAGTCCGACCTCGACCCTCAAGCCCATGGAATTAACCTTTTTCCTCTACATAGACGGGGGCGTTGGGGCCTTCCATGCTTTCCCGCTCTGATTTGCACTTTACACACAGGGTTGCAAAGGGCATGGCCTTGAGCCTCCCGGCAGGTATATTTTCTTCACAGTCTTCGCAGAATCCATATTCGCCTTGCTCCATCCGCGAAAGGGCGCTCTCGATCTGGTCCAGTTTCTGCCGTTCACGGGTGCCGAGGAGGAGGTTGAACTCCCTGGTCTGCTCCAGGTCGGCATCGTCAAAGATGTCGCCGATCTCCCGCTGTGCGGTCAAGTCATTGGATTTAATTCTCTCAGCAAGGGTCTTAAGGATGTCCTTCTTCATCTGGAGAAGGATCTCTTTGATCTCGAGAAGCTCATTCTTTCTTAACATCCTGTCCTCCACCGGAATTTAAAAAGTAGGCTACTTATACTTATTACAATCACTCTGTCAACCTTATTTGTTATAAGAAGCACCCGACCTGGAAGACCTCGCATTCCACAAAGGAGCCCGCCGGCAGCGATGGAGACCCTTTGGGCAGGACCATATAGCAGTTGCCCCTTGCCATGGAAGTGAGGATGCCTGATCCCTGTGGTCCTGTGGGACTGACCACGAAATCGTCGCCTGAGCGCTCCAGGATGCCTCGTATGTAATGGGGCCTGTCGCCGGAGTTTTTCAAGGCCTCCTTGAGCCGGGCCCTCACCCTTGGCAGGAGGAGGTCTTTGGCGCCTTGCATCTTGAGGATGGCGGGCCTGGCGAACTGATAGAACGAGGTCATGGTGGACACGGGGTTGCCGGGCAGTCCTATGGCGGGCACCCCGCAGAGAGACCCGAAGGCAAGGGGCTTTCCGGGCTTCATCTCAACACCCCAGAATGCAAGCGAGTCGCCGTCCTCGTTCATAACCTCCCTGATCATGTCATAATCGCCCATGGAAACGCCGCCCGAGGTGAGGATCAGGTCGGCCTTTTTTGCACGGGCAAGCCGGTTCTTGAGGTCTTCCTTCCTGTCATGGGCAATGCCCAGATAGCAAGGGATACCCCCGGTGATCCTTATGAGGCTGAGCAGGGTATAGGAGTTTGAAGAGATGATTGCGTTATTCGGGACATCCTCTCCCAGTTCCACGATCTCGTCTCCTGTGGCCAGTACGGCCACCACAGGTCTTTGGGAAACCTGGACCATGGGGCGCCGAAGTGATGCCAGCACGCCTATGACGGCCGGTCCGAGGAGGGTCCCTGTCGTGAGGATAAGCTGCCCCGGGGCAATGTCCTCTCCTTTGAAGCGGATGTTTTCGCTCTTTTCCGGCACCTTATTGATCGTGACCGTTCTTTCTTCCTCCTTGGTATCTTCGCGCTTTACCACTGCATCCGCGCCTTCCGGTATGGATGCGCCGGTCATGATCTTGGCGGCTTGGCCTTTGGAAACGGGATGAACCGGTTGTGCGCCCGCCGGGAGGATTGATGAGATATCCAGGGTGATACCGATGGACTTTACATCATCCGTGCGGACGGCATAACCGTCCATGGCGGAATTGTCACACGAGGGTATAGCCAGGGTTGAAACGATGTCCTCGGCAAGGTATCTCCCCAGTGCGTTTTCCAGAGACACCCGTTCGGACGGCAGGGCCGGGAGCTTTGAGAGGATGATCTCTCGAGCCTTTTCAACGCTTAGCATGAACCCACCTTATATATTCTGAAAAAAGATGTATCAGATTTGCCGGCCTTATCCAAGTCAAGATTCGAGCTCGTTTTGACGATAGGACCACCATGGAACTTAAGGATATGCTTGCGCCCTTGGACATCGAGCTCAAAAAGGTTTCAATTTTGGGTGGCAGCATGTCCGTCGTTGTGGTCCCCGACGAACAGGCCGACATGGCTTTGCGGGCAAAGCGTGATACGGATACGGCCGTGAAATATGGGGAATACCTCGTTCTCGGTGTGTTCGGGATGGGGGCCGATGAGGCCTCTTCCCAGTTCCTTTCGATCCCCAAGGGGATTGCGGTCTATCCCAAGGACGGCGCTGATATCCAGACCCTGTTCTTCGAGGCGCTTGAGCGGTTCAATCTGAGCAAAGGGAGCACCCACTGGGTCAAGAGCCTGTGGGAGAGCATCCGGGAGACGGCCTCTTCAGAAAAAGACAGCGATGGAGAGTCAAAGTTCCTTGGGAACGCCTTCTATCAATTCTATGCATTCATGGCCTCCCGCCCCCAGGAGGTCGGCCAGGTCATTTCCGGCATGAGCCCCTCCGACCGGCATTGGATAGAAGACCTTCTTCCCTTTGGTGTCGTTTCGGCATTCAATGCAGGCGGCCATGTAAGAGACGCTGAGATAGCAATACTCATGCAGGAGTGGGGCTATCAGGAGAAACTGGAGAAAAAAAGAGAGATTGGAAAGGCGATCTTACGGAAATTCCGCAACTTCGAGCACCTCTTCACCCTGCCCTCCATCTCGAAGGAGATCATCGATCTTGCAGGAGATCCCATGGTCGCCGCCTCAAAGATGGCAAAGATCATCGAAAAGGACCCCGTGCTCACGTCACGCATGCTCAAGGTCGTGAACTCCGCCTTCTATGGCTTTCGCAGGCAGATCGTATCCATTGAGCACGCAGTGGTGATCCTGGGCAACGACGAGGTCATCAACCTCGCGTTTTCTATTGCCGTGCACCAGGTCATGGAACGGATTGCGCCGAAAAAAGCACGGATACTCTGGGAGCATTCCCTCCTGGTGGCCCACCTGGCCAACTGGCTCGGCCGGCTTCTTGGGTGCAATGACGCCAATGCCCTTTATACGCTAGGGCTGCTCCATGATTTCGGCAAGATCATCTTTCTCCAGCGGGGATACTGCCTGGGCGACCTGTCAATCCTGTCTTCCCTGGATGATCTGGCGAGCGAGGAAAAGGAAGCCGGTCTTTCCCATGCCGAGATGGGTGCATACGTGGCCGAGCGGTGGAACCTGCCCGAGGAAATAGTGGATGGGCTCCTGTGTCATCACCTGCCCGGTAAGGCCAAGGACATTTGTCTTGCTGTTACGGTTCATCTTGCAGACATTATTGCGCATAAAAAAGTAATAGCACTGGATATCGCCAACACCGCCGCTGCGCAGTACCTCACACCCGAGACGCTCTCACAGCTGGGTGACGACGTTGTCGTCAGGCGGTATGAGGATACGGAATCGAGGGTGAAGGCCCTTCTCGACCTATAACCATGGAACGGGACATTGTATCTATATTAAAAGAGCGTGTCGTTTCCCTTGAGAAGGGTTACGAGCAGAAGATAGCCGAGCTATCGCTGCTGAAAGAGCTCGGCGAGGCATTGAAGGGGACGAGCCTCTCCCATTGGAACCAGCTCTTCTTACGCCAGCTCGACATCATCAAGAATGCCACGGGCATCCAAAGTATTTCCGTCATGCTTATTGATGAGCAGACCCAGACGCTGCGCATCGTGAGCGCGTCACTCATGAAAAACTCGCCCAACAGGCCGCCCATTCTGCTCAAGAGGGGTGAAGGGATCGCCGGCAAGGTGGTGGAGGCAGGCAAGACGTTGTATATCCAAGACGTTACCAAGGACCCCACCTTCTCCAACAGGGGGACTAACCAGGAAGGGTCTCTGGCATGCGTGCCTATCATTACAGAGGGCAGGAGCGTCGGGGTCATGAATTTCCGGGATAATGTCCCGGGCTGCTTCGGGCCCAATGATCTCAGGTTCTTCGAGCTCATCGCCGACCAGCTCTCCATTACCGCATCGCTTGTACGGACTTATCAGGACCTCCTGGAACTTGAGAAAAAACGTATGAATCTGAGCAGGTACTTTTCCCGGGGGCTTGCCGAGCACCTTGTGGCGGATGGCCGTATGACAGGCCTTGGGGGGCAGAGGAAGATCGTAACCGTGGTGTTTGCCGACATTACCTCCTTCACCACACTGCTTGACAGCAACCCTGTAGAGCAGGTGGTTGAGGTGCTCAACCGGTTCTTCGAGACCGTAGTCCCTGTGATCTTCAGGCATGGCGGCATGCTCGACAAGTTTTTGGGAGATGGGGTCATGGCGGTCTTCGGCATCCCTGATGAAACCGAAATGGACCCGGTCAAGGCGATCCGCTGCGCCGTTGACATCCAGCAAGGGGTGAATGAACTCAAGGAAAGGCTTGTGGCTGAAGGATTGTTTGCCATCGAGGTAGGCATCGGCATCTCTACGGGCCTGGTGGTGGCAGGGAATATCGGCTCACAGGAGCAGCTGAACTATACGGTCATCGGAGAGCCGGTAAACCTTGCACAACGGCTTGAGTCCATCAGCTCGCCGGGCGAGATCATCGTCAGCAGCTTTACCACGGACGTGCTCCCGGCTCATGGGGACCTGGGTGTAAGCTTTGAACCCATGGGTTGTATCAGGGTAAAGGGTATCCAGCGGGATATTAATGCCTTGAAGGTTATATACAAATAAAGACTGGTGGAGGAAGCTTAAAAGAGGCCCCTTTTGCGCTTGACATTGCATTTTGTTTCATTTAGTCCATGTCATACCGATTAATCTGTTTCGTGGGCCCTCGCACAGAAACACCCCACACCAGCTCATAAAGCCGAAAGGAAGTTATATGCACTTAGAAGATTTAAAAAAGATGGACCCCAAGGACCTCCTTGAGACTGCAAACTCGCTGGAGATAGAGGGTTCAGCCACCATGAACAAGCAGGAGCTTATCTTTGCAATCCTCCAGGCCCAGGCGGAAAAAGATGTCTCCATATCCGGCCAGGGGGTCCTTGAGATCCTGCCCGATGGGTTCGGCTTCCTGCGTTCGGCTGACTACAGCTACCTGCCCGGCCCGGACGACATATATGTCTCGCCCTCCCAGATCAGGCGGTTCAACCTGAAAAACGGCGACGAGGTAAGGGGACAGATCAGGCCCCCCAAGGACAACGAGCGGTACTTCGCATTGCTGAAGCTTGAAACCATCAGCGATGCAGACCCGGAGGAGGCCAAGCACCGGGTGTCCTTCGACAATCTTACCCCGCTCTACCCCATGGAGAAATTCAAACTTGAGACCGGTCAGGACAACCTCACCGGGAGGGTCCTGGATCTTCTTGTCCCCATCGGCAAGGGCCAGAGGGGCATGATAGTGTCCCCGCCAAAGGCGGGCAAGACCATGATGCTCCAGAGCGTCGCCAACTCCATCAAGAAGAACCACCCCGATGTGGAATTGATGGTCCTGCTCATCGATGAGCGGCCTGAAGAGGTTACGGATATGCAGCGCTCCGTTAATGGCGAGGTTGTGGCATCGACCTTTGACGAGCCTGCTGCACGCCATGTGCAGGTGGCCCGTATGGTCATGGAGAAGGCCAAGCGCCTGGTGGAGTACAAAAAGGATGTAGTGATCCTGCTGGATTCGCTCACCAGGCTTGCCAGGGCACACAACACGGTATGCCCGCCCTCAGGCAAGCTCCTCTCCGGCGGTATCGATGCAAATGCCCTGCAGAAACCGAAAAGGTTTTTCGGTTCGGCCAGGAATATTGAAGAGGGAGGCAGTATCACGATCATTGCAACGGCGCTGGTTGATACGGGCTCCCGTATGGATGAAGTCATCTACGAAGAATTCAAGGGCACGGGCAACCAGGAGATTCACCTCGACCGGTCCATTATGGAGCGCAGGGTCTTCCCGGCCATCGACATCTCCAAGTCGGGCACACGTAAAGAGGAGCTCCTGCTGCCCAAGGAACAGCTGGATCGCATCTGGATTTTGCGGAAGCTCCTGAGCCCCTTGAATCCCATCGACAGCATAGAATTTTTACTGGACAAATTAAGCAAGACGCGCAATAATGCCGAGTTCATGGATTCCATGAATAAATAGGAGCAGATACAATGAAGAAAGGGATACACCCAGATTATTTCGAGACAACGGTCACCTGCGGGTGCGGGAATACCTTCGCCACACGTTCTACCAAGAAGGACATACGCGTTGAAATCTGCAGCGCCTGCCACCCCTTTTATACGGGTCAACAGAGGCTCACCTCTACGGCAGGCAAGGCGGAGCTGTTCAAGAGAAAGTACGGCGAGTACCTGAAAAAGGACAGCAAGCAAGGCAAAAGCAAGTAACCCTCCAGAAACGACATGCTCGAAAAACTCAAGGAGATAGAGGAACGCTACCATCAGCTCTCCGATCTCCTTGCCGATGAGAAGATCTTTGCGGACCATACCCGGTATACCGCTATAGCCAAAGAGCAGGCCTCCCTTGAGGAGATCATGGGCCTCTCCCGGCGACTTATGCAGGTATCCACTGATATTGCCGAACATGAAACCATGCTTGAAGACCCTGACCCCGAGATCAGGGGGCTCGTGAAGGGCGAGCTCGAGTCCTTGCAGGCCGAAAGGCAGCGTACCGAGCAGCAGATCAGGACGCTCTTCATCCCCAAGGACCCGAACGACAGCCGCGACGTCATCCTCGAGATCAGGGCCGGCACCGGGGGGGAAGAGGCGGCCCTTTTCGCTACGGACCTCTTTCGGATGTATTCCCGTTATGCCGAAGCCAGGCGTTGGGCTATCGAGGTCCTGTCCATCAATGAGACCGGCATCGGCGGCATCA
The DNA here is from genome assembly GCA_963798485.1 of uncultured delta proteobacterium. Classification (GTDB taxonomy): domain Bacteria; phylum Desulfobacterota; class Desulfomonilia; order UBA1062; family UBA1062; genus MWEI01. The sequence goes on along the minus strand of CAWCTR010000007.1, from coordinate 243,127 downwards.
AAGAGGTCATCGCCGGCATCAAGGGCAAGGACGCCTATGCGAGGCTTAAATACGAGAGCGGGGTCCATCGGGTACAGCGTGTCCCGGCCACTGAGGCGAGCGGAAGGATCCACACCTCGGCGGTCACGGTTGCAGTGCTGCCCGAGGCAGAAGAAGTGGATGTAAGCATTGACGTCAATGACCTGAGGATAGATACCTACCGGGCTTCCGGGGCAGGCGGCCAGCACGTGAACAAGACCGAGTCGGCCATCCGCATCACCCACATCCCCACCGGGATAGTGGTTTCCTGTCAGGACGAGAAGTCCCAGCACAAGAACAAGGCAAAGGCCTTAAGGGTGATCCGGACCCGTATCCTCCAGAAGAGGCATGAGGACCAGGACCGCGAGATCGCCTCACAGAGACGCTCCCAGGTAGGCACTGGAGACAGGAGCGAGCGGATCCGCACCTATAACTTCCCCCAGGGCCGCGTCACAGACCACCGGGTAAACCTTACCCTGCACAGACTCCCCCAGATCCTTGAGGGGGACATCGACGAGATCATCGACGAGCTTACCACCCATTACCAGGCCGAGGCACTCAAGAAGACCGGGAGCTGAAGGAGTGGCAAAAACCATCTCCGAGGCGCTCAGTAAAGCCAGGGGCCTTCTTGCAGAACAGAACATAGACTCGGCCTTCATCGATGCCGACCTGCTCCTTGCACACGCCCTTACCATCAGAAGGATCGACCTCATCATCCACCGGGACCGCATGCTCACGGACGAAGAGATGGATGCTTTCAGCGACCTTATAGAGCGCAGGATCTCTCACGAGCCGGTGGCATACATAACAGGCGTCAAGGAGTTCTTCGGCATGCCGTTTATGGTCAACCCTTACGTTCTCATCCCCAGGCCCGAGACCGAGATCCTGGTGGAGCAGTCCATTGCGCTGGCCCCGAAAGGTGCTACGGTTTTCGAGATCGGGGTTGGCTGTGGTGCGGTGATCATCTCAATTTTGTGTGAACGGGAAGACCTGAAGGCTGTCGGCAATGACATCAGCATCCCTGCCCTCATCACTACACGGGTCAATGCCGCCTCCCATGGTGTCTCCCACAGGCTTGGTCTCTTTGCGGGCAATGTCATGGACGGCATCGGCGGCCCCTGGCCCATGATAATAGCAAACCCGCCCTATATCCGTCTGGATGAGGCGGACAGCCTGGATGATGATGTCAGGCTCCATGAGCCCGCAAAAGCCCTTTTCGGTGGAAAAGACGGGCTCGATATTGTAAAAGAGATCATCAAAGGGATGAGCGGTCATCTAACCCAAGGCGGCATACTCATCATGGAGGCCGGCCGGGGCCAAAAAGGAGCCATCGACTCTTTGGTAGGATCTAAAAAAACTCTGAAGATAAGGTCCTGGATACATGACCTTGCAGGGATAGAAAGGGTCGTGATCATAGAGAGGATTCATGGATAAATTCATCATATCAGGCGGCAATGTGCTGCGTGGAGAGGTGAACGTCTCCGGGTCCAAAAATGCAGCGCTGCCCATACTCTGCTCATCGCTGCTCTCTGACGGCTTATGCACATATACCAATGTGCCGCGGCTCATGGATATCAGCACCATCTGTGCGGTGCTTGCAAAACTGGGCATCAAGGCGGACAGGCCCGAACACAATACCGTTGTTCTTGACCCTAAAGGCGTCAATGCCTTTGAGGCCCCCTATGACCTGGTCAAGAGCATGAGGGCATCCATCCTTGTCCTAGGGCCGCTCCTTGCCAAGTATGGAAAGGCCAAGGTATCGCTGCCCGGCGGGTGTGCCATCGGGGTGAGGCCCATTGACATGCACCTGAAGGCCTTTGCCAAGATGGGGGCGGAAATAGAACTTTCCCACGGGTATGTCATGGCAACGGCAAACAAACTCAAGGGCGCCCGTATCGTGTTCGACAACACCACGGTGGGCGGCACGGAAAATGTCATGATGGCCGCATGCCTGGCTGAAGGCACAACCATTATCGAGGGTGCTGCGAGGGAGCCCGAGGTCGTGGACCTCGCAGGCGCACTGAATGCCATGGGCGCCCGTATCGAGGGTGCGGGAGAGAGCACCATGGTCATCGAAGGGGTGAATTCGCTCTGCGGCCTTAACTACAAGGTCATACCCGACAGGATAGAGCTGGGTACCCTCATTGTTGCCGCTGCCATCACCAAGGGGAAGCTCACCATCAGGGGGGGAAGGCCGGATCATGCTGCAGCCATCATTGACAAGCTTCTCGAGATGGGCATCAAGATCAGCGAAGGTGAAGATGGTACGCTCCAGGTAAACGGGGATTGCGACCTGACGCCTGTTCACATAAAGACTTCGCCCTACCCCGGCTTCCCCACAGACATGCAGGCACAGATAATGGCCCTGGCCTGTATCGCGGCCGGGGTTTCCGACATCACGGAGAACATCTTCGAGAACCGGTTCATGCATGTACCCGAGCTTGTGCGCATGGGGGCCGACCTCGAAGAAAAGGGCAGGACCGTGATCGTGCGTGGCATTGATCGGTTCCAGGGGGCATCCGTCATGGCCACTGACCTGAGGGCCTCGGCCAGCCTGGTGCTCGCAGCGATAAATGCCGCCGGGTATACCGAGATCAGGAGGATCTACCATCTCGACCGAGGCTATGAAGGCCTGGACAAGAAGCTCATCAAGCTCGGCGCAGAGGTATCAAGGGAGAAGGGCGGTCTTTGATGATAACAATAAGGACGAAGGATCAAGACTGGAATGAAAGGCTTTTCGGGCTGCTGGACCGTATGAGGGGCATGCCTGATGAGGTGGACAGCGCGGTCAGAGGGATCATCGAGCAGGTCAGGGTCAGGGGAGATGAGGCGCTGTTTGAATACACCAGGACCTTTGATACGTTCGACCCGGAAAAAGACGGGCTCTGCTTCGGACAACCCGAGATTGCAAAGGCATACCAAGAGGCCCCGAAAGACATCCTCGAAGCGCTCGGCTGCGCTGCAATGCGCATAGAGGAGTTCCATTCCCACCAGAAGGAGCAGTCCTGGTTCATCACCGATGAATCGGGCACCATCCTTGGGCAGAAGGTCACCGCCGTAGGCAGTGCGGGCATCTATGTACCGGGGGGGAAGAACGCCTTTCCTTCAACACTGCTCATGAATGTGATCCCGGCGAAAATCGCCGGCGTAGAGAATATCGTGGTGGTATCCCCCACCCCTTCCGGTAGGGTCAGCCGGACGCTGCTTGCCGCTGCACATATAGCAGGTGTGGAGAGGATCTACCGTATCGGAGGCGCCCAGGCCATAGCCGCCCTGGCCTTCGGAACCAAGAGCATCGCAAAAGTGGACAAGGTGGTCGGCCCGGGTAATATCTATGTAGCCCATGCCAAGAAGCTCCTCCAGGGGACCATCGGCATCGACGCCTTTGCAGGCCCTTCCGAGATCCTCGTGATTGCGGATGACAAGGCTGATCCGTATGTGGTTGCGTGCGACCTGCTCTCCCAGGCCGAGCACGATACCCAGGCATCTTCCATCCTAATCACCCCTTCGGCGGCCCTGGCTGCGGCCGTGTTGAAAGAGCTGGAAAAGGCCGTAGCCGCCCTGCCGCGCAAGGACACCATCAGAGGCGCCCTCGATAACCACGGGGCGGTTATCGTGACAAAAGACCTGGATGAGGCCATCAATATCGCCAACAAGGTGGCGCCTGAACACCTGGAGCTCATGCTGGACAATGCCTATGAGTATCTCGGCAGGATCAAGAATGCAGGGGCAGTGTTCCTGGGTTATATGAGCCCGGAGGCCATGGGCGATTATGTGGCCGGACCCAACCATACCCTGCCCACCGGTTCAACGGCGCGGTTCTATTCGCCGCTCGGCGTCTATGATTTCACCAAGCGCACCTCGGTCATCGGGATATCAGAGAAAACTTTTCAGACATTAGGGCCCATGGCGGTGCGCATCGCCCAAGCCGAGGACCTGGAGGCGCATGCACGATCTGTTCAATGCCGCCAAAAAAAACAAAATCCTTAAAGGTATCCTGCCGCACTTGCCTGGGCGGACCTATCTTGTGGGCGGGTGTGTACGGGACCTGATGCTGGGTGCCGTTCCATCCGACTTCGACCTTGTCACCTTCGGGGCATCCATGGACCTGGCGCGGCAGCTCGGCGCAATTTTGGGAGGCAAGGCCTTTTTCATGGACCGGGAACGTCAGGTGGCCAGGGTCGCACTGAACCACGGGGATCTGACCATAGACGTATCACCTCCCCGGGGAGACGACATAGCAGCGGACCTTGCAGAGCGTGATATCACCATCAATGCCATGGCCCTGAATCCCTTTGACGGGACACTCATCGATCCGCTTGGGGGACAAAAGGACCTGCAGGAAAAACGGATCCGGCTCATTGCGGAAAAGAACCTGAAGGACGACCCGCTTCGGGGGTTGCGCAGCCTGAGGTTCTCCGTGCAGCTCGGGTTCTCCCTTGATAACCTCACCCTGGGAATGATCAAGAAAAATGCAGAAACTCTTCAGGTAATTGCCCCTGAACGGATCAAATACGAGTTCTTAAAGGCCCTGAAGTGTCCCGACAGCGCAACATTTTTCAGCCTCCTCATTGATGCAGGTTATGCCCCCGTGCTCTTCAAGGGTCCGGTGGATGAAGACCGGCTTGGTCTGGGCCTTGAGATCCTTTCAGGTGTAGAGGGCCTTCTCCCGGATGTGTCATCATATCTCCCCGGCATCAAAGACCCCTTTGCAGATGAGCTGGAGCATGGTTTCACCAGGTCCGGGGCGCTACGGTTAGCAGGCTTTTTTGCCGGCATAGCAGAGTCATCGCAGCACAATTATAATGAAGACCTGGTGCACTCCTGGTGCACGAGGCTGGCACTTTCTTCCCTGGCAAGCCGCGTCATTGCAAAGACCATCTCAGGCATGCTGCGTGTGCATGGCCTTAACGAGAAACCCTTTCTCAGCGGCAGCGGCATGCACCGGCTCTTGTCTGCATATCGGCAATGCATACCGGAGATGCTCCTGCTGGCCCTTGCCTCTGATACTCTTGCAACCCAAAGGATCGCAGACGGAACAAATGATGTATCCATTCAGACACGCGTCGCATCCCTGTGGGAATATTTCCTGGGGACCTATCAGGCCCATACGGCAAACCCGCTACTCACAGGCCATGACATCATGGAAAACTTATCAATGGACCCGGGTCTCAAGGTGGGGGAACTGCTGCGCCTTGTAGAAGAGGCCCGGGCGGACGGGATTATATCAAGCCGCGGGCAGGCACTGGAATACCTCAGGTCCATCATGACGGAATAACCCCGCATCATTTATGGGTGTGTCATGATCTTTGAGTTATATCTAAATAATAGCTAGATGCTTTTCTTGGAATAATTAGCACCCCGATCTATTGACAGTTACCAACTACATTTTTACTCCTATTGATGACTTAATCTCCCTTAATTGAAGTGCTATTACGAAAAGTAAGGCTATTGCTGAAAACTCTAATAGCTGCCAGTTGGAGTAATACCCCCTCATCAGTGTAAGTCCCATTATATTTGCCAACTTTTCCCATGCTGCCAATCCTGCCATTATAAATGAAACGATGAAAAGAATCCGGTTGATAAGACTGGTAATATGTTTTAACATATAAACCTCCTTATTTGCGCTTCATGACTCTATATTCTTCAAGGTATTTATTTTCTTGAATGTTATACCAGACTAAATAGACGTTTCCTTCTTTGTCTTGGAAATACAATATAACCCATACAGGAGTTACATTACTCACCCCAATCAAATTACCCCATTTCAATAGTGTGGAATCACTTAGTTTCAAAGGCTCCATTCCAAATTTTGCTAGAGTTGTCGGCACAGATGGCGGAGCTTTGGTTTCGGGTAACTTGGCACAGGAAACGAGAAAAATAACCAGAGATATCCCAACCAAATAGATCAATATCTTCTTTGACATAATCCCTCCTTCGATAGATTCTTTTAACCCTATTAATCATTATACTTAAATTACTTTACTGGTATTAAAACAATGTCATATAATTTAAAGTGTGATGAGTGTATCAGATCGTAAGATGTGAATTATATGATTTATAAAAGTAATCAACTCAAAGTACTAAACTCAAGTTAATATTATATATACAGGTTTTACAGAATAAATCAAGGTCTAACCGGGCTGTTGCCCTGGACGAAAGGAGCTACATTCCCACTTGATTCACTTGACTTGGCAGGCAAAACAAGTAACCCAGGGTGACTATAATCAGCGAGTTGATTTTATGGGCGACTTTTCCGAAGCCTTCAACACCATGGTCATGTCTCTTGACACTAAGGAAAAGGCCCTCAAGCAGAAGATCCAAGAGCTTGAGGAGGCACTCACAGTCATCAAAAGGCTCGAAGGGATCTTGCCGATTTGTTCTTTTTGTAAAAAGATAAGACCTGAAGGTGTCAACCCCAAGGATCAGAATGGATGGGTGATAATGGAACAATACATTCAAGACCGGTCAGAAGCAAAATTTTCCCATTCCATTTGTCCTGAATGCATGGAAAAACATTATCCTGACATAAAATGACTAACGGAGAAAAGTTTGATCAAAGACGATTTTCAAATACTGTTGATTCCTTCGATAAATCTCAGCAAGCTCCATTTTCATTGTGGTCATACATTCTGATACGGAATATCTTCTGATGTGAATCAAGACTATGCTTTGTGGTTTTACATCCAGGAAAATATTTGGTATACCTATAATCCATGAAGGTTGAAACATGGATGGTCAAGGATGTAGTCACCATAGGGAGTAATGCAGGCATCAAAGATGCCCTTATGGTTATGAAGAAGCACTCCGTACGGCATCTGCCCGTCGTAGACAACGGCTCTTTTGTAGGCCTGGTGACGCTGGGGGACCTCAAGCAGGCCATCATTGCATCCATGATCGAGCAGCTCAAGGTGAATGATGTGATGATCCGCGAGCCCTACACGATCTCCAAGGAGACCCCCCTTGAGAAGGCTGCGCAGATCATCTATGAGAAGCGCATCGGGTGCCTGCCTGTAATGGAAGATGATAAGATCGTGGGCATCCTTACGGTAAATGATATCCTGAAGGCCTTCATAGACATGCTGGGCGTGCTCAAGGGCGGCTCACGCATTGATGTAATCCTGAAAAATGTCCACGGGTCCTTTGACGAGGTGGTATCCATCATCGAGTCCAAAGGGGGGTATATCATCAGCGCCGGCATGACCATGAACGGTGACGACAACACCCACCATTTCCGCATATCCGGCGGCGATGCCCCTGAGATAGCCCGGGAGCTGACCAACATGGGCTACCGCGGGATCAAGGTTATAGATTAATACCGAAACTTTCCGCTATCTCCTCAGGGCTCACTCGCTGAACAGAAACGAGCTTGTTCCTGTTCTTTTCCCCTCTAATGATGGATATTCTTGATTTCGCAATGCCGAGTCGTTTGGAGAGAAATTTTATGAGGGCATCGTTGGCCTTGCCCTCCACCGCCGGGGCATTCAGACGGATTACTAATGCATCGTTTTTGATCTCGCCGATGCCTTCCTTGGAGGAATTGGGCTGGACCCTGCATGAAAGGAGGGTTGAATCCCCTTTTCGGTTAGCCCACATTCCCCTGGTCTCTGATCCAAGCCTGATATGAATCCATGATGGCCTTGAGTTCGGTAAAGAGCGTCGTCCTTTTATTCTTCAGGTCCGCCAGGCCCCGCTCTATTTCAATCTTTGACCGCTCCGCCTCTCTGAGGACCTCGCGGGCCTTGAGTGTCACCTGGGTATGCAGCTCCTGGGCCCGCTGCTCCGCTTCCACGAGTTTCTGGTTGGCAGCGAGCTGTATATCAGAGGCCTTCTTTTCTGCAGCGGCCAGGATGGCGTTTGCATCGAGGTCCACGCGCTTCATCTTTTCATCCGAGAACTGCTTGACTGAGAGGAAGAGGTCTTCCAGGTCTTTCTGTCTGCGCCTTACCGTTTCCACCTCGCTCTTGAGGATGGAGTTCTCCTCGATGAGCATCTCCATATCTTCGGCCATGTCCATGAGGAAGGCGATCACCTCATTCTTGTCAAACCCGGAAAGCTTGACCTTGAAGCGCTGCTCCCGGATCATCTCGGGCGTGAGTTTCATCTAAAGACCCCCTTTCAGCCTATACCCGGTCTCGATGATAGTCCTGGCCAGGGCATACTTGAGGAAGACGATGCCGGCAATGATGATGATGGGCGAGAGATCGATTCCGCCTTGCACAAGGGGAAGGCGCCTGCGAAGCCACGAAAAAAGAGGATAGGTGGCGCCACGCAGAAACCGGACGATTGGATTGTATGGATCGGGATTTACCCATGAGATGAGCGCGCCGATGATGACGATCCACATGTAGATGCTCAGGAGGATATCAAGGACATTGCCCAAGCCGATGAGAATATTGCCGAGGATATACATAGACCCTTCTCCCTCCTCCATGTGTACTCATTTCCCTTTTTGCAGGTTTCATGGGGAGAATGCAAGGGATTTTCCTTACGTTTAAGCATGTTTAAGGACTGCGGTCCATACGGATGCTTGCAGCGGGAATCAAGCTCTGCTAAACCTTGGGGTGTGAAATTATCCAGGGTCGAGATCAAAGGGTTCAAGTCCATAGCGAAGAAGATATCCCTTGCCATCTCCGGCGGGGTGACCTGCATTGCAGGGCCCAACGGGTGCGGCAAGAGCAACATCATCGATGCGGCCAGGTGGGCGCTTGGCGAACAGTCGGCCAAGTCCTTGCGGGCCTCATCCATGAATGACGTGATCTTTTCAGGGACCCAGGATGTGGGCCCCAGCTCCATGGCCAGTGTAACACTGGAGTTCATCAAGGACGGGGGCCATTTCCCCAAGACCCTGGAGGGGTTTGAACAGGTCGCCATCACGAGGCGGCTTTTCCGAACAGGCGAGAGCGAGTACCTCATCAATAATGTCAAGTGCCGCCTCAAGGACATAACAGACCTGTTCTTGGACACAGGACTGCACAAGAGCGGCTATGCCATTATCGAGCAGGGCAAGGTCAAGGACATCATCCAGTCCAAACCCGAAGAGATCCGCTACCTCATCGAAGAGGCCGCCGAGGTGGGCAAGTTCCGCATAAAACGCACTGAGGCATTGAGACGGCTGGAGGCCACATCCAAGAACCTTGAGCGCATAAACGACCTCTTAGGCGAGGTTACAAGGCAGAGGAACGACCTTAAAACACAGGCCAACAAGGCAAGGAGATATCAAGACCTGCGCAACGAGGTCAATGAGATCTCCAGGCTCCTGTCCGCATGCGAACTCAAGGATATTGCCATGCTTAAGGGGGCTTATGAGACGCAGCTCACGGGTATCGAGGCCGGATTAAGCCGGATGGAAGAGGCCAGCTCGGAACTGATGGAAAGACTGGGTGTGTATGAGTCCGAGAGCACCCGTCTCAAGGGCGAGTTAGAGGCCTTGGCCTCATCCTTGAGCGATGCCGAGTCAAGGCAGTTATTGGCAGCCCGTGAGATCGAGGGATTCCAGGGCCGGTTAAAAGACAGTTCCGCCACCATGGGCATGCTCAGCCAGAACATGGCCGAGGCACGCAGGTATATTGATGAAGAAGAGGCAAAGGCTGCCACGCTCAGGCAGGAGCTGTTAACCCTTAAGGATGAAATGGAGGGTGCGCAGACCCACCTTGCAGGGCAGCAGATACGGCACGATGAATTTGTACAGGAATACGACGCCCTTGAAAGACTCTACAATGAAAAGAGGAACGGACTTTTTGAGGCCATTTCAGAGGTGCGTTCCATTGACCAGCGCATCATGGAGGTGCAGGGCCGTATCAAGGAGGTTCATGCAACCATTAAAAGACGAGAGCAGGATCTTTCCTCATCTGTCGATTCCGCCGAGACGTTGTCTCGGGAGCTTACCGGTCTTGAGGCGGAGGTTTCCCGGATAAACCAGTCCATGCCGCCGATACAGGGTCGGATCGAGGAAAGGGCCGCTGAAATGGAGGCCGCCAGGGCCGGAATTGAGGCGGGCACGCACAGACTGATCGGACAGGAAAAGACCCATGCAGAGATCCTGGCCAAGCTCTCGGTGCTCGGCAGGATCATCGACGCTGAACCCTCAGCATCGCAAGGCCCTGATGAAACACATGCAAACGGCAGGAAGAAGGTCTCTGACCTGCTCAGTGTCCGGGCAGGCTACGAGGAGGCAGTCGGCAGGTCCATGGGCAATGCCTTGGACTTCCTGATCTTCCGTGACCATGAGGAGATAGTCTCACTTCATGACTTCCAGACAAAAGGCCCCGGGTTTGTCATTGAGCGGCCACATATCGAAAAGCACAGCCAGGACGCTGTAGCGGGGGCCATGGGTGTGCTGGGTCAACTCAAGGAGTTCATCGATGCCCATGACGGCTATGCCGATATTGTGCATGCCCTTTCCCAGAACATGTGGGTGGTTGAAGGCCTTGAGACAGCACTTAAGTTGTGGAAACAGGGACACAGGTCGTGCAGATTTGTGTCCATGGACGGTATGATCCTGGAACCCACCGGCATTATCAGGACCACGCAGGAACACACGAAATATGCCGATGTGCTCAAGGCAAAGGCGGAGATGAAGGATCTTGCCGAACGTGAGAAAGCCGTTACGACGGATATCGAACAGGAGAGTCTTTTACTCCGGCAGGCCAGGCAGGGGCTTGTCGAGCTTACGGCCCGCCACGATGATGCTAGCGCTGCATTAATCGCACTCGAGCGCGAAGGGGCGGCCTTTGAGGAGAAAAAAGTGCATATCCTGGCCCAGAAGGAGAGGATCTTCGAACAGCAGCGCACCTATGAGACCGACCTTGCCCAGATGAATGAGCTTGAAGTCAGGCTTACTATACAGGCTGCTTCACTGGGCGAGGACAAGGCGGCCCTTGAAGGTGAACGGACAAGGCGCGAGGATGCGCTCAAGGAGATGGATGAAAGAAAGCTCGCATCCAGGCAGGGGCTAACCCAATCGCAGGAAAATATAGAGTCGATCCGCGAAAGGTCCAATGATCTGAAGGTGCTTTATGCAGAGAAGTCTTCGGCCATCAGGGCATTCGAGGAGTCCCTTGAAAAGAGAAAAGAATCCATTATAAAAGACCAGGCCAGGCTCGACGAGATCATGCAAACCAGGCTCGCGGTGGAGCAGTCCATGGAGGACTCAGAAAGGCAACTGCTCAGCGCTCAAGGTTCCACCCTGAGCCTGAAAAAATCCTATACCGCCCTCATGCCCGAATATGAAAAGGCGATTGCCCTTTTAAGGGCAGCGCAGGAAGAGGGGAAAACACAGCGGACCGCCATTGATGAGGCTGAGAAATCGCGCTCTGAAATGCTCCTGAAGAATAAAGAATTCGAGATTGCATATGCCATGAACCTTGAACGGATGGAGGGCAGGTTCGGTAAGGGCATCCCCGAGATCCCGGAGAACTTTGATGCCCTGCAGGCGCGGCAAAGGGCCGGCGAGCTTGAGGAGCGCATAGAGAAGATGGGGCAGATCAACTTTGCCTCTCTGGAGGCCTTCGAGCAGACCCAGCAGAGATGGGAAGATCTTCACCGGCAATATGAGGACATCGTAAGGGCAAGCACCCGGCTGAAAGAGGTGATCTCAAATATTGAACGCCAGAGCATAAAATCCTTCAATGCTACCTTTGTCAAGGTGAAGGAGAACTTTCATGAGATCTTCACTGCCATGTTCGGTGGAGGAAAGGCCGACCTTGTTCTGGATGAGGGAGACGAGATAGAGGCGGGCATCGTGATCTTTGCCTCACCTCCCTTCAAGCGGCTTAGGGCCATAAGTCTCCTGTCCGAGGGAGAAAAGACCCTGTGTGCCATCAGCTTCATATTTGCACTGTTCAAGGTAAACCCATCGCCATTCTGCATCCTTGATGAGGTGGATGCGCCGCTGGATGACGCCAATGTTATCCGGCTCAATCGGCTTATCAGGTCTTTTTCAAATGACTCACAGTTTCTCATTGTCACCCATAACAGGCATACTATGGAGACGGCGGATATACTCTATGGCATAACCTTTGATGTACCCGGGGTCAGCAAGGTGGTTTCAATGGTCCTGGATGAGATACAGGACAAAACAATTCTTCATTAAGGGAAAATATTTGCCGTTTTCCCCTTTTCTTTCCCAATAAAGCAGCCTAATATGAAGGTTTGAATCGTGCACACATATTGCAAGGAAATATCAAGAGGGAAAGATCCATGACGCGGGTAATCGCTGTAACATCGGGCAAGGGCGGGGTCGGCAAGAGTAATTTCGTGCTGAATGTGGGCATCTCTCTGGCTGCAATGGAATCAAATGTCCTGGTCCTCGATGCCGACCTGGGGTTGGCAAATCTCGATGTCCTTCTGGGTGTCAGATCTCACAAGACCCTCGAAGACGTAGTCCTGGGAAGGGCGCGATTAAAGGACATCCTTATCAAGACCGATTATCGCATCGGGCTGATCCCCGGCGCCTCGGGCACCCAGGACATTGCGGACCTCGGTAAAGAAGAGATCGGGAATCTCCTGGAGGCGGTCAGAGAGATATCCCAAGGCACCGATTTTCTTCTGATAGATACCTCATCGGGCATTTCAAGTGGTGTGGTATCGTTCCTCATGGCAGTACCGGAAGTCGTCGTCGGGGTGGCCGATGAGCCTACGAGCCTCACAGACGCCTATGCCCTCATCAAGGTCCTCAAGCGCAACGGCTATGACGGCAGGATCTCCATGTTTGCAAGTATGGTCAAGAACTCTACGGCAGGGCATAACCTCTACAAGAAGATATCGTCCGCCACCCAGAGGTTCCTCGATATTCAGGTGGAGTACCTCGGGAGCATCTATTCCGATGACAAGCTCGTACGGGCGGTAACCGACCAAGTCCCTGCCGTCGTGAGGTTTCCCACCTCGGATATTGCCCGGTGCTACCGGGTCATTGCGCTGACCATGCTCGGGCAGAAGGGCGTAGGCGCTGATGTTGAAAGGCTCTGGCCGCGGCTCATTCACATGATCATGAAGGGGACAAAACCCAAGGTGGTAAGGGCCGTATCTTTTAATGGTGAAGCCCCGGGCAAGAACCTTGAGAAGACCTTCCAGGACATCCTGGATGAGCAGCGGAAGACCCGCCTCCTCCTTGAGCGTCTGGTAGACAAGATTGAGCAGGGTGGTACGACTACGAAAAGCATCAAGGGTTATTCCGTGTGATCGCTCAGATTGAGACGCCTTCATGAGTTCACAATATATGCTCGCAGCTATCGGCCGGATACCCTACGGTACAACTATGTCCTACGCTTGAAGGAAATGTTCTTGAAACATAAGGGGTGGCTTAAATAACCTGAATATGGAGGCGAACCTGGTGACGCCCCTTGAAGATCTATATGGAAGGCGCATTAATTATATAAGGATCTCAGTCACCGACCGGTGCAACCTGAGGTGCAGGTACTGCATGCCCGAGTCCGGCGTAGAGTGGGTCCCCCATGAAAAGATCATTACCTATGAGGAGCTCTATCGCATCTTGAATATATGCATCATGCGTGGTGTTGCAAAGGTGCGAATAACAGGCGGCGAGCCCCTGCTCCGCAGGGGCATAATCGGTTTCATCAAGCATGCGAGCGGGATGGCAGGGCTTAAGGATATATCTCTCACCACGAATGGCATTCTCCTGGAGTCCATGGCACAAAAGTTGAGAGAGGCAGGGCTTAAACGGGTCAATGTGAGCCTGGACACCCTTGATAGAAATAAATTCGCCTACATCACGCATGTTGATGCCATCGATGAGGTCATCAGGGGCATCTGTGCAGCGCATGAGCATGGCTTGATCCCGGTTAAGGTCAATGTAGTGGCTATCCGCGGATTCAATGACAGCGAGATCCCTGATTTTGCCAGGCTCACCGTAACATTACCCATTGAGGTGCGTTTTATCGAACTCATGCCTATCGGGTGCATCACCAAATATCCTGAGAATGAAGGCATCGGCGCCATTGAGATCAAGGATTCCATAGAGAGTGTGTATGGACCGATGGAACAACTCAAGGCCGGACTTGGCCCTGCAAAAGCCTATAAAATACCAGGGGCAAAAGGGAGCATAGGCATAATCGGTTCTTTAAGTGAACGTGATTTCTGCAGGGCATGCAACCGCATCCGCATCACGGCCAGGGGAAGATTAAGGCCGTGTCTTTTTTCCGAAAACGAGATCGACCTTCTCACGCCGATGCGTGGAGGAATATCGGATGAAGCCTTGGAAGGTCTTATTGAAGAAGGGGTAAAGAAAAAGCCGCCTTCACATGGTGTATGCCGGGGCTTGGACATGGTTCAGTCAATGCCTCGGTCAAAGATGTCCGATATAGGTGGATGAACAGATCAGGCCTGCTCCAGGGCATGCATTATTTCCAGCAGCCTGTTAAAGGAAAGGAGGTCTTTTTTAAAGAGGACTTTATTTGTGTTCAGGAATGACAATCCGGAGCACTTTTCCTTTTCAACAGCCCATACCACCTTGCAGTACAGTGATATATCTCCAATGTCATGGAGATCGTCTATGGCAAGCCTCACCACTGAACCCACCTGTATATGCGCCCCTGATATACACACGCCCTCAACGCTCGCATTGACAACGGTGATGGTCTTTACGGTCTCGCTGAACTCTATGGAGCCTTTTACCTCCGGAAAGGGGACCCGTTCATGTATCCGTTTTTCTTTTTTGCTGTGCATGGTGATCAAAAATACATTGTAGGCACAGCCCTGTCAAGGCCATATCCCGTGTATCGATTACCGTTGCGCTCCTTTATTGCGTTTCAGTTCGGACCCTCATGAGGAGTATTCTTTCTGCCTTATCATAACAGGGATGGTACGATTATCCGCCTTGCTATATAATACTGTTAAGAAATTGTTCATCTTTGGAATGATCACCGGTTTATGAAAAACACATGCATCCGTTTGAAAGGGGGGGGTAATGGATTTCGATCTTTCCGAGCACCACCAGATCCTCAGGGATTCTGTGAGGCGTTTTGCCATCCAAGAGATTGGGCCGAAGGTTGCTGCCATGGACAGGGATGAAACCTTTGATGAGGTCCTTTGGCAAAAAGGCAAGGAACTGGGATTTGTCGGCATGGGTATCAGCCCGGAATACGGTGGAAGTTTTAGTGATTATGTTTCGCTCGGTATCATGGCAGAAGAGGTAAGCAAGATCGATCCCGGCGTTGCTGTTGTCTTTGGGGCCCATTCAGTCCTGTGCGGCAACAATATCGAGAGAAACGGTACGCAGGGGCAGAAGGAGAATTACCTACCCCAGCTTGCATCCGGCAAGATGAGGGGTTGCATGGGTATTACCGAGCCCGAGGCGGGCTCGGATGCCCTGTCCATCCGGACCAGGGCCCGTAAGGAAGGCAGGGAGTATGTACTCAATGGGAGCAAGATGTTCATTTCCAATGCCCCTATCGCAGATGTTGCACTCATCTATGCCACCACCGACCCTGCCCTGGGGCCGAAGGGGCTGAGCGCCTTCATTGTTGAAAAGGCATTTCCCGGCTATACTCGGGGCAAGAGCCTTTCAAAGATGGGCCTTCGATCGTCCCCCACCGGTGAGATCATACTTGAAGAGTGCCGGGTGCCGGAGGAAAACCTGCTGGGGGGTGTCGAGGGAACAGGTCTGGCCGTCATGTTTTCCGGCCTTGATGTAGAACGCATCCTCTGGAGCTGCCAGGCCATCGGCATCGCCCAGGCAGCGTTTGATGCTGCACACAAGTATGCCAAAGAGCGCCGGCAGTTCAAAGAGCCCATCATATCCTTCCAGATGATCCAGGATAAGCTGGCAAATATGCTTACCGAGATCGATGCGGCAAGGCTGCTTGCATACAAGGGTCTTGTGAGCCTCGATAAAGGGAATAAGAGACAGACCAGGATGCTTGCTGCCCAGGTCAAGCTCTATGCCTGCGAGATGGTAAATCGCATCACCTCGGATGCCCTGCAGATACATGGCGGATATGGCTACATGAAGGAGTTCCCCCTGGAGCGGTTCCTGCGGGACGGCAGGGCCTATGCCATCGGTGCCGGAACAAGTGAGATCCAGAAGCTCATCATCGGCAGCTACCTCATGACATGAGGCCATAAGGATCGATCCGGGTGCATACCCTGATATGCACATTATTATTGAATAATACCTGTATGATCGGCCTCTATGCAGAAAGTTCGTGCAGGGAAAGGAAAGCACCGGATGAATGGCAGAAAGATCCTTCTCGTCAATCCCTGGATCTATGACTTTGCCGCCTATGACCTGTGGGTAAAGCCCCTGGGGCTTCTCTATATCGGAGCGCTGCTAAGGGAATACGGCTGCAGGGTGGATCTCATTGACTGCCTGAGAACAGCTCCTGGTGATGTGAAGAAACAAGGCGGGCATGGGAGGTTCCCCAGAGAGATCATCCCCAAACCCCCCGCCCTTCAAATGGTCCCAAGGTACTATGCCAGGTACGGCATCACACCAGGGGTATTTATCGATGAGCTTAATAAAATCGCCCGGCCTGATGCGGTGCTTGTCACCTCAATGATGACCTACTGGTATCCCGGGGTCTTCGAGGCCATCCGGATGATCAAGGAGCGCCTCCCGGGCGTGCCCGTGATCTTGGGTGGCGTATATGCCACGCTCTGCACCGCTCATGCCCGGAAATACTCTAGGGCGGACCATATCATAACCCACGAAGGGGAGACGGAAATCCTTAGGCTTCTCAGCGCGATGTGGGGCATACCCTTAGAGGATCTCCCGAACACGGACAATCTTGATACGCTCCCCTACCCGTGCTTTGACCTCATGGGCGACCTGC
Organism: uncultured delta proteobacterium; assembly: GCA_963798485.1. Classification (GTDB taxonomy): domain Bacteria; phylum Desulfobacterota; class Desulfomonilia; order UBA1062; family UBA1062; genus MWEI01. The sequence continues at coordinate 226,319 of CAWCTR010000007.1, read as the reverse complement.
ACTCTGTCAGCATCCGGACCTCGAGGGGGTGCCCGTATCACTGCACCTACTGCGCTTCACATTACCTCTGCGGTTCTCAGAGCGCAGAGATCCGGTGAAGGTGGCCCATGAGATCGAATTCTGGAGAAGCGATCACGGCGTGCAGGACTTTGCCTTCTACGATGATGCCCTGTTGACTCCAAGGCCTCATGCAACAAGAATCCTCAAAGAGATCATATCCAGAGACCTCTCTGTAAGCTTCCACTGCCCCAACGGTCTCCATGCCCGCGAGATCACCCGGGAGACAGCCATGCTCATGAGACAGGCGGGCTTTGCCACCATCAGGCTCGGCCTGGAAACTTCAGACCCATCGAGGCAGCACCGGACCGGGGGCAAGGTGACAAACTCCGAGTTTATTGATGCCATGGAGAACCTCCATAAGGCAGGGTATAGCACTGATGAGGTCGGTGTCTATATCCTGTGCGGTCTGCCGGGCCAGGGGGCTTCAGAGGTGATGGATGCGGTGCGCTTTGTCAAGGAAAACGGTGGAAGGCCGAGGCTGTCCGAGTACTCACCCATACCCCACACACACGAGTGGGAGGAGGCGAAAAGGTCAAGCCGGTATCCTATAGAAGAAGAACCCCTGTACCAGAACAACACCCTCCTGCCATGCAGATCGGACGCGTTCACCTATGAGCAGTATCAGGAGATCAAGAGTTCGCTCAAGCTGTCTTGATATATTCAGGAAGAAACCTGGAAACCCTTGATGATGGCGGTGAGCACGTCATTGACCGGTGTGGGAATGCCCTGCTCGCGCCCGTATCTGCTTATGGCGCCGTTGAGCGCATCGATCTCGGTAAGCCTGCCCCCCTTTGCCATGTCCTGGAGCATGGAGGAGCGGTGCGTTGCCGTGGGCGGGAGCTGCATCTCTGTCAGGACCTTATAATAGGCCCCAGCGTTTTCATAGGGGAGCTTCACCCCCTTGGAGTCTGCAACCAGAAAGATTTCGGCAATGATACGGCGCATTGTCTCCATGACCTCGGGGGTTTCTCGTAAACGGCCGTAGGGCACGTTCAGGATGGCGCCCAGGGCGTTCAGCGAACAGTTGTAGAGCACCTTGCCCCACAGGAAGGACGTGATCGTCTCACAGAGTGCGGTTGGGATTCCTGCATCGTTGAAGTGATCACAGACCTTTTCTATTATGCCGGCAGGGGCTGTCCCGGAAGGCGAACCTAAAAGCACCTTGTCGGCATAGACCGTCACCCTGGCAGTGCCCGGGCGCTCGATCTCGGCGCCGAAGATGACGCGGGCCCCCACGGTCCTTTCCCAACCCACGGCCTGTGCGATGGCCTCCCAGTTGCCAAGACCGTTCTGGATGGAAAAGATGAGAGATTCTTTGTGGATAAAAGGCAGTGTCTGGGTGATGACCGCTGCGGTGTGGTAGGACTTCACGGACAGAAGGACCACGTCATAGGTCCCGGAGAGGTCCTTGGTGCCGTAGTATGCCTTTACGGGGCCGATCCTGTGCTCTCCCCAGATGCCGGTGACGGTCAGGCCCTGCTTCTGCATGGCCAGCAGGTGGTCGTCTGCGCCCACAAAGGTCACGTCATGGCCGCGTTCTGCGAGCAACCCCCCGAACACGCTCCCCAAGGCGCCTGCTCCCATCACCAGGTAGTTCATTGCAGTCCTCTTATCATGCCCCGGCTTGTCTGTGCCCGCAGGCAGATAATCCCATACCAAAGGCCGCGATCTACCGCAACCGCCATTTCAGGTATCCTTTAATGGAGTCGATGGCATCCTGCGGGGTCCGGTAAACCGCAAGCCCCGCGTCTCTGAAGATGGAGAACATCCTGATGCGCACCTCTTCAATGTCGAGGATGTTCTCGGTAAACTGCGACAGGACAGGGATGACCGGCTTATCGATCTTTTGGCAGGCCTCTACGATGGTGTGCGGGCCGCTCTCGATCTGGTCTTTCTGAAATGACGTGATGAAGTCCAAAGAAAAGTAGGGGATAATGGCATCGATGTTCTCATCATCAGCCATGGCCTCGATGGTATCGGCCATAATGGTGAAATCAAAACCGTAGAACCCGAGATCAACCGGATTGGTGGTGCTGGTGTTCACATTGCTGATGCGTTCGCTGATGCGCCTCTGGGCTTCTTGCGACAGTTCGGGCAGCGGCAGGCCTGCAAGCGATGAGAAATCGGTGAAGAGCACCGAAGTGCCTCCCCCGGCACCAAGGAAACCAAGCCTGGGGCCGGCAGGGGTTTTCTCGGAAACGGCCATCATGGTTAGGTCTACCAACTGTTCAAAATTCAGTGCCGTTATACCATTCGATTGCTTCATGACGGCAGTCCAGATCTCATGGCTTGCCGCCATGGCGCCTGTGTGAGATGCCGCCGCCTTGGCGCCCTGTTCCGTTATCCCCCCCTTGAGGATGACCACGGGCTTTTTACGTGTCGTTTTATCCAAGGCATCCATGAAGCGCCTGGGGTTCTTGATATCTTCAATATAGGCGGCAATCACCTTTACCGTATCATCCTCGGCTAAGTATTCCAGAAAATCCTCCACTTTCAGGTCGATCTGGTTGCCGTATGAGACTACTTTATTAAGCTCGAGTTTGCGGGAATGGGCCATCCGCATGAAGTTGTGGGTCATGCCGCCCGACTGACCAAGAAAGGCCACTGTGCCGATGCCGGAAATGGGGGTCTTGGGGATGTCACAGGTGATTGAAGCCTCAGTGCAATGGATGCCTATGCAGTTGGGTCCGATGATCCTCGTGCCACCCTTGGCGGCAGCCATTAGTATTGCCTTTTCAAGTTCGATGTTTCCGATCTCTGAAAAGCCCGAAGTGAAGAAGTGAAGGTATTTGATGCCCTTGCGGGCCGCCGCCTCAACCGTCTCCAAAGCCTTGTTTGCCGGCACGCCTGCGATGGCAAGATCTACCGCTTCCGGGATATCGTCCAGGGACGCATATACCTTGATCCCATTAATATCCGTATACTTTGGATTGACAGGATACAACCTCCCCTTATAGCCGGCCCACTGGAGTATTTGGTAGTACGGCATCTTTCCGCCTCCCAATTTTGGAGAGGCACCCATAACCGCAACACTCTCAGGATAAAAAAGCCTCTGAAGATCCATAGGAACTCCTCATCTATGTTGCACAGGATGTGTTACGATCATAGCATAATACCAAAACAATAGTCGGTCTACCAGAGATTTATCCCTGGCCTGTGAATCACGGATCTACCCATGGAGTATGAAAAGGGCTTGAATCTTTCTTGTTGAACAACTAGATCATACAGCATGTTTCAAGGACCGGTCTATTTTAATGCTATGCGGGTGCCTCTGCCCATGAAGGCGATCTATAAACGGCTTGGTTTCAAGAAGGGTGTAACCGAACTCAACCCTGCCGAAGAGAATAAACTTACGGCCACCATCGACGAGGCCTCTAGGATTGTTCATCTCAAGGGGGCTGCCTGTATGCTGGACCTTGTGAGGGTTGATCGATCCGGCGTTGAGTTGGAAGATAAGACCGTCTTTACGAGCAGTGCGCTTGCAGGGATGCTTTCCGGTTGCGGGCAGGTGCTGCTCATGGGCGCCACTGCCGGTCAGGCGATTATGGAAGAGATTTCATCGGCCACTCAATCGGAAAGTCTGACCAGGGCGGTAATACTCGATGCCGTTGCCAGTGAGATGACCGATTCAGGGCTTGACTGGATGATGGATTATATGAACCGGGATCTCATGAGAAAGGCCAGGAGCCTTACAAAGGCCCGGTTTTCTGCAGGCTACGGGGATTTTTCCCTGGAGAACCAGAAGGCCATTCATGAGCTTCTCCATCTGGATAAGATCGGTGTTTCTATTACGGACAGATACATTCTCATGCCTGAAAAGAGTGTCACCGCCATTGCAGGGGTTGTAGCGCCCCGAGCGAAGATGTAGGTTACAAGAGAGGTATTCGTGAACACAAAACTCAGGATTCAAAAGATGATCCGGCAAGGACTGATTATCCTAGACGGGGCAACCGGTACGGAGCTCCAGGCGCAAGGCATGCCGGAAGGTGTATCGCCGGAATTGTTCTGTATCAATAACCCCCAGGCCATCAAGGCAGTGCACAGGGGTTATTTGAATGCGGGCTCGGATATCATCTATACCTGCACCTTCGGGGCGAACAGGTACAAGCTCGCCGATTACGGGTTATCCGACGCATATGACGTGAACCGAGCTCTGGCGGTTATTGCCAGGGAAGCCGCCGGAAAGAACGGGCTTGTTGCCGGGGATATCGGGCCCACAGGGAGATTTGTAGACCCCTTCGGGGACCTTGATTTCGAGGATGCGGTCAAATGCTATAAAGAGCAGGCGCAAGGGCTTCTCGACGGTGGTGTCGACCTGTTCGTGATAGAGACCATGATAGATTTGCAGGAGACCAGAGCCGCCCTTATCGCCATCAAGGAAATCTCGGAAAGGTTCACGATCTGCTCCATGACCTTTGATGCCTCAGGCCGGACGCTGAACGGCACGGATACCGCCTCGGCACTCATCACCCTCCAGGCCCTGGGGGCTGATGTTTTCGGGTGCAACTGCTCGGCGGGTCCGAAAGAGATGATCCCTCTGATCCGAGGGATGAAACACCTTGCAAAGGTGCCCCTGGTGGCAAAGCCCAATGCGGGGCTGCCAAGGCTGAAAGAAGGAAAAACCTTATTCGATATGGACCCACAGGAGTTTGCAGGATTTGCCCATGACCTCGTTGATGCCGGGGCAAACCTCCTGGGGGGATGCTGCGGGACAACACCTGAGCATATCAGGGTGCTGAAAAAAAGGTGCCTGGATCTTAAAGGGCAACCCCCCCTGGTGAAGTCCGTAAGTGCTCTCAGCTCGCATTCAAAGACCGTGATGCTGGACAGGGGCAGGCCCCTTGCCATTATCGGAGAGCGCATTAACCCCACGGGCAAAAAGGACCTCCAGCAAGAACTCCTGGCGGGCAAGTTTTCTCTTGCCTGCTCATTTGCAAGGGACCAGGTGAAAAAAGGTGCGTCCATCATCGATGTGAACGTGGGCATGCCGGGCCTTGATGAGACTTCAACCTTGTCTCAGGCTGTAAGGCAGATAACCTTGAGTACCGATGCGCCCTTGTGCATCGACACATCCCGCCTCGATTCCCTTGAGGCTGCCCTGAGGATCTATCCGGGCAGGGCTCTGATCAATTCCATATCCGGAGAGGAGAATACCCTTGAGGAACGCTTCAGGCTGGCTGCGTTCTACGGGGCCATGTTCATCCTTCTGCCCATAACCGGCAGGGCCGTGCCCAAGACGTCAACCGAGCGAAGCACAATCATCAAGGGTATCTATAAAAAGGCCTCTCAGTTTGGATTCATGAAGGATGATATCATTGTGGATGCCCTTACCATGGCGGTATCTGCAGATAGGTCAGCCGCCCTTGAGACCTTGAAGACCATTGAGTGGTGCACCGGTAAATTCGGGGTAAAGACCGTTGTAGGGCTCTCGAACGTCTCTTTCGGGTTGCCCGAGAGGAAGTGGATCAATGCCTCATTCATGGCCATGGCTATCTGCAACGGGCTCACGAGCGCCATAGCAAATCCGGAAAGTGTTGAGCTCATGAGCATAAAGAGGGCCGGTGATGTGCTTGCAGGAAGGGATAAAGACGCCGCCGCCTTCATTGCCCATTTCAGCGGATCAAGGGATGCCCTTCTTGGCGGAGTGTTAACATCCTCACCGAAAAGCATGGAAGAGCAGGTATACCAGGCCATCATCGAGGGAGACAGGGATGGGATTTCGGCCCTTATCAAAAACGTCATGGAACAAGGCGGGCCGGCCCGGGACCTTGTGGATGAGGTGATGATCCCCGCCATTCAAAAGGTCGGAGAGCTCTATGAGAAGAAAACGTATTTTCTTCCCCAGCTCATAGCCAGCGCTGAGACCATGAAGCGCGGCTTCGAATTTCTCCAGCCGCAATTACATAAGGAAGGCGCCTCTTCGGCCGGCAAGGGAAAGATCATCCTTGCAACGGTCAAGGGTGATATCCACGACATCGGGAAAAACATCGTAGGCTTAATGCTGAAGAATAATGGCTTCGAGGTGATTGACCTGGGCAAAGACATATCCCATGAAGAGCTCATTGAGGCAGCCGGAAAACACAACCCTGACATTGTGGGCCTTTCAGCCCTCATGACGACGACCATGGTGAATATGAAAGGGGCCCTTGATCTTATGAGACAAGCAGGGTTGTCCTGTGATTACCTCGTGGGAGGGGCTGTTGTGACATCAGACTATGCCGCCTCCATAGGGGCTTATTATGCCAAAGATGGTGTCGAGGCAGTGCGGATTGCTGAAAACATAATCAGGGCAAAGCAAACCCCCTGATAGTTCCGGTTCATCCGGATCAAGCATACTCTTTAAGTTGAAAGAGCGTAATGAGGTATAGACACTTCCTGGCTGTCATGTAAAAGTGTACCTATCGTGTAACAACCAACGTTTGCCTATACTGAAGGTTTATTGCCTTTCCGCAAAGGCGGCACGGACGCACATTACGACTTCATCCCAATTGCCTATTTCTTTCTGATAGAAAAGACGGAGTGTACCGGGATACCATGGACTGTCGTCGCGTTCGATGAACCAGCGCCAACAGCTGTTGAACCGGTTCAAGAGCCACACCGGCTTACCCAAGGCCCCCGCCAAATGAGCGACGGCCGTGTCGACGCTGATAACAAGATCCAGATTCATAATGAGCGCTGCCGTGTCGGCAAAATCGCGGCAGTCTGACATCCAATCAATCAGATGAAAGGCGTCGGGGGCTCGCGATCCTTCTTTCTGAAGGGAGAAGAATTGCACGTTCGGCACGTCCATCAAAGGAGCCAGAACCTCTGGTGCAACCGATCTTTTCTGGTCCGTCGCGATAATATCGGGCGAGTGCATATGGGCGCGCGAACTTCCCGCCCATACGATTCCGACTTTTAAAGCGTTGTTCGCCAATGCCGCAACTCGATCCCGCCATTTGATCAAATCGGCTGGGTCGGGTCTCAGATAGGGAAGCTTGGCCGGTATCGTCTCGAGGGTTGTATGAAATGCCAGGGGCAGGTGCATCATTGGACAGTGAAGATCGAAAGGTGGAATGACATCGCCTGTGGTCACAACCTTTTCGACACCATCCAAAGAATGAATGATCCGCTTCAACGGCAACGGCACCTCTATCACTACATGGAATCCGCGTTCTTTGACGAGAGGCACATAGCGGCAGAATTGCAAGGTGTCGCCGAATCCCTGCTCGGCGTGGATCAGAAGGGTTCGCCCTTCGCCGGCTTCGCCTTGCCACTCAGGCTGGGCGAAATCCCGGAAGGCATGGCGAAGTTGCTTCAATTTCCAGCGCCATTCATACTCGCGCCATCCTTCGTCGAAGCGCCCCAAAGCCAACAAGGCTATCGCAAGATTTTTGTGAACTTCGGCATTGTCCGGTTCGAGGCATAAAGCCTCTTTATAAACCACAATAGCTTCCTCAAAGCGTCTGGCATCCTTCAATGCGTTGCCGAGGTTGTTGAGAGCATCCGGATAATCCGGACGTAAGGCCAAGGCTTTCTGGCAATGAAGGATCGCATCATCAAGATCGCCTTTTAATCGCCGGATCACGCTCAGATTACTGAGAACTTCGGGACACGCAGGATGAACGGCGAGAGCCTCCTGATATAATGCCGCAGCGCCATCCAGATCGTTTTGCAGAAAATGGATGGCGCCAAGATTATTGATGACCCCATAATGGTTCGGCTTGAGGGTCAAGGCCTGTTCGTAGCAAGTGGCCGCTTCGGGCAGACGGCCTATTTCTTTCAGCATCGTTCCCTTATCGCTCAAAACCTCAGCATCTTGCGGGTTAATTTCCAGCGCCTTGTTAAAAGCCGCCAAAGCGCCCCCCGAATCACCGGTTTCTCTTAAAGCAATACCAATATGCCAATAGGCTTCGGCATGATCCGGTTTAAGAGCGACAACACGCATCATGAGAGGTAAAGCGACGGCAAACTTCTTCTGGGCCATCAGTACCATAGCATAGTTATAGATGATCATGGTTGATTGAGGCGCGAGTATCAAGGCCTTTTCCATCCAAGCCTCTGCCTCTTTCGTCTGTCCCAGATGAAAGTCGATGATGCCTCGCATGCAAATGAAGACAGGATTCGCAGGATTTTCGCGCAAAATATCGGCGCAAATCTTCTTCGCCTCCTCAAGCTGTTCTTGACGATTACCCTTCGTCTTGTTGAAGACCAACGCCTCCAAGGAGATCCTTTGATTGAGCGGCAAATATTTCCTACCCTCCTGTATCAAAATGTGCTGGTCCTCCCATTAACTGGCTTATACAGACAATTGCTGCTGCTTATATCCATTACCTATGCAGAATGCATTTTTTATTCCATTTTGTAGATTACATTCCAAGATCATAACAAATTCACAAGCAAAGGTGGACGTAGTATCTTATGCCGTTTGTATGGGTGTGCCCATGCCTCAATAGGTTTTTACTTCGCCTTCAGAAGCTCATCGATCTTGTCCTCAGCCGAAGTACATTGCCAGCAGCTGATAAGCCCGCTTTTTGCCACTACGATCTTGGTGGGCACTCCTCGTATACCGTAGGCGCGTGCAACAGAGGCTTCGCTGTCAACAAGGATGGTGTAGGGAAGTGCGTATTTCTCAACAAAAGAGGCAACCTTTTTCGGTGATTCCGCCACATAAATCGATATAAGCTCAAAGTCCTTACCCTTCATTGAAGTATAGAGCTTCTTCAAATTCGGGATGTCTTTTTTGCAGTACGGGCACCAGGTAGTGGTGAAGTCGAGGAGCACGATCTTACCCCGATAGTCTTTCAATGATCTGGTCTTACCGCTGAGATCCTTCAAGGTAAAATTGGGGGCCAGGGGGGCTGGCTGATTTACGCTGATCTTTTGAATGCCCGTCTCACCGGCCAGGACATCATGGGTGGTTGCATTCCATGCTATGAGAATAAAGAGGACAGAGGCAAGGACAGCCAAACAGACCTTAGGTTTCATAATGAGGGAACTCCTTTTTAAATCCAAAATTTGCCCGCTGTAATGAGAAAGTATTCTGCCAATACAATAAAGATGAATCCAAAGACCTTTTGGATCCAAACCATCCACGGTCCGGACTTGGGTATGCTTGTCAAAAGGCCGGTGAACGTGCCGAGGATAATGAGGAGCGTACCCATCCCAAAGGCAAAGACAAAGAGCAGGCTCATGCCGAAGATAACATGCTGCTTGGTTGCCACATAGCTTAAAAGAACGGCCAGTACCGGGGCTGAACAGGGGCTCATAATGAGGCCCGAAGCGATACCAAGGAGCAGTGCCCCAAAAAGGCCCTTCTTTTGAGTTGTGAAAAGAGGGCTGCTGAAGATCCGCGGCAGGGGGATAAAGAATACATCAAGCATGGACAGGCCCATAAGGATGAAGACATTGGCGATAAAGAGGTTTATCCACGGGCTGGTCTGGATTGTACCGAAGAATCCTCCCGTGAGGCCTGCAATGCTTCCGAGGATGGTGTATGTCAGCGATGTGCCGAGTACATACACGAGAGAGAGGGTAAAGCCGTTGCTGCGTGAAGATTTTTTCCGCGAGGCGATAAATGACACGGTAATGGGCAGGAGTGGGTACATGCACGGGGTGAAGCTCACCAGGACCCCGCCGATATAGGCTGAAATATAAGCCAGCAACACAGACCCGTGCAGGTATGATTCAAGACCGGTTGAAAGATTTTCGAGCATATCCGGCGAGAATGTATCATAAAGGACCTTTATCAACAATCTTGTATTACTTTTTTCAGCTCTGTTTCTTATTAACATACAATAAGGGGTCTTGACATGAGGACTAGTTAATAGTAACTATTATCAATAAACTTGGATTTCTTGGTACTAATTTCCGGGTTTGCCGGGGGTAATATGAGCAAGAGACAACAGAGGATGACAAAACAGAAGAGGGTTGTCCTTGAAGAGTTGAGCAAGGTGAAAAATCATCCTACTGCATATGATGTTTACGAGATGGTTAAATCGAGACTCCCCCGGATCAGCCTCGGAACAGTATATAGAAACCTCGATCAGCTCTCTTCCGGCGGACAAATCCGGAGGCTTGATATGGGTCAAGGACAGAGAAGATTCGATGCCGTGACGGATGATCACTCGCATATTCGATGCATCTCCTGCGCCAAGGTGGATGATGTTCCCTTGAATCCGGCTATGAGCACTCTTACTATTAAGGATATTGTAAGCAGCCAAAGCGGCTATGAAGTGCTGGGTTGTGAGATGGATTTTCAGGGCATCTGTCCAAAATGTAAAAAAAAGATGGCCGTTCACAAGATTGATGGAGCAAAGGTTTATTCATAATAACGAAACGAACACTACTGTTAAGGAGGAATATATGGGAAAGTTAAAGGGTTCACGGACCGAAAAAAATCTTCTGGGCTCATTTGCCGGTGAATCCCAGGCGAGGAACCGGTACACGTATTTTGCCAGCAAGGCCAGGAAAGAAGGCTTCATCCAGATAGCCGATATCTTTGAGGAGACGGCAAACCAGGAAAAGGAACATGCCAAGAGATTCTTCAGTTTCCTCGAAGGGGGAGATCTCGAGATCCAGGCAAGCTTCCCGTCCGGGGTTATCGGATCTACCCTGGAGAACCTTAAGGCTGCGGCTGCAGGAGAGCACCTTGAGCAGACAGTGTTGTACCCTGGATTTGCCAAGATAGCACGGGAAGAAGGGTTCGAGACAATTGCAAAGGTCTGGGAGGCCATTTCGGTTGCAGAAAGACAGCATGAGAAGCGCTACAACGACCTTGCCGGGAATATCGAGGCCGGAAGGGTCTTCAAGAGAGATAAGGCGGTTGTATGGAGATGCCGCAACTGCGGATACCTCTTCGAAGGCGCCGAGGCACCCGGGGCTTGCCCTGCCTGTGCACATCCGAAGGATTACTTCGAGCTCCTCGGCGAGAACTGGTAATCGACAATTCCACAGGTGCCCAACCCTGAGGCCTTATGTTTAATGCCTTAAGGTGTTGGGCATACTTTGATCGCATGAACCCGCATGTGTCTGGCTATATCCATCTGAGGATCCCTGCAAAGAGAATCAGTGACACGGCATTGATCGCAAAGAGTGTCCCGATAAACAGTTTCTGCGTCCTTGGCGCCCAGTCATAAGCATAGAATGCTGCCAGGAAGAACGGGATATAAACCGTTATAAAGACCGGGAAAGACCCCCACCATGGATAAACCCATACAAAGGTCGGGGTTTTAACAAGGAAGATCTCGAAGATCGAATAGAACGCGGCATTGCCGATGGCAAATACCAGCCGGTTGTTTATGCCGAAGATTTTCATGTTGGGGTCTTCGGGCAAGAGCTTGCTCAGGATGAGCCCTGCTATTGAGAACATGAGGCTTATCTCAACACCTACCCCCACCAGGATCAGGAACGCAGTCCCTGATGGAACGGTCCAGAGGGCATGCCCGGAGAAGTGCTGGATCAGGGCATTGACGATCTCCACAAACCAATGAACCATGTACAAGGAAAGCCCGGCTGCGATGCCCTTCCAGTTCTTTTGGGAGATCTCGTTGATATAGACATAAAGCGTCAGGGCCAGCAATGTGATCACATACCACTGGAAAGGGTTGCCGGATCTTAGTATGGAAAGGGCCATGGCAGTAGCTTCCGGGTGATTCATGCGAACCTCCTCACATTGCAAGATGAACATATGATACCTATGTTCAGTCATTCAGGCAAGCGTCCCTAAGAAAAAGAAATATTATTAAGGCTCAGGATGCATGGCAGCGATCGATTGTTTCAAAAAGAATTATGCCGGGTCAGCCGATCCTTTTCAAGGTGTTTTTATATTGCTTCACGAGTTCAACATACATCTGTTTTCCCGCCTCCATGACCTCCTTATATATTTGACTGATGTCTCCCTTTTCAACAGCAGGAGAACCGGCATACAGTTTATAGTCCGGGACCACCTGGTTCTTTTTCACCAAAGAATGCTCTGCAACGATGGACCAGGACCCAACCTGGGCGTTATCGCCAAGGGTTGAGTTCATACCGATCACGGCATAGTCCTTGATGATGCTGCCATGTACCGTGGCAAGGTGGCCGATGGTCACCCGTTGCCCGATTGTCATGATGGAAGGTGTATGGATGACTACCCCGTCTTCAACAGCGGTTTCATCACCAATTAATATGGTCCCAAAATCACCTCTGATCACAGCGCAGGGCCCGATCCAGCAGTTTTTACCTATCCTCACGTCGCCAATAATCTCAGCGCTCTGTGCGATCCATGTCCCTTCGCCCACCAGAGGGACCTTGCCGTTGAATTCGAAGATTGCCATAAGTTCATCCTTCTCTTGGAGATAAATAACCTTTTTAATCCACACATTCACTTGCCATGAGAAAGCCGGTTCAGGATAGAAAAAAATATAATAGTAAAATCATCTCAAGATCGATAAAAAAAGTGACGATAAGAATTTAAATAATTGTATTGTGAAATGAGTTTATTGGGGGCAATCTCTCTCAATGTTCCTGTAATAGGAGGATAAAGGACAATGCGCCACCCAGACCAAGGAAACAGCGAATTGGTCTTTAAAGATGATCATGATAACCGCTTCTTAATGCCAAAGAAGTTGAATCGTCTAAATAAGACCCACCTCCAGGGGGCATTTGTCCGTTCCGGCGCCAGTGTCTTTATCTGGCTGCTCACCTTCACTGCATACTGGTTTGGAATAATAAGTAAGGTTTCATTTGAGGGAGCAAGCATTGTTAATGCCTACATCATCTTAATGAATATCCCCATGCTTGCGATACTTCGCCGCATCAGACGAAAGGTGCTCTATGAGCAGTTTTCGTTCCTTATCAATGTCCTTGAGATACTCGGGTATACCGGGTTCATTTATTTTGTCGGTGGTTTCAGGTCCACCTATCTCACCCCGATCTATGCAGCAATGATCTTCTATGTCGGGGTACAGGCCCCCATGCGCTATCCGTTTATCCTGGCAGGTTTCTGCTCGCTATCTTTCGGCACTATGGTTGCCCTGGAGCATTTTGGATATATACCTCATCAGGACATGATCTTCGTGTATAACTATCCATGGCATCTAGTTGTCTTTATTCTCTGTTTCCTGACAGCCTTACTCTTTGTCATTGCACTCATGGCTTCCTATACCTCAAAGGTCCTCCAGGAGGCTAAAATCCGCCTGAAGGAAAAAAATCTTGCCCTGGGGATGGCCAACGAGAAATTACGCCACGAGATCGATGATCGAATCAAGGCGGAGTATGCGCTCCGGGAGAGCGAAGAGAAGCTCCATGACATCTTTAAAAATGTACCCGACGCACTGTTCTCCCATGATTTGGAGGGGAATTTCATTGAAGTGAACGGGGGGTTTAAAAAGTCGTTCGGTGTGAGCGAAGACGATCAAATCCCAGTAGTATTGAACATCAGGACACTGATCCCTGACGAGTATAAGGCGCTTTTTGATAAGTACCTTACTGAGATCATTCACCATGGAAGGAGTGAAGGACTCATAAGGGTTATCACAAGCAGCGGGGAGAGGATCTTCGAGTATCGCAACTCTCTCATCAGAGATGCAAGGGGAATCCCAAAGGGGGTTCGAGGCTCTGCCCGGGATATCACCGAGCGCCTGATTGCAGAGCGCGAAAGGCTGAAACTTCAGGACCAACTCCAGAGGGCGCAGAAGATGGAGGCAATCGGCCTCTTGGCCGGAGGAGTTGCGCACGATCTGAACAACATCCTTTCAGGGCTTGTAAGCTATCCCGAGCTTCTCCTGATGGAGATACCCGATGACAGCCCCATGAGGAAACCCCTTGTCACCATCCAGAAGTCCGGAGAAAAGGCAGCCTCCATAGTTCAGGACCTCCTGACCTTGGCCAGAAGGGGGGTACCCATCTCAGAGGTAGTGAGTCTGAACCAGGTCATCACGGAATATCTGGTCAGCCTTGAGCATGAACGAATTTTGACAATCAATCCGCGTATAGAGATCGAAACTTCCCTGGAATCCAATCTGATGAACATCATGGGATCACCGGTACACCTGTTCAAGACCGTTATGAACCTGGTGGTTAATGCCGTAGAATCCATGCCTGATGGCGGCATGATTAGGATATCAACTACACACAGATACATCGATAAGCCCTTGCAGGGATACGATGCCGTCGAAGAGGGGAATTATATCACCCTAGTCATAGCCGATACCGGGACTGGGATGAGCAAAGCGGACCGGCAGCGTATCTTTGAGCCGTTCTATACCAAGAAGGCCATGGGCAGGAGCGGAACCGGTCTTGGAATGGCCGTAGTGTGGGGAACGGTCAAGGATCATGACGGTTATCTGGAGGTGTCCAGTGAGCCGGGGATCGGCTCCACCTTTACCCTCTATTTCCCTTCCACCCAGGAACAGATTGTGCAGGAAGATGTCCAGGTCTCCATTGATGAATACAAAGGGAACGGGGAAAAGATCCTGGTGGTGGATGATGTGAAAGAGCAGCGCGAGATCGCCACGAAGATCCTTGAGCGTCTCGGTTATCATGTGGAGACGGTTTCAAGTGGCGAGGAGGCCCTGGAATATTTAAAGGGTAAAGGAGTCGATCTGTTGGTCCTTGATATGATCATGAGTCCCGGGATCGACGGCCTGGAAACCTATAAGAGGGTCCTTGAGCTGAACCCCGGCCAGAAAGCTGTTATTGCAAGCGGATATTCCGATACCGACAGGGTGAAAGAGGCCCTGCGTATCGGCGCTGTGTCTTATATCAAGAAACCCTATCTCCTCCAGAAGATAGGTGTAGCAATAAAAGATGCCCTTACGTGTATGTAAGGCTGCTTGATTATCGGCTGCGTATCCCGCCCGGGATCCCGAAACTCCTGTTAAAGCAAATCCAATCCCTTTATCTCCTCAATGAGAATTGGGATGAATGAAACGAGGTCCTCCACAATGCAGATGTGTGCCACATGGAAGATGGCTGCATTCGGGTCGATATTGATGGCAATGATATTCTGGGCCTTTTTCATGCCCGAGACATGCTGGATTGCGCCCGAAATCCCGCATGCGATGTACAGCTTGGGAGCAACGGTCTGGCCTGTTGTGCCGACTTGGTGCCGGTACTCAAGCCAGCCTGAATCGCACACCCGGCGAGACGCCCCCACTGCCGACTTTGGGAACAATGCTGCAAGCCCTTTGATAAGTGCCATGTTCTCTTTCTTCCCCACTCCCCTACCTGCAGACACGATCACCTCGGCATCCTTCAAGGTGCTGTCACGGTGCAAGGGTTCCTGTATTCCAAGGGTCTTTGATTTCAGGGCGGGAAAAGAGGCTTGAACCATCCTTATTGAGCCGGGAAGGGGCATTCCCGGTGCAAAAGACTCGAAGGCCCCCGGGACCACCGTGACAACCGCTGTCGGTGTCCAAGGGATGATATCTATGGTGAATCGGCCTGAATAGATAGACCTGCTTAATGCCCCTCTCTGTATGCCATCAACTGCCGTTATGCAGGCGGCATTCAGCTTGACCGCGAGCAGGGGGGCAAGGTCATAACCCATGGAGGTATGGGGCAGACACACCCATAAGGGGGTTTTTGGGGGAAGAATATCCATGATTGCATGGCAGTATGCCTGGGCATTGAAGAGGCCAAGATGGCCACCCGTGACGGCGATCGTATCACATCCGGTCTTCTCGGAGAGTTCCTTGGCCTGTGCTTCAATGCGGCTGCCAAGGAGAATGATGGTAGGCAATTGCACGCATGAGAGTTCCCTGGCAAAGGAGATAAGCTCGAAGGTGTCCTGTGTACTATTTCCCTGATCCGATTCATTGATAATGAAGATCTTCTTTTCCATAGGTATACCGCTAACGAAGAAATGCCTTCTCACAAAGGATCTGCAGAAGCTTGCCGGCCTTTTCCCTAGGCGATCCCGTTATGAAAGTCCCTAAGGACGAGGAATCAGGAAGGCGGAGATTTGAGCAGGTTTCGCGTTGCTCCGGCAACTCAGGGGTCTCAATTTTTATGACCTCTTGCTGCTGGGTCCTTGCCCTCATAACATTCGAGAGAGATGGATAACGGGGGGTGTTAATCCCTGACTGAATGGTGAGCGCGGCCGGCATCTCGAGTCGGACAGAAAGCCTGCGCCCGCCCTCAATCTCTCTATCCACAATCACAGTGCCGCCCTCCTTCTGGAAATCCGTACTGATGACCGAGGTGGCATAAGGCAGATCCAATAATACTGCAATAAGCTGGCCTGTCTGGCAGGCCATATCGTCCTCGGCCATGACCCCGGCCATGATCAAATCATAGCCCCTGGTTCGGGCATATGAAGCGATGAACGATGCAGTAATAAAGGGGCTTATATAAATCTCGGGCGTAAAAACCAAATGGATACCATGGTCGGCTCCCATCTCAAGGGCCCGGCGGACAGTTACGCCGGCCCGCTCGGGACCGAAAGACAACGCATGGACCGAGGTCCCTGGAAACTTCTCCTTAATAAGAAGTGCCTCTTCCAGGGCGAACTCGTCGTACCTGTTCATCCTGAACACGGTTGAGGGCTTGAATACTATCCGGCCGGACTGTTCATCGATGGCAAGGGTATCGCTGGAATCAGGGACCTGTTTAACGCATACGAGGATTTTCACCCTTAATATCTCCTGTGTTTTCTCGTATAGAAGATAGATCAGAAAGAGAAAAAGTGCAAGTAAAATAACGAGCGCTCGCTCATTAAATGCTTGACAAAACCCCCCTCCCTTGGTTATCATGACTGCATGAGTATGATCTATCTCATCCGTCACGGCCAGGCATCCTTCGGCCATAATGACTATGACAACCTATCACCCCTTGGAAAACAGCAGGCCCGCATCCTGGCCCGGCACCTCTTCGATACGGGGTTTCGGCCCGATGCCGTCTACTCGGGCACCATGGTACGGCAGAAGGACACGGCCGAGGAGGTCCTGGCTGCCTATCGTAGCGGTGGCAAAGAGTTGCCCGGTCTTGAGCTCATGGGCGGGTTCAATGAGTATGACACCACCTCCATCGTAACGGCCATGTTCCCGGCCATGGCACTAGACGACCCGACATTGCATGATGAGCTTGCCCGGATGTATGTCTAGCAAGGCCTCCTTCAAGCGGGTCTTCGAGACCGCCATGCTCAGGTGGGTCACCGGGGAATTCGATACCCCGGGGATAGAGACATGGGAAGGGCTCAAGGCCCGTGTTGCGGAATCGCTGCGGTCCATTATGGCCAGGCACGGCAACGGCAGGATTATTGCGGTCTTTACCTCAGGCGGGGCCATTGCCGCATCCCTTGCATATGTCTTAGGCATCCCCGGCGGGCACGCCATGCGGTTGAACTGGCAGATCGTGAATACGTCCATATCACGTTACATGTATAATAAAGAAAGGATCACCATGGCGGGGTTCAATTCTATAGCCCATCTCGATCTCGCATGCGACCCTGCCCTCATTACCTATCGGTAACGTCTTACAACAAAAAGGAGAGAGACCATGGATTTTGAAGTCCCGGATAAGATAAAGGCCATCACCTCTATGATGGACGAGTTCGTGGAAAAGGAACTCATACCGCTGGAGCCTGAGTTTCTCCACAAGACCTTCAGGGAGATGCTCCCTGTCATTGAAGAAAAACGCACCATGGTAAAAAAGATGGAGCTCTGGGCCCCGAACCACCCCAGGGAGTACGGCGGCATGGGTCTTAATCTCGTGGAGCATGCCTTTATCTCGGAATCACTCGGCAGATCCCCGCTGGGACACTTCGTCTTTGGATGCCATGCCCCGGATGCCGGCAATATAGAGATCCTCCACCTCCATGGTTCGCCCGAGCAGAAGGAAAAGTACTTGAGGCCCCTGGTCGAGGGCAAGATCCGGAGCTGCTTTTCCATGACCGAAGTGGAGATGCCCGGTTCCAATCCCGTGATGATGGACACCACCGCGGTCAAGGACGGCAACGACTACATCATCAACGGCCAGAAGTGGTACTCCACCGCGGCCGATGGCTCGGCCTTTTCCATTGTCATGGCAAATACCAACCCGGAAGCGCCGCCCTACATGCAGGCGAGCATGATCATCGTGCCTACCGACACCAAAGGCTTCAACCTGGTGAGGAACATCCCGGTCATGGGTCATTCGGGCGACGACTATGCCTCCCACGGCGAGGTCCTGTTCCAGTCATGCCGGGTCCCCCAGACCAATCTTTTAGGGCCGGAGGGGTACGGATTCATGATCGCCCAGGAGCGGCTCGGCCCCGGCCGAATCCACCACTGCATGCGCTGGATCGGTATCTGCAACCGTGTCTTTGACCTCATGTGTGTGAGGGCCTCCACGCGCATCATTCAACCCGACCGCAAGACGCTTGCCACCAAGCAGATCATCCAGGCCTGGATCGCCGAGTGCGCGGCCAACATCCAGGCGGCCCGCCTCATGACCTTGAACGCGGCCTGGAAGATCGAGACGCTTGGCGCCAAGGCCGCCCGCTACGACATATCGTTCATCAAGTTCTTTGTGGCAGGCGTCATGCAGGAGGTCATCGACAAGGCCCTGCAGGTGCACGGCGGCATGGGCATGACGGATGACACCATCATTGCTTACTTCTACCGGCACGAAAGGGCCGCCCGCATATACGACGGCGCGGACGAGGTCCACAAGATGTCCGTAGCCAAGAGGATACTAAGGGACTATGAAGGCAGGACGGCCCGCTAGCCTATGGATAGTAATTTGAGATTCGAGACATTCAAGGGTCTCGTGAGCCTCTCCATGGAGGACCTGTGCCGGGAGCTCTTCCTTGATAACCGGGAGAGCATTAAGATCAAGAAGGAAGGGGTGGCGGTAAAGAACCTCGTGAAGATATTCGATGCAGCCCTGACCTTGAGCAATGAAAAAGGTTTTGCCGCCATGAGCCTGCGCGATCTGAGCGCCAAGGCCGGCTTGAGCATGGGGGCGCTCTACACCTACTTTACAAGCAAGGAAGAGTTGCTGCAGATGATCCAGCGACAGATTTCAGTTGTCATAAAGGTGTTGGTGGACCAGATCGAGGGCATAGAAGACCCCCTCTTAAAACTGAAACGGGTGATCCAGTCCCACCTCTTTCTCAGCGAGGTCATGCAGCCGTGGTTCTACTTTGCCTATATGGAGACCAAGAACCTTGCCAAGCAGGAGCACAAAAAGGCCATCGAGGCGGAGCTTGCCACGGAAAAGCTCCTCATCGACATCATGAAGGAAGGCCGTGACAAGGGGGTCTTCAAGGCCGTCAATATGGAGCTCACAGGCGCAGTAATAAAGGCCATGCTTCAGGACTGGTACCTCAAGAGAT
The DNA here is from genome assembly GCA_963798485.1 of uncultured delta proteobacterium. Lineage (GTDB taxonomy): Bacteria > Desulfobacterota > Desulfomonilia > UBA1062 > UBA1062 > MWEI01. The sequence goes on along the minus strand of CAWCTR010000007.1, from coordinate 206,980 downwards.
GGAAATATGCCAGACGGAATGTTTCAGTAGAGAAGTATGCCGCATTTGTCGTGGACCTTGTTGAGACATACCTTGCAGTGCCTCAACAGTGAGGAGAAGGAGGGGTTACATGGATCTTATTGACAAATCCACGAAGGTAAGACAAGGCGAAGAGCTTGATCTCAAGGTTGTTGAGCACTTCCTCAAGAACGCTATCCCGGGGTTATCCGGGGATCTCGTGGTTGAGCAGTTCCCCAGCGGGTTTTCGAACCTCACCTACCTCATCAAGGTCGGCGGTACGGACCTCGTGCTCAGGCGGCCGCCTTTCGGACGCAAGGCCAAGACCGCCCATGACATGGGCAGGGAGTACCGGATTCTCACCGCCTTACATCCCGTATTCCCCTATTGTCCCAAGCCGCTGGTCTATAAGGAAGATGAATCCGTCATGGGCTGCCCCTTCTATGTGATGGAGCGCATCCCCGGTATCATCCTGAGGAAGAAGCTCCCCAAGGGGCTCGAACTAAGCCCGGCTCAGATGCGTACCTTGTGCGAAAATCTGCTGGATGTCCATTACGAGCTCCACTCCATCGATTACAAGACTATCGGGCTCGAAAGCTTCGGCAGGCCCGAAGGGTATGTGCGGAGACAGGTCGAGGGGTGGTCGGAACGCTACAAGGCCGCATGGACCCCGGACGCCCCCACCTTTGAGAAGGTCATGCAGTGGCTCCATGACAACATGCCCCCGGATTATAAGAAACCTGCCATCATCCACAACGATTACAAGTTCGACAATGTAGTGCTTGATCCTGACAACCCACTCAAGATCATCGGCGTGCTCGACTGGGAGATGGCCACCATCGGCGACCCCCTCATGGACCTGGGCAACTCGCTCGGATACTGGGTTCAGGCCGATGACCCGCCTGAAGTCCAGTTAGCAGGGATGCTGCCCACCAACCTGCCCGGCGCGCTCACCCGCCAAGAGATGGTCAAGCGATATGAGGACAAGGCCGGCATCACCCTAAAGAGTTTCGATTTCTACCTCTACTTCGGGTTCTTCCGTATTGCCGTTATTCTCCAGCAGATCTATTACCGTTATTACCATGGGCAGACGAAAGACGAACGATTTAAGCTGCTTATCTTCGCTGTACATATCATAGATGCAGAGTTCAAAAAACATCTTGAGGGCGAGGTTTGATAAAGGGCTGCTGTCTAAGAGAAACCATACGGTTCACAGCATCTTCGAATGTAAAACCCTAATTTATAAGGCAGAAAGAATTATCAGCCCTTGATCTTTACGGTAAAGCAGGAGATGAACCTCGGATCGAGTTGGCCCAGGTCCTTCAGCCCGCCGATCTCGTCTTCCATCCGGGTCGTAAGGGATGATGCGGTATCTGCGATTAAGGCTGGGTCCAGGGTGCGGTCGAGCCCTAAGAGGTATGTCTCCAGTTCGTTCATGAACGTGGGTGCTGAGATACGCATGCCGCCCTTGCGGCGGGTTGCCTGAGAGAGGAAGGTAGTGAGTTCTGCAGCGGTCAATGGACGGAAGTCGGAGCGCTGCGTGGTGGCATTAACCGCAACTGAAGTAAGGATGACGGTTTCCATATCGAGGTTTGCCCCGGTATTGGTCCCGGCCAGGTTCGGTATCTGGTTCTCCCACTTCAGGGCAGACATGATGCGGGACATGGTTTCGATCTTATCAACGAAGTGCGTTACCTCTTCGAGGTCCTCCATGCGGGAATACTCTTTGTCCTTAAAGAGAGGTCTTTTCTTAAGGAGCCCTTCTGCATACCCCTTGAATCTTTCCGGGATCATGGACACTTCGACATCATTGAGGAGCAGCCTGAGCCTTCGCTGCTGCTTGTAGATCATGTTATACCCGAGGGAGAACAGGGTCTCGGCATTTATATCGCGTAAGACGTTCTCTGCGCTCATCCCCTTTTCCTTCATGGCGATGCTTAACCCTAAAGTGGCAAGAGAGCTTGCCTTCTCCATGCTGTGCTTGATCTCATTACTGTTATTGAGCGGCCTGAAATCAGCCATAATGATCTTATTGGCCAGATAGATCATTTCATAGAGAAACCGTTCTCTCGTCTCGGAAGGGGTCTTTTCAAGGGATGTCACGAGCAATCCCCTGTTTTGGGAGAACTGCTCCAGGTATATCGTGGGGAGCATGTTCAGGTGCTTGTTAATGATTGGAGTCTTTTCCTTTATGATGCCTTGATTAAGGAGCCTTTCCGGCCTTATATGCTGATAGATGCTAATGGCCTCGTCCGGCTGGGGGAAGCCCATCTCCATAAGGCGTAAAGACCTCCGCTCGAAGGTAGTCTCCTCCATCCCGGTCTTCAGTTCGTTCATGACGCCTTCAAGGATAACGTAATAGAGGTCCCGGTAACCGGTAAAGAGGATACTCAGCATTTCCTTGATGAAGTGGGTGTGGTCATCATCGAGGACGATACGGTAATAGTACATATTATCGATGCTTTCGAAACCTTCATCGATGAGATCGGGGATCTGTTCGTCAGAAGGCCTTACGTGTACTACCTCGATATAAGTCTGGAAGAGGAGCACCAGTATCTCCAGGTCGATGGTTTCAAGGGCCTGCATAAACGTCTCGAAAGAGGCATTATGGATCTCAACAAGCCATTCCATGCCTGCTTCCACGGAGAAATTCTCCCCATCCCAGCAGTCAAGGTCTATGAAGTGGCACACCGCCTCGGGAGGCACATACTGGAGCAGGATCTGGCTATCCGAGCCCCAGGCCTCCTTGATTATTAAATATGTTTCTTGCGGAGGCAGTTGTTCGAGGATCTGCTTGGTAAACGGCGAGTCGATGATGCCCCTGCCACGCTCCGAAGGCGGGCACGCAAGCACCTTTGATATCTCGGCCGTTAAGGAGTGCTGTTTTGTCATGGGGGAGTGGTTAGCACACTTGCTTGCGGACTATCAAGGCCGGCATCTTTCAATAGAAGAAAACCCCCAGATTATCCCGGGGGTTTTGCACTATCTCCTCAGGGTGGAGAGATTCCGGTTAGAGGGTGCCCATGGAGGCGCGCAATGCTGCAATAGCCCTTGCATGATCGGCGCGTGCGGTTAAATAATTATTTTTCGCCTGAATCAGCAAGGTCTGTGCATCCAGCACATCGGTAGTGGTCGCCACCTGGAGGTTATACCGGTCTTTCTGTATCCTGGCTAACTCTTCTGCCTGCGCAATGGTCTTTTCCGCCACCTGCAAACGGGCCGTTGCTTCCTCAATATTGAGGCACGAGTTCTTGACCTCAAGGGTAACCTGGTTCTTCAGGCTTTCCAACAGGAAACCTGCTTTGGAATTCATGTATTGGGACTTGTTGTAATTCCAATAGCTTGACCCCCCCGAAAAGAGGTTCCAGGTCAGGCCTATACCTACCTGCCATGTATTATATGTCATGGAGGGATCTTCACCTCTCTGCCTCTCGTAATCATAGGTGGCGGCCACACTCGGCATGAAGGCAGATCTCGCCAGGTTGATCCCCTTGGCGGAATTCTCTACCTGAAGCTTTGCTGTCCTGATTTCCTGCCTGCTTTCCATGGCGGCGGCAAGGGATTGATCAAAGGTTAGGTCAATGCTGGTCAGCGGTATCTCCGAGTCGATGTTTACCTCCTCCATAAGGTTTCTTTGCAAAAGGATGTTCAGGTTGGCCTCGGCGATCTTGACTGCGTTCTCAGCGGTAATAAGCAGCTCCTCGCTTTGTGCATATTTTACCTGGGCCTCCAGCAGATCGTTTTTCGGGATCATTCCCTGATTGAAAAAGGCCTTGGCCACATCAAGGTGGCTCTTGACAGACGCCACGTTGCTCTTGGCCAACTCCCGTTGCTGTCTGGCCTTGATCACACCATAATAGGTATCAATGACGAGAAGTTTGAGATCTCTTATGAATTTCTCACGATCGAACTCTGCAGAAAGTTTATCATTTTGGGCAATGAGATAGCTGTTGTACAAGGCCCCTCCGGTGAATAGGACCTGCTTCGCCTTAATATCGGTACTGTATATACCTGTTGAACTTAACGGGACTGCACCGATAAGAGGCAACGATATCGTCTGGGCATCCTGCAGCCGTACGTACCCATACGAAAGATCTACCGAAGGGAGCATTTTGGCGACCTGGGATTTCTTGTCCATATCCTTCCCGAGGACGTCCTGGTCCTGGGCCTTTACGGCTGGGTTACGCTCGATGGCCATGGTGATGGAGTTTTCGAGCGTCATGTAATCGGATGCATGTGCGCTGAATACCCCCAAGAAGAAAAAACCGATCATGATTATAAAAATATTTTTCCTCACTGTGGTAACCTCCGTAGGAATTCCTCCATAATTCCGGCCATGAACTCTGCCGGTGCCTTTTCCAGAATACCAAGAAAATTAAAAAATAGAAGATTTAATCTCGTCAAGCTTCTCTCTTGTCCATTCCTTCAGGAATGACCCGTGCATTGATCCTTATTCTAAGGAATGGAAGACCAGGCCTGCGGGGGTCTTGGGATAAAAATAGGTTGAATTGTGCGGCATCCTCAAGCCCGCCTCTGCGACCTCCAAAACATCTTCCATGGTGGGTGGGTTGAGGAGAAAGGTAATGTCGGCCTGTTCCTTTGCTACCATGTCAATAGCCTCATCGGCCTTGTTCGTGAACATGATGCGCTTGTTCTCCAGGTTTGTGCCGATGCCTAAAATGGGGTCGATTATGCATTCATGGAGGATGGTCACGTCATGATTCTTCAGAAGCGGATGGGTGCCTGACGGCAGATATTTTTCCAACTCGGTATCATGGGAAAGCTGCAGAAGGTAAAATCTGGGTATGCCTTTTACATACAGGCCGATGCTCCCCTTTCCGCTCTTGTTCAAGGCCGTGATAAACGCCTTGCGGTTGTCAAAGGGCACCATGTTGAAGATTTCCTTGATCCGGTATTCCAGATCCACGAGACCGACACCCATACTGTCGATGATGATGCGGTGAACAGGCAGTATCTTGATACCATCATCCATATTGGTGAGGTACATCTGGATATAGTCGTAATTCTGATTTCCGTCATGCTTGCCGGATACAGCCCTCATACGGTCGCGATAGATCTTGGCGGTCTCGTAGCGGTGCTGCCCGTCTGCGATGAGGATCTTTTTGCTCTGCATCATTTTTGCCATCTTCTCTATTATTGACGCATCATTGATGATCCAGAGCTTATGGGCCTCTTCTTTGGTGGAGAAATCGATGTCAGCAGGTCCGAGCTTGGCCTTGACCTGAGTTTCAATGGTCTTCTTCGAGTCGGAATAGATGCCGAGGATTGAACTGAAATTCGTTCTCACCTCACTCATCAGGCGAAGCCGGTCGAGCTTGGGGCTTTTTATTGTATGCTCGTGAGGCCGGATATTCTTCTTGTCGTCGTCGTCAAGGCGGACCGATGCAATAAAGCCCCTTCTTGTAGAGGTCTTGTCCCCGATGGTGTAGGTCTGCTCATGGTAGTACAGCGCAGGTTTTTTATCCTGGATGAGGACACCACCTTTTATCCATTGCCTGAACAAGTCCCGCGCCCTGGTATAGCGGTTGTTGTCCTTGTTGTCCTTGGGGAACTGCTTGCCGAGTACGAGCCTTATGGTGTTATATGGGCTCTTGTTATAAAAATCATCGACTTGCGGGGGCGCTATGATGTCATAGGGGGGGCATACCGCACTTGCCAGATCAACCTGATCAGCGTTGTATCTGATTCCCCGGAAGGAACGTATCTTTGGCATTCACGGCTCCTCTATTGGCCTGGAAGTGAACAATAGACACAAACAGAGGTATATATATGGGGCCGCTAAAAATATCAATACCATTTTCATTAAGGGTATGAACGTATCCGGATTCCGGGAATTCGTTTCATGTGACTATTGAGATTGATTTCACTATTTATGAGGGAGTATAGGAATTCCATGCAGTATATGAGAATCGTGTTTTCCATCCTGATGTTGCTTGTGGTGATCACCTTTTGTGTAAACAACATACAGGGTTTTACCCTTTCTTTTCTAGGCTACCGGATCATGGCGCCTCTCCAGCTCTGGACACTCATGCTGGTCTTCTTTGTGGCCGGTATGGTTCCCATCATGACAATAGAGCTTCCCCGGCAGGCCTCCCATTACCTCAGGGTGAGGGTCATTAAGCGCCAGATCAAACAGGCACAGGACACACTGCGTCAACTTGGCGGCTCACCGGGAGAACCGGCGAAATAAGCCCCTTAAGAAGGGCACAATCTTCGATGGAAACCACAGGCGGCTCAGCGCGTTTCCCATGGTGTGCTGCATGTTCTCCTGGCGGGAGAGGAGCATGGGGTTAAGCCTGGCCTTGACCTTCAGGTATCCCATCCAGTCGATCCTGCATAACATCCTCCACAACGGCCCCTTAAGGGGTGTGTAGAGGCTTGTGGCAAAGTCCACAAGATAGGGCATGCCCTCATCGTCCATGCCGTAGTTCCTGCGGTTGCGCATGTCCAGGTGTACAACGCCTTTTATATGGACTGTCTTGATGAGTTCCTCCAGGTTCTTGAAATAGGCCTCGTCAGGCTTACTGCCGGCGTCTTTCAGGTCATGCCCCCCCATGAAGGTGGTTGTGATGGTATAGGCATCCGGGCTCTGTATGACACGAGGGATGCCGGTGATGCCTTTTAATTTTGAATAGATATATGTCTCCCAGCGCACCATGAGCAAGCCGGCCTTCTTGACTGACCATGGCTTGTCCCGATACGTCTTTTCCACAAGGGCCGCCCCGTCCTGGTAGACCAGGTTCACATCAGGACCGTAGGGGCGCTTTTTTTTGAGCTGTTTCTCCATGGTCTTCGTCTTCTGCATGTTTTAAGGCTCTTTTAACGCTCTATCATTGCATGCCTGGATGCGCAATGGTAGGATTTTACCCTATGGATAAGAGAACGAAAAAAGGTATTACCGGGAAACTGACATGGAACCCCAAAGGATACGCCTTTGTGGATGCCAAGGGGTTGGATGACGGGGTCTTCATTCCGCCTGAGGCCATGAACGGCGCCCTTGACGGAGACCTTGTAGAGGTGAGCGCATGGCGCGACCGCAAGGGCTTAAGGGGAAAGGTCGTATCCATCATCAATCAATCCAGGCGCACCATAAGCGGAAGGTATGTGAGGCTGCGCAAGTTCGGTGTCCTGGAGCCTGCAAGGCCGATGCCTTACACCATAATCATCCCGCTCGGCTCCGAGGGCGATGCACGAAGCGGCGATATGGTCACGGTTGTAATCGTCCCCTCCAAGGGCATCAGGAAGGTGGGCACCCTGGAGGCCAAGGTGGACAGGTCACTATCCATCCCCGAGGGTGTGGGTGATGACCTGAGGATGGTGACTGTCAAATACGGCCTTTCCTGGGGTTTCCCCGAGGAGGTGGAAGGCGAGGCCGCGCGGGCCGGCAGTATCGATATGCACAAAGAACAATCGCTGCGAACTGATCTCAGGGACCGGGTGCTCTTCACCATCGACGGCGTCAATGCCCGCGACTTCGATGATGCCGTGGGTATCGAGCGGCTTGAAGACGGGACAAGGCTGCTTACTGTCGCCATAGCAGATGTTGCCCATGCAGTGAGGCCGGGCACGGCTCTCGACATGGAGGCCAGGGCCAGATCGTTTAGTGTCTACTTCCCGGAGGTCGCCATCCCCATGCTTCCAGAGGTGCTCTGCAATGATGTGATGAGCCTCAAGCCCGGTAAGGAAAGGCTTGCCATGGCTGTTGAGATCGTGATGGGCCCCAGGGGCAAGGTGGTCTCTCATAAGGTATTCGAAGCGGTCATAAGGTCCCGAGCAAGGCTCACCTATGATGAGGTGGGGCTGTTCCTGGAGGGAAATGCCTCTGAAAAGGGCTTTGATGACGAGATCGCCTGGCGGCTCGGCGAACTCCATAAGCTCTCAATACACTTGCGGGACCGTAGAAGAAAGCGGGGCGGCCTGGACTTTGACATGTCCAAGGTGGAGATGACGACCGACAGCACAGGAAAGGTGGAGGGTATCAAGAGGTCCAGGAACGGACCGGCAGAAAGGCTCATCGAGGAGGCCATGCTATTAGCGAACCAGACGGTATGCACGTTTTTACTGGAACGCCGCATGCCCGTGCTGTTCCGTGTGCACGAGCCTCCAAAGACCGAAGACCTCCTCGAACTCGTGGAGACCTTAGGCGAGATAGGGTTCTCATCCGCACTCTTGTCGCGGCTCAAGAAGGCGGCTACTTCATCACAGGGTGTCTCGACGGTGCTCCAGGCCATTTCCGATTCCTACAAGGGGAAAGACCTGGAGGGTTTTGTGAACACCAACATCCTGAGGTCGCTGAGAAGGGCCCAGTATTCTCCCGAAGACCTCGGCCATTTCGGGCTGGCCTGCACGGGCTACCTCCATTTTACCTCACCCATCAGGAGATACCCGGACCTGGTGATACACCGGCTCGTCAAGGCTGCGCTGGACCCCAGGGGCATGACCAGGAAGGAGCAGGACCATACCCTAAAACAGCTCAAGAAGGTGGCACCGGAGGTGACCGAGCGGGAGAAGATCACGGATGATGCAATGATGGAGGCGCTCAAGATCAAGGCTGCGGCCTTTATGGCGTCGCGCCTCGGCGATGAGTTCGATGCAGTGATCACGAGCATCATGCCCTACGGCATGTTCATCGAGGTCATTGATCCGCCCGTGGACGGGCTGGTGAGGAATGATAGCTTTCAAGGCGAGCCTTCACGAAGGGGCAGGCGGTCGCAGTCAGTGCGGCAGACCATAGGGCAGATCGTTCAGGTAAGGCTCATTCGGGCGGACAGGACCAACGGCCAGCTCGATTTCTCGCTTGTTTAGGGTGTAGTTATTCTGCAAAGGAATGAAGTTTTTGATACAGGAGACATCCATGTCAGTGAATAATGAGTTCCTGCGCTATGTCCTCGACCAGTTGAGAGGCCTGGGGGTGGTCACCTCCCGCAAGATGTTCGGCGGGGCGGGCCTCTACCTGGACGGCACCATCTTCGCCCTTATTGCCTATGATACGCTGTACTTCAAGGTGGATGAAACGAACCGGTCCGATTTTGAAGAGGCCGGAATGGAACCCTTCCGGCCTTTTGACGACACATCATATGTCATGAGTTACTATGAAGTACCCATTGACGTTCTGGAGGACAGTGACGATCTCGCAGCATGGGCAAGGAATGCGCTCGCAGCGGCGTACCGGGCTCCTTCAAAGAAAAAGAAGGCGGCCAAGAAAAAGGCTTGATGCATGCCTGGAAGTTCAAATTATTTCATTGAACTGAACTACCCCGCAGCAAGCTAAAGGGTATCAAAAGCCTCTATAAAGAATAGGCATTTCGAGTGACTGTCCATCCTTTGAGTTTTTTGATATCCATCTAAAAGGTTCACTTCATGCACCCGATCACAACTGGGAGGCGATGATCATTCTCTGGACGTTCGCTGTCCCGTCGATGGCCTTCATGAGCCTGGCGTCGTGGTAGATCCGGGTGATCTCGCTTTTTGCGGTGATGGTCTTGTGTCCGAGGATATCCATGCCGAAGGATGCGCAATCGAAGAGAACCTCAGAGGCAAAGAGCTTGGCCATGGATGCCTCCATGGTGAAAGGCTTGCCCGCATCGATGCGCTCCAGGGCATCCCGGCAGATGAGCCTCGCCGCATGCGCCCTTGTGGCAAGGTCGGCCAAGGTGAAGGTGACACCCTGGAAGGTGCTCAAGGGCTTGCCGAACTGGATACGGTCCTTTGAATAGCGGATGATCAGATCAAGGGCACGGCTGGTCTCGCCTACACAGCAGGCAGCTACCAGCGGCCTGCCCTTGTCCAGGGTTTCTATGAAGAGGAGATAGCCGCTGCCTTGTTCGCCCAAGAGGCAATCTTTATGAATGCGAGCATTGTTAAAGGATACGCTCCCCATTACCCCGCTCGCATACCCTAACGTATCATACGGCTCGCTTAAGGTGATTCCAGGAAGGTCCGCGCCCACGACAAAGGCATTCAACGCAGCCCGGCCCGATCCTGTCGGATAAGTGGCAAAGACGATGAAGATACGCGCGATGGCATGGTTGATAACAATGCTCTTGGTGCCGTTAACAACATATCCATCACCTTGCCTGATGGCCGTAGTGCTTATGGCGGTAATGTCGGAGCCTGCGGCCTCCTCGGTCAGGCAGAACCCCGGCGGGGCATAATCCTTGGCAATGTCCCTCAGACACTGCTCATGAAAGGCATTCTGACAGGCGCTTTCGATCATTAATGCGCAATGCACCGAAGACAGTGGGCCGGAAAGGGTGCCCGGGATCTCACAGCCCAAGGTCTCATAGATCATCCCGGTGCTCAGATAATCAAGTCCCTTGCCGCCATACTTTTTGGGGATCAGAAGGGCATGGTAGCCCTTCTCGGCAAAGGCGGAAAAGAGCCTGCGGGCCTGCTCTATCTTCCCGGCCTCTTCGTCCAAATGGTAAGTCAATTCCCGGGCAAATGCACGGGCCTGTTCAATGAGTTTGTACTGTTTGGGGGTTAGCTCACCCATGTTTTTTCCTCCATGTCAGGAAGTCGAGGTATAGGGTCAGGGCACGGAGATCGCCTTCGTCCATAGCCTTTATGCAGGGGATGATCCGATCCTGAAGCGAGGATGCGTCAAGAGGGCGCTCAGGGACGACCTCATTATTGGTGCCGATGAAGTATTCCAGGTCCTTGTTCAGAAGCCGGGCGATCTCTTCGATTTGGTGGAGGTAGAGCCGGCGCTTTCCCAGCTCATAGTTGGATAGGGCGGCCTGGGTGATGCCCAGTGTCTGTGCGAGTTCCACCTGGGTCAAGTCTCTTGCCTCACGCGCCTGCTGAATCTTTCTTCCGATTTCTTTAAATCCCATGGCCGCATCTCCAAAGGGTTGAGTTCCATGTAGGTTCCCCGGTCGTTAAAAGGCAAGCCCATTTTGGGGTCTGCAGGGAAGCCTTGACAGAAATATAACAAAAATGGATAATAAAACAACAATTCGTTATACGGGGTGAAGAGAACCATGTTCGACTATATCATGACCGATGCACAGAAAAAACTGCGCGACGAGGCCCGGGCATTCACCAAATGGGTCCCCAAGCAGCTCATCCTCGACATGGATGCCGAGAAGATCCAGTTCCCGCACGAATACCTGCAGGAGGCAGGGCGCAGGAACCTCTTAGGCATCAGGCTCCCTAAAGAGCTCGGCGGCAGGGGCTTAAGCTGGGTTGATGACTCCATCGTGGCCGAGGAAGTGGGTGTTGCCAGTTACTCGCTCGCGTGCCTGTGGGGTGTGGGCGCGGACATCGTGTGCGAGGCCATCACGCTCTTCGGCAATGACGAGCTGAAACAGGCGATAGTGGTGCCATTGCTCAAGGGGGAGACCTTTGCAGCGGAAGGGCTCACCGAGCCAAGAGGCGGGTCAGACTTTTTCGGCGCCACCACAATAGCCAAGAAAGACGGCAGCGACTGGATCATAAACGGCCAGAAGCGCTTTATCGTGGGCGCAGAGGGTGCCGACTGGTTTCTGGTCTATGCGGCCACCGACCCGGATGCACCGCCGCACAAGCGCATGACCGCCTTCATGGTGCCGAGGACACAAGGTGTTGAGAGCAAATACCTATATGGGCTCATGGGCGTGCGGGGAGGCGGTGCAGGCAGGCTCGTGCTGAAGGACGTGCGCGTACCCGAGCGCTATGCGTTGAACGGCATCAACGGAGGTTTCGATGTGTTCGTGCGCATGATGATCCCGGAGCGGCTCGGCACTGCGGCCATGACGCTCGGCTCGGTTCGGCCGGCCATAGAGATCGCCACGCGTTATACGAGCAAGCGCAAGGCCTTCGGGCTGCCCATACAGATGTTCGAGGCCGTAGGCTTCAAGGTGGCGGATTCCGTCATGATGCTGGATGCAGCCCGTTCGCTCGTCTATTCCACCTGCCTGGCAGTGGATTCGGGCAAGGTCCACCCGAACCGGGTGCGGCGTCTGGTCTCCGAGGCCAAGAAATTCGTGACAGAGGCGGCCTGGGAGATCGCCAACAAGTGTATGCAGACGGTCGGCGGCATCGGCTACACCAATGTCTACCCGCTGGAGAGGATCGTGCGCGACATCAGACTCTCCATGATCTGGGTGGGCTCTAACGAGATCATGCAGCTCATCATCCAGAACGAGTGGTACAAGGAATACTTCAAGTCGATTGTTAAAGAGGACGTGCGAGACGTTGAAGCCGACGCGGTAAACGCCGATGCGGAGGATGAAAAGGTTTACGAGTAAAAAAGGGGACAGCTCTCGGGGTTCAAAGGTCAGAATCCAAATGCATGGGGTGGATTCTGACCCTGATTCTCTTGGATACAGGGCGGGTGAAGCGATGAGTAACCCGCCGGACATGAAATACTATTGAGGCCTATTTTCCTTCTCGGCCCCGGGTGCCGGGTATTTGGCTTATGATATGCCTTCCTTTACCGACTGCCGAATACCCGGCGCCAGTTTTATAAGAATTGTGAAATCCGTTTGATAATACCTGCCATTCGTTTGAGCCAATTGCAAAAGTCCGAGATTGTCATTCCCGCGGAAGCTTCGAATCCAGTCTTTTCAAGATGTGAGAGAAACTCCCTCGTTCAGGACAACGGTATCGCCGCACTCGATTGTATTCCCTGTATCTCGGCAATCAGGTCATGCGCCGTAAAGGGGACATGGATGAGCCGTTTTCCCAGCTCCTCCTGAAGCATATCCATGAAGATCCCCCTGCCGTCGATGAGGGCCTCGGAAATGATGGAATTCATCTGTTCAACCGTAACTGTCTCTACGTCGATGCATGCGGCCGATTCGAACGACCGTCTCATATCCAGGGTTTTATTGACCCCGCATGATGTCCCCGGATTTTCAGACGGCGCGTAACTTGAATTAACCGGGGATGCGCACACGAGCGATGTGCGCCGTAGCCGCAGGCCGCAAGCTATTCTCACCGGTTCTACCATAGCGCTCTGCCATTTGATTTCCCTCCAGATCCTCCACCAGTATGAGGCCGGCCCGTCGCAGGTCCTCGGCGATCTTTGTCGGATCGAATCCCGATACCCATCGTTCACCCACGGACGCTGTAGCTGTCTGAACCTCGCGAAACGATCCCGTGTCGGAATCCGAATTGAACTCGCGTTCATCAATGTATGTGAAGACCAGTTCGCTTCCCGGAGTTCCGCATGTAGCGATTGCGCGCAGGGTTGCAAGATTCGCCTCGCGTGTGAGGTACACCGTTACGCCGAGCCAGGAGAAGAAGGCTCTATGATTCGACCGAAAGGACGACCGGGCCAATGCTGTTCCGAGTTCTTCCTCGGCAAGGTCAGCTTCGATGAAGTGGACCGATCCTGGGAGAGAGAGGCCGCATTCCCGCAGTCGCTGACATTTCATTCCCTGTGTTGCGGGATGGTCGATTTCATAGACATCTACTTCTCGGGCAAAGGCGGGACCACGAAGTGCGAAACTGTCGAATCCGGCGCCGATAATGACATACTGGCGGATACCGTTCTCCACTGCCGCTCTCAGGGCATCTTCCGTGTAGCGCGCCCGGATGATGACGCCCGCGTATGCTGGATTGGCGCGCAGGGCAGCATCGAGAATCGAGTCAGGCGAGGCCGGCGCTTTGGCACGCGCATCCGAATCCATTTCGGCAAGCACCAGTTGGCGAAACGCCTCCCGGAACCATTCCGGTACGATACGCTCCCCCCAGGGATCATCGATAAGCGGATCCGGATCGAGGCGAGTATGAACCGCTCGCATGCGAGGTAGCGAGTGCCGTGCTGCTTGCGATGAACTCGTTCACAGATCTCTTCCTGCCAGCTCAGATCGGCCCAACCATCTGCTGTCTAACGCCAGGCATCGCTGGCGGCTTAAGCCGTTTCGCCGGATATGATTATTGGGCATTAAACCCTGAGAAAATTCACTTCAATAGACCTTTGCATATTCAAAGTTTAGGTTTGGATCAAATATTTTCGGTTCATTTTTCATTCAAAATCCATGAATCTGAACTGTCTCTGGTGCCTGATCTTCCCCTTTTGCCCTCTGCCCTGTGGCAGTTCTCATCCTCTGGACACACCTGTCCCTAGGTTGCAGGAACAGGAACCGTCTTACTGACCCCCGCGAGGTATGATCTCTTGATGTTGAACGCAATGGCATGACAGAGCCGATCCCAACCCTCCTTAACAAGGGTGGTGAACCGGGCTTGTCCCGCACCCTGGTGGAGCGCTGTCACTCCGAAATACTGCTCAATCTTGTATCTGACCTTCGAGATCATCTTGTTCCGCTCGATCTCCATCTCTGTCAATACCGCATTCCTCTCATCCTTGCGCATGATCCCGTCCGCCATGTCGTTGATATGCAAAAACTCACGGTTCGCTTGCCCATGATAACCCTTATCCGCATACACCTTCGGCGGTAGCTTCTTCGTGTGAATCCCCTTGATCACTGTATACTGGAAATAGTTCGTATCATGCTCGGATGCCTTCGATAGCAGGGTGGACATCACCAACCCGCTCTTTACATCTATTGATGCGTGCTCCTTCATCCCATAGAAGGAAACCTCTTTCCTCTTCGTCCAGTCAGACTCAAGGTCCCGTCCAAACTTCATGGGCTCCTTCGATTTATCCTGTTTCCTCTGCTCCCGCTCCTGTCTCTTCTCTTCAAGCTTGTCCTTGCTTATTGGAGAAGATACCGACCGGACCAGTCTCGCATCTACCGCAAGCCCTGCATCAATGGAGAATCCCTTCTTCTGAAGCTGCCCCAGGAGATTGGCATGGACACGTTCCATCACTTTGGCACCCACCCGGTCTCGGAACCGGCTGATTACACTGTGGTCAGGTGAAGCATCACCCAGCGGCAACCCTATGAACACCTTGAACGATACCCGGTCATTGATCTGGTTCTCCAGCTCCGGATCGCTCCTGATCCCAAACCACTTCTGCAGAAGGAGTGCCTTCAAAAGCATCACGGGTGGATAGGCTGCATTGCCTACCGGAGACTTCCCCACAGGGTAGTCTTCGAGCAGTATCCTCTCCATGGATTCCCATCTGATATGATCATGGATCTCCTTCAAAACCCTCTGTGTCCTCGATGTCCCCAAGGTCTTGCTCAGTTCCATATCCAGGAAGCTCATGTTCTTCTCGTATTCCTTAAAACCCATGGCGTCTCCCCCTGCTCGTTAATTGCTAGGGAAAGACTACCATATATCATCAATATTATCAATTGGTTAATTGCTACTATCACGAGATATCAGCTCCGGATCTGCGTTTAAGCACCTGCGGGTTGTGCAAAGGTTTCTATACGTCATACATCTCAACAGGTGCTCGTTTGTCTGTACAATTGTGGCATGGTAGCGGTCTTCCCAGAAAGCCCCCTTACGTTTCTTCCTCTGATTGTATTCCTGCCCGGTTCTTCCCGCGGTTAGTTGCAGGCTCTTAGGGATAACGTCTTTGCCGGTATCAATAACCAAGAGATGAATGTGATTCGACGTGATGATGTAGTTCAATATCGAAAGACCATATCGTTTCTTCGCCTCGAATAGCCAATGTGATTCGACGTGATGATGTAGTTCAATATCGAAAGACCATATCGTTTCTTCGCCTCGAATAGCCACTGAAGATAATTTTTCCTGACATGGGAGAATTTTAAGAGGAATTCTTTCTTATGGCAGCGGTGTGTGATGTGCCACACATAACCTGGTAGGTAATGTCCATTCGCTCTCGGCATGCCTTCCTTGCTTAGAGATACAATTTCATGGTCAAAATGGAGGGTTTAAGGCTTATTTGGGCTGCTTATTGTTGATAAATAACATGATATCAAATAGCTAGCTTGGTCCGACCCCAATTTTTACCAATTTTTAATTCAAGAGCTAACGATGAGGTCAGCGGTGGCTTTAAGCCATCCGCTGAAGTGTCTTGTTCGTCTCGATCTTCTCCAATCTTGTCCTTCAAATTTCATGTAATAGAAATACGACAAGGCCAAGCACATAAAGGATAACTGCGACAATGATGGTCGTGCGAAGCACTGAATAACGTTTCAAGGATTTCTCATGTTCTGCGAAGGCAGATGTACCACCATTGACTTCGAGAAAACTCGTCAAGAACGCCTGACTGACACCGTAAAGATGAATTCCTATGATACGCTCTTTTTTGATCGTCAACCGAATTGGGACAATCAATTGCTTCTTCCCTGATAGGAGTTCAACGAATGCGAAAAGGCCTGCAAGAAACCCAGCAAATGGGACCCAGAAGAAGATAGCGAAATATGGCCCAAACAGTGGAACTTTTACAAGAACGTTGATTCCGCCCTTAAAAAAGGTGAGTGATGATGGATATGCGTCAGAAAACTTCTTCCATCCATGTTGTGAGAACGGCAGGCCAATTTCGATCTTTCCGA
This sequence comes from uncultured delta proteobacterium, assembly GCA_963798485.1. GTDB lineage: Bacteria > Desulfobacterota > Desulfomonilia > UBA1062 > UBA1062 > MWEI01. The sequence continues at coordinate 190,598 of CAWCTR010000007.1, read as the reverse complement.
TGTGCCATGGGCTACCTGTGAATCCTCTAAGCGCGTGGAATTCCGTTGCCGGCTCGCCCGTCATGACACAGGTCGGTGGGATTTGAATTCCATCCTTTTTCTTGAAGCGTAATCTCAAAGATGACCTCAAAGGCATACTTACAAGCAAAAGAAAAACGAAGGGGGCCGCGAAGACGGCGAAAACAATTAGAGGTTCCATAATTGATCCTTTCTTGTGAGGCGAACAATTACTATACCGAATTCTTTGATATTTAATATGACAGAATTCGGTATAAGGGACTAATAGACACAAAATGTGGAAAAACTATTTTGCTTCGACCATGCGCTTTGACCATGATCTTGCCATTTACTCGCCTTACATATTTCATCCTATACTGATTGTGCCTTGAAGAGACCCGAGACCGCGTAAAGAAACCGTTGGCCCGAATGGGCTGATATCACCCAAACTCCGTGTATGGAGGGTGGATTCGTGGAGTTGTATAGGGCTCTCCTTCAAAAGCGGCAGGCTGTTGTCATTCCATTTCATGCTGTACTGCACAGGATAAGGCTGTATTTTACCAGTAAGAGAGTGGAGTTGTCAAAGAAAAGGGGTTGCGGCTGGATCGTGCCGCCAAGTCGCTGCCTTTTGTAAAGGGAGGATAGAAGGGATTTGAGCACGCATTATGCATAGTGGAAGAAAATCTCCCCTGTCCCCTTCCTTAAAAAGGAGGGGGACTTGAAGAAACAACGTCTATGCCAAGTTACCTCCATGGATAACAGTGAGCCACGCCTGCTGTGCTACGCTCGAAATAACAATAAAAGTTTCTTCCATGGATACAGCGGGTGCTCACCGATGTGGGGCCGCGGGGTGATAAGCCGTGTAGTACTACACAACCTCTCTTGCCAAGAGACGGTGTCATAACTCGCGTCTGTCATCGCGAGGAGCCAAAGGCGACGTGGCGATCTCATACAACATCAGTAAGTTACGAGATTGCCGCGGTCGTTTCACTCCCTCGTAATGACATTGCTGCATAGTCTCTAAAAAGGGGGACCCTTTGAAATTACCCGGGTACCTTCCTCCGAAAAACATGCTTGATTTGTCACGAAAAATTCTGCATATATTAGTATTGTAATACAATAATACAAAATGCATTGGAGGCTTTAGCCATGATGGACACACCCCTTCTGCTCAGGACGTTTCTGATGAGGACTGCCAGGTATTTCCCAAAGAAAGAGGTCGTCTCCGTATTCCCCGAAGGCGTGCACCGGTACACCTATGGGGACTACTACAAAAGGGTGTGCCAGCTCGCCCATGCCCTGAAGTCGCTGGGCATCAAGCGAGGGGATAAGGTTGCGAGCATGGCGCTCAACGATCACCGGCACCTGGAGCTCTACTTCGGCGTGCCGTGCACCGGGGCGGTATTGCACACCGTGAACTTCAGGCTCCCGCAGAACCACCTCGTCTACATCATCAACCATGCGGAAGACCAGGTTATCTTCGTGGACGAAGACCTGCTCATGTTCGTGGAGATGGTAAAAGACCAGCTCAAGAACGTCAGGCACATCGTGGTGCTCTCGCACACGGGCAAGAAGCCGGCATCTTCCATAGAGAACCTCATCATGTATGACGAGCTCATCGCCCAGTTCCCGGAAGAGTACGACTTCCCTGTTGACCTCTCCGAGTGGGACCCGGCCATGATCTGCTACACCTCGGCGACCACGGGCGACCCCAAGGGCGTGGTGTACTCCCACCGGGCCATCATACTCCACACCTATGCCGTGGCCATCACCTTCGGTGCAAGCGAGGCGGACTGCATCCTGCACATCGTGCCCATGTTCCACGCCAATGCCTGGTGTGCGCCCTTTGCCGCGGTTGGCGCAGGGTGCAAGCAGGTCCTTCCCGGCAGGGAGGTGATCAACATGGAGAAGCTCTGCCACACCATTGCCCAAGAGAAGGTCACCTTCACCGCGGGTGTGCCCACCATCTGGATGCTCCTCTACGACTATTTGGAAAAAGGCGGATGGCACGACTTCTCGTCGCTCAGGACCATTGCCAGCGGCGGCGCCGCCATACCCAGGCAGCTCATGATAGACCTGACCGAGAAGTACAACTTCCCCATCAAGCAGGCCTACGGCTCGACCGAGACTACGCCGCTCGCCACAGCAGCCATACCCAAGAGCTATATGAAGGACTGGCCGGCGGACAAGCTCTACGACCTCAAGACGAGCGTGGGGCTCATTGCGATCGGACTCGAGATGAAGATCGTGAACGACTTAGGAGCCGAGGTGAAGATGGACGGCAAGGAGTGGGGCGAGATCTGGCTCCGCGGACCGTGGATCGCGAACGAATACTACAAGGACCCGGAGCGGTCCAAGGAGACCTTCGGTGACGGCTGGTTCCACACCGGCGACGTCGGTGTCATTGACGAGGAGGGCTATGTAAGGCTCGTTGACCGGAAGAAGGACCTGGTCAAGAGCGCGGGTGAGTGGATCTCCTCGGTGGACCTCGAGAACCTTATCATGGCCCATCCCAAGGTCATGGAGGCCGCCATCATCGGCGTACCGCACCCCAAATGGCAGGAGCGCCCTCTGGCCTGTATCGCCATGGCACCCGGCCAGAGCGTTACCGCCGACGAACTGAAGGATTTCCTCAAGGACAAGGTCAAGGCCGCCTGGTGGATCCCGGATGAGTTCATCTTCATGGCCGAGCTCCCCAAGACAAGTGTAGGCAAATTCAACAAGCGTGAGCTCAGGCGGCTCTATGCGGACGGCAAGCTGAAGTCATTGCAGTTCTGAAATGATGGGGAAAGGATCTTAAAGGAGGATGCCATGTCATTGCTGGACAAGTACTATACCGAGGAACATCAAATATTCCGGGAATCGGTGAGGCGATATTTCGAAAAAGAGGTCACCCCGAAAGCGGACCAATGGGAGATAGATGGGATCGTCCCCAAGGAGGCCTGGAAGAAATTTGCAGAACAGGGCTTCCTCTGCCCATGGCTGCCCGAGGAATACGGCGGCTCCGGGGTCGACTTCCTCTATTCCTTTATCCTGACCGAGGAGCTCGCACGGACCCGCTGCGGGGGCTTTTTCTTCCCGCTCCATTCGGACATCGTCGTACCCTACATCTTCACCTACGGTACTGATGAACAGAAGAAAAAATGGCTGCCTGGCTGCGTCACGGGCGATATCATCACGGCCATCGCCATGACCGAACCGGGCACGGGCTCCGACCTGGCGGCCATCCGCACCACGGCGATCAAGGATGGCGATTCATACGTTATCAACGGCCAGAAGACCTTTATATCAAACGGCATCAACTGCGACCTGGTCATCGTGGCCGCCCGGACCAACCTGAATGCCGCCAGCCCGTACGAGGGCATGTCGCTCATCGTGGTGGAGGACGGCACGCCGGGTTTCGAAAAGGGCAGGAAGCTCGACAAGCTCGGGCTGCATTCCCAGGACACCCTTGAAATGGCCTTTGTGGACTGCCGCGTCCCTGCCTCGAACCTGCTGGGAAACGAGGGCCAGGGGTTCTACTGCCTCATGGACAAGCTCCAGCAGGAACGGCTCGTGTGCGCCATGGGCTCACAGGTGGGGGCGGAAGAGGCGCTGCGCCTCACCATCGAGTTTACCAAGACGCGTGAGGCCTTCGGCAGGCCCATCAGCCGCTTCCAGTACATCTCCTTCGAGCTCGCCAAGATGGCGACCGAGGTGGAGGTGGGTCGCACCTTTGTGGAGAGCCTGCTCATCGATCACATAGAAGGCAGAAAAGATGTCAAGAAGGCATCCATGGCCAAGTACTGGGTCTGCGAGATGCTCAACAGGGTGGTCACACAATGCCTCCAGTTCCACGGCGGCTATGGGTACATGGAGGAATACCCCATCGCCCGCATGTTCCGCGACGCACGGGTCCAGACCATCTATGCAGGCACGTCCGAGATCATGCTGCTCATCATTTCAAGGCAGCTCGGGCTGTAGCCAGAGGAGTGGATGAACAACAAGAATATGAGATCGTGGAGGGAGTATGGCAAAAAAGGTAGATAAGTCGGTGCGCAGGGTCGTGGTCATCGATGGCTGCCGTGTCCCGTTCCAAAGGTCCGGCACCGGTTATTATGACCTCATGGCCTGGCAGCTCGGCAGTTTTGCCGTGAAGGGTCTCCTGGCCAAGACCGGTGTTTCGCCCCACGATATCGATCATGTCCTGATGGGGTGTGTGGCCAAGGACATCGCCATGACGAACGTTGCGCACGAGGTGGCGCTCGGCGCAGGCCTGCCCATCAATGTGCCTGCGCATACCTGCACCCTTGCATGCGTATCCGCCAATATGGCCTTTACCAACGGGGCCAATCTCATCGAAACCGGGAATGCGGATATTGTGATAGCAGGCGGCGTGGAGAGCTGTTCGGATGCCGACATCAAGGTCTCCAAGCGGTACCGGAGGTTTATCTTGGATGTAACCTTGGGGCGGGGCTCATGGGGCATGGTATTGCATCCGTCTCCACAGGTCTTTGTGAAACCCTCCTGATAAAAGACATCTCCCTTGCCGCGGCGGCAAAGGGCATGAAGGAGGTATATAAAGGGCTCGACAAGAGGGCTAAGTCCGGGTCCATCACCCGCTTCGAACGCGATGTCCAATCGGCATGCACTACTTCTCACCCGTGCCCAAGATGCCGCTCCTTGAGATCATCACAACGGACAAGACTGCGGACTGGGTCAAGGCAACGGCCCTGGAGTTCGGTATCGCTCAGGGAAAGACCTGTATCGTGGTGAAGGACTGCCCGGGGTTTTATACCACCCGCATCCTCATCCCCATGCTCAACGAGGCCGCGCTTTGCCTCCAGGAGGGGATCCTCTCCTGCGCACGGGACGGCGATATCGGCGCCGTGTTCGGCCTGGGATTTCCGCCGTTCACGGGCGGCCCCTTCAGGTACATCGATACCGTGGGCGCCAAGACAATATTAAACAGGAGGGTTGATTCAGGAGACCGATAATGCCTTTTTCAACGATCGTTTCAGATAATCTATATGTTCCTCGGTAGCCTGGCGCGCCGCCTCTGCATCACGCCGTTCAATGGCCTGGCAGAGTGCATAGAGCTGTCTGACAATGGTGCGCGAGCTTCCCTCGATGGTTGAAAGCTTTTTCCTGGTGTAGGGCAACGCGCCGATGAGCAGCGAGTTCATTGACTTGCGGATATGCAAAAAGATTGAATTCTTTGTCGATTCCAAAAGGGCGTTGAAAAAATCGATATAGAGCTTGCCCCCCAGGACCACATTGTGGAGGACCTCGTCCTCTCCTACTTCTAACGCGCGCTCGTATATTTTTTTGAGCTGTGCGAGGTCTTTCGGTGAGGCGTTCAGGCAGGCAAGGCGGGCTGCCTCGGAATCCAGTATCCTGCGGACGCACAGCAGTTCCCAGATCTTCTCCTGGTCCACAAGCAGGAGGTCCTCGAGCGATGACCTTCCCGCATCTGCAGAGGACCTGACATACTTGCCTTTCCGGTGCCGGGACTCGACGTATCCTTTGGCTTCGAGAAGCTTCATGGCCTCCCGCAGCGAGATCCTGCTGATGCGGAAGCGCTCGGTCATTTCGTGCTCGGAGGGGAGCTTGTCGCCCGGCTTGAGCTTGCCCCGGCTGATAAGGTCGATAATCTGATCAGCCACCAGCGTAGGGATAGCCGGCGACTTCCGGATCGGCGAGATGAATCTTCCTTTTGCCTCCATAGCTATTCCAATAGTAAGTTGACTGATGAACTTACTATTATACAAGTCATAATAACAATCAAGATTATTCGGTATGCCTGAACAAAATTTGGATACTATCTCTGGATTCGAAGACTCCGAGGAATGACTCATGAATAGAAATTTTCGTCCCGATCGATGTAACTTTTTTCTTAGGTATGCCCCTTCAGCTTATAACCGCCAGCCGGCGGCTCTATCCCTACGTTCTCTTCTTATCCTTGGTATCGAGGGCCGATTTCAGCTTATCCCCAAGCGAGCCGAATGACTTGCCGGATTCAGATGCAAAGCCCTTCCAGTCGCCTCCTGCATGCGCGTCGCCAGGGGCGAGGGTGATCTTGCGGTTGGTGATGTCCATCTCCTCGACGCACACCGTGATCGTCTCACCCTCCCGCTTCTTCTCGATCTCCTGGGCGTCGTACGAGGCAGCGATCTTGGATTTGGGCATGAGGCCCGTAACGCCGGGCTCCAGGTTGACAAAGTACCCGTACTTTTCTTTGCGCTCCAGGGTCCCTTCCGCCACCTGGCCGATCTTAAAACGCTCGGCCAGGGCGATCCACGGGTCACCCTCGGCCTCTTTCATGGAAAGCGAGATCCGCTTGGATTCAGGCGAGATGTCCTTGATCATCACATCCACTTCATCACCCACCGAGACCATGTCCTGGGGCTTTTTCACGCGTTTCTTGTAGCTCATCTCGCTGATGTGCACGAGCCCCTCGATGCCCGGTGCTATCTCCACGAACACACCAAAGTCCGCGATTCGCGTCACCTTTGCCCGCAGCCTTTCCCCAGGCTTGAAGCGGTTCAGCACACTGCCCCAGGGGTCATCACCCACCTGTTTCATGGACAGCGATATCCTCTTGCGGCTGGACTTCGGGTCTTGCTCGATGCTGAGCACCTTGACCGTGATCTTCTCGCCTGCGTGCAGGATGTCTTCGGGCGAGAGTATCCTGGACCAGCTCATCTCGGATACGTGAACCATGCCCTCAATGCCCTCAGCCAATTCCACAAGCGCGCCATAGGGCATGAGCCTGTTCACGGTTCCCTCAAGCACGGCGCCTACCTCCATACGGTCGAAGAAGGCCTCTTTTATCTTGGTTTGCTCCTGCTCCAGCAAGATCTTTCTGGAAAGGATAATATTATCGCCGTCTTCCTCCAGCTCGGTGATGAGGAAGAGGTATGTCTTGCCTATATGGATGGAATTATCTTCGACACGGAACAGGTCCATCTGGCTGAAGGGACAGAAGGCCTTGCGTTTTACCACCTCAACACGGTACCCTCCCTTGACCTGCTCCAACACCTTCCCTTCGATGGGCACTGCCTTTTCATGGGCATCCTGTAAGATGGTCAGACCGCCGATGCCGGAGATGGCCTTGCTCAGCTTGATCTCGCCGCCCTTTCGGGACATGACAAAGGCATCGATGGTGTCGCCGACCTCATAAGGCAGGTTTCCGTCCTCATCAACAAACTCCGAGCGCTCGATGACACCGTCCATCTTGTATCCGGTGTCCACGAAAATATGCTCTCTTCCGATGGAAATGATCTTGCCCTTGATCCTGTCTCCCACCTGGATGGTGTCGCGTTGTTCAGAGCCGTAGGAATCAAGGAGCTCTGCCATGGTCTTGGTGGTGTCGTCCGAATTGTTTTCCTGTGTCATGTGTGACCTCAATAAATAGATTAAAGGTATATCGGGTAGATGGATGCTATAATTGAAATCTCATTCAGAGTAAATCTTAAAGTGCATGGGGGACGAATCAATCCTTAAGACCTCGGTTAAGGGATTATCAGGTAATAGTGAGCCACCGGTATTCGCGCACATGGTCAAGGAATTCGAAGATGATCTCCTGTTTTTCCGTTGAACAGGCACGGCTGGTAAAGATAAACCTCAATGCTGCGGCGTTTTTAATCCCCAGGAGATCTAAAAGCGACCCGGTGGCAATGGTCCTGCCGAAGAAGCGGGCCACCTTGATAAGATGCGAGAACCGGATGGTATACTCTTTGTGGGCATAGAGCGGGATCTCCCTGGGGAAGGAATCGAGCGCTAATCCTTCCGTAAGGTAGGGCATATCTCCAGGGATAATGGGGTCACAGGAATGCTCGCTGATGAATGCCGGCACCCCGAGCCTGCAGATGGTTTCCAAGAGCCGTAGCACCCCGATATTAAAGTTGAAGGGCCCCTGACGTGGAAATTCGAGCCCATAGGCTGTAATGAGCTGTGTTACATCTAGGGGGAGATGGTGAGGATCGAGGCCGGTCGCCGTATCAAGATCACCGATGACCTCATTTATGATGATAAGGTCCAAGCGGCCTTTGGCCCCCTTGAGCTCGTGGATATCGGCCTGGATGAAGGAGACCTTGTCATGAAACTCTTCAAGCCTTTCACGCTGTTTTTTCAGCAGCATCATGGATAAGTCCATCATGAAGGCCTTTTGTATAAGCCGGCCATGCGGGGAGGTCAGCAGGCCGTGCATGAGGCTGCCGTAACCGCCGCCCATCTCAAGGACAACCGAACAGGGATCGAGCAGGCCCATTTTCACCAGAAAATCACCCAGAAGCCCTCCATATGCCTTGTCCAGATTAAAGGCCTTTATGTATGGGCTCTTAAGTGAGCCCAGAGATTCGCAGATGGTGAGCTCCTTCAGAAGATCGATGGGGGTAGCCCTATGAAAGCCGCGGGTGCTGTTTATGCCCATGGCATCAAGTTACTACAGGATTTTTGGAGAAATTTACAAGGGCAAATCGATTGATGAGACCGGATTTCTGTGTTATGTCCCCCTCCAGGAAAAGGAGGGACATCAATGGCGAGGATAAAGACTAGTGTATTATGTATAGCCTTAATAGTGTGTTTCTCAGGCATCTCATTAGCTGATGCACCGAATCCCTATGAGGGCGATTGGTTTGCCGATGTAGCTGCCAAGGTGCTGCCTTCGGTCGTGAACATATCGTCCATGAAGACGGTTACCCAGCAGTCTCCTATATTCAGTGATCCTTTCTTCAGAGACTTCTTCGGCGGCGGGATACCGCATGAGCGAGTCCAGCGCGCCCTGGGTTCCGGTGTAATCATTTCATCCGATGGTTATATCGTGACCAACAACCATGTGGTCGGCGGGGCTGACAAGGTTGAGGTAAGGCTCTCAGATGCCAGCGTATTGCCTGCCACCATCGTAGGGACCGATCCCAAGAGTGATGTAGCCATCATCAAGATCAACAAGACAGGCCTGCCTGCCATAAAGATAGGTGATTCTTCCAGGCTTCGCATCGGGAGTTTTGTCCTGGCAGTAGGGAACCCCTTTGGTCTCGAGCAGACCGTCACCATGGGTATTATCAGCGCGCTCGGCCGCTCCGGCCTTGGCATAACGGATTATGAAAACTTCATCCAGACGGATGCCGCCATCAATCCCGGCAACTCCGGTGGGGCCTTGGTGAACATGAGGGGCGAGCTCATCGGTATAAATACCGCCATCCTTTCCCAGTCGGGTGGAAGTGTGGGTATAGGGTTTGCAATCCCCATAGACCTCGTGATGAGCATCAAGAAGAGCATCGATAAATATGGCAAAGTGGTACGAGGCTGGATTGGGGTCAGTGTACAGGAAATCACACCGGAGCTCGCCAAGGGTCTTGGTCTGAGCGCGGCCAGAGGGGCGCTCATCTCCGAGGTTATGAAGACCTCTCCAGCTGAAAAGGCCGGTCTGAAGCAAGGAGATGTCATTGTTGGTATTGATGGAAAGACGGTTACGAACACCTCCTCCATGAGATTCCAGATATCCGAGGTCCTGCCGGGCGCCTCAGTGAAGGTCAAGGTCTTGCGGGACGGGAAGGAAAAGAATTTTACCGTTGTGGCCGGCGACCTTGCAAAGGCCAAGATACCTGAGCACATGGTAGCGATACAGGACAACAAGTTTCTCTCCGGCGCTTCTGTTGCAGACCTCACCCCTGCCACAAGAGAGACTCTGGATCTCAAGCCCGATATCCAGGGTGTGGCCGTCATCGAGGTGGCGAACAATTCAGCTGCGGCAAAGACCGGCCTCAGGCCCGGAGATATCATCCTGTCCGTAAACAACAAGGCCACCAGGAACCTTGAGGAATTCAAGAAGATCGTCGATACCCTCAAGGGCATAAAGATGAGCATCAGCATCTACCGGCAAGGCATGGTAATGACCATGACCATCATTAAATAGGTTCTTCATAGGCCCCCTCGTTTGGGGGCCTATTTTAAAAAAGTAATAAGAGATGCGGACAGTGATACAGAGGGTAAAGGGCGCATCCGTAACCGTGGATGGGGAGGAGTTGTCGAGGATCGGCATGGGCCTGTGCTGCCTGGTGGGGATTGAGGCGGGAGACGGGCCTATTGACATTGATTACCTTGCCCGGAAGATCTGCAGCATAAGGATATTCGATGATGAAACCGGGGTTATGAACCTCGATGTCTCGGATGTGAGAGGGGAAATCCTGCTCATATCACAGTTCACCCTGCACGGGGATGCCAGGAAGGGCAGGAGGCCGTCCTATTCGCGTGCTGAAGTGCCTCAAGCCGCCAGGGAGAAGTTCGAAGGGCTTATCGTAAAGGTTAAAGAATTTTTTCCCGGCAAGGTGGAGACAGGAAAATTCCAGGCCATGATGGACGTTTCAATCATCAACCATGGCCCTGTCACCATCCTGCTTGACAGTAAAAAGCTTTTTTAAAGGGTCGCCGCTCAACCTTTCAGTGCATTGATGCGCTCAATGAGCTTTGGCTCGGGCAGGGCGCCTACTATGTCACCCACCTTCTGACCATCCTTGAAGACCAGGAGGTTCGGAATAGAGCGGATGCCGTATTTTTTGGCAGTATCGGGGTTTTTATCCACATCCAGCTTTCCGAAGACAATCTGCCCGGCATGCTTTTTTGCAAGGTTCTCCACGATGGGGCCCAGCATCTTGCACGGGCCGCACCACTCAGCCCAGCAATCCACCACGATGAAAGGATACTTGGCCACTGCCTCGTTGATATCCTTATCCGTCAGGGTAATGGCAGTATCCGGGTTATCCACAAATTTTTCTTCCGGCATGATCTCCTCCTTTTTCCTTTAAGGGGTCTTGGCCCCTTCGTACGATGTACCCTTGAGTGTACTTACATACTCGTATGCAGCAAAGGCCGCGGTGGCACCGTCCCCGCAGGCTGTCACCACCTGCCGCAAGAGCTTACTGGTACAGTCGCCTCCGGCGAATATCCCTTTGGCGGATGTATTCATGTGTGCATCCACCTTTATGTACCCATGTGCATCCATATCCACAACGCCATTGAACATTGCAGTATTGGGGATAGTGCCTGTGAAGATGAAGACCCCGTCTATGGGTACGGTCTTTAACTTCCCGGGGTCTTTGACATCCTTGAGCCTGACCGCTTTAACCACCGAGTCTCCGGTGATATCTTCGATAACGGCATTCCATTCAAATGATATCTTGGCATTGGCAAACGCCCGGTCCTTAAGGACAGCTGCGGCCCTGAGCCGGTCTCTCCGGTGGACAATGATGACACTCGATGCAAAATTCGTAAGATAGAGGGCCTCCTGCACTGCGGTGTCTCCTCCGCCCACCACGATAAGCCGGCCATCGCGGTAAAAAGGACCATCGCACGTGGCGCAGTAGGATACCCCTCTGCCCGTGAACTCGGCCTCACCAGGTACATTGAGGTGCGCATATTCAGTGCCGGTGGAGATGATCAGAGACAATGCCTGGTAAACAGAGCCCGACGTGCTTACCTCCCAGGCATCGTGGCCTTCTGTCCCGGTCTTTGCAACAGCTATGATGTCATCGTCAACGATTCCAAGGCCGAACTTGAGGGCCTGCCGGGTAAAGCGCTCAATGATCTCGAAACCGCCGATTCCATCGGGAAACCCGGGATAATTCTCGATGAGGTCGGTGGTCGTAATGAGGCTTGTCTTGTAGGCGCTGCGGATGAGCAGCGTCTTCATATCCGAGCGTGTTGCATAGATACCTGCAGTAAGGCCTGCAGGTCCGCCTCCGATAATGATCACATCATACATAAGTTGAAAACCTTCCATGCGGGATTAACATAAAGTAACTTGATTTTAACCAATCCCAGTGACTAATGTATATTTACAATAGAAACGATTTCACGGGAGGTCAAGATATGAAGAAGATTATTCTCATAACACTTGTAATTACCGTCCTTCCTGTAATTTCACATGGGGCGGGGTATGTCCTTGCAAATTATGGCGATGGAGGCAAGGTTGATGCCTCAAGCTATGGGCTCGAGCTGGGCGGGATATTCCTTTCACCTTACCATCCCAATGGCGGGGCTTTCAGCCTCGGGATCGGAGCGAGCATAGCCCAGACCGGCGAACATCCATCACCAAACTTTACGGGAAAATACAAAGATGGAACCGAGCAGGAGATCTATGCCTCCTTTGGCGCCGAGATCGTGCCTGCGTTCTTTGGTGTTATTGGCGTCGGGTATGCAAGCCAGGATACAAAGAACACTGACGGGACCGGCTCAGGCACTGATAACTTCGGCACCTGGATGCTCGGTATGCGTTATGTGGTAAAGTCCTTCGATATTGGTTTAGGTTATGATTATCGACGCGGGGTCACGGCAAGCCTTGGGGTGGCTTTCTGAAAAAAGGCCATCATTATTTATCCCCATGTAGACAATGGCCAGGATGAGCGAGGAGACATCCACGGTTTTTGATGTTGATGCCGTTGCGGCAAGGAACCTGCTGGATGACTTCCCCATTATCTTTACCAAGCAGATAGTGCGGTCATATCTCAAGGCCAGGATGACCATCCGGCTGGCCATCTATACGAAATCATTCTAAATAAGGAGGTACTCTATGAGAAAAATCAACAGATCCTTTTTTATTTTGACCTTATTTGCGGTTGCCTGTGCAGGGACAGCCCCCAATATCCTCAATGTTCAGGCCGGCCCCATGGGGGTAAGCGCGAGGCAGATCGAGATCAACGACAAATACCTCGAACGGAACCTGAGCTATGGTGATGTGAGCATCAAGCCGTTTGATGGAGCAAACTCATTTGAAGCCCAGGTTATTCTGAAAAATGAGAGCGACAGGGACTTGTCCTTCGAGTACCGCTTTATCTGGTATGATGCACACGGTTACGAGCTTTCGAACATGACTTCATGGCTGCCGGCAGTGCTTGGCGGTAAAGAGTCAAAGGGATTTCGTTCGGCGGCACCCGGAGCAAATGCGGCAGGATTTAAACTTATGGTACGTAACCCCCATCCTGTAACGGATACGGGGTCGTGAGAGACGAACAGGAGGAGAAAAGAGATATGAAAAGAATAGTGTATTTCGTCAGCCTTGCAGCTCTGGTGATGCTCTTGACGGGCTGCGCCAGCACGCCGGAGGTGACGTACGGCAACCCTGATCAAGTGGAGACGGTCACAGCGGATTTCGGCTCAACGGACCTGCAGATGATCGCCGAGAAGATGGTGAACTCGCTGCTGGCTACCCCGGTGCTCTCTTCCGGCAATAGGCCGGTTTTCTATGTCCAGAACGTGAGAAACAAGACGGATGAGCACATTGACACCAAGTCGGTGACCGACAAGATAAAGGTAACGCTGCTCAAATCCGGCAAGGTCAGGTTCTCTGCCATCACAGAGGTGAAGGACGAGCTGGTTAACCAGCTTGAATTCCAGGCGAGCTCCGGCATGGTGGCCCCCAAGACGGCCAAGTCTATAGGCAAACTGGTGGGTGCTGATTATTTCCTTTACGGCGAGCTTGCCTCCATAAGAAAATCAGCCGGCCGTGTCAAGGATGTCTATTATAAATTTACGCTGAATCTTGTGAACATCCAGTCAGGCCTTATCGAATGGGCCGATGAGAAAGAGATCAGGAAGCAGGCGAAAAAGCCTCTCTTGGGCGGGTGAATTCCCAAAAATTGGATAATCCAGGTTTGGCTTGACGGGGTGGGGAAGAAACGGATACATAGCGTTGTCTAGCATTAGGGGGAGGTATGAAGCATGGACTTGGAGCATAAACTGAGGAAGGTAACAAGCAAAACTGCGGTTCTCTATGGGACCATAGCCCTGCTTGTGATATTTGCCGACCCTTCTTGGGCCTCGTGTTTCTTGGGTTTTATCCTTGTCCTGGCCGGTGAGGCACTCAGGTTCTGGGCCACGGGCCACCTTCGAAAGAATGAAGAGCTTACCACATCCGGGCCCTATGCGTACCTCCAGTCCCCGCTGTATCTCGGTAGCTATATTATCGGCACAGGGATGTGTATTATGGCCATGAACGCGGTCATATGGATCCTGGCCAGCCTCATATTCTTCATCTCCTATGTGCCGAGGAAGCAGAAGATCGAGTGGGGAAGGCTGGAACAGAGGTTCGGAGAAGAATTTTTCAAGTACAAACGTTCAGTGGATTATTTCATGCCCCGGCTGGATCCCTACCCCGATGGGAGCAAGCATTTGTGGTCATTTGCCCAGACTATCGAAAACACCGAGCACCAGACCGCATTGGCTGTTCTGCTTGTTACCTTTCTCATCATGATCAGGGTTTTTTAAAGCAGCAATACAAAGCGGTTTATTCAGGCAAGGAAACTTGTAACCCAAATGAAAGAGGCCGGGGTTATTCCCCCGGCCTCTTATTTTATAGATAGTCCAGCCAGTCCAGGTGCTTCGGATTATTCCCCATCAATGGAATTTATAACCCTCAAGGGTTCAGTCCGATATCTTCACGCGCCAGCCGAAGGGATCTGACCTTTCTCCATACTGGATCTGTAAGATCTCGTTATACAAGCGTTCCGTCAGGGCCCCTGTCTTGCCGCCGTTGATGACGTGCTCTTTCCCCTGATAAAAGATCTGGCCGATAGGAGAGACAATGGCCGCCGTACCTGAGGCAAACGCCTCTTTCACTGACTTATCAGCAATCCCGGAAACAATCTCACTCATGGACGGTGCCCGTTCCGTCACCTTCACGCCCCAGCTCCGCGCCAACTGGATGACGGAATCCCGTGTGACACCGGGGAGAATCGAACCTGAGAGCGGAGGTGTAACAAGTTCATCGCCGATCACGAAGAAGGCATTGCTCGTCCCCACCTCTTCTACATATTTCCGCTCAATGGCATCCAGCCAAAGGACCTGCGTATACCCCATTTCCTTGGCCTTCTGGCTGGCGTAGAGGCTGGCCGCATAATTCCCCGCATTTTTGCAGTTTCCGACACCGCCGCGAACTGCCCTGACATAATCCTCGCTGACGTAGATCTTCGTCGGAGAAAACCCTTCAGGATAGTAAGCCCCGACAGGACCGACAATGATGAAGAAAAGATACTGATTTGCCGGGTGGACACCCAGGGCCGGCTCCGTGGCGATCATGGTCGGGCGGATATACAGGGATGTTCCGGCGCCGCGAGGGATCCAGTCCTGTTCCAGAAGGACAAGTTTTTTCATGGCCTCCATAAACAGCTCCGGATCGATTGTGGCCATGCACAGGCGCTCTGCCGAGGCATTCATCCGTTTGATGTTTTCCATTGGCCGGAACAGGTAGATACTCCCGTCCTTTCCATGATAGGCCTTCAGCCCTTCAAAGATTTCTTGGCCATAGTGGAGACTCATGGCCGTGGGGTCAAGGATGATCGGACCGTAAGGGCCGATGACGGGTTCATGCCAACCCTTGCCGTCCTTATATTTTACCGTAAACATATGATCCGTGAAGATCTGGCCGAAGCCCAGTTTGGATTCATCTGCCGGTTTTGCCTTCAGCTTGTCCGGTGAACATTTTGTGATTTTGATGTCCATAAAGATCTTCCCCTATAATTTATAAGCCTTTCCTCACTTTCGTATCACTATATGCTCTTCCGATCAAGATTTCTCTATTGAATGGCCTCGGCGAGGAGTATTAGGTATATTTGAGTTATTATGTGTGATTTTGACCTGATGGTCAATTTGAATTCAAATACCACCCCTCCTGAACAGAAACCTTCATCGTTGTGCATGTTTAACCTGCGTGAGAAGGAGGGAACCTATGAAAGATTGTACGGTATGCGGCGCGAGTGTTGATTCATCCGACCGGTACTGCTCCCGGTGCGGCTCTTGCCTTTCTCAGGGTGAACCTGTCCCTGAATATCGCTTTGTTACCATTGTCTGTACGGATTTAAGCGGATACAGCCTGCTGTCCGAAAGGCTCGACCATGAGGACCTCAGTGCGTTCATGGGCAAAGTCCTGAGCGAAATCACCGGGGTTATCAGGGGCTATGGCGGCATAGTGGAAAAGTATATCGGTGATGCAGTGCTTGCCATATTCGGCAATGCTAAGGCCCGGGAGGATGATCCTGTAAGAGGCATCCTTGCCGCCCTGGAAATCCACAAGACCGTGGGAGGGTTGAATATGCCCCTGCTTAATACCTGTAACATCCGTTTGAACATGCATACGGGCATAAACACGGGCGAGGTGCTTGTTGATTCCGGCAATCCATGCCACTCATCGCACGGCACGCTGGGTAAGCCCATCAACATAGCTTCCAGGCTGTGTGACATGGCGTCAGATGGAGAGATACTCATCGGAGAGGCGCTTGTATCCGATGCGATGCGGTATTTTCATCTCGAATGGATGGGCAAAAAGTTGCTCAAGGGATTCAGAAAGCCCATCCACGTATACAAGGTTATCCAGGAGAGAAAAATCCCCCTTGCACTACACAGGGTGGGTGGGGTCACCTCGCCGCTGGTGGGCCGCGAGCATGAGCTGTCTATACTTTTATCAAAGGCGAGGGATCTTCAATCAGGCAAAGGCTGCGTAACCTGCATCATCGGCGATGCAGGTGTCGGCAAGAGCAGGCTCATTGAAGAATTTAAGATAACCCTTGATAAGGGTGTACTATTCATAACAGCAACCTGTTTCGATCATACAAGCTCTAAGCCGTACTTTCCCTTTTCGAGACTCGTACAGGCATTATTGGGGCTCGATAGTATGCATAGCGACACCCATGATATTGCCCGGGCCTTAACCCGGCATGGACTGTCCGGGGAGTATGCTGCTCACCTTGCCTTCTTCATGGATAGCGCTGCCACCAAAGGTGGTGAATCTCCGGATATCCTCAAGGTGAAAGGCAGTGATGCCATGTTGTGGCTGCTCAGCTCTGCGGCCTTGAATCTGCCTACAATCTTCTGCATTGAGGATATCCATTGGGCGGACCAGAGTACGCTTGATCTTCTGACATATCTTATCCATAGGTGGGATAAGTCCTGTCCCTGTCTGCTGCTCCTTACGCACCGTCATGGAGTGGCGAGCGCCTTTCCCGGTGCCCGCCTGATCCTGCAGGAGCTCGGTGAAGCTGAAGTGGGTGAGATGCTTAAAAATATGCTTAATGCTGTCCTAGTCCCTGATATGACGGTGAGTTCTCTGGCTGAAGCAACAGGAGGCAACCCATTCTTTGTTGAAGAGGTGACCAACTACCTCCTGGAAAAAGGGGTGGATCTAACCAATCAAGGCCAAATAGTCCTTTTGGATGATCTGCCCACGACACTGTACGGGCTCATCTCTTCGCGGCTTGATCATATGGGGGCCGCTTCCAAGAGGATACTCCAGGAGTCGGCCTTTATTGGAAGGATATTTACTGAAGCCTTATTGGTTTTGGTGTGCTCAGAGAAGGATGTCTTGAAAGAGGGCTTAAGTGAATCAGTCAAACATGGCTTCATCCAATCCCTCGGTAAGGGCGAATACATCTTCAAGCATGAGATTATCCGCGATGTTGCAAGCAGGACCCTCTTGAAGAAAGAGCGGATCAGGCTGCACAAGAAGATCGCACTGGCCATTGAAGACAGTTGCGGATTATGTTTAAAGGATCATGCCGGAGAGCTTGCCCATCATTTCGGAAAGGCACAGGAACATTCGAAGGCGGTGTATTACCATATGGAAGCCGGCAAACACTGCCAGGCAACAGGGGCATGGGTTGAGGCCGGGGCGCATTTTTTATCAGCAGAACAACATCTTAAGGCCGGCAAAACGTTGCCTGACGCAGAAGAGCTGCTTGTGGCTATACAAGAAGGGATCTGGAGATGCTATCGTATATTCAGTCCGGGCCGGGCCATTATCGCCCTGGAGCGTCTTGCGGGCATTTACCGCAATAAGGGCCTTAATGAGGAAGAGGCCTTTTGCTCCATCCGGCTCATTAACCTCTATTCCCAGAAGGGTCTCTTTAATAAGGCAAAAGAGTGCTATGACTTTGCCTTAAACCTCATCTGTGATAATCCGGTGTTGATTGCCGCAGCACATACCGCCTTTGCCTATACCTACACCTTTCTCGGCAAGCCCCTTGATGCCTTGCGCCTGCTTGATAATGCCAGACCTACCCTCGACGCATCGGACCGGTTTCTTTATACCGTCAATGTCCTGACTACGTTGGCTGCAAGCGTATGGAAGGGTGATCTGGAGGGTTCACGATCTTGGTATGGAGAAACAAAGAGATTCAGCAGTGCATATATGGACATTGATCTCATGGCGGACATATGGCTTGCCCATATATGTTGTCTTGAAGGAAGATTTGAAGAGGCCCGTAGGGTTTTTGAGGATGTATCTTCGAGGGAGATGAAGCTAGGGATGATTGCAGGCGGGCTTTCCTATTTGAGGATTCAGGGTTCCATCTATTTCCGCGCTCGGTATTTCGGAAACATACAGGGTGCCACTGCCGATCTGGATGCATTCAATGCCCTGGGGGGAGAAATCCACTGTGCAGGTTCGATAAAGGACCTGTACCGTGCATGGATTGCATTGGAAAAAGGTAATCCTGAAGAGGCAAAGGAGCTCATCAATAATGCACTTCCTGGCCTAAGGGATGGTGTTGCCAACCGGGTGCCCTATGCCCTGAACGCACTGGCTGAGGCATGCCGCCTCCTGGGTGATTATAGCACTGCACTGAGTGCTGCCCAGGAAAGTATAACCTGGAATGAGCAAAAGGGGAATGTCGACCAGCTCATCTGGGCCTTAAGGGTATTTGCCGAGATATGCACCTCCCAAGGTCAATATGATACTGCCCATAAAACACTATCACGGGCATATGCCCTTGCTTGCTCATCCATGATGAAACCCCATCAGGCCTGGCTCATTGCCTCATGGGGGAATCTCCTCAAGGCGGCCGGCAAGTCATCAAAGGCGCAACGGTGCTTTGGTAAATCACTCGAGCTCTGGAAAGAGATGGGTAATCCGCTACAGGAAAAACGAATGGCAAAAGAGCTTAAACATAAGGAACATGCCTGAAAGTATGATAGCCTATCAAATGGAATTCCCTTTTTGTAATCCATGCTACTCTTCACACTTATATCCAGCGGCCTTACACGCTCTTCCCAGCTTACTTTCCCGGTGAACCTGAAACCCTGCGTTTATTAAGACAACAGGGCTAATGTTTTTGCCATTGTGCTCGATAGGTTAAATTATAGCAGGGCTTAATGCCTGAAGTGTTCTTTGACAATTTATGAAAGAGCCATGTGTGCTCTTTGGCTCCAGAGGCCACACATGGGTAAAAGAGTAACTTAAAGCAGCGCTCGTACCTTTTTAATAGAAACAACGAGGGAAAACTCGCGCCGGGATCTCCTTGAGAGATCTCTCGCGCACTCCTTCACAAGCCAAACCACAGGTAACTGTGGGACGGAAAACCACGGGTCCATGCCTAACGGAGGGTGGACAGCCGGGTCGCCTCCTTCAGAGCCACACCATGGGTAACCATGGGCCGGAAAACCACGGGTCCGAAATAGTGCTCGGACAGCCGGGTCGCCTGAAAAGGATTCACCAGCACTTCTCACTCTAGCCACACCATGGGTAACCATGGGCCGGAAAGCCACGGGTCCACAGGGAGTGTGGACAGCCGGGTCGCCTGGAGAACCTCATCAGAAAGGAGTTCCAATGAACAGAACAACCCTACTTGCTGCTCTCTGTATAATCGCAATGCTCATGCTCCCGCAGGCAGGATTAGCCAAGATGGTGGCTTTGTCCGATGCCGATTTGAGCGAAGTCATCGGTCAGGCGGGGTTTGCCGAGGATACAACCGCTACGTTCAACTCGTATATTCCCAACATGGGGGATGGGTTTTTTAATTTCAGCGATGTAACAATCCAAGGCTCCGTGACCTCAAGAAATTCCACTCCCCCGAATACAAACCTGGCCAATCAAATGGCCAATGCCGCTGTTCCTGGTTTCGGGATGATGGGTCTCGGATTGATGGGTCTCGGGTCTTTTGGTCTCGGCACACAGCAGATCGATATGACCATCAATATCAACAAATTCACCATCGGCGCCATTCGCGTTGGGAACGATACGACGGGACCGAGCTTGGGCGATTTCGCGATGTTGGGATTTAAGGCGGATATCAAAGGGACGATATCAATCACGCCGCATTGAAGCGCATGATGTTACTCTTTTACCTAACCATCTTTCCCTTGTCATCCCACTTAAGATAATCTTTTGAGAGGGGGGGTATTACTGGCGGATGAGCCTTGCCTTGTCGATATTATCCGGGTCGATTGGGTGAGAGCTCCTGAAGGGGTTTATATCGATTCCGCCTCGCCTCGTATAAGAACACCTGACGGTTAACGTGTCCGGCTTGCATCTCTCCATAATATCTAAAAATATCTGTTCACAAACATCTTCTGCAAATCCTTCGTGATCACGATAGGAATAGATATATTTCAGCAGCGCTTCATGGTCGATAGTCCTTCCCTGGTAGCATATGGCCACACTCCCCCAGTCCGGCTGGCCTGTGATAGGGCAGTTGGTCTTCAGCAAATCCGAGTAGAGTGTCTCTTCAGATAAGCCTTGTGCGCATGAGAGCAGGGCAGGGTCCCTTTGGAAGCCAGGAATCTGAACGTCCTGGTTGTCCAGGCAGGTGCCATCCGGATGAGGCTGACATGTCATCTGCGGAAAACCGGCCTGTTCAATGATGCGCACCGAGATCCATTCGGGCAGCAGGATATGATCGAGGTCATGCCGGATGATTTCTTCAATCCCTTTGGCCGAATCGAAATTCTCGTATGAGAGTCCGCCTAAGTAGAGCTTGAGGGATTTCGACTCCACAATACACTTGCTTTGGGTGGGATAGACGATCTCGAGGATGCCTATCCGGGGTTTGCCTTTGCTGTTAAGCCAGGATAGTTCGTAAGACCGCCAGAGGTCATACCCGTAGAGCCTTATTTCGCAGGGCTTTCTTGGTATGGGATAAAGCACTTTAGGGTCATGACCCTTGGGCTGAGGGATTTTTCTGCCAAGCGGTATCCGGTTCATACCAGGTACCTCGTTGGGTCAAGGCCGGCCTCATACTCCAGGGCGTATTTTCTCTCCAGGCAGGTGGCGCAGGCTCCGCAGTGCAGCTCAAGGCCCTTGTAGCAGGACCAGGTCCGGGTGAAATCAAAGTTCAACCCCCGGCCGATCCCTGCGATCCGTCTCTTGTCAAACCCTGCAAAGGGGGCCTCGATCTTTACCTTGGTGAAGGTGCCGAGTGCTGCCGTCTGTGACATGGCCTCGGTGAACTCAACAGTGCAGTCAGGATAAATGGGATGGTCTCCTGAATGTGATGCAATGAGCACGGTAGAGATCTGATGGGTTTCCGCATAGCCAATAGCGACTGACAGCATGATCCCGTTCCTGAAGGGGACCACTGTGGATGAAATGGAGTCAGTCCGGTAGGGTCCGTCCGGGATCTCTTCTCCTGATTGCAACAGGCTGGAAGAGAACAGGGTGTTGACAAACGGCAGCTCCACCTTTGTGAAGCGGGCACCGTATACTTCCGCAAGATTTTGAGCCATAATGAGCTCTTTTACGGCATGCTTTGAACCATAATCAAAGCTTAAGGCATGTAAATGGCTGAAGCGGGGCCTTGCCCAGGCCAGCATCACGCCCGAGTCCATGCCGCCGGAGAGAAGGATCACGGCATCATCCATCATACACCTCGTTTATCATCAAAGATGAGCACATGGAGCCGTGGGGTCATCCGGTAGCCGTGTTTCCTGCAGAAGGAAAATATTGTCGCCATCCTTTTGAGCTGTTCGGCCCTGGTCTTGCCCTGGGGCATCATAAACACACGGTCTTTGGCAATGGCATGGTCCTTTACAAACCGGTCGATCTCGCCAAGCGCTGCCGCATCATCTGCCACAAATTTGAAATAATCGGCTTTTTCTATGTTTCCTAAAGGGAGATGCCACTGTCCTGCGATATTTTTCGGACTCATGACAATGGTTGCATCTAATAGACCCGGGATGTCAATCTTGCCGCTGGTCTCATAGAATATGCGGTATCCGCTTCCGACAAGCTCGCTATGAAGATCTTTGAGCCCCAATTCCCATTGGAGGAAAGGTTCCCCGCCGGTGATTACCACATCCTTGCAGGCATACCTGTTCACCTCTGCAATAATCTCGTCGGTTCCCATCTCGCTGTATTCATGCCAGGCATATTCGGTGTCACACCATGGGCATAAGGGGTCTATGCATCCGCCCAGGCGGATGAAGACCGAAGGCAAACCCATGAAAGGCCCTTCGCCCTGGAGGGAATAAAAGATCTCGGTTACAACCAGCTTCATGTTACCTCAACCCGCCTTCCTTGTGTATGCGCTCATGGAGCTTGTGTGCGTGATAAGCTACGTATACCCTGGGCAATTCTTCGTCAAGGTGTTCACTGATTGGATAAATAGGTATTTTATGAGAAACAGGCTATAGCGAGTGCTCCATTGTCATTGGCGGTTCTCAGATAACCATTCACATGGATTGTATTTTCTGTTAGTAATACATAAGTCTTTGACAGCAAGGATAGGGAGATACTATGAAAATCATTGAAGATGCACTGAAAAGGGGCGACAAGGCGCTCAACGAATATGAATCCAAGCGCCTCCTGGACGCATATTCCATCCCGGTTACCAAGGAGTTCGTTGCAACCGGCATCAAGGAAGCCCTCTCGTTTGCCAAACAGATCGGCTATCCGGTGGTGCTCAAGGGATCTTCCCGTACGCTCACCCACAAGACCGAGCATAAGCTCATCGAGCTCGGCATTGATAGCGATCAGGCGCTGGAGAAGGCGTATGCGGTCCTCACAGAGCGCGGTATGGGCCAGCTTGACGGCATCCTTGTCCAGCAGATGGTCAAGGGTGAGCGCGAGCTTGTGGCAGGGCTTATCCGTGACCCCCAGTTCGGCCCCTGCGTAATGTTCGGCCTTGGCGGAATCTTCACCGAGGTCTTAAAGGATGTCACCTTCAGGGTCGCTCCCTTAGAGATGCGTGACGCCCTGGAGATGATGGACGAGATCAGGGCAAGGAAGCTCCTGGACGCCTTCAGGGGCAAGCCTGCAGTGAACAGGGATGTGCTTGCCAAGGCACTCATCAACCTGGGCAGGATAGGGCTCGAGGTAGAAGAGGTGGCAGAGATCGACATAAATCCCATGATCATCCACGATGACATGCCCATTGCCGTGGATGCGTTGGTGATACTAAGGAACCCCAAGGCATCGTAAAAGCGAATGCCGCTTATCCCCAAGAACGCGCTCTTCATGGCGCCCATGGTGGACTTGAGCCATGTGGCCTACCTGGATCTCATACGATCGTTTACCGGCTGTGACCTTCTCTGTTCCGAGATGCTCAATGCCCGCATCGTGCCTGTTGAAAAGCCCGGGGGATCGGGTTACCTGAAATGGAGCAGGCTTGACGACCTCATCTTCCAGATCGTGGGTAATGACCCTGAAAAGATGCAGGAGTCTGCCGCCAGGCTCGATAGTTTCGAGCCCTTCGGCATCGATATCAACATGGGATGCTGGCTCAAGAAGGTCACCTGTCATGGCTGGGGAGCCGGGCTCATGAAGGACCCGTCCTTGGCGCAGGAAGTGGTTACCGCGGTGAGGAAGGTGGTAAAGCACTCCCTGTCCGTCAAGATGAGGATCGGCCACAGCCCGGATGTATGGGCCATGCGGGAGTTCGCCTCCATGCTGGTGGAGTCCGGGGTTGACTTCATCGTTCTCCATGCCCGCACCGTAGAAGACGGCATGTCGCGCAGGGCCAAGTGGGAATATATCGGCGCATTGAAAGACCATGTAAGGGTCCCGGTTGTGGGTAATGGCGACGTCCAGACAGCTCAAGATGCCCTGGATATGTTTTCCGCAACCTGCTGCGACGGGGTGATGATCGGCAGGCAGGCCCTGATCCGGCCCTGGATCTTCAGGGATATCAAGGCGCTGATTGCCGGTGCCAAGCCTCAGGACCCCCCGGCGCTCATGGACGTGATGCTCGAACTGCACCGGCTCCTCATGGTCCATTTCACCCCTGATGTGGCCCTTAAAAGGTTCAAGACCGCATTGTTCTGGCTTTCGAAGAATCTCACCTTCGGCCACCATCTGTGCAAAAACGTGGGCAGGGAGAAGACCATGGACAGGGCCAGGGCATGTATCGAAAAGGCCTTCGAGCAGGGTATTACCTGATCGGAGCTTGATTTTTCCGTAAAGCCTGTATATGTTTTTCTTCGGTATCTATACCTTTTTTGGTACCTATTCTTCCCAATGCCAAGGAGTGATGCATGAAACAGATCGATCTGATGAAAGAACTCCATGTCCCTTCCGACAAAAAGATCCTCATGCTCGTGCTGGACGGCCTCGGAGGCCTGCCGGACGAGTCCGGCAAAACCGAGCTGGAGGCCGCCCGGACCCCGAATATGGACAAGCTCTGCAAGGAATCCATCTGCGGGCTCTCCACACCGGTGGGCGTCGGCATCACCCCGGGCAGCGGACCCGGCCACCTTGGTCTGTTCGGCTATGATCCCCTGGAGTACGCCATCGGCAGGGGTGTTCTCGAGGCCCTGGGCATCGGGCTGACGTTAACCCCTAAGAGCCTGGCTGCACGCGGCAACTTCTGCACCCTTGATCCGGCCAGCGGGGTAATCACTGACCGGAGGGCGGGCAGGATCCCCACTGAGAAGTGCGCACAGCTCGTGAACAAACTCAAGGTGATTACGTTGGAAGGGGTCAAGGTTATTGTGGAGCCCGTAAAGGACTACCGGTTCGCCCTCATTCTCGAAGGAGAAGGGCTGGAGGAAGGCTTAAGCGAGACAGACCCCCAGAAGACAGGTCTGAAGCCGCTGATGGTGGAGCCCCTGCACGCGGGTGCAAAGAAGAGCGCGCAGCTTTTGAATGCCTGGATCGAAAAGGCCTTTGCCATGCTTCGTGACGAGAAGCCTGCCAACGGGTGCACCCTGCGGGGCATTGCCAAGGACCCGGGGCTGCCATCCTACAAGGAGGTCTACGGGCTCAAGTCATGTGCCATTGCCACATACCCCATGTACAAAGGCCTTGCCCGCCTGGTGGGTATGGATGTGCTGGATGCCGGCGAGACACTGGCCACCGAGGTTGCGATATTGAAGGATTCCTGGGCAAAGTACGACTTCTTTTTCTTCCACGTGAAGAAGACCGACTCATCAGGCGAAGATGGCAACTTCGATGCCAAGGTCAAGGTCATCGAGGAGGTGGATATCCTCATGCCTGAGATAATGTCCCTGAAGCCGGATGTCGTGCTTATATCCGGCGACCATTCCACGCCGGCTGCCCTAAAGTCGCACTCCTGGCACGAGCTGCCCGTGCTCCTGTATGCAAACAACATACGCAAAGATGCGGTGGAGGAGTTCGGTGAGCGCCCATGCATGGCAGGCGGCCTTGGGCATATACGCCATGTGGACCTTATGCCCCTGGCCCTGGCTCATGCCGACAAGCTCACCAAATATGGTGCGTAAAGGGAGGTTGCATCCTTTGAAAGCCAAGATCAAGGTCGCCATTATCTTCGGCGGTGTATCCACCGAGCACGAAGTCTCCATCGTCTCAGCGGGCTCCATTGCCCGCAGCATTGATAAGGACCGGTTCGATCCGGTTTATGTCGGCATAGACAAGACCGGCAGGTGGCTCCTTGGGGAAGGCGCTTTTGACAGCCTGCGGAGCGGCAATATTACAAAAGCAGGGCCGGTCATCCCCTCTATGGACCCTGATAAGAAAGGCTTCTTTCATCCGGATTCCGGCAAGGTTACCCCTGTGGACGTCGTGTTCCCGGTACTCCACGGCCCCCGAGGCGAAGACGGCACCATCCAGGGGCTTTTCGAGCTTGCCGGGATCGCCTGTGTGGGGTGCGACACCATGGCATCCGCCATTGCCATGGACAAGGACATGACCAAGCGCGTGCTGGCGCAGCATGGCCTCCCGGTAGTGAAAGGGACATGCGTATCCAGGTGGATGTGGGATACCGACCGGGATGAGGTCCTCAAGGAGATAGAGAACACACTGCAAGTTCCCCTGTTCATCAAGCCCGCCACCATGGGATCGAGCATTGGTGTGAGTAAGGCTGTTGATCTGGAGGGTGTCATCAAGGGCCTCGATTATGCCTTGAACTTTTCCACCAAGGTCGTGGTGGAGCAGGCGGTGGATAAGCCGCTCGAGGTTGAGATCGCTGTCCTGGGTAACAATGAGCCCAAGGCATCCGTCCCGGGCCAGGTTGTCCCCAGCAACGAGTTCTATGACTTCAAGGCCAAGTATGTGGACGGCGCGAGCGAGCTCATCATCCCTGCGAAGATCGGCAAGGCCATGAGCGAGGAGATGCAATTCGCGGCCGTGGACGCCTTTGTGGCCATCGGCGGCTCAGGCATGGCCCGCATTGATTTTCTCGTATCACACGATTTGTTCTACCTGAACGAGATCAACACCATCCCCGGGTTCACCAGTATCTCCATGTACCCCAAGCTCTGGGAGGCGACAGGCATACCGTACACGACCCTGATCACAAAGCTCTTCGAACTGGCGCTCAAGCGCCACGAAATGAACCAATCCCTCACCAAGACCATTGAGCTGGAAAAGGGGCTGGGGGTGTGACTGTCAAGGAAGCTTAAGTCGCAGATATGCATAAACATAATTTTATTGCCGTGTATTTCAATTAGTTATAAACAATAGGCATCACCGTCATGCTGGCCCTCACCGCTCGGTTCGCCCGGCATGCAGGGGCTCATGCTAAACGTGCAAGGCCGGAACCCCGACATTAAGCAACAGGGTTCACAATAGCTTGCTGTAATCCACCCGAAGAGGATGCCCCGTCAACAATGATCATTTTACACAGAGAGAGGAAACACATATAATTAATTTATGTTATATTATATTTATATAGAGTTAATCTCATGTTGCCTTTGTCCCGTGGTGACAATTATGCTCATAAAATCAATTGATTATTTCTGATGAACAGGACTTAGATGAATCCAACGGTTATCTCCTTGAGTAAGGATTCTTGTTATGCCTCTAGCACCAATGCTATATCAGCAACCCCTTTTTTTAATAAGGAGATACCTTATTTTCTGATTATCAACTTAAATCAGATATAACTAATAATACGATAAACCATTATAACTTATATCAACTATTATTGATTATATCTGTAATAACAAAAGGTTTTATTAAACTAGTCATGTTTAATCGCATTCGGGAAAAGGTATACCGGCGAGGTGTATTCTTTATCCAACAATATTCTTTCTGTACCCGCTAATGTTTGAAATTAATAAGAGTATCAATAGAATAATGACATCCCACACATCCTGCAATGGAGAACAATGACTCGATGTAGCTATGAAACATACTCCGCTACCACTACTATCTGCATTTGCCTGTTGAATCTCTCCTACGCCAATACCGCCTGGATCAACGATAATCCCATTGGCAACTCCATCCGTATCTCCGTAATCCGGATCTCCATCTTTCAACTGTAAAGTCACTTTCATGCGATCATCACTGAATGTGGCATGGGGGTATACCCTCCACCCGTTTGTCTCATCATACATATACCACTTTGCACCTTGAGGGGCCGGGTCGGATAGAGTTATAACCACCTCGGCAAAATCACCGGGGTTGGCTACCTCAACCTTAAAATCGATCAGCCCTATGGGAAGAGCCCCTGGCTTCCCTGCAGAATCTTGGATCGAGGTAGGATCAATTGATTTAAAATATCGTATAGCCTTGCAGTTTGTCGATGCCGTAAGGATTATGTCTTCTTCTCCCACAACAGAAACCAGGGCTTTCATATTATCCTGATCACGGTCTGAAACCCCAGTCTTATTTAAACTCACAGCTTCACCTAAGGGCAGTTCCTGATCATCCGGTATGCCATTTTTATTAAGATCTTCTGGATCGATTTGCACCGTTTCGAATGCCACCGGGTCCGACCATTCTGTTGCATTGTTTTGATCGTCATAGAATTTCACCCTGCAGTAGTTTTTCATCGCAGGGTCAAGAATCAGCTCAGGAACGACCAACTCGGTACGTTGCGTAGAGCTCTTTAGATCGAGAAGTACATCGCCTTTATCATTGCTGATCTCCCACTCTGTCAGTATATAGTTCTTGGCGAGAGCAGTCGTCTTCAGGAGAGGCCTCAGCGAGACTTCGACCGCATTGTTTTCCGGAGAGATGATTTCCGGTTTTATAAGGGAGGTTCCCGACTGGTCCTTGGTCGCTGCGCTCCCTGTTCCACCTGCATCGCCGGGGCTCGGGGTTAGGGTCACTGCACTGGTCGTAGTAGTCGCCGCCCCTGAGTTGATCACCACGCTCCCTGTCGGGGGTATGGTGTCTACGACCTGGATCGTGGCGGTGGCAGGCGACTTCATCCAGTTACCGGCAGCATCCTTGAAGAGGACATACACCGTCTTATTCCCATAGCCGCTTGAAAGCGTCCACGTGCAACTGGTGGTATAGACAAATTCGCTGGAGTAGCTCACCCCGTCATTGCTGATCTTCGTCCCTGTCACTGTTCCGCCTGCATCACTGGCGCTCAGGGTGAGAGTCACTAAACCGGTCGTAGTAGTCGCTGCCCCTGAGTTGATCACCACGCTTCCTGTCGGGGGTATGGTGTCTACGACCTGGATCGTGGCAGTGGCAGGCGACTTCATCCAGTTACCTGCAGCATCCTTGAAGAGGACATACACCGTCTTATTCCCATAGCCGCTTGAAAGCGTCCACGTGCAACTGGTGGTATAGACAAATTCGCTGGAGTAGCTCACCCCGTCATTGCTGATCTTCATCCCTGTCACTGTTCCGCCTGCATCGCTGGCGCTCAGTGTGAGAGTCACTAAATCGGTCGTAGTAGTCGCTGCCCCTGAGTTGATCACCACGCTTCCTGTCGGGGGTGTGGTGTCTACGACTGCCGCAGGGACAGGAATATAAACACTTACTTCATTTGATCGGCTCGACTCGTTCCCGGAGTTGTCATACGAACTCACAGCAATATAGTATGTGTATCCATTCTGAACATTGCTTATCTGATAACTCGTGGCCGTTTGCACATCTGCAACAGCCCCGTACGTTCCCGATTGGGTGCCGTAGTACACCATGTACCCGGCCAGATCCGTGTCGGTAACTGCTTTCCATGTAATAAGAAGGGAAGCCGCGTTGCAAAGAGGAGGGAAAAGAGATATAACGACTATGATAATAACGCCGATATTTCGAACATACCTCATGAACATAACTCCAATCCATTAGTTCCAATGCAGCACTTTAATAAATAAAAGCAAAAACCAGGCCACTTTATTACCTGGTTATTTATCAAACAGTTGCGTTTCATTTTTTATGGTTTTTGTTACATTATCGTACATGTGGCTGCTCTTTTGTAACCAGCCCCTTTCCCGGAATATCCTGGCGACTTTTGTTTTTACTGTTTCTTCAGCTAATTATATAATATCATTGTATTAATTGTTAAAGAGGCAGAACAAGATCATTTTGCGGACAACCCTTCTCTGGATTCCCTGCAAAGAGATATCGTCAAGATGCCGTCAAGAAATGAACATCATTTTATCAATATAAATTGGCGCTGTCCCAATTTTCCCCTTTTTGGAACACAAAAAAGGCCCGGGCAAAAGCCCGGGCCCGAGTCTGTGAAATTTCGTAATCTCTAGTTCTTGGGGATGTACTGGGTCTGGGCCGAACCTGACCAGACACCCTTCTGTCCAATGGTTGTCGTTAGTATAATGTTAGTGTCAGCTTGTCCTCCATTGAGTGCTATCACCGTACCATCAATGTTAGCTTGGATTACAAATTGTCCAGCAGCATCGTCTTTAGTAATAGTAATTGCAGTAGCACCATTAGTAAGACCCCCCTTAAGATAGGTGCCGGGAACTGTCACACCATAGGTGTTTGCAATCGCCGCTATGCTGAAGGTTCCAGCAGTTGGGAAGGTCTGGTTGGAGTGGTATATCTCCATGGCCGAATTTGACACTGCGCCCATTGCATTGGTGATTTCCGATACTTTGGCCCTCTTGGTGTAACCGGAATACATGGGGATTGCGATGGCCGCCAGGATACCGATGATCGCCACGACGATCATCAACTCGATTAATGTAAAACCTTTTTTGTTTGACCTGAACATTTTTAACATTGCCTCATTCCTCCTTGGTTTGTGGAATACGCTTAATGTATAAAATAAGCCTAGGCGCCCTGCGGCCCGGTAGAATGAACGTGCATAGTTCAGCAATTATCATTTCATTATCTCTTTACGGATAATTTTTTTAAAACTTTAAAGGTAATTATTTCGTGTGCGTTTTGGTAACCGTGCGGGGGTCGTGCAGGTTCGTGGAGTATAGGAGAAACCGTCGCCGGTTACCCACCCATACCGTATTGATATCATTACATAGTAATCCTATGCCCTTCCTATTCCTACTCTTCCTTGGCCTTCACATAGAGTATCCTCTGGCATGCCGGGCAGTTGATCAGCCTGTCGCCACGAATGAGCTCGTTGAAGAGTTGAGGCTGGATGTGCATGTGGCAGCCCCTGCATACCCCTTCAAAACATTCCACCACGGCCAGGCCCTTCTTGCTCTGCTTGATACGGTCATACCTCGATAGCAGTGATTTGTCCACTATCTTGCGAAGACGATCGTCCTTGCCCTTGTATTCGGCCAGAACGGCCTTAAGCTCCTTCATCTGTGTGTTGAGCTTTCCCTTCTTCTCGTCCAGGATCACCTTGTCGGTCTCGAACGAGACCCTTATCCGCTCCCGCTCAGAGGTCTTTTTTTCGATCTTTTCCATGATGGTAAGGACCTGCTCCTCGAGATCGGCCTTCCGCTTCTTGGCAAGGTCGATCTCACGCTGCATGGCAAGATATTCCTTATTGGTCTTGATCCGCTTTATCCTGGCGTCCGCTGCATCAAGCAACGCCTGGTTCTCTTTAAGCTCCACCTCCAGGGGGGCCTTCCTCTCCTCATAGGATGCAATCTCCTCATCTGCCGAATCCAGAGACCTCTTCCTGGCTGTTATAATGCTCTCGATCTCAGAGACCTCCTTGGGAAGCTCCCGCAAACCGTCTTCCGCCTTGAATATCTCAATCTCCACTTCCTGTAATGCTATCAGCTCTTCTAGTAAATCCTTCAATATCAGCTCTCCTTAGTTGTTATAGGGGGAGAAGACATCCCTGCCCTGGTGG
The DNA here is from genome assembly GCA_963798485.1 of uncultured delta proteobacterium. GTDB lineage: Bacteria > Desulfobacterota > Desulfomonilia > UBA1062 > UBA1062 > MWEI01. Next base: position 159,480 of record CAWCTR010000007.1, on the reverse strand, counting down.
GCGTGGACTGCTACTCCCGTCAGCTCCTGTTTGAGCCTCTCTGCAAGGGGGATTACAATGATCTCTTCCGTGCCGAAATGTCCCAAGTCCACCACATTCATGCCCGCTTCCTTTGCGTCCAGCCCGGCATGGTAGCGGACATCGCCGGTTACGAAGGTGTCGCACCCGTGACTTAAGGCATGCCTCCAGTAATCCATGCCGCTTCCCGGGCACACGGCAACCTTGGACACCTCCCTACCGGTATCTATAAGACGTGCGTCCTTCATGCACAACGCCGTGATCCACGCATTCAGAGTAGTTGGTATGTTGATGAAACCTATACGCATATACCCGTGGGGCCTTACATCGTTTAGGGCAAGCCTTTTGGCTAGTTCGTCGGCTACACCGCCCGGGGCCTTGTCGAGATTGGTGTGCATGCTGATAAGGCTTATCTGGGTTCGGATAAGCATCGCGATTTTTTTAGCCAGCACATCCTGAAGATCGATGCGGATAATGGGCTGAAAAATAAGCGGATGGTGGGTGAGTATGAGATCTATTCCCGCTTCCTTTGCCGTTTGAATAACCTCAAGAGACGGATCAAGTGCCACCAGTACCGAGTTGATCGGGCTACCTAAGTCGCCCACCATGAGGCCCACATTGTCCCACTCCTGGGCACCCTCGAAGGGGGCTATGGTATCAAGCACTGCCATCACGTCTTTAAGCATCATCATAAATGAATAAAAAAGGGATGCTGCTTATGAGCACCCCTTTGTACTGCCTTGTCGAGATTTTGCGTTAAACATCTGTCATGTACGTTACCCGTTCTCACCCTTACTTCCTTGGCCCAGTTATGGGCCCACCTGGAATCGAACCAGGGACCTACCGGTTATGAGCCGGTGGCTCTACCAATTGAGCTATGGGCCCTTGTCAGGGTTCATAGTCCAAACGAAATTGAGGTGTCAAGCCCCTAATTGCCCTCTACGTGTTCAAGTATGGCAACAATGTTAATACTATTGTCGATTGTCTTGATACTTGAATCTATATTTTTCAGCTGTTCAGCCAGGCCTGCCTTTTCTTGCTCGTGCTTTTCCACGGCAATCTGGTCCTCGAGTAGAGCCTTGAGACCCTTAAGATATTCCTGCTCTCGGCTCGGTAAAGAGAGAAACTTGGGGACCTCGGTCTGGGAACCGGAAGAAGTCTCTCTCAGGTAATCCAGGACCTCAGGAGATTCTGATCGGGTAAGACCGTGCTGCATATCGGTGTTGATGAAGGATACCTGGTCGTAATAGAACGTGAAGATCGTCTTGATCATGCGGGCCCTGTTGGAGACTATTCCTTCGAGGTAACCCTTAAATTCGGAGAACTTTTTTTCGATCTTCTCCTCGATCTTACTCCTTTTCCCCGTATCGGTGCACGTATAGTAATCTTTTGTCGTATCAGCGAAGAAGTCAAAATAGCTGTGCAGGGCCAGGAACATGATGATGTCTCCCACAATGTTGCCATTTGTGGTGCAGGAGCTCGTGGACATGGCCCCACCCCTTTTTATGATCTCTTGGGGTGCCCTTACGATCCAGTCGGCCCCGAAGAGACCGGGGACATTGGTAACAGCTTCATATTTCAGACCATTCGCCCTGACCTTCTCGACCATGGCACTGTCACGGAAAATCAGGCCAAGCGCCTTGAGATTGGGGATGAGCGACGCACAGATGAAGCCATATTCGTTGTCTTCATAGAAGCTGAAGATGAGGTAGTCGGGCGATGTCACGGTAAGGAAGTTGGGAGGGTAGTTCACCAGGATCTCCTCGCCATCGATCTCCCGGATTGTAGTGGGCTGTTTTTTAAGGATCTGTGCATAATTCTTGAAGGCATCGTTTTGTGTAATCTGCGCTATGATCCTGCCGAAAACCTTTTTAAACCTTTGCGCCGCCTTTCCGAACTCAAAGGTATTATAGGTGAACAGGGGCTGCTTCAGTGCGATCCCGGTCCTGAACAGCGTACCTGTGGGGCTGTAGTTCCTTGAACAGAGCACGCTGATCTCATCCTGACGGGAGAGCATCCTTTTCTCCCAGCCCTTGGCAGGTGCAGACTCTAAAAACCCCATGGGGTATTTCTTCTCGTGGATCTTGTCGAGCCACTTCTGCATCCGGTCCGCCGTTTTTGCCGTGTCTCCCACACATGACAGCAAGACATTCGCACCCAGGTCATAGGCCGTGTCCAGCACCCTGTCCATGATGGCCTCTGACGAGAGTTCTCCGAGACGGACATTGGCGTGGCGGATAACCGAGAGTACCTCCTGTTTGTCATGGGACAGAATCTTGATAGCCGGAAGGCCCTCGGGCGAGTCTATGAGCTCCTGGCGGTCAAAGGGGATAACATGCTCGCGCTGTGGCTCTTCATCAAGGGTCTGCTCCAGATACTTGGTCCTCAGCTCGTGCTTGCCGTCAGCCTTCAGACGGAAGATGGGACTCCCCATCTTGTCATAACCTTCCAGGATTTTTGATTTTTCCGAACGCATGATCCCGGCAAGAATCTGCTGCACCGTAGGGATGTCTGCGGTAAAGGCCCCGAAAACTATATCTATCCAGACATCCTTATCGGTAAGCTCCTTGGTTTTTGCCCTGGCAAGGATATCTTCATTATTCTCCATCGAAGCATAGATAGCCTGAAGACCCATCCTTCCATTGGCGCCCCTAATGGCAACCCTGATCACCGGAATCTTATCCCTGATATCCATGGCCTCCTCCAAGAATTGTGTTGTTATGCTTAGCGCTTGAGTAAACCATGAAAGGTATACCAGATCACAGGGATAGAGGCAAGGCGGTCTGTGGAATTTTAGCATTTTTTAAGACACCTCTGCTTTGAAGTGTTTATATTCATGCTTCACCAAAGGACTCTTTCATTTCCGTTTTACTTCTTTCTCGTTCTCTTTGCTGATATAAGGGTTCTATGATTCACGTGGATATCACCATTGTCGGGGCAGGCGTCGTGGGCCTGGCCGTAGCCTGTGCGCTCGCAGAAAAAGGCAGGTCCATTGTCGTATTGGAAAAGGAATCAGGCCCCGGCAAGGAGACAAGCTCTCGCAACTCAGAGGTGATCCACGCCGGGATCTATTATCCAACGGGTTCGTTAAAGGCCAGGCTCTGCATAGAGGGATCTCACTTGCTGTATGCGTTTTGTGAAAGGCATACCATACCCTTTCAAAGAATCGGAAAGGTCATCGTGGCCACAAGCCCTATTGAAGAGCCTGCCATTGAGGGTCTTCGCAGACAGGGCGCCGAAAACGGCGCTCAAGGGCTCATCATGATCACCAGGGACGACCTGCGAAAAAGGGAACCTTATGTGACCGGAGTAAGCGCCCTTTATTCACCGCGAACCGGTATTATCGATTCGCACCGGTTGATCAAAACCCTCGAGGCCCTTGCCCTGAGCCAGGGCTGCACGGTCTTATACAACTCACGCCTGGCCGGGCTTGATTTCACCCAAGAGGGGTTCTTATGCACGGTGGAGGCACATCCAGCGGAACGATATGCATTTACCACCAGGGCACTCATCAATTCAGGGGGTCTCCACTCGGATATCATTGCCTCCATGGCCGGTATCGATGTTCAGACTGCGGGGTACCGCATCTATCCGGTCAAGGGTCAATATTTCCGTATAAGGGGAAGGAAGCAGGGGCTGGTGAACGGGCTGTTGTACCCAAGCCCTGAAAAAGACCTTACCGGGCTGGGTATCCACGTTACCAAGGACCTCTCAGGCTCGGTCAGGCTCGGCCCTGATGCCAGGTATGTCGACAAGATCAACTATGATGTAGACCCGGCCCATGCAAAGGATTTCCTGGACAGCGCCCGCAGGCTCTTACCCATGCTTGTTGAAGAAGATCTCATGCCGGACATGGCAGGCATCAGGCCCAAGATTCAGCCGCCCGGCGGAGCGGTGCGGGACTTCGTAATCCGCCATGAGGCGGACCGGGGTCTTACAGGTCTCATCAATCTCATCGGGATCGAGTCGCCGGGGCTCACGAGCTGCCTGGCCATCGGTGAAATGGTAAAAGGCCTGATGGAAGACTCAGGTATGATCTAGTCAGCGCTATAGACCGTTTTTCCTTCAGCAATGGTGCGCACTACCTTCCCGGTAAAGGTCCAGCCGATGAAGGGGGTGTTCCGAGATTTGGACAGAATCATCTCCTCGGTCAGGGTCCAGGTGGCCTCCGGATCAAAGATAGTAATGTCGGCCCGTGAACCTGGGCTCAGCTTACCGCCATCAATGCCCAAGATCTTGGCGGGGTTTGTGGTCACGCAGGCCAGGATCTGAGAGAAATCGATGTCAAAATCGAGGTGAAGCTTCATGAGAGAGGGCAGCAAGGTCTGAAACCCGATGATGCCGAAAGGGGCCAGGTCAAAGTCCAGGTCTTTCTCGTCCTTGGCATGAGGCGCATGGTCAGTGGCAATGCAGTCAATCAGGTTCATCCTGAGCCCTTCTATCAACGCATGCCTGTTGGCCTCATTCCTCAGGGGTGGATTCATCTTGTAATTCGCATCGTACGTCCGCACACCTTCCTCGGTGAGGAGAAGATGATGCGGTGTGGCATCACAGGTGACCTTGGCCCCGTGCTGCCTTGCCTCCCTTATAATCTCCAGGCTCCCTTTGGTGGAAATGTGGGTGATATGAACAGGAACACCGGTATATTGCGACATCAGCACATCACGGGATACCATGACCTCCTCGGCGGCAGGCGTGATGCCTGCCAGGCCGAGCTCTGATGCAAGCGCGCCCTCATTCATCACCCCCGTTGCCGCGAGATTCTTGTCTTCACAATGGGATATCACGGGCAATGAGAATGTGGCGGCATACTCCATGGCGCTACGCATGATGGCTGCGTTTTCCACAGGCCTTCCATCATCCGAAACCCCGACAATTCCCGCCTCTTTCATGAGCCCCATCTCAGAGAGTTCCTTGCCCTGCTGCCCCTTTGTCATGGCCCCAACCGGGAGCACCCTCACCAGACCCACACTCAAGGCCTTCTTCAGGATATACTGAGTAACCGAGGCATTGTCATTGACCGGATCGGTGTTGGCCATGCAGACCACCGTGGTAATGCCGCCTGCTGCTGCTGCAAGGCTTCCGCTTGCAATGTCTTCCTTATATTCATACCCGGGGTCCCTGAGGTGGGCATGCATATCGATAAGTCCCGGGAGTACCCACATCCCTGTTGCATCGAGAACCTCTTCACCAGGCTGTACAGGCCCGAGCGCAGGCAGGACCTTCTGAATAATGCCGTCACGCAAAAGAATATCAGAGAGTTCGTCCCGATTATTTGCAGGGTCGATAATGCGGCCGCCCTTAATCCACATTGACATTCCCTCCCAGCGACAGGTACAAAAGCGTCATCCTCACCGCCACACCGTTTTCCACCTGATTAAGGATAATGGATCGTGTCCCGTCAGCGGCGTCATGGGTGATCTCCACGCCCCTGTTCATGGGCCCAGGATGCATGATGACCGCACCTTGTTTCATCTTGTCAACCCTGGTCTTGTTAAGGCCGTAGAAATACGCATATTCCCGCTCACCCGAGAAATATTGTTCGTGAATCCGTTCTTTTTGCACCCTGAGCATCATGATGACGTCCGCCTCGCCCACCACAGGATCGAAGGCGGTTGAGACATTCACCCCCCAGGTTTCTATGCCCACGGGAAGGAGCGTTTTTGGTGCCACCACGGTGACCTGCGCCCCTACCTTTTTTAATCCATAGACATTCGACCGGGCCACCCGCGAATGCAGGATATCTCCCACAATAGCCACATGCAAACCCTCGAGCTTACCGAAATGCTCATTCATGGAATACATATCCAGCAGGGCCTGGGAAGGGTGCTCATGGGTCCCGTCTCCTGCATTGATGATGGAACAGGGAAGTTCCCGGGCCAGTTTCTTGGGAAGCCCGGCATACGGGTATCGTATTACGATGCAATCGGGTGACATGGCCATGACGTTCTGTGCGGCATCCATGATGGTCTCGCCTTTTGCAAAGGAGGACCCGGACGCGGACAAGGCCATGGTATCGGCGCTCAGACGCTTTGCGGCAAGTTCGAATGACAGGCGTGTCCTGGTGGACGCCTCATAGAAGAGCAGGACTACAGTCTTGCCTCGTAGCGCCGGGACCTTCTTGATGTCCCTCTTGCTGACCTCCTTGAAGGACTTGCTCATATCGAGGATGGTATGGATCTCTTCGCAGCTCAGGTCGGCAATGGCTATGAGGTCTTTATGAGTCCAGTTCATCGTTTCACCTCGCTGATGACTATTCCTGCGATGGCCTCCTTATCAGAAGTAGCCTCAAGCTTGATGATCTGCTCATCAGGCAGGTTTATCTTCAGCCCTATGAAATCCGCCTGGATGGGCAGCTCCCTGCCATCCCGGTCGAACAGCACCAACAGGTAGATCCTCCTCGGACGGCCAAGGTCAACGATGTGATCTATGGCCGCCCTGACGGATCGGCCGGTATACAGGACATCATCTACAAGGATGATATCCATGTCATCAACCGCAAAGGGGATATCCGTACTCCTGACCTCCGGATAGGACTTTCTCCGCGTGAGATCATCCCGGTACAAGGCGATGTCAAGGACCCCGAGGGGTAGTTGTTTCCCGGTCTTTTCCTCAAGGAGCTTCACCAGACCTTTTGCCATCAGCTCCCCACCGCTGCGCACACCGATGAAGGCCACCTTGTCCCAAGCGCTGATAGAGGCCAAGAGCTCATCGGTGAGCCTGACGAGGATTGATTGGATCTCTTGGGGACTTCTTGGTATCTCTGCCATGCCCGTCTCCCTAGCGCACGAGATGACCGATGCGCCAGTAGCGTATCCACGGTGTTTCGCTTGTCCAGGAAAAATAGATGATGAACGCCTTGCCCTTGATATTCTCGATAGGGACCTGCCCCCAGAAGCGGCTGTCATAGCTCTGGTCCCTGTTGTCTCCCATAGCAAAGATATGCCCGGGGCTTACCGTGACCGGCCCGAAGAAATCGCGGACCTTGCCGGGCCCCTGGTTCAAGGTAAAGGGGTCTGTATATTTTTCTTGGGGGATCTCATAGCGCTTCTGGTTGACGAAGACCTTCTTGTCCCTCACCTCGATCACATCCCCGGGTAGGCCGATCACCCTTTTTACGAAATCCATTTCATGATTTACCGGAAAGGTGAAGATGATGATGTCTCCTCTGGATGGTATCTTGTCCGCCCCCCAGATCTTCTTGGTGGTAAACGGCATGGTAAGTCCATAGGTAAACTTGGTCGCAAGGATATGATCGCCTTTCAGTAGGGTATCCTCCATGGATGAAGATGGGATCCGATAGGCCTGAAGGATGAAGGCCCTGATGATCATGGCGATCACAAATGCAACGATGAGGGCCTCTGCCCAATCCCGTACCACGCTCTTGTTCTTATCTTTACTCAATTGCCGCCTCCTTAGCAAAAAACTTCACCGGCCTCTTTGTAGGTATCTACGTATCCATTGCACTGTTTAACAGAAATGTATTTTTTCCTAAAGATGATTCTCATCAAGCCTTTATGCCGAGCCTTTCACATGCTGCAGAAAATCATGGACATAGTTCTCCAAGGATGCCTGCCAGATGGGCATGAGCTTGCCGGTTTTTGCTGTGAATTTTTTCGTTGAAAGGATTGAATAGGGAGGTCTTCTTGCAGGCAGCGGATATTCTTCCGTGCTTATCGGTATCACCTGTGTACCCAGTCCGACAAGCTCGATGGCCTTCTTCGCAAGATCGAACCATGTGGCCTTGCCACGGTTGCACACATGGTATATCCCATGCGCATCCGTCTCCATGAGCTGCATAATTGCCTTTGCCAGATCAGGTGCAAAGGTGGGAGAGCCCCACTGGTCATTCACGACACGCAGGCGCTCATTGATCTGGGCCGCAGAGAGGATCGTTGAAACGAAATTCCTCCCATTATGGCCGATGAGCCACTGTGTCCGGACGATGAGATAGGCCTCCATCTGATGCCTTATGGCGTTCTCTCCTGCAAGCTTGCTGACACCATAAACATTCATCGGGTTCGTGGTGTCTTCTTCGGTATACGGCTTCCCCTTTGTCCCATCGAAGACATAGTCGGTGCTGATATGGAGGAGTCTTACGGAGCGCTTTCTGCAGGCATGCGCAAGAAGGTCAGGGCCTTTGGCATTGAGCAGGAGGGCCTGCTCCTCGTGCTCCTCGGCCATATCAACATTGGTGTACGCTGCGCAGTTTATGACCCAGGACGGCCTGAACGAGGTAAGGGCGTACCTGATCTGATCCTGTTTTGTGATATCAAGCCTGTCATCCTTTAAAGAGATATCGGTGCCCCAGACCTCATGGCCTCCCATCTCCAAGGTCTTTACGACCTCGTGCCCCAACATGCCCCTGGCCCCGGTTACAAGCACCCTCATCTGTTGCCGTACATCCTTTCGTAATAACTTTTGTAATCTCCGGAGATGATCCGTTCCCACCATGGCTTGTTGGCAAGATACCACTCAATGGTGGAAGAAATACCGTTGAAGAAATCCATGGAAGGTCTCCAGCCAAGCTCGCTGGTGATCTTCGAATAGTCCATGGAATACCTGAAGTCATGGCCGGGCCTGTCCTTTACAAAACGGATAAGCGTTTCCGGCTTGCCTAGATGCCTTAAGATGGTTCGTACGATCTCGATATTTTCCTTCTCCGCGCCACCGCCGAGATTATAGGCCTCTCCCGTTACCCCTTTTTCCGCCACTGTGACGATGCCCTTGCAGTGATCCTCCACATAGATCCAATCCCTTATGTTCTTGCCGTCTCCATAGACGGGCAGTTCTTTATCATTCAGCGCATTTACCACCATCAGGGGGATTAGCTTTTCAGGGAATTGGTAGGGTCCGTAGTTGTTGGAGCACCGGGTGATCACCGCATCCATCCCGTGGGTCTTGATGTAGGCCCTCACCAGAAGGTCTGCGGCTGCCTTTGATGCCGAATAGGGGCTGTTGGGCGCCATGGGGAGATCTTCGTGGAAGCTCCCCTGGTTGCCAAGACTCCCATAGACCTCATCGGTAGATACCTGTAAAAATCGCTTCACCTTGTACTTAAGGGATGCATCGAGTAAAACCTGCACACCCACCACATTGGTCCGGACGAATACCCCGGCCCCCTCGATACTCCTGTCCACATGGCTCTCGGCAGCAAGATTCAGCACCAGGTCGAATTTGTTCTTTGTGAAGAGATCATTCACAAAGCCGGTTTCAGCAATGTCCCCCCTCACAAAGGAATATCTTGAAGGAACATCCTTTGTGAGGCAGTGCGTGTTTTCCAGGTTACCCGCATAGGTCAAAAGGTCAAGGTTCGTAACCTGCCAGAGAGGCCTGTTCTTCAAGATATACTTGATAAGGTTCGTCCCGATGAAACCGCAGCCGCCTGTTATGAGGACCTTTATCATTTTATTACACCCTATTCGTATTCCACACCCACAAGGTAGAGGCCCTGCGGTGGGGCTGTAGGCCCGGCAAAGCTCCTATCCTTCAGCGCCATGATCCGTGGTATATCTGTCGGAGCACGCTTTCCCTTGCCCACCTGAAGTAATGTACCGACAATGTTTCTTACCATATGGCGTAAAAAACCGCTACCTTGCATACGGAAGAATACCTTGTTTCCTTTTTGTAACACCTCTGATGTGGTGATACAGCGAATAGTCGTCTTTACAGGAGACCCAGCCCCCTGGAAGGACGCAAAATCATGCTCTCCGAGAAAATAGCACGCGGCTTCCTGCATGGCTGCACAATCGAGCGGTCCCTTCTCGTGCAAGGCGTAACGAGCCAGAAAAGTGTTCCTGATGGGAGAGATATCAATGACATAGACATAGGTCTTGGCCTTGGCCATCTGTCGTGCGTGAAACTCCGGCGCCGCATCCTCGGCGGAAAGGACTGCAACATCTCCGGGGAGGATCGTGTTGAGGCCCCGGATGAGACCATCTGTGGGGATAGTGGATTCAGTGGGGAAGTTGATCACCTGGGCAAAGGCATGGACGCCTGTATCGGTACGACCCGAGGCTATTACCCGTACCGGATGGCCCAGTATCACCTGGAGGGCGCCCTCTATGGTCTCCTGAACGGTCCTTACACCGGCCTGGGTTTGCCAACCCATGAATGCAGCTCCATCATAAGCGATTACACTTTTGATATTTCTCATGGCAGGAACATTTCCTACCGAAAGATATATAAGAATATACGAAAGAGGCAAGGATTAAGATGAATCTCTTCGGATGGTACACAAAAGGTTATCAAATTGAATCCATGACTGCCGGCTGCAAGATCGGAGAAGTTTATGTACAATGCTCCGTAGATGAGGTCTCTCGCACCGATATGGCCTGCACCATTCCGACATACCATATTCAGCAATGTCTGATGGATCTGCTGAATAAATCCATAATGGTAAGCGTTAACAATATGCTCATGGAAGGGTCCCTGGCCTGGTATACCATTGAAGAATCAACCTATCGCATCGGTATTGCCATAACCCCGAAAGATCGCCCTACCTGGCGTAAGGTCCTTGAGGCAACGAGCAGGGTTTTGATGCATCCCTCTGCCAGGACTGCATCCGTGTGATCCTTCTTACGATACAGGAATCCACTGAATATCGTCCTGTTCGATTCTGCCTAAAGAGACAAACGTGAGCTTGTCCTCAACGAATATCTCATTGGCCAATGAAACGATGTCATCGAGACAAACGGCCTGAAGCCTTTCCACAACCTCTTCCACGGTTACTTCCCGTCCGTAGTAGATCTCGTTCTTTGCCATGGACGACATCCTGTTCACCGAGCTCTCTCTGGACAGGAGCAGGTTGCCCTTGATCTGCGCCTTTATATCCTCGAGCTTGATGTCCTTGAGGTCGCCGACCTTTAGCCTCTTTATCTGTGCGCTGATCACTTCCAGGGTCTTGTTCACGTTCTCGGGTGTGCAAGCGGCATAGATCGCCAATGCCCCACAGTCACGGTATGCATTGAGAAATGAATAGATGGAATACACGAGGCCCCGCTCTTCCCTGGCCTCCTGGAAGAGCATGGAACTCATGCTTCCGCCAAGCATGGTGTTGAGGACAATATAGGCCCACCGCCGCTCATCGTTCATTGCAGACCCGATGGTCCCCAATGTGAAATGGACCTGCTCGATGTCCTTGTAATACACCTTTTTCACGCCGCTCAGCGAGGACGGGATCTGTTCATCATAACGGCCTTGCCTCCGGATCATCCCTTCGAACAGTGGCGATGTGAAATCCACCAATTCCTGGTGATCGAGGTTGCCCGCACCGGCAACGATGATGGAATCCGGTGAGTATGAGGTGTTTATAAAATCGATGATGCTCTGCCGCCCGAAAGACCCAACGTGCTCAACAGTCCCAAGGATTGAGCTCCCCAGCGTTGTATTGCGGAAAAAGGCCTCGGCAAAGAGATCGGTTATGTAATCATCCGGGGTATCTTCGGTCATCGAGATTTCCTGGAGAACGACCTTTTTTTCCTTTTCCAGCTCATCATGGTTGATCTCTGCATTGAGAAAGAGATCAAAGACAATGTCAGCGGCCTTGAAGAGGTGCTCGTCCAGCACCTTGGTATAGTATATGGTATATTCTTTCGAGGTCTGGGCATTCAGATGACCGCCCAGCGCATCGATTTCCTTGGCAATCTGCTGGGCGGTGCGCCGCGGTGTCCCCTTGAACAGCATATGCTCGGTGAAATGCGCTACCCCTCGATCCTTAGGAGGATCGTTGCGGGAGCCGGCATTTACCCAAACACCTAGGGTAACCGATCTGATGCCAGGCATCTGCTCGGTCAGTATCCTGACCCCGTTGGGAAGGAGCGTGGAGGTGATCATCCTATGTCAGCGGCTGGTTTCGCTCAGGGCTTCCTTGCGCGACAGGCGGATCTTCCCTGTTTTAGAGTCAATACCGATGACCTTTACAAGAATTTCATCTCCCTCCTTAACAACATCACGTACATTATTCACACGTTCGTTGGCGAGTTGAGAAATATGCACAAGTCCGGACTCTCCGGAAGGGAAGTCGACAAATGCCCCGAAATCCATGATCTTGGCTACCTTTCCGCTGTATACCCGGCCGATCTCCATCTCCTTGGTGAGTGTCTGGATCATGTCCACGGCCATCTTTGCATGTTCCTCATCCGCAGAAAAAATATCCACCCTGCCGGAATCATCGATCTCGATCTTGGTGTCGGTCTTTGAGGTAATGTCCTTGATCACCTTGCCGCCTGGGCCGATGATATCGCGGATCTTATCCGGATTGATGTGCAACGTATAGATCCTTGGGGCATACGGGGATATGAGGGCCTTTGGTTCGTTAATCGCCTTGGCCATTTTCTCCAGGATAGAGATTCTTCCGATGCGCGCCTTTTCCAGGGCGTCACGCAACACAGCCTCGGGGAGGCCTTCTATCTTGATGTCCATCTGCAAGGCAGTGACGCCATCGGTGGTGCCGGCGACCTTGAAGTCCATATCGCCGATGTGATCCTCATCGCCTAAGATGTCGGAGAGGACCATATACTCATCTCCCTCCTTCAGAAGCCCCATGGCAATACCGGCAACAGGCTTTTTCACCGGCACACCGGCATCCATCAGCGACATGGAGCCCCCGCAGACCGTGGCCATCGAGGACGAGCCGTTGGACTCGAGGATCTCCGATACGAGCCGGATGGTATAGGGAAAGGACGCTACATCAGGAAGGATCTTGCTCAACGCCCTCTCGGCCAGGTTGCCATGGCCGATCTCTCGCCTGCTTGGCCCTCTGAGCATCTTCACCTCGCCCACAGAAAAGGGCGGGAAGGAGTAGTGGAGCATAAAAGATTTCGTGGTCTCTCCCAGAAGTGTCTCCACCCTCTGCTCGTCTCTTGGAGTACCCAGCGTCGTTGTGGCAAGGGCCTGAGTTTCGCCGCGTGTGAAGAGCGCCGAGCCGTGCGTTCGAGGAAGGATGCCTACCTGGCAGTCGATGGTTCGAATGTCATCGAACCCCCTGCCGTCGATACGTATGCGCTTTGCCTTCATCAAAGCGCGGATGGTCTTTTTCTCCACCGCTGAAAAGGCCGCCTTGACATATGCCTGCCGCTCTTCGGTGTCATCGGCAAAGCCCTTTACCATATCCTCTTTCAACTGTTCAATCAGGGCCTGGCGGCCCTGTTTTGAGTTAATCCCGGCGAAAATCTGTTCGAACCGCGGGGCAGCCATCTTCATCATCTCACCAAAGAGGGCCTCGTCCTCCTGCGGGGATTCTATCTTCATCTTTTCCTTGCCTACGGCCCTGCCGAGCTCTTCGATTGCCTCCACGACCTCAATGATTCTCTTGTGGGCAATTGAGATCGCATCGATGATCGTGCTTTCAGAGAGTTCGCCGGCCTCGCCCTCCACCATAACGATGGCATTCTTTGTGCCGACAACCAGAAGATCCAAAGAGCTGGTTTCCAGCTGCGCCACGGAGGGGTCAATGATGAATTCTCCGTTGATCAGGCCGACCCGGGCTCCTCCCACAGGCTCTAAAAAGGGTATGCTTGATATGTGTAACGCTGCGGAAGCCCCATTGATCGCCATCACATCCGGGGTACATGCCGGGTCAGCGGAAAGGACCATGGCGATGATCTGTATCTCGTTATGGAAGGTGGATGGGAACAACGGGCGGATAGGCCTGTCAATGCACCGCGCCGTCAATATCTCCTGGGTTCCGGGTCTGCCGTCCCGCTTGATAAAGCCGCCCTTAATCCTTCCGGCGGCGTAACTCATCTCCTGATATTCAACCGTGAGCGGAAGAAAATCTATGCCTTTTCGTTCTTCCTTTGCCGAAGTGGCAGTTACGAGAACCACGCTGTCACCCTGGTGCACAAGGACCGCGCCATCAGCCTGCCTGGCTACCGTGCCCACTTCAAAAATAAGAGGAACCGTTGTTCCTTTTGCCTGTATTTTCATATTACCCCTGACTTCCTCATATCATTATTTCCGCAGGTTCAACGTCTGAACAAGTTCGCGGTAGCGTTTGATGTCATGCTCACGCAGGTAGTTTAAAAGCCTTCTCCTCTGGCCAACGAGCATGAGGAGTCCACGGCGGGAGTGATGATCCTTTTTGTGAACCTTAAAATGCTCTGTGAGATCGTTGATCCTCTTGGTGAGTATCGCCACTTGGACATCAGGGGACCCGGTATCAGTCTCATGTTTTTTGAACTCATCTATGATCTGTTTTTTTTCCTCTGCTTGCAACGCCACTTCGTAATCCTCCTGCGTATATATACGTGCTATTTTTTTCTCTTTCTTAAGGCTCTTCACACATGTTTCCTGTCAAAAAGAGACCAGGAGCTTACCACACCTTAATTTCTGCTGTAAATAGCTAATAAGTCTTGAAGCCTCTGGTGATATGCCCCCAGATGCCTCCCTCCCGGTTCACCCTCGCTATGCAGATGAGGTTCCCCTGCATATTCAAGATCGCAACGCTTTCGTCCTGGGGCGCCGCCACGTCATCAAGAACCCAGGAAAGCTGGATAGACTGGCCATCCCTTATGCCTTGCTCTCCGATTATTGTAACGCGAGCCTTTGGGATCGATAATGCGTCCAAGAGCGATATGACTGCCTGTTCCCCCTGCTGTGAAAGCCCGTCGAAGGTGGTTGACTGCTCAAGGTTGAATCCCTCGCTACGGATCCTCCTGAGCTCCCTAAGGTATCCGCCGCAACCGAGATATGCACCAAGGTCCCTGGCTATGGCACGTATGTAGGTGCCCCTTGAGCATACGATACGGACGCTTGCCCAGTCAGGACCGACCTCAAGAATCTCGGCGGCTCCCAGGTGAACCTGCTTGGGTCTTGGGTTCACTTTCCTATTGGCCCTTTTAAGCTTATACAGAGGTTGGCCGTTCAACTTCTGGGCGCAATAATCGGGGGGAAGCTGATTGATCCACCCCCTGTTTTCCTCAAACCACATCTTCAGCTTGTGCTCATCGATTTTTACATTTTCGCATCGCTGTGTCACCTTACCGGTTATGTCATCCGTATCAGTGGCCATTTCAAATCCGATGAGTGCAATATATTCCTTTTCATGCGTCTGCATATAGGGCAGCAGCTTAGTGCCCTGGCCTATGCCTATGCAAAGAAGGCCGGTGGCAAAGGGATCCAGCGAGCCGAAGTGGCCGGCCCTCTTCACCTTAAGGATACCCATCACCTTATCAACAGCCTTGCGCGAGGTGATGTCTTTAGGTTTGTCGATGAGTACGATACCGTCTAGAGCCACTTGAGCCCTTCCTTGATGATCTCATGGATGAGGACATCCGGCCTTCCTTTTATGGTGAATCCGGCAGCCATCCCATGGCCGCCTCCGCCGAAGGCCGTGGCGGTCTTCAGTGCGGCATCCGGGATTTTGCTCCTGATGGAGCAGCTGATCGTGCCTTCCTGTTGCTCTTTCAGGAAGATAATGAGTTTGGAGCCTGCTATGGAGGCAATCTCCTCCACGATCCCGGAGGCATCCTCCAGCCTGGCGTTGAATCTATTCATATCTTCACAAGACACATAGCTGGCATAAAGGCCGCCTCGAATGATCATGCGATTCATAACCGCACACAGGATATTATAGAAGGCATGTGCCTTGGTCTTTTTGATCTGATAGGCAATCCGGTGCGGGTCTGCGCCGGCAGCGACCAACTCGTGGGCAATCTGGAATACCCTCACATTCGTGTTTGCATGCATGAACCCCCCGGTATCGCCGAAGATGCCCATATAGAGGTTCGCGGCGATGGAAGGGCTAATCGGAACATTCATTGTACACAGGAGATCGTATACCATCTCGCAACTTGATGATTTTCCTGAATCTATCCAGGACGCATAGCCGATATTATTTGTGGTCCTGTGGTGATCGATCACCACTACTTTGCCCCGTGGTTTTGTATTCGCAAGCATGGCCATATCCGAGACATCCACCAGAAAGGTGATCTCTACCGCTAAGAGATCGTGTTCTAAAGGCTTATCGGTGAAGTCGAGAATATCGGGCACAGGTGTCGGATATACAAGACAAACCGATTTACCGAGGGAAACAAGGGCACGGCCCAAAGCCCTTGAAGCCCCGACAGCGTCCTCATCCGGGCTCTTGTGCGTGATGATCTCGAAGGATTGGTGGGCCTTTATGATCTCAACTATCCTGTTTATCATGTTTACCAATGCTTTCGAGGATCTCATCTATCTTGGAGCCATAATCGAATGATTCATCATAGGAAAAAAACAGAGAAGGCACGGCCCTCAGGCTCAGCTCCTTCTTGAGCTCCCGCCGAAGAAACCCGGTTGCGCTCTTGAGGCCGTCGAGCGCCCCGTCTTTCCTCGATGAGTCAAGGACACAAAAAAAGATGCGGGCATTCTTCAGATCTATGCTCACATCAACTCCCGTGATGGTGACACCTTCTACCCTGGGGTCTTTGACCTTCCTTAAGATGAGCACGGCTAAGGTCTCTTTGAGGAGATCGCCCACCTTGGCTTGCCGTATGCTGAGTATCTTCATATGTGTATGATCTCGATCCTGCTGGCGAGAAGTTCCACCTCGCCACCTGCTTCAATGCCTGTAATAATCTTATCGATCACGGAATTGATAAATGCCGCCTCATTGCTTACAACGCTTATCCCGAGGGTAGAGGCCTGCCACTTGTCGTTATCATCAACCTCGGCTACGGACACGTTCATCCTTGACAGACGATCTTTGATAGATTTCAAGACCTTTCGCTTCTCTTTTAAAGAGTGAGCCCCGATAATCATAAGCCTCAGCTCGCAGGCGCCTATCACCACGTGGTCTGGCTCTCCACTCTCTCCTTGGTGAATGACTCGATGACGTCTCCGGCCTTGATATCGTTGTAGTTCCCGAAACTCATGCCGCACTCAAAGCCCGAGGCCACTTCCTTTGCATCGTCTTTGAACCTTCTCAGGGATTCTACCCGGCCCTCATGGATGACCACATTGTCACGCAACAGCCGTGCCTGCGCCCCCCGGACCATGGCACCCTCGATGACCATACATCCTGCGATGACTCCCACCTTGGGGACCTTGAACACGTCTCTCACCTCGGCCCGGCCCTGTATGACCTCCTTGTAGACCGGCTCGAGCATGCCGCGCAGGGCCTGTTTGATGTCCTCGAGGAGATCATAGATTATGGTGTACAGCTTGATCTCGATATTGCTCTTCTTGGCCAGGTCCCTCACCTTGGGCTCCGGCCTTACATTGAATCCGACAATAATGGCAAAAGCTGTTGAGGCGAGGAGCACATCGTTTTCCGTAATACCGCCCACGGCCGAATGGATCACGTTGATCCTCATCATGTCTTCGCCGGTATCTATACCCTTGACCGCATTGACAATGGCCTCTACGGTTCCGTGCACATCGCCCTTGATGATAAGGTTGAGCTCTTTGAGCTTGCCTTCCTTTACCTGGTTATATAGATCTTCTAGCGTTACTAAAGCCTTCTGCTCAGGGGCCTGGAGACGGGATATGTTCACCTTGTCCTTTAGGTACTCGATGATCTCCTTGGCCTTCTTCTCATTCGGAACTACAAACATGGTATCGCCGGCGGATGGCGGCTCGGCAAGCCCTGTGATCTCCACCGGTGTGGCGGGGCTTGCGCTCTCGATGGGCACGCCCCTGAAGTCAAACATGGCCCTTGCCTTGCCCCATTTGGACCCGACAATGAAGATATCGCCCCTCTTTAACTCACCCTGCTGGATGAGCATGGTGCACATGGGCCCTTTATTCTTGTCCAGCTTGGACTCCAGCACAACACCTTTGGCCGGTCCGTCTATTTGGACATTAATATCCATTACTTCTGCCTGAAGCAGGATCATCTCAAGGAGATCATCTATGCCGATGTGCTTCTTTGCCGACACGTCAACATAGATGGTGTCTCCGCCCCAGTCTTCGGGAACGAGCCCGAGCTCGGAGAGCTGCTCCCGAACCCTCGCGGGGTTGGCATTGGGTTTATCAATCTTGTTTACCGCCACAATGATGGGGATCTTGGCTGCCCGGGCGTGGTTTATGGCCTCCCTGGTCTGGTCCATAACACCGTCGTCCGCAGCGACAACCAGGACCACGAAGTCCGTGACCTGGGCACCTCGAGATCTCATGGAGGTAAAGGCCTCATGGCCCGGCGTGTCGATAAAGGTGATGACCTTGTCCTTGCACTTTGCCTGGTATGCCCCGATATGCTGGGTAATACCTCCGAATTCGCTGTCGATAACGTTTTCTGACCTGATGGCGTCAAGCAGGGATGTCTTTCCGTGGTCTACATGCCCCATGACCGTCACCACAGGGGGCCGTGGAACGAGATTTCCGCTCGCTTGGGCAGTATTGGTGAAGTACTCCTCATGGATCTCGTCGCGGGTCTCTTCTGTCTCGAAGCCGAGCTCTGTTGCTACATATGTGGCCTCCTCAGTGGATATATATTGGTTCTGGGTGGCCATGATCCCCAACCCCATGAGGACCTTGATGACCTCGGACGCCTTTACCCCCATTTCCTTAGCAATGTTTGCCACGGTTATAGTGGCCCCGATCTTGAGCTTCTTCTTCTTGAAAGGCTGGAGTTGGGCAACCCCTCTCCTGTCCTTTTTCTTCTTGAATTTCTTGCCCTGGGAAGTCCTCCCCGCTCCGTACAGGTCGGTCTGTGTGTAGACCTCCGTCTCCGGGGCCGGCTCGACCTTCGGTTTCAATATGGCAACACGGGCCCCGGTTTTATCAACGCCCGCCTCTTCCTCTTCTGCCTGGACCTCTGTGGCCTTGGGAGGTTTTTTACCCTTCTTCTTATTATCTTTTTTCTTTGCCTCTTTCTCTTCTTCCTTTTCAATTTCTTGGGGCTTGACGATCACCCCGGGGACGGGGGTGATATCAGCAGGGGCCTGTGCCGTCTCTTTCTTGGCAATGCCGGCCAGAGGGGCGGCAGGTCCTTTTGCCGATTCAAGACGCGCCTCTTCAAGAACAGGGGCGGCAGGTGTCTCTTTGGTCTTTCCTTCGCCCTTTGGCGAGGGGGCCTCTTTGGCGGATTCAATAGGCGTCTCTTTCTTTTTGGGCGGCTTCTTTTCGACCTTATCGGGTTCAGCCGACTCTGCGGAGCGGATCTCAATTTTCGCCGGGGCCTCTTCTAGTGCCGGGGCCTCGGGTGCAGGCTTGGCCCTGCGGCGGATAATTGTGGTGCTTACCCGCTGTTCTTCATAGACATCCTGGAGGTCTAGCTCTTCTGGTTTCTGGGTGTCTTTCTCGATCCGTTTCCTGATCCTTTCGATATCATGGACATCGAGGATACTCATGGTGTTTTCCACCGAAATGGCCAAGTCCTTGGCAACGCGAAGCAGATCCTTCGCCTCTAAAGAAAGGTCTTTTGCCAGTTCGAAAATCCTCATCTTTTTCATAACGCTCGCCCCTTGGAAGACAACCTCTCATAAAACCGAAGATTTCTCAATATGGGAAGGCCATTGCCGCTTCCTGCAGATTTTAAAAGGGTATCACAAACCGAACCAAGCAAACGCTCCATGGTTGATTTATCCCGAAAGACTGCCTTGGACCTCCTGTTCTTCCATGCGTTCAAAAAACAGCTTTGCTCCGGGCATAGATAGTAACCCCTGCCCTGTCGGCACTGTCGTTCATCGAACAAGTCCGATTCTTCTTTGTGTAGCACGAAACGCAAGAGCTCCCCCTTGTGAAATATCCCTCTGCAGCTTACGCACTGCCTGTATGGACCGTCTTTACGTCTCACTGCCCTCCTACCGTTGCCCTTAAGATAATCTTCTTGGCTATCGTTTCATCGATCCCTTCGAATTCGAGAAGGTCTTCTTCCTTTGCCTTGGCAAGGTCGTCCATCGTCTTATACCCTGCCTCCATCAAGACCTCCACCAGGGATGGATCGATATCCGCTATGCCCTCCAAAGACCTCTTGTCTTCAGAGGATACCACTTCCTCCGTGCCCTCCGCCCCCACGTCTATCTTCCACCCCGTAAGCTTTGCAACGAGCCGTACATTCTGGCCCTTTCTCCCGATGGCGAGGCTCAGCTGGTCATCGGACACAATCACATCCATGCTGCGGTTGGACTTGTCCACAATAACCTTTGATACCCTCGCCGGAGATAAGGCATTGCACACAAAGCGGACAGGATCTTCAGACCAGACCACGATATCCTGCCTCTCTCCCTTGAGTTCCTGGATCACATTCTGGACCCTGGCACCCTTGACACCTACACAGGTCCCAACAGGATCAACCTTGGTGTCATGGGAGCGGACCGCAATCTTTGCCCTTATGCCGGGTTCCCTGGCAACAGCCACGATCTCCACAATCCCTTCAGCCACCTCGGGGACCTCCATCTCATAGAGCTTGACCAGGAACCTCGGATGGGTCCTGCTCAGTTCCACCTGGGGCATTTTCAGTGACTTGGTCACGTCCAGGACAAGGGCCTGCATGCGGTCTCCCCGCCTGAGGATCTCTCCCGGGATCTGCTCCTTCTCCCGAAGAATGGCCTCAGACTTGCCGAGATTCACGATCACATCCTTGCGGTCGAACCGGTGGATGAACCCTGAGACTATCTCTCCTTTGATATCGATGAAATCATTATAGATGGCATCGCGTTCGACCTCTTTTACCTTCTGGACTATCACCTGTTTGGCGCTCTGGGCTGCAATTCGGCCAAGCTTGGAGGCATCGAGCTTTTCGCCCAGTTCGTCACCCATCTGGCAGCTTGGATCGAGTTTCCGCGCCTGTTTCATGGATATCTGGATGTTCGGGTCTTCCACCTCTTCGGTGACTACCTTGAATTGGAAAACCTCAACCTCGTCCAGCTTGGTATTGTAATGGGCCTCGATATTGTCATAATCTCCATATACTTTTTTTGCAGCGCTCTGGACAGCCGCTTCGACAACCAGCACCAGGTCCTCCTGCCGTAGGCCCTTCTCCTTAACGATGAGCTCGATTACCTTTGAAAGATTCAGAACCATACCATCTCCCTAGAAATCAAGATTGGCCTTGATTATATCGCTTAGCCCCACGGAAACCTCCGATCCTTCCACTTCAAATATCACATTTTCCCCCTTAAGGGCCGTTATGGTGCCCCGAAATATCCCTTCGCCGGTCTGCACTTTCGCCCTTCGCCCGGAAAAATGCTCGAATTCCCGTGCAGTCTTCAGCTTCCTGTTCAGCCCGGGTGAGGATACCTCCAGCCGGTAGTTGCTCTCGATGGGATCTTCGGCATCGAGGAGCAGGCTCACCCTCCTGGTGACAGAGACACAGTCGCCGAGCGTCACTCCGCCCGGCTTGTCGATGGTGAGACGCAAGCTCTTCCCTACAAATTCTAAATCGATGAGTTCAAAGCCCATCATCGAGAGCTCCGTATTTGCCATGGTAAAAATCTTATCCCTCAGTCCTCTGTCCATCATACGCATACGAAATAAAAAAGTGGGCACTTGCCCACTTCCTCGCCTCCGCAGTTCTCTTCAAGCACTTTAAAAAAATCGCTTCAGAGCGGGCAACGGGATTCGAACCCGCGACATTCAGCTTGGGAAGCTGACACTCTACCAACTGAGCTATGCCCGCATTGCCCTCTCTAATAGAATACGAGCATATTGCTTGTCAAGGAAGTCTTTGGATAGGCGCACGTATAGGCCCCGGACAGCCCCGGCTCTAAAAGAAATACCAGCACAGAATCACGCTTTAGGCGCGAACGAGGAATCAGGAGTCTTTAGTTCATCCGGGAATGGCCTTAATCAGAATTGACCGCTTTCTTGGTCCGTCATACTCGGCGAGAAATATCCCTTGCCAAGTCCCCAGGATCAAAGCTCCGCTCTCAACAATCACCATAACACTCGATCCTGTAATGCTTGCCTTGATGTGTGCGTCCGAGTTGCCCTCGGCATGGCTGTACGACCCGTCTAAGGGAATAATCCTGCTGAGAAACGCGGTAATGTCTTCCTTAACCGAAGGGTCGGCATTTTCATTGATAGTGATGCCGCAGGTAGTGTGAGGCACATAGACAACAATGACGCCCGAAGAAATTGCAACGCTTCTCAGAAACACCTTGACCTGGGAGGTGATGTCAATGAGCTGGGTACGCGAACTAGTCTGAACTTCAAGCCTCTTTATCATCGGTATCCTCCCTTCCCTTAACACTCAAAGCCTTACTTTGAGTTATTGGGCAATCGTCCGAGAAAAAGCCGTGTGAAGTTTTCCGAGGTGACCCGGGCTATTTCTTCGGCGCTTGTCTTTTTGATCCGTGCAATCTCGTCGACAACCTTGACGACGTAGAGCGGTTCGTTCCGCTTACCTCGAAACGGCTCCGGCGTCAGATAAGGTGCATCTGTTTCCACCAGCAAGAACTCCAGCGGTGTCCTGTCCACTACATCCTTTAATATGTGGGCGTTCTTGAAGCTGACCACCCCGGGAATGGAGATGAGAAAACCGTTGGCGGTTATTATCCGGGCAAACTGAGCATCCCCTGAGAAGCAATGAAACACGCCGCCTATGGGCCATGCCTTTGCCTCGTTCATAACCTGGAGGGTCTGATCATGGGCCTGTCGGTCATGGATCACGAGCGGAAGACGAAGCTGTCTTGCCAGTTCGATGTGGGCCGCAAAGAGATCCTTCTGTCTGGGCTCGCTTTCCGGCGTCCGGAACAGATCAAAGCCGGTTTCTCCTATCGCCACCACGCAAGGATCGCTGCATAGCCCAGCAAGGTTTTGTACCTCTTTTACGCTATATTTATCAGCGTTCTGGGGGTGTATGCCTATGGAGGCAAAGACCCCTTTATGCGCCCGGGCAACACTAAGGGCCTTTTCACAATCGTTAGGGTCTATTCCTACGACGAGCATCGAGGTGACGCCCCCATCAAAGGCCCTGTCCAGGGCTTCTTCCCTATCATGGCCAAAGGCCCTGAAATGGATATGGTTGTGCGAATCGACGATATTCATGCTACATGCACCTTAAGAGTTCATGATGTACTTTCGCGTTACTTGCCAGGACATCACCCCTGTACAGGTCAAAGGGGCTGCCGTCAAGGGAGGTTACCATCCCGCCTGCCTCCTTAAGGATGGCAACACCGGCCGCCATGTCCCACGGCTTCAATCCTTCCTCCCAGAAGGCATCGAAGGCGCCTGCTGCGACATAGCACAGGTCCAGTTCGGCTGATCCTAGCCTCCTGATCCCCTGGGCACGGCTTAAGACGCATGACAACCTTGCAATGATGGCATCAAGGTTTTGTTGCGTATATGGAAAGCCGGTCGCGACGAGGGAATCTAAAAGCTTCTCGGTAGCGGAGACAAAGATCCTTCTGCCGTTTTGATGCGCCCCCTGGCCCGCCTGGGCATGGAAAAGATCTCCGGAGATGGGGTTGTAGCATACACCGATGAACGGCCGACCCGATTTCGCCACCGCAATGGAGACGCAAAAAAAGGGGATGTGGTGGATGAAATTGGTTGTCCCGTCGATAGGGTCGATGATCCACGTATACTCTGTATCGCCCTTTTTCGCGCAATCCTCTTCGGCTAAGATGCTGTGGCCGGGCCATGCCCTCTCGATCTCCTCCACAATCCTTTCCTGTATCCGGCAATCCATGTTGGTCACAAGGTCGATGCGCCCTTTGTGCTCAATAGTTATATCATCGTAGAGATGATCGTTCAGGAATTTCCCTGCATTTGTTGCAAGACGGATGGCAAAATCCAGCATGGCTCCACTTGTAAAATGAATAGTTTTATGCAACATAAAAGACATGGAGCAGGTTTACAAGATAAAAAAAGCGCTCAAGGCACCTATGGTGCTTGCCGTCATCTTGTCCATTCCCGTTTTCGTTGATGTCATCCGCATGGGATATGCAACCAGGATACTTGTCATGGCCTGCATGCTCATGGTCCTTTTCTATCTCTTTACCTTGAATAACCTTATAAAGAAACTCGTCGTGAGAGACAACGAGATCATCATAAGGGGCCTGTTTGGATCAACCAGGATACCTGTTGACGAAGTAAAGCTTGTAGACGGGGTAATCCTGGGCACAAGACAGTTCATCACCATATCATCAAAGAAAAACACCTTTATACCTAATAATTTCGATGATTTCGTCGGCATCATAGATTCTCTCAAATCCGTGGTGAAAGAAGATGCAGTGGGTAAGGGTCTGCTGGAACTCAGAGGGCATGTGGTAACCCGCAAGAGCGACATAACCATGGCCTGGATAACGGTTATTTTGCTCATGATCATTGTTGTCATCCGTTTCTTTCCTCTGTGAAGGGCATCTTATGCACCACAAGTTTCTCCTTATAACAGTTGGCTTTTCCATTCATCGGTCAACCAAGACCGTGGTGTGTTTCACGTGAAACTTTTTCAATTCATCTTTCATAACTTTTATGGTAGTCCACCATTGTGCCTCATAAGATAATAAGCATCTCAAATCAAAAGGGTGGTGTGGGCAAGACAACAACGGCCATAAACCTAGGTTCTTCCCTTGCCTTGCTGGGTAAACGCACCCTCATCATCGACCTTGATCCCCAGGCGAACGCCACCACGGGTCTGGGTGTCGATCTTGCCAAACTGGAGGCCCATATCTATCATGTCATGCTTGATCAGCTGTCTTTGGACAGTATTATTGTTTCCACCAAGGTCGGCAATCTGTGTCTCGCGCCGAGCAATACCGACCTGGTAGGCGCTGATGTTGAACTCATGGATATCCCCATGCGAGAGAGGATAGTCTCCAATCTTCTGATCAAAATGGGTTCTGCTTTCGATTTCATCCTTATCGACTGCCCCCCTTCTCTGGGCCTGCTCACCTTGAATGCACTGACCGCATCGGATTCTCTCCTTATCCCGGTACAATGCGAATACTATGCCCTTGAAGGGATCAGGAGTCTTCTGAATACGTTTGCCCTTGTGAAAAAAAGACTCAATCCGTCCTTATCCATAGAAGGGTTTCTCCTTACCATGTTTGATTCCCGCACCCGTCTCAGCCATGAGGTGGCAAATAATATGCGTTCTCATTTCAACACCCAGGTTTTCAATACGGTCATACCAAGAAATACGAGATTATGCGAGGCGCCGAGCTATGGGCTGCCTATCTGCCTCTATGATATTTCTTCCAAGGGCGCCCAGCACTATTTGATGCTTGCTAAAGAGATCTTGAGCAGGGAGGTTGCTGATGAAGGCAAAGCCTCGTCTCGGTAAAGGGATTGATGCCCTCATCCCTGTTGAAGCATACGATGTAACTACTCAGGTTGTTGAGCTTTCGCTGGACGAGATCCGCCCCAATCCAATACAGCCGAGGAAGTCCATCGATAGGGATAAGCTTGCCGAGCTTTCAGAATCCATCAAGGTCCATGGTCTTATATCACCAATCCTCGTACGGAAGTTTAACACCAAGTATGAGATCATTGCAGGCGAGAGAAGGTTCCATGCCTGTAAAATGGCCGGTGTCGAGCGTGTCCCGGTTATTGTGAAAGACGTCTCTGACGATGATTCCTTTAGGCTTTCCTTAATTGAGAACCTCCAGCGGGAAGATTTAAACCCCATGGAAGAGACCGAGGCGTATTACACTCTGAAGGAGCAATTCGGCCTTACCCACCAGGAGATCGCCGAATCTGTGATGAAGGATCGCTCCACGGTCACCAACGCGCTGCGTCTCCTCGGTCTTCCTGAAGAGATGAGGTCTGCGCTGCGTGAAGGGGCTATTACCCCTGGTCATGCACGCGCCATCCTCATGCTTGATACTGAAGAAGCCAGGCTCTCTTTATTTAATAAGATCATTACCAAGGGTATAAGTGTACGTGAAGCTGAACGCTATGCAACCAAGAACCGCGATGAAAAAGAAGTGGCAAAGAAACCGGACCCTACTCTTGATTCTCTCTCTTCCATGCTCTCAACTCACTTTTCTGCTCACGTAATATGCTCCTGGTCAAAGAAAAAGGGAAAGATCATTATCGAGGTCTCTTCACGCGATGAACTGAACAGGGTTGTGAATGAACTTACCCGGTCTGTTTCTCCTCTATGAAGGTACTCTTTATGAACATATGAACATCGTTTGTGTTTGGTCCTCATGAGGCATAGAGTTATGAACGTATGATTGGAAAACATATAGTAATAGAATTTAGTAGGTTAGATGACATCTCAACATATTGACATGATCATTAATATATATAATTCTTACTCATGAGGAGAATAAAGATATGAAGTGTACAATCTCAAAAGGTGTTCTCCAGAACATGCTCGCAAAGATACAGGGTTTCACCGAGAGAAAATCCACTCTTCCTATCTTAAGTCATGCCCTTCTGGAGGCCTTGAACGGGACATTATTTATTAAGGGTACAGACCTTCACACCTCCATACAGGTAGCCGCTGACTGTTCTGTTGAATCTCCCGGAGCCTGTGCTATCAACGCAAAGGGATTTTACGATATCATCAAAGAGCTGCCGGATAATGATCTCCTCATCTGGACGGATGATAACAACCGGGCTCACCTATCGGTTGGAAATAAGAATGTGAAGATGAACATTATGGATGCGGATGAATTCCCCACAATCGATTTACCGGCCGATCCAATCGGGTTTTCGATACCTCTAGATGTCATGAAGCCCTTGATCGAAAAGACCATATTCTCTATACCCCTTTCAGCTGAGAGTGATACGAAATACACCTTAGGGGGAGCCTTGCTCCTTGCCCGGGAAGAAAAGCCAAAACACACCTATATTGAAATGGTCACCACCGACAGCAGGAGGCTCTCAATGGCCAGATATGCTGTTGACGGGAAGCTTGATATGGGCGAAGGAATCATCGTGCCGCGTAAAGGTCTGATGGAGATAAAGCGGCTCATGGATGGCAAGGATGAAGCACCCCATATCGTGCTTGCAAAGGAGTCCCTGTACTATGTCTCCAAAGAGACAATCGCTACGGTCCGTCTCTTTGACGGCAAATTTCCTGATTTCAGGGGTATTGTTAATGAAGAGGCATACCCGATTTTAACGCGCATAAATGTTGATGAGCTGGTGGGCGTTTTAAAGGTGTGTGTTGCCATGGTATCCGAGCTGGCAAGCTGCGCGAAATTCTCTTTCACCAGTGACAAGACCATAATTTATGCTAATAACCCCGAGCAGGGCGAGGTGGAAACGGCAATACCATCGGAACACACAGGAGAAGAGGTGGAGATAACCTTCAACCCGAGGTATTTTTTAGAATGTCTTGCGTTTATAGAGGGAGAGGCGGAGATACGTCTGAAAGGACCCCAGGGACCCTGTTTGATCACAGACAGCGCAAACAGTGAGTGTAAGTGGGTCATCATGCCTATGCGGTTTTAAACACACAGAAAAAAAGAGGAAGGCACATGCAGGAATATACAGCAGATGATATCAAGGTCCTCGGTGATTTCGAGGCAGTGAGGCTCAGGCCAGCCATGTACATCGGGTCGACCTCGGGACAGGGGCTTCACCACCTGGTCTTCGAGGTCGTGGACAACAGTGTGGATGAGGCCATAGCAGGCTTCTGCACCACGATCAAGGTCATAATCCACATGGATGAGAGCATCACGGTTATAGACAACGGCAGGGGTGTACCGGTGGATATCCACAAGGAAACCGGTAAATCGGCCGTAGAGGTCGTCCTGACAACGCTCCATTCAGGGGGTAAATTCGATAACTCCATCTACAAGGTTTCAGGAGGACTCCACGGGGTAGGTGTTTCCGTGGTGAACGCCCTGTCCGAATCCCTGGAAATAGACATCTTTCGGGACGGCAATCGATTCTGTCAGAAGTATGAAAGGGGAATACCCGTAACCCCTCTGAAGAAATTAGAACAGATAGACAAAAGGGGTACCACGGTCCATTTCAAGCCTGATGCCGATATTTTCGAGACCACCACCTTTGAGTTCGATATCCTGGCCAACAGGCTCCGCGAGGTGGCGTTTCTCAACAAGGGATTGAAGATCGAGCTTGAGGATGAACGGACCGATACCCTTGTGACCTATATCTACAAAGACGGCCTCCTAGACTTCATGAACTTTCTGAATGCCAAGAAAAAGGCCATTCACCAGCCCATTTACTTCAAGAAGAATAAAGGAGATGTGGTGGTGGAGTGCGTGCTGCAGTACAACACCGCATACTCCGAGAGCCTGTTTTCCTTTGCGAACAACATCAACACCCATGACGGGGGGACGCATGCCATCGGCTTCCGCAAGGCACTGACGCGCACCATCAACGCGTATGCAAAAGACAAGGGCATGCTGAAGAACGCCAAGATCGCCATCCAAGGGGACGATACACGGGAAGGCTTGTGTGCCGTTGTCAGCGTGCTCCTTCCCCAGCCCCAGTTCGAGGGACAGACCAAGGGCAAGCTCGGCAACTCGGAGATCCAGGGCATAACCGAGAGCATCACCAATGAGGCGGTAGGGGCCTATCTGAATGAGAACCCAACAGAAGGCGCAGCCATTGTGAAGAAGATCCTGGACAGCGCCCAAGCAAGGGAGGCCGCCCGGCATGCACGGGAGCTTACCAGGCGCAAGACCGCGATGGAGAGCACGCTGTTGCCCGGAAAGCTCGCCGATTGCCAGGAGCGGGACCCGGCCCTGTGCGAGATCTACATCGTGGAGGGCGACTCCGCCGGCGGGAGCGCCAAGCAGGGAAGAGACCGGAAGAACCAGGCCATCCTGCCCTTACGGGGAAAGATCCTGAATGTTGAAAAGGCCAGGATAGACAAGATGCTGTCCAGCCAGGAGATCAAGAACCTGGTAACCGCGCTGGGCACGGGCATAGGCACTGACAGCTTTGATGTGTCCAAGCTCAGGTACCACTCCGTTGTGATCATGACGGACGCCGACGTGGACGGCGCGCATATCAGGACCCTGCTCCTGACCTTTTTCTACCGGCAGATGCCCGAGATCATAGAGAGGGGGCATCTCTATATCGCCCAGCCTCCCCTGTTCAAGCTCGCCAAGGGCAAGAAGGTGAGCTATCTTCTGAACGAAGAGGTGCTCGATGACTTCCTCGTGAAGGGCATCACCAAGGACATCGTCCTGAAGGGTGCGGTAGAGATCACGGGAACCGAGCTTGCCCGGTATCTCAAGCTCATCACCCGCAGGCAGAACATCCTTGAGAACTACGAGCAGCGGCAGATGGATGACAGGCTCGTCCAGTCCGTGTCCTATGTGAGTGAAGAACTCATATCCTCTGCCTTTGATCCGGCCCGGATCAGGGATGAAATTCTCCATATAATCAGTGAATGGTTCCCCCATATCGGACCGGTCACCTGCGAGATCTTTGAAGACCACATCGTGTTCCATTCCATCAAGAACGGCATACGCAAGGCGACCCCCATTGACAGGCGCCACATTGAATCCAAGGGCTTCGAGGAGCTCCAGAAGATCCATAACCAGCTCTTAAAGATCGGCAAGCCGCCCTTCAAGGTGATCAAGGGCGATACCGTCCATGAGGTGACGAACCTGACAGAGGCGGCGAGTAAGATCTTTGATGAATCCAAGAAGGGCTACGCCATCCAGCGGTACAAAGGCCTGGGCGAGATGAACCCGGAGCAGCTCTGGGAGACCACCATGGACCCGGCAAGACGAACCATGCTCCGGGTGACCATCGATGACGCCCTTGAGACCGACCAGATCTTCTCCACCCTCATGGGCGACGAGGTAGAGCCCAGGAGGGAATTCATCGAAAAGAACGCACTGAAGGTATCCAATCTTGATATCTAAGGTTCCATCTAAGAAAGAGGAGTTTGCATGAGTACGAACACTGTTGCCATAGACCAGGAGATGAGGCGCTCGTACCTGGACTATTCCATGAGCGTCATCATCGGACGCGCCATCCCTGATGTGCGTGACGGTCTCAAGCCCGTCCACAGAAGGATACTGTTTGCCATGCAGGACCTGGGCAACACCCACACCAAGGCCTACAAGAAGTCCGCCCGCATCGTGGGTGACGTCATCGGTAAATATCATCCCCATGGCGACCAGGCGGTCTATGACGCCATCGTCCGAATGGCCCAGCCGTTCTCGCTGCGCTATCCCCTGGTCGACGGCCAGGGCAACTTCGGGAGCGTGGACGGCGATCCGGCCGCTGCCATGAGGTATACCGAGATCAGGATGTCGCGCATCGCCGAGGAGATGCTCGCCGACCTTGAAAAGAATACCGTAGATTTCCACCCCAACTACGACGAATCCCTGCAGGAACCCGATGTCCTGCCCACGAGGATACCGGGGCTGCTGCTGAACGGGTCTAGTGGCATAGCGGTGGGTATGGCCACCAGCATCCCGCCGCACAATGCCACCGAGCTGATGACCGCACTGATCGCCCTGGTGGACAGGCCCGATCTGACCCTGCAAGAGGTCATGAAGATCATCCCCGGCCCTGATTTCCCCACCGGCGGCATCATCATTTCCGAAGGCGAGATCGAGAAGGCCTACCGCACCGGCAGGGGCATCATCGTTGTGCGCGGCAAGGTGGAAAGGGAGGAAGAGCAGAACCGGGAGAAGATCATCATCTCCGAGATCCCCTTTACCGTGAACAAGGCCGATCTCGTCACGCGCATCGCCCTCTTGGCCCAGGAAAAGAAGATTGACGGCATCGCCAACATCCGCGACGAGTCTGACAAGGACGGCATGCGCGTGGTTATCGATCTGAAGAAGGGTGCCCCGCTGGACGTCATCGAGAACCAGCTCTACAAGCTCACCACGCTCCAGACCTCGTTCTCTATGAACCTGCTCGCCATCCACAACAACCGGCCCGCCACCATGGGTCTTTTGCAGCTGCTTCAGGCCTTCCTTGATTTCCGCGAGGAGGTGGTCACCCGCAGGTGCATCTTCGAACTGGCCAAGGCAAAGGACCGCATACACATCTTGGACGGCCTCTTGAAGGCCTTAGAACACATCGACGAGATTGTGGCCCTCATCAAGGCATCTGCCAACCCGCCCGAGGCAAAGATAAACCTGATGGAGCGCTTCGGCTTCTCCGAGATTCAGGCCCAGGCCATCTTGGACATGCGCCTCCAGAGGCTCACCGGGCTGGAACGCGACAAGCTCGCCGATGAGCACGCGGCACTTACCAAAGAGATCAGGCGGCTCGAGCTCATCCTTTCCGACCGCAAAGAGCTGCTCAATGTCATCAGGAAAGAGCTGGAAGAGGTCAAGGCCGACTACTCGGACCCCAGGCGGACCCTGATCCTGAAGGGCGAGATCGGCGAATTCAACATGGAAGACCTCATCCCCGATGAGAAGATGGTGGTCACCATCACCCGCAAGGGCTATGTGAAGCGCACCGAACTCGACAAGTACCGCACCCAGAAGCGGGGCGGTGTGGGCGTCAAAGGGGCGTTGACCGGCGAGGACGACTTCATCGAGCACATCTTCGTGGCCACCAACCACACCTCCATACTCTACTTCACCAACAAGGGGCGGGTCTACCACACCAAGGTCTACGAGATCCCGGAGCGCGACCGCGCGCTCAAGGGCGTGCCCATCGTGAACATCAGGCCCATCCAGAAAGAGGAGCGCATCTGCGCCATCCTGGTCACCACCGACATCAACATGGAGGCCGAGGTCGTGATGGTAACCGCCATGGCCAACATCAAACGGGTCGAGCTCAAGAGTTTCAGCAACATCGTGCGCACCGGCATCATCGCCTGCACGCTGGAGCCGGGCGACGAGGTCATGTCGGCCCGCATCACCATAGGCAGCACCCGCATCATTGTTGCATCCAAGGGCGGCAAGGCCATCATCTTCCCGGCCGACCAGGTCCGCGTCATGGGCCGCCAGGCCCAAGGGGTGCGGGCCATCAGGCTCGACGAGGGCGATTCGGTCATCGGCATGGATGTCATCACCAGCGACGACGACATGGTCATCAACCTCACCGAGTACGGCTTCGGCAAGAAGACGGTCGTCGGCAAGTATCCGGTCCAGAACCGGGCCGGCAAGGGCGTAAACACGGTCCACATCACCAAGAAGACCGGTGACCTGGTGGGCGTGAGGGTTATCAAGGAGACCGACGAGCTCATGATCATCTCCACCTCGGGCCAGATCATCCGCATGCCCGTGTCCCAGATCCGCACCACCAGGACGCGCTCGGCCCAGGGCGTGCGCGCCATACGCATGAAGGAAGATGAGAAGATCGTGGACTTCACCAAATACATCAGCGAAGAGGACGCCGAGTAAACAGGCGTCTCATCACGAGAATACCTAAAAAATAAGGCCCGGCCGTAATGGCCGGGCCAGGATTAAAAAGAGAGACCCCGGTTGCGTCATTCACGCAGAAGGGAGGAATCCATGTTTTTTCAAAAATCACTTGAGCGGGGCGATCTCACCCCTCCCCTTCAAGGGGAGGGCCGGGGTGGGGATGGGGTCTATCATAGAGGATGTATGGTGGGTGGAGTAAAGTGTAACCAAGCGTTTATTTATGTACTTTCTTTTGGTGCCAAAAGAAAGTACCAAAGAAAAGGCACCCCATGAACCCGCCCTTCGGGTGCGTTCGCTCGTTCGGAAAATTCAGGCCGCGGCCAACTCGCTCCGTTTCACTCCGCTCAGACATGGGCCGCTTTTCCCCTGAATTTTCCTTCACTCGCTCACCGGGTTCAGAGGGGATTAAAAGTAAAAAACGAGAGCTGACCAAGATTTTTGCAATAACTGAGGGGATTGGTGCGGAAAGTGATATCTGGTATAATATATAAACAGAATAATACCTTGCACTCAATATCAGGATATACTGCAATTGTGCTTCAGATAACAATGGTGATGTACTACAAAAGTGCAGTATAGTAATTATGTAATTGAGACTGAGAGGTAGAATGCCAGACGACATTAAAGAGCGGATGGAAGTAGTCAGGCAGCTGACCGAACTGTTTAAGTTCGAACGAATGGTATATATGGGCATCTGCATCTTGTCTCTCATTATATTGATTAGCAGTACCATGTTTTTGTTCTTCAGGGACCGAGGCGGTTACGCCGAATTGTCCCTGTCGTTTGGTTCTTCAGGCCTCATCACTTATTCTACCGGGAGACTTCTGTACATGTGGAATGAAGCGCTGAAACGTTTGATCCCTTCAACTGATAAGGAGGATAAGAAATAGTGAAATCAGTTGAAGCCTTAAGGAAAGCGTCACTCCGTAATGCCTCACTGTCATTACTGGGTGTCCTGATCGTATTTGCTGCATTGGGATATTCGGCGTATGAATTACATAGACTTGAAAATACTTTGGCGAACAAACAAAAGACGGTAAGAGAACTCAGTGAAAAAATACTCAGCTTATCCAGCACTCAAAGCTCTCTCTTGGATTTCTTGGGCTCAGTGACCGGCCAGGATAACATCAGTATAATAGACCCGAGCGTGGACTGGCCGAAAGTTAAACAAAGAATCATTGAGATGCCTGCAGGAAAACGCAAAGATGCGGTCTTGGCTGCAACCCTACTTGCGTGGAAGGATATTCCATTTACACTGGGTAGCAGCCAGCTTGGTTTAGGGTTTGATTCGCCCAGATTCCTCAAGTACGTGCTTGAGAAAGTAGGGGTAAGGATACAGACTGTTCCGGGAGAAAGACTCTCTGATACGATGATGAGATCTTTCGAGATGACTGATAAACCATTACCTGGAGATCTAGCCTTTTTCAAAGGGCAGGTAGGGAGTTTTGGTTTTATCTTGGCATCTCCTGGCAACGACACAATGGCACCGGTGGGAATAGGTACTTTACAAAAAATAGCTCCTCTGCAAATTATCAGCCTTAGGAACATAAACACGACGTATTTCCCGTTAATCGGCTATTTCCGAGTGAAATACCCGGATGAATGAACGACGAATGATTTCTATAACCACTGCATGCACCGCATCGGCCATAAAGCTGGCCTCCCGGTGATGTGGAGTGTTCGCATGATTACAGAATGAGGGTTCCGAAGAGATATATACAATACCAAACAGATACGTTGTGCACTGTTCTTAGATGTGGACAAAGACCGGAGTATGAGGTGTATCTCTATGACTATTACCTGCACGACAAGCACGAATTCTTTGAACAGGAACTTCACATGCCCGTTTCTGTGCGCTGATCACAAGACGAGAATGAGCGCCACGCCAAAGGCATAAGAAAGCCAAGGGGATCGTTTACTATCCCTACACTAATCAACATGACGCGCAAGGATACACGAAGTACGTACCACTCGCCGATATCTTCCCGCTAATGTAAAGTCGCCATGAGGAAGCGATAGCCCCTTCACTCATTACCGATTTCTCAAGTGTAAACGAAGAGCTTACCGTATACCTCGCTAAGCATCCTGAAAAGATGCAAGAACTCGCCCCTCGCGCGGGTGGCTTGGATAAGATACAAAATCCCTGGGTGGCACGGGCGAAGCCCGAAGGGCTTGCCCGTGGGACGAAGTAATAGGTAAAAAGAGAAAAAGGAACGTTTCTATTTATTGGTTAACTTGATCAGAGGATGTGTTTTGGAAGATTAATCTTATTCCCAGATAAAACCAATTTATTAATAGATATGATTGATATTGAATTGTTATGAAAATAGAATAATAGTTTCAGGGTCAATAAATGAATTAAGGCGATTAAGTCTGATGGGCACAAAAGGCAGAGGCTTCGGCCTAATTTGTATTAAGAATAAAGAAAGATATTATCAAAAGCCACTAACCATCGGAAAAATAAGGTCAGGTGCGATTAATGAATGAAGACGTTTATGCCTAACCAGCCCATCCTGTCGGGAGCGGGCTATTGCCCACGCGGCTGATCCATGACGTTCGCCTTCAAAGATCTTGACATGAGCCGCCTCTGGGCGTACGATATGACGTACGAAAAGGAGGTTGGGAACTATGCCGACACTCACCGCAACCCAAGCAAGGAAACGCCTGTATAGCCTTGTCGATGAGGTAAAAGAATCACATGAGCCGGTTCAAATAGTGGGGAAGAGGAATTCTGCAGTCCTCGTTTCTGAAGAAGACTGGCGTGCAATCCAGGAGACCTTGTACCTCACATCAATACCCGGCATGCGCGAATCTATCCAGGAGGGACTTAAGACCCCTATCGAGGAGTGCGAAGAGGATATTGACTGGTGACCTGGCGGTTGATTTTCACCAAACAGGCCAAGAAAGACGCTAAGAAGATCGCACGCTCCGGCCTGAAACCTCAAACCCAACGCCTGCTCGAGCTCCTCAAAGAAGATCCCTACCAGAGCCCGCCGCCATATGAGAAACTGTTGGGAGACCTATCAGGGGCATGTTCCCGAAGGATAAATATCCAGCACCGGCTGGTGTACCAGATTCTGGATGACATGAATGCAGTAAAGGTCATCCGTATGTGGACTCATTACGAATAGACGGAATAGATTTGGCGAACAAGCGCTCGAAGATGGCACCATGGTCTCCATACTATGGAATGTTCACGATATTGACCGGTGCCAGACATTGATCTATTATATATGTTGGTTAACCCGACCGGTCAGGTGGCCTGGAAGAGATATATAAAATTCGTGGGTGGCACGGGCTAAGCCCGAAGGGCTTGCCCGTGGGACAAAGTAATAGTTGATGGTTTGCTTTTGCTGCTCAGGTTTTTGGCCCCTCGAAACAGGCGAGGAGCGCAGGGAAAATCCGTAAAGAAGCAAGCCCATGTTTGAGCGAAGCGAGTTGGCTTGCTTCAGGATTTTCCCGAGCACCGCAGTGAACCCCGAAGGGGCTGTTTCGCGGGGTGCCTTTTCTTTGGTTACTTTCTTTGGGCAAGCAAAGAAAGTAACATGAGGGAAATATGGATAAGCGCAATGAATTTTCATCAAGCCATGTCGCCAAGGCGTTGAATATTGAGCCCGAGAGGCTGCGCCAATGGATAAGGCTTGGGTTTGTCACGCCGAACACCCCGGCCAAAGGCCAGGGTAGCCGGGGCATCTTTACGCGCGGCGATGTCTACGCTGTTGAACTGTTCAGGCGGTTGCTGGACTTGGGAATATCGAGATCATACGCGGCATCGCTGTCTCAGGTTTACGCTGTCCCCCGGAGATATTTCATTCTGGGCGATGATAAGGGTCGCCCCATTGAAAAATCTGAAGAAGAAGCTGCTTCTGAAGAGAGCTTGATGGAGGCCGGGGATATCCTCTGCATCGTGTTTCACGATGATCCGAAGTTCCCTGAAGTAAAGCTGTTGACACCGACCATGACCTTGTCTGTTGTGGGAGCCAAGCTCCTAAAAAAGGAGCAGAGTGAAAAGGTGACCTTCGAGGACCTGATTTCTTCGAATCGTGGCCTGATCGGCGAGGGAGAGTGGACGCGCATGCTCGCAGTGAACTTGAAGAAGTTGCGTGATGAGGTCGATGCAGGATTGCCGGACTAAGGCTTGCGGGATCAAGATAGGTTGGTCTAACCGAACATATTCAGAATAAGGAGAAAGCGGCAGAATCCGGTCTCCTCGACTTCCCATGAAAGACTGTGGCCCGACCTTCATCCCTTTCCCTCGTCCTTCTGGCGAACGGCCTCACGCTTTTTTTCGAGTTGCCTTAGTTCTCTGCGCGCATTGGCCTCCTGGTAACGCCGGGACTGCTCATTGTTCTCCACGATCAGGGGTGGAATCCTCATGGGTTTCGAGTTGGAATCCAGGGCAACATAGGTAAGGTAGGCCGATGCCGTATGCCACACCTCTCCTGTAAGAAGATTTTCAGCCTCTACACGCACGCCCACCTCCATGGAGGTTGTACCGGCCATGTTTAAGCTGGCCTTGAGTGTAATGAGGTTCCCTATATAGACCGGTTTGTGAAAACTCAGACGGTCGATGGATGCTGTGACCACATTGTTTCGGGCATGCCTGGCAGCAACCGTGCCTCCGGCATTATCGATGAGTTTCATTATCACCCCGCCGTGGACATTCCCTGCCGGATTGGCGTCTTCAGGGGTCATCAGCTGGGCCATCAACACCATGCTTTCATTTACCCTTTTCCCGTTCATCCCCTTTACCTCCACAGATCCAATAAGTGTAATGGTTTATCCCTGGAAGGCCGCAGGGTCAAGCATTGCTTTTTTCAGGATACGGGGCGTGTATTTAAAGCACGCCCCGTTCATGATTGAGACTAACTGCTGAGGTTCACGATAACATACCCTGAAGTCAGGGTTGAGGTGGTGTTATTGAATGTGCCCCAGGCATAGATGTGCTTTACCTTGGCACCTGCGGTTATCTTTTTTTGGAGATCGGTCTCAAAGCTTGAGAATGAGGTGTAAAGCTGGGAGACACTGCCCTGGTCGATGCGGAACCGGTCGGTGCTGTTTCCCGTGGGAACAATCTCCGGGGTTGTGACTGACAGTGAATCCAGATCCGTTATCACCCCCACCCTGTTCATGCGATGGAAGAACCCGGAATCCACAAGATTTAATGAGAGGCCTGATCCGGTAATACCTCCGAATGCATCTTTCTTCCCTGCTCCCCAGCCCACGTTCATCAGGCCAACCACATCAGAGACATCAACAATGGTCTGTGCCTCAAAGTCAGGGACTGTTGGGGGATTTGCTGTTCCGAACGGGTTCACAAACCCCCTTACCTTGATCGGTGTCGTTGTGATAAGGGCAGAGGTGTCCAGGGTGCCTGTGTCCACAATATAATTGGTTTGGACAGCATCATGGGCCGCATCAATGCCCGTACCGGTGAAATCGAACAGCGATATGTTCCGCCAATCGATTGCCTGAAGGATCATTCCCAGCCCCCCTCCACTGTCAGCGGTTTTCACGCTTCCGATAAGTACGGTCAGGAGCATGCGCGCATAACCGCTTCTCGCATCAAGCTGGAGGTTGCCGGTACCGGTACCCGTAAGTGCCCCGAATACCATTATACACTGGCCCACCGAGATGTCGTCTTTTGTGAGGGTATTGTCTTTAGACAACTGCTTACTGACCTTGGTACCACTACCTAATGTTACTTGTACCTTATCATTATACACAACGCTACCACCTGCCCTTATGATGGTTGCACCCTTGAGTATAATCACGTCACCAGAGCGGCTGAGCACGGTCCCTTTCGCTACATCCATGGTGCCGCCCGGTACGCTTGTGCCGGCAAGGACCTCTGTGGCGACAAAGTGGAGCTGCGGCGTTGTTGAGAACTGACCGTGGGCAATGACCCCCGAGTATACATATTTAGGATCAGCAAGTGTTTGGAGTCCGCCGGTGGTGTAGGTTACCCCGTCGATATTGAAAGCGGTGTTGCTATCGACAGTGACCTTCACTACCCCAAAGCTCGTTTCATGCACCGCGAGGTCTTGGGCAAAAGGACGAAGGATAATATCGAAGGAGCTGTCTGCTACATTCACATTCTGTAACGCGCCTCTCAGGCGCTGGATTTTGTCTGCGCTTGGCTGAAGATCGGCCTTGAGAATCGGGGTTACCGTCACCGAGGGTGTTCCATCCGCAGCAAAGGTCACGATGTTCGTTGCTCCAAGGTCAAAGTCGAGAGAGAGATGTGCCGGCACCCCCGGGGCGATGGTGAGGGAAGATACATCCAGATTCACCGAGACCTGGACCGGCTGTGTGATAGGGTTGCCGTCTTCGTCAAGGATATTCGAAGCCGGGACTTGTACGGCAACTCCTGATGAGTTCTCCACACTGATGATAGCGTTTGAATAGTCCAACGTGAGGACGGCACTGGTATAGTTACCGACCGGTACCGTACCTGCGGTTAAAAATTCCGTCATGTCCGTAAGCTGGGTGAAGTCCACGCTGGTTTTCAGAGGCAGCGTCTCGACCACGGCGCCATTGGCTTTGGTCAGAGTGAGAGAGGTTACATCCACTTGATAGGTCACGAAATCCCCTGCGGCATCGGTAAGGCCGATCAGGGCCTGGCCTGAACTTGAAGAAGCATCACTTCCTGAGCTCGATCCCCCGCCACTGCTTCCGCACCCCTGTATGATAAAGATCAAGGACAAAAACAGGATGAAAGCAATTCCCTTCCATGCTGTAAATAGTCTCTCTTTCATACTGATATCCTCCTTTAAGTAGTGTTTTAACTTGATTGACTCCATATATGCCCTTAATAAAGCTGTAATATTCGGTAAGACGGATGAAGCATGGAATTTGTCTACAAAGACGCTGGATTCGGTAGGAGATACTTATACTGTCTGATCCACCTGTGTTCCGGGAGTGGTTTGGGAGGCCGAATTCTCAGTGCTTGTGTTCTCATCAGACAGCAAGAGATTGTATAGGGAATTGTTTGAAGCACTCGATCCCTGGTTACTACTCAGTAAATTGTAAATAGAATTATCCGACCCTGTTCCTCCCTGGCCTTGAATGTTGAACAGTGATGAGATTAATTCCGATCCTATTCCCTTTATAGTCTGGGTGGGCATATTCCGATACATAGTATGTGAGGAAAGATCATGACGAGAAGTAAAAGGCCGGGCAATACTTGAGAGGGACGGATTGGTGGCAAATATCGAAGAAAGACAATTGAAAACAGCGGGCACCGGCCCTGTTGTCGAGAAGTCGGGGGATGCAAAAAAAGTGCTGACAAGCCTGCTTCTCACAAGGAAACACTACTCGTTATACCCTGAAGATCACACGATCTGTGTGAATGCATTAGAACATCTCCATATACAAATCGAGACATATCTCCGTAACTATGGCAACCTGAGGTTCGAGATAGAAAAGGATCAGATCGTTTCCCAAGGTGAGGTAATCCTTTCTGAGCCCCCTGAAGAAGGGACGCTTTCATTCACCCTTTTTCGTGACGGGATCAGATGGCTTGAATTTACAGACGGGATAGACGCTGAAGAAGTAAAAAAATTCATAAGTATTATTAACAAATATAGTATATTATCAGATAAATCAGACAGCGATATCGTAACCGTTTTTTGGGAAACCAGGTTCCGGCATGTGAAATACGAAGTAGCGGATTTCTCTTGGGGAGTCGATCAAGAAGCAACCAATACCCCTTCCCTCGATTCGGGAAGTAAAGGTCGTGTAGTGCCTCAAAGGAACTTGTCTGCCGATTGGACACCTCAGACCGACCCCCCGATAGATCAAGCCTCGGTTGCGCTTACCCAGCAAGAAAAGGCTATGATGCAGACAATGGTTCGTATTGAGGAAGCCAGGACCTCGACAGCTTATTTAAATGCATTGTTCGATAGTCTTCTCCAGTATAGAGAACAAGAGAATTTCGAGGTTATCCTCAATGTGCTGGAGGATGAGTTCAAAGGCTCACTAGCTCGAGGAGACTTCAACGCTACAATCGAGATCCTGGAGAATTTGCAGTATGCACTCGATACGTGTAAGGCGGAAATAGTTCCTAAAGCCGTTCAATTTATTGAGAACTTTTTCCTTACCATCTCCAGTCCGCAATCACTTGACCCTTTAAAAGAATATTGGTCGAACATTGATGCAAGCCGGTTCGAAAAAATCAAACAGATTTTCAAGTTTCTTCAACCAGAGGCCATTCGTACCCTTGGCCTCATGTTACAGCAGAATCAATCCGTACAGCTTCAACAACTGCTCCTGGAGGCGATGATCTCACTGGCTTCTCGAGATATGCGCCCCCTGGAGACCCTGCTCAAAAGCCCTGATGAAAAGCTGGTGCAAAGCCTCATCCGCGTGTTAGCCTCTCTGAAGGGAGAACGGCCCTTAAAAGTTTTCATGAGTCTCGTTCGCCATTCATCAGAACGTATACGCCAAGAGGCATTAAAGGGAATATTCCAGCGAGACCCTGCACATATTAATGAAGTCTTTAACCTCATTGATGACAAAGACGAGTCTATCCGCCGTCTGATTCTGAAACATATGGGTCAGTCACGTAACCCGGCTGCCGAAAGATTCCTTCTGAAATACCTTGAAAACCAAATATCCAAAAAAACTCATGACGATCATGTAATAGCTTGCTTCACGGCCCTTGGGCTATGTGGTTCTTCGCGTTCCATCCCTTTTCTCCGGCGGACCCTGTTCGGAACCGGATGGTTGTCATCCTTCGGGAATACGGCGCATCGGATGGGTGCTGCTATTGCACTGAGCAAAATCGGAACAAAGGAAGCTCGTCAGGTATTGGAAGATGCCGGCAGAAGTTTTTACCCAAGCCTCAGGCGTATAGCCCGAAAAGTCATAGACTGATGGAGAATGACCTTGTCTGATCAGAAGACGCACCATGAGCTGTTGGGAGGTAATTTACTCAAGACCTTCTATCATTTTATCAGTACCGTAAGGATTCATAAGGATAACAATCAACTGGTCAAGGATTGTGTCACCAATCTCAATGCCATTGTTTCAGAGCTCTCTGAGAACGAAGAACTGGCCATCCAGATCTGGCGAGGAAGATTCCACTTACAAGGTGAGAAGCTTGTTTATCAAAGAGAGACATTCCACATCATCAACGAGATGCTGGGATTTTTTTCTAAACGGGAACTCGGGGGTTTGTGTTTCCTTCCCGGCATAAAAACAGCTTTACCCGAAAACCTTGTATTGTTCATACGACTCCTCGATGAATCCGTCAAACATGAGGATCCCCCCGGCTGGCTTGATCTGCAATTAGAGAAGAATAGATTTTCATGGGTGGAGATATTCAGAAAACCAGATGAAAGCCAGCAGAATCTCGGGCAGACTTCTGAGCAGGATCTAGAGGCAGAAAGCACAGAACATGCCCGGCATGCCTACTATCTCGCCCTGGGTATGGTAAAAGAAATGGCCGAGAAGACATCGAAAGATAATGCCGGGGTCCGTAAGGCAAGGCGTCTGGCCCAGACGATAGTGGATCTGGCCTCTGAGGACAGTTCACTCATGTTGAGATTGGCTTCCATGAAAGACTATGAAGATCATACCTATATCCATTCGGTAAATGTTGCTTTACTTGCCACATGCCTGGGAAGACATGTGGGTTTGTCTCCGGTCTCTCTCGAGTACCTTGCGATCTCGGCACTGTTTCATGATTTAGGAAAATTGGAAGCTGTTAACGAGATCCCTCTTAAACAAGATGAACTGAGCACTGAAGAGAGGGGAATCGTACGGAGACACCCCCTTATCAGTGTGAGAAAAATTCTCAAGTTAGAGATACCCCATTCCCTGAGGTCGAGGATTATTCTCGGCCCCTTCGAACACCATCTGAATCCTGACCTCTCCGGATATCCCAAGACACATTTTGTGAAGGAACTGAGTCTTTTTGGGAAAATCCTTCGTATTGCCGATGTCTACGATGCACTGACATCGGAGCGGATCGATAATTCAAGCACGCTCACCCCTGATGAAGCCTTGAGACGAATGTGGGGCGAGAAGGGGAGAAGCTTTGATACGATATTATTGAAGAACTTTATAAACATGATGGGGATATACCCTATCGGCTCAATAGTGGAACTGGATGGAGGAGAAGTTGGTATAGTTATGAACTACCCGGATGAATCCGAAAAGGGCCTCCCTTTGATTATGCTCATCGTTGATGATGGCAACGGCGGCAAGACCCGGGGTGAACCGGTTAATTTAGCAGCCCAAGGAATAGATGAAACAACACCACAAAGGAATATTGTGAGGAGTATTCACTTCTCTCAACTTGGAATTGACCCCTCGCAATTTTTCCAGCTTGAAGTGGGGGAGCATCTGAATGTTGGTTCTCATGGGATCTCATGAGTATCCTGTTTTTCCCCTCTCATCTTCAGATCGTCCGCTATCCTACACATACTTATCAGCCGGTCTCCGTTCAGGGACGTAACTCTCAGGGATCTTCCCCTCATTCCAATCGGAAGAGACATAGAGATTGCAGTAACAGCTGCCGAATTCCTCAACATCCGCGGCCCTGTAGACGCACGGGCAGATAATATCACGGTCTTTTCCCTTATCGCCCAAGGCAAGCCTGCACGGACAGCACATATAGCCATAGCGGTCCTTATTGATAAGCAGCGCCTCAAGCAGGTCAAGTACCCGGGCTCTATCCTTATTGAAAAAGTATCCCTTCGGCTCCTGGACCTTTTTCAGCATTTCATAGAGCCTTTCCGCATCGTTCATAGGCCGAGCGCCTCCTTGATTTCGCGGTCCTGGAACCCGATGATGACCCTGTCCCCGCAGAGGATTGTGGGGAAGGTCAATTTAGGGTTGTATTTT
Organism: uncultured delta proteobacterium; assembly: GCA_963798485.1. Lineage (GTDB taxonomy): Bacteria > Desulfobacterota > Desulfomonilia > UBA1062 > UBA1062 > MWEI01. The sequence goes on along the minus strand of CAWCTR010000007.1, from coordinate 116,464 downwards.
CTCACCTCGTCAAGAACCGCCGCCTTGTCTTGGGCATCGAGTAGATCTACATCGATGCAGTCATATTGTACACTCAGATCGTTCAGAAATTTTTTTGCGGCCTTGCAGTGACTACAAGTGCTTAATGTGTAGAGCTTTATTTTCTTGTTCGTCATGAATTTATCTCCTCTCCTTATTAACATAATGGTTTTATCTTGCAGATTCAATACCACTATGTTGACAGAAGCATGTTTTCAAGAGAGAATATGCCTTAAGATCAACGTGGAGGTAGTTCATGGAATCCTTTGAGCAGAATGTCGGGACCACCGACAAATTCATCCGTGTAGGCATAGCGGCCATTATCCTCTTACTCCTCGTCATGAGAGGCAAGATATCGTTCATCGCAGCCATCTCGTTAATGGCAGGCGGTATGCTGCTTTCAAGTGCAACCTCCGGGGTGTGTCCGCTCTATACACAGCTTGGTATGTTCACGACAAAAAACGGCTAAGAAAAGAATCGGCAGGTTTGCCGGCACACTTCCGGCGCATGAGGTCTGAGCTCAGGCCTTGATATAATTGATAAAGCACTCCACACCGGACCAGAGGGTAAAGTACAGCGCGATCCACACAAAGAAATCACCTGCTTGTTGAAACTGCAATCCAAGGATCGGATGATATACAATCAGGGGAATAAGCGCGGTGCACTGGAATGCAGTCTTGTACTTACCGAGCCAATCCGCAGCAATGATGATTTTCTTCTCTGCAGCAATGCTGCGTAACCCGGTCACAGCAAGCTCGCGGGCTATGATGATGGCTACTATCCACGCTGGAATCCTGCCCAATGGAATGAGCATGATCAAGACGGTGCCGATGAGGAACTTGTCCGCCAAAGGGTCCAGCAGCTTGCCTAAGTCTGATTCCTGATGGTATTTCCTGGCAAAATACCCGTCAAGATAATCCGTAATCATAGCCACCCCGAAGATACTTGCGGCAATGACGGATTTTATAAGACTGTCATGGATGAGCAGCAACGCAATGACCGGGACCATGAAGATCCGCGAGACGGTCAGTGCATTTGATATATTCATTCCCCTGCATATCCTCCCCCGTATAATCTGGCAAGGACACTTCTAACATAATCGGTTGTCTCTTGGTAGGGTGGAATTCCGCCATAGTAGTCCACCGCATTCGGTCCGGCGTTGTAGGCAGCCAGGGCCTTCATGAGGTTTCCGTTGTACTTTCTGATCAACCAGGAAAGGTACTTCGTCCCCGCGGTGATGTTCTCTATGGGGTTCCACGGGTCTGAAACACCAAGGTCCTGGGCTGTTCCGGGCATGAGCTGCATAAGGCCCATAGCGCCCTTGGAGGACTTGGCTTTGGGGTCGTAGCCCGACTCCACCTCGATGACACTCTTGATGAGCGTAGGGCTTACACCCTGACCCCGGGCAATAATGCCGATGAGATTGTCATATTGCGACTTGGAGTATTTCTTGGCGGTGTATTGCGATTGTGGATATTGGGGGTATTGATATTTTCTCGCTTTCTCCTTGGCATAGAGCTTCCAGTCCGTCCCCATGGGGCAATTGCTGAAATGCATCGTGCCGTCTGGCCCGCGTCTCATGAAGATATCGGCATGGCCGGGGCTCGCCCACATAAAAATAGTCACAACTGCGCAAAGAAAAGCCAGTGTCCTTGTAAACATATTTGTCTTTATCGTCATTTATAATATTTTATTCAAATATTTCATTATTGTACTCGAGTTACTCTACCCGATGCATGAACTTCATTTCAAGTCTCTTGTGGCGCAAGAGGCTTTATCCCTCGTCTCCGAGAGAGGAAGACCCTCATCCTTGTCCCCTGGTTCACCGAGCTGTTCACGGTGATGAAGCCCCCATGCTCCTCGATAATCATGTAGACCTTTGAAAGACCAAGGCCCGCACCACGGGACTTGCTGGTATAAAAGGGGTTGAAGATATCCTTGATCTCATCACTCGGAATACCCTTCCCGGAATCAATTACATCTACGATTAAATAATGCGGGTGGAGGCTTATAGTTACGACAAGCGAGCCCTTCCCTTCCATGGATTCACATGCGTTCACAAAGAGGTGCCAGAAGGCCTCAACCAGAAAATCGTGGTCCGCATAGATCTCTTCGATACCCTGGGGCACATTCACCTCATATGCCACACCGCTGAATTTCCCTGACCCGAAGCTCTTGATAAGGGCATCGTTGATGATGTCTTCAATATGGGTCATGGAGAAGTTAGGCCTGTGAATCTTGGTGTAGTTCACATATTCCTCGATATCCAGGATCATGGACTCCAGCCTCTTAACGTCCTCAATGATATAGTCTACGTACACCTTTTCGGCGCAGTTCTGGTCAACCGACTTGCTCAGGCGTCTGGAGAACCCCCCTAACGAGGTCAGAGAGTTCCTTATTTCATGTGCGACCCCCTCAACCACCTTGCCCAATGAAGCCAGCTTTTCGGCGTTGATGACCTGCCTGCGCATCATCTCGATGTCGGTGAGATCTCGTATAACGAGCACAATGTTGTTCGCATACTGCTCGCTCTTCAGCGTTGAGGCACTCAGCAGCCCTGAGAAGATACCCCCATCGGCCTTGCGGAAGGTATACTCACTCTGGAAGCATTCATCTCCATCCAGGGATGCCTGTCTGATGTCCGCAAAGACATCTACGCTCGGGTCCGGGATGAGCACATCCACGGGCTTGTTTTTCATATCTTCAAGTGGTCCCCAGAGTTTGTGGGCCATGTGATTCATGAACTGAACGGTCCCTTTGGCGTCGATAGTGATCACCGCCTCACCCATGGTCTCGGTAATGGTGACCATATAATCCTTATAGGCATCGCCCCTGGCCCGCAGGCGTATGTTATCAAGCTGCAGGGCATGCTCGTTGATGAGCTTTTTTGCGATATGCACGAGGTACTGCATGGAAAAGGGCTTGGTGACATAATCCTTTGCCCCTGCCTTCATGGCCTGGACCGCTGTGTCCTCAGACCCCTCGCCCGTGATAAACACCACCAGGGCATCGGGGTCTATGGTCATGATCTCTTCAAGGACATCGACCCCGTCCATCTGGGGCATGAGGTAGTCAAGGAATGTAAGATCGGGCTTCTCCTGAGAATAGAGGTCAAAGGCCTCTTCGCCGTCATATGCCTGCACTACGTCGAAGCCGTGCTCAATGAGCATCTCCCGCATGGCCTCGTTGAGGTCGCGGTTATCGTCGGCAATCATGATCTTCAGCTTATGAGGTATAGGCTCATCCATCTTACAAATCCCGAATCTTTATTATCTCGTCATTTTTACAGTTTTTCTTGACCTGCGTTACTGTCCTCCCTGATGGAAGAATAAGCTCAGGGGCGATTTCTGCAAGGGGGTAGATCACAAATGCCCTATTTTCCATCCTCGGATGCGGTAGAATAAGGCGCTCCTGGTCAAGGAGTATATCATGGATGAGGAGGATGTCTATATCAATGGTCCTGGGGGCATGGGCGTATGGCCGTTCCCTTCCCAGCGTATCCTCCACCCTTTGACAAAGATCCAGCAGCTCCATGGGTTCCCCATCAAAGGCAACCTCAAGAACCATGTTGAGATAGTTGCCCTGCCCCGACGGCACCTCCACCGGGACTGTCTCATAGATGCGTGATGCCTTTATGATCTTAACACCCCATGTTGCAAGGTGTCTCAGGGCGTCTTTGAGATGAGCCCCCCTATCGCCGAGGTTTGACCCGAGAGAAAGAAATCCTCGCATCATACAACGTGGTTTGTCAAGGCCCCGATCCCCTCGATGGCTATCTCAACCTCATCTCCTCTCACCATGGGGCCGACCCCTGCGGGCGTTCCCGTGGCGATGATGTCCCATTTTTCCAGGGTCATCACCGATGAGATAAATTCGATGAGTCCGAATACATTGAAGATGAGGTTGTTCGTGTTTGATGATTGCTTGATCTCGCCGTTCAGGCGCGATGTTATGGCAAGGTTGTTCGGGTCTGCTATATCCGTATCAATCCAAGGACCAAGGGGGGCAAAGGTGTCAAAGGATTTGGCGCGTGTCCACTGAGAGTCCTTTATCTGCAGGTCCCTGGCGGTGACGTCGTTCATGCACGTATACCCAAGGATGACATCGCCTGCCTCATGAACTCGAACATTCTTGCACTGCTTGGAGATGACCACGGCCAGTTCCGCCTCATAATCCACCCGGTTCGACTGGGCAGGATAGATGATCCCATCTCCAGATCCAATGACTGACGTTGAGGGCTTCATGAAGACAATGGGTTCTTCGGGCAATACAAGGCCCATCTCCATGGCATGGTCTCGGTAGTTCAACCCGACGGCAATGATCTTGCCCGGCAACGCCGGGGCCAGGAGCCTCGTGATCTCTATTGCCCGGCCCTTTTCCGAGGTGTCCGGATTCCACTGGCTGAATCCATGGCCATCATCCGTGCAATACCACTTGATGCCCCCGGATGATGATATACCCCTACCGATCTTCATAGCTGATACCCAGGACATCCATCATGGAGTAAAGGCCCGGCTGTTTGCCCATTACCCACGCCGCGGCCTTTATGGCCCCACGGGCAAAGTTCTCGCGGCTGTGGGCCTTGTGGGTGATCTCTATGCGCTCGCCGGGGCCTGCAAACATGACCGTATGCTCTCCCACGATGTCCCCTGCGCGGACGGTCTGGATACCGATCTCGCCTGTGGGCCTCACCCCGATAATGCCGTGGCGTTCATACCGGGCATGGCTGTCCAGTTCGATGCCCCTTCCCTTGGCCACGGCTTGAGCCAGCGCCAGGGCAGTGCCTGAAGGGGCATCCTTCTTGAGCCTGTGGTGCGCCTCCACGATCTCCGCGTCATAGCTTTCATCCAGAAGGCCGGCCACCATGCCCACGACCTTAAGAAGCATATTGACCCCTATGCTCATGTTCGGTGAAAGCACAATGGGTATCTTTGATGCGAACAATGCGATCTTCTTTTTCTGTTCTTCAGTAAACCCAGTGGAGCCGATCACCATGGCCTTGCCGTTATCAGCCGCATACGAACAAACCTTAAGCGTCACCTCGGGGAAGGTGAAGTCGATGATGCAGTCGGATGCGGCAAAGGCATCCTCTATCACGGAAGACACACGTATTCCGGTCTTGGGATATGCAAGCGCCTCGCCCACATCCTTGCCGATAACCGGGTGAGCCTTGTCTTCCAGGGCGCCTTCCAAGGCAAACTCAGGGTTGTCCATAATTGTCCGCGCAATAAGCGAACCCATCCTCCCGCCAAACCCGACAACGCCGGTCTTGATCATGGGAAACCTCCAGGGTTTAACTGATGCATCCGTAGAGCTTGAGCACCGAAGCAAGCCTCTTCTTATTGGCATCCCCCATAGGGCACAGGGGCAGCTTGAATTCCTCGTTCATCTTTCCCATCATGGCCAGCGCGGTCTTCACCGGGATGGGGTTAGTCTCGATAAACAGGGCCTGGTTGATTTCCAGAAGCTCCAGGTGGATCTTCCGGGCCTTTGGTATATCAAGAGCATCCCATGCCGCACACAGGGCCGAGACCCTATCCGGCAACACGTTTGCCGTTACGGATATTGCGCCTACCCCGCCACAGCACATAATGGGATAGTTCAGGGCATCTTCACCCGAGAGCACGCAGAAATCATCCGCCGTGTCACGAACGATCTGGGAGCTCTTCACCAGGTCTCCGCTCGCCTCCTTGATGCCCACGATGTTGTCTATCTTGGATAACTCGACAACGGTCTCGCTGCTCATGTTCACCCCGGTCCTTCCCGGGACGTTGTAGAGGATCTGGGGGATGTCACATGCGGATGCAACCGCCTTGTAGTGTTCAACAAGCCCCTTCTGGGTGGGCTTGTTGTAATAGGGGGTGATGAGCAGTGCCGCATCGGCCCCTGCATCCTTGGCGTGCCTGGTGAGGCGGATGGCCTCTGTTGTCGAATTTGAGCCGGTGCCCGCAATGACCGGGACCCGTTTCCCCACTTCATCCACCGTGATATCGATAACATACTCGTGCTCTTTATGGGACAAGGTGGCTGACTCTCCCGTTGTGCCACAGGGCACGATGCCCGATACCCCGCCTTTTATGACGAAATTGATGAGCTCTCTAAACGCCTTTTCGTCAACCATGCCGTCCTTAAAAGGCGTTACAATGGCCACGATCGCACCTGAAAACATCATTCTCCTCCCTCTAGTTAGACCAGACCGCCGGGGACTGACTCCCCCGCGATGAGGTCTTCATAAGATTGCCTGTGTATTACCACAGAATAGTTTTTACCATCTACCAAAACCTCTGGGGGTTTGGGACGGGAGTTGTAGTTCGAGGCCATGGTAAAACCATAGGCCCCGGCGCTCATCACCGCGATGAGGTCGCCCCTGGATAGATGCGGCAGATCCCTGTCTTTTGCCAGGAAATCACTGGACTCGCAGATGGGCCCCACCACGTCGGCCTTCTCGGCCGGGCCGGTTTTCTTCACAAGGGGCTTTATATCGTGGTAAGCGCCGTACAGCGCCGGCCGGATAAGGTCATTCATGCCCGCATCCACGATGATGAAGGTCTTCTTATCCGCCTCCTTGCGGTAAAGCACCCGGGTCACGAGCACGCCCGCATTTCCTACAATGACCCTGCCGGGCTCGAAGATCAGCTTGAGGGTCAGACCTCTGACCGCATCGATGATGGCAGCGCCGTATTCTTTGGGGTGAGGCGGATGCTCGGATGAATAGGTGATACCCAGGCCCCCTCCGAGATCGAGGTATTTAAACTCGATGCCAAGGTCTTTGATGTTCGCGATGAGCAGTTTAAGCCTTTCTATGGCATCGATGAACGGGCTGATGTCGGTGAGCTGGCTGCCGATGTGGCAATCTATGCCCACGATCTCGATATGCTTCATGTCTTTTGCCCTGAGGTACTGCCTGAGGGTCCCTTCGATATCGATGCCGAACTTGTTCTGTTTCATGCCCGTTGAGATATAGGGATGGGTCTGGGGGTCCACATCCGGGTTGACCCTGATTGATATGGGCGCCTTCTTCCGTAAGGCCCCGGCGCGTTCATTGATGACCGAGAGCTCCTGCTCGCTCTCGATGTTAAACATCATGATGCCGGCCTGTATGGCCATGTCGATCTCAAAGGTGGTTTTACCCACCCCGGAGTAGACGACCTTGGATGCAGGGATTCCGGCCTTGAGTGCCCGGAAGAGCTCGCCTCCCGAGACTACATCGGCACCAAGGCCGTGATGTGCCATGAGGGTGAGGATGGCCAGATTGGAATTTGCCTTCATGGCAAAGCATGTCTGGTGGTCGATGCTCTCAAGCGGCTCCTCAAAGGCCTGGATATGGCGTCTGAGGGTGGGAAGGCTATAGCAGTAGTACGGTGTGCCGATCTCGCGGGCGATCTTCTCAAGAGGCACTTCCGCACAGCACAATTGTCCTGCTTTGTCATAGTCAAAATCATGCATAGTTTACTGTCCCTTCCTTTGATGAATATTCCTGCCGTTACTGCTTTTTCACCACGATCCTCGCCGGTGTGGTCCATTTCGTGGTGCCATGCTCTGCAGAGATACGGTAGACCATATAGTCGGATTCGGGTGAAGTGTCTTTTAAGACGAGCTCACCGGGTTTCTCAAGAGTCATCTTCTGCTTTACCACAAGGTCATCCGTGCAGTTGGGGCATAATCCCTTGGGTTTGCCCAGCAACAGCACCGTGGCATCCGGCATATTGCACCGTGCCCTTGCAATCACCTCCTTGCCGACAAAGGTGATAGAGCCCACCTCCACCGGGTCAGGGAGCGTGGGCGGCAAGGGCGGCATCTTCCTGCCGCAGCCCGAAAGGACAATAAGGATTGCAACCGCGATGAAGGGCCACCTAATCCTCATGGGCCAGTGACTCCAGAAATACGCGTGCCTCCTTCAGGGCCTTGCGCACATTCTCCCTGGCCGTGCCTCCATAGCTTGTCCTCCTGTCCATTGAGGATGCCGGGTCAAGGGCTGCAAACACATCGGCTTCGAACAGGGCACTGAAGGCCTTGAGCTCAGAGAGTTCGAGGTCGGAGAACTGCATGTTTTTGCTTATCAGCAAGGATACGATCTCGCCCGTGATGCGGTGCGCCTCCCTGAACGGCATGCCCTTGGCCGCCAAATAGTCGGCCATGTCAGTTGCCGTGATGAACCCATCCTGCAATGACCTGGAAAGGGATTCTGCCCTGGGGCTCATCCCTGCCACAAGGCCTGCCATGAGCCGTAGTGATGAGCCGGCCGTATCCAGGGCCTCGAAGAGAGGCTTCTTGTCTTCCTGCATGTCCCGGTTATAGGCTAAGGGCAGCCCTTTCATCATGATAAGCAGTGACAAAAGGTTCCCATAGACACCACCTGTCTTTCCCCTCACCAGTTCCGCCACATCCGGGTTCTTCTTCTGGGGCATGATGGAGCTGCCCGTGCAATAGGCATCGCCCAGTTCAATGAAGGAAAAGGGCTGGGAGTTCCAGATGATGATCTCCTCAGCGAGCCTGCTCAGGTGCATCATGACCACACTGCAGACAAAGGCGGCCTCAACGGCAAAGTCGCGGTCGCTCACGGCATCGATGGAATTCCTTATGGGATCCGAGAATCCGAGGTCTTTCGCCGTCTGTCCCCGGTCGATGGGGTGCGGCGTTCCTGCCAGGGCCGCGCTGCCCAGTGGCGAGACATTGACCCGTTTGATTGCCTGGGCAATGCGCTCATGGTCCCTTCTGCCCATCTCGAAATAGGCGAGCAGATGATGTGCAAGGGATACCGGCTGGGCGTGCTGAAGATGCGTCATGCCCGGGATAATGGTATCTACCTGGCTGTCTGCCTTTATAAGCAAGGCCTCCATGAACCCCTTGAGTTCCTGAGACATATCCTGAAGGGCTTTGCGGACATACAACCGGAAGTCCGTGGCCACCTGGTCGTTCCTGCTGCGTGCAGTATGGAGCTTCTTGCCCGCCTCCCCGATCCTTCTGGTGAGCTCGGTCTCGATGTTCATGTGGACATCTTCCAGGGCCTGGCTGAACCGGAAGGTCCCGTTTTCGATATCCGCCCTGATGGCCTCAAGCCCATGGATAATGGCCCCGGCCTCTTGATCGGTGATCAGTTTGCATGATGCAAGCATGTGCGCATGGGCGATGCTGCCGGCGATGTCCTGCCGGTACAGCCTGCCGTCGACATCCACAGAGGCGGTGAATGCCTCCACCTGCTTGTCCATGCCTTGCAAAAACCTTCCGGACCACGGTTTGTCAGTCATTTTTTAACCTGAGCCCTCACCTTGAGCCGCAGGGCGTTGAGCTTGATGAAACCCGCGGCATCCTTCTGGTCGTATACCTCGTCTTCACCGAAGGTCGCTATCTCGGGGTTGTAGAGCGATCTCTTCGACCTCCTGCCGGTAACGGTGCAGTTGCCCTTATAGAGCTTGAGCCGAACGTCCCCGGTGACCCCTTTCTGTGTCTCGTCGATAAGTGTCTGGAGCACCTCGCGCTCGGGCGAGAACCAGTACCCGTTATAGATAAGCGCGGCATATCGCGGCATGAGCTCATCGCGCAGGTGCATGACCTCCCTGTCCATGGTGATCTGCTCCATGCCGCGGTGCGCGGCCTTCAAAATGGTGCCGCCCGGGGTCTCGTACACACCGCGTGACTTCATGCCCACATAACGGTTCTCCACGATATCAACGCGGCCGATGCCGTTGGCGCCGCCTAAGTCATTGAGCCTGGCGAGCAGTTCGGCAGGGCTCATCTTCTTGCCGTCGATAGCGACCGGGTCGCCGTTCACGAAGGATATCTCGATAACGGCAGGCTTGTTGGGCGCCTTCTCCGGGGAGCAGGAGAGCACGAACATATCTTCGTCCGGCGCGTTCCATATGTCTTCCAAGATCCCGCCCTCGAAGCTGATGTGCAGCAGGTTGCGGTCCATACTGTAGGGTTTTTTCTTGGTCACTGGGACAGGGATGCCGTGTTTCTTGGCATAGTCGATCATCTTCTCCCTGGACGTCAGCTTCCACTCATCCATCTTCCAGGGTGCAATGATCTTGATGCCGGGGTAGAGTGCCCAGGCCCCGAGTTCAAAACGTACCTGGTCGTTTCCCTTGCCCGTAGCGCCGTGGGCCACAGCCTGGGCCTTCTCCTTCCTGGCGATCTCCACCATGCGTTTGGCAATGAGCGGCCTGGCAAGCGAGGTGCCCAGGAGGTAGAGCCCCTCGTAGGCAACATCGGCCCTGTAGGCAGGGAACACGTAGTCCCGCACGAATTCCTCTTTGAGGTCCTCGATATAGATCTTTTTGGCGCCGGTCTTCATGGCCTTTTCTTCCAGACCATCAAGCTCTTCTGCCTGGCCCACGTCTGCTGCAAAACAGATCACCTCATAGCCGAACTCGTCGATGAGCCACTTGAGGATAACCGATGTGTCAAGACCTCCCGAATATGCCAATACCACCTTCTGTGCGCTCATGGCGAACTCCTTTTACGCTCGTAGTAGAAACTCCAGGATGGCCTCCTGGATGTATTGTCTGTTCTGCGCCTGCTCCCATACGATGGAGCGCCACCCCTCCAGGACCTCTTCGGCAACCTCCTCGCCCCTGTGGGCAGGAAGACAGTGCATGAATACCGCATCAGGACCGGCTGCGTCCATGAGGGCCTCATCCACCATATACGTCTCGAAGGCCTTTTTGCGCCTGGCGGCCTCGGCCTCCTGGCCCATGCTGGCCCATACATCCGTATTCACGGCAATAGCCCCTTTGACCGCCTCATTCAAGTCGCGCACGACCAGCACCTTCGCGTTGTCTGCCAATGCGGCATCCAGGATATTCCTGTCAGGCTCGAAGCCCTCAGGGCATGCAAGTCTCAGTTCAAAACCCAGTACGGTAGAGGCATTGATCCAGGAGTTGGCCATATTGTTGCCATCGCCGATCCAGGCGATCTTTTTATCTGACAGGTCCCCGAACCTCTGCGTCAGGGTGAAGCAGTCGGCGAGCACCTGGCAGGGATGCAGCAGGTCGGTGAGCGCGTTTATCACAGGCACCTCTGCGTAAGACGCCATCTCCTCGATGCGGTCATGGCCGAAGGTCCTCATGACAATGGCGTTGCAGTATCCGGCAAGGACCCGGGCCGTATCCTTCAAAGGCTCGCCGCGGGATATCTGGGAGCCTTCAACCCCGAGCACTACCGGATGGGCGCCCAACCGGGCAATGCCCACCTCAAACGACACCCTGGTCCGGGTTGATGCCTTCTCGAAGAGCAGCACCACCGATTTGCCCTCAAGCGACCTTGAAGGGCTTGCCTGAGCGAACCGGGCTGCGTTCTCAAAGATATCACCGATCTCGTCGGCCGTGAGGTCGCGGATGGATAAGAAATCCCTGTGCTCCATTATAGTCCTTTCTCCTTCAGGATACCCTCGATGATCTCAAGGGCCTCATCGATTTCAGCCGTGCTGATGACAAGGGGGGGCACAAGCCTCAAAATTCGGCCCTGGATGACATTCAGCATGATGCCGTGCTCGAGCCCGTCTACGGGCAGGAAGGAAATGTCGGCATCGAACTCGGCGCCCACCATGAGGCCCCTGCCGCGGATATTTTTGAGTGACGGGTGGTCCTTCTTGAGCCCCTGAAGTTTCTCCATCAGGTATGTACCCTTCTGGGAGGCCTGTGCGGCTGTATTGTCCCTGAGCATGACCTTGAAAGCGTGGCCAGAGATGCGGCCATGGCCAGGGGATTGCCGCCAAAGGTGGATGCATGCGTGCCGGGAACGAGCACCTGGGCGATATCCGGCCTGGCGACCACGGCGCCCACAGGGAAACCGTTGCCCAGGGCCTTGGCCAAGGTCATGATGTCCGGCGCGATGCCCTCATGCTGATGGGCAAAAAGCCTGCCTGTCCTGGCCATGCCTGTCTGCACCTCGTCCAGCACGAGCAGGATTCCCTCTTTGTCGCAGAGCTCCCTCACCTGTGCAAAATATCCCGGCACAGGGATATTTATTCCGCCCTCGCCCTGGATGGGCTCCAGCATGATCCCTCCCACCTCCGGGGTAATGGCGGCCTTGAGTGCATCGAAGTCCCCGAAGGGTACGGTTGTAAAGCCCTCGGGTATGGGGTCGAATCCGGCGCGGTACTTGGTTTGGCCGGTGGCGGCTAAAGTCGCTAACGTCCTTCCATGAAAGGATTCGTTCGCGGTAATGATGCGGGGGCCCCTCTCGGCCTTCGTGTTGCAATATCTGCGCACGATCTTGATGGCCCCCTCGTTGGCCTCGGCCCCTGAGTTGCAGAAGAAGACCTCTGCAGGAAACGCGAGCTCGGAAAGCATAGCTGCCACAATTTCCTGCTGGGGGATCTCATAGAGATTGGAGCAGTGGAAGAGCCTGTCTGCCTGTTCCTTCAGTGCGGCAGCCACCTCGGGGTTCGCATGGCCCAAATTGCACACGGCAATGCCTGCGACCATGTCCAGATACCCCCTGCCTGCATCGTCAAAGAGCCGGCAGCCCTTGCCCTTGACGATCTTCACGGGGTGCCTTGCATACGTTTTCATCACATGATTCACTTTATATTACTCCTTAACGATCTGGGTGCCTATGCCGGAGTCGGTAAAGAGCTCCAGCAGGATGGAATAGGGGACACGGCCGTCCACGATATGGGCCTTCATAACCCCGTTATCCAGGGCCTTCATGCAGCACTCCAGTTTGGGGATCATGCCTCCGGTGACCACGCCCTTTTTCATGAGCCCCGGGATCTCTGCATATTTAAGGTTGGAGACAAGCTTGCCCTTTTTGTCGAGCACGCCCGCCTCGTCGGTTAAGATGATAAGCTTTTCCACGCCCAGTTGGCTTGCAATTCCTGCCGCCACGGTGTCGGCGTTGATGTTGTAGGTGAGCCCGTCGTCGCCCACTCCTGAAGGGGCGATGACGGCCACGAACCCGGCCTTTTCCACGGCATCGATGATCTCGGTGTTGATCTCTTCCACCTCGCCCACATGGCCCATATCCAGATCGTTTACCACGGTGCCGTCGGGCTTCTTCCGGGAGGAATAGAGTTTCCTGGCCTTGATAAGGCCGCCGTCCTTGCCGGAAAGCCCCACCGACTTGCCGCCTTGCGAATTGATGAGGTGCACGATCTCCTTGTTGATGCCGCCTGCCAGGACCATCTCCACCACGTCCATGGTCTTGGCATCGGTCACGCGTTTTCCCTCGATGAAGGTGGACTTGATGCCCATCTGCGAAAGCATCGAGCTGATCTGGGGGCCTCCTCCGTGGACCACCACTACCTGGATACCGATATATTGGAACAGGATGATCTGCTGGGCAAAGAGCTTCTTCAGCTCAGGGTCCACCATGGCGTGGCCGCCGTACTTGACCACGATCCTCTTGCCCCTGAAATCCCTGATGTAGGGCAGGGCCTCCACCAGGACCTTTGCCCTTTGAATGGCCTGTTCCATCAGTGCGTCCTTTCACGGGTCTTTCTGCCCGAACTTATGCCGCCGCCCCGGCCGAAATGCGGCTATTATAAGAAAGCAGTGTATTTACCGAAATCCTGTAGAAAATGAAAGGATAAAATGAGCCTGAATTAAGCCCGGCCTGCTTGCACCCGGACCGCTTTCCCTAGTCTTTCTCAACTGACTTATTACCGCAGCAGATATTACAGATAATCCGACCACCTCTTCATGGTAAGCCTGCCGATGAGATTCACGGCCCTACGGGGCAGCAGCTTCATAATACCCAGATGAAGCACCTTGTTCTGCCAGCCGGGCACATAGAACAGCTTTCCGCTCTTGAAAGCATGATAGCCCATCTCCACAACTTCATCAACGGTCTTGAAGGATATAGTGAACGGGATGAAGTCCTCCGGAACACCTGCATCATTTATCAAGGCAGTCCGGGTAAAGGGAGGATTCAGTGTTGCCGCCTTGACCTTGGATCTCCAGGGCAGGTCCCCGGAAACACCTTCAGTGAGCGACTGGGTGAAGGCCTTTGTCGCTGCATAGAGGGCAAGCGACGGCAGGGGCTGAAAGGCGGAAACCGATGACACATTCAAAATGGCACCGCTGTCACGCTCGATCATGGAGGGGAGAAAGAGCCGCATGAGCTTGGCGTAACCCAGGCAATTGAGCAGCACCATTTTTTCTATGCGTTCAACTGCCATTTCGTCAAACTTCCCATAGGAGCATATGCCTGCATTGTTCACCAGCACATCAATTCCCTCTGTCCTGGCTGTGGCCTCGTGATAGAGCGCCTCAGGCCCTTTGGGATCGGTGAGGTCCATTGTGAAAGTCCAGGTCCTGATGCCATAGTCCGACTCCAGTTTGGATGCCCACTTTTCAAGCGCTTCCTTCTGCGAGGGCAGGTCCGTGAGAAAGAGGTGCGCCTTGTCACGTGCAAAACACACGGACAGTCCTTGACCGATACCCATGGATGCCCCGGTGATGAGAACCTTTTTCCCGGTCGTATCAAGCCTCATAGCAATCCTCCTTATTCACTTTGCAAAGACAGAGAAGATGCGCGAGATCATTGAGGCCTTGTTCTCCCTCACATGCCTGGCAAAGTCATCAAAGGCCTCTCGCGTGGTGTACTTGAAGGCATAGCCGATCTCGCGCTTGAGCTTGCCGTTGCTTGCTATCCATGGATAAACCGTCATGTTGAGTGCCGGGCTCGGGAATTCTGTTATGAATTTTACATGCAACATCCACATGAGGTTGTTCATTATGTATATGAGGGGGTATGGCAGCTTGAGCATCCGGTTGCCCATGATTCGAATCATCTCTTCAAAGCTCATGGTGCCGTCTGCAGCAAGGTTGTATGCCCCGGACTTCTTTTTTTTCATCAGCAGATACATGATTTCTACCAGGTCGTTCTCATGAATATACTGGAATGGTGCGGTTTTGCTTGGCATCAGCACGATCTTTTTCTGCAGGTGCCGGGCAAGAGGATTGTCAAACCCGGGCCCTGCAACAAAAGACGGCCTGATCACAATGAGGCTTACTTCAGGGTGATCCTGCCGGAACCGCAAGCAGACCGCTTCAAGCTCCCGCTTGTTCTTGGCATAGGTGAAATCCGCATTCCCCCGCAAAGGGCTCTCTTCCGTGAGCGGTATGTCATTGTCCGGATAGAACCCGTAGGCCGTGGTGGAAGAGCAATGGAGGAGCTGGGGTATGCCCGCCTTGAGGCACGACGACAGGAAGTTCTTCGTGCCGTTTATATTTATGTCCTCCATGAGTCCCTTGTCGTGGATGGGCGGCAGGATATAGGCGGCATGGATGGCCCAGTCGAGATCCCTGCCCTTGAGCAGGGGATACATGTCCGAGCGTACGTCGTGCCGGATGAAAGTGAGCTTGCCAGAGGGGCTTTTGGGCAGGGCAATGTCGATACCGATGATCTCGCCGATATCTTCCTTGCAGCCCAAATGTTCCACGAGTTTCGAGCCGAAATAGCCCGAAACCCCGGTGATGAAGACACGTTTCACCGGATGATCCTCCTTTCAAGAAAGGGGGCCCTCCCCATGCTGACAGGGCCCCTTAAGGATGATGATATCAAACCTTCTCGAATATATGTATGGTCATGGAGGCTTCTTCCACGCCGAGATTACCGCCGCCGTTCTCGGTGAGCCCGATCTTGGCCCCTTCCGCCTGTCGCTTGCCCGCCTCGCCCCTTAACTGCGTGACGACTTCATGGATCTGGGCAAGACCCGATGCGCCGATGGGGTGGCCCCTGCACTCCAGTCCCCCGCTCGTGTTTATGGGCAGCCTGCCGCCCAGCGTCGTAGCGCCGGACTCGGCAAAGATACCGCCTTCGCCGAGCTTGCAGAAACCCATGGCCTCGGTCTGGTGGAGCTCGCCGTATGAGGTGGCATCGTGGAGCTCGGCTAAGTGGATGTCCTTGGGGCCAAGACCGGCCATCTCATATGCCTGCCTGGAAAGCCGTTCGCCGATGTCGGTTCCCTCGATGTCTCTGTGCATGCCCGAGCCCAGGACCGAGGCCTTAATACGCACGGGTCTTTTGTTCTTGAGCCTCTTGAGGTATTTCTCCGAGCAAAGGATTGCGGCAGCTGCCCCGTCACCCACGGGTGCGCACATGGCCCGTGTCAGGGGGTATGCTACCGGTTTGTCTGCCATGACCTCTTCCACGCTCATAGTGCCCTGGTACTGGGCCAACGGGTTCAATGACCCGTGCAGGTGGTTCTTGGAGCAGATCACTGCGAGCTGCCTCTGGGTGGAGCCGAATGTAGACATGTGCCAGCGGGCGCCCATGGCATAGGCATCCATGAACACGCTCCTGCCTTCGCCGGGGGGCGACTGTCCGTCCGGCATCTTCACCGTGAACCGCTTGCTCAGCTCTTCGAACATCTTGAGGTGCGCCGCAAAGTTCTCCACGTCCATGCAGGTGGCGTATGCGCTAAGCGACAGGGCCTTGTTCTCGTTGGTGATCTTCTCGGAGCCGAGTGCGAGCACCACGTCGAACATGCCCGCCTTTATTGCCGTATAGCCTAGGTATAAGGCTGTTGATGCCCCGGCGCAGGCGTTCTCGCAGTTCACGATGGGTATGCGGTCAATGCCCATGTCCCAGAGCATGACCTCGCCGCGGATGGAGTGCTGGCCCCCGAACATGCCCCAGAAGGTGTTGGAAACATAGGCGGCCTGGATGTCTCCCTTTTCGAGCCCGGCATCCTTGAGCACCAGGTTGACGGCATCGTGGGCCATGGTGCGCACAGTGGCATCCGGGTATTTGTTGAACCTGATCATTCCGGTGCCGATTATGAATACATCGCTCATATGATGTTCTCCCTTATTCAAGATGGCTGTGATCCTTAAATTGGACCCCTCACCCTGACCCTCTCCCCCACCCTGGGAGAGAGGGGATTCTTGTCTCCCATGATGTTATTCTTCGCGCAGGATCAGGCCTGCTGCGGCCAGGGCAAGGATGTCGTTGGAACCGTCCTCGATCATGCCGGCCCTCGCGTCCCTGAAGATCTTTTCGATGGGGTACTCCTTGGAAAGCCCGTTTCCGCCGAAGATCTGCATGGCATCGCTGGCCACCTCGAATGCGGATCGGGTTGCAAACACCTTTGCGGCGATGGAATACTCGGTCTTGGGCGGTGTCGTGGAGAGGTTGAAGATCAGTGCCGCCCTTGAATATGCCCTGGACAGCTCCACCTTACTGAACATGTCGAAGAGCTTCTTCTGCACGGTCGGGTGGTCGCAGAGCCTCTTGCCTCCCTGGATGCGCTCTTTGGAATAGTCCAGGGCCATGTCATAGGCCGACTGGGCAACCCCTGTGAAAAAAGCGCCCATGCCGGCATTCGCCGTGGCAAGCGTGATGTCCGTGAACATCTCATAGCTCTCATTGTCGATGATCATGTCTTCAAGGGGGACTTCGGCATTGTCGAAAAAGATCTCACCCTGGGGCAGCTCCCGCTGGCCCATCTTGTTGAGCGGCTTGCCCCGGGAGACACCCGGCTGAGTGAGGTCGACAAGGCAGATGCCTCCGCCCGACATGCCCTGGGAGGGGTCGATGTTGACGAACAGGGCCGCCTGTGTCGCTATTGTCCCGTTAGACACCCAGGCCGCCTTCTGGCCGTTGAGAAGGTACTTGTTCCCCTTTTTGGTGGCCTTGACCTGCTGGGTGATCTTGGGGTTGTGGAAGTTGTCCGTGAAGGGCATGAGGATGTCCGAGCCGTGGTCCGGCTCGGTGATGGCCCAGCACGACATGATGCTCGCATCTTTGCAGTTCACGTACGGCAGGATGAATTTATCGATGATGTGGTCCTCTGCAATGAGAGATGCATAGAAGGCAGAAAAGCAGGCAACACCGATGGACACGGCGAATCCCGCGCTGCCGTAGGCTATCTCCTCGAACACGATGTGGATGCCCAGCGGATCGACCCCCAATCCACCGTACTCATCCGGGATGAGCACGGTGTGATAGCCGTTCTCATACATCTTTTTCATACAGTCCCAGTAGATGGAGCCCTTGGCAATGACCTGCTCGGGTGTCATGGTGTCGAGCTCGATTGCCGCAGGCCTTAAGACTTCCACAGCGAACTTGTGTGCATTTTCTTTCAGGGCGATGTGCTCGTCTGACATTTCAAGATTCAACTCGGTATAGGGCATGGAAACCTCCTTATTTATTTATAATCCTCGTACTTGAAAACAATGCCTCCTCCTGCGAGGAGTTCGTCCCGTAGCTTCCTGTCCAGGGCCTTCTCCGAGATGGTCTTGGGGATGTCGGATACGATCTGCAGGAAGCTTGGTATGAAGTTGGGTTCGAGGTCCTTCTTGCACTTCTCATATATGGCCTTCGGGTCGATGGTCTTACCCGTAAAGGGTGCAATGGCCGCCACCAGGTCGCTCTCACCGGGTGCCCCTGATGCGGCCGGTATGCCATACACGCACACCTCGCTGACATCTTCATGCTCGCCGATGACCTTCTCCACATGCTCGGGCTGGATGAAGTCGCCGGAACGTCTCAGCTCGGTGCCCTTGCGGAAGTCAAAGTAGTACCATCCATCCTTGTCCCGGTGCACGATGTCGCCGGTCCTGAGCCACCCTCCCTTGGTCTTGTCTTTCGAGGCATCGGGAAGCCCGAGGTAATCCACCTTGGTGTCGCCGCGGATCATCCTGCAGATGAGCTCGCCTCGCTCGCCTATGGGAAGCTCATTGTCGTTGTCATCCACCACCTTGAACTCCATGACGCCCGGCACCGGTTTGCCGAAGGAACCGATGGGACCGGAGCCTATGGGCTTGTACGCGAAACCGCCTTCCACCGAGCCGTACCATTCGAGTATCTTGACATTGAACCTCTTTTCGAATGCCTCCCAGATGGGTGTGGGCGTGCCCGCGCTGATGACTACCTGCACAGGGTTGTCGGCGTCACTACGTTTTTCCGGTTCGTTGTAGATGGCGCCCATCATGCCGCCCAGCAGTGAGAACGTCGTGCAGCCGTATTTCCGGCAGATGTCCCAGATCCTGCTCTTGGTGAACCGCGAGCTGAAGACCGCCTTTATGCCCATGTACATGGCAGGGAACAATGTAACAGCCTGGGCATTGCCATGGGTGAGTGAAAGACCGTTGTAGAGTATATCTGATGGTTTATACTTCCATACGATCTTGGTAACGATGGTAAACATGCCTGTGCGGTTATTGCGGATCTTCACTCCCTTGGGGTCACCCGTTGTGCCTGAGGTGTAGATGATCTGCATGGGATGATTGGTATCGAAGATCTTCTGGTCCACCGTCTTCCACGATGCGTTATCCAGTGTCTCGTTCAGGGCATGGTACTTGCCGGAGACCGGGACACCGTGCTCCTTGCGGTAGGTGACGGTTGTGAGCTTGAGATCGGTCAGGTCGCCTGCAACCTCCTCGAACTGTTCAAGGCACTCATCCGATACAACGGCCCCCTTGGCGCCGGAGTTTTTGAAGAAGAACTTGAGCCTGTCGCCTCTCGACCTCGGGTCGATGGGGATCATGACGGCGCCGATGGTGTTCCCGCCGAGCAGGGCGTAGACGAATTCCGGGTCGTTGCGCATGAACACGCCATAAGAGTCACCCGCCCCGATGCCGTTATCCAGAAGGAGCCGGGCAAACTTGTTGGACTTCTCGTAGAGGTCTTTGTAGGTGATGATCTCTTCACCATTCTCGCCGCGTTCAAAGATGTAGATCACCTTTTCCGGTGATTCATCGGCCTTCATCTCGACGAAGTGGGATGCGATTGCCTGGTTTAAGTGTGTTTTTGACATGATGTCCCTCCTGATGGCGGTCAATCGTCTTCCACGGCGCCGATGAAGCCCCTCGTGAAGGTCGGGAATTCCTTGCTGAAGGTCTGGTCCCAGACCTCCTGGGTCCAAAACTTGTGGCGGTCGAAGAATGGGTCGACCTTAGCTGCGCTCACGGCTATGCTTACGATGATGTCCACATCCGGCAGAATCTCCAGGGCCTTGGCCGCAAAGGCCAGGGTGGAGAATACACGGCAGTGAAGGCCCAGCCTCCATGCCATGGCTGCAGCCGCGTCCGCGGCCATGTGGATGTTGATGTTGCGGAAGATGCAGCTCGGGCCGTTACTGGTGAGGGACTCCACCATCTCTGCCTTGTTCAGCTCTGCGCAGGTGCGGTAGCCGCATGCGCCGCAGTTATAATTGAACAGCGACTGGCGCTTGTCGCCGATAAGTAGCACGGCCGAAGGCTCCTTGACTAAGTCTGCTGCAAACCTTCCGTCGCGTGCCGCCAGAGGTGCCATGTCGCCCAGGGCGTAGCAGTATTCCGCCAGCTGCTCGATCTCCTCATTGGTTATTTTAATGAGCTTCATGGTATTGCGCTTGCCGAACCTGAAGCTCGTCTGGGCCGCCAGGGCCATCATCTCGACCGCCCTGTCCAAACCGCTTTGTAACATGTCATCCATTTCTGTAATAGCCATACATGCCTCCCGATCCTTAACTGTAGATCGACCTGAACTGCGGCCAGAGCCTGCGGATGATTCGGTCGTTCATGGTCCGCTCGTTGATCTCGCTGTACTTGACGGGGATGTCCCTGAAGGGGCTCTTCTCCGTTACCGAGATGGCCACGGCCAGTGCGAACCCCGTGGCCTTGGGCAGGATTCCCATCCTCATGGCTGCAACCCCTGCCGACCAGTACACCCCGTAATCGATCCCTAAGTTGCGTGCCAGCGACACGATGCCGTCGATGGCGTATGAGATGTTCATGGCCCTGAACGTGCACAGCGGCCCTGTGAAGGCAATACCGGGCTCGGCAGGGAGCTTGTCCTCCTTGCGCAAATACTCGCAGGTGAGCTTCCCGCACAGATTACAATTGATATCGGACGGG
Source organism: uncultured delta proteobacterium (assembly GCA_963798485.1). GTDB lineage: Bacteria > Desulfobacterota > Desulfomonilia > UBA1062 > UBA1062 > MWEI01. The sequence continues at coordinate 95,657 of CAWCTR010000007.1, read as the reverse complement.
TCGGTGAGGCTCCGCAGAGAGGTCACCACCAGCACTGCATCGGCATCACGGAGCATGGCTGCATCCCGCATGAAGAATTCCCAGGACTTGTTCTCTTTGCTGATTTCCTCGATGGCCTGGCAGAGATCCTCGATGTCGCACTCGTCATCCACGATATGGACCGTGCACTCGCCCACGCCGCCTACACGCGGCGAGGTAACCGCCGATGCCAGGAGCAGCCTGGCTGCCAGGTGCACCGCATCCTTGCGGTCCTCCTCGAATTGTTTGAGGGTTCTCTCAATGCTCATAGTGTATCCTCCTTCTCAAAGTCAAAGGCATGCATCAGCCCGCAATGGGGAGATTGTGTTTCTTGGCAATGGCCGGGTAATTCGCGTATGCAGGCTTTAAGAGGGGCAGGAGCTTGAGCACCTTGGGCATGGGACCCCTGGCCTTGATGAGCCCCTTGGCGAGCGCCACAGGCAGGCTTACTTCCTTGAGCCAGAACTTGTGGCAGGTATCCCCGCTGAGCGTCATCTCAATGGTGGGCTTGTACTCTGCCGGTCCGCAGATGACCTTGCCGTCGTTGGTGAGCCAGATGGAGCCTTCAGGGTCGCTGATAGTGAACTTGATGACGATGTTCGATTCAATGTACTTGTCATAAAGGGCCTTATCTTCCATGAGGAGATTGAAGAGACCGCCCAGAACCTCATACATCTTGTCCGTGCTTTCAAATACTGCCATAGAATCCTCCTTTTTGTCGTATATGGGTGGGGCAAAAAATCGCCAAAATCCAATGTAGTTAAAGTCGTGAGTACAAGCTCACAAAACCAATCAGATGGCATTGTGCATTCCACTCTTGTTATTTCCGCAATTTTTTTATTGTCTTTGCCTTCCTCCTTTCCTGTGTGATTGGGCCTTCATATGAATCCAGGAGTCCTTTGACGGACCTCCTGAGACTATCGACGGCCCATGTGGTGGGATGCTCACCGCGGGCAAGGTACCAGCGGGTGGCTATCCCCTGGTAGATGGCCGATATGGTGCGTGCTGCAGACTCGGCATCCACATTCATATACCGTCCCTGGGCCTGGCCCTGGAGGATGGCCTTTTTCAGGAGCTTGACCCAGTTGTTGATCCAGTCGCTGAAGATCTCCCGGTATTCCTGGTCGTGTACGGCAATGGACATGAAGTCATAAAGGATGGGATATCCGGTATCGACATCAGGGTCTTCGGCATTGTAGAGCCATTCAAAGGAAAGGACCTGCGCCAGGGGGTCATCGAAGGTAGACATGGTTTCATCGCCCCTAACGAAGATGCGTTGGAAGAATTCCTGGAACGCGGCCTTGAAGAGGTCGTTTTTGGATTTGTAATAGTGGGCGAGACCTCCCTTGGAAAGGCCGGCTGTCTTGCAGATGTCGTCCATGGTGACATTTGCACACCCTCTTGCGGTAATGGTCTGCAAGGCGGCATCGATGATCTGGGCCTTACGAATCGCTTCGAGCTCCGCATTCGGCGGCATCTATAAACCTCCCGAAAGGTTCATTTAGGGGTTAAGCCCGGTGTTCTTTCAGAGCGGATGCGGCATCATCCGTATGGATGGATTTCGTGATGCAAAAGACTTAGCTCAGTATGACAATCAACCTAGTACCGACCAAGTGGTCTATAAACCGACTGGTCGGATTGTTACTTTATATATTCAACAACCGTTGCTTGTCAAGAGGTAATCTTTCATACCTCTACATGAATGTTGACACATCGCCTCTGAGCGTGCCATATTTCCCAAAGTCGTATTCTTTGTGGGGTGATTGAATGGGTTTGAAGGCTCTCGGGGAAAATTCCAAGCTCATCTTTATCGGCATTGGCGTAGTGTTAGGCTTTATCTTCATCCTCCAGAACTTCGAGCAGACCTCCTTCCAGTTCCTCATCTGGACGCTTTTCACCGCACCCAAGTGGATCGTGGTCTCGGGCACCTTCCTCATCGGGCTGGCGTTCGGGTTTTTGCTGGGCAAGAAGAAGAGCGTATAAAAGTATCCGCTACTTGAATCTCAACAGCTCATATCCCAGGCTGTTGAGATCGTCCTGTTCCTTCTTCAAAGGACCCTGCACGAGTTCGTTATGCTTCGTTATGAGAGAATTGAGCCTCGCTGTGGCCTCTTCCTTCTCTTTCTCGGGTACCTTGGACAGGTTTGCTTCGGATTCCTTGCCGGAAGCATATTGGCCGGCTGCCTCTTCAAGGGTGGCAAGGTGCTTATTCGCGAGATCCAGATATTTCTGGAGGCCGTCTGAGAATCTGATGAGAAAGTCCGCAGCCACCGGGTCATGAATATCCGCCCTGAGCATCATGCAGGCAATGCGGGTCTTGTCGACCAGGTCTATCCTGGATCGGAGCGTGTCCGATGTGTCTTCTTTGCCCAGTGTTTCGGAAAAGGCCTTAACAAAATCCTTATGGATCAACATGGCCTTGTCGAGTTGGGATTTTTGGGCAGCATCCTTGGGCGTAGTAACAGCCTGCTGTGGCGGCGCCGGTGTCTGGATGGGCTCTTCTTTCTTCGAGCACCCGAGTACCAGGAAAAGGCACATGAGAATGATCATAGGGTGTGCGTATACAGGATGTCGCATAATCTGGCTCCTTCATGGGTGGATATAACTCTTAAAGGATTATTATGTGTTAACTGTCAGATCATGATAAGTCAAGCTGGCACTCATATCAGTAATCTGCATAATCCGGGTACATCCATATCAGTGCCAAATTGCATAAGTAAAGGTGGGCTGTCGATATATTTGTTTCTCCTGAAAATCCCTTCAATCATCGGGGTTAGATGGTGGTTAAAACTAAGAATCAATAATAGAAACGTCCCCTTTTTTCGCCTTTTATTTCGAAACGTCCCCTTTTATTTCTAATTTTTTATTTCTGTAAACCGTCCGGTCGATGCCATGGAGATGCGTTCACGTATAGATTGTGATTCCTCTCTCTATGTAGTCTGCCAGAGGCAGTTTTTCGCAAATTGACAGTATGAGATTAGGTCGATTCTGAAGGTCCATAATTAACTCGTCCAGTGGTGTTCCCCATAGAGGAGGAGTGCCTTCCCGACCGCCATACATGACAGCGGCTATCAACACGATTTGTTCTTGGGGAAGGTTTCTCAGGTAGTCTTTCAAGCGATCGGATTTTGGACGGGGCGCAGAAAAAAAGTCGGTATTAAGCAAGTCAATAAAGGTACCCATGCCAGATTTTTCAAGTAACTCCAATTCCTCGACTTTACGTTCCCTTGCCAATGAGGCTACGTCTCTTAATAACACTATCTCTTTGCTTGTCAGGAGTCTCTGCTTCAACTTAAAAGAGGACGGTCTACATAATGTTATGGCCTCGCTTTGTTCTGGAATGTTATTCATGGTGCCGGAGATATGTCTCACTGTGTTCCCGATGTAGGTCCTGAATTCATCCGTAGTCATTTTATTGTGCCGAGCATCATATGTCGCCGCAATATTACTGTACATGGATGAATTTTGAAATATAACAAAACTTACCTCGGCCAGCATTCGATCAATTTGTCTGGCTCCTCGTGGCAGGTCTTGCCCATTATAATCATTGAATTCAAAGCACATGAAATCTGTGTAGATCAATGGTTCCAGTTCTGTTAATGCTTCCCTAATTGTAACTTCATCATAATAGCCACTCGGAGAAAGCCTGCTCGTTTCAAGTCGAAAGTAGTTCCATTCTTCCTCAAAATTGAATGATTCAAAAACAAGTCGTTTGGGTTTCAATATTATTGCCATCCCGACATCCAATTCTATACAGCCTTCTTCGTAGGAGCATCTGGCACCGAGCAAATTCATGCCACCGCCTGTTGGGAGAAACATATGGTTCAGGTCATCGGTCTCTGAAAGTTGCTGCATAATATCGATAATTATGTCTCTCTGTTCCCATATCGCCCTTGTTGGAGTCCCGGATGGGAATAGCTTTTTCTGTACGTCCTTCCATTGGAGTTTATTACGGGTTTGATAGTCAGTTTCAATTGACGAGACGCCAAGCGTAAAGAAGCAGGCATCGAAGCCTGTAAGTTCGGCCCGGAGGCCGGTGAGATCGCTCAGATTGGAATGGTGGATCTGGCGCCAGGCGGCTGGCTGCGACCCGGGCAGTGGACTGGGGGCCGGGGTCCGACCAATGGTGGCCACCAACTCAACGTCGGGGCTAAGCAGACACTCGCGAAGAACCCCTTGGCCGACCATGCCGCTTGCCCCGAAGATGAGCACTTTCATTGCTTTACGCTGCCTTTCTGGCGATGATGCAGTCAGATTGTTGTTCGGTGGAGTGATCGAAGCGTTTCAAGGCGCGGTATTCCCTGGACCTGAGGTTCAGCCGGAACTAACGCGGAGGAGTTTAACAGCATCCAATTCATGATGGTCAAAATGCGACCCCGCCCGGGGCGGCATTGTGCCGGGATTACCTCGTTCGCTTACAATTGTCGCGTCCTGATTCGGGGAAGTGACAGGATCATACGAATTTGAGGAAATGCCGCTCATTCACGGCTGCGGAGCGGGCGAAACCTTTGATCAAATTATTTCGTCCCTACAAACGTACGCGGACTGTCTGACTTTTTCGGGTCCTGTCCGCATTTGCGCCCTCCGTTCCGGGCATGAATCAAAGGAAAACGACAGGAAACGACATCATGTCCATTGAAGGCACTCAGGAGTCCCAGCAGTCCGAAATCGACAATTCACGCGGAGCCGCGCTCGCCGAAAAAGAATCTGGATCCGCGTGATTATTTACGCGTTGTCATCGGGGCATTGTGCGTTCGTCGGGTGGCGGATCTACCAGAATCAGCAGGCCGCCGAAGCGGCCAGCACCAGCCAGGCGGCGGCGCTGATGAACCGGCCGGTTCCGGTGCAGGTGGTTCCGGTGGCGCAGCAGCCGATGCCCATTTACCTGACTGCCCTGGGCACAGTGATGCCCTACATGAGCGTAACGGTGAAGGCGCGGGTGAGCGGCCAGTTGCTGCCCGTGAAGTTTACCGAGGGCCAGGAGGTGAAGCAGGGCCAGACCATCATGGTGATCGACCCGAGGCCCTACCAGGCGGCCCTGGACCAGGCCAAAGGCACGCTGGCCCACGATGAGGCGCTGCTGAAAAACGCGCAGGCCGAGTATGCCCGTTACAAGGCGCTTTACGCGGCGGGCGTGGTGTCAAAGGAGACGATGGATGCCGACGAGGCCCAGCAGGGCCAGTACCAGGGCGCCATCGAGTCAGACAAGGCGGCGATCGAGAATGCCCAGTTGCAATTGAACTGGTGCTACATTCAGTCGCCCATCAACGGACGCATTGGATTGCGGCTGGTGGACCCCGGCAACATTATCACGGCGAACACGACTAACCTTGTGATCATCAACCAGTTCCGGCCGATCGCGGTGTACTTTACGCTGCCGGAGAATCAGCTGCCGCAGGTGCTTGCCAAGCTGAAGGCTGACAAGCGCATGCCCGTGGATGCCTACGACCAGGGCGATGTGCAGAAGCTGGCGACCGGTCAACTGCTGACCGCCGACAACGAGATCGACACGACGACCGGCACCGCCAAGCTGAAAGCGGTGTTCAACAACGAGAACGAGGCGCTGTTTCCGAACCAGTTTGTGAATATCCACCTGGTGATGGAAGACCGGCCCAATGCGCTGGTGGTTCCGTCGGCGGCGATCCAGAACGGGCTGCAGGGATCGTTTGTGTGGACGGTGAATACCGACGCCAAGGGAGCCACGACCGCACAGATGCAGCCGGTGAAGGTTGCCCTTGCCCAGGGACAGGTGACCATTCTGGATAGCGGGGTTACGGCGGGCGAGAAGGTGGTTGTGGACGGCGCCGACCGGCTGCGGCAGGGAGCGCCAGGTGACGGTGAGCCAGAGCCGGCAGCGGGCGGGCGGCAGGCCAGGGCGCCGGGCACGCAGTTCAGGACAGGGGCAAGGTCAGGGTGCGAGCAATGCAGGCGCAGTGCGAACGGACAGGCGGCAGGGAAACATCAAACACAAGGAGCAGCAGTGAGCCTTAGTCCTTCCCGGCCCTTTATTCTGCGCCCGGTAGCGACCTCGCTGCTGATGGCGGCGATTCTGCTTGCGGGCGGCGTCGCCTATGAGCAGTTGCCGGTTTCCGCTCTGCCTGAGGTGGATTACCCGATCATCCAGGTGCTGACGTTCTATCCGGGCGCCGGGCCGGAGGTGATGTCCTCGTCGGTGACGGCGCCGCTGGAGCGGCAGTTTGGCCAGATGCCGGGCCTGAAGCAGATGACTTCAGTCAGTTCCGGCGGCGGCTCGGTGATTACGCTCGAATTCAACCTGGACGAGAACATCGATGTTGCCGAGCAGGAGGTGCAGGCGGCCATCAATGCCGGCAACAGCTTTCTGCCATCCGATCTGCCCAATCCACCCATTTACAGCAAGGTGAACCCGGCCGACGCGCCGATCATGACGCTGGCGCTGACCTCCGATTCGTTGCCGCTGGACAAGATTGAAGACGCGGCCGACACCAACCTGGCGCAGAAGATCTCGCAGGTGACGGGCGTTGGGCTGGTGTCAATTGCGGGCGGGCAAAAGCCGTCGGTGCGCATCCAGGCCAATCCGGCGCAATTGGCGGCCTACAACCTGAGCCTTGAGGATCTGCGCACGGCGATTGCGGCGGCCAATGTGGACCAGGCCAAGGGAACACTGAACGGCAGCCGCCAGTCGTACACGATCGGCGCGAACGATCAGTTGCTTTCGAGCTCCGATTACAAGCCGGTGGTGATTGCCTATCGCAACGGGGCCCCGGTGCGCGCCTCCGATGTGGCGACGATTGTGGATGCCGCTGAGAACAACCAGCAGGCCGCCTGGATGGACCGCACGCCCGCGGTCATCGTGAATATCCAGCGGCAGCCGGGCGCCAACATCATTGCCGTTGTCGACCGCATCCACACGCTGCTGCCGCAGTTGCAGGCCAGCCTGCCGGCCTCGGTCCAGGTGAAGGTGCTTACCGACCGCACCACGACCATCCGCGCTTCGGTCAGGGACGTGGAATTTGAGCTGATGCTCACCATCGCCCTGGTGGTGATGGTCATCTTCCTTTTCCTGCGCAACCTTGCGGCCACCATCATTCCTTCGGTCGCGGTGCCGCTGTCGATCGTGGGCACCTTCGGCGTGATGTACCTGCTGGGCTACTCGCTGAACAACCTGACGCTGATGGCGCTCACCATCTCCACCGGCTTTGTGGTGGACGACGCCATCGTGATGATCGAGAACATCTCGCGCTTCATTGAAGAGGGCATGAGCCCGATGCAGGCGGCGCTCAAGGGCAGCGAACAGATCGGCTTCACCATCATGTCGCTGACCGTTTCGCTGATCGCGGTGCTCATTCCGCTGCTGTTCATGAGCGACGTGGTGGGGCGGCTGTTCCGCGAGTTCGCCATCACGCTGGCGGTCACGATTCTGGTTTCGGCGGTGGTCTCGCTGACGCTTACGCCGATGATGTGCTCGCGCATTCTGCAGGACAAGGCGACAGCCAAGCAGACCCGCTTCTACCATTGGTCAGAGAAGGTCTTCAACGCCGATCATCGCCTCCTATGGGCGCGCGCTGACAGGTGATTCTGCGCCATCGCTTTGCCACGCTGATTGTGACGATTTCAACCTTTGTGGCCACGGTACTTCTGTTCATCGTGATTCCCAAGGGCTTCTTCCCGGTGCAGGATACGGGCGTGATTCTTGGCATCTCCGAAGCGCCGCAGACGGTGAGCTTTACCAGCATGGCGCAGCGCCAGCAGAAGCTTGTCGACGTGGTTCTGCAGGATCCGGCCGTGGACAACGTCTCGTCGTTCATCGGCGTGGACGGCACCAACACCACGCTGAACTCGGGACGCATCCAGATCACGCTGAAGCCGCTGGATGTGCGCAAGGTCTCCGCGACGGAAGTGATTCAGCGCATGCAGAGCAAGGTGAATGCAGTTGAGGGCATCCAGCTTTTTCTGCAGCCGCTTCAGGATCTGACGGTGGAAGATCGCGTCAGCCGCACTGAATTCCAATACGCCCTCGAAGATCCGGACCAGAACGAACTGGCGACGTACACCCGCAAGATGGTGACCGAGCTGAGCAAAGAAAACGTGGTGACCGATGTTGCCAGCGATCTGCAGGACCAGGGGCTGAGTGCCGCAGCTTGTGATCGATCGCGACACCGCGGCCCGGCTTGGCATTGCCATGGCCGACGTGGACAACACGCTGTACGACGCGTTTGGCCAGCGCCAGGTGTCGACCATCTTTACCCAGCTGAACCAGTACCACGTGGTGATGGAAGTGGGGGCGAACTTCCAGACCGATCCGGCGACGCTGAACACTCTCTACGTCAAGTCGGCGCAACGGCACGCAGGTTCCGCTAAGCCATGTTGGCGCACTGGGAACAGGGCCATGCCGAACTGTCGATCGGCCACCAGGGCCAGTTCCCGTCAACCATCGTCAGCTTCAACCTGGCGCCGGGCAAGTCGCTGGGCGACGCTGTAACGCCGTGCAAAGCAGCCGAGCAGCGGATCCAGATGCCGGCCAGCATCAACGCCAGCTTCCAGGGAACGGCAGCCGCCTTCCAGACTTCGCTGGCCAACGAACCGATCCTGATTCTGGCGGCGCTCATCACCGTCTACATCGTGCTGGGCGTGCTCTACGAGAGCTACATTCACCCGATCACGATCATTTCCACGCTGCCGTCGGCGGGCGTGGGCGCGCTGCTTGCGCTGCTGATCACGCGCGTGGACTTCAGCGTGATTGCGCTGATCGGCATGATTCTGCTGATCGGCATCGTGCAGAAGAACGCCATCATGATGATCGACTTTGCGCTGCAGGCCGAGCGCGATGAGGGCAAGACCGCCGAAGGCCGCGATCTTCCAGGCCTGCCTGCTGCGCTTCCGGCCGATCATTATGACCACCATGGCCGCGCTGCTGGGCGGTCTGCCGCTGGCCCTGGGCGGCGGCGTGGGCGCCGAGCTGCGCATGCCGCTGGGCGTCACCATTGTCGGCGGCCTGATCTTGTCGCAGATGCTCACGCTCTTTACCACGCCGGTCGTCTATCTCTACTTCGACAAGCTGGCGCAGCGCTTGAAGCCGCGCGAACTGCTGGCGCGGCTACGAGAACCGAGCCGGTCAGTGCGGACTAAGGACTGAGGACCAGGAACCATGCATCTTTCCGCACCATTCATTAAGCGGCCGGTAGCCACCTCGCTGCTGAGCCTGGCCCTGCTGCTGGCGGGCTCCGTGGCCTACACGGTGCTGCCGGTGGCCTCGCTGCCTGACGTGGATTTTCCGGTGATCGGCGCCAGCGCTGGCTTGCCCGGCGCGAGCCCGGAGACGATGGCATCGGCTGTGGCGACGCCGCTGGAGCGGCAGTTCGGGCGCATCGCCGGCGTGAACCAGATGACCTCGTCAAGCTCGCTGGGCTCGGCAATCGTAACCCTGCAGTTCGACATCAATCGCGACATCAACGCAGCGGCGCGCGACGTGCAAGCGGCCATCAACGCGGCGCGCAGTCAGTTGCCCTCATACCTGCCACAGAATCCAAGCTACCGGAAGGCGAATCCGGCTGACGCGCCGATCCTGATCCTGACGCTGACCTCGGATGTGGTGCCGAAGCCGCAGATATACGACATGGCCGACTCGATCCTGGCGCAGAAGATGGCGCAGATCGCAGGGTGTTGGCCAGGTGTTTGTGGGCGGCAGCTCGAGCCCCGCTGTGCGCGTTGAGCTGAATCCCGATGCAGCTGGCCAACAACGGCATTGGTCTTGAGGCGGTGCGCACGGCGCTGTCCGGAGCGAATGCCAATCGGCCAAAAGGCGCATTCCAGGACGCGCAAAACCGCTGGGCCATCTACGACAACGACCAGATCTTCAAAGCCCAGGACTACGCGCCGATCATCGCCGGGTATAACAAGCAGACCGGCGCGCGGTGCGCGTGGGCGATCTGGGCACTGTGACCGACAGCGTGTCGAACATTCTGACACGGCGGCGTGGCCGGCATCAATCCGATCAAAGGTCCGCCGGGCAACTGAAGACGCGATCATGCTGTTGGTGTTCAAGATTCCAGGCGCGAACGTGATCTCGACCGTGGACAACGTGATGGCCGAGATGCCTCACCTGCAGGCGGCCATTCCGCCGACGATCAAGATCAACGTGGCTGTGGACCGCACCGTCACCATTCGCTCCAGCGTCCACGATGTGGAGATCTCGCTGATGATCAGCGTGATGCTGGTTGTGCTGGTGGTCTTCATGTTTTTGCGCGAGGTATGGGCCACCATTATTCCCTCAGTGGCCGTGCCGCTTGTCGCTGCTGGGCACGTTCGGCGTGATGTACCTGGTCGGCTACACCATCGACAATCTCTCGCTGATGGCGCTGACCGTAGCGACGGGGTTTGTGGTGGACGACGCGATTGTGGTGATTGAGAACATCACGCGCTACCTGGAAATGGGCATGGAGCCTTATGAAGCCGCGATGAAGGGGTCGAAGGAGATCGGATTTACCGTGCTCTCGATGAGCACCTCGCTGATCGCCGTGTTTACGCCCATCCTGCTGATGGGCGGGATTGTGGGCAAGCTGTTTCGCGAGTTTGCGGTCACGCTTTCGGTGGCGATTGCCGTTTCGATGCTGGTGTCGCTGACCACGACGCCGATGCTTTGCGCCCGTTTTCTCAAGTCGCGGGACGAAAACCGGCATGGGCGCATCTATCGGGCCAGCGAAAGCGCCTTCAACTGGTTGCACAACGAATACGCACGCCGGATTGCGCTGGGTGCTGCGCCACCAGTGGCTCATTCTGGGTGTGGCGGTTGGCACCGCTGCGTTGAACGTTTACCTCTACATCATCGTGCCCAAGGGCTTCTTTCCGCAGCAGGACACGGGGCGGCTGGGCGGACGGACGATCGCTGCGCAGGATATTGCCTTCGATGCGATGAAGGAAAGCAACGGCAACTGGCGCAGATGACGATCGAAGATCCGGCAGTGCAATCGGTGACGGCGTTTGTGGGCGGCGGCGCCCGGCGGCGGCGGCAGCAACACAGGCGGCATGTTTCTTGCGCTGAAGCCGCTGAGCGATCGGCCGGGAAGGGTCTCAGCCGACCAGGTGGTGGCGCGGTTGCGGCGCAAGCTGACCAGCGTTCCCGGCGCAACACTCTTTCTGCAGGCCCAGCAGGACATTCAGGTTGGCGGCCGCGGCAGCTCAGCACAGTACCAGTACACGCTTTCAGACGAGAATCTGAATGAGCTGAACACGCTGGGCTCCGCAACTGGAGGCACGGGCAAGGAAGATGCCGCAGCTTGCCGACGTCTCCACCGATCAGCAAAGCCAGGGTCTGGCGACAAACCTGGTGATCGACCGGGATACGGCTTCGAGGCTGGGGATTACGGCCGCAATGATCGACTCAGTGCTTTACGACGCTTTTGGCCAGCGGGAAGTGTCGACGATGTACACCGGGCTGAACCAGTATTTTGTTGTGATGGAGGTGGATCCGCAATACCAGCGCAGCCCGGACGCGTTGAACGGCATCTTCATCAAGTCGGCGAGCGGCGCAATGGTGCCGCTGTCAACCATCGCTCACTATGAAAACCACCACACTTCGCTGGCGGTCAATCACCAGGGACAATATCCCGCGGTGACGCTGACCTTTAATCTGGCTCCCAACGTTGCGCTTGGCGATGCGGTGACGGCTCTGGAACAGGCGCAGCGCGAGATGGGCATGCCTTCGACGATTCATCCGAGCTTCCAGGGAACGGCGCAGGCATTTCAGGACTCGCTGAAAAACGAGCCATATCTGATTCTGGCCGCGCTGGTGGCCGTTTACATCGTGCTTGGCATTCTTTATGAGAGCCTGATCCATCCGCTGACCATTCTGTCCACGCTGCCGCCGGCCGGCGCGGGCGCCATTCTCGCGTTGCTGATCACGGGAACCGATTTGAGCATCATTGCCCTGATCGGCATTATCCTGCTGATCGGCATTGTGAAGAAGAACGCGATCATGATGATCGATTTCGCGCTCCAGGCCGAGCGCGAGCAGGGACTGCCACCGGTTGAGGCGATTTATCAGGCCTGTCTGCTGCGCTTCCGCCCCATCATGATGACGACGATGGCAGCACTCTTCGGCGGTATGCCGCTGGCAATCGGCATGGGCGTCGGCTCAGAGCTGCGCAAGCCGCTAGGCATCACCATCGTCGGCGGGCTTCTGGTTTCACAGGCGCTCACGCTCTTTACCACACCGGTGGTTTACCTCTTTTTCGACCGTTTGCAGTGGAAAGTGATGAAGCTGCAAAAGGTCGGCGTGGAGCTGGGTGAGGCTCCGGGAGACTGAGGAAGAAGGACCGCTTCAGGCCGGAGATTCCTCGCAATTGCTGCACCGGCAAACCTGGCTGCGTGAGACCGATTCGCTGTTTCCGGCGGATTGATGATATTGTCGAAATAATCCCGCTCCGCGAACCTTGGGATTTTTCCCTGAGACCCAGCAGTCAGCACTAACCGCTTTAAACTTCGCATTTTCATTGCCTGAATCACTGCACACTTGTCGCGGCGCGGCACACGTGTCGATGCGGTTTACTTCATTTCTCATTCGAAAGGCTAGCGCATACCGATGACTGAACCCTACGAGGCAAACGACGCCAATCTTGTTTTGACTGTTGAGGAGATTTCAAACCTTGCCGCGGAAGGGGGAAAGCCCGCCGACACCCTGATGAATGTGGTCGCGCTGATTGCCAAGCGGTTCAGAACCGATGTGTGCTCGGCCTACCTGCTTGAGCCGGATCGATCGAACCTCGTATTGGCAGCGACGCTCGGCCTGCACCCCAAGAGCATCGGCACATTGCGCATGCCGTTGAATGAAGGGCTTTCAGGCCTGGTGGCCGAGCAGGTGATGCCGGTTGCGGTCGACGATGTAAGAAACCATCCCCGCTTCAAATACTTCAGCGAGTCCGGCGAAGACCAGTACCATTCGTTTCTCGGCGTTCCCTTAATCCACCATGGCGTGCTTCAGGGGGTTCTTGTGGTGCAAACCAAGGATCCGCGTGCCTACCGGGAAAACGAGGTGCACATGCTGTCTGAAGCGGCTGCGCAGGTGGCGCCGGTAGTGAGTGAGGCGCGCACGCTGGCACGCTTTATCGCTCCGGCACAGGAGCGGCTGTGGGCGCTAGCGAATAACGTGTGGTGGAGCTGGGACCATGACTGCATTAGCCTGTTCCGGGATTTGAATCCGAAGCGATGGCGCGAGCTGAATCAGAATCCCATCTCGCTGCTGAGCGAGATGCCGTTGGGCGAGATTGAACGCCGGGCCGCGGAGTTGGTGCTTCACAGCAGAATCAATTACGTGTATCGGCGCCAGCAGGAGTATCTGAACGCGGACCGCACGTGGGGCGCGGCGAATGCGGGAGTTCTGCGCCCTCGCCCGATTGCTTATTTTTCAGCTGAGTTCGGGATGCACGAGTCGCTGCCTATTTACTCGGGCGGGCTGGGCGTGCTGTCCGGCGACCACATCAAGAGCGCGTCTGACCTGGGGATTCCGCTGATTGGCGTCGGCTTGTTTTACGGGCAGGGATACTTTCTGCAGCGGCTGGACGAGACGGGCTGGCAGCGCGAAGAGTACGTGGAAACCGATGTGCACAAGTTGCCGATGCAGCCGGCGATCGGGGCGAACGGCGAACCGGTGGTGGTGGAGATTGCGACCAGGAGCGGGATCATCCGGGCCAAGGTGTGGCGCATGAAGGTTGGCCGGTGCGACCTGTTCCTGCTGGACTCGAACGTGGCCGGCAACGCGCCTGAAGATCTGCAGACCACATCGCGGCTGTATGGCGGGGACGCGCGGACGCGCATCCGCCAGGAACTGCTGCTTGGCATCGGCGGCTTCCGCGCTTTGAAGGCCATGGGCATTGCGCCCGGCGTGCTGCATTTGAATGAGGGACACAGCGGATTTGTGGTGTTCGAAGCAATCCGCGATCGCATGGTGGAGGAGGGCCTCGACTTTGCTACGGCCGCCAGCCTGATTCCGCGCGAAGTGATTTTTACCACGCACACACCGGTGCCTGCGGGTCACGACCGCTTCAGTGCGGACCTAATGGAAGAGCACCTGGGCCCGCTGCGCGATCAGCTCGGCATTTCTCATGAAAATATGATGGGCTTCGGCCGAGAGTATCCCACCGACTATGGAGAGAGCTTCTGCATGACGGTGCTTGGCCTTAAGCTGGCGCGGCGCGTGAATGCCGTTTCGTCGCTGCATGGAGAAGTTTCGAGAGCCATGTGGAAGTGCCTTTATCCGGGCCGTCCTGAAGACGCCGTGCCCATCGGTCACATCACCAATGGAGTTCACGTACCCTCGTGGTTGGCGCCGCAGATGTGCCGACTCTACGATCGACATCTGGGGGTCGGCTGGCAGCATCACAGCAGTTGGCCAAAGACCTGGGAAAAGATTGAGACCGTTGAGGACGGCGAATTGTGGGAGACGCACCTGAGCCTGAAGGCACAGCTGATCGATTTTGCGCGGCGGCGGGCAAAGGAACAGGCGGAACGCCGCAAGGAGCCGGCCGAGTCGCTGCAGAAGCTGAGCAAGATTCTTTCGCCCGACGCCTTGACTATCGGATTTGCGCGGCGATTTGCCACCTATAAGCGAGCCAACCTGGTGCTGAGCGATATTGAACTGCTTGTCTCGATGGTGAACGATCCCAAGCGGCCGGTGCAGTTTCTGTTTGCCGGTAAGGCGCATCCACATGACGAACCGGGCAAGCGCGTGCTGCAGCAGATTGCGGAGTTGATGCGCGACTCGAAGTTCCAGACCAAGCTGGTTTTCATTGAGGACTACGACATCAACGTGGGCCGCTACCTGGTGCAGGGCGTGGACGTGTGGCTGAACAATCCAAGGAGGCCGCTGGAGGCCTCGGGCACGAGCGGACAAAAAGTTGTGCTCAATGGAGGCTTGAACCTATCAGTTCTCGATGGCTGGTGGGCGGAAGCCTATGACGGCTTGAACGGCTTTGCCATCGGGGGAGGCAGAACCCACTCAAACATGGATGTCCACGACAGCCGCGATGGAGAAGATCTTTACCGGGTGCTGCACGACGAAGTGATTCCGCTCTTCTACCAGCGCGACCGGGACGGGCTGCCGCGTGGCTGGATCAAACGGATGAAGCGGACCATTCGCACGCTAGGATGGCGCTTCAATGCCGACCGCATGGTGATGGATTACACGCAGAAGTGCTACATTCCTGCCGCGGGTGGAACGTCAAGCGAGATTCGGTTGTACTCTTAGGACTCCTTAGTCCGCGAAGACTTCTTCGCGGACGGGAACCTGATCGACGAGCTTGACAGGGTAGTAGGCGTTGCGCGTGTACTGCTTCACCATCCTATTGGTGTTGAAATAGGAGCCGTTGAAGGCGATGGTGTTGCGCATGAGGCGCGCCCACTTTTCGGGCGCCTGAAGATAGAGCGGAACCACGGCGGATTCGAGCTTGACGTAGAGCGATTCAGCTTCCTCTGCGTCACTGGCGCCGTCTTCAATCGCCCACCCCGTATAGCCCTCGATGCATCCCTCAATCCACCAGCCGTCGAGAATTGAAAGGCTGGGAACGCCATTGAGGGCGGCCTTCATGCCGCTGGTCCCCGAAGCTTCGTAGGGCCGCTTGGGGGTGTTGATCCATACGTCCACGCCGGCAGTCAGCAAGGCGCCCAGGTCCCAGGCGTAGTTTTCGAGATAGACGACGCGCAGAACGTCGCCAGAAAAGCTGGCAGCCTCTTCCACAACCTGCTGGATGAGCGCCTTGCCGGGCTCGTCCTGGGGATGCGCCTTGCCGGCGTAGAGAATCTGCAAGCCGCCAGCAGCGTTGGCAATCCTGAGTAGGCGCTCTGGGTCGGTAAACAACAAGTTGGCACGTTTGTACGTGGCAGCCCTGCGGGCAAAGCCCAGTGTAAGCACTTTTGGATTGAGCACCAGGCCTGTGCGCGTAGCTACCTCTGTAAACAACGCCTCTTTGGCACGAGCATGCGCGGCCTGGATCTTTGTTTCAGGCAGATCGATTGCATTGCGCAGATAGAGGTTGTCGCGCCGCCATGCGGGAATGTGCTCATCGAGCATCTGCTGAATGGGCTCCGACACCCAGGTGGGCGCGTGAACGCCGTTGGTGATGGAGTCGATCGGAGAACTCGGGAAACATTTCGCGGGAAACTTTGCCGTGCTGCATGGCGACGCCGTTGGCGTAGCGGGAAAAGCGCAGCGCCAGCAGCGTCATGTTCAGCAGACCGTCGCGAAAACAGCCCTGCTTCTCAAGGCGCGCCGTACGGTCGCCGCCGAGGATGCGAATAGACTGCTCAATTGAGAAGCGATCGTGGCCGGCCGGTACCGGCGTATGCGTAGTGAAGACGCACTTCTTGCGCACCTGCTCAATGTCGGCTTCAGTGGCCGCGCCCAGCGGTCCGCCGCCCAGCTGGCGCTCCAGCAGCGCCAGAGTCAGCAGCGCGGCGTGGCCCTCGTTCATGTGGTAGACGTTGATCCGGTAGCCGAGCGCGTGCGCCATGCGCGACGCCGCCCATGCCGAGAACAATCTCCTGCTGCAAGCGGTAATTCGTGTCGCCGCCGTAAAGATGATCGGTGAGGCCGCGATCCCATCCCGAGTTGCCGTCCACATCCGTGTCCAGCAGGTAGATGGGCACCACGTGGCCGGAGCGGCCCTTCATGTCGTAGCGCCAGGCGCGCACGGTAACGATGCGGTCTTCAATGGAGACGGTGACCCGCGCCGATTCTTCCGTGCAGAAGTCCGCCGGATCCCAGGGCTGAACTTCTTCACTCTGCACGCCTGAGCGATCAAGATGCTGCTGGAAATATCCCTTGCGATGTATGAGCGAAAAGGCGATCAGGGGAATGCCAAGGTCGGCCGCGGAGCGCAGCGTGTCTCCAGCCAGGACGCCAAGGCCGCCCGAATAGGTCGGCATGGAGGGATGGATCGCGATCTCCATCGAGAAGTACGCGACGTGGCCGGCGTTCGGAAAGGTCTCGTAGGAAAATGGCTTTGTTGATCCCGGTTGCATCAGTTCTATTTCTCCGTGCCGCTGTCACCTGGCGAGTGAGCCCTCCGAGAAGTGAATCCAGCGGCGGCGCGCCGGACCTTGACCACCTACCCGACCCTCATGGGGCAAACATCAACCAATTTTATCAAGGTTCTGCTTAACGGATGCTTAGAGTCATCCAACTTCTGTGGGATGTGCAGGATGCACAGAAAAGCGAGAACAATTTGCATTTGACTCCGATGGTTGCACCGCCCGCTGGGTCGGAGCAAATGAGCACGGCAATCCGCGAACAGCTCCGCAGCCTGAAGCACGGCCGCGGGGCTCTCAAAGGAACGACTTAATCCAGCTTGTGAGCGCCGTTTGAAGCGTGGCAGATGTGAATCTCGCGGCACGATGCCGGTTTTGGCCGCATACCGCGCACCCAGGGCCTTGGCGAAAGCGGCGGCGTGGCTCTGCTCCACCAGGTTGATGGTACAGCCGCCGAAGCCTCCACCGGTGAGGCGCGCGCCGATCAGGCCTGGCAAATCCTGCGCCAGGGCCACCATCGTATCGGCCTCGACGCAGCTGCCCTCAAAGTCGCCGCTGTAGCTGGCGTGAGCCTCGGCCATCAGTCGGCCCAACTCTTTCATGTCGCCGCGCAACAGCGCCTCAGAGGCTGCGACTGTGCGCAGGTTCTCGCTGATCACGTGACGTGCGCGCATCAGCGACTTGGGCTCCATCTCATGGCCCCACTTGTCGAGGTCTTCGAGTGTGGCATCGCGCAGGAAGGGAACTCCGGGGCGGTGGCTCGCGATAATCGCGCAGGCAGCTTCAGACTCGCGGCGGCGGGTGGGGTAGTCGCCGCCCGAAATGGAGTGCTTGACCATCGTGTTTGCGATGACCAGCGCTACATCGGCGGGAATGGGAGCAAGACGGAAGCTGAGGTCGCGGCAGTCGAGCAGCAGAGCGTGATTCTCCTTGCCGTTCGCTGAGATGAACTGGTCCATGATGCCGCAGTTGGCGCCGACGAACTCATTTTCGACGCGCTGGCAAAGGCGCGCGAGCACCGGTCCCGGATAGCTGACGCCGATGAGGGACAACACCGCGAGTGCGGTAACCACTTCAAGAGCCGCCGAACTGGAAAGCCCGGAGCCCAGGGGCACGTCGCCCCACAAACTCAGGCTGAAGCCGGGAATCTTGTTTCCTTCGCCGGTCAGGATGACGACCACGCCGATGGGATAATCGCTCCAGTTTTTGGACGGCTTGGTGGGCAGGGCCGCTGCCTCAAAGCTTTTTTCCTCTCCAAAGTTCTCGGAGTAGATGACGATCTTTCCGTCGTTGCGCGGCGAGATAGCAGCTAGCGTGGCAAAGTTGATGGCCACGGGCATGACGAAGCCCTCGGCGTAGTCGGTGTGCTCACCGATCAGGTTGACGCGGCCGGGAGCGACGAACAGCGCGGGCTCGGCATTGAAACGGGCAAGGTGCATGGAACGGAGGACGGCTGGATCGTGCATTTGAGTTAATACCTCGCGATTGAGTTCTGAAGGTTTCGACAGGCCATTGCGTAGATGGAATGCGCAATTGGCCCAGAGTGGTCAGGATGCTGAAAACCCGGCGAACGGAAGGCTTGCAGCCCTGCTCCGATGATAATGAGAACGTTTTCTTGGTCTGTTTTATAGGTGCCCGTATTCGTCATCCGCCTTATTCTCCGATTGGGGCTGCGCAGGCTGCCATATATCTTTCCCAGATGCGGTCGAGCCAAACCTCATGTTCCGGCTTCATCAGGACCGATCGCAGGCATGTAACTAGCGTGTTCTCAACTTGATTTTGGCCTGTGTCCGGGGGCGCAAACCACGACTCCGGCAATTGTACAAGAGCCAAGTGCAGGTCATGTGCGGCGCAGGAATCAAAAATAGCCCGCGCGCGCTGCGAGGACTGATCAGGGGATTCGGCCTGGAGCCTCCAGACCACGATATCCAGTTCGGGAGGGCCGGCGGCAAGCGGCTGAAAACGCGCGTCGGCGCGCAGGCGCCGGTCCAACTCAAGCGCGGCGGAACGACCCTGGGCAAGACCGCGGGCAAACTCCCCCGAGGGAGAAAGCGGTAAAAGCTGCTGGGTGGCCCACAAGGCCACGGCGGCTGCACCCGCGCGCGAGCACTCCAGGCTGATTTCGCCGAGGTGAAGTTGTTTTGAGGTGAAGTAGGTGTAGGGGGAATCGTGCTTGTAGAAGCGGCCTTCCGCGGGGTCGCGGAAAAGAACGCACCCGCAGCCATAGGGTTGCAGGCCGTGCTTGTGCGGATCGATGACGATGGAATCGGCCTGGGCGATCGCAGCGTAGGCTCTCCGAGTTGGCTCGTCCAGCGCATCGGGAATGAGCTTGAAGTAGCCGCCATAGGCCGCATCCACGTGCACTCTGAATCCGTAGCGCTCCCTGAGCGCAAGAATCTCGGGTAGCGGGTCAACAGCGCCGATGGCCGTGGTGCCCAGGGTGCAGACGACCGCTGCGACATCGCCTTTTTGAGCTCGGCCTCGAGCCGGTCCATGCGCATGCGGCCCGCTATTGTCGGCAGGAACCTGCAGAACGCAAGTTTGAGAACGGCGGAGATGCGCTGGTGGGTGTAGTGCGCCTGCTCGGAGCCAAGAATCCTCATGCCGGGGCGCCAGCTTGCCCGGCGACCCACAGAGCCTCAAGATTGGCCAGCGTTCCGCTCGATGTAAGGTGGCCCAGGTACTCCGTCCAGCCAAACATGCCGGCGATCTCGCGAACCGCCTCAATTTCCATCTCCGAACTGGCCCGTCCGCCGTCGCGAGCATGGTTGTTGGGATTGATCTTCATCGCCAGGGCGTAGGCGGCGCGCGCAAGCGGATGCGGCGGCTTGAGCATCTGCCCGGCATAGAGAGGATGGAAGTAGGGATAGTTGTCGCCCAGACGGTGGGCGACGCCCTCAAGAACGCTTGCCATCCGATCGATTTCCGCGGCGGGCGCTAGACCGGGAAGCGCGGAAAACTCAGCTTCCAGCAGCTCGGTTGCGCGAGATAACAGGCCGGGGACGGGATCGAGGGGCATGGCGACCTCTCACAGTATCACAGCCGGAATCGGGATGCTAAGGCCCATTCCAGTCAGCGGGTTCCGGAGACAGGAATCGCCAAGTGAGACGGTGACAGATATTTCATGTAGAGAATTTTGACACCAATGATACACTGTTTTCAGCGTTAGAGCCGAACCGGGCGTGAGCAGTAACTCGCCCAACCAAGCAAGATTCTGCCAGTGGTCGCTCCGATTCATCAAGCGCAATTCAATACAGGAAATACGAACAAAATGGAACAAGGTACTGTGAAGTGGTTCAATGACGCGAAGGGCTTCGGCTTTATTTCGCGCCAGAACGGCGAAGATGTGTTTGTGCATTATTCCGCGATCAACTCAAGCGGTTTCAAAAGCTTGCAGGAAGGTCAGGCAGTGCAGTTCAACGTGGTGAAGGGGCCCAAGGGCTGGCAAGCTGCTGACGTACAGCCGCTCTAAGCCCTCCAGGCCGGATTCCAGCAGAATCTAGCAAGCACGAGTGAGGGCTGGGGGAGGTCTCGGCCCTCGCTTGTCTGACCCGGTGGCCTTCCCGGGCCACGCAGTTAGATGTGTGCCGCCCGAAGGCGCTTGGCTAACCTTGGTTCAGCCGCCAGAACGCTGCATTTAAGGCCGTTGCAAAGCTCACCCATGCCCAATAGGGAGCCAATAACCACGCCGCGAACGGGAAAATCTGCCTGAAAACCATGGTGGTGATGCCGACGGCCACCCAAAGCAGCGCGACTTCAGCGAGCGCGGCCCCCAGGTTGTGCCCTCTGAAAAATATCCACGACCAGGCAAGGCTCAAGACTAACTGCACCAGGAAAAGCGCCAAACCCTATGTCCGCAGTGGGAATCGGCTGCCAACCAGACCCGCCAGGCAGCAAAAGACATCGGCGCATAAAGTAATGTCCACACCGGGCCAAAGACCCAGTTCGGCGGAGCAATGGACGGCCTTGCGAGCGTCCTGTACCACGCGGTAACTTCATCGACAGTCCAATAGGCGCCCAGTCCCGCAACAGCGAAGCAAACCTCCAACCACACGAGCAAGGCAATCCACCGCATTCCGTTCATCCGGTCCTCTCGGAGTTGGTGTGCCCACAGGGTGTATCGCCCGGAAGCACTGCGCCAAAAGTAGACGAATTAGGAAGCCTCTAAAGATCCCAGGTTGGCGCGCTGCCAGGAACTGCATTGCCGGCGAAAGAATCGGAGCCGCTCCACTCGGGAACCAGAAAGCTTTCCTTGGGATGCGCCTCGGGGCCCTGCGCATTGCGGTGATGACGGCGAAGCGACTCCTGAATCTCGTGGATCGCTGCGAGCCGCTCAGCGTGCGACTGCCGATCCCAGAACATGACAAAACCTTGGCCACAAACGCAACAATTGGTTTCTGCGTTTCCGTTTGTTCTCTTGCAAAGTACCTGCATTTTGACCTCATACGGGCTGGGACGGTCCCCCAGTCACCCAAGCGACGATAGTGCGGCCCGTACCAAGGTGAACATTCCACCATGGCTGCAACGAGGGCGGTCTTTCGGGGCAGTGTGAGGTCCCCATTTCGAGTGACCGCCGTAAGATAAGCGGTTACCAAGGTGGATTACGAGGCGGACGCCTCAAAAAGCTCAAGCGAGCAGACAAGAAGAGGCCCGGCACTTTCAGTTGCCGGGCCCTTGGGGTGTAACTGTTCAAGACCGTGTCAATGTGTCGCCGGGGGATTCGCTGGAGGAGCCGCAGTCGGACAGGGGATCTTCTCGAACAGCTCCAGATTCTGGCCTTTCCACACCATGGCGGAGTGAATGCGGTTGTATCCGCTGGGGTGATCGAAGAAGACAAATTCTTCGACGGGGCCGGGCCGCATCTTGCGATATTCCGACAAGTGGATGGCAGCCTGGGCGAACCCATCGGGCTGGCGGGCTGCATTCAGGCCGAACATGTCGGCCTCTTTTTCCTGAGTGCGCGTGACGGTGTTCATGATCGGCGTGAGCGCAAAAAACAGAACCCCTGACATCAGCGCCGCCAGCGGCAGCACCGCAGGATCGCTCACCTCGCGAATGTCCCAGCGCGCTCCCCAACGCTGGAGCGCCCAATCGAGCCCCCAGTAAAGATAGGCAAACGAGACGAGAGACAAGACCGCGAGGAAAAAGAGGAACTTGGGAATGTGGTTCATGACATAGTGGCCCATCTCATGACCCATGACGGACTGAATTTCTTCAGGCGAGCCCCGCTTGAGCAGATTGTCGTTCAACGTAATGCGCATGGTGTTGGCAAAGCCGCTTACGTTGGCGCTCATGCGCGTGGTCTGGCGGCTGGCGTCGATCTCGTACACGTCGTTGGTTGGAATCCCGTTGGCGTGCGCCATTTTGAGGATCGGCGTTGTGATTTTCGGGTCGTTGAGGAGGGTTACCTTGTTGAAGATGGGTTGCAGGTAGACAGGGCCGATGGCAACGGCAATCGTGGCGAAGACCATGGCGACAATTGCGCCCCAGATCCACCAGGTTGTGCGCAGCTTGCGCACAATGGCAAAGAGGGCAACGGCGACAAGTCCACCCAAAACGAGGTTCACCAGAAGAGCCTTGCCCTCGTCGCCCATCCATGGACCGAAGGTTTGGGTAGCCAGGCCATATTTGTGCTCGCGGGCGAAGCCTTCGTAGTACTCGAGCGGGTAGCCCAACACGTAGGTGACGACGATGAACTGTGCGAAATAGAGGAAGGTTTGCAGCGGCTTGAAGCGGGAGGTGCGCACAGCCAGATCGCGCATGCGTGCCGACCAACGCGTTTGCAGAAGCAAAAGATAGATCGCGGAGGAGATAAGGAAATCCCAGAGAACCAGCCAATAGCCGCCTTCGAAATAGGCGTTGGAGCGCGCGGTCGCGGCGGGAGGGATCATGGCCATGTAGGCCTCAGTGGCCGCATCGGCGTTAAATTGCGGTGAAGGCTGGGCCGCGGCCGGAACCTGCGTGATGTCGACGTTGGGCTGAATGGCTGGCTGCGAGCAGGCTGGGCCTGCGACAAAACCGGCAAGCAGGAGAAAGAGTGCAAAGCTCCGCAGATTGAAGTGCATGTTTTTGCCTTTCACTAACGAGAGATTGTTGCGTCTGCATATGGGGATGACAAAGACACAACGGCTAGAGCGCGAAACAGTATCAGAAATCATTACGGGTTGTCTGGCCCGATGGTTCCCCTTGCGACGGTATATCCTGAAGGGTTGCCGCAGTTGCCGACAAGGGCAGCGGCCGGAAAACCCAGGACCCACACAATATCATGAGCAAGCAGACAATTGCAGTCCACCTGCCCGACGGGGCCATTCGCGAAGTGCCCGCGGGCACAACACCGCTTGAAATTGCCAACTCCATCTCGCCGCGGCTGGCAGCGGCCTCAGTGGTTGCGCGGCTGATTCCCCTCGGCGGCGACTCGAGCCAAGGCTCGACCGGGAACGGCGATCTCCCTCCGAAGCGACGATGTACGCGGCTGAAGATGCGGCTGCTCCGCGGTTGGTGGATCTGTCGACGCCATTGACCGCCGACACGCGCCTTGAACTGGTGACCGAGAAGGACCCTGAGGCGCTGAAGGTAGTGCGCCACTCGGCCGCGCACGTGCTTGCGACGGCCGTGCTGGAACTGTTTCCTGAAACCAAGCTTGGACATGGGCCCGCGACCGATTCTGGTTTCTTTTATGACTTCTATCGAGAGAAGCCGTTTACGCCCGAAGATCTTGCGCTGATTGAGAAGAAGATGGCGGAAGTCGTAGCACGCGATGAAAAGTTTGTACGCGAGTACGAACCGCGCGAAGAAGCACTGAAGGAGTTTGAGCGCGACGGCGACTTCATGAAGACGCACTTTGTGACCAAGTTCACGGAGCCGGGCTCGGAGGTGAGCTTCTATCGCAACGGCAAGTTCATTGATTTTTGCCGTGGGCCGCATGTGCCTTCGACAGGCCGCGTGAAAGCCGTAAAGCTGACGACGCTTGCCGGCGCCTATTGGTTGGGTGACGAAAAGAATCCGCAGTTGCAGCGCATACACGGTACGGCCTTTTTCTCGCAGAAAGATCTCGATGCTCATTTTGCGCGGCTTGAAGAAGCAGCCAAGCGTGACCATCGCGTGCTGGGCAAGCAACTGGATCTGTTCAGCATTCAGGAACTGGCGGGCTCGGGTCTCATCTTCTGGCATCCCAAGGGAGCCCTGATCCGCAAATTCATGGAGGACTGGATGCGCGAGGAGTGCGTGCGCCGCGGCTACCTGCTGGTCTACACGCCGCACGTGATGCGCCGCGAGCTTTGGAAAGTTTCCGGCCACGATGGGGTCTATTCCAAGGACATGTTTCCGCCGATGAAGCTGGACGACGCAGAGTACCGGCTGAAACCGATGAACTGCCCGGGCCACATTCTCATCTACAAGAATTCTCCAAAGAGCTATCGCGATCTGCCGCAACGCTATGCCGAGTTCGGCAATGTTTATCGCTACGAGCGCTCAGGAACCATGCATGGCCTGCTGCGGGTGCGCGGCTTTACGCAGGACGATGCGCACATCTTCTGCACTCCTGAACAGATTGAGGGTGAGGTGCATGCATGCATCGATTTTGCCGAGGCGGTTCTGAAGACTTTCGGCTTCAAGGAGTATCAGTGTTGAGCTTTCTACGCGCGATCCAAACAAAGCGGGCGACTTTTTTGGCACCGCGGAGGACTGGGCCAATGCGGAGGGCGCGCTGAAGCACGTGCTCACGGAACGCGGACTGACTTTCAACACGTTTCCGGGCGAAGCGGCGTTCTATGGACCGAAGATCGACGTGAAGCTAGTGGACGTGCTGGGGCGTTTGTGGCAGCTCTCGACGGTGCAGTTCGACTTCAATTTGCCGGCGCGCTTCGAACTTGAGTATGTGGGCGAAGATGGAGGACGGCATCAGCCGGTGATGGTGCATCGCGCGCTGTTCGGCTCGGTGGAGCGGTTCTTCGGCGTGCTGATTGAGCATTACGCAGGAGCGTTTCCGCTTTGGCTGGCTCCGGTGCAGGTGGGCCTGGTGCCCATCAGCGAGCGGCACAAGGCGTACTCCGACAAGGTGGAGAAGGCGCTGAAGGATGCGGGCCTGCGCGTGGAAGTGGACGACCGCAACGAGAAGATGAACGCGAAGATCCGCGACTTCGCCAACCAGAAGACACCGTACATTCTTGTCTTCGGCGACAAGGAAGAAGCAGCGGAGGCGGTGAGCGTGCGCACGCGCGGCAAGGGCGATCAGGGATCGATGCCGCTGGCGGAGTTTATCGCGAAGGCGCAGGCGCTCGTTGCCGGGCAGTCGACAGAGCTTTAGGAATCATCCGAACACCCGCCGAACGAATGGGAGCCGCGCCATCAAGGGTGCGGCCCTTTTTCCTGTTCCTTGGGGATGGGATCGTGAATGAACATCAACCAACCGAAAGCAACGGCGAATACCGTGACGACGCAAGCGGCCAGCTGAATCGCCGGCAGGGTCGCAGCGCGAAGTGCAGCGCGGTCCAGCGCAATTGCACTCACGCCAAAGAACAAGAAATTCTGCAGCGCAAGGGGCCGCGAATAGATCCCTCCCATTGGATTCCCCTTGGAAAACCAATTGAGAAACCCCATGCCGAGAAGAGCGGCGGAGAGTACCTGCAAGAGACGTACAGCCATGGGCGCATTACCAAGGCCTGATGCGGCGGCAACTTCCTGGGGTAAAAAGTTGAGCGCCAATCCCGTACCAAAAAGAAGGATCGCAGTTGCCGTGAGCACTATCTTCGATATCACTTGCTTTGACCTTTTCTCCCGTTCAAATCCGACTCAGCAAATCGGATGTCACGCATTGATGGCCATGCCTTCGACTGCGCCGTAAGCGTCGAGCATGGACTCGGCTAACGTCGGATGCGCGTGGATCGTGAACATCATCTCCTCGACCGTGCCTTCAAGCTCGAGCACCGCAACTGCCTCGGCGATGATCTCCGTGGCTTGCGGGCCGAGGATGTGAACACCGAGAATCTCGCCGTATTTTGCATCGGAGACGATTTTCACAAAGCCGTCGTGGCTGCCGACGATCGTCGCCTTCGAGTTACCGGCGAAGGGGAACTTGCCGACCTTGACGTCGTGTCCTTTTTCCCTGGCCTGCGCCTCGGTGAGGCCTACTGAACCGACCTGTGGGTCGCTATAGGTGCAGCTGGGGATACGATTGCGGTTGATGGAACGGAATTTCTGGCCGGCGATTTTGGCAACGGCCACCATTCCGGCCATGGAACCCACGTGGGCTAGCTGCGGCATTCCGAAGACGATGTCGCCGATGGCATACACGCCGGGCTCGGCCGTCTCCTGCGCCGGGCCAACTTTCACCAAGCCGCGCTCGAGCTCGACCTTTGTTTTTTCAAGGCCGACATTTTCTGTTTGTCCGGAGCGGCCGACGGCTACCAGGACTTTCTCGGCTTCCTTGATTTGAGTTTTGCCGTTCTGGTCAGTGTAGGTGACCTTGACGCCAGCATCGGTCTTCTCGACTTTCTCAACCTTGGCGCCGGTGTTGACGTAGATGCCGCGCTTCTTGAAGAGGCGCGTGAGCTCTTTCGAAATCTCCTCGTCCTCGACGGGAACAATCCGCGGTAGGAATTCGAGAATCGTAACCTCGGTGCCGAAGCTGCGGAAGATGGAGCTGAACTCGACGCCCACCGCACCCGCGCCGATGACGATGAGTGACTTGGGCACACGGTCGAGGGAAAGAATTTCGATGTTGGTGAGAATGGTGGAGTCGGGTTTGAGGCCGGGCAGCATTTTAGCCGCAGAGCCGCTGGCGACGATGACGTTTTTCGCCTTGACCTGACTCACCTGTCCGCTTGCCGCGGCGACGTCGACGGTGTGCACGCCGGCTTTGGCGGAACCGGTCAGTTTGCCGTAGCCAGCGATGACCGTGATCTTGTTCTTTTTCATCAGGAACTCGAGGCCCTTGACGTGCTTGTTGATGATGGAGTTTTTGCGGTTGAGCACGGCGGCCCAGTCGAGCTGCGGCGTGCCGATGCCGGCGATGCCGAACTCCGCTGCGCTCTTCAGGTGATCCCAGAGCTCGGCGTTGAAGAGCAGCGCCTTGGTGGGGATGCAGCCGACGTGGAGGCAGGTGCCACCGAGTTTTGGAGAATTGTCAATGAGCGCAACTTTCAGCCCGTACTCCGCTCCGCGAATGGCTGCTGTGTAGCCGGCCGGGCCGCCGCCGATGATGGCTACGTCGTAGATGGTGTCCAAATTGGTGGCGGGGGTGGTGGCTGTCTTTGTTTCGGGCAAGGGTTACTCCGTTCCGGGGTGCACACAGAAAGTGCACGCGCCGTGATGCAAGCTCCAGTTTAAAGGATGGGTGTTGGCTGCGCGGCTTGGTTGGCGGCGACGAAAGACCTCAGGCGGGAATCGGGCCTAGAGGGCGGCTTCAATCAAGGCGGCGGCGGCTTGCATGGCGTCGGGGTCGTTGCCGAAGGCGGTAACCCAGTGGACGTGGGGCTCGCGGCGAAACCAGGTGAGCTGGCGCTTGGCGTAGTTGCGGTGGCCTTGCTGCGCGGCTTTGATCGCGTCTTCCATGCTGGAACCTGCAGACAGAACGGCCATTGCTTGCCGGTAGCCGAGTGAGTCGAGTGCCTTTACCGCGCCGAAACGCTCAAACAATCCGCGAGTTTCTTCGACAAGGCCTGCGGCAAACATCCGGGCGCAGCGGCGGTTGAGGCGGCCATAGAGATCCTGCCGAGGTGGATTTAGCCCGATGCGCAGGAGCCGAAAGCCTGTGAGCGGGTCGCGCGCGAGGACCTGCGACATGGGCTTGCGGCCTGCAAGGCAGACTTCGATGGCGCGAATTAGCTTGGGTGAGTCGTTGGCGTGGATGCGTGCTGCCGAGACCGGGTCCAGCTTGGTGAGGAGGCGATGGAGCCAGCCCTCGCCGTGACGCTGCTTAGCCGCTTCCAGGCGCTGACGCAGTTTTAGTTGGCGCTGAGGCCCGGCAAAGAGGCCATCTGTGAGAGCGCGCAGATAAAGGCCCGTTCCGCCAGTGACGATGGGTAGGTGGTCACGCGCAATGATTTCGCGCAGGACCGTACGCGCGAGGCGGCTGTAGTCTCCGGCGGTGAACGGCTGGTCGGGATCGGCGATGTCGATAAGGTGATGGGGCAAGCGCGAACGGTCTTCCGCTGTGGGTTTGGCTGAGCCCAGATCCATGCCGCGATAGACAGCCACGGAGTCGCAACTGACAATTTCACCAGCGAATTGCTCGCCGAGCGCAAGCGAGAGCGCAGTTTTACCGCTGCCCGTTGGGCCGAGCAGGATTACAGCCAAAGGCGCCGTTGTATGGTCCTGCGCGGTGAAGCCGCCTTTCGCCGTCCGCGAAGGACTCACGGGCGCCACCAGCCGATCGGAAAGATCCACGACGGATTTGTGTGGTGCAGAGCCCATGCGAGAATCACGGCGGCCACGAGGATAAGTCCAAGAACCTGATTTCGACGATAAGTCCGCTGCTGCTGTGCTCGCCGTTCCTGTTCAGCAACCTGTTCGTTATACGGCTTGATGCGGGTTTCAACCATGCTGGGTCTCGCTGGATTCACGGTGAACCGCCAGGCGCGGGTCCACCACGCACAAGTATAGGGGAGGGCAGATTGGATTTGGGGGAAGCGCGGATTGCCCTATTTACGCGACCGTTTGACTTGCACCCCCCGCATTGCCGACCATTAACTTTTGGGCATGAGTCAAGCCCGTTTGGAAGGGGCATTCTTCATGAAAGTCTTGATCCTTGGTTCCGGAGGCCGCGAACATGCGCTTGCATGGGCGGTAAAGCGGAGTGAGCGCGTAACTGAGGTGGTTTGCGCGCCCGGAAATGGCGGCATCGCGCAGGTTGCAAGATGCGTGCCCGCAAACCTGAAAGATGTGGAGGCCACGGTGCGGCTGGCTGAGGCGGAGCAGCCCGGCCTGACCATTGTTGGACCGGAGCTGCCGCTCTCACTGGGAATTGTGGACGCGCTCGAGGAGCGGGGTCTGCGAGTCTTCGGCCCCACGCGCGCCGCCGCTATGCTTGAGACCAGCAAGGGATTTGCAAAACAATTTCTGCAGCGCCACAAAATCCCCACGGGCAATTTTGCCGTTTGCTCAAGCGCTGCCGAGGTGGAAAAGGCAATCGACTATTTTCACGCGCCGATTGTCGTGAAGGCCGATGGCCTGGCCGCGGGCAAGGGAGTGATCATCTGCAGCTCGCGGCATACCGCTCAAGAGGCTGCCCAGGGGCTATTCTCAGGCGAGCTTCTAGGTGAGGCGGCGGAACAGGTTGTGATCGAAGAGTTCCTCGAGGGCGATGAGGTGAGCTTCCTTTGCCTGAGCGACGGAACGAGCGTGGTGCCGCTGGTTCCTGCCCAGGATCACAAGCGCGTCGGCGAGGGCGACACCGGCCCGAACACCGGGGGGATGGGCGTTTACTCGACCGACGAGCTGCTGGAACCCGGCATGACGGAATGGATCCTGAAGCATATTGCCGAGCCAACGATTCAAGGCATGGCGGAGGAAGGGACTCCGTTTGCCGGCGTGCTCTACATCGGATTGATGATGACCGCGCGGGGGCCGCAGGTGCTGGAGTTCAACGCACGGTTTGGCGATCCCGAAACGCAGGCCCTCCTGGTGCGGCTGAACAGCGACCTGGTGGATGCTCTTGAAGCCGCAATCGACGGCCGGCTGGCCCAGACCCAGCTCAGCTGGAATCACGGCGCTTCAGCATGCGTGATCGCGAGTTCGGGTGGCTATCCGGGGAGCTACTCGACTGGCTTGCCGATCCTCGGCCTAGGGACGGCGGCGCAAGTGCCCGGCGTGCAGGTATTCCATTCGGGCACGACGCTGGTGGGGGGCAAGCTGCACACAGCCGGGGGGCGCGTGCTGGGAATAACGGCGGCAGGTGACTCGCTGAAAGAGGCATTGGCGCGCGCGTATCAGGCCATGGCCGAGATTCATTTTGAAGGAATGTACTACCGGCGAGACATTGGCCACCGCGCCCTGAAGCTGAAGAACTGATTCTCGACAAGGAGGCCATGGGACAGGAGAAGCTATGAGTGTTGGAATCGCACTTGAGGAACTGCTGGCCTGGAACGATGAAGCCGCCCGCTACTGGAAAGCCCAACTGGAAGCCAACCCGAACCTGCTCGCCTTGCCCTGCGACATTGGCCCTGCCAAAAACGTGCAGGAGTTTGTGCGGCATATCTGGACCGCGGAACTACGCTGGACCCAGCGCCTGGCAGGTCTGCCCGTCATAACCAAGGAGGAGTTGCCGGAAGGGCCGCTGGATGCGCTGTTCGCTCTGCACACGCGGGCCATGACGGTTTACAGGAACTTGCTGGCTGCTGCTGAGGAGGACTGGACCAAGCCTTATGTGCTTGAGTTTGACTGGGTCCCGGTGGAGGCACGGTCCGTTTCGCGGCGCAAAATCGCTGCGCATGCGCTCTTCCACAGCCAACGACATTGGGCGCAACTGACCACACTAGTTCGGCAGGCTGGGTTCCCCTCGGGATTCAGGGGCGACCTGCTGTTCAGCATGGGGCTGAAATAAAGCCCAGTTGGCCCGTTTGAGTCGCTCTAATCGCCCGGCTCTGGAGCACCGATCAGCTTTCCATGCTTCTGGAAGCAGGTTCGACAGAGCACGGGCCTGCCCTGCGTGGGCTTGAACGGAACCGTTGTCTCAGCACTGCACTCAGAGCAGGTGGTGCGCGTCTCCGGGCGGACCTTCTGGTTGCCACGGACGCGCTTCGCCTTGCACTGCTTGCAGCGCTTGGGGTCGTTCTTGAACTGTTTGTCGTTGAAAAAGACCTGCTCACCCGCTGTAAATACAAACTCGGAGCCGCAGTCAATGCACTTCAGAATACGATCAGTGAATTCCATGGCCGGCTTCCCTGGAACAGGGACTTGCGCCGAAATCGGACATGGCTCAAAAGAGACGTGCCGGTCCCGGTTCCCTGTATCCGTTCGTGATACACAACAAGGGCCCGGGCCGCGCTAAAAAGGAGCGGCGATGAAATGTCTAGCCGATCAGTCGCCAGAACTGTAGGTCATGAATGCATTCTGAGAAAACTAAGTGACTCAACAAAAGATGTAATCGCGGCAGGAATCCCGGAAATGTTTGAACTTCTCGTTGGCTCCTGCCTTGTTGAGGCGGGAGCCGCCGGGACTATCCGTGCCGCAATTGGTTAAAAACTTAATCCTGCTCTTTACGAGCCTTCTTGCGATTCCGCTTGCGCGCCAAAGCTGCCTTGACGCGACGCTTCTCACCGGGCTTGAGGTAGTAGGAGTGACGCTTGACTTCCTTGATGATGTCTTCCTGCTGCACCTTACGCTTGAACCGGCGAAGCGCGTTCTCGAGGGGTTCGCCTTCCTGAACACGAACTTCTGCCAAAAAATCCCACCTCCAAACCCGCCATGTGGCTCTTCTAGGATACTCGAAATAGGGAATTTAGGCTACGGGTCCGCCCTGGATGGCGCCAGTTGGAGGGTCCATTCGGTTTCGTATTGCAGACAATTTCGGGAAATCTGTGCGCTGGAGCGGGCAGGCCGGTCGATCGACAAGCTTTTTCGCGAATGGGCCTGTTCCTCTATTAGACTCATTATGTGGGAGTTCCGCGCCCACAGCGGAGGTTTCACTGTCATGATTCGCACCTACCAGGGACACCGGCCCCAGTTTCCCCCAAGTTGTTACATTGACGTCTCTGCCCAATTGATCGGGGACGTGATCGTCGGTGATCGCTCCTCGGTGTGGATGAATGCCGTTCTGCGAGGCGACGTCAACTCGATCCGCCTGGGCGCCTGCTCCAATGTGCAGGACTGCGCGGTTCTGCATGGTCAGCGCAACCTTTATCCCGTGATCGTCGGTGACTGGGTGACGATTGGACACAACGCCACCGTCCATGGCTGTACCGTGGAAGACATGGTGGTCATCGGCATGGGCGCCCGCGTGCTGAACAACTCCCGCATCGGCGCAGGTTCCATCATTGCCGCGGGATCGGTTGTTGCCGAGGGCACGATTGTTCCGCCGCGCACTCTCTGGGCTGGCGTTCCCGCCAAAATGCGCCGCGACATTACCGACAAGGACTACGAACTGATTCGCGAATACGCGAAGAACTACCTTGACTACGTTGAGATCTACCTGCAGGAACCGCAAGGCTGACGAGATGACGGCCAGATGACAGCCGCACGGAGTGCACTCGCATAGAATTATTCATGTTCGAAGTCAAAATCCAAGTTCTGGAGTGGGCCATTTCAAGCAAGCTGGCGATCCTCGCACTCAGGCTTTTCCAACGCAAGCGGTCCAGCTTGCGGGGTGCGCTCGCATTCGTTGTAATGTTTACGCTCTGCGCCGCAGCCGAGGCGCAGGCAGCGGCGAAAGACAGCGACGCAGCGCAAGTTCCCGACGCTCCGCAGCCGCAGGCCTCTGAGACCAGTCAGATCCGGAGCGGCCGGACCGACGGCTCGGACGCAGTAACACTCCGCAACACGCCGCTGCATCTGCTGCACGATCAGGGCGGCATCTGGAGCAGCCCGTTCCGCATCAGCGGCGATGACATGAAGTTTCTTCTGCCGCTCGCCGTTGCGACCGGAGCGGCCATGGCAACAGACACGCGCGCCATGACGCAAGCGGTGCCGATCAATGCAAGCCTGAACCAGCACAGCACGGATGCATCGAACATGCTGATCGGCGGTTTTATTGCGACGCCGGTGGCACTGTATGGGCTGGGCCATTTCAAGCAGGATCCGCATGCAACAGAGGCCGGCATCCTGACCGGCGAAGCCATGCTTGACAGCGTGGTCGTGGAACAGGGAATGAAGCTGATTTTCTGGCGCGAGCGGCCCAACCAGGACGGCGCCAGAGGGCATTTCTTTGAGTCGGACGCGGGAATTGACTCTTCGTTCCCGTCATCGCACAACGTTGTTGCCTGGTCGGCCGCGGCCGTGCTCGCTGGAGAGTACCCTTCCCGCTGGTCGCAGTTGTTCATTTATTCCGCGGCGGCCGGCGTGAGCGTTACGCGCATTCTGGGCCAGCAGCACTTCCCGTCAGACGTGCTGGTCGGATCTGCTGCCGGATGGCTCGTTGGCCGTTACATTTTTCGCCATCGGCACAGGTTCGTCGCGCGCGGGGACGAGGAGTATTGAGGAACAAGAGGCGCCGGGTATCCGACGATTCATGAATCTCTTACACCGGCAAGGGATTTCTGCCTGAAAAGAACTTACGCTGGTGCCAGTAAGGATAGGCGGCAGGTTGTTCGCTGGCTTTGTCGAGCGCCGCCACCTGCTCCTTGGTCAGATTCCAACCGGCGGCTCCCAGATTCTGCCGCAGTTGCTCTTCATTGCGAGCTCCAACGATCACCGATGAAATCGTCGGCCTTTGCAGGAGCCAGTTCAGGGCGACCTGGGGAACGGTCTTGCCGGTCTCCGCAGCAACCTTGTCGAGCGCGTCGACCACCGTGTAGAGGAACTCATCGCTCGGCTGCGGTCCCAGGTCCGCTGTCTCGTGCAGGCGGCTGCTTTTGGGCATCGGCTGGCCGCGGCGCAGTTTTCCCGTCAGCCGTCCCCAGCCCAGCGGACTCCACACCAGCGTGCCAACCTGTTGATCGATGCCGAGAGGCATAAGCTCCCACTCAAACTCACGGCCGACGAGCGAGTAATAGGCCTGGTGGGCCACAAAGCGGGTCCAGCCGTAGCGATCGGCCACGGCCAGCGACTTCATCAGGTGCCAGCCGGAAAAGTTGGAGCAGGCGATGTAACGTACCTTGCCTTCACTCACAAAACTATTCAGCGTCTGCTGCACCTCTTCAACCGGGGTGAGCGCGTCAAAGCCGTGCAGATGGTAGATGTCGATGTAGTCCGTGCCCAGGCGGCGCAGGCTGCCTTCGAGCGCTTGGCGCAGATGGGAGCGCGACGACCCCTCATCGTTCGGTCCCTCGCCGGTGGGAAATCCGGACTTGGTGGAGATGAGCACCTTGTCGCGCTTGCCTTTGAGCGCCTGGCCGAGGACCTCTTCCGATCGCCCCTCCGCATAGCCGTTGGCGGTGTCTAACAGGTTCACGCCCGCGTCGAGGCAGAGATCCACCAGACGTCGTGCCTCGTCAACTTCGGTTGTGCCGATTGCCTTGAAGAAGCCCGTAGTACCGCCGAAGGTGGCAGTTCCATAGGCCAGCGCTGAAACCTTGAGGCCTGAGCCTCCGAGTAAACGGTATTCCATGGCAGATAGGATACGTGGTTCGACGCAAAGATGCAGCCTTAGCGTGGCTCCGCATGAGCGCGTTTCGATCGACCAATCTTTCTTCCGCTTTCACCTTCCACTCGATACGCGCGCCAGAAGGACTCCGCTGCCAGCTTCCCAAAATCGAATGGCCGCTTTGCCACCTCTCGATGGAAGACGTGGCCATAGATCATAGGGCCCAGCAGAAGCACAATGCCGGCCTCCGCGTCGAGTGTCGCCGGGAGCAGGCCACGGTTGATGCCGCGCCGCAGAATGCGACGCAGGCAGGTGCGCGTCGGCTCCATTACACGATGCCTCCATGCCTCGCCAAACTCGTGATGCACCGCCGAGTACGCAATCATCGTTGGCATCATCCGCTCCCGCGCGGAATCGAACTGATCTGGCGGCCTGCGGCTAAGCACGGTCGCCAGGTCAAGGCACAGGTCTCCAGAGTCAACGTCCTCGGGATCGCGATCCAGACCGTTCACCATCAGCATCACGTCCATCAGCAGGACTTCCTTGCTCGTCCAGTGGTTGTACATTGTCGCCTTGCTCACGCCGGAGGTATGAGCAATTGCGTCCATGCTGGTGGCGTCAATGCCCCGCTCGCCGAACAGCTTGAGTGCGGCGTGCAACACACGTTCATGAGCTTCCTTGCTGCGTGGTCGGGTCATCGTCTAGATCTCTATCTTTGAGAAACGGTACGCACCGAGCAGGATGAAGGCTGCTGCGATCACAACCATTACCTCGAAGTCGATAATGGCGCCGTAATGCGCCCGTCCAAGCAGAATCGCTCGCATGCCGTCGACGCCGTAGGAAAGAGGGTCCACCATGGTTGCGGCTGTGAGGGCCTTCGGCAATCCATCCAGCGGAAAAAGTGCGCCAGAGAGAAAGAAGAGGGGCATCACCAGAAAGTTCATGATGAGCTGGAATCCCTGCATGTCCTGCAGGCTGGAACCCACTGCCACGCCCAGGCCGGCAAAGACTGTGGCAATCAGCAGCATGAAGCCCAGAGCCAGAGGAACCGTAGCCAGATGAACCGGCCGGAACCCTGCAATGACGCAGACGATCGTCACCAGCAGCCCTTGCACCACAGCCACTGTCGCGCCACCAAGGGTGCGACCAATCATGATCT
Source organism: uncultured delta proteobacterium (assembly GCA_963798485.1). GTDB lineage: Bacteria > Desulfobacterota > Desulfomonilia > UBA1062 > UBA1062 > MWEI01. The sequence continues at coordinate 60,306 of CAWCTR010000007.1, read as the reverse complement.
GCAAGCGGGGAACGGGGGCGACCAGGGTTTCTTTCAGGAAGCCGAACTGGCGGTCCCAGAGCAGGCCGAGCCCCGAAAAGATCGACGAGAAGAGCACCGTCATGCCGATCACGCCGGGCGATACGAACTGGAGATAGTTGCCATTACCCGCGCGTTGAAACACCGGCCCGAGCCCAAACCCGAGCACGATCAGATACAGGATCGGCTGCCCCAAGCTAGCCACGATCTGCACGCGCGAGCGCAGATAGCGCTTCATTTCTCTCAGCCACAAGATATAAATCACGCTCATCGCTTGCCTCCGCTCCACATCTTTGCAAACTGACGCATCTGGTCTGCCGAGCCGGCGCTCTCGTCGCGAATACTCGAGCCGGTCAGCGCCAGAAATGCTTCTTCCAGGCTTTCTGTCTTCGTTTTTTCCTTAAGCTCGGCGGGCGTTCCCACGGCAACCAGTTTCCCATGATCAATCACGCCAACTCGGTGTGCGACGCGATCCGCCTCGTCCATGTAGTGCGTGGTTAGAAAGACCGTGGTCTTCTCTGCCTCATTCACTTTCTTTACGTGCGTCCAAAGCTGGTTGCGGCTCTGCGGATCAAGTCCGAGTGTCGGTTCATCGAGAAATAGAATCTTGGGCGTATGCAGAAACCCGCGCGCAATTTCAAGCCTCCGCTTCATGCCGCCGGAGAATTTCTTTACCTGGTCCTTGCGCCGATCCCATAGCTCGAACTGCTTCATTAGTGCTTCAATCCGCTGGTGCCTCACTTTGTGGGGGACATGGTAGAGAACGCCGTGGATCTCCATGTTTTCCCATGCAGTCAGGTCGCCGTCCAGGCTGGGATCCTGAAATACGATGCCGAAGCGGCGGCGCGCCTCATTCTGGTTGGTCGCGGGATTGAGCCCGTCGAGTTCGATCGATCCGCTGGTGGGATGCAGCAGAGTCGTCAGCATCTTGATAGTGGTCGTCTTGCCCGCCCCATTGGGTCCAAGGAAGGCGAAGATCTCGCCCTCCGCCACCTCGAACGAAACTTCGTCGACAGCGGTGAATGTGCCGAATGTCTTCACCAGATTCTGCACTCGAATCATTGCGGCCTCCAGAGAAATGATACTGGACCGTTCAGTTATGCTTGTCAACCCCAAATGGACCTGCTGATGGCCTATCCGCTGCCTCCACGCTGAACCTTCGTTTCCCGCTCGCTATTTCCGTTGAATGCAAGAAACTGCCGTGCTAGACTTTGGCAGTTTCCCCTGCGCCCCACCCTCAAGCTTTCCCTTTGTCGCGAACGACCGAGGTCAAACCATGAGCTCAATTTCCCAAAGCGTCGCCTCCGGGAGACCGATCGCCATCACAGGCCCTAAAGGTCTCATCGACAAATATTTCTACTTCGCCATGTCGCTGCTGATTGCGGGGATCGTGGTGTCGGGCTTCCGCCTTACCATCGATGCCAACCTGCTCCATCCATCGATTCCGCGGCCTCTGATTCTCTGGTTCCATGCTGCTGCATTCACCAGCTGGGTCGGTTTCTTCATCTTCCAGTCGGCGCTCGTGCGGACGCACAACGTGAAGTGGCATCGCTTCTTCGGCTGGTTCGGCGCCGCGCTGGGTGCGGTGATGGTGCCCCTCGGCATTACCACTTCCATCGTGATGGGGCGCTTTGATACCACGGCGGAACATATCCCGGGAGCAGATGCCTTTCTGATCGTCCCGTTCTTTGACATGCTGGCGTTTGGGATCTTCTTCTCGCTGGCGATTCTGTGGCGCAGGAAACCTGAACTGCACCGCCGGCTGCTCTTCATCGCCACGTGCGGACTGCTCGACGCAGCCTTTGGCCGCTTCGACTATCTCTACCTTCATGGTCTCTTTTTCCCGTGCCTGGATGGAGTGATTCTCCTCGGCGTCCTGCGCGATGTTCTGGTAAACAGGCGCGTGCATAGGGTCTATATCAACGCGCTGCCTGGATTGTTCACAGTCCAAGCCGTCGTCACCTACACATGGATGAGCAGTTCCACGTGGTGGGTGAAGTTAGCGCACTCGATTTTGGGAGTGTAGGTTTCGGGCAGGGTCACGCACATTCGTCGACCCCGCCCAGCAGCCCATTTAAACTAGATAAGTTATGGCCACACTGAAAGCCGTGCGCGGCACGCGCGACCTTTTGCCGCCGGAAACCGCCCTCTGGAACCGCATTGAGGCGACGGCGCGCGCCGTTTTTGCCCGCTACAACTTTGGCGAAATTCGCACCCCCATTTTCGAGGACACGGCGCTGTTTGCCCGCGGCGTGGGCGAAGAAACCGACATCGTCTCGAAGGAGATGTACACCTGGGAGGATCGCGCTCGGGCGCAGTCAGAGAAGACACAGATGCTGACCCTTCGACCGGAGAACACGGCCGGCGTAGTGCGCGCGTACATCGAGCACCAGCTAGGCGAGACCGGCCAGTTGCAAAAGCTTTACTACATTGGCCCGCAGTTTCGGCGTGAGCGGCCGCAAAAGGGACGCTACCGGCAGTTTTCGCAGATCGGCGCGGAGGTGCTGGGCCCTCCTTCGGCAGGCAGTGAGAGTCCGGTGCGCGACGCCGAAGTGCTGGAGATGCTGGCGACCCTGCTCGACGAGCTTGGAATTACAGGCTGGACGCTGGAACTGAATTCTGTGGGGTCTGCAGCCGACCGCGCCCGCTATAACGACACTCTGCGCGCTGCACTCGAGCCCGTGGTTGGGCAGATGTGTGCGGATTGCCAGCGGCGCGCCGTGACAAATCCGTTGCGCGTGCTGGACTGCAAGGTTCCCGCGGACCAGCCGATCATCGAGAAACTGCCGGTCATCGCCGATTCGCTCGACGAAGCTTCGAAGGCGCACTTCGCCGCGGTGTTGGCGGCTCTTCACGCGGCGGGCGTGCCCTACACTCGCAATCACCGGTTGGTGCGCGGCTTGGACTACTACACGCGCACCACCTTCGAATTCACCCACGGCGGCCTGGGCGCGCAGAATGCGCTGCTGGGCGGAGGGCGCTACGACGGTCTCAGCGAGGCCATCGGAGGGCCAAAGGCGCCGGGCATCGGCTTTGCCATGGGGGAAGACAGGCTTGTCCTGACACTTCTGAGCCAACTTAACCGAGGGGCTGCCCCACCGCAGGTGGCTGACGCGTTTATTGCGCCACTCGGCGAGAATCTCAATCCCGCTGCGTTGGTCCTGGCCCGCGAATTACGCCACCAGGGACTATGGATCGAGCTGGGGGAAGGCGGTTTTCGTCTGAAGAAATCGTTTGAAGCCGCCGACAAGTCGGCGCACGCGATCGTCATCCTGGGCGAAGACGAGCTTCAATCCGGTATCCTTACAGTGAAGAACTTCGCCACCGGCATACAGACCAAGGTTCCTCGCACGGAACTGGCTGAATTCCTCTCAAAACCAGCAGGCGAGTAAAGGACACAGGTAGTGCTCGATTTTTTAGGCAGTCTCGAACGGACGCATCATTGCGGCGACTTGCGCGCCGCTAACGCCGGGCAACAAGTGGTATTGATGGGCTGGGTTAACCGGCGCCGCGACCACGGCAACCTGATCTTTCTCGATCTGCGCGACCGCTCCGGAATCGCCCAGATTGTTCTGGACAAGGAACTGACTCCCGAAGGTCATCTGAAGGGCGAGCAGGTGCGGCCGGAATACGTGGTTGCCGCCGTGGGCAAGGTGCGCCTGCGCGGCGCCGACGCCACCAATCCCAAAATGCCGACCGGCGAAATCGAGATCGAGGCGACCCAGCTGCTCGTATTGAACGACGCGCGCCTGGCGCCGTTTTCCCCTGCCGAAGAGGCCATCCAGAACGAGGAAGTCCGGCTCAAGTACCGCTATGTTGATCTGCGCCGTCCTGAGATGCAGCGCAACTTCCGCCTGCGCCACGACATTACACTCGCCATCCGCGAGAGCCTGAGTGACCAGGGCTTTCTTGAGATCGAGACGCCTATTCTGACCAAGTCAACACCAGAGGGCGCGCGCGACTTCCTGGTGCCCAGCCGCGTGCATCCCGGTGAATTCTACGCGCTGCCGCAGTCGCCGCAGATCTTCAAGCAGATTCTCATGATCTCGGGCTGCGATCGCTACTTTCAGATTGCGCGCTGCTTCCGCGATGAGGATTTGCGCGCCGACCGCCAGCTTGAGTTCACGCAGGTTGACCTGGAGATGAGCTTCCCTAGGCGCGAGGATGTGTTTGCCGTGGTGGAACAGTTTCTGGCGGCGGGCTTCAAGGCCGCAGGCGTCACGATACCTACGCCCTTTCCGCGGATTACCTACGACGACGCGATGCGCCAGTTCGGCACCGACAAGCCGGACCTTCGTCTGCCCGGATTGACAGACGTGCGGCCTGCATTTACGGATGAGAATCTTGCCACATTGCAGATTGATCCAGCGCTTCCGGTGGTGGCACTGCGCGTTCCCAAGGTTGGCGAACTGAGCCGCAAAGAGCGCGAAGACAATTGGCCGCTCTTCGATCAGAAGAAGGGCGCAAAGTTCATCGACGACTTCAAGCGGCTCGCCAAGGGCTTCCCTGAAGCGGCGGCCAAGGTGCGCGAGCTTGCCGGCGCGGCCGATGGCGATTTCGTGATTGTTGTGGCTGGCGATCCGGCGCATCACGTCAAGGCCAGCGACACCAAGTTCGAAGGGCGGCTGAGCGAGCGCGAGATCAATGTTTATTCGGCTGCGGGCAACTTCCGCACTGAGCTGTCGAAGAAGTATGCCGACCGGCACGGGGCCTTTGGCGTGACCGAGCAAACGGTTGTGGACGCGCACGAGCGCAACGCGCAAAACCCGATGGACGGCAGCACTGCTTTCCATCCGATCTGGATCGTCGACTTCCCGATGTTCGAGTACGAGTTGGCCTCAGCCAAGTGGGTGCCTGCGCATCATCCATTTACCTCACCGTACGAGGCAGACATGGCCAACCTGGTGAGCGACCCTGCCAGCGTGCGCGCCAACTGCTACGACCTGGCCATGAACGGCATGGAGCTGGGCTCGGGCTCGATTCGTATTCACCGCAAGGACGTGCAGCAGCAGATCTTCAAGTCGTTGGGAATCTCAGACGAGGAAGCGCATGCGCGTTTTGGCTTCTTTCTCGATGCGTTGGAATACGGCACGCCGCCGCACGGCGGTATCGCCCTTGGTCTTGACCGAATCGTGATGTTGCTGGCCGGCGCGCCGAGCCTGCGCGAAGTGATTGCGTTCCCCAAGACGGCAAAGGCGATCGACCTGATGGCCGACGCGCCCACCTCGGTAAGCGAGCACCAGCTAAAGGAATTGCACATTCGTGTGGCGCTGAAGAGCTGATTTTCCAGCAGACCTGCCGCGAAACAGAAACTCCATGTGCTGGTACGGCTACTCGGTGTCGTTCTCTGCAGCGCCTTCTTCTTCGCCCTCGACGGAAATCCGCAGGGAGCGTAGAAAGTGCAGGTCGTTGGGGGTAAATTCGCCGGCCGGCCATCTTTATCCGCAGATCCGCTGCTGGCGGCAGCTTCGGCTTCCTTGGCCGCAACTTCGTTCAAACCGATGGTGGCTTCGAGCATGAGCAGCACATCGAATCCGTGCTTGCGGATATCCTGGACAACTCCGGCAATTTGTTCGCTTTCAATGACCGACTCGTGGATGGCCTCGCCCAGTTGCTGAATGAGTTCGCGCAGACGGGATGTCACAGATACCTCCATGAGCGGCGGCCGGCGCAAGCATGAAAAGCGCGGGTTGCGGCGTGAGATTTCTTTACCTTACTGCCATATCCGCTCAGGCGCAAACGGAAAGCGGCCGCGGACGGCGAGAAGCGTCTCACCCCGCGTCGCTGCTACCATCATAAACGGAATGAGACCACAGATCATTGGGCGGGTCCTTGGTACGGGACTGCGCGTTGCCGGGCGCATGGCGAGCCAGCAACTGGCGGGCGCGACCCAAGCCGCGGTGTCCGGGCAGCAACAGCAGTCTGCGAGTCCGGCGGCCAGAGTCCAGAATGCGGAGCAAACCGCCAGGCGCGTTACCGCTCAGGCGGGCAGCGGAGTCGCCCGCGGCGTTGGCGGTTTCCTGAAGCCTTTTCAGCGCGTGGGTGGCATCCTCTGGCTTGAAGTGACGGGCGTCTTCTTCCTTTTGCCTGTGCTGGTGTTTGCCCCGAATCTCTGGCGCATGAGAGCAAACTGGGCCCACGGTCCCGATCATCGGACGTTCCTGGTAACAGCGCTCGTGGTTGTAGTTTTTTTCTACCTTGGCGTGAGTTCCTTCTGGAGAGCGCATCGCAAGTAGACGGGAACTTCCCCGTGCCTGACTGGAATCAGACTGGACGCCCAGTTAAACGGGACAGCGCCCAAATAAAAGCGCCAACGATGGAGAGGCCGATCAGCAGTGGACCGAAACCATCGCGTCCCACGCCATGCATCAATCTGAAACCGCCAAGCCGAACTGCCACCAAAGAGTTTAAAGTCGTGGTCAACAACGGGATTACCTCTCGATCCCAGGCATGCAGTTCGCCCGGTGTATCAAAATGAACCCAAATTGACCGATGGAGTTGCGTTACTTGAGTAATGGTTTTGGCGGATTTATTTTCTAGGCAGCGCCGCTGTGAGAATGCCGCGTACTTGGTCCTGCTGAAGCGGCGAGAGCCCGGCGAGCGACATAATGGAATAAGCGCCAGAGTGAAACATAAGCACAACGATCCCCTCGCGCTCGCACCAACCGTCGTAGACATTCCATGCGCTTCTTGAGGAAGTCCCCGCGGCGTTGTACGTGGAAATCGAATCCCCGGTCAATTCGACCACGAAGAATGCATGCATGCGCGGGTCTTTGCGGTAGAGATAACGGAGCCGCAACGGAATAAGTCCCTTCACCAAAAGGATCCACAATCCCGCAATGACCAGAAACGGGCCAGCCTGCTGCAGGAGGGCGGCTGTTTTGCCAGCGGGGGTTGTGGGGCTGGGCTGCGCAGAGCTCAGAACCGCGACGGAGGCGGTGTCAGGCGCCTGATGATCTCTGGGCCGAATTGAGGCAAAGAGGATCATAAGGCCGGCCATGATCGACATCCAGAACAAGGCGGTCTTGAGGCTCGATCGGGAAGAGGCCTTGCGCTCCAGGCGAGCGCCGCGGATAAACTCATCTTCCGTCAGTTTGTAGCTGAATTCCATTCCCGCCAGCCTAGCACTCATCCTGGGGGGTGCGCAGTGGCTAATCCGGGTTATTCCTTATGCCTAAAAAGGCGTGGGGCGATGGCGTAGTTCAATTGCACCAGCACAATAGCCGCGATACTGACCCAGGTGTTGATCACGCAAAGCGCCGCGCCGGCCGCATAAAACGACTGGGCAATCACCACCCGTTTGCAGATGCTGGCCGCGCACCTCGGCCGGAGTATCTTCCTTGATGAGGCCGGCCTTTGTTGCATATTTCCAACTCCAATAGAGCATGGCGCCGGCAACAAAAATATTGAGCCAGTATATGCCCAGCGCAGACCGGTAAGTAATGAAGTCGGCCAGCAGACGCGTGGAAAGCGGCAGGAGGGTTATGGCGAAAAGAAACCCGAGGTGGATCCAGGTGAGATCGCGATTACCTTCGCCGAAGTGATTCAACTGCGTCTGCTGACCGGCCCAGAAGATGCCGAGGGTGAGGAAACTCATCAGATAGGCAATCCACTGTGGCCCCAGCGCGCCCAGCGCATAAAGGAGTTCCCGCTCGCCATGCACCTGGGCCGTCGAGGGGAGATGAAGATCGAGCACCAGCAGCGTCATGGCCACGGCAAAGATGCCGTCACTCAAAGCCGCCAGCCGATCGACGCTGCGGCCCTGAATACGGTTGTACAGCGTATGCGTCAACTTCATTAGGTCCTCGCGAAAGCAGCCGGATCGCGGATTGAGTTCAGCTCACACGCGCGGCTTATCGGGCTTGCGCGTTAGGTGCCAGACGGCCAGGCCCAGCGCGACTGCAGAGAGTGCGTACGCCAGGAGAGCGTTGTGTCCGACATGGATCTGCCAACCGCGCCAGAATGCCACACCCGCGGCCAGCAGCATCAGGACGCCTCGAAACTGGTTCATGCCCTCATTCTATTGCGCGCTGGCGTCCTGCTCCCGGCGGTCCCGACGGTCCTTTTCATCTGCGAGCCCGGTTTGACCCCGCCGCCTCCCCAACCTATCGTGAAGAAGGAAGACTCCCGAAAGGAATGTGACCATGTCGACGCCAGTCACGCCCGCACAAGAAGCAGCCGCTTCAACGCCTCTCAAGAAGACCGCCCTCAACGCCACGCATCGCGCTCTCAAGGCAAAGATGGTGGACTTCGGCGGATGGGATATGCCGGTCGAGTATCCAGGCCCCGGCGGAGGCCTGATCGCCGAGCACATAGCCGTACGCACCGGCGTTGGCCTCTTCGACGTGAGCCACATGGGCGAGATCCAGTTTCGCGGACCGGGCGCGCTGGCTGCCATTCAGCACATCACCATGAACGACGCGTCAAAGCTGAAGGACGGACAGGCGCACTACTCCGCGCTACTCACGCCCGCAGGCACTTTTGTTGACGACATCCTCGTTCACCGGCTCAGCCAGAACGACTACCTGCTGGTGGTGAATGCCGGAACGAAGGACAAGGACTACGCCTGGATTCGCAAGCAGGTCGGCAGTTTCCCGTCGATCCACATCAGCGACTACTCCAGCTACTATTCGCAACTTGCCTTGCAGGGTCCGCGCGCGCTGGAGACCCTGAGAAACTGACCAAGGTGGACCTGGCCGCAATCAAGAACTACTGGTTCACGTGGGGCACCGTGGCGGGCATTCCCAATGTGCTGATCGCGCGCACCGGCTATTCAGGAGAAGACGGATTCGAGGTCTACATTCCCGCCGACGAGCCAACCACCGTGAAGATGTGGGAAGCCCTTCTCGAAGCGGGCGCGGAGTTCGGCATTCGCCCCTGCGGGCTTGGCGCGCGCAACACACTGCGGCTTGAGGCCGGCATGAGCCTCTACGGCCACGAAATCTCCGAGGAAATCAATGTGTTTGAGGGCGGGCTCGACCGCTGGCTCAAGTTGGACAAGGGAAACTTCATAGGGCGCGATGCCTTGCTGGCTATGCAGGCTGCAGGCGGACCAAAGCGCAGGATCGTGGGGCTCGAGATGGTCGACCGCGGCATCGGGCGGGACGGGTACGACGTGCTGTCGTTGAGCGGGGAAAAAATCGGCACTGTCACCTCGGGCTCGCCCGCGCCGTTTCTCAAGACCAACATCGCCATGGCGTTGGTGCCTGCAAGCGTGGCGGCAAGTGGAGAAGATGTAATCGTGCAGTGCCGCGCCAATGCCGTAAGGGCGAAGCAGGTCCCGGTCCCGTTCTATAAACGTCCGAAGAAGTAGCCGCATCAATAGGAAACATGGCTGCCGCGTCTCCATCGTCGAGCCCATCTCCAGTCTGCGGCTCGGTCCTTGTGCTGATCCAATTCGATGTATGCGAAGAGCTCCGTCTCGACCAACTGCAGCGGGCCGCGAACGCCCGCACGGTGCAGCAACCCAAAACCAAGCACTCGGTGCCCACCTATGTGCGTTACCACAGGCCGCCGGTTGTAGAACCCCTTGAACCTCTTCTCCTGGCAGGCGGTGAGCGGCTTGAGGGAGAGATCAAGTTCTACGACTACGGTGTCGTCAGCGTCCTGTACCAGCTCAGCTTTTCAGGCGATTGGCAGAGCCTGGTTCATCTGGCCAGCCAGTGGGTGTGGGACGTGGATTTTGTCACCCGCGTAGAGCCCATCGTGCGCGAGCGCCTGGAACGCGCCTGCAAGCGCGCAGGTAAAGCCCTATGCCCGCTGGCTCAGCGAAGACTACTTCATCTTCCATGTGCGCGAAGAGGCTGGAACGCCCTCGGCTGCCGACCTCACCCGCGATCACGGCCGCGAAATTGCCCAGATCGTTCGCGGAGACAAGCTTCGCCTGTCGGAAGGCGAATGTGCTGAAGTCCTGCAGTCGCGCATTTCGTACTATGAGAACGACCTCACCGTGATTGGCTGGAACGCCGCATTCCTTTATGACAGCAATGCGGGAGCGGAAACAGCCATTCAGCTGCTCGAATACGCCAACTCGCAGCTCTTGGAATTCCGTCACTACGATGAGCTGCTCACGGGCGTACTGGATAACGTCTACCTGTCGCTGGAGCGGAAAAAGGGGATGCTTTCGCGATGGCGTATGTCCCGTTCCGCAACCCGCCTGCACTCAATTCTGCTCGAAATTGGTGAATTAACGGAGCGCGCCGACAATTCAATCAAATTTCTCAGCGATATGTTTGCCGCGCGTCTTTATCGGCTGGCCGCAGCCAGGGTTGGCGTTCCTGATTACAAGGACCTGGTCGCGAAGAAAATGAAAACTGCTGAAGACCTCTATCAAGACATGGTGGAACAATTCAACCATGCCCGGGGGTTCTTCCTCGAAGTTGTGGTCGTTTTAATCCTGCTGATCGAGCTTTTCTATCTCTTCCGCGGCCGCGGAATTTAGAAAGGCTGCGCCGCTTCTCAAAGCCAGCGTGACAAAAGCTAAAACATTTTGACGGAGTGACTTGCTGATTTGCTCCGAGCAAGGCGGGCAGCGATTCCGTTTCATCCGCAGGCATAAAAGGAATAGCCGAAGGTCCGTATCGTCGCGCAAGCAGCCGATTGCACGCAAAATATACTTGACAACATACACTGTGTGTCATACAGTGTATTGTGTACAGTGTGTGAGGCGCAGGATGACTTTGACGGAAAACCTCTTTGAAAACCTTCGTCTGGAGCTGCGGCGGGGCTGCCTGACACTGGCTGTTCTCGCGCAACTCAAGCAGGAACACTACGGATACACGCTGCGCAAGGCGCTGGCTGGGCGTGGCATGGAAATCGATGAAAGCACGCTTTATCCGTTGCTTCGGCGGCTTGAGACGCAGGGACTGCTCACCAGCGAATGGCGCGAGGAAGAAAAACGGAACAAGCGCTTCTACCGGCTCTCAAGCGACGGTGAACAGATCTTTCAACGCTTGTTGGAAGAGTGGAGCGCCATCAACACATCCATCAACAACCTTCTCTAAGAAATGGAGGAATCACCTTGGAACTCCTCGATCGTTACCTTTTAGCAGTAAAGAAACACCTGCCCTGGCAGCGGCAGGACGATATCGCCGCTGAACTGCGCGCCAATCTCGAGGCTCAACTCGAAGACAAGGAAGCGGAGCTCGGCCGACCGCTGAAGAAAGAAGAAGCTGAGGAGTGGCTCAAGCAGATCGGACCACCCATCCAGGTGGCCGCGCGCTATCAGCGGCAGCAGTATCTGATCGGTCCCGCAATATTTCCAACTTACTCGTTCGTGCTGCGGCTGGTGCTAATGTGGGCGACGGTGATTTTTGCCATAGCGAATGCCGTGGCGATTGCGGCGAACAACCTCGGCGGCGAAGGCGTTCTGCGAGCGGCTTTGCGCTTGCCCCAGATCTGGCTGATCAGCGCGGGGGTGGTCACGCTGATCTTTGCGGCGATCGAACTGATTCGCGCATTTTTTCCGGAGACGTTCCACGGGGTTGGGCTCATAACCGAGCCGATGACCGCGTCGTGGACGCCGCTTGATCTGCCCCCGGTTGGCGCGGATGCCGGCGGATGGGCAAAGCCGCGGAGCTTTACGCGGACCTTCCTCGAAGTGTTCTTCGGCTGCGTGATGTTTGCGTGGATTCTGTTGGTCCCGCACTACCCGTTCCTGCTCTTCGGGCCCGGAGCATGCTACCTCGGTTCCCTGCCGTACCAACTTGCGCCGGTTTGGTGGACGTTCTACTTGTGCCTGGTCTGCCTGAACGCGTTCGAGCTGACGTGGCGCATCGTTGACCTGGCACGTGGCGCATGGCAGCGGCCGCCGAACCGCGTGCGGCAACTGGTGATGCAGGTTCTCTCGCTGGTTCCATTGTGCGTGTTGCTCGCGGCCCCGAACCACATACTGTTTCTGCTCAAGAATCCGGCTGCGGATGAGGCGGCCCATGGCGCGACCCTGGCGTCGGCGAACAAAGGTGTTTTCCAGGCAGTGTCAATCATTATTGCAATCGTGGTCTTGCAGCTGATCTGGGGAGTCGGACGGTCGGTACTAGATGCGTATCGCCAGCGAGTGGCGGCCAGGTAGCCGTCACCCGCGTCACATTAAGCCGGAACAATCGAACCAGGTCACGTCAACGCGATACGCGAGCGCGGGCGCGTCTTTTGCAAATTTCGCCTTGAACTCAAGCGCAGGGTCTGGAACAGCCCGATATTCACCCTGGACACTGCATCGCTGATGCAAACGATCGTTCAAAGATGCCATCCATTGAACCTCGTCAAGATATGCTGCGCCGCTCACGAGCACGACCTTGCCCTTGAGACCGTCAAGCCATTGCTCCTCTCCGTCCGGCTCGAGGATCCTGTATCCATGAGATCGGTACACGCCAGCCGTCAGGTCTGACCCGCTGTCTGCCTGGGTCTCCCGCTCAAGGCCTAGCTGATAGTTCATGTAAAAGAAGAACGGAAAACTGTCGCTGATGACGGTATCTCCGGCGCGCGCGTTACCAGCCACTACCTGCGCGACGTTTTTCCACGGCTCATAGAGGTTGGCCGTCGCGTAGTGCCTGCCTGAGATGATGCCGATCCAGCCTGCAACGACCAGGGTAACGATTGCGGCCCACGCGAGCCTCGGGTATCTGGCGGCCTTTCCAAGTGCGGCCAGAATCATGGCGACAAATAACCACGGGAGCAGAAAGAGTACGCGCTTCACGTTGGTTTGCCCGCTGAGTTCTAGAAGAACCACCGATAGACCGAGATAAACCAGCCATCTGCGTCCGGGGCTGCACCAGATGGATATGAGTAGAGCGATGGTGGCTGCAAAAACAGGAATGCTGAGGGGCAGATACCACGGCGCGACCGCGACCGAGCCGAAGATGGAGAACAGAGGATAGCCAACTTCGGCGATCATCGCCTTCCAATCGACTCCGGAGTGCACGCCCATGGCATGTGATCCAAGATCGTCGATCACAACCAGGAAAAAGGGAAGGAAACTCAAAACAACCGCAGCGATGGAGAGCAAAAGAGCCGTTCTGTTCTTGCGTGCGAATGCCGGATGGAAGAAAAGAAGGTCCAGGAGCAGCAACAGCAAGGTGGCGACCCCAAAATAGTTGGTCCATACCATCAGAATGGCGGCTGCTGTGAATACGGCCCACCAGCCGTAGCCGCGCCCATCGAGAATCTCAAGATAGAGCCATGTTGCCAGCGCCACAAGGAAGAAGCTGCAGCAATACCAGCCTGTGATGCGCCCGTACTGGAAGGCAAAAGGCCACGCGAACGAGAGGACGAGGGCTGCCCAGTAGGCCCTGATTCCCGCGAGCCGATACGCCGAAAGTGCCAGGAACAAAGTGCCGAGAATATAGAAGATGTTGGCAAAGATGCGAAGGGCCGCGAATGAGTATCCCGTAGCAACCATCCAGCCGTGCAGCAGGATGTCAGATGCCGGCGGATGCTCGTTGACGGAGCCGCCGTGAAGATACAACTGCACGGTGGGCAGCACGGGACTACTGGCCATTGAAATGATGGTGCTTTCATCGTCGAGAATGGTGAAAATGCCATTCGTGCTCACCATCGCGACCGCATAAACAACCACGATTGCCAGGGTAAGCAACTTCGATCGAACTGACATTCTTCTCTGTCCCTTCAAGCCGGGATTAGGCTGCTGGCTCGACTGATGACACACGCGTGGAGTCAGGAGCTGGGCCGCAGGAATCCTCGGTGTGGGAATATTCTTGAAGAAGGTTTATGAGACCGTTGCCGATCGTCACACCTGCATAACTTCGGCTTCTTTTTTGCGCGAGAGCTCTTCCATGCGGCGAATCTCTTCGTCGGTCATCTTTTGCACTTCTTCAAGAGCGCGCTTTTCTTCGTCCTCGCCGATCTTCTTGTCTTTGGCCAGTTTCTTCAGGGCATCGTTGCCATCGCGGCGCACGTTGCGGACGGCGGTGCGATGTTCTTCAAGTACCTTGTTGATGTGCTTGCAGACATCGCGGCGGCGGTCCTCGGTCATGGGCGGCACTGGAATCCGCAGCACCTTGCCGTCAGAGATGGGGTTGAGGCCCAGGTCTGCGGACTGGATGGCTTTCTCCATGTCTTTCAGGACGGTGGGGTCCCAGGGCGAGATCAGAATCAGCTGCGCCTCGGGCGCGGAGACCTGCGCCATCTGGCTGATGGGGGTTGGGGTACCGTAGTAGTCCACCTTGACCTGGTCGACCATGTGCACGCTGGCGCGGCCGGTGCGTGTGGAAGCCAGGCTGGCCTGGAACGTGGCCACTGCCTGGTCCATCCGCCGCCTGAGGTCGAGATTGAGATCTTTGAGCGCCGGAATTCCGGCCATGAATGAGGGTGCCATTGCTTTCTTCCTCCTTACGGCCAAACTGCCAACGGCTATTCTACAACCCGTGAGCGGCTGGCTTGTGGTTCGCGATCAGGCCACAACTGTCATGCCGGTGGCCGCGGCCTGCTCGTGCGCGTGATAGCTCGAACGAACCAGCGGACCCGATTCGACGTGTCGAAAACCCATTGTGAGCGCGGCGGACTTGAGTTCGGCAAATTCGCGCGGCGTGTAGAGCCGCGCCATGGGCAGGTGGTCGCGCGATGGGCGCAGATACTGACCGATGGTGAGAATGTCGCAACCGACGCCGGCAAGATCGCGGAAGACCTGATGCAGTTCTGCCGTTTCCTCGCCCAGACCGACCATGACGCCCGACTTCGATATCCCTGCAGGATTGATCTCCTTTGAAAGTTGAAGGAGCCTGAGGCTCCGCTCGTAGCGCGCGCCGGAACGAACTACGCGATACAGGCGAGGCACCGTCTCAGTGTTGTGGTTGAGCACGTCGGGCCTGGCGTCGACCACCACCTTGATGGCTTGCTGATTGCCCTGAAAGTCAGGGATGAGTACCTCAACACGGCAGCCGGGAGCCCGGCTGCGGATCTCTTCAATGGCCATGGCAAAGATGCGCGCTCCGCCCACCAGGTCGTCATCGCGATTCACGCTGGTGATGACCGCGTGCTCCAGACCCAGGGTGGCCACGGCCTCGGCCACGCGCCGCGGCTCATCCATGTCAATCGGCTCTGGACGGCCCTTGGGAACGGCGCAAAAACCGCAACGCCGCGTGCACAGGTTGCCGAGCATCATGAAGGTCGCGGTTTTGTGGTGCCAGCACTCGCCAATGTTGGGGCAGTGAGCACTCTCGCAAACTGTGTTCAGACCGAGAGAACGCGCCAGCCGCTTCAGGTCGTGGTAGTTTTCGCCCATGGGGGCGCGCGCCTTCAACCACTCCGGCTTGGGCGCCGGAAGCTTCCGCGCGGGCTCAATCTGCACCAGCTCCATCACGCTCTCATTGTAGCGGCTGGCCTTTCTCAGGCGCGCGGACTCAAAACCTTTACCGTAAGGATGCTCCCAAAACCCTGCTTCCGCCCAAACCTTTTGTCCCGAACAGGCATCTTTTCCTATAAGCCGCTTGTGCCCCGCAGCCGGCCGGTAATGCTTCCGGATCTTCGCTTCGGACTCAGACGGCTGAAGAAAAAGGAGATATCCATGAGATCAGATCGCCCCTTGATCGCCTCAATCATTTTCCTCGCCACTGGCCTTAGCCTGATTTTCGGCTATTGCAGCGGAGCCACCAGTTTTGACGCAGCGTTTCCGCTGGCCTCATCTGCCCTCCACCTCGACATCACAACCACGGGACCGGCTGCGCTGGGCGGCATCGCCTGCACCGGCATCGGGTTGATCTTTCTGCTTTGGGCACTGCTGGCGGCTATTGTGTGTCAGCTTGGGAGCCTGGCCTCGCATTCACGGGATTCCCGCGAACCCAATAGGGTTGTGCCCGCAGAGAGGATTCTGGAGTAAATCCGGTCCCTCTGGCGCTGCGATGTTCGATCGGAAGGCTACTTGAGCTTGCTGCGAACCTCGACCCGGATGAGGTAAAGGAAGAACACCCAGTTCAGTAGCCCTTGCACCAACGCCGGCGCAAGATGCTGCTGTGAAAAGACCCACATGTTGTAGATCGCAAGCAGAAAGACGGCGGCCAGCGCCAGCGCCCATGCCCAGCGGAACAACAGCATCAGTCCGCCTGTGGCGGCGATGAAGAGGACCGGAAAGAAGAGAAACAGGGGCGGATAGTTGCCGCGCACCACGCCGACAATGAACGCCCCGGCGAGCGCCGCAAGGTAGAGGCCAATGGCCGCCAGCCCGGGAAGGGGCAGGTAGAGCCGGCGCTTCGGTGCGGGAACGCCAGCTTCGCTTGTGGCCTCGCTGGTTGCGTCCGGCTGGTCGACTTCTTCGGTCATGGTGATTCACCTCCTGTCTTCGTCGGTCAAAGCGTACGCAGATAGGCCAGCAGATCCTGGAGCTGATCGTCGTTCAGCCGCGTTGCCGGCATCATGTTTCTCCCGCTCAGAATCACGGCAGTGAGCCTCTCATCTGTGGGCGGCATACCGGAGGGCATTGCCTTGACTTTGGTAATCGCCTGCAGTCCCGGCCCGTTCAAGGGATGGGTCGTGGTGGGATAGTGACAGCGGGCGCATTTTGCCCGGTAGACCACGGCTCCGCGCGCCTCTTGTGGAGTCCACTCCGACGAGGGCTTCGACGGCGGCAGTGAACGGCATCCGGCAAGACCCATGACCAGCCCCGACACAGAAATCATGATTGCGCAGAAAGGAGAAAAAGAACGAACGTGCATTTGCTAATGATGATACCGCGTTACTCGGCCGCTGCAATTGCCTCCGCAATCTTGTCGATGGCATCAGACTCAGCATCGCTACCGGGCCGGTGCCCGTTCACAAGAATTGAAAATGCCAGCGTTTTGCCACTGGCCGCCGTCAGGTAGCCCGTGAGCGCGTTTGCCTCGTTCAGTGTGCCGGTTTTGGCCCACATGCGGCCCTTTAACGGCGAAGTCTTGAAGCGGTTTTCAAGAGTGCCATCCACGCCGGCCACCGGGAATGTGGCGCGCCACTCCGCACCCCAGGGTTGTTGCGACGCGTAGCAGAGCAGCCGTGTAAAGGCGCGGGGCGCAATGCGGTCGTCGCGGCTCATTCCCGAACCGTCGTAAAAGAAAAAGTCGCCGTCCTCCACACCCGCATTCACAAGAAACTGCCGAACCACGCGGGTACCTTCCTCAAAGCTGCCGTCGCTGCCAAACTGCTTGCCAAGCAGCCGAAGCAGAAGCTCGGCGTGCAGGTTCTGACTCACCTTGTTCGTGACCGTGATGTCCTCGATCACAGGCACTGAAAAATGCATGGCCAGCACCTTGCGATTATCGGACGGAGCGGTGACGTGGCCCAAATTGGAGCGGGTCAGCTGCAGTGGCTGTGCACGCTCACCCACAAAATCACCGGCTCCGTTGCTGTACTTGTGCCGGGAGACGGCTGAGCCATTTACGGTAATGCCTCGAGCCCGAAGCACCTCTTTGAAGGCTGCGGCCATGAACTGCGCCGGGTCTTCGATAGCCATGTTGACGTGCAGGCCATTGGCGCCAACTGTGCCCCACGCGCGCACCAGCAGGGCGCCCGGGCGACGCTCGAGACCCGGATGCCCCAGTTCTCCCGTCGGTGCGGGTGTCATGCTGTTATCCACGGTGTAGAAATCAGTGTTTGGCGCCCACTCGGCCAGGGTTGCGCCGGGAACCGATTCATCGGCTCGGATGGTGAGACGGGCCGCGTTGTCATTGAAGGTGAGTGCACTGACAGGCGCGCCGTAGTCCCACTGCAGGTCGTCCCAGCCCCAGCCTTCGCCGTAAGGTTCGTCAAGAAAGAAGCTATCGTCGCCCACCACGTCGCCATCCACGGTGCGCACGCCGGATTGTTCCACCTGTTCAGCCATCAGGTCCAGAACCGTCATGGCGGTCGGTGCTGGGGCTGGGGTCGCGCTAGAAGTATCGGCAGGTACAGCCGCTGCAGGCGGGGTTGCTCCCGGTTCCACGTAGGGATAATGACGGGCGCTGAATGTGGGGTCGCCGACGCCGAGCAGAACAATGTCGCCGTGCAGCTCGCCGCCGGTATCCACGTCGCCGCCGGCGACAGCGGTTGTGGTCCAGGAGAGCGTCTCCACGGGCAGCAGGGCAAACGCCGCCGCCGTGGTGGCGAGCTTTACATTGGAGGCCGGAGTGAATAACTTGCCCTGGTTAAGCCCGTAGAGCGATTGACCATCGAGAGAAGTGACGCTGATGCCGAACGACGCGTGGCTCAGAGCCGGATCGGCCAAAATGGCGTCAATGCGATCGCTCAGGGGGCCCTTGGCCTGCGCGGCGTGCCCGCCTGAGTGCCCCTTAGGGGCTTGCTGAGACCGTGCCGGCAACACCGCGCACAACGCCAGAGACCCTACCAGCAAAACCACCGTAAATCGCCCGAGAATCTTCATGCCCGGAGTGTAGCAGGAGGCGTGCTGTCTGTGGCAGGTTCCATGGGCTATGCGGCCGACGTACCATGGCTAGGTGAGACAGATGAGCGGAAACGGCAGGAGCGCTGCACGCTGGCAGCTGCGCACCCGTACGCTCAAGCTTGGCGAGCGAACGCTGATCATGGGCGTGGTGAACATCACGCCTGATTCCTTCAGCGACGGCGGTCTTTATCTCGCGCCGGAGGCGGCAGTAGCCCATGGAATCCGATTGCTCGACGAAGGGGCCGACCTGCTCGACCTGGGCGCGGAGAGCACACGGCCCGGTTCACGCGCAGGCGGCAATGCGGGCGCACTTCAGACCGCTACGGTGAGCGCCGAAGAAGAACTGGCGCGATTGCTTCCCGTTCTCAAAGGGATTCTTGATGCCCGTCCCGCCGCCATTGTCTCTGTGGACACGTACAAAGCTGCTACAGCCCGGTCGGTCCTTGAAGCCGGCGCTGAAGTTGTGAATGACGTCAGTGGATTCACCTGGGACAAGGAGATGGCGCAAGTTTGCAGCGAGTTTGGCGCGGGCGTTGTGCTCATGCACACCCGCGGCCGCCCGGAAGAATGGCGCGAGCAGCCGCAACTTGCTCCCGACGCCTTGCTGACACTAGTGCGCGACGGGCTTGGCGCAAGCCTGGCGACGGCAAACTCACAAGGCATTCCGGCTGAAGCCATTGTTCTCGACCCGGGCTACGGGTTTGGCAAGCGGTTCGACGAAAACTACGTGTTGCTGGCTCGGCAGGCCGAGTTGCTCACGCTTGGTCGCCCATTGCTGGCAGGGGTAAGCCGAAAGTCGTTCCTGCGCCACACAATTGCCAAGCTTTATGGGGATGGGGCGAATGCTGAGACTGCCTTCAAGGCACGGGAGCGGGCAGGCCTGGCTGCGATGACTATTGCCATTCTGAATGGGGCTTCCGTCGTCCGCGTTCATGCGGTTCCCGAGGCCGTAGAGGCGGCGCGCATTGCCGATGCAGTGCTCTCCGAGGGACGACCGTGAAGCCGCCTACCACAGCATGACGGCGTCTGAAAGAGGAACGGGACACGGGTGCCTGCCAGTGCTCAAACGAGCGCGGTCTCCGTTTGCTTCGGGGTGGGCCTGAAGACGAATTAGAATGAGCGAAAGGGATGAGCCGATCGAAAGCCGCGCGGCCGGTTTCCAGCACAGATGAAGACTCGGTTTTCTTTCGGCAAGAACGGTATTGAGGTTTCTGTCCCGGACAGTTACGCCTGCCAGGTCGTTCGCAGCCACACCGCGTCAGCAATCGGCGATGGGTCAGCAGCCTTGGCCTACGCGCTCGATCACCCCATTGGCTGCGATCCCCTGGTCAAGACTGGCAGCGGGCAAACGCACGGCAGCCATCTCCGTCTGCGACATTACGCGCCCCGCGCCAAATGCAATCACGCTGCCCCCGCTGCTCGCGCGCCTGCACGCGGCCGGCATCCCTCTCGAGGCGTCACCATTCTGATTGCAACCGGACTCCACCGCGGCGCAACGGAAGACGAGATTGAAATCATTCGTCGGCGCCGAGATCGCGCAGCAAATATCGCGTCGTCAGTCACGATGCGCGCGACCTGGCGGAGCATCGGGCGCTGGGCACCACCAGGCGCGGAACGCCGGTTTTCATCGACGAGCGCTTCATGGCCGCCGATCTGCACATTACGCTCGGCTTTATTGAGCAGCACCTGATGCTGGGCTTTTCAGGCGGCCGCAAGCTGGTGGCTCCCGGGCTGGCCGCGCAGGAAACCATCAAGGTGATTCACTCGCCGCTCTTCATGCGCGAGCCGCTGGCCACTGAAGGCTCCATCGCCGGCAATCCGCTGCACGCCGAGTTGCTTGAAATTGCAGCGCATGGCGCGCCATGATTTCATCCTCGATGTAACCCTTACCGCAGGATCGGCGAATCTCGGGGGTCTTTGCCGGAAATCCCGTGAAGGCGCATGCCGCAGGCGTTGAATTCACTGAAACTACCTGCCTTGAGAATCTCGATGAACCGGCCGACGCGGTAATTACCTGCGCAGCGGGCTACCCGCTTGACCTGACCTTTTACCAGATCGTGAAAGGCGTGACCGCCGCGCAGCACATCACCAAGCCGGGCGGACGAATTCTGCTGCTTGGGCGAGTGCGCTGAAGGAGTGGGCTCGCCGGAGTTCTCTTACCGGATGCGCACGCTCACCGGGTTCCAGAATTTTCTGGATGAAATCAAGGACACGCCCGTTGAAGTTGATCAGTGGCAGTTGGAGAAGCTGGCGCTGACCGGCGTGAAGCATGAGCTCTTCTTCTACACGCCCGGCGTCGCAAAGTCGGAGCTGGGCTCAGCAGGCGAGCATACCTTCATTGATCTGAACGAAGCCGTAGCCGCCCTTCTGAAAGGCCTGCCCACGGATGCCCGCGTGGTGCTGGTGCCCGACGGCCCCTACACCTACGCGCGCGCAGTCCCTGTCTGCGTCTGACTCCGGCTTCCCGATCATTCCGCTTCTGCGGCCGAAAGACCAGGAAGCCAGAGGACGTTATTGACTCCTGCAAATCAGACGCTGATGTCCACCTTCAACCGAGGCCACAATGGACGCATGGCGTCGTGATCGACGGCTCGGCTCCCCATCGCACTCCACCTCAATGACAGTGGCCGGCTGATCTGGCGCCACCAGCGGCAAACCCGTCAACCGCAGCGTGAACTCATCCTGCGTGAAGTCAACCTTCTGTCCCGGTCTTGAGCAGACGCGCCGACAGGACCTTAGGCTTGAGTCCACCGATGGCAACCACCGCCTCAGGCTGATAGAAGCTCAGCCACTCCGCCGCCGGCGTGTGCCCCGGCCAGTAGTGCTGGTGGATGTAGAGCGTATTGCCGCGTCGGGTGTAGTTTGCGTTCACGTTACCACTCGGCCTTGACACGTTCAGTCCCGTAGATCGCCTTGCCGTTGGTCTCAAGCCATTTCCCCACGGTCTCAAGACAAGTTATGGTCTCCGGCGGAATGGATCCATCAGGTTCCGGCCCGATGTTGAGCAGATAGTTCCCGCCTCCGCGCGCGCAGGTAGCCAGGTTGTCCACGATGACTTTTGGCGTCTTCCACGCGTCGTCGAAGCGATTGAAGCCCCAGCTATCGTTGAGCGTCATGCAGGTTTCCCAGGCGCGGCCAACTTCGGCAGCGGTGATGTGCTGCTCAGGCGTAGTAAAGTCGCCAGGCAGTCCGTTGCGGTTGTTCACGATGATCTCCGGCTGCAGATCGAAGACCATCTCGTTCATGCGCTCCGACTCCCAGCCTTCTGCGCGTCAGCGGCCACGAGACGTCGTACCAAAGCACGTCGATCTTGCCGTAGTTGGTCAGCAGTTCGCGAATAAGGCCATGCGTGTAGTCGACAAACCGCCGGCGCGCGGCCTCGTCCGTCTTGCAGAGGGCGCCGTCGGGATGATGCCAGTCCATCAGCGAGTAGTAGAAGCCAACGCGCAGACCCTCGGCCCGCGCAGCCTCAACATACTCGCGCACCAGGTCGCGCCCCGGACCCTGCTTCACGGCGTTGTAGTCGGTAAGCTTCGAGTCCCAGTGGCAAAAGCCCTCGTGGTGCTTGGTGGTCATCACCATGTACTTTTGCCCGGCCTTCTTTGCCAGTCGCGCCCATTCGCGAGCGGCATTCGGCTTGGGATGGAAGTGTTTGGCGAGAATCTCATACTGCGGAATCGGAATGCCTTCGATTTCCTTGGCCCACTCGTGCTGCCCGATCACGCTGTAGAGGCCCCAGTGGATGAACATGCCGAACTTGGCTTCATGCCACCATTTCATGCGCTCTTCGCGCGTGGCAGCCTGTTTCTGGTCTGCGGGGGAGTTGGGGGCCGGCGCAGCATTCTGCGCGCCCTCCAGGCTTAATCCCTCCGCGTTTGCGGCCGTCAGTGCCAAAGCGCCGGCTGCACCAAATTGCTTGAGGAACGATCGTCTTGTGCGCTCAGTCCAGTCCATGATTTCTCCTGCTTTTTCGCGATCAGCGAGGCGCGAATGCTGTTTTCGTTAGCGTTTTCGAAAATACGTGAAAATCGCGTCGAGAAACTATAGCAGAGCGGCCAAGGGGGCCGCTTCAAGAGCAGGAGGGTGTCACCCCGCACATTCAAGTGCAAGATGCTCTGAGCAATACGGATGCGATGCGGATTACTGTTTTTCAGTAGCCAGATAGACAACCACGCCGCCGAGCAACAGCAGTGTGGCAATGGCGGGAATCAGCACAAGTGGGCTCGTCATTGAGTTGAGTCCGGAACTGAGCAACTGAGGAGACCAGAGAGAGTCAAGATGAAACACCGCCTGCGGACTGTGCGCAGGGCCCGCAGTCGATGAAAACCATGAGAGCCAGGCAAGGCCATGGCGGGCTTGCCACAGGATGAAGGCAACCGCCAACATGAGATTGATTGCAAGGGCGAAGATCTGCGCTCCCAGGATCGGCCTGCCAATGCGCTCAACCGCTGCGTTACGCCTTCGCAGTTGTGCGCGCCACCAGAGGACGCCCGGAGGAGGTAGCGTGACGCCTGCGACAGCTTCTGCGCGGGCCCTTCGAAACGCGGTTGTTATCAGTACTTGATCAGCGCAGGAGCGGCAGCTGTCAACGTGCGCGCGCAGCTCGGGTGCGCAGGCCTGCGGCCACTGGCCCCGCTCCACAAGTTCCCTCACTTCGTTTTCGCGCGAACAGGCGTTTAGCATTCCCGCTCCCTCCCGCGTTTTTCATCCGTGAGCAGGCGCGCAATCTTTCGGCGCGCCCTGAACAGCAGCAGACGAATGCTCGCGCTGGCCAGGCCAGTGACCTCGGCAATCTCGCCGTGGGAGTAACCCTCAGCGTGCGCAAGCCAGAGCAATTGGCGCTCTCGGGGCCGCATCTTTGCCAGGGCAGGTCCAAGCGTCAGATGCGAATCGGACTGCGCCGCATGGCTGGGTCGAGCGAAAAAATTCTCGGGAATTCCTTCAATCGAAGCTGCTCTTGGACGCCGCCAGTGATCCCGCAGCAGGTTCGTCGCAATCCGGAACAGGTACCGCCGGCACGCAACCTCGCCCTCATTGAGATGCGATGGAGCGCCCGCTGCCGAAAGAAACCGCACGTAGCTCTCCTGCATTAGGTCCTCAGCCAGGGCCGGGTCGCCAGAGGTCCGTGCCAGGTAAGCCCAGAGTGACCGTGCCGAACGCTCGTAGAACCCGGCGAACGCCTCATCATCCATGAGAGGCTGCGCAACGTCGGGCTCGGCGTTGCCGGCAAAAGCACTCGGTAGATAGGATTCCCAGAACATTCGCGTCGGGCGCCTCTTGGCCACTGCCGGGTCCGATCCGGCTCACGGCCTATCCTGCGGGTTGGCTTCGTTCGCTGCTGAGTGGCTCTCAGGAATCAAACCCAGCCGTCCAGCCAACACCCACGTAATCCCTGCGGACAGAATAAATCCAATTCCGGGCATGAGCACTACCGTACCCGTTATCAGCATCGGAATATTCATATCGGGACCTGCCGAGCGCAGGAAAAGGAGTCCAACACCGAGCAGTACCAGCACCACGCCAATTTGCAGCGGCCAAAGTACCCGAGACACCGCATTCGGCATTCTCTGCTCGGGCTCAAATCCCACCGGAATCGGAGCCGCCTCAAGAAATCGCCTGCCCGCCTCAGTGCCCATGTACGATGCAAGCTCCTGCGTCGTAGCTGAATCTTCTCGATCAGCCTTCCGTGCACGTCGCTTTGCAGCTTGAATATCCGCGACCAGCGACGGTTTTCAAGGAACTGGCGAATCAGCCACACCAACGCCGCGCAGAAAGCGGCAAACCGTCACGCCGAAATGTCCCTGACGGGTTCATGCATTTGATCGGCTCTCGAGTCACTGGCGCTGCATGGTGACATATCAGGCCACACTGCCCGCTCAAGCGCCTGGTCCCGCCGTCCGCCGCGCGATTCGAGATGCGTAAACAGGTAGTACTCCGGATTGCGAGCAACGTCCGGGTGCTGGACCAGAAACTGCCCCAGCTGCGGATTGTTGTGGTTCACATACTCCTGGTTAGACAACAGCGAGGGATCGCGGGCCACCACGGACGTCAGCGTTGGGCTCGTGCGCAGAAGCTTTATAAGCTGATCCTGCGTGTCAGACAGCTCCTGGTCGCTTATGGGCGTCGACGGGGCTGCGTCCGGGCCGTAGGCGCAGCGGGTGCCTGGCCAATTACCGTTGCCGGGCCCGCGTGAACACTAAAGCCGCAACCACTCCAAAAATCCAGCCTGCAACACCCTTTGTTTGCCGCATGTTAGAACCACCTCGCTCAGTGAAGCCTTAAGGCCTCTTCCTGCACCTACAACGAAGAAAGGGCGGAGGTCGTTAACAGGACGCAAACATTTACGCGTTTCTTAATTCGACTCGTCTATCATTGCGAGTTCTTGAATCTTCATCTAACTGGGAAGACCTGCCGGAAAGGAACCAGCGATCCCATTAGGCCCACAATCTCAAAAGGTTGCCCATGCGGTGCAAACAGCGCGCATTGCTGGATTCTGCATCTACGTGGCTGCCTTCTTTCTGCCGGCTTGCAAGCAGATGGCCACCCCGGGCGCGTTTACCCCACAGGTGTACCGCGGATGGTTCTGTGCCTGGGTTACGCTGATGAACACATTCAGCGGCGAAGTATGGCGTTCAAAGGACTTCCTGGCCATATTGAGCGGCTGGATCAATCCTCTGATTCTTTTCTACTTGGTGTTTCTCATCCGCCCCAGGCTGATGTGTACGCGCCGCATCATGTGCGGCGCCATTTTGGCGTTCATGTTTGGCACGTGGATCTACTTCCGGCTGGCCTCCCTTGTTCCGCTGATCGGCCATGTGCTTTGGATCGCTGGAATCCTGATGATGCTGGCGGGTGAGGCCTTCGGACACGAACCGCTCGAGTTCCACGCCCCGGGACTGGTATCGCACTAGCCTTGCCGGATTGATTCAGCAGGAATCAGCGGTGGTGTCCCCCGCCGCTGTGGCCGCTGGAGTGGCCGCCTCCACCACCGTGGCCTCCACCGCCGAAGCTCTTGGGCGCTTTGCCGCCGCCAAAGGAATGTTCTGAGCTGCGTCCGCCGCCAAACATGTGAAAGCCGCCCGACCGTTCCTGTTTTGGGGCCGATTGCATGAATCCCCGGCTCGACGGCGCTGCGTAGGAACGCTGTTCGTATCCGCCACGCTGGCTGGGCATTGCGGGAGCGCGCCACGACTGCTGCGGAGCGCCGTAGTTGCTGCCCTGCTGGCGACCGTAGCCGTAAGTCTGCCCCGCCCCGGAGTAGAAGCTGGACCCGTAGCCTGGCCTGGCGTAAGCCTGCTGCTGCCGTGCCGGCATCTGTGCCTGAGTTCGCTGCTGGGCACGGTTGTAGGCGTAGCCCTGGAAGGCCGGGCGAACGGCGTTTTCAGGCCGCGCCGAATAACCTCTGTTTGAGCCCGCCGCATACTCGCTTCCCATATAGGGCCGGGATGCTGCATAGCCTTGCTGCGGGCGCGAATACTCCCTGTTCTGCTGGTAGCCGCCGTTGTAACCGTAACCTCGGTTGTCGCCGTTGCCACGGTTTTCTCCGAAAGTGGAATATCCCTGGCGGCCATAGGCGTCGCGGGACTGGCCACGCTCCATTTGGCCCCGCTCATCGCCCCTCCCAAGACCTTGACCCGATCCTGAATAACCGGATCTGCCGTAACCCGACCTGCCATTTGAAGCCCAATTTTGCGCGCCGTAGGAACCATGGGACGAACCCCAGCGAGCCACCGACGTGCTGCGTGAATAGTAGCTGGAGTGGTTGAACAGAATGGAGCTACCAAGCCAGTCCAGCGCCCAACTGAGCCATCCGAAGCCTGTGTGCATAAAGGCATTCATGGCGATTCCCATGCCGAATTGAAGCACCCCCGATCCGGCAAACGACTGCAATGCACCGAGGAGTGAAAAGCCTGGGTAGGGCGAGATCGCCTCGCCATAAGAGTTCCACGGATTGTAGGCAGGCACATAAACCTCCTGCGGATCAGGGGGAGCCAGTTCGATATTGCCCTGATCGTAGCTGACAGTTTCCTGGGGCGAGTTCTCAAGGGTTCCGGCCGCCTGGGCGCGCTGGCGAAGAACCTGCACCGTCTGCATCACATCCTGCGGCTGGTTGTAATAGGCATTGCCCACATCGGTGGTCCATGCGAGATTTTGGTTCATCTCGGCCAGCACCTGCGGGAACGCCGTCAGCGCCTTCACGCTGGGATCCCAGTTCTGCG
Source organism: uncultured delta proteobacterium (assembly GCA_963798485.1). GTDB lineage: Bacteria > Desulfobacterota > Desulfomonilia > UBA1062 > UBA1062 > MWEI01. The sequence goes on along the minus strand of CAWCTR010000007.1, from coordinate 33,708 downwards.
CCTGTGCAGCGCCTGCGATCTGGTCGGCTGAGGCATATCCCTGAGCGCGCAACCACTGATCGGCCACCGACACATGATCAGGATAGGTGGCTGCGGCCAGCACCTGGGCCAGCAATCCGTCAGGATAGAGCGCGATGGGCGCAAGCATTTCTTCAAGCTGCTCGGCCGTAAATGGCTGGGCGGAGGACTGCGGCTGCTGATAGCCGGGCCCGTATCCGCCGGGGCCTGCGTCAGCATAAGGCTGGCCGGCAGTAGGCCGCAGCTGATCATAACTGGGTTGCTGGCCGTAACCCTGCTGCGGGTAGCCTTGCGGCTGATTCGGTGCGTACTGGTTGGAATACGGCTGATTCTGGGGGTAGGGAGACTGCGGATACTGGCCGCTGTAGGGCTGGCCCGGCGGATACGGGTTTGACCGCGGCCATCCGGGCGCCTGCTGGGCCAGAACTTCTACCTGGGCCAGCGGCAACAAGAGAGCCGCCATTCCGAGAGCTACCAAACGCCTGATTGTCAGGGCCGCAGAGCCGGTTCTTTGGGATTTTGGGGTCGGGTCGGCGTGGAGAGCTGGGAAAAGATGGGAAATGGCGGCAACGCGGGGTGCCTGCGAACAAGCCTGGGGTTTCATGTGCCCTCGCTGTTTCCTGGGCCTCGGGACCACCCCGGGGCACGACTTTCTGTGCCCTCAACAAGGGCATGACCTGTCTAGACCCGGCAATCCCTGGTTAGTTGCGCGAAATCATCCAGGTAGGGTGGAAAACCAGGGGACGAGACCTGAAAAAACCGGCGTCTTCAGCAAAAGTTGCCATCTTTTCGTCCGGAAGGCCGCCGACGCGCTCAGGGTTTATCATCGAACGTGGTGCGGGGTTAGTGGACCAGCGCCTTCGTGTTGCGGCCCATGGAGTTTCTGGCGCCGGCTTTTTTTTGGACGCCAGAGAGCCATCTGGACTTCTTTGGGCGACTCAGAATTCGAGGATTGGAAGGAAATGCGAGCAAAGACGGCTGTGGTACTGGGCGCCCAGTGGGGCGACGAAGGCAAAGGCAAGATTGTTGACGTGCTCAGCGAGCGGTTTTCAGCCGTGGCTCGCTACGCCGGCGGCCATAATGCCGGACACACCGTCATCATTGGCGGGCAGAAGTTTGTGCTTCAGCTCATCCCCTGCGGCGTACTGCGGCCCGGTTGCAAAGGCATCATCGGCAACGGCGTGGTCCTTGATCCGATTGCCTTCCTGCTGAAGTCAATCGGCTTCGCGAGCTTGGCGTTGGTGTCGATAAGCAACTCTTTGTGTCGAACCGCACCCAGGTGATCCTGCCCTATCACCGCATGATCGAGCTGGCAGCAGAAAGCGCGCCGGGCCGGCAAGAAAATCGGCACCACCAGCCGTGGCATCGGTCCGGCCTATGAAGACAAAATGGCCCGCAGCGGGCTGCGCGTCGTGGACCTGCTTCACCCATCGCTCTTGAAGACACATATTGAGGCCGCCTGCGCTGAGAAGAACGCCATCGCCCACGCGCTGTTCGGCACTGACCCGTTGGACCCAGCCAAAATGTTCGAGGAGTACGCGGCGGCCGCTGAACAGGTTCGCCCGTTTGTTGCCGATACCGGCCGCATGCTCAACAACATCCTGGCCGAGGGCGGGAGCATCATGTTCGAAGGTGCACAAGGAACCATGCTTGACATCGATCACGGAACCTACCCCTTTGTTACGTCGTCGTCAGCCACGGCCGGCGGTGCTGCGACGGGTACCGGCGTTGGGCCCACCGCCATCGGCACCGTCATCTCCGTCACCAAGGCCTACGTGACCCGCGTCGGCGGCGGACCGTTTCCCACCGAGATTCATGATGCCTCAGGCGAGGAACTGCGCGCGCGCGGCAACGAGTACGGCGCAGTTACTGGACGGCCGCGCCGCTGCGGCTGGCTCGACATTCCCCTGCTTCGCTACTCCAACCAGGTGAACGGCGCCGAGTGGCTGGTGGTAACCAAACTGGACGTGCTCGATACCCTCGCCGAGATTCCCATCTGCATCGGCTACGAAATCGACGGCAAGGTCACCGACGAAATACCTGCGGATGTGCAGGGTCTTGAACAGATCAAACCGCGCTACACCAAGCTGAAGGGCTGGCGCGAGCGAACTGAAGGCATTACCGAGTTCGACAAGCTGCCCCAGGCCGCACGCGAGTATCTTCGCTTCCAGGAACGGGAAAGTGGCGCGCGCATCGGGATGGTCTCCACCGGCCCTGACCGCAATCAGACCATGGTTCTACCGGACTTTGCTGCTGCGCTCGACACGATTCACAAGTAGACTGAAAGTACGCACTGGGGCTCTAAGGCTCAGGCAAAGGGAATCTGCGCTCATGGTCAGCTTTACGGCACGCTTCACCTTCGCCCCTGAAGATCGCAACGAGATTGCCGAAGTCCTCCGCCTCGTTACCAGCGAATCGCGCCGCGAGCCCGGCTGCGTAACCTACATCCCGCACCATGTTGAGGGCGATCCTGACACCATCGTGATTTACGAGCAATACAAGGATGCGGCCGCACTCGCGGCGCATCGGGACTCGGCGCATTTCAAGAAGTATGTCGTTGGCGGGCTGCTGCAGAAAATGAAAATCCGCACCCTCGAAAATCTGGTTGCTCTCGTCTGAGGGTAATCTTCCGTCCAAGCGACAAAGAACCCCGGTTCGCAACGTGGCCGGAGCTCAAACTGAATCGACATGATACACGGAAGTTACTGAATGGCCGCGCAAACCATTGACCGGCAGACCATTGCGACGATACTATCCGATACGCCTATGTCGGGTGCCGTAAACAAGTTCTTCGTGCCCTGTTCCGCTCTGATCGACTCCCGGCCACTCGCCGGACGTATGGTCGCGATGGCGCTGGTGCTGGCATTCGGATGCGGCCTGCTGCATGCCGGACAAAATAAGATCAACAAGCACGAAAATCGCAACGAGATTCTTCAACTCGAAGATGTTTGGCGCACCGCCATGCTCAAGGCCGATACCGCGGCAATGGCCACCCTGCTGGCCGACGACTATATCGCCATAACCGCCGCGGGGACCCTGCAAACCAAAGACGAAGCAATCAACAATCTGCGTACCCACCACGTTCGTTTCACCACGCTCGACATCACCGAGCGGAAGGTGCGCTTTTATGGCAATACGGCGCTGGTGAACTCGGTCGCCTTTGTGCAGGGCACCACGACCGATGGCGACGTCTCAGGGAGCTATCGCTACACGCGCGTCTACGTGCGCGACGCACAGGACAAGTGGAAGATCGTTAGCTTTGAAGCCAGCCGAATCCGCCAACCGGGCGAGCACAAAAAGCCAGCCAGCTTCGGACAAAAGGTTAACTAAGGCCTGGAATCCAGCGCGCCAGCTTTTCAAATCCCGCTGTGCAACCTGAAGCAAATTCGGTGTAGAATCTAGAGCTAACGGGTTTGGGGATGATCCTCTCTGTTCGTCCCGATGAAATCGGTGGGCCACTCGCAGAGTGTTGTGAGCCGCAAGGGTAGAACGCCCAACAGAACCTGACCGTGGAGCAACTCTTCTCCCTGGCGCACACGCAAGACGCGACCGAGCTGGATCAACCCTGGATATTGTCCACGAACCTCACGTAGGCATGTGCGCACGTGGCGCAAGAATGGGGCCGATCAAATGAAAAACTCGCAAGTTGGCAACGCTCAAATTCTTCGCGCTTCTGTTCCTGCTGCCTGGCTTGGCGGGCCTGATCGTCTCTGCCATGATCTCCACGCACTACCTGGAAGTGATGCCCAGAGGGCCGGTTCTGACAGAGGAGCGCATTGTTCCGCGCGAAATTCACGGCACCGTGGTCTATCAAACCGCGGAAGAAAATCGCCAGCTCGATCTCATTGAGTACTCCTCGGTGGCAGTCTTCGTGGTTGGCCTTGCCCTGGGTCTCGTCTATCTCGAAAAGTGGGGCAGTGTGCAGGTTCGTGCGAGCGAAGAGGATGAACGAGTGGCAGAGAAATTGCACCGCGGCTCGCGCCACTGAAACGTGCGCGGATCGACGTGTCGCTCCCCTAAAATAGGACAAATGCCCGAACTGCCTGAAGTGGAGACCATCGCCCGGGGAGTTCATGAGCGGGTGCGTGGCGATCGCATCGTGGATGCGTGGTTCGCCAGTGCATCGCGGGCCCTTCAAAACTGCCCCAGCCCGCCAGGCAAAGGGCCTTGAAGGTCGCGTACTGCTCGCCATTCCATCGCACCGGCAAACACATCGTCTGCGAACTTGGTTCAGTCGCGCAAATCCATCCAGGAATTGCGCCGGGCAAGAAAAAGAGCACCGCCGGATCGCACCGCCCGATGCACAATGGATCGTCCATCTGGGCATGACGGGCCGCCTGCTCGTCACCACGCCTGACGCGCCGGTCGCAGCCCATACCCACGCCCGGCTCAGCTCTCGCCAGCGGCCGGGAGTTGCGCTTTGTCGATCCGCGCCGATTTGGCCGACTGGAATTTCGAGACCTGGAACGCGACACAGGCCTTTACAGCAGCCGGGCGCCGAGCCGCTCACGATTCGAGCCGGAGCGAATTCGCCGCCCTCTTCCGCGGACGACGCCTGTCCATCAAGGCTGCGCTGTTGAACCAGAAGCTGCTCACCGGCGTCGGCAACATCTACGCCGACGAGAGCCTGTTTCACGCCGGTATCCGGCCGCGCCGAAGCGCCGGACGTCTCACCCGCGCCGAGCTCGAACGGCTCCGGCTGGCGCTCGCCAGGTTCTGGAACACGCTATCCGGCTGGGCGGCTCGTCGGTCTCCGACTACGTGGATGCCGACGGGAGTACGGGGCTTCTTCCAGCTTGGAGCACTGCGTCTACCTGCGGACCGGGAGCCCTGCCGGCCCTGCCAGACCCCCATCCGGCGGATTCTGCTGGCCGGCCGAGGAACCCATTTTTGCCCGAAATGCCAGCGCTGAGATCTTCGCGGAATCTATGGTTTTCAGGATTATTGCCTCTCCAGACCTTCCAGAATCCAGAAAACGCCAGCTACTTCGCGAGGCAAGTGGCTGAAAACAAACACCATCTCTGAACGGCCCGTCGATTGCTATTAGATAAGCGCCAGTGATGTACCGGCTGCGTCAGAGAATGCGGCCAGCCAAAGAACAGCAGGCACCCGGCAAGAGCAACCGCCAACGAAGCGGCCCTCAAGAAGGGATAAACCGGCCGGGAAGCCTGCAGCAGGCACGGTGGAAAATCCGCCGGCCACAATATTCTGGGAGGCCAGTGGCACGTGCAGGACCTCGAAACGCCACTCCAATCGGAGCGGCGTTTTGCGCGTCTGGCAGCGTTTTCGTGTACAACGGTATTCGCTTCGATCGTTTCCGCATCAGCCTTCCCGCCATGGGTCCCACGAAAGTACACTTGCCAGCCAGGGCGTTCCTTGTAGTATCGGAGTTGCCTATCAAGCGGCTGACGCGGGCCACCCGGGTATTGGGGTAGAGCAAGCTCGCCGCCGAGCAAGCAAACTACGCCGGACAGTTCAATTCTTACTAGACTGCACGCGGCGAAAGCTCACATAGGAAGGGCATCACCTGAGAAAAGCACTGGCCGCGCTCGTATCGATCCTGACCAGCGGATGGAGCCCGTGCAAGGTTCCTGTGTAAACGGCGGCCACAGCATTTTCACAGAATTTGAAATGCAGGGCCAAGAGCTGAACCGGCGCGGCCTGATTGGCTGGGTCCCTCTAAGGATTTGCGCGTTCGGTTCATGCATGGTGGTGCGAGTGGCGGCATGTAAGATCCGCCGCAAGCCAAAGGGATCTGCGTGCATGGAGGAGCACGGGTGCCGGAAATCTCCGGCAAGGTATTCCGCGACGCCCTCGTTGCAGCTTGCTTCGCACCCCGCTTTGCCTCCCCGCCGACTGCCGCATCCGGCCTGCGACCGGGCAGGTCAAGGAAGCCAGGCGCGCAATTTTGAAGGCAGTTGAATCCTAAAATCCAATGCATCAAAGAGCAATGTTCCAGGAAGTACACGCATGACGACAGAACCAACCCAGCCCCAACCTGAAGTGGGGCCAGCGCCTGACAATGGTCAGGCGCCTTCGCAAGGGCATCGCCGCCGCCGCCGCCGCCGCAAGAACAAGTCAAGCCAGCAAGGCGCGCCGCAGGCCCAGCAGCCCCAGCTGCAGCCGCAGCAGCAGCCCCAGCAGCAGGCGCCGCCGCAACCGCCGCCAGCAGCAGACAGCCAGGCATCACCAGAACCAGCCGCGGAAGAAGAAGAAGTTCTTCCAGAAGAGCTCGGCCCCCGCCGCGCAGCCCGGCAACAGCATCGCCGGGCCGTCACAGGGCAAGCGCAAGGGCAAGCAACGGGGCCCGCGCGAGTTTGTCGGCCCCATGGATCACAGCTACCGCGCCGTCAACGGCAATGTGGCCGATGGCCCGCCTTCCACCATCCAGATCTTGAGCAACAACCACGGCAGCTACTATCCTGACGCCTACGCGCCTGCCGCCGCTGCCCGTCCGCGAAGACGCGCCAACGCGCATCTTCTGCTTCATTGAGGATCTCTTCTTCCAGGCCAAGATTCAGGAGACCTCGCGCAAGCTCGGCATCAAGGTCGAGTTCGTCAAGGGCGACAAGGACTCCGTGGCCGCGCATCCTCGACCTGCCCGAAGCCGAAAAGCCCACTCTGCTGGTGTTCGATCTGAACAACCTCAACGCCAAGCCCATGACGCTGATTCCCAAATTCAAGGCCAAGCTCAAGAAGGCCACGTCGATCGTCGGCTTCCTCAATCATCTGCAGGGCGACTTGAAGGTGAAGGCCGTCGAAGCCGGATGCGACACGGTGATGCCGCGCTCGGCCTTCTCGCAGAGCCTGCCCAACCTGCTCCGCCGCTACGGCGTCGAAGAGGAAGAAGAGTACGCGCAGCAACCAATGATGTAATTCAGGCAGCACCGTGATCAAACAGGAAGGGCGTCGCCGCGGCGGGCGCCCTTCTTGTTTTGAATCTCGCGTCGCATGTCGACCTGAGACCTTATCCCGGCGGCCAGGTGAGTGTGCCTGCCGCCCAGCAGATGCAGATGCAGATGTTCCACCGTCTGGCCGCCATCTTCGCCGGTGTTCACCACGATGCGGTAGCCGTTGCCAAGGCTCTTTCTTGCGCGCAATCTCTGCCGCAGCCCACAGCAGGTGGCCCAGCAGCGCGCGTTTGTCCTTGCCGGCCTCAGCATCGAGACGATGTGCTCGCGCGGCACAATCAGAATATGCACCGGCGCCTGCGGATTGATATCGGCAAAGGCATAGCCAAGGTCGTCCTGATACACGGGGTCGAGGGTATGATTCCTTCAACGATCTTGCAAAACAGGCAGCTCATAGCGTGACCAGTGTACACGCGCCCATTTGCGGCGGGAAATAGACGCTCAAGAAAACCGACGCGCGAAGACGATCAGGAATCTCGGTACGTCTCATTTGGCGAATGTCAGCGCCTTCCCACACTAGCTTCGTCGCGATCGCTGGACATGATCTGCCTGCAGTCGCTCATACTTGGTGCGCATTCAGACCTGCCTTAGCAATGTAAAGCCATGGTCTCCGCGCCTCGCTTAAAATGACGCCATGCCGCGTCCCACCTCCGCATCGTTCACACCGTCTGCTCGCACGACTGCCCGACTCCTGCGCGGTGCTGGTGACGGTGAACGAGCGAGGGACGCGCCGTGAAAGTCGAAGGCGATCCATCGCAGCCGGTGACTCAGGGCTTTCTCTGCGGCAAAGTGGCCAAGTATCTTGACCGCGTCTACGCGCCCGACCGGATTCTCTTCCCCTGAGGCGCAAACCCGGCGCGCAAAGGGCCGCTGCAACGCGGCCGCGAGCACGAAGCATTCGAGCGCGTCAGCTGGGATGAAGCGCTGGACGCGATCGCCGCGCGGCTCGAGGAGATCAGCGATCGCTATGGCCCCGAATCCATTCTGCCGTACAGCTACGCGGGAACCATCGGCGTGCTCGGCTACGGCTCCATGGACCGGCGCTTCTTTCACCGCCTGGGCGCCAGCCAACTCGACCGCACCATCTGTTCCGAGGCGGGCGGGCAGGCATGGAACCTGGTCTACGGCAAAAAACTTGGCACGCCGACCGAAGACTTCCGCCTTGCGAAGCTGATCCTGGCCTGGGGCGCGAACATCCACGGCAACAACGTCCATCTCTGGCCCATGGTCGAGGAGGCGCGGCGCAACGGCGCGCGGCTCATCGTGATCGACCCCTACCGCACGCGCACCGCCGCGCCTCGCCGACTGGCACATCGCCATCCGCCCCGGAACCGACGCCGCGCTGGCGCTGGGCATGATGCACGTGATTCTGAACGAGGGGCTGGAAGACCGCGCCTACATCGACGAGATGACGCACGGCTTCGAGCCGCTGGCCGAGCGTGCGCGCGAGTACACGCCGGAACGCGTAGCCGCATGGACCGGCATGACCGCAGCCGAGGTCGAGCAGCTGGCGCGCGAGTATGCAACCACGCGGCCCGCCGCATTGCGCCTGAACTACGGCGTGCAGCGCGCGGAATATGGCGGAGCCGCGGTTCGCGCCATTGCCATGCTGCCCGCGCTTACCGGCGCATGGAAGCATCGCGGCGGCGGAGCCGTGCTCTCCACTTCGGGCGGCTTTGCGTGGAACAAGCAGGCTCTGAGGCGGCCCGATCTGGCGCTGGCCTCTCCGCTGGGTCGCCCGGCGCGCGTGGTGAACATGTCGGCCCTTGGCCAGGCGCTCACGGAACTTGGTCAAACGCCAGAAGCGAAACCCAGACGACGGCCCGCCTGTTCACGCGCTCTTTGTCTACAACTCGAATCCCGGCGCCGTTGCGCCCAACCAGAACGCCGTCCGGCGCGGGTTGACGCGGCCGATCTTTTTACCGTGGTCCACGAGCAGTTTTTTACCGACACCACCGACTACGCCGACTACATCCTGCCGGCGACCACGTTCCTTGAACACACCGACGTGCAGGGCGCGTACGGACACTACTTTGTCCAGCTTTCACAGCAGGCGATCGAGCCGCCCGGAGAGGCGCGCTCCAACGTGTGGCTCTTTGGCCAGTTGGCGCAGCGCATGGGTTTCACTGAGCCCTGCTTCCGCGATACGCCGGAGGACATGATCCGCCAGGCGCTGGCGATTGGCGCCGAACGGCCACTCCAATAATCCCGGCATGGAACACATCACCTACGAGGCGCTTGAAGCAGCAAGGGCCATATTCCGCTCAGCTTTCATCGCGCCCCGGAGACGCATCCCTTCCAGCCATATACTGCAGGCCCACTGCCTACGCCTTCCGGCAAGATCGAGTTTTACTCTGAAGCTCTGGCCGCAGCGGGCCTCGATCCGCTTCCGGCCTTTACGCCTCCCACCGAGTCGCGCTGGGGCGAAGACGCCAAGCGCTTTCCGCTCGAGTTGCTGGCACGCAAGGCCGACAACTACATGAACTCCACCTTTGCCAATCTTGACGGGCATCGCAAAATGGAGGCAGCCCGGAACCAGCGCATCGAAATGAATCCCGCCGACGCTGCGGCCCGTGGCTTGTCCGACGGTGAGCAGGCCCGCATCTTCAATGATCGCGGGACAATCCAACTTGAGGTCCTGTTCGACCCCAGCCTGCCCCTCGGCGTGGTGGCTGCCCGCCTTGACTGGGCCAAGCTGAACCCCAGCGGATCCAACGTGAACGTCCTTACCAGCGAGCGGCTTACCGACATCGGCGCCGGAGCCACCTTTTACTCCACCCTGGTCCAGATTGAAAAAGTTTAGGTCCTCACTGCCAGATCTTGCTCGGACCGAGTAAGCTATTTGCCATGAATTGGACAGCTCTGCTCATCATCGCCGTGCTCCTGACGGCATTTCTTCTTTTTAATCGCTCAGGACTCATCTCCATCAAGGAAGCTCGCGCTTATCTGAAGAAGGGTGCCCTGGTGATTGATGTCCGCAGCTCGGGCGAATTCGTTGCCGGCCACCTCCCGGTTGCCGTCAACCTGCCCGTGAATGAGATTGAGGCGAGCTGGTCCCGGCGCATCAAGGACAAGAACCAGGTCCTCCTGCTTCATTGCCAGAGCGGCATGCGCAGCGGAGAAGCAAAGAAGAAGCTGATCGCACTTGGATGCCCCAACGCATTCAACATGGGCTCCTACGCCCGTGCGAAGCGGATCGTCGGCGGCAAGTAGCGTTTTTAAAGCGGCACGGCGGATGAGGATCTGCCGTGCCAACTGCGAAACGTCCTCAGGTTTCTATTTCTTCGTGCCATTAGGGTCACTCGCAGCCGTCACTTCCATATAATCCAATGCTGCCGGATCGTTTCCATCGGGAGTGCCTTCCACGCGCAGCACATCGCCGGGCTTCAAGACCACATTCCTGATATTCCTGCGCGTCGAGTTGTCACCATGCGGCCTGCGCGAAGGAAGCGCTGCATCGGCTGTCCAGGACGCAACCGGCGCTCCATTCACCTCCAGCGTGAACTTCGCCGCGCCGCCTTGCAGGTCGAAGTACTCCACGGCAACATCAAACCGGCCCTGTGCGCCCGTCCACGTCCACTCGGCCGAGCAGCCCTGTGCCTCCCCGCACGAAACAGCCTTGCCCCCTGAGGCGTCCTCCCACGGCGTTACATCGATCACTTTGTAGCCGGTCAGCTTCGCATCCTCGGCTTCGAGCCGCCCGGGATAGTGTCCCGCGCGCCCTTCAGCATCGGGAATTCCGCTCTGCTTCAGGAAGTACTGCACAATCGCGTCGCGCCACACAATGGCATGCCCCGCCTGGTTTCAAAGGGAAAGATCGCGCCTGTTTATGCTCCCTTGGATCAGGATAACCTGGAGATTGCCCTTTCCGTTATTGGCGTTTTCAAGGAGCATCTGGGAAGGACATACGGCGAGCTTATCGAAGAATTAGAGGGCATTGAAGAGATCAACTACCGATTGATCAGAGGACTTGCCCAGATCCTTGAAAGGAGATGCGTAATAGAGATTGGCTCGGTTATCGATCCAATTGCCGCCAGAAAGGCTGTCTTTGAGGAATCTAAGGGATTTATTACCAGCGAGGAAGAGAGAAAAGAGGTTCTGGGAAAGGTTGCCAGGAAGCTATCGATCGAGGTCGATGACCTGGAAAAGGCTCTCTGGGCTGACCAAGAAGGGAATCTGGTCATAAAGGAGTTCCAAACCTTGACTCCAGAGGACCTGCTCAGGCATTATAATCTGTCCCTGGCTCAGACTCTCCTGTTCAGGGCTACGGGAATGGAGATTCAGATAGAGGATAACTACCAGCCGGTTTTCGGGAAGATCAAGCAGCTTGGTCTCATCTACTCCATAAACGATGGCAAGATATCCCTGGAAGGACCTCTTTCTCTGTTTAAGCTAACCGAAAAATACGGCTCGGCCTTCGCAAAGCTGCTGCCTATAGTAATGGAGTCCACCAAATGGAGTTTGAGAGCCAGCATATCAAGGAAAACATTTCAGGGCATGAGGATTTTCGATTTCACTCTGGACCATACACAGAGACCGATTTTCCAAACTGAGTTGGAAACGGCGGAGATAGGTTTCGATAGCGCCATTGAGAAGGAATTCTATCAGCTCGGTTTCAAGGGCTGGGTAGTCAGAAGAGAGCCAACAGTATTGAAAGCGGGCCAGTATGCCTTTATTCCGGACTTTTCCCTGGAGCGAAATGGCACCAGGATATACGTTGAGATCATTGGCTTCTGGACACCTGAATATCTCAAACATAAGATTCAGAAACTAAACCAGCTACAAGAGAAAGAAAGCATGATCCTGCTCGTGAATAGAAACCTGGCATGTACGGGCTCAGAGTTCCAGGCAGAAAATCTCCTTTTCTATGATAGAAAAATTCCACACCTGGAGATAATCAAGATTCTGAGGAGATATGAGGAAAAGCAGCAAGCTGAAGAAATTACGAAGTTGAAGGGCATGGAAATCTCGTTTGGCGATGCAAGTGTTATCAGTCTCGATGAGGTAGCCAAGAGATACGCCGTTAGTTTAGAGGCCTTGAAAGAAGCAATCAAGGGTCAGATTAAACCCAATTATTCACTTTTGGGATATCAGCTTGTTAGCAATCGAATCCTTGGCGCAATTCAGAGCGAATTGAATGGTGTGAAAAAGCATGATGATGCTCTTAAAATCTTCGAGAGATATGGAATAAGAGCTTATAGCCAGGCACTTGCGATCCTAGGTTACAAGGTAAGATGGAGCGGACTAAACCCTGAAAACGCTGAAATCATAAAGATATGAAATGAAGCACATCTTTTTTGAGAATATTCAACTTGCATACTCATCCCATGAGTGGCGGGCCAACTCCCCTGATGTTCGGCACAATCGTGCTGGTCAATGAGTCTCATGTAGACTCTTATCGAATCGAAGAGTCTCCAACGTTAGCGCAGTTAGGGCGAATGTGGTTGATAGATGTGGATGAAGACCATCTCTCTTCCTGAAGACATCATAGCCTCTTAATCAAACTTCATGGAAGAATATTTGGTAAGTCTTTTCACCACTGATTACCTTTTTATCTGAGAACATCATTTTGTTTTCGACGACGAAGAATATGTGCCCAACATATGTCTGGGCATAAAAATTGGGTAATCGAGGGAGGGAGATTGAACCCAAGCGGGCCTGATGTCGAGCGCGGCCTTGACAATTTCGAGCAAGGAGTTGTAGCAGGCAGACCAGCTTCTGCAGTCAATTCTTTTCAAGGGAGATTAGCACCCACATTAGAAAAGACATCGAGCCAGAATGCCTTAGCATTCGGAAAAGATATCCTTACCGTAGCACGCTATTTAATTGGCGGCCAGGCTCCCAGGCTCACCGCAGCTCTGCTTCTTGGGGAAAGGATTCACCTCGCACTTGTTGAGCGGTCCAATGGCGCAAGCGTTTTTACTGGCTGCGATGAGTCCGGAAGCCCTCTGAAAGGTCACGCCCACGCATTCATTTTTAGCGAGTCCAATCTAGCGTTAGGCAAGGGTAGGAACGGAGAGATCACCCATGTCACAGTTTACGCACCTGCAGGCTTCGGATCTCGCGAGATATCCGCCCTGCAAGATCTCAAGGAGATCCAGGGGTCAGGATTGTACGTTCAGCTCAACCTCTTGGGCCTGGGTCACCCAGAGGATTTCGGCGGGCTCGACCTCAGTCGGGGACAGAGCCCTCTGCTTTCGAAGAGCAAAACCTGGGTCTCCCGCACGCCTTTCATCCCCACGCGCCATCCCAAGGCCACGCGAGCTGGCGTGCCGAAAGTGGATGCCAGCGGCCTGCAAATCGGCAGCCCGGAGCATGATCTGCGCAGGCTGCTGGAGCTTAGCGGATTTCCAGGTCCAGTGAAGGTGGAGCCGGTTGCGGGCACAATGCTGGGCGAGCAGGAAGTACCGTGGCATGTTTTCCTGCGCCGGAGGGAAACGGGTGAGGGAAAGCCAGCGGCGAATAGGGCGGGATATGGATTTCGGATCGAATTCACTAAGCCTGTGCAGGGGCCGGTGGTGGTGGGGTATGGAACGCACTTTGGGATGGGGATGTTCATGGGTAACGAGAATTGTGATGTTGAAGATGAATCGATGACTGGAGCGTGATTTTACGCCGCGTAATTTTGGAGGATTGAAATGTCCCGAGAAGCCACGGAAGGAAGAGCTTCATTCAGATTCGATCACTAATACATACGAAATTCAAGTTATTACTCCCATATTTGGAGGCGGGGTCGAGGCCGGAGTAAACGATCCCATTACGCCCATCCGCCCGTCGAGCATTCGTGGACATCTGCGTTTCTGGTGGAGGGCGACACGCGGGGCGAGCTGCGACTCGGTGAAGGAACTAAAGCAGAGAGAAGGGGAGATCTGGGGGACGACTGAGAATCCGAGCCCTGTGGAAATCGAAGTCACTATGTGGTCATATACCGAGCCAGTTGAGTGCGCTCACTACAAAGAGCGAGATGGTCGAAAAGGTTTTGATCTTCGTTGGTCTAGCCAATTGAATGTCGGGGGCCGTTCTCTTCCTTATGCATTATTTCCATTTCAGGGGACTGCACCTAACAGCAAAGATCGGAAATTTCCTGCAAAAATGATTTGCTCTGCTAGATTCAGCTTGAAAGTGGTTATCGCCAATGAAAATCATATGTATCGTCTTCGTGCTGATTATAATGGTCAACGGGCGAAAAAGGGCCTCTCTTTGTTAGGCGATAGTGATGATGACATTAAGAGAGATGTTGAGTCGGCTGTTTGGGCTTGGATAAACTTTGGCGGTATCGGAGCGAGAACAAGAAGAGGATGCGGTGCGTTGTATTGCCTCCATTGCAAGCCGGAAGATCCGGAACTCATGCCACAATCTTTTGAAACATTCAAAGATTGGATGACAAATCGCATGTCGAAATATGGTTTGAAATATCATACCTCAACTAACGATTGGCCCACAATTGGGGAAATCCGTCTCAAAATTGGATTAAATGCGATCTCTTGCTGGGAAACTTCTATTGAAGTGTTGAAGGACTTACGTCAAGGAGCAAATATTGGACGCGATAGTGGGCATGGGCGTTCTCGATGGCCTGAAGCGGAATCTGTCAGAGAACTTGTGCTTAAGACAAACGATTTAAAGAGCAGACCAAGTTGGCATGACAAGGATCCGAGAATACCTATTATTGCATTTCCGAGAGCAGAATTCGGCATGCCTATTATCATAGAGATCCGCAAAGAGAGTTTGACTCCGGGGGGAGTTAACATAAAGCCAACATTACAGAGAGATGAAAAAAATGATCGAATGGCAAGCCCACTCATATTGAGACCAATTAAATTTAGGGACAGTAAATTTGCATCTATGATCATCAGATTGAATAAAACTACTTTGGATTCTGCTTACCTAAAACCTGGCAACTCGGATTTAGCAAAACCTCAACCTCTCATGGGTAGTCAAATAACAGATGCAAAACTTGCACATTATAAGGATTCTCCGATGAATCGGGGACTCAGGACAGGATCCGCAGTTGATGCATTCTTAGCTTATGCGAAAGAAAATGGATTTGTGCCGGTGTTCCCATGACCTCATATCTTTATGTACTATCCATCGGCCCTGTGCAGGACTTCATTGTTTCAGCCCGTCGCACGCGAGACCTGTGGTTCGGATCTCATCTTCTCTCTGAGATCAGTAAGGCCGCTGCTAAGGAGATAGCAGGATCTGGGGAACTCATCTTTCCTGCTCTGAATGTAGGAGATGAAGAGCTGAAACCGGATCCTAAACCAGGAGCTTTTAATGTCGCTAACATAATTCTCGCTAAACTGAGAGAAGGAGAAAATCCCACCGAGTTGAATGAGCGTGCTAAGGATGCTGCGCGCAAAGAATGGATGCGCTATGCTGCGGGTGCTAAAGATCTGGCAGATTATCTGGCACCTGGATTTGTTCGTGAGGAGATATGGATGGAGCAGGTCTGTGATGTCATCGAGTTTTATTCGGCCTGGGTGCCCTTCAGAGATGATCGTCCAGAATATTATCGAAAAGATCGTGAAAGATTGATGCGTCTTCTGGATGGCAGGAAGGCTATCAGGAACTTCGATCAACCAAAGAGGAAGTATCCTGGAATCCCAAAGTCCTCCCTCGACGGAGCCAGAGAGAGCATCCTCGAAAAGAGCAAAGATATTCCCAAGGAGCTGGTTTTAAAGATGCGGCTTCAGGCCGGAGAGCAGCTCTGCGCTGTTGGCCTGACCAAGAGGCTTGGTCGACGTAAGGAAAAGGATAATGAAGATTTGTCTTCGATGAAGCTTGAGGCTTTTCCATCCATTGTGCGAGTATCCCTCGATACATGGATCCGAGGAGTCAACCAGTCGGAAGAAGGTGCCAGGGCTCTCTTAGATGATATCAAACGCAAATGTGACGAAAATATCAGAGCAGAAGGCAAGAAGGATGGAAAAGAAAATGGCTATATCGCCCAGGGAACTGGGTCGCAGCCCAATGGAGAGCGACGCTATAACTGTTTTCCCTTCGATGGCCAGCTTCTATATCTTCCCAGAATTGCAAGAATGATGAAGGCTAAAGATAGGAGCATAGACACAAATGAGAAGAACCGTGAGCGCTGGAATGGCTGGGAGTCTCAACTCTCTGACAGCGACAGGAACGACCTGAAAGAGATAAAAGGATTTGTCGAGAGACTGCAGAAAAGCTGCGAGAAAAAGGATGAAGAGAAATGTTTCGGATTGGGAGAGCCTGGGCGCTATTTTGCGATTCTGGTAGCTGATGGCGACCGAATGGGAAAAGTGATCTCAGCCAGAGAAGATATGCAGCAGCATCGCAGCCTTTCGAAAAAGCTTGCAGAGTTTGCCAAGAAGGCCAGAGAAATAGTTGACAAAAATAATCATGGCTGTTTGGTATATTCAGGTGGAGACGACGTCTTGGCTTTTCTTCCATTGGACTTCTGCCTTCGGGCTGCCAGGGAGCTGCATGATTGTTTCGGAAAGCTCTTGAAAGGCTTTGCATACAGTGAAGGAAACAAGACTATCAAACCAAGTCTTTCAGTAGGGATTGCCATTGGTCACTCAATGGAACCTCTAGAAGATCTGCTGAGCGCAGGAAGGGGAGCTGAAGAGGCGGCAAAGAAGGGAACAGGACCTGATGACGAGAGAAATGGCCTTGCAGTCCACCTCTACCCAAGAAGCGGTGCCCCAACCAAAATTCGAGAGAGATGGGACCCCGAGGGCGAAGTCAGCCTCGATAAGCGTCTCCTCAGATGGGCAGAGATGCATTGTGAGGATGAGCTGCCTGACAGCGCTGCCTACGACATGCATGAGCTGGCAGAGGATTATAAAAACTGGGAAGGGATTTCCAAGAAGGAGCTTGAAAAGCTTATTATTGCAGATTCTTGGAGGCTTCTCAAACGTAAGAAGGCAGGCGGCATAAGCTCAGAGGTCTTAAAGAGAGAGGAGATCGAGAGCTTATTAGCCGGAGTTGGTTCTTACGAAAAGATCGGAAGGAGGGCTGACGAGCTGATCCTAGCCCGACAAATAGCGTCCGCGATGAAGCAGGCAAAATGGAACAACCAGAAGAAAATGAAGACTGACGAGGTGGTCTGCTGATGGAAACATATCTGACCATTACACCCCATGACCCGATCATTGCCAGGGATGGCCGTCCCTTTGGGATCGGCCAAAGGCGGATGCGCTCTTTAAACTGGCCATATCCCTCGGTCCTAGCAGGCTCATTGAGAACGATAATTGGAAATCAGATAGGAACAGACTTTAAGGATGCAGGAATTATTAACGCTCTGAAGAATGTCTCCGTCTCTGGACCTTTGCCTCTATGGGGCGGCAAGCTCTTCTTTCCCGTTCCTAAAGACCTTCTTGTCCGCGATGACGGGAATAAGCGCCAAGCATACGCCCTTCGACCCATAAAGCTTAAAGAAATGTTGGAGGGTAAAGAGTGTGAAGGCTGCGATCTGCCGGCAGGAAATCTTCTTCCGACGTTGCTTCCTACGACGTGCAGGATTTTCAAGCAAGCTGCAGTACCTTACTTCTGGTCGGCGGAAATGATGATTAAGTGGCTGAAAGATCCTCTAGGAAAGGAATTCGAGGCTCCTCCGGACCCCGAGAAAGTTAATTCTGGAACGGATTTTCTTCCCTATCCTCAGAAAGATTCGAGAGTCCATGTCCAGATCTCTCCTGAACTTGGATCATCGGATGAAGGTATGCTCTTCACGACTGTTGGGCTGGATCTCTCTCACGAGGGACAGCCCAAAGGAATACAGCTTGCTGCAAGGTTTGATGCTACCGGAATCTTTGAAAAGAAATTAGAATTAATCGATTCATTTGGCACATTTGGAGGCGAGAGGCGTCTTGCCCACTGGAAAACTGAAGCGACCAATAGTATGCAGAAGGTCTGGAGTTTCCCTGAGGAGATTCGCCAGGCCTTGGACGATCAAAAGAAGAGGACTGGTAAACAGCGAGTTCGTATGGTCTTGGCAACTCCTGCAGTGTTCTCTCAGGGATGGCTTCCAGGCTGGCTGAAGCTTGAGGGGGGCTCGATCGTTGGCACTCCCCCTCTCGATGATCCGGCAGACTTGAAATTAAGACTGATCTCAGCATCGATTGATCGATGGAAGCCCATTTCCGGATGGAGTCTTGAGTGTCGTAAGAACGGCCCGAGGCCAGGTCCAAAGCCAATTCGAAGACTTGTTCCATCTGGTGCTGTTTACTTCTTTGAGGTTCTTGCAGGCGACGGCTCAGCACTGGCCGAAAGACTCTGGCTAAGGTCGGTCAGCGATAAAGAATCAGATGGGCAGGACTGGCGAGATGGTTTCGGCCTTGCATTATGGGGCGTTTGGAACTTTTTTGATGATGAACATAAGAAAGACAAGAAATAGGGGTGAATGATTTGGCAATCAATATGAGGATGATGTACTGGCTGCAGGCGATCACTCCACTTCATGTGGGCTCTGGTAAAGGAGTCGGATTCATCGATATGCCGATCATGAGGGAGAAGGTCACGAATTGGCCGATGGTGCCAGGATCTGCAGTCAAGGGTGTAATGAGGGACTACTTCTATCAGAAAAAGGAGGCTGAGAAAGATGAGAACGAGAGAAAAAAGTGGGATGAGCTGATTAATGCTCTTTTTGGAAAACCAGAAGATGATAGCGGAAACGCTAATTCTGGGAGCCTAGTCTTGACAGATGCCAGAATTGTCTGTCTGCCAGTTCGCAGTCTCTATGGCACCTTCGCCTATGTCACAAGTCCATTTGTGCTTGAAAGGCTAAGGAGGGATATGGCTGCAACAGGAAGTGACGGCCTGCCATCAACTCCAAATCCAAGCGAAAAAGAGATTTTTCTCACAGGATCGAAGTTGTATGTCGACGGTAAGGTCTTCTTGGAGGATCTGGACTTCACTGCAAAGCCAGATGTAGCAGCAGAAAGCTGGGCCGAGAAGTTTGCAGGACTTCTCTTTCCGCAGGATAATACCTGGCAGCAAATATTCAAAGATCGCTTCGCCGTGATCTCTGATGATTGTTTCAACTTCCTTTCGATGACAGGGACGGAGGTAGCTGCACACATCAAAATCGATGACGACAAGAAGATAGTCTCTAAACATGCTCTATGGTATGAGGAAGCGCTTCCTGCGGAAGCTATACTGGCTGGAATCGCGTGGTGCGACAAAATATTTGGTAAGTATAACATAACTGAAAAAGATATCTTGGATAGGCTCCGTCCTACGAAAGGCTTAGATCTTCAAATTGGGGGAAAGGCAACTGTAGGAAAAGGCAGAGCGAGATGCCTGTTCCATTGAGGCTATGCTATGTCACCAGCTCAGACAAGTCAGCAAAAGCGAGCACAACTTGCCTATGCTTGCGTTAAAGAGATCGAATCCTTGCCAGAGGTAAATCAAGGGGCAAAGGAGAAGTACGTTAATTTGGCCAAGAAGTTTCCGGCCTTGGTTCAGGCATGCGGCCTTGCTCAAACTATTGCCTTCGTAGATGCCAAAGAAAAGAAAACCGGTTATCTTAAGCATCTCGCCAAGGTAATGTCAAGTAATGAGAATGAAGACCTTGGCAAGGCTAGCAGGGAGGCAGGCTTAATGGAGTACCAGCGGCTATCCTTTGAGGCAATTGAGGCTGCAACTTGGCTTAAACGCTACTCTGAGGCGCTACTGGAGAAAGACGAGAAGGAGCTGGAGATTAAGAGGGATTGATTGTGGCTGAGGCATGCAGGCGTGACATCTCAGATTGGAGGAGGGGGAGCGGTGCTAACGCTGGCCTCCTCAGGGATAGGTTCCTTCAAGTTCAGGAAAAAGAGAACAATGAGAAAAAAGACGAGTTTCACAAGGCTCGGAAGGAGCTCTTTGCGGAGATGCAAAAATCCTTGCAAAACTCGACCGAAGTCTATCGATTAACTTTTAGTAGGCAGAAGAATTTGATCCACAGCCCTAAGGAAGAAGGAGAGTTTGAGACAGTGGGAAGGCTGATAATAGGTCTTGGCGGTGAGAACGTGCTTGAGACCGGGATCACCCTTCACCATACTTACGGGACCCCCATCATTCCTGGAACTGCGTTAAAGGGGCTGGCTTCTAACTACTGTGATCGCATTTGGGGCAGGGGAGCAGAGAAGCCGGGATTCAAACGAGACGAAATATACCACAAGGCCATCTTCGGAAGCACAGCTGACTCAGTCGACAAGGACTCAGGGCACATTATCTTCCATGATGCTTGGATTACACCAAATAGCGTGGTAGATTCACTAAAGACAGATGTCATGACTCCACATCACGGTGATTACTATTCAGGCACGATCCTGCCCTCAGGTGAACCCACTGCACCTACTGACTTCGACAGTCCGAATCCCGTGACTTTTCTCTCAATAGTTGGGACATTCCATATTGTAGTCTCTTGTGATGTTGTCGGGGAAATGTGTGAAGCTGAGAATAAAGTAGAGGGGCAAAAGTGGGCCGAACTAGCCTTTGACCTGCTGACAGATGCCCTCAAAGATTGGGGAATTGGAGGCAAGACCAATTCGGGCTATGGAAGGCTGAGGATAACGGCAAACGAAGGGTGCATCGAGGAACATGTATCGGAAGTAACACAAATGGCGACCGATAGAGCCTCCGAAATAGTTTCATCTCCCACGATTGAAGCAAGTTCTAAGATTGGCGCCCAAATGATGACCGGAGAGGAAAGTAGATCCAAGGCACCTGTGTCAGTGGTTGAAAGCGATGTTATGAAGCCCAATTATAGCAAAGGGGTCAAAATAGAGGCTGTTAGAGAAGTTGATCCCAAGGGTTATAATCGGTTATATTTTAGAGCGGATGATGGTTTCGGCGGATTCTTGAGGGCTGTCAAGGGTGGAAAGCTTCCATCTTGGGAGATAGGCCGGAAGGTTCTACTGGAGGTTGCAGGGATCAGCGGCGATGTGTACGATTTTGTCGTTCCTGGATCAATGGAGGAGTCGATACGCAAGATGAAGGAACGGCGAAGGAAGTGAAGAGCATGATGCGCATTACGAGTGGCCATCCAGTTCTCAACCTAATATCTATTGACGAAAAGACAGGATACATGATTCAGGTGAGATAATGGGTATTACTCATTTTTGCGGATTGGGCACATCACCAGGAGCTGTAACCGCCGGTCTATCTTATCTGAAGCGCGAACGAAAGGACTCCCCAGAATATGGAAAAATTGTCGAAAAAGTTGTAATTTTCACATCTGCTGGAATCATAAATGGCAATGTGAAAGCGAATTCTGACATAATTTATAATGATTACATGAAGGAAAGGGCCATTGTTAAGAAATGGGCCGGTAGGGAAAATTCGCTCGACATAATTGCTGAATATCTCTACACAGAAATTGGCGATGGAGATTACTTCGTATGCGATTTGGATGTGAACAACTTGGGAGATTGTTTTGATACTATTGCAAAAACCCTTCTCAAGTTCCATAGACCTGGCGATGTTGGGAACCATATTTGGGCTAACATCACAGGAGGATCAAATGTGCTTAATGCAGCTATAATGCAGACTGCTTATCTAAGTGGATTAATCCCATATCTTTACTATACTTTCGTTGCCGATAGAGCTGATAATAAATACTTACAGCCATTTAGTAACGATAAAAGCAGGTTCGATTTCAGAGATCTTTATGTATTCAAAACCTCGCTAGATGAGCGCTATCAGGCAGTCCTGCACGAGCTGAAGGAATTTAATATCTCAAATCCAGGAGAGTGGATAAGCAGCGAGAACTTGTTATCACGGCTTAAGGGGGCCAGTGATCCAAAATTTGACAATCTAAAGACAGATGCTTTTGTGCGTGATTATCTCAATATTATGCTTGGCGTTGAGCGCAAGGGTAATCGCGCCGAAGGGCAGAAAGATGCAAATCGCCTCAGCAAAGAGGGAGACCGAATCTTATCAATGCTAGAATCACCACTATTTAAAGCATTAACTCGACAAAACGAAATTACGCATGAAAAAAACCAGAAACTAATAGCCGATCTGAAAATTCACGAATTGGATAACCTGATCTTAGCAAAAGGATAGTAATCGATGTAAACAACCAACGACTGAAGATCCTGCATGAAATAATTAGGGTGATTCAAAACGGGACCTCCGCAAAGAAAAATAAAATTGGCCTTATGTGCTTTTTCCATTTTGGTCGTAGCAGTAGCTTTTGCTCTAACCTTGTGGGTTTATCCCATTTTTTCAAATGCTAAACAGCTGACACAGCTATATATCGAAGTCATTAAGGTCACCTATCAATTTGCTTTCATAGTTGTGATTGGGACATTAATGCTCCCTTGGTGGCTCTCAGAATATAGGAGAGCGCAAAAACAATATGAGGCACAGAGGGATCTATACCGAAAATTCTTAAAAGACTTTTTATCTGCCTACAATTCATCTAAACGAATAAGACGAATATTGAGAGCAAGAGCTTTATCTGCCGATAAGTCAACAATAAAAGTAGAGATATATAATGAGCAAATGCTTTCACTAATAGATGTCCAATTGAAATTTGAATATCTTAAAAAAGAAGCTGAGAATACAGATCTATTCTTGAAAGCCAGAGATATCGCTCTATATCTATACTCAATAGAGTCTTGTTTAAATGAAATAATAGATGAATATGAAAAAACATATATATTTATGGATGGCAATAGCACATATCGGCTTAACGATTTAGAGTATCTGAACGATTTTATTGAACGTCCAAGAAGAAGCAAACATTTCGCACGTAAGTTTTTTGAGAACTCAGATCGAGTATTAGATATAATGCTCAAGCTATTGACAAAAGACAAAGCAGAGGTCAACTATGCATTCAATATAGATGCATCGATTGCGGATCTTAAAGATAGGGATAGTAGCGTAAGATGGAGAGCAGCAAAGATTCTCGGGCATCTTGGGACTAGAGATCCGAAAGCGTTAGACGCTCTAATTGGGGCTTTGACGGATGACTCTATTTATGTGAAATTAAGGGCTGCAGAAGCCCTCGGAAAGATCAAGGATAAGAGAGCTATAGAACCTTTGAAAAAATTGCTTACAACAGAAAATGAATCCTTTGATGTCCAGGAAGTGGCAAGAAAATCTATCGAGAAAATAAAAAAAATTATCGAGGAACCATAAAAAGTCGAGTGAAGGCAAAATCAATCCAGTGAATGATATTATGCCAACTTCAAATGTCGAGCTGAACGCTGCTTTGCATAATCTCGCAAAGCGTTACTCTGCAACAGCCCAAGAGACTTTAGGCGACCGTCTGGTCTCGATAGCCCTCTACGGCTCCGTTGCCCGCAAAGAGGCGGGCCCAGGCTCCGACATCGACCTATTCATCGTTCTCCAGGAAGCCCCTTCTGGGATGCTTAGCAGGCGACATCTGCTTGACCCGATGCGTGAGTCGCTAACGCCAGAGCTGGAGAAGCTCTGGAGGCAGGGTATCTATACTGACTTTGTAGAGGTGATCCGCACCCGGAACGAGGCCAGAAAGTTCCATCCTCTATATCTGGATATGTCCCAGGAAGCCATAATTCTCTTTGACCGGGATAAGTTTTTGGAGATCTTGTTGTCTGCGATAAAGGAGCATCTTAAGAATGGAGGCGCAGAGCGCAAAATCATGGGAAAGTTCCGGTACTGGGATCTGTCCAGGTCATCAATCCCTGAGGAGGTCATAGAACCATGAATCCCGGCGATGCTCTTGAAAGAATGATGTCGAGGGCCTCGATCATCATACAAGAGGCAGATTACCTGATGGAAAAAGAGGCCTGGAGCATGGTAGTGCGACGCTCTCAGGAAGCAGTCGAGCTGGCGCTAAAATCTGCTCTCCTCTGGGCGCGAATCGAGGTTCCGCGTATCCACGATGTAGGGCCGATCTTGAAAGAGTATTCAAATCGCTATCCTGAGCCTTTCAATGGCAAGATTCCATATCTCGCCTCCATCTCCCGGTTTCTGAGAGCTGAACGTGAGATCAGCTTTTACGGGGATGAACAGAGCGGGATGCCCCCAGAGAGTCTCTATACGAGAGAGGATGCCCTTGAAGCGATTTCCAAGGCCCGGGAAGTACTAAACCAGTGTCAAAAGCTTATCAAAACGAGAGAAGGAGAATCCTAGATGGCGGAGAGCAAGACAATTCCAGCAAACGTCATCTACTCCATCGCCGTCTCCTCGCCCATCACTCCCGCCAAGCCGCTGCCTCCACTCCCGGAAATCCCCCGAGGCTCGCTGGTGATCGTCGAGGGCCGGGCTCCCATATGGCGTTATGGCATGGCGTTACACCTGCTGCACGGCTCGCCCGCTGCTGCCATCGCCTTCTACGATCCGAAGCTCGGTGCAGTCATCGTCGCCAGCCACAACTCCTCATTCACTCAGGGCCAAGTAATTGATGTAACCATACCCTAAGAAAAATAAAATCACGATCATCAGCTCTGGATAATAGGCCCCCTTATCGGCCAGGAGCCATCCGGCCAGACGGATGGGCAAGGCCAGAGGCATATGAGCGTAAGCGATGCGACTGGCTCAAGACCGTCGCTATTCCCATGTCTAAATAAGATGTGGTCCATTGAAACCTCGTTTGTTGTCGAATCAAGCCACATGATCCATCCGAATCGATGGTAAAAAATTCCATGACATGAAGTCGTGGCCCAATTGAAACACCGGATAATTTGTGGAGACAGTTCTCAGATCATTTTTATCGCTGAAAATCATATGATAAAAAGAAAAGGAGGCTCAAGATTGGCAGAATCAGATCAGAATCAAGGCATCTCTCCCGATCTCATACCAGCTAGCATGCTCGCAGCCTTTGCTTATTGTCCGCGACTCTGCTACATCCAGTGGGTTCAGGGAGAGTTCCAGGATAGCGCTGAGACTGTAGACGGCAGGTTCCAGCATCGCTGGGTCGATGCCGAGCAAGACGCTATTCCAGATGATTTCCAGCCCTTTCATGCCCGCTCGGTCTCTTTAACCGCACCGCAGGTGGGAGTATGCTGCCGATTAGATCTGTTGGAAGGAGATGGCAACAAAGTCACTCCCGTGGAATACAAGCGCGGTGAGGCACCCAAACCTCCAGCGGGCCTCTATGAGCCTTTTCAGGTCCAGCTCGCTGCTCAGTGCCTAGCCCTGCGCGAGAACGGCTTTCAGTGTGAAGAGGGCATGGTCTATTTCATTCACTCCCTGGAAAGGGTGCCCGTGAAGTTCGATCTTGCCCTGATGGACCGAACAAAGGCCCTGCTAGACTCACTGCGAAACACTGCTGAGCGTGGCGAAGTGCCGCCTCCTTTGCAGAGCAGCTCCCGCTGCAACCGCTGCTCTCTGGCGGGCATATGCCTGCCCGATGAGGTCAACCTGCTGCGAGAGATGGAGGCGGAAAAGAAGCAACCAAGAAATCTGGAAAGTGAGCCCAGGGAGGAGAAGGTAAGGATGCTTCTTCCCATGCGGGATGACCAGGTACCTCTTTACGTCGTCGGCCAGGGGAAGACGGTTAGGAAGCGCGGCGAGCGCCTGGAGGTCTGGTCCCATGATGAGGGCAAGATCAGCGATGCCAGGATCCGGGAGCTCTCCAAGGTCTGCCTTTATGGTGGAGTGGAGATTACCACACCGGCTACTGTCGAGCTGATGCAACGAGGCGTTCCTGTGCTGCATTTTTCTCATGGAGGTTGGTTCCAGGGTATCTGTCTCGGCATGAGCCACAAGAATGTGGAGCTTCGCATAAAGCAGTTCCAGTGGGCCGGTAATGAGGCGCGCTCGCTATCCATAGCCCGGAAAATCGTATCTGGTAAGATCGAGAACTGTAGGATTCTCTTGCGCAGAAATGATCCCGCAGTTCCGTCGGAGGTGCTGGATTCTCTGGAGCGGCTCGCTGGCCAGGCGGAAAGCGCATCGCGGATGCCGAGTCTGCTCGGATTCGAAGGTGCCGCAGCTGAGATCTACTTTGGTCGCTTTGGAAACATGCTCAAGTGCTCTCAAGACTTCTCGTTCCAAAACAGGAATAAGAGACCCCCTAGAGATCCAGTCAATACCGTCCTCTCCTATCTCTACGGCATACTGACCAAGGAACTCTTCTCGACCGTTCTGGCTGTAGGCTTTGATCCCTATCTCGGCTTCTACCATCAGCCCAGGTACGGGCGACCGGCATTGGCTCTGGATATGATGGAGGAGTTCCGGCCAATAATAGCTGATTCTACGGCACTGACTCTTTTTAACAAAGAAGAGCTTAATGAAAACGATTTTATTAAGACAGGCATCGGGATATCGTTAACCCCTGAAGCCAGGAGAAAGGTGGTTGCAGGTTACGAGCACCGCATGCAGATCGAGGTCGTCCATCCCATCTTTGGGTATAAGGTGAACAATCGAAGGATACTGGAAGTACAGTCCCGGCTTTTGGCTAGGGTTCTCTCAGGCGAGATAAAAGAGTATCCGGCTTTCACAACGAGGTGATGATGCATGAGCGGACTGAATTGCTATGTAGTGAGCTATGATATTATGGACAGAAAGAGGCTATGCAGAGTTCATACTGCTATGAAAGGGTTCGGCCAGCCGGTCCATTATTCCGTTTTTCGCTGCGATCTCACTCAGAAGGGCAGGGTGGAGATGGTGGCAATTCTTAGTGAGCTGATCAAGGTCGATGAAGATCGCATAATGATCATTGATATGGGTCCTACGGAAGGAGGAGCTGATGATAGGATAGAATTTCTGGGCGTACACCATGAGGATAAAGAAGAGAAGTTTATTATAGTATGAAGTCGCACCGACGTGCCAGTGGGTCCAGGAGGTAGATGGGCTATCAGAAGGCCCAGTATTACGAAAACTCCTGAGACGACATACGCACTTCAAAAAAACTTGCATATAGTTAACGGTATGCTCGCGAAGTATCTGCATATCGAATTGTTGTTTTCTAAGTGTTAAACACTCATAAAATGATTGTATGGTTAACGGAATGCTCGCAAATCGGGTTTTTTCCGATAGCAGTAAGGGCCTTAAAATGGCCGCCCTATCCATTTCTGAAAAGAAGTGGCTCCATTGAAACCCATTAACTCTTCGGCAACCATCTTGCCGATTTCTGTTCTATCCATTTCTGAAAAGAAGTGGCTCCATTGAAACCAAACTGTATCAGGCGTAATTGCTTCGTTTACCGCGATCTATCCATTTCTGAAAAGAAGTGGCTCCATTGAAACAGATTCTCGACTGGCCAAACGTGTTCGGCCGCGCCGATTGCTATCCATTTCTGAAAAGAAGTGGCTCCATTGAAACCCACTTTATATTCTTTCTTTAGTGGTGTTTCAACCTATCCATTTCTGAAAAGAAGTGGCTCCATTGAAACATGTTATAAACCTTTCGCAGATTGATCTTCCAGTCGACTATCCATTTCTGAAAAGAAGTGGCTCCATTGAAACTCGAATATGCTAAAGCTGGTGCCTGTCCGCATGGTAGTGCTATCCATTTCTGAAAAGAAGTGGCTCCATTGAAACACGCATTCTCCGATAACGGTTTCTCCCTCGTCTACTCTATCCATTTCTGAAAAGAAGTGGCTCCATTGAAACGCGACATTGACTACATCCAAAGCCAAATGTAGGTTTGCCTATCCATTTCTGAAAAGAAGTGGCTCCATTGAAACAAGTTAGCCACCAACCTGCCATCCAATTCATATTGCTCTATCCATTTCTGAAAAGAAGTGGCTCCATTGAAACTTTAACATTATCAATCGTGTTATTCACCGCATTTTTTCTATCCATTTCTGAAAAGAAGTGGCTCCATTGAAACTCCTATTCTGTTCCAGCCATCTATGGCGTCACGATAATACTATCCATTTCTGAAAAGAAGTGGCTCCATTGAAACTTCTTGTTATTGGCAAGAATATCTTCTCTTGGTCCCTATCCATTTCTGAAAAGAAGTGGCTCCATTGAAACGCCAGCTATACGGGATTACCAACAATGCGGATATTGCTCTATCCATTTCTGAAAAGAAGTGGCTCCATTGAAACCATAGAACGGAACCGGACTCTCTTTAACCTGAATTTCGCTATCCATTTCTGAAAAGAAGTGGCTCCATTGAAACCCGATGCGTCAAGCCCCCAAGCCGTCATAACGAGTACCTATCCATTTCTGAAAAGAAGTGGCTCCATTGAAACCTGGAACTCCTCGCAGGCATCCCAACCATCTTCTTTTCTATCCATTTCTGAAAAGAAGTGGCTCCATTGAAACCTCAAAAACTTTATTACCAACTCGTTGCTTATACCCGCTCTATCCATTTCTGAAAAGAAGTGGCTCCATTGAAACTCGGTCGTATTGATCCTAAAATGTTCAAACTCGACCCCCGCTATCCATTTCTGAAAAGAAGTGGCTCCATTGAAACCCCTCTAAAGCCATAATCGCCCCTTCCTTTATTGAGCTATCCATTTCTGAAAAGAAGTGGCTCCATTGAAACTTCCAATGATGGCCAGTAATATGGCTGCCGGAACGTAGCTATCCATTTCTGAAAAGAAGTGGCTCCATTGAAACCTTGATACGTTTAAGCAATGCATCTTTTTCTTCTCGCTATCCATTTCTGAAAAGAAGTGGCTCCATTGAAACTTTATTTCGCTTTCACCAGCAACCATATGAAATTAAACTATCCATTTCTGAAAAGAAGTGGCTCCATTGAAACTTTGCTGCAACATACTGTCTTTACATAAACCATTCAAAACTATCCATTTCTGAAAAGAAGTGGCTCCATTGAAACTCGTATAAACCCTGTAGGTTTCTTGCATCTCGTATCTCTATCCATTTCTGAAAAGAAGTGGCTCCATTGAAACTTCACGTGGCTGTGGCCCCAGAACTGGAGGCAATTCACTATCCATTTCTGAAAAGAAGTGGCTCCATTGAAACTCTCTGACATTTTCCGTGATTAATTTTGCAGCATCAACCTATCCATTTCTGAAAAGAAGTGGCTCCATTGAAACGATGGTGGTCTGCTGTAAGGCTCTGAGCCACTTGGTCTATCCATTTCTGAAAAGAAGTGGCTCCATTGAAACTGGAGCTTGGCAAGGAAAGCCAATATGTGCATAACGTTCTATCCATTTCTGAAAAGAAGTGGCTCCATTGAAACCTAACTCCACGGCTCCGAGGGCATCGGCTACAGATCGTCTATCCATTTCTGAAAAGAAGTGGCTCCATTGAAACCAGACTTGCTCTCTAGCTCAGCGGCCTGTTTCTTATCTATCCATTTCTGAAAAGAAGTGGCTCCATTGAAACAGAGCCAAATTATTAATATGCTTCACTCTAGTCATCTATCCATTTCTGAAAAGAAGTGGCTCCATTGAAACTTTATGCTTGGTGCCATCTTTCAATCACTCCATAACATTCTATCCATTTCTGAAAAGAAGTGGCTCCATTGAAACTCCACAACTCACATGCGGCAAGATAAAGTTTTACCTCCTATCCATTTCTGAAAAGAAGTGGCTCCATTGAAACTCGTGTCCGCGTGCGTGCCAGGCAATATTACGGTCGTCTATCCATTTCTGAAAAGAAGTGGCTCCATTGAAACGCTATAGTCCAATCACCAATGCGCGAATCTAACGTGGCTATCCATTTCTGAAAAGAAGTGGCTCCATTGAAACAGAACTGGTGCCGACATCAAACCTTCCCCATCCGAACTATCCATTTCTGAAAAGAAGTGGCTCCATTGAAACACAAACATACCAAATATGTTAATGAAATTGGTCGTTTGTCTATCCATTTCTGAAAAGAAGTGGCTCCATTGAAACTTTTATAATGAAAGAATGCTCAACACAATTTATGACTATCCATTTCTGAAAAGAAGTGGCTCCATTGAAACCGTTATGCCGATAATTGTGTACGAACATTTCGTACGTGCTATCCATTTCTGAAAAGAAGTGGCTCCATTGAAACGAGACTAAAAATAAAGATGACAATAGCCAGCACGAACCTATCCATTTCTGAAAAGAAGTGGCTCCATTGAAACACCATATTTATTGCAGTGCATAGGTACCAGATTGCAACCTATCCATTTCTGAAAAGAAGTGGCTCCATTGAAACTCAAGCTATACATTTTTAATGCCCGTTTCAAGGCGAACTATCCATTTCTGAAAAGAAGTGGCTCCATTGAAACTTGTCCATGCTCGGCTACTACTTTCTGTGTTGCGGAGATCTATCCATTTCTGAAAAGAAGTGGCTCCATTGAAACATCAATCGCAGATTAATGATTTGTCTCTGAGTATCATTCTATCCATTTCTGAAAAGAAGTGGCTCCATTGAAACGAAGCAGAATTAAAACTGCTACGGCGTACTTCATAATCTATCCATTTCTGAAAAGAAGTGGCTCCATTGAAACAATTCTCATTTAACTAAGTCGATGCCCAAAGATACCTTTCTATCCATTTCTGAAAAGAAGTGGCTCCATTGAAACGCTCCTTTTAAGGGGCGGGAGGAATTGGGTACACTTCCTATCCATTTCTGAAAAGAAGTGGCTCCATTGAAACACCGACATTATTTTGTCAAGTTCTCGTTTTTCGGGCCTCTATCCATTTCTGAAAAGAAGTGGCTCCATTGAAACTAGAGCGAATAAAGAGATCAGAAACGCATACGGCTGGTCTATCCATTTCTGAAAAGAAGTGGCTCCATTGAAACGAAACCACATCCGAGATCAAAGAAAAATCCTCTCCATCGCTATCCATTTCTGAAAAGAAGTGGCTCCATTGAAACAGTATGCTGTTTGGGTCATCCATTCGACCGGCTTTACCCTATCCATTTCTGAAAAGAAGTGGCTCCATTGAAACAATCTTGAGCTGATCGATCTGTTGCTCCTGTAAATAACTATCCATTTCTGAAAAGAAGTGGCTCCATTGAAACTTCCACACGTTTGCTTTCAGGTGATTGGGGCTAACTGCCTATCCATTTCTGAAAAGAAGTGGCTCCATTGAAACCCAACGGCATCAACACCGCCGAAATAAAAGAGGATCTATCCATTTCTGAAAAGAAGTGGCTCCATTGAAACGTACCCTTCATACAATCTTGGACAACCTTATATGATTCTATCCATTTCTGAAAAGAAGTGGCTCCATTGAAACCAAAAATGCCTTCTCCCGCGTCAAGAAAAAACTTTCCCTATCCATTTCTGAAAAGAAGTGGCTCCATTGAAACTAGGGAAGCTCCAATCGCAGGGGATAGCAGAGTATAGCCTATCCATTTCTGAAAAGAAGTGGCTCCATTGAAACATGTTCAGTGTTAGATGCCCTCCCCTGACCCACTCATCTATCCATTTCTGAAAAGAAGTGGCTCCATTGAAACAGACAAGGTATACGGACGGATCTCCTTCATTAATGGCCTATCCATTTCTGAAAAGAAGTGGCTCCATTGAAACGCGTTGCTTACATTTTCCCAGAAGGATGCTGGGAAAAGCTATCCATTTCTGAAAAGAAGTGGCTCCATTGAAACTTGGAATTATTCTTATAACTCTATTATTGGGGCACTCTATCCATTTCTGAAAAGAAGTGGCTCCATTGAAACACCCTTCCTTTTCCGGGTCGAACCTGACCTAGATCGTCTATCCATTTCTGAAAAGAAGTGGCTCCATTGAAACCGTTTCACCATATTATAGAATTGAAGGTGGGAAACCGCTATCCATTTCTGAAAAGAAGTGGCTCCATTGAAACCCGTAAGGAATAGACTTGCTACGACCAGCACTACCATTGATCTATCCATTTCTGAAAAGAAGTGGCTCCATTGAAACAGCGTTATCTCTCCATCGGTACCCGTTGGAAAGAAAACCTATCCATTTCTGAAAAGAAGTGGCTCCATTGAAACGCCTTGATCATGGAGAACATATCAGGGGTCAGGAAAGCTATCCATTTCTGAAAAGAAGTGGCTCCATTGAAACCCTTTTTGCCTGATGATAATTGCCATACCATCAAGTCTATCCATTTCTGAAAAGAAGTGGCTCCATTGAAACTATGTTACATTGAAATACTTCAGAATTCCGTTCGAGCCCTATCCATTTCTGAAAAGAAGTGGCTCCATTGAAACGAACTGGACAAACCGCACGCAATAGCCATTGGCAATCCTATCCATTTCTGAAAAGAAGTGGCTCCATTGAAACAATTTATGGATTGTGTAGTTTGCGGGAATTTTCCCCGTCTATCCATTTCTGAAAAGAAGTGGCTCCATTGAAACTTTATTTCCTGAAGACATTCTTCCCTTGGAATAAGCTTTCTATCCATTTCTGAAAAGAAGTGGCTCCATTGAAACAGATCGAAGATCTTAGCGATTTCCTTAATCTGATCTGCCTATCCATTTCTGAAAAGAAGTGGCTCCATTGAAACATGTAAGCTTTCTTTGGCGAAGTTGTGTCCATGCCCACTATCCATTTCTGAAAAGGTATGTGTTTAGCTCGCTAGCTTCGCCGTTAGCATTTGGAGACTGTCCAGCCCTTTTTGTCCACATGTTGCCAGTATCGTCATGATTCGCTCATGAATCGATGTCCCTTTATCATTACGCAGCGTGCCCAATATCTTTCTCAAAACGACATGAAGTCGCAACGCCCTTTCTGCTCTATTATTAGTCGGCTCTACCCCTGGATGAATGATAAACGTGAACCAGTACTCGAATCCGTTGCTGATTTTGCCGATGAATTTCTGGACTTTCTCGACAGAGTACTCTTTCACTATCGAATGCTGTAGCGCTTCTCGCGCCAAGTGCCATAGATCCATCCGGACTTCTGGCGGTGGATCGTTTTCCAGAGCTTTGGTCAGTGATTCATAAGGGGGAGGGGCCATCAAGCTCCTTGAGCGCTTTATGCAGAGGAATCGCCTCCTCGAACTTCTCGGAAAGGTCTTTAGATTCTCGAAGTAGATGTGCCCAACACCGCTGCAAGCGTTTTGTGAATTTGACATACGGTTTCCACCCGTCACATACGATTATGCCAGTGAATTTCCTCGTCAGAACCTCCATCAGGACTTTCATGCCGCGACTCTTTCGAATCACGTAAAATGTCTCAGATGGTGTAGTAAATGTCCAGATCCAATGTTTTTCTCCCTGAACATGGATTGAAGTTTCATCCACGTACAGGATCGAGGCACTACGAATCTTGCTTAAAATTGCATCGTATTCCGATCGAACCGCATCAGCAGCGCGACGAGTTAAATCGAATATCGTAGCAGGACTTATTTTCAACCCAAACAATCTCTTCATTGCGTCATGGATTTTTCTGTGAGGCAGTCTATCCTCATATTTCAGTATCGTCGCCAGCGCAATTACGTTGTTTCCGAATTTGCCTTCATGTGGACAGCCTGAATCGCTTGCAACAACTTCTTTCAGGCACGAGGGACATTTATAATGCGCAATTTTGTATTCAATGACGATGATAGGCTGAGGCTCGGGAATTTCCTCAATAATCTTCGATTCTATTTTGAAGGGAGTGCCAAGAGCTGCCCCACAATCTGGGCATCGATCCATTGTGACTTCTATTTGACTATCCGGTGTTGGAAAAGGTCTCGTTACACCTTTATGTCCGATCTTTTGACCGGGTTTTCCATGGTTGTTCTTATCTTGATCCTTTTTACGATTGCGGCCATGCCTTAGACTCGGCGGGGTATGTGCATTCTCATATTTGGCTAGCCGGGCTTCAAGCTCGCTGACTTTTGCCTTAAGCAACTCGTTCTCACGCTTTAACTGTTCAATCTGTTCACGAAGATGCTTGTTAGTTTCTCCTTCGTTCATTCTCCCATTTAACGAATATCAGCCGTATATTATTTAATTTTTCCGGTCTAAATGGGTTCTAGGTAAATTTTCATGAACCCACATGGGAGCTAAACACG